>NZ_JBHGAP010000001.1:0-1838424 GCF_042610495.1 Rhizobium sp. SG2393
CTTGTAAAACGCCAGATGTACGGCCGAGGGAAAATCGACCTCCTTCAGGCCCGCGTCATTGGTGCCGGATAGAACTCTGACCACCAAAATTGCGTCAGAGCCAATATTCCACGCCGAAACACAATCTTAACGCAGGTAGTGGCTGCTCTTGAGAGTGCCTCGTCAGCATTTTCACAATGTCTGGCATGTCCTTGGTTATCCGGGCTAATGGCAAGTTGGCCTCCAGTTGAATAATAACCAGAAAACGCTTCATGCCAACCTCCTCACTCAACCCAGGGGACGCATCTTACCTGATTCTCTCGTGGGTGTGTGAAGGATAATGCTGGGATTTCTGTCCTATCCGGTCGTGGCCGATGCCAGCTGGAGCTGGGGCAATGTGGGCGCGATTGCAACCGGCGTCTCGGCCGGCTTCAAGGCGGCCAACCCTTCCGACACGCTGATGGACGCGGTCTATGCGCTGAAGGCCGGCTACCGCCAGAACGCCACCTTCGTGATGAACCGCAAGACGCAAGGGGAGATCCGCAAGTTCAAGGACGCCGACGGCAACTATCTCTGGCGCGCACCGGCCGGTCCCGGCCAGCCCGCTTCGCTGATGGGTTATCCGCTCGCCGAGGCGGAGGAGATGCCCGACATCGCCGCCGGCAGCCTCTCGATCGCCATCGGCGACTTCCGCTCCGGCTATCTCGTGGTGGACCGCACCGGAGTGCGCGTTCTGCGCGACCCCTATTCCGCCAAGCCCTACGTGCTCTTCTACACCACCAAACGCGTCGGCGGCGGCATCCAGAACTTCGAGGCGATCAAGCTGGTGAAGTTCGGGAGTTGAGTGCGTGAGTCGCGACTGGCGAATGGCGAGTAGCGAATAGGGGCGTGTAACGCCGCCCCTGGAGCGCCGATCCTGTTCACTCAGATCGGCGCTCCAGGCTCCCTTGTTGGAAGCATGATCGTGTCGATCCTCGCTTCACTCCGGTCGGATGATGCTCTCGCTTTCGTCCGAGCTGAGCAAAGCTTCCAACCGGGCGATGGCCTCCAGGAAGGCGGGAAAGACCATGCGCAGGCGGGTGAGATTTTCGATCACCCGTTCCGGCTTCAGGTCGATCCCGTATTTGTGGCGGACGAGGTGGCGAAAGCCTTTCAGCTCGAAAAGCGCATCGTAGAGCGCAGCGTCGAGAAGCGCAGGACGGATGCCGGCGATCTCCGCCGCCATCTGGTCGAGAATATCCTGGTGGGCGGAACCACCCGTCGGCACATAGTCGTCCACGTCCTTCGCGATGTTGAGCAGGGCATCCTCTATGCCGTTGTAAATGTTGTGGATACCGGAAGAAACGGCCGAGACTGCGCCCCAGTCGCCGGCCGCGACCTCCCCGGCATGGCGGGCATAGTAGTCTTCCATCTGCGCGAATTCGCGGGCCGTGCGGGCGAGCCGTGGCGAAAGCTTTGCAAAGGCTGGCAACCTAAACGGCGTCATGCAGGAACTCCTGGACCCGATCGGCTGTCAGATCCTCGGCGAAGATCAGATCGTAATCGAGGCCTGGCTGCCGGAAACAACCGGCTGCGAGACGCTCCAGCAAGCAGCGGGCCTGACGGTCCTGAGGCCCGTCAACAAGGACATCGACATCCGAATGACTGCCGAAATCGCCTCGCGCCAGCGAGCCGACGAGGGTGACGGCGATACCATGGTCGCGGGCGGCTGCAACGAACGCGGCCGCAGCCGTGGAGGCCATGGCATGCCGGCTTCGGCGGCGTTGGGCGATCAAGGCATCCATTCTGTTCATGCGGCTCTCCACGGGTGTCGCAAGGGTATCGCAAGGGCGCCCAAGCCGGAAGGCCGGGCCGCTGTGTTTTGAACGCTCTCTTTCCCGGAGACCACCATGACCATTACCGAACTGGCGCCTGCGGGCGGCGAGGCGATCTCGCTTGCCGAGGCGAAGGCCTTTTTGCGGGTGGAGGACGGCGCGGAGGATCAACTGATCCTCTCGCTGATCCGCACCGCGCGTGACCATCTGGAGCGGGAGACGGGTGTCGTGACGCTCACGCGGCCCTTCCGGCTCTATCTCGACGACTGGCCGGCGAAGAAGACGCTGGAGATCGGGCGGTTTCCCGTGACGAGCATCGAGGCGGTGACGCTTCATGATGCGGCGGGCCTGCCGGTGGCCGTCAACCTTTCGGGCTTCGTGCTGGCGGGGCGCGCGCTGCCGCCGCGGATTTTCCTGCCCTCGCGCCCGGCACCGCTGAGGGAGATGAGCGGGATCGAGATCGACTTCACCGCCGGTTTCGGCGAGACGGGTGCTGAGGTGCCGGATGGGCTGCGGCGCGCCATGCTGACTCATGTGGCCGCGATGTACGAGCTGCGCGGCGGGATCGATGCCGGCGACCAGCCGGCCATCGTGCCGCCGGGCTATGACCGGCTCGTCGCCCCCTATCGCATCCGGAGGCTCTGCCCCATGCGGCTTCCCCTCGACCCCGGGCGGCGCATCGATTGCCTTTGCCGCCGTCGCCGACCTCTGGGCGCTGATCGAGCCGCTGGCCATGCCGGTGCTCGAGGCGGCGGGCGAGGCGCGCTTCGAGGTGACCCATGCCGTCTGGCTGCGCCACCGCACCGACATCGTCGCCGGCATGCGGCTTCTGCTCGCCGGGCGGGCGCTGGCGATCCACTCCTTCCGCGACCCCGACGAGACGCGGCGCTACCTTGTCTGCCGCTGCACGGAGGAGGGACGATGAGCGCGGCCTCCGCACTTCAGGCGGCGATCGTCGCGCGGCTTGCGGGCGATGCGGCGCTCTCGGCAAAGATCGGCCCCGGCGGCATCCGCGAACGGCGCATCGACCGGCGCGACGGCCCGGCCATCGTCATCGTCGAGATCGACAGCCGCGATGTTTCGACCGGGACGGAGGCCGGCGAGGAACATCTGGTGACGCTGCAGGCGCTAAGCGCCGAAGGCGGCATGAAGACGGTGCAGGCGATCGCCAGCTATGTGCGCCGCCTGCTCGACAATGCAGGGCTGGTGCTTTCGGGCGCCGTGCTGGTGTCGATGTTTCATCGCCGGACGGTGTGCCGGCGCGATGCCGCGCTGAAGGGACATGTGGCGGACATGGTGTTTCGGGCGGTGACGGAGTGACAGCATGACGCACTCCAGGTTGTAGGAAGCCCTTATAAGTGGTCTAGTCCGCCCGGTGACAGTCAGGTTAGCGACTGGTTCGGGTTCCATCATGGCAAAAAGTATTGACGAAAATATTGACGCCATCGACATGCGGACGCATCATACCTCCGCGGAATTCGATTGGGATGACGGCAAGCACGCCAGCAACCTCGCAAAGCACGGGGTCGATTTCATCGATGTGCTGGCGGCGTTTGCCGACCCCGGCCGGAAGATCGTTCGAGACGGGAGCAGGGACTATGGCGAGGAACGCTATAACATGCTCGCCAGGCTCGACGGCCGCGTCTTTCACATCACCTTCACGCCGCGCGATCCGGTGACCTGGATCATCTCGGCACGAAAGGCGAATGACAGGGAGCAGAAGCGCTATGAGCGGCAAGCCTAAAAGGGGACGGGCGGTCCTCATCGACGGAAAGGCCTATGTGCGGGCCGCCGACGGCTCTCAGGTGCCGGCGGTGGGACGGACAGATTTCGCACGGCTCGACGCGATGAGCGCAGAGGAGATCGAGTCCGGGGCGGTATCGGACGCGGACGCGCTGACAATGAGCGACGACGACTGGGCGGCGGCCGAGGTCGCAAAACCCGCCAAGGTCGCCATGACCATGAAGCTCGACAGCGACGTACTGGATTGGTTCCGTGGCAACGGCAAGGGCTACCAGACGCGCATCAACGCGGTGCTTCGGCGCTACATGGAGGCGCAGAAGAAGGCGGGATAGAGTGGATGCCGTCACATACGCGGCGCTGCGATAGCCCTGTGGCAGACATTTTTTGATTTCCTGAAAAGGCGTCCTCTTTGGGGGGCGCCTTTTCGTTTTGGCGGAAGGAGCGGGTGATGGTGGCGCAGAAGGGCAGGGACATGCTCGTCAAGGTCAATGGCGGCAGTGGCTATGTGACCGTGGCGGGGCTGAGGGCGCGGAAAGTGTCGTTCAATGCGCAGGCTGTGGATGTGACGGACGCGGAATCGAGCGGGCGGTGGCGGGAGCTTCTGGGCGGGGCGGGCGTGCAGCGCGCCTCGATTTCGGGCGCCGGCATCTTCAAGGACCAGTCCTCGGATGCAACGCTGCGCAGTGCGCTCTTTGCCGGGACGCTCCTGACGCTGCAACTCGTCATCCCCGCCTTCGGGACGCTGGAAGGGCCGTTTCAGGTGACCGCGCTCGACTATTCCGGCCGGCATGACGGCGAGGTGCAGTTCGAGATGGCGCTGGAATCGGCCGGCGCCCTGACCTTCACGGTGCTCTGATGACGGGAACGCAACAGGTTTCGGGCAGGAGCGTCCGCCCCGGCCGTGCCAACCGGCATCGCGGCGAGGTGGAGGCGATCATCGATGGCGAACGACGCATCCTCTGCCTGACGCTCGGGAGCCTGGCGGAGCTGGAAACGGCCTTCGGGGCCGACAACCTCATGGCGCTCGCCGCGCGGTTTGCCGGCGGGCGGCTGTCGGCTGGCGACATCATCCGCATCCTCGCGGCAGGCCTGAGGGGCGGCGGCAACCTGATGGACGATGACGAGGTGGCGGCCATGACGGTCCATGGCGGACTGGCAGGCGCGGCGCGGCTGGTGGCCGAACTGCTGGCGGTGACCTTCGGCATCGACGGCGGCGAGGGACAGTCGCTCCCCGGGCAGGGTGCGGCGGCGTCCGGAGCGACAGCGGGAACGGGCTCCAAGCCAGGCGAAGGCGCAGATGCATCGACGGCGGGAACCGACCACGGGCCATGCGAAGGCGGAGGCGCTGCCGCGGACCCTTGAGGGCCGCGCCGGGCGGGAGCGAGGGTGCGCGGCGGGCCTTTCCCTGGGGGCTCGCGCTGCATCACGGCTTCTGCCTGTCGCGGCTTTCTCCCCGCGATTTCTGGGCAATGACGCCGCGCGAACTGGCGGCATCGATGGGCGCCTGTCGGCCGCACGGTGAGGCGCTGCCGCGCGGCGCGCTCTCGGCGATGATGGCGGCGTTTCCCGACGAGACCGGCTGACGGACCAACGTCAGTTCGACAGCATGTCTTTTGCCTGAAGCCGCGACACACTTTCAGGAGGCATGCTCCAGCGCAACGATGATGAAAGGAAAGACCATGGCGACGGAACCGATGGATTTCGCAGCGCACCGCGAGGATGCGGAGGCGCTGGAGCGGGTGCTGTCGGATCTCGAGGATCGCTCGCGCGCCTTCGGGGCGGCGATCACCGGCGCCCTTGCCTCGGCCACCCGCGGCGGAGAGGGGCTGGAGACCGTGCTGAAGAGCATCGCGCTCAGAATGTCCGACGTGGCGCTGTCGGCCGGGCTGAAGCCGCTGGAGTCGGCGCTCGGCACTGCGATCTCCGGTCTTGCCGGAACCTTGGCGGGCGGGGCCAAAAGCGGGGCCGGCCTTGCCACCGTGACGCCCTTCGCCGAGGGCGGTGTCGTGGCGGCACCCGCCTATTTCCCGATGGGTGGCGGCATGGGGCTGATGGGCGAGGCGGGGGCGGAGGCGATCCTGCCGCTGAAGCGCGGCAGCGATGGCGCGCTGGGCGTTGCGACCGATGGCGGCGGACAGCCGGTGCAGGTGGTGTTCAACGTGACGGCGCAGGATGCGGCGAGCTTCCGCAAGTCGGAAGGCCAGATCGCCGCCATGCTGGCACGCACCGTGGCGCGGGGCCGTCGGGGGCTTTGAGGGCTGCCGGGGGGGGGGAGCCGGAGGGGGCAGGCCGGCTGCGGACCGTGCCGACGTGGGCGCTCTGGCGGAAGGCATGGGCTGACGGGCTTCGCACCCCCTCATCTGCCTGCCGGCATCTTCTCCCCGCGGGGGAGAAGAGACCTGGAAGGGAGGGCTGCGTGTTCGTCTCTGGCCGGGGGATGGTTGCAAGGCGGCGCTTGCGCGCCGGCTGAGGGTGAGCCTCGCTGATTGTCCGATGGCGGCGGATCGACGGACAGGTTGGGTGATTGAGAACGGCGAGCCGGATGGTTCTCCGCCGACGGATTGCGCGTGGACGAAAAGGATGATCGGGCAATGGCTGACGGGTTTCACGAGGTGCGGTTTCCGCTGCGGCTGGCGCTTGGCGCCAGCGGCGGGCCGGTGCGGCGGACCGACATCGTCGATCTCTCGAATGGGCGGGAAACGCGCAACCGGCGCTGGCAGGACGCGCGACGGCGCTACGATGCGGGGTCGGGCCTGCGGAGCATCGACGATCTCTATGCGGTCGTCGCCTTTTTCGAGGCCCGCGCCGGGCAGCTCTACGGGTTCCGGTTTCGCGATCCCGTCGATTTCCAGTCCTGCGCGCCGGGTGCGACGCCGGCTCCGGGCGACCAGGTGATCGGCACGGGGGACGGGACACGCTGCGCCTTCCAGCTGGTCAAGACCTATGCCGATGCCAGCGGGGCGACACGCCGCGAAATCACAAAGCCCGTGGCAGGCAGCGTGGTGGTGGCGGTCAACGGCACCGTGAAGGCGGCCACGAGCTTTGCCGTGAACACGATCACCGGCATGGTGACGTTTCAGCCCGGCCATGTGCCGGCCGTGGGCGCAGTGGTGACGGCCGGCTTTGCCTTCGACGTACCGGTGCGTTTCGACACCGACCGGATCGAGGTCGATCTGTCGCGCTTCAAGGCGGGCAGCATTCCGAGCGTGCCGCTGGTGGAGATCCGCCCATGAGGACGATTCCCACGGGATTGGCGGCACGCCTCGAGGGTGACGCGACGACGCTGGCGCTGGCCTGGCGGGTGACGCGGCGCGACGGGACGGTGCTGGGCTTTACCGAGCATGACCGCGACCTCGTCTTTGCCGGCACGACCTTTCTGGCGGCGAGCGGCTTCCGGGGAAGCGAAAGCGAGGCGGCGGCGGGGCTTGCGGTGGAGGCCAATGCGGTGGCCGGGGGCTTTTCGAGCCTTGCCATCACGCAGGAGGACGTGGTGGCGGGGCGCTATGACGGCGCGGGGGTCGAGACCTTCCTGGTCGATTGGGCCGCGCCCGACCATCACCTGCTGCTGCGGCGCGAGGAGATCGGCGAGGTCGCGCTGTCCGGCGGGGCGTTCCGTGCCGAACTGAGGCGGCTGACGCACCGGCTGGATGCCGTCAAGGGACGCATCTACGGGCGGCGCTGCGATGCGGTGCTGGGCGACGGGCGCTGCCGTGTCGATCTGGCGGCGGCCGGACGCCGTCTCACGGGGACCGTTCTTGCCGTGGAAGACGGCCGGCGGCTGACGGTGTCGGGACTCTCCGGCGCTGCGGCGGGAGCGTTTTCGCTGGGTGTGCTGACACCGGGTGACGGTGGTCTTGAAGGCGTTGGGCTCGACATCGCCGATCACGCACGCACCGGCGGCGCGGATGTGCTGACGCTGTGGCTGCCGCCGCCGGTGCCGCTTTCCGTCGGGACGGCGTTTGCGGCGACGGTCGGCTGCAACAAGCGGTTCCAGACCTGCCGGGACCGATTTTCCAATGCGCTGAACTTTCGCGGCTTTCCGCACATGCCCGGCGGCGACTTCGCCTTCGGCTATGCGGACCGCGACAGCGTGCATGACGGGAGCCCGCTCTATGACGACTGAGGATCAGGGACAGCGGATCGTCGCGACCGCGCGCGGCTGGATCGGCACGCCCTATCGCCACCAGGCGAGCCGCAAGGGCGTGGGCTGCGATTGTCTGGGTCTGGTGCGCGGCATCTGGCGGGAGCTCTATGGACAGGAGCCGGAGGAACCGGCGCCCTACAGCGCCGACTGGGCCGAGCGAGGCGGCGAGGAACGCTTGCTGATGGCGGCCTTCCGGCATTTCGGCGCGCCGCTGCCGCTGGCCGAGGCGCGGGAAGGCGACGTGATCGTGCTGCGCTGGAAGGCCGGCGCCATCGCCAAGCATGCGGGTATCCTGTCGGCGCCGGACGGCTTCATCCATGCCTACGAGCAGGCGGCGGTGGTGGAATCACCGCTGGTGCGCGCCTGGCGGCGGCGGATTGCCGGCGTCTTCCGGTTTCCGCCGGTAGAGGACCGGTCCGCCTGAGGGCCTAGATCACGATATCACGGGAAGGATGCCGGCATGGCAACGATCATCCTGCAGGCGGCAGGCGCCGCACTCGGTTCTGTTTTCGGGCCGGCCGGTGCCATCCTCGGGCGGGCCGCGGGCGCGCTGGCGGGCAGTGCCATCGACCGCAGCCTGTTTGGTCAGGGTGGTGGCACGGTGGAACGCGGTCGGCTGTCGGCGGCGCGCATTCCGGGCGCCGAGGAGGGCGCGCCGGTCGCACGGGTCTATGGCACGGCGCGGGTCGCGGGCACGCTGATCTGGGCGACACGCTTCGAGGAAGAGGTGACCGTGGAGCGGGCCGGCGGCAAGGGCGGCGGCGGCACGCGGGTGGAGACCTTCACCTATTATGCCAATTTCGCGCTGGGGCTCTGCGAGGGGCCGATCGCCGGCATTCGTCGCGTCTGGGCGGACGGGCGGGAACTCGACCTGACGGAGATCGAGATGCGGCTGCATCGCGGAGGCGAGGACCAGTCGGTCGATCCGCTGATCGCGGCGAAACAGGGCACGGCGGCGCTGCCGGCCTATCGCGGGCTTGCCTATCTCGTCTTCGAGCGCTTTCCGCTCGACCGTTTCGGCAACCGCATTCCGGTGATCCATGCGGAAGTGTTGCGGCCGGTGGGCAGGCTCGAGCGCGACATCCGCGCCGTCACGATCATTCCGGGCGCGAGCGAGCACGGCTACGACCCCGCCGTGGTGCGCGAGACGACGGGCGACGGGGCCGGCCGGCTGATCAACCGCAACATCTTCCATGCCGGCAGCGACTGGGAGGCCTCGATCGACGAACTGCAGGCGCTGTGCCCGAACCTGGAGCGCGTGGCGCTTGTGGTGGCGTGGTTCGGGACGGACCTGCGCGCCGGTGCCTGCCGCATCCGGCCGAGCGTGGAGGTGCGCGAACGCCGCGACGAAAGCCGGGAATGGCAGGTGGCGGGGATCGACCGGGCGGGCGCGCATCTGGTGAGTGGCACGGCGGGTGCGCCGGCCTATGGGGGCACGCCCTCGGATGCCGGCGTGATGGCGGCGATCGCGGACCTTCGGGCACGCGGGCTGAAGGTCTATCTCTATCCCTTCCTGATGATGGACGTGCCACCCGGCAACGGCCTGCCCGACCCCTATGGCGCATCCGAACAGGCGGCCTATCCCTGGCGCGGGCGGCTGACATGCCATCCGGCACCCGGCCGCCCGGGCACGGTGGACGGGACGGCAGCCGGACGAACGGCCGTTGCCGCCTTTCTCGGCAGCACCGTCTTTGCCGATTTCGGTGTTTCAGGCGGTCTGCCGGTGGCGCCTGCCGGCGACGAGGGCTATCGCCGCTTCGTGCTGCACCATGCCAAGCTCGCCGCACTCTCGGGCGGGGTGGACGGGTTCATCATCGCCTCGGAAATGCGCGGGCTGACACGGGTGCGCGATCAGGCCGGCGCCTTTCCCTTCGTGGAGGGGCTGGCGGCGCTGGCCAGTGACGTGCGGGCGGCGCTGGGGCCGGCGACGAAGCTGACCTATGCGGCGGACTGGAGCGAATATGCCGGCCTCGACCTCGGCGGCGGGGCCTTCCGCTATCATCTCGACCCGCTCTGGGCCGTGCCCGCGATCGATGCGGTCGGGATCGATGCCTATCTGCCGCTCGCCGACTGGCGGGACAGGGATATCGGCAACGGCAACCCGGACGGTTTTGCCCATGCCGAGGACGATGCGGCCATGCGGGCGATGGTCGCCGGCGGCGAGGGATACGACTGGTATTATGCCAGCGATGCGGACCGGACGGCGCGCATCCGCACACCGATCACGGACGGGCTGGCGGGCAAGCCCTGGGTCTACCGGGTCAAGGACATCGCAAACTGGTGGGCAAACCGGCACTACGACCGGACGGCTTCCGGCGAAAGCGCGGTGCCGACCGCCTGGCTGCCCGGCATGAAGCCGGTCTGGTTCACCGAACTCGGCTGCCCCGCCATCGACCACGGCGCCAACCAGCCGAACGTCTTCGTCGATCCGAAATCGGCCGAATCGGCACGGCCATACTTCTCGCGCGGGCGGCGCAGCGATGCCATGCAGCGGCGCTACCTGGATGCGATGCTCTCCCACTGGGCTGAGGCGGGCGGGCCGGTCGATCCCGCCCACATCTTCGTCTGGACCTGGGATGCGCGGCCCCTGCCGGCCTTTCCGCTGAACCGGAGGCTCTTTGCCGATGCCGCCAACTGGGCGACCGGGCACTGGCTGAACGGGCGGCTGGGGGGCGGCACGCTCCGGGACATCGTGGCGGCGATCCTTTCCGATCATGGCGTCACGGATGCGGATCTCACCGCCCTCTCTGGCGATCTCGACGGCATCGTGCAGGACGGGCCGGCCTCGGCGCGCAGCCTGCTGGAGCCGCTGATGGCGCTCCACGGCATTGTCGCGGCCGAAAGCGGCGGGCGGCTGACGCTGTCGGTGCCGGCGCGGCTTGCAGCTCCGGCGCGGATGGTGAGCGTTCTCGCGGAGCCGGAGGAGGGTGGGCGGATCGAGGAGACGATCGGCCATGCCGCCGACTTCGCCAGCGGCGCGGTCCTCGACCTCTACGACGCCAACAGGGATTACGAGCGCCGCACCCTGCGGTCTCGCCGTCTCGGCCCGCCGGGCGAGCGCACGCTGAGCCTCGCGCTGCCCGGCACGCTGCACGAGACGGCGGCGGAGGCGGCGATGGAGGCGGCCCTCGCCGACCATCAACTGGCGCGGCGGCGGCTGAGCTTCTCTCTGCCGCCATCGGAGATCGCGGTGGAGCCGGGCGACCGGCTGCGGCTTTCGGGCGAGGGTCAAGGCGGTGACGGATCCATGGGGGACTGGCCCATGGGCGAATGGCTGGTAGAGCGGATCGAGGACGGGGCGATGCGGCGCATCGAGGCGCGGGCCTTTGCGGGCGGCGCCGCGATTTCGGCGTCGGCGGGCGAGACGGTGACCTCGGGCGGCGGCCGGGCGGCCTCCGATGGCTATCAGCCGGCCGTGCTCCTGATGGACCTGCCGGTGATCGGGCCGGGCACGCCGGAAAGCTTCGCGAGCGCGGCCATTCTGGCGCGGCCGTGGAAGGCGACGGTGCTCTCCTCCTCCGCGACGACCGAAGGCTACCGGCTGCGCTGCCGCGTGGACCGGCCGGCGCGGATGGGGCGGCTGGCAGACGGGCTGGGGCCGGGCATTTCCGGGCGGTTCGACCGGCGGCGGGCGCTTCTGGTGGATCTCTCCTTCGGCGGGCTCTCGTCCGTGACGCCGGCCGAGGTGCTGGGCGGCGCGAACCGGGCCGCGCTGGTGGCCGAAGACGGGCGGCTGGAGGTGATCGCTTTCACGACGGCGGAGGAAGTGGCGGCCGGGCGCTTCCGGCTGACGGGTCTGCTGCGCGGCCTCTTCGGCACGGAGGATCAGGGTGCGGCGGGCTTTGCCGCGGGCGACCGCTTCGTCCTGCTGGATGGCGCGGTGACTTCGCTTTCGCTCGGCGCCGACGAGATGGGGCGGGCTTTCAACTGGATTGCGGAAGCGGCCGGGCGCGGTCTGCCGCCGGCCGGGCCGCAGCGCTTTTCCGGTGGGGAAAGGGCGGTTACGCCGCTTTCGCCGGTGCATCTGAGAGCGCGCCGGCAGGCCGACGGCGCCGTACGCTTCACCTGGCTGCGCAGGGCCCGGATCGATGCCGATGGCTGGTTCGACGGCGAGGTGCCGCTGGACGAGCCGGAGGAGCGCTACCGGATCGACATCCTCTCGGGCGCCACGGTGCTGCGCAGCGCCGAAACAGCCACCAATGGCTGGACCTACGAGGCGGCCGAGGAAGCCGCTGATTTCGGCTCTCCGCAGGCCGGGATCGCCATTCGCGTGCGCCAGGTGGGCGCGCGCATCGCCAATGGCGTGGCAGCGACCGCGCTCGTGTCGCCGTAACGCAGAGCTTTACCCGCAACAGCAAAGGAGAGGCACATGCCGGACATGAAGAACTGGTACGAATCGAAGGCGGTCTGGGGCGGCATCGTCGCAGCCGGGGCCTCGCTGGCAGGGCTCTTGGGAGTGGATCTGCCCGACGGCGCCGGTCACGATCTCGTGGAGGCGCTGACGGCGCTCGCGGGCGCGATCGGCGGCCTCGTTGCCGTCTACGGCCGGATTTCCGCCGACAAGCGCCTGAAGTGAGAAATGCTGCGGATGCGAAGGAGGCGGCCAACATTCATTCCGCATTCAGCCGCAATGGGATAAACCCTTGACCACGATCGCATCCCTGTCGAAAGTGCAACCATGTCGTCACCGATCCTCATAGCCATGCTTGCTGTCGGACTGTCCGGCCAGAGCGCTCCGCCGCGTGCGGATGGCGGGGCCGTGCTCGTGGCTGCCGAAGACTGCGCCGCCGCCGCCGCCCGGGTCGTTGCCGAAACGGGCGGCATCCTGCTCTCTGCCATTCCCAGAAGCGACGGGACCTGCGAGGTCATCGTGCTCAAGAACAAGGACGGCGAGCGGCGCGAGAAGATCATCCGCCGCGAACAGCCCTGATCGGATCGATGCGCCGAGAGGCTGCATTTTCATCATGATCGGCTGTCAGGATGAACAGACCGGCCACCCGCAGGCGGCCGAAAGGGAGCTTTGAGACGATGCGCATACTCGTGGTCGAGGACGACGAAAACCTGAACCGGCAGCTGGCCGAGGCCCTGAAGGAAGCAGGCTATGTCGTCGATCAGGCCCATGACGGCGAGGAAGGCCATTTTCTTGGCGATACCGAACCGTATGATGCCGTGATCCTCGATATCGGCCTGCCGGAGATGGATGGCATCACCGTGCTCGAAAAATGGCGTGCTGCGGCCAAGCGCATGCCGGTGCTGATCCTGACGGCCCGCGATCGCTGGAGCGACAAGGTGAGCGGCATCGACGCCGGCGCCGACGACTATGTGACGAAGCCCTTCCATGTGGAGGAGGTGCTGGCCCGCATCCGCGCGCTGATCCGCCGTGCGGCCGGCCATGCGAGCTCCGAGATTGTCTGCGGCCCCGTGCGCCTCGACACCAAGGGCTCCAAGGCGACCGTGGACGGCGTGGCGCTGAAGCTGACCTCGCACGAGTTCCGGCTCCTGTCCTACCTCATGCACCACATGGGACAGGTGGTCTCCCGCACCGAGCTGGTCGAGCACATGTACGACCAGGATTTCGACAGGGATTCCAACACGATCGAGGTCTTCGTCGGGCGGCTGCGCAAGAAGATCGGCAACGACCTGATCGAGACCGTGCGCGGCCTCGGCTACCGGATGCAAGCACCCGGCAATGGCCATTAGATCCCTCACGGTCCGCGTTCTCCTGGTCTCGACCATCTGGGCGGCGCTGGCGCTGGTCGTCACCGGCGTCACAATCTCGACGCTCTACCGGCGCGGCTCGGAACGCGGCTTCCAGGATCTGCTGCGCGCGCAGCTCTACAACGTCATCAACTCCGTGACCGTCAACGACAAAGCGGCCCTGTCGGGCAGCCCGCAGCTCGGCGACCTCAGGTTCTCGCAGCCGCAGACCGGCTGGTACTGGATCGTGGAGCCGATCGGCGAGTTCAAGACTACGCCGCTCGTCTCAACCTCGCTCGGCTCCGGCACCCTGCCGATCGTCAGCGTCGACGAGGTGCCCTTCGACTTCCGCTACGAGCGCTTCTACACCACCAAGGACAGCTTCGGGAACGAGGTGGAGGTGGCCGAGACCGAAGTGGTGCTCGACATTGACGGGCGCACGGCGCGCTTTCGCGTTGCCGGCAACCGCGCGGTGCTGGAAGCCGACGTCAACGCCTTCGACCGCAACCTGACGATCGCGCTCTCCATCTTCGGCCTCGGCGGTCTCGGCATGAACGCGCTCGCCATTCTCTTCGGCCTTCGCCCGCTCGATGGCGCGCGCCGCTCGCTGGAGAAGATCCGGGGCGGGGAGAGCGAACGTCTGGACGGCGAATTCCCGCGCGAAATCATGCCGCTGGCAACCGAGATGAATGCGCTGATCGAAAGCAACCGGCGCATCGTGGAACGCGCCCGCATGCAGGTCGGCAATCTCGCCCATTCGCTGAAAACGCCGATCGCGGTGCTCCTCAACGAGGCACGGGTTCTGGAGGCGCCGCATTCGGACGTGATCCGCATGCAGGCCGAGGCCATGCAGTCGCAGGTGCAATCCTATCTGAACCGTGCCCGCATCGCCGCCCAGCGCGAAACGGTTCTCGCGCGAACCGATGTGGAGCCGACGCTGGAACGGCTGATCCGCGTGATGCGCCGCCTGCATGCCGAGCGGGTCTTCACGCTCGACATCGACCCGCCGGTGCTGATTCTCGCCATGGAACAGCAGGATCTGGAGGAGACGGTCGGCAATCTGCTCGAAAACGCCGCTCGCTTTGCGGTGAACGAGGTCAGGATCACCGTAAGGCCGGCGCAGGAGGGTGTCAGCGGACCGGATGCGGCGCGCAAGCACTGGGCGACGATCGATGTCGAGGATGACGGACCGGGGCTGGAGCCGGACGAGATCGCCTATGCGTTGAAGCGCGGCCGGCGGCTGGACGAAAGCAAGCCGGGCACCGGTCTCGGCCTTTCCATCGTGTCAGAGATCGTCTCCGAATATCAGGGCACGCTCAGCCTGTCGCGCAGTGCCCTTGGCGGGCTGAAGGCCGATCTCGTGCTGCCGGTGGCGACCTGATCTGCGGAAAGCGATCGAAAACCGGGGCTTGCGATTGCGTCGCCGGCCGGTGAGTGTCAAAAGGCGAGCAGGGTGCCGGGCCGAAGGACAGCGGCTTTCGTCACCCGGTCGATGCGTGGTTGGATGGAAGGGGTATCATGGTCACGGCGGTGAAGCGGCTGGATGTTGGGGCGAAGGCTTTGGGCGTGGCGCTGACATGCATGGCCATGGCCGGCTGCACAACGGCGGGACGCGGAACGCTCGGTGCCGGTGCCGCAGCCCCGACGGGGTCGCAGGCCTATCTCGCCGCCTTGCAGGGCGGCATCATCGGCCGCCTGCCGGTCGACGATATCAGCAAGGCCGACCGCCAGCGGGCACTCGAAGCCGAATATCGCGCCCTGGAAGCCGCACCCGGCGGCCAGCCCGTGGCCTGGAAGGGCAGCGACATCTCCGGCGAAGTGGTGGCCGCCGCACCCTATCAGGTGGGGTCGCAGAACTGCCGCCAGTACAGCCACACGATCGTTTCCGGCAGCCAGACCCAGACCGCGCGCGGTTCGGCCTGCCGCAACCCGGACGGCAGCTGGACGCCGCTCGGCTGACGGCGCATGCCATGCGGCAATCTGGACTTGCGGCGAAACGCCTCAAATTTCGGTGTGGCCTGTCTTTGATGTTGGAATAGGCAGGGCCGCATAGTAATTGAGCGGTATGCTTTTCTGGATCATCGTGTCGGCCTTGACGGCCGCAGCCGCCGCCCTTCTGATGTTGCCGCTTCTGCGGGCCGGCCGCGCTTCGGCTGCAGCCGCCGTGGGGCACGATGTCTCCGTCTATCGCGACCAGCTGGACGAGCTGGAACGCGACCGGGCCTCGGGGCTCATCACAGCCAGCGAGGCGGAACTGGCGCGGGCCGAAATCGCCCGCCGCCTCTTTGCTGCAACGGACGCCGCGGCCAAGGCCACGGCCGTCGGCGGATCGCCGCTGGTGCGCCGCATCGGTTTCGCGCTGATCTTCCTCTGTCTTCCCGCCATCGGGCTCGGCTTCTACCTCAGGACCGGCAGCCCCGAAATGCCCGACCAGCCGCTGGCGGCGCGTCTTGCCAATCCCGGCGACGACATGAACGTGCTCGTCGCACGCGCCGAAAACCATCTGGCGACCAACCCCGGTGACGGCGCCGGCTGGGATCTGCTGGCGCCGATCTACATGCGTGCCGGACGGTTCGACGATGCCGCCAACGCCTATGCCAAGGCGCTCGATATTCTCGGCTCGACCCCCGACCGTCTCGGCGGCTATGCCGAAGCGCAGATTGCGCTTTCTGGCGGTCTCGTGACCACCGATGCGCAGGAAGCGTTGCAGAAGGCGCTCGTGATCGATCCGAAAGATGCCCGCGCACAGTTCTATTTGGCGCTCGGGCTTGAGCAGGAAGGCAAGCGCGAAGAGGCCCTGAAGGCTTTTGAAGCGCTGGCCGCCCAGGCTCCCAAGGATGCGCCGTGGCTGGGCGCCGTCAACGATCACGTGACGCTGCTGAAGAGCGGCGAGGCGCCGCAGCAGACGGCCGGCGCCAACGGCACGGCCAACACCGATCCGAAAGCGCCCGGTAACCCGACCGCCGAAGACGTGGCGGCCGCCTCCGGCATGGCGAGCGGTGATCGCCAGCAGATGATCCAGGGCATGGTGGACGGGCTTGCCGCCAAGCTGAAGGACGATCCGAAGAACATCGAGGGCTGGGCCCGCCTTATTCGTTCCTATGTTGTGCTGAATCAAAGGGACAAGGCCGCCGATGCCTTAGGCACGGGGCTGAAGACCTTCCCGGCCGACGGCGCGGAAGGGCAGCAACTGCTGGCGCTGGCCAAGGATCTCGGCCTGCCGGCACCGGGCGAGGGGAACGGCCAATGACACGCAAGCAGAAGCGACTGGCAATCATCGGCGGCGGGGTCAGCTTCCTGCTGGCCGCAGTGCTTCTGGTGATGTTCGCCTTCAGCCAGGCGGTGGCCTATTTCTACATGCCGGAGGATCTGGCCAAGACCCCGATCCCGCCGGAGACCCGCATCCGTCTCGGCGGGCTGGTGGCGGAAGGCTCGGTGAAGCGCGGCGAAGGCTCGACCGTCAGCTTCTCGGTGACCGACAACCACAACACGGTTCCCGTCACCTACACCGGCATCCTGCCCGATCTCTTCCGCGAAGGGCAGGGCGTGGTGACCGAAGGCAGGTTCGAGCCGGGCAATCCGGTTTTCGTTGCCGATACGGTGCTGGCAAAGCATGATGAGAAATACATGCCCAAGGAAGTCGCCGACCGCCTGAAGCAACAGGGCGTGTGGCAGGGCGGCGAGGCTGAGGGTGCGGCCAATCAGGGCGCGCCGAATCAAGGCGCAAATGCCACTACCGGGAGCGGGGCGACGCAATGATCATCGAGATCGGGCATTATGCGCTGGTGCTCGCACTGGCAACCGCCATCATCCAGTCCATCCTGCCCGTGATCGGAAGTCTGCGTGGTGACAGCGCGACCATGTCGGTCGGCTCGACGGCCGCACTCGCGACCTTCCTGCTCGTCGCGATCTCCTTTGCCGCGCTCACGCATGGCTACATCGTCTCGGACTTCTCGGTGAGCAACGTGTGGGAAAACTCCCACTCGATGAAGCCGATGATCTACAAGATCTCGGGCGTGTGGGGGAACCACGAGGGCTCGATGATGCTCTGGCTGCTCATCCTGACCTTCTTCTCCGCGCTCGTCGTCATCTTCGGCCGCAACCTGCCGGAACGGCTGAAGGCGACGGTGCTCGCCGTGCAGGCCTGGATCGCCACCGCCTTCGCGCTCTTCATCCTGCTCACCTCCAATCCCTTCATCCGGCTGACGCCCGCACCCGGCGAGGGGCGCGACCTCAATCCCGTGCTGCAGGACGTGGGCCTCGCGATCCATCCGCCGCTGCTCTATCTCGGCTATGTCGGCTTCTCGGTCTGCTTCTCCTTTGCCGTCGCCGCGCTCATCGAGGGCCGGCTGGACGCCGCCTGGGCGCGCTGGGTGCGCCCCTGGACGCTCGCCGCCTGGTCCTTCCTGACGGCCGGCATCGCCATGGGCTCCTACTGGGCCTATTACGAGCTCGGCTGGGGCGGCTGGTGGTTCTGGGATCCGGTCGAGAACGCCTCGTTCATGCCCTGGCTCGCCGGTACGGCGCTGCTGCATTCGGCCCTCGTCATGGAAAAGCGCGAGGCGCTGAAGATCTGGACGGTGCTGCTCGCCATCATCACCTTCTCCTTGTCGCTGCTCGGCACCTTCCTGGTGCGCTCCGGCGTGCTGACATCGGTGCATGCCTTTGCGACCGACCCGACGCGCGGCGTCTTCATCCTCGCCATCCTCTGCATCTTCATCGGCGGCGCCTTCTCGCTCTTTGCGCTGCGGGCGGCGCGGCTGAAGGCGGGCGGGCTCTTCGCGCCGATCTCGCGCGAGGGCGCGCTGGTCTTCAACAACCTGATTCTGACGACCGCGACGGCGACGGTGCTGACCGGCACGCTCTATCCGCTGGTGCTGGAAGGGCTGACGGGCGAGAAGATTTCGGTCGGCGCACCCTTCTTCAACATGACCTTTGGGCTGCTGATGCTGCCGCTTCTGTTTGCCGTGCCCTTCGGCCCTCTGCTGGCCTGGAAGCGCGGCGACCTTCTGGCCGCCGGCCAGCGCCTCTTTGCCGCCGCCGGCATCGGCATCGTCGCGGCGCTCGTCTGGGCCTATGTGGAGACCGGCGCGCCGGTGCTCGCCTATGCGGGGCTGGCGCTCGGCTTCTACCTCATCGTCGGCTCCTTTGCCGATCTCTGGATGCGCTCGGCTATCGGCAAAGTCGCGCCGTCGGTCGCCTGGCGGCGCTTTTCCGGCCTGCCGCGCTCGGCCTATGGCACGGCGCTTGCCCATGCCGGCCTCGGCGTGACACTGATCGGCATCATTGCCGTGACGGCCTTTCAGGAAGAGATCGTCGTCGAAATGAAGCCCGGCATGACGGCGGAAGCCGGCGGCTATACGCTGACCTTCGATGGCATGCGCAGCGGGCAGGGACCGAACTACACCGAACAATCCGCCCACTTCACCGTGTCGAAGGCCGGCGTGCAGGTGACCGACATCTGGTCCTCCAAGCGGCTCTACACCGCCCGCCGCATGCCGACGACGGAAGCCGGCATCCGCACCTTCGGCCTCAGCCAGCTCTACGTGTCGCTGGGCGACCCGATGGCCGATGGCGGCATCGTCGTGCGCGTCTGGTGGAAGCCGGTGATTCTCTGCATCTGGTTCGGCGCTCTCTTCATGATGGCCGGGGGCGCGATCTCGCTCACCGACCGTCGCCTGCGCGTCGGTGCGCCCGCCAAGGCGCGCCGCCCGGTGAAAACCTCGATGCCGGAGCCGGCCGAATGATCCGCCGCACGCTGATCGCCGCCCTGCTTCTCGCCGCATCGGCCCTGCCGACGCTTGCCGTCAATCCCGACGAGGTGCTGGCCGATCCGGCGCTGGAAGCCCGTGCCCGTGCCTTGTCGGCGCAACTGCGCTGCATGGTCTGCCAGAACCAGTCGATCGACGATTCCAATGCCGAACTGGCCAAGGACCTGCGGGTGCTGGTGCGCGAACGCCTCACCAATGGCGACAGCGACCAGGCGGTGATCGACTACGTCGTCTCGCGCTATGGCGAATTCGTGCTGCTGAAGCCGCGTTTCGAGACCAAAACGCTGATCCTGTGGGGCGCGCCCGTCGTGCTGTTGCTGCTGGGCGGCACGGCCATGGCCTTTGCTGCCCGGCGCCGGGCCGGCCGCGTGACGGGCGTTGCGCTCTCGGATGCCGAGGCCAAGCGCCTGTCGGCACTGCTTTCGGACCGCGAGCGCGGTTGATTGCGCCCAATCCTGTTCTGCGCGCCAGGCAAACATTACCAAGAATTCATCTGGCAGACAGGTGCAGTTAAGGTCGGACCGACTATCTCTCTAGGCACAGGCTGCTGATGCGGCTTTGAGCTTCAAACCACGAGAGAAGGCACCAGACCATGTCGACCAACGCTCCCAAGCGCTCCCCCCTCAAGATGGTTCTCCAGACGTCGGCGGTTGCCGGTATTGCAGCCGTCATGCTGGCCACGGGCATTCCCGCTGCCGTGACGTCGTCCTTTGCCGAAGCGGTGAAGGTCGACAGCCCGCAGCAGGTTCCGAGCTTCGCCAACGTCGTCAGCGCGGTATCCCCGGCCGTCGTGTCGGTACGGGTCGAAAGCCGCGTCAAGCCGGTCTCCGATGACGGCTCCTACGGCTTCGACTTCGGCGGCCGCGGCTTCGATGAACTGCCGGACGATCATCCGCTGAAGCGCTTCTTCCGCGAATTCGGCGGTCCGGAGATGCGTGGCGACCGCCATGCCGAGCGCGGCCCGAAGAACGGCCCGAAGGCCGGCCCGCGCGAAGGCCGCCTGCGCCCGACGGCCCAGGGTTCCGGCTTCTTCATCTCGGAAGACGGCTACATCGTCACCAACAACCACGTCGTTTCCGACGGCTCTGCCTTCAAGGTCGTGATGAACGACGGCACGGAATATGACGCCAAGCTCGTCGGCAAGGACAGCCGCACCGACCTCGCAGTCCTCAAGGTCGATGCCAAGCGCAAGTTCACCTATGTGAGCTTCGCCGACGACAGCAAGGTGCGTGTCGGTGACTGGGTCGTTGCCGTCGGCAACCCCTTCGGTCTCGGCGGCACGGTGACGGCCGGCATCATCTCGGCCTTTGGCCGTGATATCGGCTCCGGCCCCTATGACGACTACATCCAGGTTGATGCCGCGGTGAACCGCGGCAACTCCGGTGGTCCGACCTTCGATCTTGAAGGTCAGGTCGTCGGCATCAACACCGCGATCTTCTCGCCGTCGGGCGGCAGCGTCGGCATCGCCTTTGCCATTCCCGCCTCCGTCGCCAAGACGGTCGTGGAAGACCTGATCAAGGACGGCAGCGTCTCGCGCGGCTGGCTCGGCGTGCAGATCCAGCCGGTGACGCAGGACATCGCCGACTCGCTCGGCCTTTCGGAAGCCAAGGGCGCGCTCGTCGTGGAGCCGCAGGCGGGCTCGCCGGGCGAAAAGGCCGGCATCAAGAAGGGTGACGTGGTGACCGCGCTGAACGGCGAGGAAATCGCCAGCCCGCGTGAACTGGCCCGCAAGGTGGCTATGCTGCGCGCCAACTCCGAAGCCGAAGTGACCATCTGGCGCGACGGCAAGTCCGAGGTGAAGAAGGTGACGATCGGCGCATTGCCGGCCGATGAAAAGCAGGCTTCGGCCGACGACAATGACGGCGACGGCGCCGAGACGCAGCAGCCCGCCAGCGAAAAGGCGCTCGCCGACCTCGGCGTGACCGTGACGCCCTCCGACGATGGCACGGGCCTGAAGATCGCTTCGGTCGATCCGGACTCCGACGCCAGCGACAAGGGGCTGAAGGAAGGCGAGACGATCGTCACCGTCAACAACCAGACGGTCAAGTCGGCCGAGGACGTCGCCAAGGTTCTGGATGCCGCCCGCAAGGACGGCCGCACCAAGGCGCTGTTCCAGATCCAGTCGGAGAGCGGCAGCCGCTTCGTGGCACTGCCGATCAACCAGGGCTGATCAGCCGGATGCCGGGTGGATGATCCGCCCGGCTGATGGTTCGGGGCGCCGCGAAAAACACATTCGCGGCGCCCCGCTTTCTTACGGCAGGCCGGACCCGGACGTCCGCGCCCCTGCCACTCCCCCCGCAATGCAAAGCGCAATCAAGCAGTTGTGACGATGAGGGAAGTCGGATTATGGTCGCGCACATGAAGATTCTGATCATCGAGGACGATATCGAGGCCGCCGCCTATCTCGTGAAGGCCTTTCGCGAGGCCGGCATCGTCTGCGACCATGCCAGCGACGGCGACAGCGGCCTCTTCATGGCCAGCGAAAACAGCTATGACGCGCTGGTGGTCGATCGCATGCTGCCGCGCCGCGACGGGCTGGCCGTCATCTCCGAACTGCGGCGCAAGAACATCCACACCCCGGCGCTGATCCTCTCCGCCCTCGGCCAGGTGGACGACCGCGTGACGGGTCTGAGAGCCGGCGGCGACGACTATTTGCCGAAGCCCTATGCCTTCAACGAGCTGCTGGCCCGCATCGAGGTGCTCGGCCGGCGCAAGGGCACGCCGGATCAGGACACGGTCTACCGCGTCGGCGATCTGGAACTCGACCGCCTCTCGCATACGGTGCGCCGGCAGGGCCGCGAAATTCCGCTGCAGCCGCGAGAATTCCGGCTTCTCGAATATCTCATGAAGAATGCCGGACAGGTGGTGACCCGCACCATGCTGCTCGAAAACGTCTGGGACTACCATTTCGACCCGCAGACCAACGTCATCGACGTGCATGTGTCGCGCCTCAGATCGAAGATCGAGAAGGATTTCGACCAGCCGCTGCTGCGCACCGTGCGCGGCGCCGGTTACATGATCAAGGACGAACGATCCGAATGAGGCCAGCCTTTCGCGCGATACCGGTCCGGACATGAAGCGTCTCAGGGTTCTGCTGCGCTCCACGGCCGTTCGTCTCTCCGCGCTGTTCCTGCTGCTCTTTGCGATCTGCGCCGGCATTCTCGTCATCTACGTCACCGCCATGTCGGAACGCCTGCTGGAGCAGCAGACGCGTGACGCGGTGGCAAGTGAAGTCTCAGAAATCCAGGCGGTCTATGATCGCAACGGCGTCAACGGGCTGCTTCGCACGCTGGAGCGGCGCGCCCGCCAGCCGGGCGCCAATCTCTATGTGATTGCGGGCCCGACCGGTGAAATCCTTGCCGGCAACGTGGCCTCGCTTGCACCCGGCCTGCTGGAAGAAGAGGGCTGGACGGACGACCCGTTCACCTACACGCGCTTCACCGACGAGGGGAAGGCGCGGCACGTGGCGATCGCGCAGGTCTTCTTCATGCCGAACGGCCTGCGCGTGCTGGTGGGGCGCGACCTGCAGGAGCCGGAGAATTTCCGCGTGCTGATCCGCCGGGCCCTGATGGTGGCGCTGGGCACGATGGGGCTGGGCGCGCTGATCATCTGGTTCGCGATCGGGCGAAATGCGCTCAAACGCATCGACCGCATGTCGGAAGCGAGCACCCGCATCATGGAGGGCGACCTTTCGCAGCGCCTGCCGACCAGCGGCACGGGCGACGAGTTCGACCGCCTCTCGGAGTCGCTGAACGCCATGCTCGAGCGCATCGAGAAGCTGAACGAGGGGCTGCGGCAGGTCTCCGACAACATTGCCCATGACCTCAAGACGCCGCTGACGCGCCTGCGCAACCGGGCCGAGGCCGCACTTGCCGGCCATGAAATGGACCATCAGACGACGCTGGAGCAGATCATCGGCGAATCCGACCAGCTGATCCGCACCTTCAATGCGCTCCTGATGATCTCCCGTGTCGAGGCGGGCTCGGCCGTGGCCGAGATGAGCACGATCGGCCTCAGCGGCATCGTGGCCGACAGCGCCGAGCTTTACGAGGCGCTGGCGGAGGATCGGGGGCTTCGGCTCGTCGCCGACATCGCACCCGGCATCACCATTACCGGCAATCGCGAGCTGGTGGGCCAGGCGATCGGCAACCTGCTCGACAATGCCATCAAATATGCGGAAGGGGCGCTCGATCCGATCATCCGCGTCACGCTGAGATCCGAAGGGGGAACGGCGCGGCTCTCCGTCGCCGATTACGGCCCGGGCGTGCCGAGCGAACGCCGCGTCGATGTCGTCAAACGCTTCGTGCGGCTCGATGAAAGCCGCAGCAAGCCGGGCACCGGTCTCGGCCTGTCGCTGGTGGAGGCGGTGATGGAGCTGCATCACGGCCGGCTGGAACTTGACGATACCGAGCCGCAGGCAGCAAACCGCGGGCTGACCGCCAGCCTGATCTTCCCGTCTTCTGTCTGACCGCAGCCGCCCATCCCATCATCCGGAAATCGTTTTCCTCTTCCGGCGCGATGGGTTAGCCTTTCGCCATGCGGCGTGGTCCACCAACCGGCGCCGCATCCGCGACAAGACAGAGCGGCAGCAGCGCCGCCATGACGGGAGACACCATGCAGGACGAGAAAGGCGCCGTGCTCGGCGCGCTGGCGTCGTGCCCCATCCGCCCGCTGAAGCAGGGCGATGTCAGGGGCATTCTGGCCGATCTCAGGGACTTGGCGAAATCGGCTCCGGCGCTGAAGGCCGCGCTGGACGCTGAAGCGTCGGTGCGCGACGTGCTGGTGGCGGCCTGCTCGCTTTCCTCCTACCTGCGCGATCTGGCGCTGCCCTGCCTGGAAACGCTCGACGCGCTGTTGACGCGGCCACTCGATGCCGTGCTGGCCGAAGCGCTCGTCGCCGCCCGCAACGCCTGGAAGACGGCGGAGGGCAGGGCGGCAAGTGACGGCGAGGTGATGGCGAGGCTGAGGCGCGCCAAGCGGCAGGTGGCCTTTGCCGTCGGCCTTTGCGATCTCGCCGGCCTGATCGACGGCCGGCAGGCGACGGCGGCCCTTTCCGATCTCGCCGATGCGGCGGTGGCCGCGACCATCGACCACCTGCTGCTCGGTGCCCATGAGGCGGGACAGGTGCGCCTTGCCGATCCCGCCGATCCCGCCGCCGGTTCCGGTGTCGTGGTCCTCGGCATGGGCAAGCATGGCGCGCGTGAGCTCAACTACTCCTCCGACATCGACATCGTCGTCTTCTACGATCCGGATGCGCCCGTGATCCTCGACCAGGACAAGGCGCCGGAGATGTTTGCGCGTCTGATGCGGCGGCTGGTGCGCATCCTGCAGGAGCGCTCCGGTGACGGATACTGCTTCCGCACCGATCTGCGCCTGCGCCCCGATCCCGGCTCCACGCCGCTTGCCATCCCCGTCGAGGCGGCGCTGATCTATTATGAGGGGCGCGGCCAGAACTGGGAGCGTGCCGCCTATATCAAGGCGCGGCCGGTCGCCGGCGACATCAGGGCAGGCGAGGCTTTCCTGCGCGAACTCGTGCCCTTCGTCTTCCGCAAATATCTCGACTATGCCGCGATTGCCGACATCCATTCCATCAAGCGGCAGATCCACGCCCACAAGGGCCATGGCGAGATCGCTGTCAAAGGCCACAACATCAAGCTCGGCCGCGGCGGGATTCGCGAGATCGAATTCTTCGTGCAGACCCAGCAGCTGATTGCCGGCGGGCGTATGCCGGAACTGCGCCTGCGCGGCACGGAGGCGATGCTGGCGGCACTCGCCAAGGCCGGCTGGATCGACGAGGAGACGGCGCGCGAGCTGACGACGGCCTACTGGTTCCTGCGCAATGTCGAACACCGCATCCAGATGGTGGCCGACGAGCAGAGCCACACCCTGCCGGAGACGGAAGCCGAGCTGAAGCGCATCGCCTATATGATGGGCTTTGCCGACACGGCGGGCTTTTCGGCCGCGCTGTCGAAGGTGCTGAAGACGGTGGAGCGGCGCTATGCGCAGCTTTTCGAGCAGGAGCGCAAGCTTTCCGGGGAGGCGGGCAATCTCGTCTTCACCGGCCAGAGCGATGACCCGGACACGCTGAAGACGCTGGCCACCCTCGGCTTCGAACGCCCTGCCGATATCTCCCGCATCATCCGCACCTGGCACTATGGCCGTTACCGCGCGACGCAATCGGTCGAGGCACGTGAACGGCTGACGGAGCTGACGCCCGAGCTGCTGCGTGTCTTCGGGCAGAGCAAGCGGGCAGACGAGGCGCTGGCGCGCTTCGACAGCTTCCTCTCCGGCCTTCCCGCCGGCATCCAGCTCTTCTCGCTGATCGCCAGCAATCCGCCGCTCCTCAAGCTGATCGTCAACATCATGTCGGCCGCGCCGCGCCTGGCCGACATCATCGCCTCCCGCCCGCATGTCTTCGACGGCATGCTGGACCCGCGCCTGCTGGCGGAACTGCCGACGCGAGAGGACACGCGCAAGCGGATGGCGGCCTTTGTCAGCGGTGCGCGCCACTACGAGGAAAAGCTCGACCGTCTGCGCATCTTCGCCGCCGAACAGCGCTTCCTGATCGGGGTCCGCCTGCTGACGGGCGCCATCACGGGCGCGCGGGCCGGCCGCGCCTTCACCGCCGTCGCCGATCTCGTCATCGAAGCGGCGCTCGAGGCCGTGCTTGGCGAGATCGAGGCCGTCCATGGCCGGATCGAGGGCGGGCGTGTCGCCGTGCTCGGCATGGGCAAGCTCGGCAGCCACGAACTCACCGCCGGTTCCGATGTCGATCTCATCCTGCTCTACGACCACGACGATGCGGCGGGCGATTCCGATGGCGCCAAGCCGATCGATGCGCTGCGCTATTTCACCCGCATCACCCAGCGCCTGATCGCCGCGCTGTCGGCGCCGACCGCCGAAGGCGTGCTCTATGCCGTGGACATGCGCCTGCGCCCGTCCGGCAACAAGGGCCCGGTCGCGACCCGTCTCGGTGCCTTCGCCAAGTACCAGCGGGAGGAAGCCTGGACCTGGGAGCACATGGCGTTGACCCGCGCCCGTGTGATCGCCGGGGATGCCGGTCTGGCCGCCGAGACCCGCGCCACGGTGGCGACACTGCTTTCGGCCGAACGCGATCCCGCCACGCTGTCGAGCGATGTGGCCGAGATGCGCGCCCTGATCGAAACGGAAAAGCCCCCGCGCGACCTCTGGGACCTGAAGCTGATCGCCGGTGGCCTCGTCGATATCGAGTTCATCGCCCAGTTCCTGGCGCTTTCCGCCGGCAGCGCTGCGATCTGGGAGGAGGGCACGCCTTCCACCGCCGAGGTCATCGCACGGCTCGGACCGCGGCGGATGATGCAGGACGATACGGATCGGGTGCTGGAAACGCTGCAGCTCTTCACCGAGATCTCGCAGATCATTCGACTGTGCATCGACGGGCCCTTCGACCCCAAGGAGGCGCCAGCCGGTCTCATCGACCTCGTCTGCCGCGCCGCCGACGCGCCGGACCTGCGCGCCACAGAAGCCGACATTCGCCGCCTCTCGACGGCAACACGGACGATCTTTCGCGCGCTGGTGGGCGAGAAGAAGGCGGGGCGGGCGAAGGGGGCGTAAGGCGTCCTACGCCGCCGCCGTCACCTGCAGGCGGTCGGCCTCGCGGTCGGGGATGCGGACGGTGATGATCGTGCCGACATTTTCGGTGGAGACGATCTTCATGCGCCCGCCATGCAGGTGTGTGAGCGAGCGGGAGATGGCGAGCCCGAGGCCGGAGCCGCCCTTGCTCTTGGCGTACTGGCTCTGCACCTGCTCGAAAGGCTGGCCGATCTTGCGCAGCGCGGCGCGCGGAATGCCGATGCCGGTGTCGGCGATGGTGAGCGTGACGGCGCCGGCGACCTTGCGGGCGCGCAGCCGGATGCTGCCACCGTCATTGGTGAACTTCACCGCATTCGACATGAGGTTGAGCAGGACCTGCTTCATGGCGCGCCGGTCGGCGACGAGGGTGAGGCCGTTGTCGATGGCCGCCTCCACATGGATGTTCTTCTGCTCGGCCGGGATGGAGGTGAGGCGCAGCGTCTCGTCGATCAGCGGCGCAAGGTCGATCACCTCGGTCGTGATGCGCATGTGGCCTGCCTCGATCTTCGACATGTCGAGAATGTCGCTGATGACATTCAGGAGGTGCTTGCCGCTGTCGTGAATGTCGCGGGAGTATTCATGGTACTTCTCCGAGCCCAGCGGCCCGAACATCTGGTTCTGCAGGATTTCCGAGAAGCCGAGAATGGCGTTGAGCGGCGTGCGCAGTTCGTGGGACATGTTGGCCAGGAACTCGGATTTCGCCTTGTTGGCGGCCTCGGCGCGCTCCTTTTCGGCCTGGTAATTGGCATTGGCGATCGAAAGCTCGGCCTTCTGGCGCTCCAGCGTCTGGCGCGAGGCGGAGAGATCGCCGATGGTCGCCATCAGGCGGCGTTCGCTTTCGCGCAGGCGCACCTGGTGACGCTTCAGCGCGGTGATGTCGGTCCCGACGGAAACGAGGCCGCCGTCGCGGGTGCGCCGCTCGTTGATCTGCAGCCAGCGCCCGTCGGCAAGCTGCACTTCCGTCGTCTTGGAATGATTGGCGGAATCGGCATCCGCAATGCGTCGCTCGATGATCGGCCGCGCGGCGGCGGCCTGCACCGCGCCGCGCTCCACGCCCGGCACCAGCACGTCGTCCGGCAGCTTGTAGGCCTGCTGGAAATGCGTGTTGCACATGACGAGACGATCGGCCTTGTCCCAGAGGACGAAGGCTTCGGAGGTGCATTCGATGGCGTCTGCCAGGCGCTGGTCGGCCTCGGCATAGCGCTGCGCCAGACGGTGCTGCTCGGTCACGTCCATGGCGATGCCGATGAGATGCAGGCGGCCCGATGCCGTGCGGATCAACTGGGCGCGGGCGCGCAGCCAGACGAAATGACCCTCGGCATGGCGCATGCGGAAGACATGATCGATATGGCGCACATCGCCGCGCGCGATGGCCCGCGCCACGCGGTAAATGGCGTTGTCTTCGGGGTGCATGAGGCGCGCCGCATCGGCAAAGGACAGCACGCTGTTGTGCGCGGCCATGCCGAGCATTTCATACATGGAACGTGACCAGAAGAGCCGCCGGTTGGCGAGATCGAAGTCCCAGAGGCCGCAGCGTCCGCGCGACAGCGCCGTCTCCACCCGCAGGTTGGATTCGGCAAAGATCGCATCCGCATCCCGCGCCCGTTTCGCCTGGATGTAATAGGCGTAGAGAATGACCAGCAGGATAGAGGAGATGCCGGCAAACAGCGTGACGTTCAGGGACACCTCGTCGCGCCAGACCTTGTCGATGATCAGCAGCGGCGTGGCCGAGATCATGAAGCCGCTGCCCTTGGCGATTTCGGCTCGTGCCACGATGTGGCGCTCGCCATCGAGCGTGGCCGTCAGGGCCGATGCAGCGTTCTCGCCAAAGAAGTGCAGGACGGCCACTTCGGGCGCGAGATCGGCCAGGTTGCGGCCCACATAGGCAGCGCCCTCTGGCGTCCCGGCAAAGACGCGCCCATCGGCGCGCACGGCCAGCATGAAGCTTCCCGGTGGCAGAACGGTGGACGGCAGGGCCGCATTGAGACGGGTTTCCACGTCGTTGCGCGCAGCGGATGCAAAGAGATCGACGCCGTCTCCGGCAAACAGGGCGGCCGCCAGGTTCACGGCAAGAAGATCCTGCTGCCGCGTCTGTGTCTCCATGCGCTCATGTTCCAGCATGATGCTGCTGGCCCGCGCAAGCGCCACCACGATGAGAAAGGCGATGATGAGAACCGGGATGGACCGTTTCAGGATCGGCTCTGCTCGCGAGAAGCGTGCCGCCGTTGGCCCCACGAACACGCGCACGTGATCAACGAAGCTCGAAGATCCCGCTCGGAAATTCGGAAAGCGGAGACGCGTCGCCTCTCCGGCTGCGCGCCCTCGCTGCGCGTCCGCAAACTTTGCCAATGGTGTCACCCTTTGATGATTCGCCGCGCCGCTCGCCCGAATCTGCCGCCAATGAATCAAAGGCGATTCGCCTTGTCCAGCGGAAAAGTAAGGAATTGTTAAGGGGTTGATTCCGCGCGGCGATTGGCGCGACTCGGATGCAACACCGGGAGCCGTCCCGACACGCCTTGCCGGTGCTGCGGATCACGCCTGCCACGCATCTGCAAGGGGTCGCAAAGCGCCGCCAGACCGCATGCACAGGAAAGAAAAACGGGCTCCGGAATGCCTTCAAGGCCGACCGGAGCCATGGCTTCGACGCGATCAGCCCTTCAGCATGCGCTCAACGATATCGCCGACATCGGCCGAGAGCGGCGAGGCGGCTGCGATCGTCTCCAGCGCCGCCTTTGCTGCAGCGGCGCGCACCGGCTCCAGCGAGCGCCAGGAGCGCATGGCGGTGAGCAGGCGGGCGGCAAGCTGCGGATTGCGCGGATCGATATCGAGCACCTGGCCCGCCAGCAGCCGGTATCCGGCGCCATCCTTCCGGTTGAAGCCCGTACCGTTCTGGAAGGCGAAACTGCCGATCAGCGCGCGCACTCTGTTCGGGTTCTGGGCGTTGTAGACGGGGTCTGAAAGAAGCGCCTCGATGCGCGGCAGGGCACCGTCGCCGGGAATGGTCGCCTGAATGCCAAGCCACTTGTCCATGACGAGAGGATTGTCGCCGAAGCGCGCGCGGAAAGCGTCAAGGGCCGCGGTTGTCTCGGCGGCATCGGGGAAGCGGTGGGCGAGAATGCAGAGGGCCTGCGACAGGTCGGTCATGTTGTCGGCGACATCGAAGGCCGCCTTGACACGGCCCGGCGCCTGTTCTGCCGCCGCGAGATAGGACAGCGCCACGCCGCGCAGCGCGCGCCGGCCGGCACCGTCGGCATCCGGCGAGAAGGGACCGGTGGCTTCCAGCGTCTCGACAAGGGCGGCAAAGACCGAAAGACCTGCGATGGCGAGCGTGGTGAAGAGATGCTGGCGCGCCGCGTGGATCGCGTCCGGATCCGTGTTGGCGCCGATGGCGCGGGCGATGTCGGCTTCCGCCGGCAGGGTCAGCGCCATGGCGCGGAAGGCCGGCTCCAGGTGACGGTCCCCGGCAATGTCGATCAGCGCATCCACCAGGACCGGATCCCAATCGGGTTCGGCACCCGCCTGGATTGCCTGCGTGGCTGCGACGAGGTTCGGCAGGGCAAGATCGCTGATCGCCTGCCAGCGGGCGAAGAGATCGCTTTCGTTGCGTGCGATATGGGCAAGATCGGCCGCGCCCTGAGCAAACTGCAGATTGATCGGCGCGGAGAAGCCGCGATTGATCGAGAGCACCGGTCGGGACGGAATGCCGTGGAACACGGCCGTCTGCCGCCGCTCCGTCAGGTGCAGCACGTCACCCGTGACCCGCGAGCCTTCGACCGCGGAGAGCGGCGCCTCGCTGCCGTCTTCCATGAGCAGCGCAAGCTTCAGCGGAATATGCATCGGCTCCTTGGCGGTCTGTCCCGGCGTCGGCGGCACCATCTGCTCCAGATCGAGCGTAAAGGTCTGGCGTCCGGCATCGTAGCTGCCCGACAGCGTGACGAGCGGCGTACCGGCCTGCCGGTACCAGAGCGAGAACTGTGTCAGATCCTGCCCGCTCGTCTCCTCGAAGCAGCGCACGAAATCCTCGATCGTCACCGCCTGGCCATCATGCCGGTCGAAATAAAGGTCCATGCCCTTGCGAAAACCGTCGCGGCCGAGCAGCGTCGCGATCATCCGCGTCACTTCGCTGCCCTTCTGGTAGACGGTCGTCGTGTAGAAGTTGTTGATTTCCTTGTAGGTGCTCGGGCGAACCGGATGGGCCAGCGGGCCGCCATCCTCGGCAAACTGCTCGGCCTTAAGATGCCGCACCTCAGCGATTCGCTTGACGGCGCGCGAGCGTTCGTCGGCGGAAAACTCGTGGTCGCGATAGACCGTCAGGCCTTCCTTCAGGCACAGCTGGAACCAGTCGCGGCAGGTGATGCGGTTGCCGGTCCAGTTGTGGAAATATTCATGCGCGATGATCGCCTCGATATTGGCGTAGTCGGCATCCGTGGCGGTCTCGGGGTCGGCCAGTACGTATTTGTCGTTGAAGACGTTGAGGCCCTTGTTCTCCATCGCCCCCATGTTGAAGTCGGAAACGGCGACGATCATGAAGATATCGAGGTCGTATTCGCGGCCGAAGGCCTCCTCGTCCCACTTCATCGAGCGCTTCAGGGCATCCATCGCGTAGGCCGCCTTTGGCTCGTTGCCGTGCTCCACATGGATGCGCAGCGTCACCTCGCGGCCCGACATCGTCACGAAACGGTCTTCCACCGTGCCGAGATCGCCGGCTACCAGCGCGAAGAGATAGCTCGGTTTGGGATGCGGATCGAACCAGGCGGCGAAGTGCCGCCCATCGCCCATGCTGGCGCCGCCGAGATAGTTTCCGTTGGAGAGAAGCAGAGGGGAGCTCGCCTTGTCGGCGATGATATTGACCGTATAGACCGAGAGAACATCGGGACGGTCGGGGAAATAGGTGATGCGGCGAAATCCTTCCGCCTCGCACTGGGTGCAATAGACATTGCTGGTGCGGTAAAGACCCATGAGCTGGGTATTGGTCTCGGGCGAAAGCTCTGTGACGATGGTGATCTCGAAGGGCACTTCCGCCGGCAGATCGCGGATCACGAGGCTCGTATCGGTGGCGGTGAAGCGGCCGGGTTCCAGCGGCATCTGGTCAAACAGAAGGTCCTTCAGAACCAGCTCGTCACCGTCGAGGATGAGAGGGGCGGCCGGATCGGCGCCCTCGCGCCGGTGAAAGATCAGTCGAGCCTCGACCTTCGTCGCCGTCGGATCCAGTTCGAAGGTGAGATCCACACGTTCAAGAACGAAATCGAACGGTTTGTAGTCGGCGAGGTGAACGATCTGGCCCGTCTGTGTTCGCATAGTGCTTCCCGCTTGCGGCCGGCATACCCGTCAGGGGGAGACGCCGGTCCTGAACTGCTGTCCGCACTGCTGCACGCCTCGGTGCATGTCTTGCGGAGCCCACCGAGGGACGGCCGGACGGCAGCGTCAAGGGCAAGGCTGCCGATCATTACGGCGATCCCACTAACAATCGCTAAAGACTGTGCTGTTTTCTGACACAAGAGCGCCCTTAAATACTGAGGATATCATGACTATAGCCGGCATGTCTGTCCTATGTGCAAAATGGCGCAATGCATCACGAGAATTGATCTCGCCCGCCAGCGAATTGCCGTAAAAGCCGAGTCCTAAGAGGGCGTCTTGAGACGCGCCGACAGGATTGCAGCCCGCCATGCACGATGCCCACCCGAATCCGCTGCGCGGCATCGCGCTGAAGATCACCTCCGTCATCGTTTTTCTCGTCATGTCCACCTGCATCAAGGCGGCTGGCGACGAGATCGCCACCGGGCAGATCACCTTCTACCGCTCTGCCTTCGCGCTCATGCCGATCATGGGATATCTCGCCGTCCGCGGCCGGCTGGTGGCGGCGTTCCGCACGGCCGATATCAGCGGCCATCTTCTGCGCGGCTTCGTCGGCATCGTTGCCATGAGCTTCGGCTTCTACGGTCTGGTGCACCTGCCCCTGCCGGAGGCGATCGCCATCGGTTACGCCATGCCGCTTTTGACGGTGATCTTCGCCGCCGTATTTCTCAAGGAGACGGTCAGGCTCTATCGCTGGTCGGCCGTTGCGGTCGGTCTCGTCGGTGTCCTCATCATCGTCTGGCCGCGCCTTACGCTGTTTTCCGAGGCCGGTTTCGGCGCGAAGGAAGCGCTCGGCGCGCTGGCCACGCTGGCATCGGCAACGCTTGGCGCCACCGCCATGGTGCTGGTGCGCAAGCTCGTGCAGTCCGAGCGCACCGAGACGATCGTGCTCTACTTCTCCCTCAGCGCCTCGCTCTTTTCGCTGGTCTCGCTGCCCTTCGGCTGGACGCCTCTCTCGCTCCATGCCTTCCTGCTGCTGGCGGTGGCCGGCATCTGCGGCGGCATTGCGCAGATCCTGCTGACGGAAAGCTACCGCCATGCGGATATGTCGACCATCGCGCCCTTCGAATACACATCGATCCTGCTCGGAACGGTGATCGGCTACCTGCTGTTTGACGACGTGCCGACCATACACATGCTGGTGGGAACCCTGATCGTGATCGCAGCCGGCATCTTCATCATCTTTCGAGAGCACCGGCTGGGCCTGGAACGCCGTGCCGCACCCAGGGCGATGACCCCGCAGGGGTGACGGTCAAGGGGAGGCGGGTCTGGGAGCCGTATCATCCGGCACCATGTCCGCGTCGCCGGCCGCCTGTTGCAGCGTGCCGGCCGGATCGAGGCCCGGCTGCGGCATGGGGCTTGGCTGGAAATCGGTCTTTGCCACCAGCCCGTCGGCCGCATGGCGCTGCGAAATCCGCCAGGCCGCATAGCCGCCATAAAGCGCGAAATAGACCGCCAGCACCATGAAGAGCGCCGAGGGCCCGAACGTATCCATCGCGGGCGCCACCATCAGCGGCCCGGAAATCGTGCCCATGCCATAGGTGATCATCATGCCCGAAGAGACCTCGACATAATCGGTCGGTGCCGCGAGGTCGTTGGCATGGGCGACGTTGAGCCCGTAGATCGGAAAGATCACGGCGCCGACCAAGGCCGCCACGACATAGCGTACCGAAGGCTCGCTGCCGGTGACCAGCACCATGGCGATGCAGGCGATGACACCGAAAATGCCGCAGCCGACCATGACGATGCGGCGGTCCATCCGGTCGGACGCCCGTCCGATCGGGATCTGGGCGATGGAACTGCCGGCGAGCAGTGCTGCCAGAAGCGTCGCGCCCTCCGCCGTGGAAAGGCCGGTCTTCTGGGTGTAGACACCGCCGAGATTGAGCCAGGCGCCCGACAGCGCACCGGCCAGAAAGCCGCAGACGACAGCCGCCGGCGAGCGCCGGTAGAGGCCGACAATGTTGAAGCGCACCTTTGACGGTGCCGCCGGCAGCGGCGAAGCTGTCAACGCCGTCGGCAGAAGCGACAGCGAAAAGATGATGCCGCAGAGGATGAAGAGCGACGTGTTGGTGGGATCGCCGAGCGGCACGAGATACTGCCCGCCGATCGTGCCGACCATGGTGGTGATCAGGTAGAGCGAAAACAGCATGCCGCGGTTGTCATTCGTCACCCGCTCGTTCAGCCAGCTTTCGATGACGAGGTAGCTGCCGGAGATCGCAAAGCCGGAGATGAAGCGGAAAACGATCCAGGCCCGCCAGTCCACCACGAGGCCGCAGAGCAGCACGGCCACCGAAAGCAGCGTGATCAGCGCCGTGAACACCCTGACATGCCCGACCCGCGAGATGAGCCGCGAGGTGACGAAGCAGGAAAGCGTGAAGCCGATCGTATAGCCCGTCGCAAACCAGGAGATGCTGAGCGTGGACCAGTGCTCGGCGACGGAGCGCACCGGCAGCACATAGCTCTGCAGCCCGAAACCCACCATCATCAGCAGCGTCGAGAGCATCAGGCTCAGAACCGAACCCAGGCTAGCAAACATCAACGCCTCCCTGACAACACCGCCGACGACCGTCCGGCGGTGGCAACGCCCGACGCATGGCCCGAACCGCCCTAATCTGCGCCAAGCGGCCAATGCCTGTCCCGTGGAAAACGACAGATGATGGCGCAGGAACGGGGCACGCTCACACGCCCCCGCCTTCCGTTCCCCCCGAGGCGTTGCCCTCAAAACGCAAGCGGCCCCGGCGAAAAGGCCGGGGCCGATAAAATCCGAACGGTTGCGAAGAAGCGACCGTGCCTGTGTCGCGTCCCGTCGTTCCGGTCAGGAAAGTGCCGGCCAGACGGGTGATGGCGGCTTTGACACCTGAGAGCCGCGCTTCGGCTGTTTATTGCGGCAGCAGATTGCTGATGACGGGCTTGCGGGGCAGGGGCTGTCCGGCCAGGCGGCGATACTCGCGCGAGGCGCTGACGGCGGTGCGGATATCGGCGACGCCGGAGAGAAGCGTGCGGATCGGCGAAAGGACGGTGGTCATGGCTGGCTGTGTCTTTCTCAGGTATGGCGGGTCGGGACGTGTGACGTCAGGCGGCAGGGCGCGGGGGCGACGAATACGTCTCCGCGCAGGCCTTAGCGGACGATTGCTTCGGAAAAGATCGGGCAGGGACGGGAAATGCGGGCGTAGCCGATCGCGGTCATCTGCTCGTTGGCTGCGCTGCCGGCGGCAAAGACAGGCGCGCGACGCACGCCGCCAACCTGGCGGAGCGTCTCGAAGCTGCTGTGAATCGGGCGAAAGCGGGCAGTCATGGCGGTTTCCTTATCCATTCCTCCCGTTCGTACATATTGCGTTGCAGCATGGATTCGACAAGGCCGCGCGCGGCGGCGCTGCCATGCGCAATTTGCATGGCTTTTTTCATCGATTGTTCATGTTTGAGGCAGGTTTGGCCTGGCCGGCCTCAGACCGGGCCGGCTTTCAGCGCCAGGAGGTCGGCCCAGACCTGTTTCTTCTTTTCCGGCGTCGCAGCCATGTCCTGCGGATGATGGGTGGCAAGTGCTGCGACGGCATGGCCGTCGAACGTCATCGCCTGCCAGCGGCCCCTGAGGTCATGGATCGTCTCGTTGCTGTTGAAGAACAGGCGTGCGGTGAAATTGCCAAGCAGCAGCAGTTTCTGCGGGCGATAGAGTGCGATCTGCCGCTCGATGAAAGGACGGCAGATGTCGGCCTCCCGCGGTGTCGGCATGCGGTTTCCCGGCGGACGCCAGGCAATGGCGGTCGTCAATGTCACCGCCTCGCGGGTAAGCCCGATGCCGGCCAGCATCCGGTCGAGCATCGCGCCGGTCCGGCCCGAAAAGGGCCTGCCGTCGCGATCGTCATCGGCAAGCGGAATGGGCCCCACAATCATCAGGGCGCGCCCCGGCTCACCTTCCGCAAACAGGGTAGAGCGAGCCGAATTCTTGAGGTTGCAGCCGGCAAAGCCGCGCATGACCTCCAGAAGCGCCTCGGGCGTCGCCGCGCCGGCAGCAAGCCGCCGCGCTTCCGCCACCGCCTGCTCGTCGGGTATGGTGACCGGCCCGGCAGGGGCGCTCGCGACGGGGGCGGCCTTTTGCCCTCTCTGCGATGCGGCGCGACCCTCGCCTGCGCGCGCCGCGCCACCCGTCTGTGGCCCCGTCTGTGCAAGGCCCTGTGCCGCCGGCATGCCCGCCTCACGGGCCTGCGCGCGGGGCGCCACGAAGCGATCGAGCGGGCTTTCCTCCAACAGCCACTCGACGCCCGCATCCGCGTTGAACGCGAGAAGGGCTGCCAGTTCCGCAGCGGAAAAATGGGCGAGAGTGTCGGAGGTCATGCTCGCATCTTAGCCGAAGCAGGGTCGGAAAGAACAGGGTCGAAAACTTTTTTGAGCCCGCATTTGACGCTTGCTAAGGCTGGAGCCCCTCGCACGGTTTTTGGTCAACGTCCTTAAAGCCTTGTTAAAAATGCGCTCCTAGCGTCGCGTTCGACTTAAATTAGCGGAGGGCGATCGAGGGATGTTTGCACGTTTGAGGACACGACGGTCCGCAGCGGCCGAACCGGCGGCATTGCCGGCAATGAAGCCCGCGCATCCCGTCGCCGCTGAGGTGGATGGACTGAGGGCAGGGCAAGAGAATGCCGCACAGGCCAGGGCGGGCGAGCAGGATGTGTCCGCCGCGCGGGCTGCGGGCGATCCGATGCGCGTGCTGCGCACCGATGCGCGCCTGACGGGGGTCGATGCCTCCGCCTTCCTCTTTGCCGGACGGCCGGCGCGCTTTGCTTTCGTCTACGTCTCGCCACATCTGGACTTTGCCAGTGTCTGCAAGCTGGTGCGCGAGCGCGCCGGCGCCGTGCCCTTCGTGGCGGCAACGACCGCCGGCGAACTCTGCGGCGGACCGCAGGCGCCCGGTCCGCTCTACTGCAAGGGCGGCGAAAGCTGGGACAACGTCATCGTCCAGATCTTCAGCCCCGACCTCCTCAGCGCCGTCTCCGTGCAGACGGTGCCGCTCAGCAATGCCGATATCCGCTCGGGCCAGATCCGGCTGACGCAGGCGCAGCGTGTTGCCGAAATGGCCGGCGCCCTGTCGCGCATCCGATTGCCGTTCAGCGTCGATGCGCGCGATACGGTGGCCTTCACCCTGATCGACGGCCTCTCGGCCAGCGAAAACTATTTCATGGAAGCGATCTATGAATCGGGCCGCTTCCCCTGCCTGTTCGTCGGCGGCTCGGCCGGCGGCAAGCTCGATTTTCGCGAGACGCTTCTGGCCGCCGACGGGCGCCTGCTTCAGAACCATGCCGTCATCGTTTTCGCCAAGACCGCACCCGGCATCCGCTACGGCGTGCTGAAAAGCCAGAACTTTACCCCCACCGGCAAATCGCTCGTCGTGCTGGAAGCCTCCGTCGAAACGCGCCAGGTTCGCGCGGCCGTCGATCCCGACACCGTCGAGGTCGTGCCGATCGTGGATGCCATGGCGCGCATGATGAACTGCCGCCCACAGGAACTGAACGACCGCCTCACGGGCTATACTTTCGCCCTGAAGATGGGCGGCGATCTCTTCATCCGCTCCGTGGCTGGCATCGATGTCGATCGCGGGACGGTCAATTTCTATTGCGACGTCAATCCGGGCGACGAGCTTCACCTCGTCCGCGCCACCGATTTCGCCGGCCAGACGACCTCCGACATGCGGGCCTTCTTTCAAAACAAGCCGAAGCCCGTCGCTGCCGTTCTCAACGACTGTATCCTGCGCCGCCTCAACAATGGTCGCGCCCTTTCCAGCCTCGACCACGCCTGGGACATTCCGGCAGCGGGCTTTTCCACCTTCGGCGAATTGCTGGGGATCAACGTCAACCAGACCCTGACCGCCGTCATTTTCTTCGAGGTGCCGGACGGCACGCCCTTCCACGATCCCTATGTCGACGGCTTCACGGCCCATTACGCGCGCTTTGCCCGCTATTTCACGGAATGCCGGCTGAGCCAGCAGCAATTGATCAACGGCCTACGCAAGAAGGTCATCGGCCGCCTGAAGGAATTCGTGGATCAGTCCAGCGGCCTTTCCAGCGAGCTCGACCAGGTCGTCAGCCAGACTGAAGGCGTGCGCCGGCGGGTGGAGGGCATGCGCGGCGAACTCGAAACCCGCATTGCCGGCGTCTCCGCCGGTGAAAGCCGCGGTGTCCTGAAGGAGGAATTCCTCAAGGTGGCCACCATGGTGCAGCGCCTGAACGACATTGTCGGCATCATCGATAAGATCACCATGCAAACCAACCTCCTCTCCCTCAACGCCACGATCGAAGCGGCACGCGCGGGGGAGGCGGGTCGCGCTTTCGCCATCGTCGCCAACGAGGTGCGCGGGCTGGCCACCGACACCAAGTCCACGCTCGACCGCAGCCGCGATTCGCTGGCGCAGGTCGAAGGCAGCCTCAATGTGCTGGGCCAGCATATCCAGACATCGGAAGAACAGATCGACAGCGCCCAGCAGGGCTACTCCGACATTTTCACCCGTCTCGGCGATCTCTTCGGCGGCTTCGAGCGCATCTCCGAAGTCATGCAGCAGGTGGAGCAGATGTCGCGCCAACAGCGCCACATGATGGCGCAGGTCGATCAGGACATGGAGCGGCTGAAACGCATCGAAGCCTGAGATCTTTCAGGGCGCGGTGGCGCGCGGGACCGGTCGTGGTCAAGGCCGGTTTCGGGCGTCGTCGCGCCCCTGTTTCGTGCGGCCATATTGACGTTTACGTCAATGTCAATATTATTCGCTGTCATCACCCCATGCGCATTGCGAAACGTTGCTGTCGCATCCCGGCTCGACAAGGCGTTTGCCATTTGCCATGACGGATTTGAGACGACGAGAGCGAGAGGGCCGGCGTAAGCCGGTCTGCAACCGACAGAGAAAGGCCGCGACACGCGGCGGGAGACGAGACGATGAGCGACGCCACCGACCTTCCCGAACGCGAAAGCATGGAATTCGACGTTGTCATCGTCGGTGCCGGCCCGGCCGGGCTTTCGGCCGCGATCCGGCTGAAACAGGTCAATCCGGACCTGGCGGTCGTCGTGCTGGAGAAGGGCGCCGAAGTCGGCGCGCATATCCTGTCCGGCGCCGTGGTCGATCCAGTCGGCATCGATGCGCTGCTGCCCGGCTGGCGCGAGGAGGCCGACCACCCCTTCAAGACCGAAGTGACGGACGACCAGTTCCTGTTCCTCGGCCCGGCGGGTTCCGTGCGCCTGCCGAATGCCTTCATGCCGCCGCTGATGAACAATCACGGCAACTACATCGTCTCGCTGGGCAATGTCTGTCGCTGGCTCGCCGGCCACGCAGAGGCGCTCGGCGTCGAGATCTATCCGGGCTTTGCCGCCACCGAGCTGCTGTATAACGATTCCGGTGCCGTGATCGGTGTCGCCACGGGCGACATGGGCATCGAGCGCAATGGCGAGCCCGGCCCGAACTACACGCGCGGCATGGCGCTGATGGGCAAGTATGTGCTGATCGGCGAGGGCGTGCGCGGCTCGCTCGCCAAGCAGCTCATCGCCAAATTCGACCTGCAGAAGGATCGCGAGCCGCAGAAATTCGGCATCGGCCTCAAGGAACTCTGGCAGGTGAAGCCCGAGAACCACAAGCAGGGCCTCGTCCAGCACTCCTTCGGCTGGCCGCTCGGCATGAAGACCGGCGGCGGCTCCTTCCTCTACCACCTCGAAGACAACATGGTCGCCGTCGGCTTCGTCGTGCACCTCAACTACAAGAACCCCTATCTCTTCCCCTTCGAGGAGTTCCAGCGCTTCAAGACGCATCCGGCCATCCGTGGCACGTTCGAGGGTGGCAAGCGGCTGTCCTACGGCGCCCGCGCCATCACCGAGGGCGGCTACCAGTCGGTGCCGAAGCTCTCCTTCCCCGGCGGCGCGCTGATCGGCTGCTCGGCCGGCTTCGTCAACGTGCCCCGCATCAAGGGCAGCCACAATGCCGTGCTCTCCGGCATGCTCGCCGCTGACCGCCTCGCTGCGGCCATCGCCGCCGGCCGCGCCAATGACGAGCCGGTGGAGATCGAAAATGACTGGCGCGCCAGCCTCATCGGCAAGGACCTGAAGCGGGTGCGCAACGTCAAGCCGCTCTGGTCGAAGTTCGGCACGGCGCTTGGCGTGGCGCTCGGTGGCATCGACATGTGGATCAACCAGATCTTCGGCACCTCGCCCTTCACGCTTGGCCACGGCAAGACCGACGCCGCCTCGCTGGAGCCGGCCGCCAAGCACCAGAAGATCGACTATCCGAAGCCGGATGGTGTGCTGACATTCGACCGTCTCTCCTCGGTGTTCCTGTCGAACACCAACCACGAGGAAGACCAGCCGATCCACCTGCAGCTGAAGAACCCGGAACTGCAGAAGACCTCCGAACTCGACGTCTATGCCGGCCCCTCCACGCGCTACTGTCCGGCCGGTGTCTATGAATGGGTGGAGAAGGACGGCAAGGACGTCTTCGTCATCAACGCCCAGAACTGCGTCCACTGCAAGACCTGCGACATCAAGGACCCCAACCAGAACATCAACTGGGTGCCCCCGCAGGGCGGCGAGGGGCCGGTCTATCCGAATATGTGATGTGGCAGGCGGGGCGCGATGTCCGCCCCGCCAAGGCCCTGTTTTACGGCGCACCCGCCAAACCACCCGCGCCGTCATCCTCGGGCCTGACCCGAGGATCCATTTCGCAAGCGTTTTCCGTGCCTTATGGATGCTCGGGTCAAGCCCGGGCAAGACGGGGCGAAGTGGATGCCCTACAGCAGTGTCCCGCTCAAGATGGCGAGCGCCACCGTGAAGTAGATCACCAGACCGCTGACATCCACCAGCGTGGCGACGAACGGGGCAGAAGCGCTGGCCGGGTCGAATTTCAGCTTCTGCAGCAGGAAGGGCAGCATCGATCCGGCCATGGATCCGAAGGTGACGATGCCGATCAGCGCGGCGAAGACGGTTGCGCCCACCAGCATCCAGTGGCTGCCATAGTCGTAGAAGCCGGCCAGTTGCCAGACGGCGATGCGCACGAAGCCGACGGCGCCGAGGATGGAGCCGAGCGCGATCCCGGTCGGAAGTTCGCGCAGCGCCACCTTCCACCAGTCCTTCAGCTGCAATTCGCCGACGGCTAGCGCCCGGATGATGAGCGAGGTGGCCTGCGAGCCGGAATTGCCCCCGGAGCTCATGATCAGCGGCACGAAAAGCGTCAGCACGATCGCCTTTTCCAGCTCGGTTTCGAAATGCTGCATGGCGGTCGCCGTCAGCATTTCGCCGAGGAAGAGGGCGGCGAGCCAGCCGGCGCGCTTGCCGATCATGCCGCCGATGCCGATCTGCATGTAGGGCTTTCCGAGCGCTTCCATGCCGCCGTATTTCTGGGCGTCTTCGGTCGTGTCGGCGATCATCGTGTCGATCACGTCGTCCACGGTAACAATGCCGAGCACGCGGCCGTAATCGTCCAGCACCGGCAGGGCCAGCAGGTTGTTGGCGCGGATCAGCCGGGCCACTTCATCCTGACCCATCAGCGGGGTTGCGCTGACCACGCCATCCTTGCGGGCGAGATCGAGGATATCGGCCTCCGGATCGCCGGTGATGAGGCGGCGCAGCGTCACGACGCCGACGAGATTGTCGTGGCGTTCGTCGAGCACGTAGATGGCATAGACGGTTTCGCTGGCCCGCTCCACGCGGCGCACATGCGCCAGCGTTTCCCCGACCGTGAAGCCGGCGGGAACGCTGACGAATTCCGTCGTCATCATGGCGCCCGCCGTGCGGCGCGGATAGCTCATCAGATGTTCGACCGCACGCGCCGTGGCGGGGTCCAGCCGGGCAAAGATCTGGTTGCGCCGGCCGACATCGCCCATCGACTGGAAGAGGTCGGTCACGCGGTCGTGCGCCGTGCCCTTCAGCAGCTTCACGGCCTGGGCCGTCGGCAGGGCGGCCACGATGTCCGCAGCATCATGCAGCTCGGGGCGTGCGATCACGGCAAGCGCCTTGCTCTCGGGAAGAGAGGCAAGCAGCTGTGCGGCCTCTGCCGTGTCGAGCGCGTTGAGCTCATCGATACGATCAGACGTGCTGGGCGCATCGGTGCGTGTGTTGAGAAGATAGCGGGCGGCGCGGCCTGCCCGAACGGGAAAGTCCTGGATATTCATGTCTCGCCTTTCCGTCGATCGAAACCTCGCGGGGATCGACCGGGCGAGCTGACGGCAGGCGTCAGAGCACGGAGGCCACGCGAGGCGTTCTCAATCGACTGTCACTGTCGCTTGGCATCTGAAAGATGGCTCCGTTGATATCCGCCCCGAAGGAAAATTGCGGCGCGTGAAGCAAGGGGTGCGCCTGCTTTTGCCAGATGTCAAGTCGCGCAGTGTCGCACCCTGTCGCACCCCCTCGCGCAGCCGCGAATGGCCCTGATTTCGCCACACCCGTTGATCGTTGCAGCCCTGTCTTTACCGGGCGTTAACCATGTTTTCCCTAAGGTCTGCGGCATTCACGAAACATGAAGGATTGCTCCATGTCGATCTCGCGCCGCGGCTTTCTGATCGGGGTTTCGGCCCTGCTGGCCGGTTGCTCCACGACCGCCGTCAACCATCAGGCAAACTATGCCGCGCGCCCCGACGAGCCGTTTCCGCTGAAGGCCGTGCCGATCCACAAGATCAAGCCGGAGCTGCGCCGCACCGAGGTCGCCTACGAGACGAACGAGAAGCCCGGCACCGTGATCGTCGATACGCCCGCCCGCCGGCTCTATTACGTGCTGGGCGAGGGCAGGGCGATGCGCTACGGCGTGGGCGTCGGCCGCGATGGCCTGGCGCTGGCCGGCAATGCCACGGTCGGCCGCAAGGCCGAATGGCCGAGCTGGACCCCGACCGCCAACATGATGCGCCGCGACCCGCGCAACCTGAAATATGCCGGCGGCATGCCGGGCGGGCCCAACAACCCGCTCGGCGCCCGCGCCATGTATCTTTACCGCGGCGGCAACGACACCCATTTCCGCATCCACGGCACAAACCAGCCGCAGTCCATCGGGCTCGCCATGTCGTCCGGCTGCATCCGCATGATGAACCACGACGTCATCGACCTCTACGAACGCGTCACCGTCGGTGCCCGCGTGGTGGTGATGCAGGCGTAAAGGCCCGCCCGGGCGCTTTGCCGACGTCTTGAGGCTGGGCGGCTCAACACACTCTGTATCCTCGGCCCCCAAGCCGAGGATCCACGCCTGGGGCGCGGCAAGGCCGCATGGGTCCTCGGGTCAAGCCCGAGGACGACGGCGGAGAGGGGCACCGCCAGCGCGAAGCGCCGAACGACAGCCCTCCATCTCAGAACCCTTCCAGCACGATCTTGCCCTTCGTGGTCCCGCTCTCGATCTGCTGATGCGCGCGCTTCAGATTGGCCGCGTTGATCGTCCCGAAACTCTCGCCGAGCGTGGTGCGGATGCGGCCGCTGTCCACGAGGCGTGAAACCTCGCCAAGAAGCCGGTGCTGTTCGGCCATGTCCGCGGTGGCAAACACCGGCCGCGTGAACATGAACTCCCAGTGCACGGAAGCGGATTTCCGCTTGAAGGGCATGATGTCGAGCGTGCCGGGATCATCGATCAGGCCGAAACGGCCCTGCGGCGCCAGCAACTCCACGATCTCCTTGAAGTGCTTGTCCGTCTGGGTCGTCGAAAAGACGAAGCCGGGCGCGCCGAGACCGAGCGCGGTCACCTCTGCCGAAAGCGGCTTGCCGTGGTCGATGACGTGATGGGCGCCGAGCGTGCGCACCCACTCCGCCGTCTCCGGTCGGGACGCCGTGGCGATGACGGTGAGATCGGTCAGCGCCCGCAACAGCTGGATGGCGATGGAGCCGACGCCGCCGGCGCCGCCGATGATCAGCACGGCCGGTGCCGCGCCCGGCACGGCATCCTGCACCTTCAGCCGATCGAACAGCATTTCCCAGGCCGTGATCGCCGTCAGCGGCAGGGCGGCGGCCGCCGCGAAATCCAGCGAGGCGGGCTTCGGCCCGACGATCCGCTCGTCCACCAGATGCAGCTCGCTATTGGTGCCCTGCCGGTTCAGCGCGCCGGCATAGAAGACCGCATCGCCCGGCTTGAACAGCGTCACATCCGGCCCGACGGCGGTCACGATGCCGGCCGCATCATAGCCCAGCACCTTCCAGCCCCCGTCCTCCGCACCGCCGCGCATGCGCACCTTGGTATCAACAGGGTTGACGGAGATCGCCTTCACCGAGACGAGCAGATCGCGCCCCGTGGCGACCGGGTCCGGCAGCGTCACGTCCACAAGCGATGTGTCGGCGGTGATGGGTTGGGGTGTCTGATAGGCGACGGCACGCATGGCTCTCTCCTTGCTCGCGGAAACTTGTCTGCCCGCTAGATGCGCACTATTCTCGCAATGCGCAAGAATGCACATTTCCTGTATATAGTACCCAAAAGGATACCGTGATGGCCCGTGTCCGCCAGACGCTTCTGGAACGGTCGCCCAATTGCCCGGTGGAAGGCGTGCTCGATCTTCTGGATGGCAAGTGGAAGGGCGTGATCCTCTATCACCTCCTCAGCGGCACCCTGCGTTTCAGCGAATTGCGCCGCAAGCTGAAGGGCATCACCCAGCGCATGCTCACCAAGCAGCTTCGCGAGCTGGAAGAGGACGGGCTGATCACCCGGACGGTTTTCGCCGTCGTGCCGCCGCGTGTCGATTATGCCCTCTCCGAGAGGGGCGAAAGTCTTCGTCCCGTGCTTCTTGCCATGAAGGACTGGGGCGACCGGCATCTGCAGCCGGCAACGGACGCCAGCGGCGACAGGGAGGGGCTGGACGGGCTTGCCGACAAGGCGCAGGCGATCAAGGCCGCCTGAGCGGTCTTAAGCGATCACTCCGCCGGGCAGGCAAGCGCAGCCTCCCGGTCCAGCCGGTCGAGAAGCAGCGAGACGGCGAAGACGCCGAGGCCGAGAACGGCCATGATCGCGCCGACATAGCCCATCGCGCCGTAACCATAGTCGGCCTTGATGGCGAGCCCGCCCAGGAAAGCGCCGAGCGCATTGGCGATGTTGAAGGCCGAATGCATGAGCGCCGCCGACAGCGTCTGCGCATCGCCGGACACATCCATCAGCCGCGTCTGCAGCGCGGGGCCGATCACGAAGCTGCAGCCGAGCAGGAAGCAGAAGGCAAGCAGCATCGCCGGCATGTGCGCGGTGGCCGAGAAGCCGACGAGCACGGCGATGTAGACCACTGTCACCCAGCCGATGGTGCGCATCAGCGACATGTCCGCAAGCTTCGCGCCGAAGATATTGCCGACGATCATGCCGGCGCCAAAGAGGGCCATCACGATGGGCACCATGCCCACACCCATGCCGGCCACGTCGGTCACGATTGGCGAGATGTAGGTGAAGACGGCAAACATGCCGCAGAAGCCGGTGGCGGCGATGCCGAGCGTCAGCCACACCTGCTTGCGCTTCAGCGCCGAAAGCTCCGACCAGATGCCGCGCCGCGCCTGCCGTGCATCCCGCGGCTGGAAGAGCGCGATCAGCAGCATGCAGGCAAGCCCCGTCATGCCCACGGCGGCAAAGAGATATTGCCAGTCCAGCACCTGGCCCAGCCAGGCGGCGAGTGGTGTGCCGACCAGCGTCGCGACCGTCAGGCCGAGCATGACGCGCCCGACCGCCTGCGTGCGCTTGTTGACCGGCACCATAGAGGCCGCCACCAGCGCCGCGACGCCGAAATAGGCCCCATGCGGCAGGCCGGTGATGAAGCGCAGGAGAGTGAAGCTCCAGAAATCCGGCGCAAAGGCGCTGGCGAGGTTGCCGGCCGCAAACAGCCCCATCAGCCCGATCAGCAGGTCACGCCGCCGGAACCGCGCGCCGAACATCGCAATCAGCGGCGCGCCGACGACGACGCCGAGCGCATAGGCGCTGATCACATGCCCCGCATCCGCATTGGAGACGCCGAAGCTCTTCGCCACATCCGGGATCAACCCCATGATGGCGAATTCGCCGGTGCCGATCCCGAAACTGCCGACGGCGAGCGCGAAGATGATCAGCGCCACGCGGGCCGGCGATAGGGAAACGGGGGAGGCGGGAAACGGCCGGCCGGAGGAGGCACCGTCCTCGACAAGGGGAGAATGGGACAAGGCTTTGTTCCTGTAAGCGCCAGAAAACCACGGAAACCGCCGCCCGGCCTCCTCCTGCCGGTCGTCGCACCCCGAAATCGTCACTCTGGCTGATCGTCCTGTAATATCGCCGAAGCATCAATGCTTCGCAGGTGCAACATTAACAGAAATCAGGCTGGAGCCAATCGAAAGTTGAGGGTGGGAAAGGACGGTGGTGTGCCGCGATTATGCGGTGACAGCTCACTGTCGATTCACGAAAGGGTATTTTGCCGTCTTCGGGCAACGCCTCTGTATGGTCGGTTACTGACGCGACTGCGCCAGATCTTTCAGGAGAAGCGGGCCGGCGGCGAGCCGCTGTCCTGCTCAATGGGGATCTCCTGAAGGTCGATGTCATTTGATCGGTCATGCGCCAGTTCGTGTGGGGCGCGTACAAAGAATGAGGCCTCTGCCCGCGTCCTTCGTAGTTTCAATCGCGCGCACGCGCGGAAAATGGCCAGGTGATCACCCGTCCGGCGTAAAGAGCCAGCCAGGCTAGAACTGGCTGGAGCGGTAAGCGGATGATGTGATACAGCCACAGCCAAAGCGAGGCATCGCCCCCAGAAAGATTGTCGATCGCGTGCTTGATGTTGGCGGGATAGACGCAGATCGCATAGAGCGCCAGCCCGATCCCAGCAGAAGCGCGCAGCGCCGGCAGGAATAACCCCGCTGCACCAAGAAGTTCGCAGACGCCCGTGAACAGAATGACATGGTGAGGATAGGGGACCCATGCCGGCGTGATGTTCAGAAACGGTCCTGGCAGGGCAATATGCAGAATGCCAGCCAGAGTATAGAGAATCGCCAGTCCGGCTCGGCAGTGTCGGCGCCTCACGGTCATTCAGTTGCTGCTCGCTTCAGTCATCATCACCTCCCATATATCCGAATGCAGCCGGGCGCGCGCCTGGAAAGCATCGACCCCCACGTGTCGCGCATAGCTATTTGGTCAAGCGGGACGATGCCCGCCGCAAAGAGCGCCTGCGGTCCCTCTGTTTTTCCCGTTTCCCTTGACTATCTACTCCCTGCCGGCGCTTGGCCGGTTGTGGAACGGATATGATGCGACTTCAGGCGATCTTGAACCGCGATGGCGGCACCTTTCGGACCACGGATATGGATGCCTATGTGGCCAAGGCCGAGGAGGTCTTTGCGGCTGCCGGCCACGAGCTAGACTGCGCAGTCGTCGCGGGCGACGAGATGCAGGACGCATTGGAAAAGACGGCGCGGCGCGACGATCTCGACGGCATGATTGCCGGCGGCGGCGATGGCACTATCTCCTCGGCCGCCGGTGTCGCCTGGCGGCAGGGCATGCCGCTCGGCATCATCCCGGCCGGCACGATGAACCTCTTTGCCCGCTCGCTGAAGGTGCCGCTTGATATCTGGCAGGCGCTGGACGCGCTGGCCGATGGCGAGATTTCGGCTGCCGATATTGGCAGCGTCGACGGGCGGGCCTTCGTGCACCAGTTTTCCGCCGGCCTGCACGCCCGCATGGTGCGCATGCGCAACACTATGAGCTTCAAGTCCCGCTCCGGAAAGATCGCCGCCAATGTGCGCGCCGCCTTCGGCGTCATGCTCGATCCGCCGGTTTTCGATGTGGAATACGATATCGACGGCCGTCACGAGCGCCGCAAGGTCTCCACCATCAACGTCTCCAACAATGCTTTCGGTGATAACGGTCTGCTCTACGCCGACGACGTCACGGGCGGCCATCTCGGTTTCTACACCTCAAAGCCGCTCAGCCCGCGCGGCGTGGCGAAGCTCACCTTCGACATCCTGCGCGGCCGCCTGAAGGACAATGAGGACGTGACCGAAATGAAGGGCACGGCAATCGACCTGCATTTTCCGCGCGTCGATCGCAAGATCAACTGCGTCATCGACGGCGAGCTTCTGCCCATGGGCCGCGATGTCTCGATCCGCCTGCATCCCGGCGAGTTGAAGGTCATCGTGCCGAAGCCGCCGGCGCAAACCGCAGCAGCGGCCTGACCGGCGCCATCGATCAGATCCGCGGCAGATAGGTCCGGTAGTCGAAATCCGAGACGGTGCGCAGGTAGGTGATCGCCTCCTTGCGCTTCGTGTCGCCATAGAGCTTGCGGTAGCGCTCGCCGAAGACATCGGCGATGAAGGGCGAAGCGGAGAATTCCTCGACCGCTGTCAGAAAATCGTGCGTCAGGCGCCGGGCGTCGGGCGCATCCTGTCCCGGTTCCGTTGCCGGGCCGGGATCGAGGTCGTTGTCGAGGCCGAGCAGCATGCCGCCGAGGATGGCGGTCAGCAGCAGGTGCGGATGCGCGTCGGCGCCGGCCACGCGGTGCTCCACGCGCGCCGCCGGTCCGTTGGCGTCGGGAATGCGGATCGCCGTGCCGCGATGGCCGAAGCCCCAGGTGAGATCGACGGGCGCGAAAGAACCCGGCTGGAAGCGGCGGTAGGAATTGGCAAAGGGCGCGAAGATCAGCTGCGCATCGCGCATGGTCTGCAACATGCCGGCCACGACGGATTTCAGCCGCTTCGGATCGCCGCCCTTTGCGTCGAGGATGTTCTTGCCGTCGCGGTCGATGATGCTGGCATGCACATGCAGGCCGGAACCTGCCTGGTCGGCATAGGGCTTCGCCATGCAGGTGGATTTCAGGCCAAAGCGCCGCGCCGCCTGTTCGGCGATGCGCTTCAAATAGATGCAGTCATCCGCCGCCGCGAGCGCATCCGGCCGGTGCAGAAGGTTGATCTCGAACTGGCCATGGCCGAATTCGGCGGTCGTCGCGTCGGCCGGGAGATCCTGTGCCTTTGCCCAGGCCCGCACAGTCTGGAGGTAGCCGTCGAGCGCGTCCACCGCGCCCATGTCGTAGAGCTGGAAGCCATTCGGCTCGCCGCGCCAGGTGAGCGTCTTCGGCGGACGCGGCACGCCCGTCTCCAGCCAGTCGCCTTCCACCACGTAGAATTCGAGCTCCGTCGCCACCACCGGGGTCAGGCCGCGCTCGGCGAAGCGGTCGAGCAGGTTTTTGAGGATGGCGCGCGGATCCATGAAGGAGGGCGTGCCATCAAGTTCGTGCATGGTGGCCAGCACCTGTTTCGACCCGGCCGGCGCCCAGGGCATGGCGGCGAGCGACCGCCTGTCGGGAATGCACAGGCCGTCGGGGTCGCCGACCGAGAGCGAGAGACCGGTGATGTCGTCATTGTCGTCGCCCCAGATATCGAGCGACTGGGTGGAGGCGGGCAGGCGCACCGTGCCATCCCAGACCTTCTTTTCCGCCTCCAGCGGGATCTGCTTTCCCCGGAGATCGCCGTTCATGCCGACGAGGATGATCTCGATGCGGGGCGGAAGGCCGGCATCGTCTGTGGGGGAGGGAGCTGTCATGAAGGCACTCTGGGGTTCTGGAGGGATGCAAAGAAAGATTGGACCAAATGGTCAGGCCACCTTGCCAAAAGCCGGCCGCCTCGGCAACCTCGCCGCATCCGTGACCCGGACGCAATGTCCGGCCGCGGCGCTGATCATTGCCAAAGGTGCCATCCATGTCCAGCTTCCCCGCCGCCTCGCCCTCCAACATCGGCGCGCTCGACGCCGCCCATCACCTGCATCCCTTCTCCGACACGAAGAAGGTGAATGCAGCCGGCGCCCGCATCATTGCGCGCGGCGAGGGGTGCCTGATCTTCGACAATCATGGAAAGCGCTATTTGGATGCCTTCGCGGGCCTGTGGTGCGTCAATATCGGCTACGGCCGTCACGAAATCACCGATGCGGTCACCCGGCAGATGAACGAGCTGCCCTATTACAACACCTTCTTCGGCACGACGACGACGCCGGCCGCCCTGCTCGCCGAGAAGATCACCAGCCATGCCGGCCCGACCATCAACCGCGTCTTCTTCACCGGCTCCGGCTCCGAGGCCAACGACACCTGGTTCCGCATGGCGCGCGTCTACTGGGGCGCCATGGGCAAGCCGACGAAGAAGACGGTGATCTCCCGCGTCAACGGCTATCACGGCTCCACGGTGGCAGGCGCCTCGCTCGGCGGCATGAAGTGGATGCACGAGCAGGGCGATCTGCCGATTCCCGGCATCGTCCATATCGGCCAGCCCTACTGGTACGCCGAGGGCGGCGAGCTCTCGCCGGAGGAATTCGGCCTGAAGGCTGCCCGCGAGCTGGAAGCCAAGATCGACGAACTTGGCGAGGACAATGTCGCCGCCTTCGTGGCCGAGCCGATCCAGGGGGCCGGTGGCGTCATCATCCCGCCGGACACCTACTGGCCGGAGATCGCCCGCATCTGCCGGGAGCACAACATCCTGCTCGTCTGCGATGAGGTCATCTGCGGTTTCGGCCGCACGGGCCAGTGGTTCGGCCACCAGCATTACGGCGTGACGCCGGATCTGGCGCCGATCGCCAAGGGCCTGTCCTCCGGCTACCTGCCGATCGGCGGCGTTCTGGTCTCCGACCGCGTCGGCGACGTGCTGGTGAACGAGGTTGGCGACTTCAACCACGGCTTCACCTATTCCGGCCACCCGGTCTGCGCCGCCGCCGCGCTTGAAAACATCCGCATCCTCGAGGACGAAGGCATCGTCGATCGCGTCCGCGACACGATCGGCCCCTATTTCGCCAGGGCATGGGCGTCTTTGCAGGACCACCCGATGGTCGGCGAAGCCGTCTCCGTCGGCCTGATGGGCGCCGTCCAGCTCGCCGCCGACAAGGCGACCCGCACCCGCTTCGCCGACAAGGAAAAGGCCGGCGTCACCGTGCGCAACCATTGCCTCGAAAACGGCCTCGTGCTGCGCGCCACCGGCGACCGCATGCTCGCTTCCCCACCGCTCGTCATCTCCGAAGCGGAAGTGGACGAGGTGGTCACCAAGCTGCGCGCCGGGCTGGATCATGCGTGGGCTGTGCTGGAGCGGTGAGCCGTCAGGCCAACGGCCATTCCGCCGCGTGTTGGTCGAGCAGTTCCGAAAATCTGCATAAGGTCAAAGGCGGCGGCACGCGGATGCCGCCGTCATTGGTGATGAAGAGCGTGCACGCCGCGTCAACGGCTGTCGCGACATGAATCGCATCTATGAGCTTCAGGCCAAGCTCGGCCGAAACAGCCGCCGCCCGCTCCAGAATGGCAAGCGTCGGCGGGAGCAACGTTGGCGCACCGTCCTCCAGAAACATTGCCCTGTAGATCTCGGCGAGCGCTGCGCTTTTGCGCTTTCTCGCCCCCGTGAGGCACTCGGCATAGACAAGGCTGCTGCAGACAATTGGAATGCTTCGGTCGCGAAGATTCGACAGCAGCGCCTCGGCCGTTCCCCCGAGATCACCGCCGTCTTCCAGGAGATAGATGAAGATATTCGTGTCGATGTAGACGCGCGGGCCGGGTGCATCCAGGCTCACCGGTCGCCTCGCAGGTTTCGCAGATCCCGGTCGATCTCCTCCGGCGCCCGGCCGCCACCGACCTCCAGCGCCCTGCGCCGCAACACGGCATAGCGGCCGTCGATCACAGCCTCTCCTTCGGCCTTCATCGCCTCCAGCTGATGCGAGAGAACCTCGCTTGCCACATCTTCAGGCCGGCGCTGCCGTGCCCTTGCAAGATCGTCAAGGACCGCAGCGGCCCTCTCCGACAGATGAAGCTGGATGGTGTTCACGATCAGCCCTCTCGCCGACTATTCCACTCAAGAGAAGTATAGTCCAAAGCGTAGCGGTTTTGAACATGACTCACCCGTATCGGTCGGCCGCATCCTCCAACGCACGCCCCATCTCAAACCGTCACTGAAACGCCGTCTCGAAGAAGCTCCTCAGCTTGCGCGAGTGCAGCTCAGCCGAGGGCATGCCGGCGAGGATTTCCATGGTGCGGATGCCGATTCTGAGGTGCTGGTTCACCTGGGTGCGGTAGAAGGCCGTTGCCATGCCCGGCAGTTTCAGTTCGCCGTGCAGCGGCTTGTCGGAGACGCAGAGCAGCGTGCCGTAGGGCACGCGGAAGCGGAAGCCGTTGGCGGCGATGGTGGCGGATTCCATGTCGAGCGCGATGGCGCGGGACTGAGAGAGGCGCTTGACCGGCCCGCGCTGGTCGCGCAGTTCCCAGTTGCGGTTGTCGATGGTGGCGACGGTGCCGGTGCGCATGATGCGCTTGAGGTCATAGCCCTCGTAGCCCGTTACCTCCTCCACGGCCTCTTCCAGAGCCACCTGGATTTCGGCGAGCGCCGGGATTGGCACCCAGACCGGCAGGTCGTCGTCAAGGACGTGGTCCTCGCGCACATAGGCATGCGCCAGCACATAGTCGCCGAGCCGCTGGCTGTTGCGCAGGCCGGCGCAATGGCCGAGCATCAGCCAGGCATGCGGGCGCAGCACCGCGATGTGGTCGGTGATCGTCTTGGCGTTGGAAGGCCCGACGCCGATATTGACCATGGTGATGCCGCCATGGCCCTTCTTCTTGATGTGGTAGGCGGGCATCTGCGGCAGGCGGCCGAGCACGCTGTCCGTCTCCGGCTGCGTCGCGCCCGCCGGCGTGATGATGTTGCCGGGCTCGACGAAATGCGTGTAGCCATTGCCGCCCTCGGCCATCTGCTGGCGCGCCCAGGCGCAGAATTCGTCGATGTAGAACTGGTAGTTGGTGAAGAGGACGAAGTTCTGGAAATGGTTCGCGCTCGTCGCCGTATAATGGCTGAGGCGGGCCAGCGAATAGTCGATGCGCTGGGCGGTAAAGGGCGCAAGCGGGGAGGGCTCGCCGGGCCCCGGCTCATAACTCCCGTTGGCGATCTCGTCGTCCGTGGTGGTCAGGTCCGGTGCGTCGAAGAGGTCGCGCAGCGGCAGGTCGCTCGCTTCCGCCGCGCCGGCCTCCACATGGGCGCCCTCGTCAAAGGCAAAGTGCAGCGGAATGGGCGTCGCCGATTCCGAGACGGTGACCGTCACCCCGTGATTGCGCATCAAGAGGCCCAGCTGTTCCTTGAGATAGTGCCGGAAGAGTTTCGGCCGGGTAATCGTCGTCGTGTAGACGCCGGGTGAGCTGACATAGCCGTAGGAAAGGCGCGAATCGACATGGCCGAAGCTGCTCGTCTCGATGCTTACCTGCGGATAGCAGGCCCGGAAGCGGGCCGTTGCCGGCCCGTCACGGCCGAGAGTGCGGAAGGCATCGCACAGGAAGCGCGTGTTGCGCTCGTAAAGCGCCTCGAGGCAATCGACCGCCTGAACCGGGTCGTCGAAGACCTGCGGCTCGAAGGGCTCGGGGGTGGAGACGGAGAGGATGGAGAAGGGATAGATTCGCTGGGTCATGGCGCATTATAGAAGCGCCATCATGGCAGGCAAACGACAAGATGAATGCGCTGCACAAGAGCGCGATCAGCGCGGCGCAGCCAGGATGATCGCCGCTCCCGACAGCGCCACCGCCGCACCGATGAGGTCGAATCGGTCCGGGCGCACGGCTTCGACCACCCACAGCCAGGCAAGCGATGCGGCGATGTAGACACCGCCATAGGCCGCATAGGCGCGCCCTGCTGCCTGCGTATCCACCAGCGTCAGCAGCCAGGCGAAGATGGCCAGCGCCGCAAGGCCTGGGAACAGCCAGAGAGGCGAGTGGTGCAGGCGAAGGACGGCCCAGACAGCAAAACACCCGCCGATTTCGGCGAGTGCGGCAAGCGTATAGATGAGAAGGGAAGGCATCGTTTCCGGCTCCGTGAGGAATCACGACACCGGATTCGCGGGCCGGGTGCAACCCGCCTTGGGCCAGGGCGGGATGTCCGCGCCCTTGTCACGTCATGGCGTTGCGCTGCAGCGTCACGAAGAGGATGAGGCCGGGGCCGCGCGATGCGATCCCGAACTCGTTCGCGCTCTGCGCTGCCAGACCCATCAGGGGCGCGGCAAGCAGGCTGGCGAGTACGATGATCCGGGTCAGCATCTGCGCGAGTCCTTCCTCCTTGGCCAGGCGGCTTAGAGCCGTGCCTGGCAGAATTGCGCGGTATGCGCCGTGCAGTCGGACAGCGAACCGACATAGGTCTTGGCGCGGCGTTCGGTGTCGGCGCTGACGGCAGCGCCAAGCATCATGGCGAAGACGACCATCATCAGGCTGATGATGGTGAGGCGGCGAGCGAGCGTGTCCATGTGGTCCAGTCCATTCCGGTGGGGTTCGACGATGATGTCGTTTTACAGGACGCTAACTGAACGCGTTCTGAGAGCACGGTTCATCTCCCGTTCATCTTCGTTCAGCCGCAAAGCCGCCACGAAAAAGGCGGGCCCCGATCCGGCGCCCGCCCTGTCAATTTCCTGCCTGATCTGGCGTTTTGCCGATCAGAGGCGGGACCATGTCTGCGACTTGCAAAGAACCGCGAGCACGCAGCCCTTCAGCTTCAGCGAATTGCCGCTGACATTGGCCGAGCCGCTATAGGTCTTGTCGGTGTCGGGGTCGGTCACCTCGCCGGTGTAGCTTGCGCCGCTGCCAGAAACCTTGCCGATCTGCTTGCCGGCATGCTTGCCGGTCTTCAGCGTGATGCAATAGGCGCCGCCGCAGCCGGCAATGGCGGCTGTCGCACCGCTCTGGGTCTTCCAGTTGCCCACGATGGGCTCGGCAGCCATGGCGCTGGCACTCATCAGCGCGGAAAGGGCAATGGCAACAGTCAGTCTGGCGATCATGGAAACGTCTCCTCCTCATCCATGTCAGGCGCCGTGCACCCAATTGTCAAAGGGGCGCGCGGCGGCAGGGCAGGCTCCACCCTGTCCATGATGTGACAATATCTTACGCGGACGTAAAGGTAAACGGGGTCTCCGCCCACCTTTCGCATGCGTCGAAACGACGGTCGGGGCACGTTTGCCGGCCTGCTTTTCCACAATGAAGAAAGAGCACCGTCTGTCGTGGTTAGAGAAGGGTTGAAATGACCTGCTGAAAGAAACGTAAAGTTTGAGCCGAAATGCCTGTAATCCGGACCTTGCGATGTTTAACGAAAACCTGCGTTTACGGCTTGTTTGTACTTTGTTTTCAGCAAATTAATCACGCATTTTAAGCGCCCGTTGAAAGGCCCGTGCGATAGTCAGACCCATAAGACGAGCGGACAAAACCGCCACGCTCCGGGGGAGCGAGCCGCAGAAGACGGCAGCCCCCCGGAGTTTCAAACAGGGACCAGATCGTCGCAAGACACCGACAACGACAGGGACAGAAATCATGGCACGCTTTGACATTCAGAATGCTTCGAATGCCACGATGGGTGGCGAAAACCAGGCCGAACTGCTGTGCGAAATGGGGCTGATGTACGCCACCGGCCGCGGCTGCGAGATCGATCTCGTCTCCGCCCACAAGTGGCTGAACATCGCCGCCATCAAGGGCTCCGACCGCGCCGCAGCGCTGCGCGCCGACCTGTCACAGTCCATGAGCAAGTCCGATCTCGCCAAGGCGCTGCGCGCCGCCCGCGAGTGGATGACCATGCACTGAGAAGTGGACGAGTTGCGATTTGCGAAGAGCGAATGGCGAGACGGGGAGACAGGCGTTGAGGCGCAATTGCCTGCCCGCCCGAGCCCGGCCCTCATTCGCTAGTCGCTCGTCGCCTTCCGCACCACATCACCCAACGCCCCCGCCAGCATCCCCATCTCCGCGGCCGGACCCGTGCTGATGCGGATGCAGCGGTTCAGCGGTGAAACGCCCGGCATGCGGATGAAGATGCCGTGGTCTGCCATCAGCCTGTCAACGATGGCGCGGGCATGGATACCGTCGCGGCCGCAATCCACTGCCACGAAATTCGTGGCCGAGGGCAGGGGCCGTAGACCTGCTTCCAGGGCAATCCGCGAAATCTCGGCACGCGACGCCGCGATCTTCGCAATGACGTCGGCAAGATGGGCTTGATCCACGAGCGCCGTGATCGCAGCCTCGACCGCGATGCGGTTCATGCCGAAATGGTTGCGGATCTTGTCGAAGAGCACGGCATTTTCCGGCGTGGAGATCGTATAGCCGACCCGCGCCCCCGCCAGCCCGTAGGCCTTTGAAAAGGTGCGTGTCCGCATCACGTTCGGGCGGTCGAGCAGGCTCTCGATCGACGGCAGGGCGCCGGCCGGTGCGGTCTCGCAATAGGCCTCGTCGAGAATGAGCAGGCAAGTCTCCGGCACTGCGCGGGCAAAGGCCACCACGCTCTCGGCATCCCACCAGCTTCCCATCGGATTGTCGGGATTGGCGAAATAGGCAAGCGTCGCCTTCTCCCGGATGATCGCTTCCAGCAACCCCTCGAGATTTTCCCGGTCGTCGCCCGTGTAGGGCACGCTCACCAGGCGGCCGCCATGGCCGGTCACGTGATAGTTGAAGGTCGGATACCCGCCGAGCGACGTCACGACGGTACGCCCTGGCTCGATGACGAGCCGCACGATCTGACCGAGCAGCCCGTCAATGCCTTCGCCGACGGCAATATGCTGCGGCGTGATGCCGAGATGCCGGCCAAGTGCTTCCTTGATGCGGAAATTTTCGGGATCGGCATATTTCCAGGTTTCCGCAGCAGCCTGCGCAATGGTGTCGATCACGCGGGGCGAGGGCCCGAAGCCGCTTTCATTCGCCCCGATCCGAGCCTGCACCGGCCGGCCACGCAGGCGCTCGATCGCTTCCGGACCGACGAATGGCACGGTGGACGGCAGGCTTTCGGCAAGCGGCGTGAGGCGGGAAAAGGCGGACATGGTGGCACCTGTCGGACATGGGGGTCGGCGGGAGGCCGAACATAATCCGACTGTAGTGCGAGACAAGCCTCTTGGGCGCGTCTTCCGGATCCTGCATCCGGTGCGCTGCGGATCAGAACAGATCCGCGGCGTCGATGCGTCCCATGCCGGGCAGGGTCTTCGGCCGCGCCTTGGCCTTGGGCTCCGGCGCGACACCGGTAAAGAAGTCCGCGCGCAGGATCTTTCGCAGCAACAACTCGTCGATCGGCTTGATGAAGGCGACCGACAGCCGATTGTCTCGCCGGAAGATTTCCGCACAGCCGATTCGCCGTGTGAAACCGACGATTGACAGATAGTAGTGCGTCGGAAGTCCGGTCGTGGTGTGGACGGTGAACGAGGCCCCGCCGCGCGAAATTTCCATCAATTGGCAGCTGCGCACGCTGACCTGGGAAAGCCCGGGCTGGACCGACATGAGTGTTCCGGCGCGGCTCAGGGCAAAACGCTCATACTTGCGTTCGTAAAATTCGGAGCGGACCCTCGCATAGACGGCGGCCTCGTTTTCCGATTTTTTCATTCGCCATCTCCCTGACGCTTCGCAGCCAGCCCCGGCGCATCATGCACAAGGGCTGGCATCGACAACCAGGACCGCCTTTGGTCCTGGCGCCAATTCTGGGATAGACGCGTTTCATCCGGGTGAAGCAAAAAATTAAAGCTTTACCGGATCTGTGCAAAACTGCGTCGAACGGGTTCAGGTGGTCGTCGCAACACCGGCAGTTGTCAGGAAAACTGACGCACGGCTGCGTAGCCGGCACCGGCACAGGCCGCGGTGATCAGCGTACCCCAGACCATGTCCACCACGGTCACGATCACCGGCCAGCCCTTCAGCACCGCGAGATTGGTGATATCGTAGGTGCCGTAGGCCGCAAGGCCGAGCACGGCGCCATAGCCGATCGCCATCCAGATCGAGCCGGCCTTGACCCCCGGCATCACGGCAAGGATGACGATGGCGACGGCATAGAAGAGATAGAAGAGGGCCGCGATCGTGAAGTTCGGCTGCGGCAGCATCATCGATCCCAGTTGGTCCCGGTAGAAGCTGCGGGCGACGATGCCGAGCCAGATGGCATCCGCCACAAGCAGCGTCGTGAACGTTCCGGCATAGGCAATCAGTGCGGTCTTCATCGGTGCATCCCTCGTTTGTGCTCGTTACGCGAGGGTAAACGCACCGGATCGTGCAGTGGCCGAAGAATTCGCTCCGATCACGGAATTTTTCAGGCCGGGGCGCAGGGTGGTAAGCGGGGACCACGCGTCTTCGGAAGGGGAGAGCACCACGGAGAGGGGCCTGCGCGGCGCGTTTCGAAGCGGAGTTCGACATCCCCAGTGTCAAATCCAATCAGGATCGGTGAACTGTTAAGGGGCGAGGGGTCGTCAATCGGTGAAAGGCGAGGCTTGGGGCACTGTCGAGCTTTGCTCGCCCTCAGTCGGCCGATCCGCCGACCCGGAGTTGAACGTGATCTTGCAGAAGGCCTGCCCCGACAGAGCAGTTGCTTAGAGGCAACCGCTTGCAAATTGCAGGCGGATGAGGCGGCTGATGAATTCCGGCGAAATCAGCATGTTGAAACGAATGCCGAGGGCGGCACCTTTCCGGTACACCTGCGAGCACCCCATCTCGTCGTTGAAGCCATCCACCTGGAGAAAGAACTGTTTGGGCAGTTGCAGGCCGGGATTGCAGTCGAGCAGCGCGCCGCCGACCGAGATTTCGCGCAGCAGCGCCTGATATTTCTGCTTGGGCTTCAGATGATGGCCGATGATGAGGATACGGCACGGACGCTCGATGGGAAAATGCTTGTAGCGCGTCGCGGTTTCGCCGGGTTTGCCCTGGGCCACATGCATCAGCATCGTCGTCGGCTCCTGTCTCTCGCTGGCCTGTTTCCTGGGGCGATCATGGCGCGCCGGCTTTGATATTTCCAAAAACACTTGTCTCGCATTTTAACGACCTGCTCCATTTTCGGTCTCACCCGATCTTGTCGCTTCGGCCGAGATTGAAACTCCCCCCGCCATACGTAATACTTTGTGCAAAGGGCGGCCCGGGCCGATGCGGCGCGTCGCTGCGCGCTGCCGGTCGAATGGCGCTAGAAAAGTGGCATGTTGAGGCGTGGTCGATGACCGCGCGTCCAGGGGGTAAAGAGATGATGATCCGCGGTTTCGTGAAGCGTGCGGCCTCGCTCGCCGTTCTGTCTGTTTCCGTCGTGGTGGTAATGGGTGTGGATGCCTGGGCAGCCAAGCGCGTGGCGCTGCTGATCGGCAACGAAAAGTATCAGGCCACATCGCAACTCAACAATCCGGCCAACGACGTCGGCCTGATGAAGGCCTCCTTCGAAGCGGCCGGCTTCGACAGCATCACGACCGTTGTCGACGTGACGCGGCAGGATATGGTCAAGGCCTTGCGCGACTTCGAGGATGCCGCCACAGGCGCGGAAGTCGCCATCGTCTACTATTCCGGCCACGGCATGGAAATGAACGGCACCAACTATCTGCTGCCCGTCGATGTGCGCCTGAAGACCGACAAGGATGTGGAAGACGAGGCAATTCCGCTTGATCGCGTCCAGCGCTCGCTGGAAGGGGCCAGCAAGCTGAAGCTCATCATTCTCGATGCCTGCCGCAACAACCCCTTCGAACAGTCGATGACGCGCTCCATTTCCACGCGTGCGGTCAGCCGCGGTCTTGCCCGCGTCGAGCCGGAAAGCGCCGATCTGCTGATCGCCTTTGCGTCCAAGGCCGGCACCGTGGCGCTGGATGGCGATGGCAAGAACAGCCCCTTCGCCACCGCCCTGTCCAAGTATCTGGTCGAGCCGGGCGTCGATGTGCGTATCGCGCTGGGCAAGGTGCGCGATCAGGTGGTGGCGGAAACGAATCGCGGCCAGGAACCCTTCGTCTACGGCTCGCTCGGCGGTGCGCAGATCTTCCTCAACATCAAGGAAGTCAACATCACCATCAACCAGGACCAGCAGGTGGCGCCGAACGGCCAATCGGAGGCCGCCGCCGACTGGCAGAACATCCGCGACCTCGCCGATGCCGACCTTCTCAACCTTTTCATCCAGAAGCATGGCAGCGACCCGGTCTATCGCATGCTGGCCGAAAAGAAGCTGAAACTGCTCAACGAGGCGAAGGCGAACGCCACGGCAAGCCCCGATGACATCGCCTGGGAGGCGCTGAAGCAATCGACGGACGGCGCTGCGCTGACGCGCTTTATCGAGCGCTACCCGGAAAGCCGCCACCGCGCCGAGGCCGAGCAGCAGATCGCCGCCCTCGAACCGCGCAAGGGAATCAATATTTCGCCGACCGGCAAGGACACCCAGGCCTCGCGCGACTGCTATCTGCTGGCCGGCGAGCCGCAATCCATGCCGGGCTTCCAGGGCGTCAACTTCCTGAAGATCGATGCCCAGCGCGCCATGGTCGCCTGCGCCCAGGCGGTGAACGAAAATCCCGATGACACGATGCTCGTCAACCTGCTCGGCCGTTCCCAGGATGCCGGCCGCATGTATGCCGATGCCCGCCAGAACTACCAGAAGGCCGCCGATGGCGGAAACATGTGGGCGCTGACCAACCTCGCCTGGTTCTCCGTCTACGGCACGGACGGCGCCGTCGATGTCGAGAAGGGCCGCTCCATGTTCGAGCAGGCCGCCAATGCCGGCAATGCCTATGGTCAGGCCTCGCTGGGCTGGCTCTACCGCGAAGGCTACGGCGGCATCGCGCAGAACTATGAGGAAGCGGTGAAGTGGTACCGTCTCTCCGCCGATCAGGGCTATGCCAATGCCATGGCCACCATCGGCTGGTTCTACCGCGAAGGCCTCGGCCTTCCGCAGGACTACGCCCAGTCGCTCGCCTGGTATACGAAGGCGGCCGAAGCCGGTGATGTCAGCGCCATGTCGTCGCTTGGCTGGGCCTACCAGAACGGCCTCGGCATCACCCAGGACTACAAGCAGGCCAAGGTCTGGTACGAGCGCGCCGCCAATGTCGGCGACGCCTACTCCATGGCCCTGCTCGGCTGGTTCTACGATGTCGGAAACGGCGTGGAGCAGGATTATGCCGAGGCGCGCCGCTGGTACGAGGCCGCATCGAATGCCGGCAGCGCCTATGCCATGGGCAATCTCAGCCGTCTTTATGATTTCGGCCTGGGCATCCAGTCCGACGCCAAGGAGGCAGCCCGCTGGGCAGCCGCGAGCGTGGAGGGCGGCGACCAGGGCAAATATGACGAACTGAAGGGCCAGCCCAACAATTTCACCCCCGACTTCCGACGCGAAATGCAGGCGCTGCTGAAGGAACGTGGCTATTACACCGGCCCCATCGACGGCGATTTCGGGGCCTCCACGCTCAACGCCATCGACCGCCTGAAGAACAGAGGCTGACGAAACCGCGCCGTGGGGCAGGGCGGACGCAGAGCCGCCCCGCCGCCCGATCGGCGCCTTGCCACCTTTTCGGGGAAATGCACCAGAATTTCCTTGCAAAGCCGGCGCGACGCAACTAGTTCAGACCCGGACGGAGAGGTGGCCGAGTGGTCGAAGGCGCTCCCCTGCTAAGGGAGTATACCGGAAACGGTATCGAGGGTTCGAATCCCTTCTTCTCCGCCACTCCGAATGTTCTCCACCCTTCTGAATGTGTGACATCCAAATTGCCCGATGGCGATCGTGATCGGAAGGTCGCCGATTTGCCCGCCGGCTTGCATGGGCCTGCCATGACGACATCCTTTTCGACGATCGGCTTCATCGGCACGGGAGCCATCACCGACGCCATGGTGCGCGGTCTCATGGCTGATCCGCCGGCCGCCGCGCGCATTCTGGTGTCGCCACGCAATGCCGAGACCGCAGCGCGCCTTGCGGCCGACTTCGCCGCCGTGGAGATCGCGCCGGACAACCAGGCGATCGTTGATGCCGCCGATATGGTCGTGCTGGCAATCCGTCCGCAAGTCGCTGCAGACGTTGTGCGCGGCCTTCGATTTCGCCCTGGCCAATCCGTGGTCAGTCTGGTGGCGGCCGTCGATCGGGAGACTGTTCAAAGCTGGATCGGAACGCCCGTTCGACTGACCCAGGCGATTCCGCTTCCCTTCGTCGCCCGCCGCAGCGGCGCGACGGCAATCTTCCCCCCGGATGATCAGGCCGCGCAGCTCTTCGCGGCGATCGGAACGCCTGTCGAGTGTACGACGCGCGACGAGTACCAGCTGCTCGCGGCCGCAAGTGCGCTCATGGCAACGTATTTCGGCATCATGGACGAGACGGTCCGCTGGCTCGGCGCCAAAGGCCTGCCGGATGCGGCGGCGCGCACCTATGTGAGCACGCTCTTTTCGGATCTTTCGGTGTCTGCCCGCGAGACCGACATGCCGTCCTTTGCCGAACTCAGCCGCGACTACGCCACGAAAGGCGGGTTGAACGAGCAGGCTCACGCCGATTTTCGCCGCCACGGAGGCGCGGCGGCGCTGACGGCCGCGCTGGACCGGGTGCTGGCACGTATCAAGGGCGAGCCCTTCTGAAGGGAAGGCCGAAGCGGCGGGCGACCTCGCCATCGGTTCAAACCGAACACTTCACAGACCACAATGGCGATCGCACCGGCTGGCCTCGCCCTTGCGATGCGCCGACGGAGCGCGTGACACGCCGGCCGACACCGCCGTGTGGGCGGGGGTGCTCGGCGCACCTCCGCCCTGACACGTTTTGCCGGGCACTCGTCGGCTGCTGGAGCGATCCGGCAGCCTGAGCTCAGGACAGCCGGATTTCCCGCTGGCTCGCCTTTTCGAGGACCGGGATGCAGATTGCCAGATCGCCGGAGGCGAGGTGGGCATAGCGCATGGTCATCGTCAGCGTCTGGTGGCCAAGCCACATCTGGACGCGGCGGATGTCGATTCCGCCGCGCACGAGACGGGAGGCACAGGTGTGGCGCAGCACGTGCGGCACCAGATCCTTGTCATGCGACAGCCCGATCTGCTGGCGTGCCTTCAGCCAGGTCTTTCGGAACTGCTGCCTATCGATCCCGTAGAAGGGGCCAAGCGAGCGGCCGCCGGACGCCGCAATCGCCTTTTGTGCCCGCTCGGTGAGCGGCACGGACCGGCTGCGCCCGGACTTTGTGATCCAGAAGGTCGCCATCCGGCCGTGAATGTCGTTCCAGCGAAGCCCGAGCGCCTCGCCGAAGCGCGCGCCGGTATCGACCAGAAAGATGCACAGGCGCCGGAAGATATCCGACATCGCGCCGATGGCGGAAAACAGACGTTCTTCCTCCTCCTGCTCCAGAAACCGGATCCGGCCCTGCCGCTCCTTCTGGCGGGTAAACTCCGGCAGAGGCCCGATATCGCCCATGCGATAGGCCTTGCGCAAAAGCTTACTCAGCGCGCTCAGCTTGCGATTGACCGTCGCATTGCTGTTACCGGCTTCCTTCAGGCGCGACACCGCATCATCCAGCATGCGCTGCGAAAACTGCAGGAACCGCGGGGCCCTCAGCTTCATATGGATGTCGGTGATGAAGGCGGTCACATTGGACCGGTGGCGCCCGTCTTCCCAAAGCACGGCGCCGTAGCGGTCGAGCAATTCAAGAAGGTCGGTCGCCTCCACATCGTCGCTGCCGCCGGCCGCTATCCTCGTCGTCAGCACGGCGGTGTCAAAAGCGCTTCGTGAAGCTGCTTCCATGGACTTGTATGGCATTGAAAAGCCTCACCATCTTCCCATCCTCAACCGTTAGTTCGATTAGCGAGATGTGCGCGGCCGACAGCAGAAGCGCCACTAGGACGCTATACCTGCCCCGACACACCGCAGAGCCCCAACTCAATCTTGCTAATTCAGAAACTAATTCATGAGGATTTCAGAACTCAATCTCTGCGTTGGCCCCCTCAAGCACAAATTGCATTCGTGTTGCAAATGGGTAACGCCCGCGCAATCCATAGATTGCGCGGGTGTCACAAGTGTGAAAGGCACCCCGTGTGAGGGGCGTCTTTTATTAGAAGTCGCGCTGCAGGCGGATGAAGCCGGTGGTGACGTCGCCCGTACGGTCGTTGTCCGTGTAATTCACGGTCAGCTTGGTCTTCAGGCCGTCGGTGATCTTGTAGTCGACGGTCAGACCGGCGCGCCACTGGTCGACACCGTTCACGAAGGCAACATCGCTCCAGTACTGAGCAGCCGGGGTGATCGTGAGCTTGTCGGTTGCCTTGATGGCGAACGAGCCGGCAACGGTCCATTCGGCGTCAGAGTAGTAGGCGTTTACGCCGGAAGCGTAGACACCAGCGAGCTGGAAGGTGCCGAAGGAAGCAACGTCAGCCGAGAGCAGAGCGCGGACAGCGCCTTCTTCACGGTCGGTGTCGTAGCCGCCGAGCAGGTCGAAGGATACGCCGCCGAGCGAAGCGGAAACGATACCGGCAACACCGATGTTGTTCGGGCGGGTGGTCGAGGATGCGCCTTCGAGTTCGTCAACCGAAACGCCGGCCTGGAAGGAACCGCCGTCGTAGATGTAGGCGAGCGAGTTGAACTCGGAGTTGGTGGAGAGATCATCGGTTTCGCCGTTGATGCCCTTATCCCACCAGCTGTAGAAGAAACCGGTCTTCAGGCCGCCGATCTGGATGTAGGCTTCATCGAGGTCGATGATGGAGTCGCCGGTGCCGGCAATGCCGCCGTCGAAGTCGCCGTTGAATTCAGCGGCGAAGAAGCCGGTCAGCGTGCCGTACTCGGTGTCAGACTTGGCGTCGAACGAGATGTAGGCGCGGGAGAAGGAATCCCAGTCAGACGTACCCGAAGCGTTCGGAGCGAAGTTCGTCTGAACGCGGATGAAGCCGCCGATCTTGAGGCAGGTTTCGGTGCCCGGGATGTAGAAGTAGCCGGTGCCGAAGGCGTCGCAAACGCGAACGTATTCTACGGGTTCCGGCTCAGCAGCGACGATGGCGTCGGCAGCCTGAGCGCCGGAAACTGCTGCGAGAGCTGCAGCGGAGCCGAGAAGAAGGCTCTTGATGTTCATTTCTGACCTCCAGTCAGGTTTCTGGCCAAAGCCCTGAAATCGCTGGATCGGAGAAAAATCGCCCGTCGCCATCACCTTTCGTGCGGCGCCAACACCGGCCCAAACCTCCACCGTGATTCCATCGCTTGCGATTCGAAACGCCGAATCCGCGCCTGGATTCGCGCCCGGAACCGAACGGACGGATCGCAATTCCGTCCTGCGCGGCTGCGCCCCGACGAGAGGGCGCGTGTTGTCCAGGGCGTGGAAACGGCCGGAAACGCCACAATTGCGGCGCCGCGACCGGTCTGAAATGTGGCGGAGGCCTCTCGCATCCCTCGGATTTTATTAAGCTATTGTTAAGACCTTGACCCCTGGAGGGCGTTTTTGTGTCGTTTGGGCAACAGACCGATCAGAAGGGGGAGTGAAAGGAAGGGAACAATCAAGTTGGTGATTGCGTGACCGGCGGCGTCTTGTATTTTCAACTTCGGAAGCGAGGGCGGTTGATCGTCCGACTTCTTAAACGTTGGGGATGGGGCAGGGAACGCTGTCCTTCAGCAAGATACCCAGACCCGTTTGAAACTTTGACTGGAGGTCAGAAATGAACATCAAGAGCCTTCTTCTCGGCTCCGCTGCAGCTCTCGCAGCAGTTTCCGGCGCTCAGGCTGCCGACGCCATCGTCGCTGCTGAGCCGGAACCCGTAGAATACGTTCGCGTTTGCGACGCCTTCGGCACCGGCTACTTCTACATCCCGGGCACCGAAACCTGCCTCAAGATCGGCGGCTTCATCCGCGTTCAGACGAACTTCGCTCCGAACGCTTCGGGTACGTCTGACTGGGATTCCTTCTCCCGCGCCTACATCTCGTTCGACGCCAAGTCTGACACCGAGTACGGCACGCTGACCGGCTTCTTCGCCGCTGAATTCAACGCCGACAACGACAGCGCCGTTGGCGACTCGCTCATCGACGTTGATGAAGCCTACATCCAGATCGGTGGCCTGAAGACCGGTTTCTTCTACAGCTGGTGGGATAAGGGCATCAACGGCGAAACCGACTCGCTGTCGACCAACTCCGAGTTCAACTCGATCGCCTACATCTACGACGGCGGTTCCTTCCAGGCCGGCGTTTCGGTTGACGAACTCGAAGCTGCAACGACCCGTCCGAACGGCATCGGCGTTGCCGGTATCGTTTCCGCCTCGCTCGGCGGCGTATCCTTCGACCTGCTCGGCGGCTACGACACCGAAACCGAAGAAGGCGCTGTCCGCGCTCTGCTCTCGGCTGACGTTGCTTCCTTCGGCACCTTCCAGCTCGCTGGTATCTACGCTTCCGGCGTAAACGCCTACTACTCTGACGCCGAATGGACCGTTGCCGGCTCGTTCGCCATCAAGGCAACCGACAAGCTCACGATCACCCCGGCTGCTCAGTACTGGAGCGACGTTGCTTTCGTGAACAATGTTGACCAGTGGCGCGCTGGCGTGACCGTTGGTTACCAGATCACGGACGGCCTGAAGACCCTCGCAACCGTCAACTACACGGACAACGACCGTACGGGCGACGTAACGACCGGCTTCATCCGCCTGCAGCGTGACTTCTAATCTGATCTGACATACGTCAGTGAAGAGAGAACCCGGCTCATCGAGCCGGGTTCTTTGCGTTTGACGATGCCCGGCGCAGCACCTCGAGCGGTCTCGCGCCCGGACTGCGTCAGAACAACAAGATGGGCCTATCAGAATTGATCCGGTTTGGGCTGGGTGTGCTCAAGGTCAGGCGTCAGGCGCCGCCCACGCGCATGCCGCGGACAGGCCCCGGTCTCGCCGCGAGGAACAAAAAGCGCCGTCCCCGCCGACCGTCCGATGCGGAGGGCGTCAATCGATTGCGTTCGTGGCCAGGAAGCTGAGGATTGCCGAGGCGGCGGGTTCAGTGTGGAGGAGGGGCACATGCCCCTGGCCGGGAACCGTCACGAGCCTGGCCCGTCCTTCGCCGCGGCGGACCATTTCGCTCGCCGTTTCCTCAGAGAGAATGTCGGACAGGGCGCCGCGAACGACGAGGACGGGTTTCCGGGCCAGCGCCTCATAGTTGGGCCAGGCGCTCGGCAGCACGGTCTCAGCCGTCAGCGTCGCAAAGGGTGCCATGATCGCCGGATCGAAGTCGGGGACCACCACGCCGTCCTGTTCCGTATGGATGGCCCGTGCCATCTCCGCCCAGTCAGCCTCTGAAAGGCCTGGAAACTGCCTGCCGTAGCGGACCCGCAAGGCCTCTGCCGCCGCCGCGAAGTCGATGAAAGTGCGCCCCGGTTTCAACGCATCCCGGATCGCCAGCAAGCCGCCGGTCTCGATCACGGGGCCGATATCGTTTAGAACGCAGGCGGCGATCGTGTCCGGGGCCTGGCTGGCGAGCAGATGCAGGAGGATGCCACCGCGCGACGTGCCGATGAAGACCGCCCGCCGCAGCGAAAGAACCTCCATCAGCCTCACGAGATCGGCCAGTTCCTGACCGACCGTATAGTGGGTGGGATCAGGGTCCCGCGCGGAGCGGCCCCGGCCGCGGCTGTCGGGCAGGATTACACGTCGTGCGCCCTTCGGTGCCGTGGCAATCATCCGCGCAATGCCGTCAAAGTCTCGTCCGTTCCGGCTCAGTCCCGGCAGGCAGATGACGGGGCAGAGCGTCGTTTCGGCGGCCGGCCGGATGTCGCGGGCGTAAAGCGCAAGACCGTCGTTTGCGGCAAACAGGATGTCCTCTCCGCGCAGAGCCTGCCCCTGATCCATGCTTTATGCCTCCCGCTTTGCCTTGCGATCGCGATACCGCCTCGTGCCGGCGGCGGGGGAGGGCAGCAACTGTCAGCGACCGTGTCTGAGGTCTGCGACAATGTCCACGGGCTGGCCGAGACGTGCCTTGTAGACCTGATAATTCTCCATCACGCGCTGAACATAGCCGCGTGTTTCGCCAAAGGGAATGCGCTCGATCCAGTCGACGACTTCGTCGATCGGTCGGCCCCGCGGATCGCCATAGCGGTTGATCCACTCGGGAACGCGGCGTGGCCCGGCATTATAGGCAATGAAGGTCAGAATGTAGGAGCCGCCAAAGTCTGCGATCTGCTCGCCGAGATAATGCGCCCCGAGCGTCGCGTTGTAACCGGCATCGCTTGTCAGCTTGTCAGCGGAATAGGCGAGCCCGATCCGGCTCGCCACGCCGCGCGCCGTGCCGGGAAGGATCTGCAGGAGCCCGCGCGCATCGGCGCGGGAAATGGCGCTCGGATCGAACGCGCTTTCCTGCCGCGCGATCGCGTAGGCGAGCGCCTTGCCGGCAGCGGAAATATTGGCTGTCGGTGGAATGACGCCGACCGGAAAGGCCAAGGCCGCGACATCGATGCCGCGCCCATAGGCGAGCTTGCCGATCTGCAGCGACAGCGAATGGCCGCGCGCCTTCTCCGCCCGGGTCGCGAGGATCGCGAGTTCGCCGGGACTGTCGATCTGGGTCGCAAGCGCCCGGTAGAGCGCGTCCGCCCGCCAGGCATGGCCGGCTGCTTCCAGCCGGTCGATGGCGCGCACGGCTTCGCGGCTTGAAAATCGCGCGCGGTCGGCATCGGTCGGCCGGGGATAGGCGACGTTCAGTTGCTTCTGCCCGATACGTGCGGCCGCCAGTTGGCCGTAGAAGGTTGTGGGATGGGCAGCCGCCTTGCGGAAATAGGCCTGCGCATCGCCGGGGCCGCCGGCCTCGGCCGCCCGGCCCAGCCAGTAATTGGCGCGCGCAATGGAGATCGGCTGGCTCGCTTGCGATAGCATCGCCTGAAAATGCCGCGCCGCCGTCTTGCCATCCTTCAGGCCACGCAGCGCATACCAGCCGGCATGGAACTCGGCATCGATCACGTCGGTCGATTTGAGTGCCACGTGGCGTGCCGCCACCTTGTAGGCCGCAGCGAAATCGCCGGCATCCATCAGCCCGCGGCTGACGATCCGCTGTTCGTTCCACCATTCGCCGGGATTGACGAGCCCGTCGCGGCCGGACGGCAGTGTCGCAAGAAGCCTGGCCGCGCCCTCGTAATCCTCCTTCTTGCGCAGGTTCTCGATACGCACGAAAAGGTAGGCCGGCGATGTCTTCCAGGAGGCATCGACAGCCGCGATCAACTGGTCGGCATTGGCCGCCTTGCGGATGACCGCTGCCCACGCCTTGTAAAGCGACTGCGCTTGGCCGAGTTCGGAGAAGCGCTTTGCCTGATCGGCGCGGCCGCGATAGAGCAGCATTTCCATCCGCCGGCGGTGATCGTCGGGCTTCAGAAGACCGCCAAATTCACCAAGAATCGCGTCTTCCTGATCTTTCGCCAGTCCCTCGTCATGCCAGAGGTCTGCAATCAGGCGCGCTGCCTCCGCGGTCTTGCCGAGTGCCATATCGGCGCGCGCGAGCGCGATAGTGCCCTCCGTGGTTTCCGGCCGTGATGTGCCGAAAGCGGCCACCACATCCTGCGGCGCGGCCTTCTCGACGAGCAATGCCTTTTCCGAGAGAGCCCTGAGGCCCTGGAGGCCAGGCCAGCCGGAAAGCTCGCGCTGTGCGCTCGCGATGAACTGCGACGGCACGCCCTTCTGGCCGGACATGGCAATCGCCCAGGTCAGAATATGCCGGTCAAGCCCGTCCGGCAGGCCGTCTCGCACAGCGATTGCATCGAGCGGCTTGCGGTTCGACAGCGCATCGAGGCCGGACTTGAGAAGGATCGCCGTCGGGCTCGGCGGTGCGGGGCTGATCTGAAGGCCGGCACCTGGCTGCGGCTGGTTGCGCGGAATGGAGCCGGTGATGTCGCCGGGTTCTCCCGTTGCGAACGCCGTCGCGCCGGGACGGAGCTTCGGCACCGGCACGAGCGCGTTCGGCTCGATCGCGTGCACCGGCGCAGCCGTTCCCAGCGCCAGCGTCAGACAAAGAAATGTCAGCCCCGTTTTCGTCATCGTCCTTCCACGTCCGTCCGTCTCAAGGACTTTCGCCGTTGCGTTCTACGATCAATTTACCGCCCGGAAAGCTTAACCAAGTCTTAAATTCCGGCTTCACGACCCCGTCATTTCCGCGGCATCGGAAAGCAGGGTAAACGCGGTCCGGTTCCGTCACTCCGCGCTTGCTGCCACTGGCCCATATGATTATTGTGCGCCGGATTTTCTACGTTTGGAATAAGGCCAAAGCGGGTCACGGTCTGCTTTCCGGCCGCTTCAGGAGTGACGCATGTTCAAGGGGTCGATTCCCGCTCTCGTAACGCCCTTCACCGAAACGGGTGCGGTGGATGTCGATGCCTTCGTAGCCCATGTGGAATGGCAGATCGGCGAGGGCAGCCACGGCCTCGTGCCGGTCGGCACGACGGGAGAGTCTCCCACCTTGTCGCATGAAGAGCACAAGCAGGTCGTTGAGCTCTGCATCCGTGCGGCTGCCGGCCGGGTTCCCGTCATTGCCGGGGCCGGCTCGAACAACACGATCGAGGCAATCGAGCTTGCCCGCCATGCCGAAAAGGCCGGTGCCAACGCCATCCTCGTCGTCACGCCCTATTACAACAAGCCGACGCAGAAGGGCCTGTTTGCCCATTATTCGGCGATTGCCCAGGCGGTGACGCTGCCGATCATCATCTACAATATTCCCGGCCGCTCGGTCGTGGATATGAGCGTGGACACCATGGCGGCGCTTGCAAAGGCCCATTCCAACATCGTTGGCGTCAAGGATGCCACCGGCAAGATCGAGCGTGTCTCCGAACAGCGAGGCGCCTGCGGCCCCGATTTCGTCCAGCTCTCGGGCGAGGATGCGACCGCGCTCGGCTTCAACGCCCATGGCGGCGTCGGCTGCATTTCGGTCACGGCCAATGTCGCGCCGCGGCTCTGTGCCGAGTTCCAGGAAGCGACCCTTGCCGGTGATTTCGCCAAGGCGCTCAGCCTGCAGGACACGTTGATGCCGCTTCACAAGGCCATCTTCCTTGAACCCGGGCTGTGCGGGGCCAAATATGCTCTGAACCGCCTCGGCCGGATGAGCCGCACAGTCCGCTCGCCACTTCTGCCGACGCTTGAATCTTCCACGGAAGCCGCGCTCGACGCTGCGCTCCGTCACGCCGGATTGTTGAACTGATGGCACCCAAAGGCAGCGAACGCACGATCAAGAAGATTGTCGCGGAAAACCGCAAGGCCCGCTTCAATTATGAGATCGTCGATACCTACGAGGCCGGTCTCGTCCTGACCGGCACGGAGGTCAAGTCGCTGCGTGACGGCAAGGCCAATATCGCCGAATCCTATGCTTCCGACGAGGGGGAGGAGATCTGGCTGATCAACTCCCATCTGCCGGAATATCTCCAGGCCAACCGCTTCAATCACGAGCCGCGCCGCCGTCGCAAGCTGTTGTTGTCCAAGCGCGAGATCAACCGCCTGCGTGCCTCGATCAATCGCGAGGGCATGACGCTCGTGCCGCTGAAGATCTACTTCAACGACAAGGGGCGGGCAAAGCTGGAGCTGGCGCTCGCCAAGGGCAAGAAGCTGCACGACAAGCGCGAGTCGGAAAAAGAGCGCGACTGGAACCGCCAGAAGGGCCGCCTGCTGCGCGAGCGCGGCTGACCCTTTCACGGATATCGTCTGCCAATTTGAAAGGCTGAAGGCGCGGGTGTGGCGAGCGTCGTCGCCAGGCCGTGGCGCGCTGCAGAACGGCCACACCGCCGGCGCATGCGTGCACCCGTCAAACGTGGCGGGGCAGGGCGATAGTCTGAATCAGACCGGATCCTGATGGGCGGTCTCATGAAGGACGCGCGCAGGCCGCTCGGTGGCGTCGCGGCCGATTTCCGCCTTCAGCGTGATCAGATCGATGAAATGGTCGGACTGGCGGCGCAGATCATCGGCAATCATCGGCGGCTGGGTCGACATGGTCGAAACGACGGAGACCTTGCGACCACGGCGCTGAAGAGCTTCCACAAGCGTGGTAAAATCGCCATCGCCGGAAAAGATGACGAGGTGATCGACCGTCTCTGACTGCTCCATCGCATCGATGGCGAGTTCGATATCCATGTTGCCCTTCACCTTGCGGCGGCCGAGCGAGTCCGTGAACTCCTTGGCGGGCTTCGTCACGACCTTGTAGCCGTTATAGTCGAGCCAGTCGATCAGCGGGCGGATCGAGGAATATTCCTGATCCTCGATCAGCGCCGTGTAATAATAGGCGCGCAGCAGATAACCGCGCTTCTGGAAGGCCTTCAGCAGCTTGCGATAGTCGATGTCGAACCCGAGGCTCTTGGACGCGGCGTAGAGATTCGCCCCGTCAATAAACAATGCAATCTTTTCGCGGGGATCGAACATCCGTCTTCCTGTCGTCTGCCTATGGCTCCTGAAGCCGGAGCCTGTAATAAATTGAAACACCCAAAATATGTCATTTTCGAAAAGTGCTTTCCCGTCATTGACTACACCATTTGCGGGCACCTTGCACAGGCGCATTCATCATATTTCCCGACCCCATTCTTTGGATGTTGCGACTGGATGAGGCCGGATGGCGACTGACAGAGCGCTTTCGACCGCAAAACGGCTGGAAGAAAAACTTGATATCCACCGTTTTTGCCTGTATCGCCCTGATCAATCATTCGCGACCGGAGCAGACAAGCCGCGTGCCTGCCTGCGGCCGGTCGCGCAGTCGTTTCCGATCTGGTGGCGCCAGAGGCGTTGCCCGGAGTTAGATAAGGACGTTTCATGGCCCGCGTTACCGTCGAAGATTGCATCGACAAGGTCGACAACCGTTTCGAGCTCGTGCTGCTCGCCAGCCACCGCGCCCGTCAGATCTCGCAGGGCTCGCCGATCACCATCGACCGCGATAACGACAAGAACCCCGTCGTGGCGCTCCGTGAAATCGCCGACGAGACGCTGTCGCCCGACGACCTCAAGGAAGACCTGATCCACTCGCTGCAGAAGCACGTGGAAGTGGACGAGCCCGAGCCCGATCCGTCGTCGCTGATCGCTGCGGCCTCCGCCGTTGCCGAAGGCGCCGAAGACGACGACCAGCCGGAAGCCATGACCTTCGACCGCATGTCGGAAGAAGAGCTTCTTGCCGGCATCGAAGGTCTCGTTCCGCCGGAAAAGAGCGACGACTACTGATCTGGAGCCGGGGCCGCACGAGAGGCGGCCGGGCGTGACAGTGCATTGATCGGGCGCGCCAATCCCTGCCGGGGCTGGCGCGCTTTGTTTTTGTCGTCTTCGCCGCTTGCACTGGCGGCGGGCATGGCCAAAATGAACCAAAGAGATGAGAGGCCTGCGTCGCGGATGTGGCGTTTGCCGAAGGAGTCCCCCGCGGATGATGCGTCAGTACGAGCTCGTTGAGCGCGTTCAAAAATACAAGCCCGATGTCAACGAGGCTTTGCTCAACAAGGCCTATGTCTATGCCATGCAGAAGCATGGGCAGCAGAAGCGGGCGAGCGGCGATCCCTACATCTCCCATCCGCTGGAAGTGGCCGCGATCCTCACCGAGATGCATCTCGACGAGTCGACCATCGCGGTCGCCCTTCTCCACGACACGATCGAGGACACGACCGCGACGCGTGCCGAGATCGACGAACTCTTCGGCGAGGATATCGGTGCGCTGGTCGAAGGTCTCACCAAGATCAAGAAGCTCGATCTCGTGACCAAGAAGGCGAAGCAGGCCGAGAACCTGCGCAAGCTCCTGCTCGCCATTTCCGACGACGTGCGCGTGCTGCTCGTCAAGCTTGCCGACCGCCTGCACAACATGCGCACGCTCGACCATATGTCGCCGGAAAAGCGCGCCCGCATCTCCGAGGAGACGATGGAGATCTATGCGCCGCTCGCCGGCCGCATGGGCATGCAGGACATGCGCGAGGAGCTGGAAAACCTCTCCTTCCGCCACATCAACCCCGAAGCCTTCGAGACCGTGACAAAGCGTCTCGACGAACTCTCCGAGCGCAACCAGGGTCTCATCAAGAAGATCGAGGACGAACTGCGCGAACTGCTGCGCGCCGAAGGACTGGTGACGGCGCAGGTCAAGGGCCGGCAGAAGAAGCCCTATTCCGTTTTCCGCAAGATGCAGTCGAAGTCGCTTTCCTTCGAGCAGCTTTCCGACGTCTGGGGCTTCCGCATCCTCGTTGATGACGTCCCGTCCTGCTATCGCGCACTCGGCATCGTCCACACCCGCTGGCGCGTGGTGCCCGGCCGCTTCAAGGACTATATCTCCACGCCGAAACAGAACGACTACCAGTCGATCCACACCACCATCGTCGGCCCCTCGCGCCAGCGCATCGAGCTGCAGATCCGCTCGCGCTACATGCACGAGATCGCCGAATACGGCATCGCCGCCCACACGCTCTACAAGGACGGCGAGAACAAGACGGTGGACGAGACCGGACGCGCCAAGCCGCAGTCGAACGCCTTCTCCTGGCTGCGCCGCACCATCGAGGCGCTGGCCGAAGGCGACAATCCGGAGGAGTTCCTGGAGCACACCAAGCTCGAACTCTTCCAGGATCAGGTCTTCTGCTTCACGCCGAAGGGCCAGCTGATCGCGCTGCCGCGCGGCGCGACCCCGATCGACTTTGCCTATGCGGTCCACACCAATATCGGCGACACCTGCGTCGGCGCCAAGATCAACGGCCGCATCATGCCGCTCGTCACCCGCCTCAACAATGGTGACGAAGTCGAGATCATCCGCTCCGGCATTCAGGTGCCGCCCGCCGCCTGGGAGGAGATCGTCGTCACCGGCAAGGCGCGCGCGGCCATCCGCCGCGCCACGCGTGCCGCCATCCGCAAGCAGTATTCCGGCCTCGGACACCGCATTCTGGAGCGCACCTTCGAACGCTCCGGCAAGACTTTCTCGCGCGAGGCGCTGAAGCCCGTCCTGCACCGCCTCGGCCAGAAGGATACGGAAGACGCGATCGCCGCCGTCGGGCGCGGCGAACTCTCCTCGCTGGATGTTCTGCGCGCCATGTTCCCCGATCACCAGGACGAGCGCGTCACCGTCAAGCGCACCAATACGGAAGGCTGGTTCAACATGCCGAGCGCGGCCGGCATTGCCTTCAAGCTGCCGGACCAGGCCAAGGACGGCACGGGCCCCAGCGCCTTGCCGATCCGCGGCCTTTCCGGCAATGCCGAGGTCACCTTCTCGCCAAGTGGTGCGGTGCCGGGCGACCGTATCGTCGGCATTATGGAAGAGGGCAAGGGCATCACCATCTACCCCATCCAGTCCCCGAGCCTGCAAACCTTCGAGGATGAGCCGGAGCGCTGGATCGACATGCGCTGGGATCTGGACGAGGCCAACAACACCCGCTTCATGGCCCGTGTTGCCGTCTCTGCCTTGAACGAGCCCGGCAGTCTCGCCGAGATCGCCCAGGCGATCGCCACCAGCGACGTCAATATCCGCTCGCTGTCCATGGGCCGCGTCGCGGCCGATTTCAGCGAGATGCAGTTCGATCTGGAGGTCTGGGATTTGCGCCAGCTCAGCCACCTCATCACCCAGTTGCGCGAACTTCCAGCGATCTCCGGGGTCAAGCGCGTCTTTTCGTGATGCGGCAGCACGCTGCCGGTTCCCGCGGGAACAGGCAGCGCCGGCGCCCGGTGGCACAGCTTGGGCGAGGGGATGACGGGCGGTAGGGTCGCTGTTCGCCATTCCGGCTTGCACGCGGTGCGCTCGGCAGGGAAGGGACAACAATGGGATCTGAAACGCCAATCGCCAAAAGGGCTGGCCCGGTGCGGGCATCTGCCCGGCTGTCCGGCACTTTGATTGCCCTCGGCGCCGCGCTGGTTGCCGCCGCCGTCGCGCCCGCCATGGCGGCCGATGGCGACGAGACCTTCCTGTTCGGCGCGCCGCTCGCCCCCGGTCGTCTCGCCGCCACCTGTTTCGAGCGCCGCTATGACGAGGCGCATCTCTCCGCCCATCCCCGCCAGAATGTCACCGCCGTCATCATCCTCGCCACGCGCGACGAATGGCAGGACGCCCCCGTGATTCTCGATCTCTCCCTGACCTTCCGCAAGACATCCGAGCCGGTGCGACTGTCCGGCGCCTGCAGTGCGGTCGACGGCAAGGCCGATCGCCTTTCCTGCGGCATCGAATGCGATGGCGGCAGCTTCGCCTTGGAACGCGATGCGGCCGGACGCCTCTATTTCGTGCCGGGGCGCGATCTTGCGCTGTGCGGAGGAGAAGAAGAGCCGTCGCCCGGCGCGCGCATGGGTGCCGATGACAGGCGTTTCCGGCTCGAGCCGGTTCCGGCCGCATCCTGCGCCGGCATCGCGGCCGGCGACGACATGCGCTTCAAACTGACCCGCAGCCCACCCGCACCCTGATCGCGTCGGCGTCATTCCTTACCGAATTGCATAACTCTTGGGCAGAAGAGGGCAATTTGTTAAGGCGTCATGCGCAAGGCGCAGGGCTGGTTCCGCCAATCGGCGTTGGTGGAATCGATGCGATGCACCTATCTTCTGGCTCGGGAGGTAACCGAAAGAGGCTACCATGTTTGACCAGCTCAAGAAGATCCGCCGCGCTCTCCGCGTACCGTCGCCTGAAGAACGCGAACTTGCCTACCTGAACGGCGCCACCGACCGTATCGACCTGGAATACCGCCAGCGTCAGGTCGACCGCGGCATGTTCCGCCACACGTTCTGATCAGGACGGTCGCAAGCGGCAAGCCTGCCATGCGCTGTGTGCATGGCGGGAGATGAAAGACGAAATGTCCCGCCCGTTTCACCGGTGTGCCATGAGGGCACGGTATCGGCGGGCAGGTGAGGGGAACGCGACGACATCGAGCGCTCCGTCCCCATTGCAGAAATGGCGCGACACAAGGCGTGTGGCGCCCCAGGGCCTTGCAAATGTGCGCAGGCCCTAGCCAGTGCCCCGAAGCCGGCCTATGTCTGGCCTTCCGAAGCATCCTCCTCCCACATGCATTCGGCAGGCAAGATGAAAAGGCCCGGCGGGCAGGGGCAAGTTGCAGCATGATTATCGGCATCGGCAGCGATCTCATCGACATCAGGCGCGTCGAGAAGTCACTCGAACGCTTCGGCGAGCGCTTTACCCACCGATGCTTCACCGAGGTCGAAATCCGCAAATCCGAGGCGCGCAAGAACCGCGCTGCCTCCTACGCGAAGCGTTTCGCCGCCAAGGAAGCCTGTTCCAAGGCGCTCGGCACCGGCCTTTCGCAAGGCGTCTTCTGGCGCGACATGGGCGTCGTCAACCTGCCGGGCGGCAAGCCCACCATGGCGCTGACGGGTGGGGCGGCCGCGCGGCTTGCCGCAATGACGCCGGAAAATCATGTCAGCCGCATTCACCTGACCATCACCGACGACTTTCCGCTCGCGCAGGCCTTCGTGATTATTGAGGCGCTGCCCGTTGCTCCGGCCGAAGGAAGCGGTTAGAGCAAAATCCATCATTGGCGGACCGGCCGGCCTTGCCGCGCCCGTTCGCCTTCGGGTGTTTTTCGCCCTTTGAGATCACGAAGGAAACGACGCGCGTGACAGAGAAGACGCAAGCCAAGCAGAGCGGTCTGTGGGAAAATGTGAAGGTCATCGTGCAGGCGCTCCTGCTGGCGGTGGTGATCCGCACGCTGCTGTTCCAGCCTTTCACCATTCCCTCGGGCTCGATGATGCCGACGCTCCTGGTTGGCGACTACATCTTCGTCAACAAGTTCGCTTACGGCTACTCGAAGTACTCGCTGCCGTTCTCGCCCGACATCTTCTCCGGCCGCCTGTTCGGCTCGGACCCGAAGCGCGGCGACATCGTTGTCTTCCGTTTCCCGCCGAACCCCGACATCGACTACATCAAGCGCGTCGTCGGCCTGCCGGGCGATCGCGTGCAGGTGCGCGACAGCATTCTCTACATCAACGACCAGCCGGTTCCGCGCGTCGCCGACGGCGCCTTCCGCGCCGACGACCAATATGACACCGGCGCCGACGTGCCGGTCTACAAGGAGACCTTCGACACCGGCGTCTCCTTCGACACGCTCGACCAGTATCCCGACAGCCGCGGCGACAACACCCGCGAATTCCTCGTGCCGCCGGGCCATTACTTCATGATGGGCGACAACCGCGACAACTCCGCCGACAGCCGCTTCGACGTCGGCTTCGTGCCGGCCGAAAACCTGGTCGGCCGTGCCAGCCTGATCTTCTTCTCGCTGGGTGGCGGTACCTCGTTCCGCGAAATCTGGAAGTGGCCGGCGAACCTGCGTTACGACCGCATCTTCAAGGGCGTCGAATGAAGAAGCCGCGGCCGCCGATTGCGGAGGTTCGCGCCGCTGTCGAGGCGCTGGTCGGTTACGAATTCACCGACAAGGAGCGCCTCGACCGGGCGCTCACCCATTCCAGCGCCAAGCCCCAGAAGGGGTCGAACTACGAGCGCATGGAGTTTCTCGGCGACCGGGTGCTCGGCCTCGTGATCGCCGAACTCCTGTTCCGCAGCTACGGCCAGGCCCGCGAAGGCGAGCTTTCCGTCCGCTTCAACCAGCTGGTCAGCGCCGAAACCTGCGCCGAGGTCTCCGATGATCTCGGCCTGCACGCCTTCATCCGCACCGGCGCCGATGTGAAGAAGCTCACCGGCAAGGCGATGCTGAACGTGCGCGCCGACGTAGTGGAATCGTTGATCGCCGCCATCTACCTCGATGGCGGGCTGGAGGCTGCGCGGACATTCGTCCTCAAAATGTGGTCGGACAAGGCCCTGAAGGCCGGCAATGCCCGCCGCGACGCCAAGACCGAGCTGCAGGAGTGGACGCATGCGAAATTCGCGACCACGCCGCGCTACCGAATCGACGACCGCAGCGGCCCGGACCACGACCCCGTTTTCACCGTGACGGTCGAGGTCGATGGCATCGCGCCCGAAACCGGCACCGATCGCTCCCGCCGCGCCGCTGAGCAGCAGGCCGCGACGAAGCTTCTGGAGCGCGAAGGCGTCTGGAAGCCCGGCGCCTGAAAAGCCTTCAACGATTTGGCCACCTGCTGCCCGTCGCCGCAATGATGCGTGCGTCCGGCGCGCCGGCCTGATAAGATGGACCCCATGACCGAAAACACCGAAATCTCCGGCGCCAGCAATCCGCCGACCCGCTCTGGCTTCGTCGCGCTGATCGGCGCCACCAATGCCGGCAAATCCACCCTCGTCAACCATCTGGTCGGCGCCAAGGTCTCGATCGTCAGCCACAAGGTGCAGACGACCCGCGCCATCGTGCGCGGCATCGCGATCCACGACAACGCCCAGATCGTCTTCATGGACACGCCCGGCATTTTCAAGCCGCGCCGCCGCCTCGACCGCGCCATGGTCACCACCGCCTGGGGTGGCGCCAAGGATGCCGATGTCATCCTGCTTTTGATCGACAGCGAACGCGCCTTGACCGGCGATGTCCAGCAGATCCTCGAGGGTCTGAAGGAGGTCAAGCAGCCGAAGATCCTGGCGCTGAACAAGATCGACCGCGTGCGCCCCGAAGACCTGTTGAAGCTCGCCGCCGCCGCCAACGAGGCCGTCCCCTTCGAGCGCACCTTCATGATCTCGGCGACCACGGGCTCGGGCTGCAAGGACCTCATGGATTACCTCGCCGCCAAACTGCCGGAGGGCCCCTGGTACTACCCGGAAGACCAGATCTCCGATCTGCCCATGCGACAGCTCGCCGCCGAGATCACCCGCGAAAAACTGTTCCTGCGCCTCCACCAGGAGCTTCCCTATTCCTCCCACGTCGAGACGGAAAAGTGGGAAGAGCGCAAGGACGGCTCGGTGCGCATCGAGCAGGTCATCTATGTCGAGCGCGACAGCCAGAAGAAGATCGCCCTCGGCAAGAACGGCGAAGCGATCAAATCCATCTCCATGGCATCGCGCCGCGAAATCTCCGAGATCCTCGAACAACCCGTCCACCTCTTCCTCTTCGTGAAGGTCCGCGAAAATTGGGGCGACGACCCCGAACGCTTCCGCGAAATGGGGCTCGACTTCCCGACGGGGTGAGGGGCGTTGAGGGAGGATGCGATCGTCGCGTCCTCCGTTATCCCGCACCTGGTGCGGGATCCAGCCAGCTCGCGCCTGCGGGCTGAAAAGAGATGCTAGTTATGAAGACGAATCTACCGCGCGATAGACATCGCGCGCTGGATGCCGGATCGAGTCCGGCATGACGACAGGTCTTTGGTCGCCTCCCGCCACCGTCCGCTTTCCCTGAACGGTCTGTCGCTATCTCCCCGTCTTCCGTGAACAATCGTGCCATGCGACAAGCCATGCGAAGCCCCTGCGGGCGCCGTTTACGGGAGTAAATCCATGCCGCAACTGGTCGATGGGAAGTGGGAAAAGGGTGATGTCGCCGCAAGCGAGATGAAGGGCGGGGCCTTCCATCGTGAGCCCACGCGCTTTCGCGACTGGATCACGCCGGATGGCAGCGCCGGTCCCGATGGCGCGCGTGGCCTGCCGGCCGAGGCCGGGCGCTACAAGCTTTTCGTCTCCTACCTCTGTCCCTGGGCCTCGCGTACGCTGATGATGCGGGTGCTGAAAGGGCTGGAGGATGTCGTCGGCCTCTCCGTGTCGCTGCCGGAACTCGGCGAAAATGGCTGGGAATATGAAGAGCCCGTCGATGCCGGCCCGCGCGTCGGCAAGATCCGTTACCAGCACGAACTCTACACCGCCTCCGACGCCCGCTATACGGGCAAGGTCTCCGTGCCCGTGCTCTGGGACATGCAGGAGGGCCGCATCGTCAACAATGAGTCGGCCGATATCCTGCGCATCCTCAACACCGCCTTTGACGCCATCACCGGCAATCGCCGCGATCTCTACCCGGAAGCCCTGCGCGCAATCATCGATCGGTGGAACGCGCCCGTCTACGACAAGGTGAACAACGGCGTCTACCGCGCCGGCTTTGCCAAGACACAAGAGGCCTACGAGACCGCCGTCACCGATGTCTTTTCCATGCTCGACCAGCTGGAAGCGCATCTCTCCGCAAGCCGCTATCTCGCCGGCGACACCTTCACCGAGGCCGATATCCGTCTTTTCGTGACGCTGATCCGCTTCGATGCCGCCTATCACGGCGCCTTCAAGTGCAACATTCGCCGTCTCACCGATTATCCCGCGCTGTCCGGCTACCTGCAGGAGATCTACCAGTGGCCGGGCCTCTCGGCGACGGTGCGCATCGATCACATCAAGCGCGGCTATTATGGAATAGCCCATATCAACCCGACGCGGATCGTGCCACTCGGCCCTGAGCAGGATCTGGATGCGCCGCATGGCCGGGATGCGCTGCCGTCGCGCGGCATTTTCGAGCGTGCGGATTGATCGCCGCTTGCTGGCGATGGGAACTGCCCTACATTGGCGAACGTGTCCGACAGCCGCGATGATCATCGCTCGCGGCCGGACCGTCCATCCCTTCCGCCCGTCAGAGACAGGATCCCGCCATGTTTCAATGCACCGGTTACGCTGCCGAAGCGCCCGACAAGCCGCTCGCGCCCTTTACCTTCTCCCGTCGCGATCCCGGTCCGACCGATGTCGCGATCGAAATCCTCTATTGCGGCGTCTGCCATTCCGATCTGCACACGGTGCGCGGCGAATGGGAAGGCAGCCTTTACCCGTCGCTCCCCGGTCACGAAATCGTCGGCCGCGTGACGGCTGTCGGTGCTGAAGTCACCCGCTTCAAGGTTGGCGACATGGCCGCCGTCGGCTGCATGGTCGATAGCTGCCGGAACTGCGAAAGCTGCGGCGAGGGCCTGGAGCAGTATTGCGAAAACGGCTTCACCGGGACCTATAACAGCCCGGACACCATCTCCGGCGGCCACACCTATGGCGGCTATTCCAGCCACATCGTGGTGACCGAGCATTTCGTGCTGCACCTGCCGGAAAACCTCGATCCCGCCGCCGCCGCCCCGCTGCTGTGTGCCGGTGTCACCACCTGGTCGCCGCTGCGCCACTGGGGTGCCGGCCCCGGCAAGAGTGTCGGCGTCGTCGGCCTTGGCGGTCTTGGCCACATGGCGGTGAAGCTCGCCAAGGCGCTCGGCGCCCATGTCGTGCTCTTCACCACTTCCGCCTCCAAGGTGGAGGATGCCAAGCGTCTCGGTGCCGATGAAGTCGTGCTCTCCACCGATGCCGATGCCATGGGCAAGCGCTACGCCAGCCTGGACCTCATCATCGATGCCGTCGCCGCCCAGCACGACATCAATGCCTACCTCAACCTCCTGAAGCGCGATGCCACCCTCGTGCAGGTCGGCGCGCCGGAAAAGCCGCTGGCAACCGGCGTCTTCAACCTGATCTTCAAGCGCCGCAACTTCGCGGGCTCGCTGATTGGCGGCATCGCCGAAACCCAGGAAATGCTCGACTTCTGCGGCAAGAACAACATCACCGCCGACATCGAGATCATCCCGATCGACAAGATCGAGGAGGCCTATGCCCGCATGCTGAAGAGCGACATCAAGTACCGCTTCGTCATCGACATGGCGAGCCTGCCGAAGGCGGCGTGAGGCGGGGGTGAGTGTGCGAGGGGCGCCCCCCCCCCTGTCCTGCCGGGCATCTCCCCCGCAAGGGGAGATCCGCAGGTGGTGGGCTCCTCCTCCTATCGCCGACAATAGCGGTCTTCGCGACGCTCGCTTGTGGCAAGAAGCACGCTCCATCTAATCTCCCCCCCTTGCGGGGGAGATGTCCGGCAGGACAGAGGGGGGTATCCTCGCAGCATATCGCCGTGATGCGTTACACCCCGCCTGTGGATGCCGCCCCCGCCTCGCCTTGGCCATGATCGGCTGACCCTCTATGGTCCGCCCGACAAACGAGCCGAGGAAGACGACCATGAAGAGACCGCCCCTGCCGATCGCCGCCATCATTGCCGGCGAGATCAATGCCAGACCCCAGCAGGTCACGGCGGCCGTCGAGCTTCTGGATGGCGGGGCGACCGTGCCCTTCATCGCGCGCTACCGCAAGGAAGTTACGGAAGGGCTCGATGACACGCAACTGCGCACGCTCGCCGAACGCCTGACTTATCTGCGCGACCTCGAAGCTCGCCGCGCCGCGATCCTCGATTCGATCCGCGGGCAGGGCAAGCTGACGGACGAGCTGGAAGACAAGATTGCCGCCGTCACCACCAAGGCGGAGCTGGAAGACCTCTATCTGCCCTACAAGCCCAAGCGCCGCACCAAGGCCGAGATCGCTCGCGAACGGGGGCTCGGGCCGCTGGCCGAAGCGCTGCTCGCCGACCGCAGCCTCGTGCCGGCGACGAAGGCCGCCGACTTCATCACGGCCGAGGTGCCGGACGTGAAGGCAGCACTCGAAGGCGCCCGCGACATCGTCGCCGAGGGCATCGGAGAGAATGCCGACCTGCTCGGCCGCCTACGGGCCCATATGCGCGAGGTGGCGATGCTCCGCTCACGCGTTGTGGACGGCAAGAAGGAAGCGGGCGCCAAGTTCTCCGACTATTTCGACCACACCGAACGCTGGGCGACCACCGCCGGCCACCGCGCGCTTGCCATGCTGCGCGGCTGGAACGAGGAGGTGCTGAGCGTCGATATTACGGTGGACGAGGGCGATACGAGCCCTGTGAAGCCGGTCGAGCGCATCATCGCCGCAAGCCTCGCCATCGGCACCGGCCCGGCCGACAAGTGGCTGATGGAGGTCATCGGCTGGACCTGGCGCGTCAAGCTTTCCATGTCGCTCTCGCTCGACCTGATGCGCGAACTGCGCGAACGGGCGGAGGAGGAGGCGATCCGCGTTTTTGCCCGAAATCTCAAGGATCTGCTTCTGGCCGCTCCCGCCGGTTCCCGCCCCACCATGGGGCTCGATCCCGGCATCCGCACCGGCGTGAAGGTCGCCGTGGTCGATGGCACCGGCAAGTTGCTGGAAACCACCACCGTCTATCCCTTCCCGCCGAAGAACGACATTCGCGGCACCCAGGCCGAGCTTGCCAGCCTCATCCGCAAGCATGGGGTGGAACTCATCGCCATCGGCAACGGCACCGGCAGCCGCGAGACGGAAAAGCTGGTGGCTGACATGCTCGCTGCCTTCCCAGCGGCAAGCGCCAAGCCCACCAAGGTCATCGTCTCCGAAGCCGGCGCCTCCGTCTATTCCGCCTCGGAAACGGCGGCCGCCGAATTCCCGAACCTCGACGTGTCGCTGCGCGGTGCCGTCTCCATCGCGCGCCGCCTGCAGGATCCGCTGGCCGAACTCGTGAAGATCGAGCCCAAATCGATCGGGGTTGGCCAGTACCAGCACGATGTCGATCAGGGCAAGCTCGGCCGCTCGCTGGACGGCGTCGTGGAAGACGCGGTGAACGCCGTCGGCGTCGATCTCAATACGGCATCGGCCCCGCTGCTTTCCCGCGTCTCCGGCCTCGGCAAGACGACGGCCGAAGCCATTGTCGGCTACCGCGATACGAACGGCGCTTTCGCCAGCCGGCAGGAACTTCTCAAGGTGCCGCGCCTCGGCGCCCGCACCTTCGAGCAATGCGCCGGCTTCCTGCGCATCCCGAACGGCAAGGAGCCGCTCGATGCCTCCTCCGTCCACCCGGAAGCCTATGGCGTAGCGAAGAAGATCGTCGCCGCCTGTGGCCGGGATCTCCGCTCGCTCATGGGCGACACGGCGGCGCTGAAGAAGCTCGATCCGAAGCTTTTCGTGGACGACCGCTTCGGCCTGCCGACGGTGAAGGACATCCTGTCCGAACTCGAAAAGCCTGGCCGCGACCCGCGCCCGAGCTTCAAGACCGCGACCTTTGCCGACGGCGTGGATGATATCAAGGATCTCAAGGTCGGAATGCTGCTCGAAGGCACCGTCACCAACGTCGCCGCCTTCGGAGCCTTCGTCGATATCGGCGTCCACCAGGACGGCCTCGTCCACGTCTCCCAACTCGCCGATAGGTTCGTGAAGGATCCGCACGAGGTGGTGAAGGCCGGCGACGTCGTGAAGGTCCGCGTCACCGAAGTCGATGTCCCGCGCAAGCGCATCGGCCTTTCCATGCGCTCCAGCGCCTCCGCCGGCAACGATGCCCCGCCGTCGCGCGACAACCGCGAGCGCGATCGCCGCCCGTCGGGCCCCGCCAAGGCCAGCCCGCCGCCGGCGAAAGGTGGCAGCGCGGCAGGGCAGGGTGCGCTCGGCGCGGCGCTGATGGAAGCGTTGAAGCGGAAGTGAGAGGCGGGTGGGGGCAGTGATCGGGGCACCCCCCTCTGTCCTGCCGGACATCTCCCCCGCAAGGGGGGAGATCGTGTGGAGCGCCGACGTTGCCTCAAAGAAGGGTCTAGGTAACCTGCGAGCTTAAGCTGGATGGCGGGCCCGCGCCCAGCCGATCTCCCCCCTTGCGGGGGAGATGCCCGGCAGGGCAGAGGGGGGTGCCCCCATAGCCTCCCGACAGCCCCGCCCCCTACAGCCGCAACTCCCCCCGATGCGCCTCATACCACTCGACAAACGCCCGGATCCCGGCATCGAGTCCCGTCTCCGGCTTGCGTCCCGTCAGCGCCACCAGCAGGTCGGGCGCGGCGAAGGTACGCGGCACGTCGCCGGTCTGCATGGGCAGCATCTTGCGCCGTGCCGGCCGGCCCATGATGCGCTCGATGGTCTCCACGAAATCCATGAGCCCGACCGGCTGGCCGCCGCCGATATTGACGATGCGGAAGGGGCCCTGCGCCGAGAGCGTGTCGATCCCGGCGACGCGGTTGTCCTCCGACGGCAGGACGGCGGAGAGGTCGATGATGGAGGCGACGAGGTCGTCGATATACGTGAAGTCGCGGCTCATCTTGCCTTCGCCGTAGATCTCGATCTCGGTGCCCTCGATCATCGCCTTGACGAACTTGAAAAGCGCCATGTCCGGCCGGCCCCAGGGGCCGTAGACGGTGAAGAAGCGGAAGGCCGTGGTCGGGATGCGGTAAATATGGGCATAGGAATGCGCCATCATCTCCATGCTCTTCTTGCTGGCGGCATAGAAGGTCAGCGGTTCGTCGGCCTTGTCGCTCTCGCGGAAGGGGATCGACGGATTGGCGCCGTAGATGGAGGAGGTGGAGGCGAGCAGCAGATGCCCGGTGCCGACATCGCGCACGGCATCGAGAATGTGCCAGGAGCCGACGAGATTGGCCGTGAGATAGGCCTTCGGGTTTTCGAGGCTGTAGCGCACGCCCGCCTGGGCCGCGAGGTGGACGACGACATCCGGCTTGAAATCCTTCATCGCCCCATGCACGGCGGAGAAATCCTCCAGCATCGCCTCCACGAAACGGAAGCGGGGAAATTGCGCCAGCGCGGCATTGCGCCCGTGCTTCAGGTGGATGTTGTAGTAATCCGTCATCCCGTCGAAGCCGAGCACCTCGTGGCCGTTTTCGAGCAGGGTGCGGGCGAGGTGGAAGCCGATGAAGCCGGCGGTTCCGGTGATGAAGTAGCGCATGGGTGGCCTGCCTTTCCGTGCCCTTCCGGTATCGGCTCGGCCGCAAATTGCAAGGGGACAAACCTCTTCGGCCCGGCTTTCCACCCCGCAGGTCGTGGAATTGCACGCTCGCAGGCCTGCGCGCTCCCGATTGACCGTTCCGCACCGGCGAAAGCTGCGATAAAAGGCGCCCATGCAATGGACGGAAGACGCCATCATTCTCGGGGTGCGCCGGCACGGTGAAAGCTCCGTCATCGCCGAGGTGATGACGGCCGCGCGCGGGCGGCATCTGGGGCTGGTGCGCGGCGGGCGGTCCCGCGCCATGCAGCCGGTGCTGCAGCCCGGCAATGCCGTGGAAGCCACCTGGCGGGCCCGCATCGAGGATCACCTTGGCGAGTTCCGCATCGAGCCGGTGCGCCTGCGGGCAGCAAAGCTGATGGAGACGGCAACGGCGGTGAACGGCGTGCAGGCCATGGCGGCGCTGCTGCGCCTGCTGCCCGAGCGCGATCCGCATCCGCATCTCTACGAGGCGCTGGACCTGATCCTCGACCATCTCGACGAACCCGTCGCGGCCGGCGAACTCTTCGTGCGCTTCGAACTGGCGCTGCTCAACGACCTTGGCTTCGGCCTTGATCTCACGGAATGCGCAGCGACCGGCCTCACCACCGATCTCGCCTTCGTTTCCCCCAAAAGCGGCCGCGCCGTCTCGCGCGATGCCGGAAGCCCCTATGCCGACCGCATGCTGGCCCTGCCGGGCTTCCTGGCCCCCGGCGCCACGACCGCGGCCGATGGCGCCGCCCTTGCTGCCGCCTTCCGGCTGACCGCCTTCTTCCTCGCCCGCCACGTTTATGAACCGCGCGGCGTCATGCCCTCCGATGCGCGCGAAGGCTTCGTCCGCGCCGCGCTGAAAGCCCTGCAGCAAAGGAGTGAAACGCCTGTTTCCCCGATAGGTCCAGCCTGATCCACCCGTCCAATACCGTATCGATCCACCGCCTGGGGTTGGAGCGGGCGAGAAAAAGGATATGTTGTTCCACGGCTTAGAAGCGCACTCTCGTCAAAGGACGATCGGAGGGCGCTCTCTTCGCCAGCGGTGGAGCGAAGGGCGGGCGAGGCGGCCACCCGGCGCGCCGCTGCGAAACTGAACCCATAGCGCGTATCCGGCAGTCCCGTCCGCCGGCGGCGCGCTCACCTGAAGAGGGGTGCCCAGCCGTGCGCGGATCGAACCCGGTCCCCCGGTCAAGCGCCCCACCGCCTCTTGTCCGGAGTCGTCCTTGCTGATCATCCTCGCTCTCGTCGCCCTTGCCGCCGGCCTTACGGCGCTCACCCGCGTCCGCTCGCTGTCAGGCGAGGTACAGGCCCTCAGACAGGAGGTGACGGCGCTGCGGGAAGCCGCAGCCATGCTCGAGGCGCCCGTATCGGCGGCCTCGCCGGTTACGGAGGTGACGCAACCGCCTGAGGAACAGGCGACCCTTGCGCAGCCCCTCGCGACCGACGAGACGACACCCGCCGAGATCGCGCCGCAGACACCGCCCGGCTTTGCCACGGCTGAAGGCGATGCGGCCCGTCTGCCCGCGCGCCTCCGGCCCACGGAAGCCGAGATCGGCGACCGCATCTTCGCCGGCATCGGCACGCCTGCCACGGCTTCCGCCGATCAGCAGGCCGTCGAGCGCGCCGCCCGTGGCGAGCCGGTGCCGCGCCCAGAGGCTGCCGCGATCGACGCCCCGCAGCCGCGAAAGGCGCAAACGCTCGAAAGCACGCTCGGCGCCCGCTGGGCCGTGTGGGTCGGCGGCCTGGCGCTGGCGCTCGGCGGCATCTTCATGGTGAAATATTCGATCGATGCCGGCCTGCTGAGCCCCGCCGTTCGGCTTGCGCTCGCGGCCCTCTTCGGCCTGCTGCTGATCGGTGCCGGCGAAATCGTTCGTCGCCGCGCCGTTCCGGCGATTGCCGCCGAATTCGAAAATGCGATGATCCCCGGGATCCTCACGGCCGCCGGCGCCGTCACCCTCTTCGGCACCACCTATGCGGCCTACGGGCTCTATGGCTTCCTCGGTGCGGGGACCACCTTTGCCACCCTCGCGCTCGTCTCGTTCCTCACGCTCGCGCTTTCGCTGCTGCACGGGCAGGCGCTCGCCGGCCTCGGCCTCGTCGCCGCCATGGCGACGCCCGCGCTGGTCACGAGCGAAAACCCGTCCGCCGCCATTCTCTTCGGCTACCTCTCCGTCACCCTCGTCGCAGCGCTTGCCGCCAGCCGCCTGCGTCGCTGGACGGTGGCGCCGGCCATCGCCAATATCGGCATGGGTCTGTGGGCTCTCTTCTATCTCGCCGTCGCCGAGCCCGTCGATCCGCTCATGGTCAGCCTGCCGCTGCTTCTGGTCGTCGCCGCCATGGCATTCCTGTGGCCGGGCGCTGCATCGGAAACCGAACCCGCCGAACCCGTATCCACGAACGGTGTCTCCCGCACGCTGTCTGCCGGCGAGAGGCTTTTCGCGCCGCCCTTTGTCGCCGTCGCGATCACGGCCACGCTGGCCGTGCTGCTCCCTGCTCTCTTCATTGCCGGTCTTGCCGAAGGCTCCGGTTCCGACGCCTTGGAATGGCTGGCCCGCTCCGGCGCGAATCTGACGGCCTTTGCGGCACTGACGATCGCGCTTGCCATGGCCGGCGCGCTGCGTCCGGGCCTTGCCGTCGCCGCGCCGGCAGCGCTGATCGCCGCCATCGGGGGCATGACCGTGCTGACCTCCGCCGGCCTGCTGCTGATCGGCGTGACGGTCTTTGCCGGCGTCAGCCCGGATGTCTTCCTGCCACCCGGACCCGGGCCGTGGACGGTCACCGGAACCGGCATGGCGCTGTCGGCCATCTTTCTCTTCATCGGCGGCCTCGTGCAGCGCCGCTTCGCCGAACCCCGGCCGGATTTCGCGACCCTCTGGGCCGTCCTCATGGCACTGGCGCCGGCAGCACTGACAACGCTCACCTTCGTCGCGCTCGGCACCTACTCCGTCGATTGGCCGCATGGCCTCTTCGCGCTTGCGGCCGCCATCACCCTCGTCGGTCTGGCGGAGCTCCGCTCGCGCATCGGCGGCAAGGGCACCGACACCGCCATCTTCTGGATGCTCGCAGGCGCAACCTATCTCGTCATCCTCGCGCTTCATGCCCTGACAGATGGCCTCGCCACCACCATCGGCATTGCTCTCGCCGGCGCGCTTTTCGTGGCCGGCACCCGGCTTCGCGCCTGGCGGGCGCTGCCCTGGGCTATGGTCGCCACAAGCCTCGCGGTCGCCGTGCGCATCCTGTTCGACCCCACCATCGTCGGCCCCGAACACCTCTCCACCACGCCGGTCTTCAACCAGCTTCTGGCCGGCTACGGGGTTCCCGCGCTGCTGCTGGCGCTGGCCGCCTTCGAGCTGCGCCGCTGGCCGGAGATGCGGGTGGTGCAGGTTATCCAGGCACTGGCGAGCCTCTTCGTGCTGCTGACGATCGCCATCCTCGTTCGCCACGGGCTCACCGGCGGCGTTCTCGACAGCCGCACGCCGACGCTCGGCGAACAGTCGATCTACACGCTACTCGCCATCGGCGCCTCCGCCGTCTTCCTGCGGCTGGACCTCAAGGCCCCGAGCCCGGTCTTCCGCATCGGCGGCATGCTGGTCGGCTGCCTCTCCATGCTCTCGGTGCTCTCGGCCCATCTCTTCGGGCTCAATCCCTATTTCACCGGCGAGCGGCTGGGCAGCCTGCCGGTCATCGATCTGCTCTTCATCGGCTATCTCCTGCCGGCGGCGGGCTATGTCCTGCTCGCCCGCGAGGCGCGCAACCGGCGCCCGGAGCCCTATGTAGCGGCCTTGGCCGTCACCGGCGCCGTTCTCGCCTTCACCTGGGCGACGCTCTCGGTGCGCCGCTTCTGGCAGGGCGAGACGATCCCCGACTGGAAGGGCATTCTGCAGGGGGAAATGTACACCTACTCGGTCGTCTGGCTTCTGCTCGGCGTCATCCTGCTGCTCGTCGGCCTGCGCCTGCGCTCGCGCGTCGTGCGCATCGCTTCTGCCGTCCTCGTCTTCCTCTCGGTCGCCAAGGTCTTCCTGTTCGATATGGCGCAGCTCGAAGGCTTCCTGCGGGCGCTGTCCTTCATCGGGCTCGGCGCGGTGCTGATCGGCATTGGCCTCTTCTATCAGCGGATTCTCTCGCGTATGTCCGACGAGGAACCCGCCGCCCCGCCGGCCGATTCGGCTGAGGAACAGAAGAATGCAGATGCCTGATCCGCGCCTGAAGGCGCTTGCCGCCGCCTTCGCCCCGGAGCACGAACTGGCCGCCCAGCTTCTGCCGCTCGTCATCGTCAGCGATGATGGCTCGCACGATGCCGCCCATCTCATCCGCGTGTGGAAGAACGTGCTGCGCATCCGCCGCGGCGAGGGCGGCAATGTCCGTGTGCTCGCCGCCGCGACGCTCCTGCATGATTGCGTGGCCGTGGAGAAGAACGCGGAAAATCGCGCCGACGCCTCGCGTCTCGCCGCCGAGCGCGCCTACGAAATCCTCGACCAGCACGGCTGGCGCAGCACCGACATGATGGCGGTGGCGCATGCCGTCCTCGCCCACAGCTTCTCCGCCGGCATTCCGCCGGAAACGCTGGAGGCGAAGATCCTGCAGGATGCCGACCGGCTGGATGCCCTCGGCATGGTGGGGGCGGCGCGCTGCTTCTACATCGCCGGCCGCTTCGGCAGCGGTCTTTACGATCCGCTTGATCCCATGGCGCGCGCCCGGCCGCTGGACGACAAGGCCTTTGCGCTCGATCATTTCGAAACCAAGCTCTTCAAGCTCGCCGACGGTTTCCAGACCGGCACGGGCCGCAAGCTGGCGCAGGAACGCCACGAGCGCCTGGGCCTGATCCGCGAGCTTCTGCTCGACGAAATCTGATTCCGGATCAGCCGCTTGCCGGCGTTTCCGGATTCAGTCTCTCACGCTGTTGATTCAGTTCCTGAAGGGGACATCCGATGAAGGTCGCCGGCCTCAACATTCACCCGCTGAAGAGCGCCCGCGCCATTCCGCTGCAAAGCGTCCTATGCCGGCTGGACGGCTTTGCTGATGACCGCCGCTTTCTCCTGACCGAGCCCGACGGCGCGGCCATCACCCAGCGCGAGCTGCAGATGCTGGCGCAGGTGACAGCCACGCCCGTGCCGGGCGGCGTCGCGTTGACGCTGGGTGAAAGACGCCTGACGGTAACCTTCGATCCCGCCCGCCGCCGCGCCGTCTCCGTCTGGGGCACGCCCATCGACGCCGCGCTCGCCGAAGATGCGATCAACGACACGTTGTCCGGCTGGTTCGGCCGTCCGGTGGCACTTGCCCATATGGATGCGCTGGCCCGGCGCGGCGTCAACGATCCCGGCGCCGGGGCGGATGCAGCGGTCGGCTTTGCCGACGAATACCCGATCCTCGTCACCACCACGGCCTCGCTTGCCGATCTCAATACCACGCTCGCCGAGAAGGGCCAGCCGCCTGTTGGCATGGACCGCTTCCGCACCAATATCCTCATTGAGAACGAGACTCCCTGGGACGAAGACCTGTGGGAGGCGATCGAGATCGGCGGCCTGCGCTTCGACCTGCTGAAACCCTGCACCCGTTGCATCATGACCACCCAGGACCAGATGACCGGAGAGCGCATCGGCGGCAACCCCGTCGAGGCGCTGGCCGTGAAGCGCATGTCCGCAGACCGTCGCGTGTCCGGCGTGCTCTTTGGCTGGAATGCCGTCGTGCGCGGCGAGGGGCGCCTCGGCGTTGGCGACACCGTCACAGTTCTGTCCCGTCGCGCCGAGCGCTGGCCGCTCCGGGTCCGCAACTGACGGCATCCCCGGTCGCTTCCATCTCTTGCGTCGATGGAAGGCCGGGGGATCGATCAAATGGCGTGAACTGTCGCTCAATTTATTTCGATATATCCGGGCATCCCCTGCCGCTATCTTCGAGGCCAAGGGATTCCCGCGCGACGGTCATGCGGGCTGCACCCGCAGGACGGAGATCCGCCGATGTCGCTTTCCTCCACCGCCAGCCGCACGGTCGGCGCAGGGCCGGCCGCCTTGCCCTGGCTGATCATCGCCGCCGGCTCCATCGTCGCCATGCTGACCTTCGGTCCGCGCTCGGCCATGGGCTTCTTTCAGCTGCCCATGTTGCAGGACACCGGCTGGGACCGCACCACCTTCGGTCTTGCCATGGCGGTGCAGAACCTGTGCTGGGGCCTTGGCCAGCCCGTCTTCGGTGCAATCGCCGACCGCTTCGGCACCTGGCGCGTGCTGCTCTTGGCGGGTGTGCTCTATGCGAGCGGCCTTGCCCTGATGTCGCTCGGCCATGCGCCGGCCACCCTTTACATCGGCGGCGGCGTGCTGGTCGGCCTCGGGGTCGGTGCCGGCTCCTTCGGCATCGTGCTCTCCGCCTTCGCGCGCAATGTCGCGCCCGAGCGCCGCTCCATGGCCTTCGGCATCGGCACGGCGGCGGGGTCGGCCGGCATGTTCCTGTTTGCGCCGCTTTCGCAGGCGCTGATCTCCGCCTATGGCTGGTCCGACAGCCTGCTGGTGCTCGCAGCCCTCATGCTGCTCGTGCCGGTCGTTGCCATTCCGCTGGCCGGCAACGCCTGCTCTGGCAGCCAGAAGGAGGCGATCTACAAGCAGTCGATCGGTGAGGCGCTGAAGGAAGCCTTCGGCCACAAGAGCTACGTCCTGCTCGTCTCCGGCTTCTTCGTCTGCGGCTATCAGGTTGCCTTCATCACCGCGCATTTCCCGGCCTATATCGGCGATATCGGCATCGATGCCCGCTACGCCGTGCTGGCGCTGGCCCTCATCGGTTTCTTCAACATCATCGGCTCGCTCAGTGCCGGCATCATCGGCCAGCGCTGTTCCAAGCCCTATTTCCTGTCGCTGATCTATATCGGCCGCTCCATCGCCGTCTCCGCCTTCCTGCTGCTGCCGCAGACGCCGACCTCCGTCATCGTCTTCGCCGTCGTCATGGGCCTGCTCTGGCTCTCCACCGTGCCCCCAACGAACGGCCTCGTCGCCATCATGTTCGGCACTGGGCATCTTGGCCTGCTCGGCGGGATCGTCTTCCTCTCCCACCAGATCGGCTCGTTTCTGGGCGTCTGGATGGGCGGCTACCTCTACGATCACTTCGGCTCCTACGATCCGGTCTGGTGGGTCGGCGTGGCGCTGGGGGTCTTCGCCGCCATCGTCCACTGGCCCATCCAGGAACGCCCCATCGCCCGCCCGGCGGCCGCGTGAAACACCTTCGTCGTCCTGCCGGGCGGCCGCACCCGTCGCCGTCCGGCAAGATTTCGCAGTCTTGAATTCCGTCACAAAAGCTTCTAAATCCATGCCGCCGGCAAAGCCGGTTTTGTTTTTGGCCTTCTTTTGCTCATTTTGAGCATAAAGGTTCGAGGAGGGTGCCATGAATATGAACGTCGGTTCGATCGTCCCGGAAACGCCGGCCGAGGGCAGCGCCGCCGCCCGTTTCGGCGTGCTGGCGCGCCCCGACCTCACCTTCACGCCCGAGATTGCCCGCGAGACGGCCGATCTCTACGAGAAGGTGAAAGACTTCATCCCCGCCTTCGAATGGCCCGTCTATGCGCCCTATGTTCACGCCATCAACCGGCTGAAGAAGCAGCGCAACGCCGTCATCCTTGCCCACAATTACCAGACGCCGGATATCTTCCACTGCGTCGCCGACATAGCAGGTGACAGTCTCCAGCTTGCCCGCGACGCGACGAAGGTGGATGCCGAGATCATCATCCAGTGCGGCGTGCACTTCATGGCCGAGACTTCCAAGCTCCTGAACCCGGAAAAGACCGTGCTGATCCCCGACAGCAAGGCCGGCTGTTCTTTGTCGGAATCGATCACCGGCGCGGATGTGCGCCTGCTGAAGCAGCGCTATCCGGGCGTGCCGGTCGTCACCTATGTCAACACCTCCGCCGACGTGAAAGCCGAGACGGACATCTGCTGCACCTCCGCCAACGTGCTGTCGGTTGTCGAGAGCCTGGAGAGCGACACTGTCCTCTGCATTCCCGACGAATATCTGGCGCTGAACGTCGCCCGCCAGACGAAAAAGAAGATCCTCACCTGGAAGGGCCACTGCGAGGTGCACGAGCGCTTCACGGCGGCCGAACTGCTGGCCTACAAGGAGGCCCATCCCGGCCTCGAGATCATCGGCCATCCCGAATGCCACCCGGATGTCATTGCCGTCTGCGATTTCGCCGGCTCCACCTCCGGCATGATCAACTACGTCCGCGATCACCGGCCGAACCGCGTGCTCCTCGTTACCGAATGCTCCATGGCCTCCAACATCCAGGCCGAGCTTCCCGACGTCGATTTCGTCAAGCCCTGCAACCTCTGCCCGCACATGAAGCGCATCACGCTGCCGAAGATCCTCGACAGCCTGCTTTCGATGACCGAGGAAGTGACCATCGATCCCGCCATCGCCGAGCGCGCCCGCGGCTCGGTGGAGCGCATGATCAATCTGAAGATCTGACGCTTTTGCCCTGCGGCGCGAATGAATCCGCGCCGCAGGGCCAGAAAGTGGAAAGGCCCGGGGAGAGGGCCGGGGAAGGACCACGCCTATGCTGACCGACAATTTCCGCCCGCAGAGTTTTAACGGCGTCGATGACATCGTCATCGTCGGCGGTGGTCTCGCGGGGCTTTTCTGCGCTCTAAAGCTCGCGCCGCGGCCCGTCACCATTCTGGCCGCGGCCCCCATCGGCTTCGGCACCTCATCGGCCTGGGCGCAGGGCGGCATCGCGGCGGCGATGGGGCAGGGGGATACGGTCGACAAGCACGTGGCCGACACGATTGCGGCCGGTGCCGGCATCGTGGACGAGAAGGTCACGCGCCTGATGGTCTCCGAGGCCGCCGACCGCATCCACGATCTCCTCGGCTACGGCGTACCCTTCGACCGCGATCTCGAAGGCAAGCTCATTCTCTCGCGCGAAGCCGCCCATTCCGAGCGCCGCATCGTGCGGGTCAAGGGCGACATGGCCGGAAAGGCCATCATGGAGGCCCTGATCGCCTCGGTGCGCGCCACGCCTTCCATCCGCGTGCTCGAAGGCTATGTGGTGGAGGAACTGATCCGCGAGGGCCGCTTCATCGCCGGCGTCGTCGCGCGGCCCGATGCCGGGCAGTCGAAGAAGCGCGCCGTCTTTCCGGCCCGCGCCGTCGTGCTCTGCTCGGGCGGCATCGGCCATGTCTATGCCGTCACCACCAATCCGTGGGAGGCCTGCGGGCAGGGCGTGGGCATGGCCGCCCGCATCGGCGCCATCGTGGCCGATCCCGAATTCGTGCAGTTCCACCCGACTGCCCTCGATATCGGCCGCGATCCCGCGCCACTTGCCACCGAAGCCCTGCGCGGCGAAGGCGCGACGCTGGTGGATCGCAACGGCCAGCGCTTCATGCCGGCCATCCATCCGGATGCCGAGCTCGCGCCCCGCGACATCGTCTCGCGCGGCGTCTTCGCCTCCATCGAGGCCGGAAACGGTGCGTTTCTCGATTGCCGGGAAGCGCTCGGCGAGCGCTTTCCGGAGGCCTTCCCGACCGTCTATGCCTCCTGCATCGGCGCCGGCATCGACCCGGTGACGCAGCCGATCCCGGTGGCACCTGCCGTGCATTACCATATGGGTGGCGTCCTGACGGATGCGGAAGGGCGCACCTCCATCGACGGTCTCTGGGCGGCCGGCGAGGTGGCCTCGACCGGCGTGCACGGCGCCAACAGGCTTGCCTCGAATTCGCTGCTGGAAGCCGTGGTGTTTGCCGCGCGCATCGCCGAAAGCATCAAGGGCAGCATGCCCGCCGCCAAGCTTGTCGGCTGGGGCAATACCGAAGGCGAGAGCGACGATCCCGTCACGCTGGCCGACAGCCCGCAGCTCAAGGCGCTGCGCCGCCTGATGACCGACCATGTCGGGGTGGTGCGCAACCGCGAGGGGCTTGCCCATGCCATCCGCCGCATCGCGGAGCTGGAGCGGGAAAACACCCGTCTGCGCTTCACCAACATCGTCACCACCGCCAAGCTCATCACCGCCGGTGCCTGGGTCCGCACCGAAAGCCGCGGTGGCCACTATCGCAGCGATTATCCCGCCAGCGATCCGGCCCTCCGGCACCGCACCTACCTGACGCTGGACGAAGCCGACGGCATCATCGCCGAGCTTGCCGAGACAGCCGCCGCCTGAGGAAATGCCACTTAAGGAACCCGCCATGTCCGACCGTCCCGCCGCTTTCCCGCCCTTCCTGCCGCCGGTTCTCGTGGAAGAGCAGGTGCGCGCCGCGCTGAAGGAAGATCTCGGTCGCGCCGGCGACATCACCACGGCCGCCACCATTGGGCCGGAAAAGCGCGCCACCGCCGAGCTCAACGTGCGTGAAGCCGGCGTGATTGCCGGCCTGGTGCCCGCCGCGCTCGCCTTTCGCCTCGTCGATCCCGCACTCACCTTCGAGCCGCTGGTCGAAGACGGCGCCCGCGTTGCTGCGGGTACTGCGATTGCCCGCGTCTCCGGCCCGGCCCGCGGCCTGCTCTCGGGCGAGCGCGTGGCGCTCAACTACCTCATGCACCTCTCGGGCGTCGCGTCCTATACGGCGCGCTTCGCCGATGCCATCGCCCACACCCAGGCCCGCGTCACCTGTACCCGCAAGACGCTGCCCGGCCTGCGGGCGCTCGAAAAATACGCGGTACGCCTCGGCGGCGGCTCCAGCCACCGCTACGGTCTCGATGACGCCGTGCTCATCAAGGACAACCATATCGCCGTTGCCGGCAGCGTGGCCGGCGCAGTTCTTGCAGCGCGCGCCTATTGCGGCCATCTCGTGCGGGTCGAGGTGGAGGTGGACAGTCTCGACCAGATGCGCGAAGCGCTGACCGCGTCGCCGGATGTCATCCTGCTCGACAACATGGGACCGGAAACGCTGGCCGAAGCCGTCGCCATTAACCGCGCCCATGCGGGCCTGACGGAAGACAGCTACCGTCAAAACCCGCGTCGCACGCAACTCGAGGCATCCGGCAACGTCAACATCTCGACCATCGCCGCGATTGCCGGATCGGGCGTGGACTACATCTCGACCTCGAAGATCACCATGGCCGCCCCGACGCTGGATATCGGGTTGGATATTTCGATCTCCTAAGGTCCGGCGCCGGCAGTCGTGATCCGTTGTGCGATCCGGCAAGGTCGCACTCACTCTAATTGCTTTTCAACAGTCCGGCGCCCGGCCCGAGGCTCCGCACGCTTGTCTACGTCCCGGCCTTTCGCCCGCGATGATAGAACGTGGAAATCTTTGAGTTGCGTAAAGGCAATTCTGAATTGATTACGATATGTAAATGATATGAATCATAGAAACTACGTATTTCAACTCTTGCGAGAGAAAAATACGTATGAGGCATACGCTCCCTGTAGCGCCGCCCGCGCCATCATTCCCGCTGAAGCTGCGCCCACTGCGGGCAACGGCAAGTCTGCTTGTCGCATTCCTTGCCATTATGGTGATGGACCTCGTTGACGGAGCGCGCTTCGCCAATGACGTGGATGACAGGCTGCGGGCCATGCAGGTCCGCCAGTTCCTAGAGGGCAAGGGTTGGTACGATCTCTCGCTGGACGGCGTGTCCATGCCGGAGCCCTACATATCGCCATGGTCGCGCCTGGTGGATGCGCCCTATTATCTCCTGGCGAAAGGCCTTCAGTCTTTCATGACGACCGACGCGGCGTTGCACTTCGCGTTCATGGTCTGGCCCGTCGTGATGATGTTCGCCTTTGCGGGTGTTCTCGGTGCCGTGATGGTGCGGCTGGCACCACAGGCACGACCGCTAAACCCGCTCTTTATCGGGATTGCAGGCCTGCTTCTCGGCGCGTCTGTCCTCGAATTCTCGCCCGGCCGCATCGATCATCATGGCGTGCAACTGCTTTGCCTGGTGGTCATAGCGCTCGGGGCATTGCTGTGGTCGCGCCAGGGCGGGGTCATCATGGCTGCGGCCGTCACCGTGTCGGTGACGGTCGGGCTGGAATGCCTGCCGATCATCGCTGCGCTATGGTCGGGGCTGGCTCTCACCTGGGTCTTGCGGTGGCCAGGATCGCAGGCGGTCTTCTCTAGTTTTTCTTCAACCATGGCCGTTCTCGCGCCGCTCGTCACCCTCCTCGTCGCGGGGCAGGACGTTCTCTTCTCCGTCGAAAACGACATCTTCTCTGCGCCTTATGTTGCGCTCTTCACCGGCTTTGCATTTTGCTCGTCGTTGCTGACCTTCATCATGTCATCATCCGGAACACGTTTTGCGCGATTCTTCGCTCTTTTCGCTACTGGTATCAGTATTATCGGCCTGGTTGTAGTAACGATGCCTGCGGTGATTTCTGGCCCGTTCGCAATGATTGACGCGACGTCGCGTGCACTGTGGCTTGATCGAATTTATCAGGAGCGGTCGATTCTTCTTCTCTTGCATGCCGGCGATTGGTCCAATCTGCCGGCGCTCGTGGTTGAGACCGTGGTGATCTTCGCGTCGCTCCGCTATTGCCGGGACGAGGCCGGTGCAGGCCGCATCGCGCCGACCCTCGTGCTGGGCATGGGTCTGATGGCCTTCCTCTGCCAGTTCTCCGCGTCCCGCTTTGCGCCATTCCCGACGGTTCTGCTGGTGATTTTCATTCCATGCCTTTTGACGCGCTTCTCGGCGCTGGAGCCCGGCGGCCAGAAGAAAGTGGCCGTCGGAACGAGTCTGGCTGCCTTGTGCGTGACAGCCGGCTATATCGGTGCCGGTTCTGCCGCTCCCTTCGATCCAGGTCTTCTGCGTCCAAACTCGGCAGATCTGATGACGGTGGATTTCTGCACTGAGGCCGACAGGGCAGCCATGGCCGAGTTGCCGCCCGGACGTTACATGGTGACACCGACGGTCAGCCTCGACATGCTCGATGCTGCACCTGAAATGGCCGAGATGGGCGTGCTCTATTTCCATCGGGGGGCACCAGGCATGCGCCGCATGTTCGATGCGCTCTACTTCACAGATCCGCAAGCTCGCCGCTCAGCGCTAGCTCCCTTCGATTACATCGCATTTTGCGATTACCCTGCGGCCTTGAAGGCCGAGATCAGCGTTGATCCTGCATCCTTTTTCGCCGCCCTTCTCGATAGTCGGGTCGTTCCGGGTCTTGTCCGCGAAGCAGACACGCAGAGCCCGTCATTGAAGCTCTACCGCATCGATCACGCCAACCTTTGAGCGGGTACGTCAAAAGCGGTCGGCTTCTGGTCGCTCACCGCCCGCCCAGCTTCAAACCCGCCGACGGCCTTTCCGCCAGGACCTGGCGGCGGAAGCGGAAGAGGGCGGCGGGGCGGCCGCCGGTGGCGATCGACATGTCGCCGGTCGGCTCCACCAGCGCGTTGGCCTCCACCAGCCGACGAAAATTCTGCTTGTGCAGGTGCCGGCCGGAAATCGCCTCCACCGTCGTCTGCAGCGCCGTCAGCGTAAAATCGGGCGGCATGAGCTCGAAGATCACGGGGCGGTACTTGATCTTGCCGCGCAGCCGCGCGACGGCGGTGGCGAAGATGCGGCGATGGTCGTGGCGCATGGTCTGCCCCAGCGCCACGTCCGGCCGCGCAGCCACATGCCCGTCCTCTGCGGCTTCGGCCACAAGCCCCGCCTCGTAGAGCAGTTCGTAGCGCTCCAGCACGCGTTCCTCGTCCCAGGGCAGGTCGCCGGTGCCGAAGGCAAGCCGGATGCGGGCCGCGCGGGCCGCAGCGCGGTCTCCCGCGGCGGCCGATTGCTCCCAGCGCGACAGGGCTGGCACGATGATCTCGTCGATCAGCTTCGGCCGTCCGGTCCGCCAGTCTTCCCAGGGCAGGTAGCGATACCAGTCGCGGAAGGCCGCCCCCTGCGCCGCCAGCCGTCCGCCGTCTTCCGCCTCCGAGCGCGTCAGCGCGAGATAGCCGACGGACACCATGTGCTTGGCGGTTTCGCCCGGCAGCCGGTGCCGGCCGCGATCGCCGAAGGTGTAAAGCTGCTCGATATAGCCGAGCGACAGCGCCGTCTGCTTTTCCACGCTGTCGCGCAGGCTCGTTTCGAAGGTGCGGTGCCGCGCGGGGTCGAAGGGACCGAAGGGCAGGCCGTCACGTTGCAGCGATCCCTCGGCGCTGACGACAAGGATCAGCGGCGATCCGCCGGCGACCGCCACGATCGCCGCATTCAGCCCGATTTCGACGATCTCGGCGCCGCCCGCGGTCGCCCCGGCGCCGCCCGCGCTCGGTCCGACGCCACCTGCGGTTGTCATCGGGTTCCCTCGTCATCGGGAAAGGGGGAGAAGACGAAGGGCGCGTTACCATCCGCATCCGCCCCACGCCCGATCGCCTTGATGGCCTTCACGAGCCGTCCGCCGCGTCCGAGTGCGGCATCGCCGAGTTCGATCAGCCGCGGATTGGGTGTCGCAAAGGGCGAGGCGGCCCGCAGCCGCTCGGCCAGCGCCCCCTCGTCCTGGTCGGGCGCCACCGTCAACGCTGCGATCACGGCGGCCGCCGGCGAGCGTGATACGCCCATCCAGCAGTGAACGAGCAGCGGCGTCTCCCGCGTCCAGCGATCGGCGAAGTCGATGATGCGGTCCACATGGGCTGCGTCCGGCGCGATCAAGCCCGGCTCGTTCTTCGCCGCAAACGTGATGTCGTTCATGTCGATGGTCAGGTGCCGGTCGGCGGCGATAACCCCCGGCCGATGAAAGTCCTGTCCCTTGGCAAGCAGGCTCAGCATGTCGCGCGCCCCGTGGCGCACGGCAAGTTCCGCAATCCGGGCAAGAGGGGAAACGACGATTAGCGGCATCTTACGCGCTCCGGGTCCGTGCGGCCTGCCGCTCCGCCTCGATTGCGTCGAAGCGGGCCTGGAAGCGCGCCTGCGCCTCGTGCGCCGGCACGGGATCGAGAAACAGCATCTCGCGCGTGATGCCGCGGGGCAGGCCGAAAAACTTCTTCGCCTCCTCGGAAGAAAAGCCGGCAAGCAGCGTCGCCTCGAAATAGGCGGCGGTATTGTCCGCCTTCTTGATCTTCGCCTTCAGCGTTTCCGGCGGCACGGGCGGCAGGCCGAAGCGCAGGTTCACCGCACCCTCCAGCCGCCGTTCCACGGTCTTGTATCCTCCGCCGACCACGGCCTTGAAGGGCGAGATCATGTCTCCGATCACATATTCGGGTGCGTCGTGCAGCAGCGCCAGCATGCATTCCTCCGGCCCGCATTTGTTCTGCCGACGGAAGATCTCCTCGACGCAGAGACTGTGCTGCGCGACGGAAAAGGCGTGGTCGCCGAAAGTCTGGCCGTTCCAGCGCGCCACCCGCGCCAGCCCGTGGGCGATGTCGGAGAGCTCAACGTCGAGCGGCGAGGGGTCCAGAAGATCGAGCCGCCGGCCGGACAGCATGCGCTGCCAGGCGCGCGCCGTGGCAAGGCGTCCGCTCATGGCGCCTCCGCTCCGGCCTCGCTCGGTGCCGGAAAGGCAAGGCCCGTCCAGCCCGGAAGGTCGGCGGTAACGGGCACCTCGCCGGCGAGGATCGGAACACCGTCTGCCACGGCGTCTGCCACCTTGTCGATGCGCAGGATGGCAAGCGCGCGGTTGCCGGCAACCGTCCCGAGCGTGCCGAGCGGCTTTCCGCCCGCCGTCACCGGCGTTCCGCTTTCGGGAAGGGCAACATCGGCCGACAGGATCACCACCCGCCGCCGCGCTGTCGAGCGGTGCTGCATGCGCGAGACGACCTCCTGCCCGACATAGCAGCCCTTGCGGAAGGAGAGCCCGCCATTGCGGTCCAGGAGCACATCATGAGGGAAGGCATCCGACAGCGCGTAATCCGAGCCGGCGCGCGCGATACCGGCGGCGATGTGCAGCGCATCGAGCGCGTCCGAATCCTCGATGATGCTGGCGCGATCATCGATGGTCTCGGCAACGGTGCCGCGCGCACGCCAGACGCCAAGACCCGCACGGCGGAAGCGACCGTCGATCACCGCGCCCGCCGGCGCCGCCACGTCATGGCCGAGCACGACGGCGACAGGCTCCGGCAGCGAGAGCGTCACGGCCGCGCGCAGCTTGTACATGGCCAGCCGCTTGGCGAGCGCCTCCGCCTCGCTTGTCGCGACCTCGATCGTAAAACCCGCGTCATCACGCGAAATCAGGAAGTCGAACAGGATCTTGCCCTGCGGCGTCAAAAGCGCCCCGGCCTCCGCCACGCCCGCCTCGATCCCCTCGACGTCCGTTGTGATGAGACCGTGCAGGAAGCTTGCGGCATCGGCGCCGTGAAGCGTGATGAGACTACGGTCGGAAAGGGCGTAGAGCGGCATGATGATGACCCCGGATGTGATCGCAAACAGGTAGGATCATTGCCGCCCGCGGGCAAGGCCAAAGCGCCGGGGGACAGGACGCAGGCATGGCGCCCCGCAAGACAAAGGCCCGGACATCGCAGCCGATGTCCGGGCCCGGTTAGTCACCGTCTTTCTCGGACTTCGTCCGGCATCAGGCAGCGCGGCTGTAGGCGCGCTGCGCCCCGTGCCCGGCGCCGTGTCCCGTGCCATGTCCCGCCTGTGTCGCCAGCTGGAACTGAGACATCAGCTCGCGCAGGCGCGCGCTTTCGATGGCGAGCGAGGCGCCGGCCGCATTGGTCTCCTCCACCATGGCGGCATTCTGCTGGGTTACCTGATCCATCTGGTTGACGGCCGTGTTGACCTCGGCAAGGCCGGTGGCCTGCTCGCGCGAGGAGGTTGCGATGGCGTCCATGTGATGGTTGAAGGTGACGATGTAGGTCTCGATCGTCTTCAGCGCCTTGCCGGTCTGTTCCACCAGCTCGACGCCGTTCTTCACCTCGACGGAGGAGTTGCGGATCAGATCCTTGATTTCCTTCGCAGCCGTCGCGGAGCGCTGGGCCAGCTCGCGCACTTCCTGGGCAACGACCGCAAAGCCCTTGCCCGCTTCGCCGGCGCGTGCGGCTTCCACGCCGGCGTTCAGCGCCAGCAGGTTGGTCTGGAAAGCGATCTCGTCGATCACGCCGATAATGTTGGCGACCTGGTCGGACGAGGCCTCGATCTTCTGCATGGCCTCCACGGCATTGGCCACCACCTTGCCCGATTCGATCGCGCTCGAATTGGCCTGCACGGCAACCTCGCGGGCTTCCATGGCGCGCTTCGTGGAGTTGGCGACATTGGCCGTGATCTGGTCGAGCGCGGCTGCCGTCTCTTCCAGCGACGCCGCCTGCTGCTCCGTGCGCTTGGAGAGATCGTCGGCGCTGGAGCTGATCTCGCGCGAGCCGTTGTCGATCGTGCCGGCCGCCTGCGCGACGTCGCCCATCGTGCTCGCAAGCTGGGTGACGGCGTTGTTGAGATCGTGGCGCAGCGCCTCGAATTCGGCCGCGAACGGCTGCTCGATCTGCACGCTGAGGTCACCGGCCGCCAGCCGCTTCAGGCCCGCGGCCAGTCCCGAGGTGGCTTCGGTCAGGCGCTGCTGCGCGGCCGCTTCCGCTTCTGCGGCGAGGCGAATGCGGTCGGCCTCTGCCTGGCGGCGGGATGCTTCGGCTTCCGTTTCCAGGCGCTTGTTGGTGATGGCCGCCTGGCGGAAGACCTCGACGGCGTTGGCCATGGCGCCGATTTCGTCGCCGCGTTCCTTGGCCGGTACGTCGCCGGCGGTGTCGCCGGTCGCAAGCTTGTCCATATAGCCCGTCATCAGACGGATCGGACGGGCGATCGACACGATCAGCGAGAGTGCCGCGCCGAAGGCGAGCAGAATGCTGAGCGCGCTGGCGCTGCCAAGGATGCGATAGGTTGCGTAGATCGCATTGTCCTGCGCGTCCCAGCCACTCTGCATCTCGGCGGTCGCGGCCGTGTTCATCTCGCCAATGGTGCGGCGCATGGCGTCCATGCTCGCCTTGCCGGTACCGCTGGCCTCGATCCGCCGCGCTTCGGCCTGGGTGGCCGGATCCTTCATCAGCGCGATCTCGCGTTCGGCGATCGTGCGGGTCCATTCCTCGGAAGCGACCTGGAAGGCGTCGAGGCGGGCGAGATGCTCGGGACGGCCCGCCCATTCCTGCCGCAGCGTGTTCATCGTGTTCTCAAGCGCCTTGCGACCCTGCTCATAGGGCCCGAGAAAGGCCGGGTCAGCGGAAATCAGATAGCCGCGCAGGCCCGTTTCCTGGTCGATCTTGGCGGAAAGCAGGCCATCGACCTTGCGCAACGTGGCCGCGCCGGCAAGCGCGGCATCGGCTGCCTCGTCGGCTGTGCCGACCTGGTTCCAGTTCGCGGCCGCAGTTGCAAGCATCGTTCCGACGAGAAGTGTGAAAGCAATCGTCAGCTTCGTACCGATTTTCATGGAGAGCAATCTCATCAGTGGGTCCCTTGGCGGATTGGGCCCGTTGGCGGGGCGCGGTTTTGGGAGGGGGTGGCCGGCGCCTCTGCGAGGGGATCGAGCAGGGATTGCCGGAGCGGCGGAAGGATCAGGCGTATGAAGCGCGCGATGTCATATCGGCGTTGCGGCGACATCCGGGTTTGCATGGACCGAGCGTTGCCGCGACCCCCGTCGCAGCCTTGGCCCCCACCAAGGGCCGGCACTATGCAAGATGCAGATACATTCGAAGAATTGACTGTGTGAAGTTAATTTTTGATTGAGTGAGGACAGACTTATCAAGCGACCGGCCGAGCTATCTTTCAGAAGGCGCCGGAAAGCCACAGGCGGAAAAAGAAATTTAATATCAGGAATTTCGAAGAAAACGACATCGGGCGCACCAACCGCACCTGCAAGCGGGGCCGCCAAAGTGGAAATGACGAATGTCAGGAGACGGGTTGTATTCTCTTCTTCGACGCGCGAGTGTGGGAGGAGGCGCGGGACGAAAGCGAATGCCCGCAACCGCCAGCGCCTCAGTCACCGGTCAGGAAGAACTTCCACTGGCCATCGGGCGCAATGCCCAGGCGGTAGAAATTGTAGCCGCCCACTTCCTGCATCTCGGCCATGTCGCCGGCCGTCACGATACGCAGCAGGTCGACCACTTCCGGCTTCGTCAGGCTGTCGATGGGCTTCATGGCCACGTAGGGCCAGATGTAGACGGCCTCATCCGTACCCTTGTCCACCAGCGCCGTGCCGGTTGAAAGCAGGTCGAGCATGATCGCCAGCACCTCGGCGCCCTGCTGGTCGCCGGACATGCCCTTCAACGTTGCCACCGGATCGGCCGGGTCCTCCTCGTAGGAGGAAACCTGCGTAGCCGTGTCGCCCTTTCCAAGCAGGGGGCGCAGCTTCTCGATATCGCCCGTCAGCGCCGCATCCATGATCAGCTGGCGCATGCGCCGCACTGGTTCCGGCAATTGCGCGGGGTCGCGGATGATCTCGATTGCCGGCGCCTTGGCATCCTCGCCGGCGGGCGCGGTGCTCTCCGGCTGTTCAGGGCGGGGCTTGTCGATCAGCGCATCCGGCATGGGGATCGGGGCGCGGTCATCCGGCGGCGAGACATTGGTCTGGCCGGGGCGCGTGCCCACCGTCTGGTTGCTGTCGATGCGCGATTCGTTGAGTGCCATCGCCGGCTGCGCAAAAGCGGCGGCAAGGCTGGCCACGGCAATCGGGAACATGGCAAGACGGGCTGTCGGGCGCAAGCGGTGAGGGGCCATGGGCAGGTCGGCCGCCAGGGGCGGCTCCATCATTGAGGAACGGCGTCGGACAAAACGAGCGGCAGGCGAGCAACGAGAAGCGAGGACCGCCCAGCCTGCACGCTTACTGCAGCGTCCGGGCCGGAGAGAATTCGCCCGCAAGCATGCGCTCGCGCAGCGAGGTCAGCATGGCCTCGGCCCCGTCTTCGCCTTGCAGGCGGATCGTTTCGCGCATGGCAAAGGCGATCGCCGCATCCGCGATGATCTCGGGCTCGATCCCGTCAGCCATCCCGTCGGCCCAGGCCTCGGTCTGGTGTTCGAGGGCCGCCTGCATCTTCTCGTGGACGATCATGTCATCGATATCGGTGAGGCTCGGTTCCATCATACGTTCCATGCGGCTTGTACGCTTCATTCCTGCCCTGCTTTACGCCTTCATGTGCACCGCACCGAAACCCGAGGGCAGCGGGATTCCGGTCTGTCCATCACGGGGCAGGCCCCGCTCCGATGCCACTTCCTGATCATTTCGTTAACAAGCTTAGCAGCCTTTTACCGAAACGACACGGGGTCATGGCGAAAGAGGTTAATTTCCCGCTAATTTCCAAAACGGGCGGTAATTTCTGTGGCGAGTGTTGCGCCTTCGGCACGGTAGCGCTGCTCGGCCACCGCCGCTGCCGGGGTGCAACTGCGATGCACCGCAGCAAAACTGCGGTAACCGCGGTTGAAAGCGGCCGTCAGGCGCGCCTTTCTCTGCGGTTCCTTGCCGGCATCGGCTTCGATCAACGTCTGGAACAGCCCTCGCCAGTCGCCGCCGTCAGACGATTTGCACAGTGTTCTCAGATAGTCGACCGCGCCGACCACCTCGGCAAACCGCAGCAGCCGCTTGTCGTACGGCGCTTCCTTCTCGGCCGGTGCCTCGACAGGCGCCGTGACCGCGGCCTCGCTCCCGGGGGTGGCCTGTTTTTCGGTCTGGGCTGCGAGTTCGCCGGCCGGCAGAGCAGACAGACCGGCGACCATCGCGCCGCTGAGCGCCGCCATGCGCATCCTGCTGCCCCTCTTTGTCCATTGCGGCGCCATTATTCGCGCGCCTCAGCCGCCAGCCGGCGAAGGCACTCGTAGACGCTCTCGGGCGCATTCAACTGCAAGGCTTCCTCCACCGTGTACCAGCCCATCTCGGCCGCATCGTCGGCTGCGGCGGCAGCCGCAAAGCTCGCCTCGTCTGCCGTGACCCGAAACACCGAGAGAAAGAAGCCTCCGACCTGTCCGCCCGGTGCCGGCAGGTCATAGGTCGCAAACAGCACCGGCGAACCGGCGCGGATCCCGGTTTCCTCCAAAAGCTCGCGGACCGCCGTCTCTGCCGCCGTTTCGCCCGGCTCGCCGCGTCCGCCCGGAAAGGCATACATATCTGCCGACGGCGGATTGGCGCGGCGGATCAGCAGATAGCGACCATCCTTCTCCACGATCGCGGAGGAGGCAGGCTTGAAACGCAGGCGGGGAGAGGGAGGAGATTCGCTCGTCATGTTGACCCACTCTACGGCAGATGCGATTGCATTGTCATGTGCGGACGTTTCGCCCTGACGGCAACCCCGGAAGAATTGCTGGAAATGTTCGGCCTCATCGAGGCCGACGATTTTCCGCCGCGCTTCAACATTGCCCCGACCCAGCCGATCCTCGTCATCGTGGCGGGAGAGCAGGGGCCGCCCGGCAGCAACCTGCCGCGCCGTCGTGCGCAGCTTGTCCGCTGGGGCTTCACGCCATCCTGGGTCAAGGATCCCCGCGATTTTCCGCTGCTGATCAATGCCCGCGCCGAAACGGCAGCCGAAAAGGCCTCCTTCCGCGCCGCCATGCGCCATCGCCGCATCCTCGTGCCGGCCTCCGGTTTCTACGAGTGGCATCGCCCGCCCAAGGAGAGCGGCGAGAAATCGCAGGCCTACTGGATCCGCCCGAAGCGCGGCGGCATCGTCGCCTTCGCCGGCCTCATGGAGACCTGGGCGTCCGCCGATGGCTCGGAGGTCGATACGGCCGCCATCCTCACCACGGCATCCACCGGCGTCATCGCCGGCATTCACGACCGAACTCCCGTCGTCATCGAGTCCGGGGATTTCGACCGCTGGCTGGACTGCCGCGCCGGCGAGCCGCGCCATGTCGCCGACCTCATGGTCGCGCCGCCCGAAGACCTGTTCGAGGCCATCGCCGTCTCCGACCGCGTCAACAAGGTGGCCAATACCGGTCCGGATCTCCAGGCACCGATGACCGACGCTCCTGCCGTGCCTGCCGCCAGGCCTGCGCGCCGCAAGGCCGACCCCGAAAGGGGTGGTGAGGGCGGGGGCCAGCTCTCGCTGTTTTGATCTCAAGCATGGCATGCCGGTCCAGGAACGGCGAAAGGCCCCGCACGGTCTCGTGCAGGGCCTTTCGCAATGTCGTCGCGCGGCGGATCAGCGGAGCAACGGCAACCGGACGCGGCCGGCCATGCCCGCGGCCATCCTTAGGCCGGGCGCTTCACCGGCTTGGCCTTGGCCTGGAGGGCCGCAGCAAGCACGGCCTTTAGGCCAACCGGACGATACTGGGTGATCAGGTCGCACAGCGGCTTCTTGGCTTGCTTGGCGGCATCTGCGGGGGTCACGGCGGGGGCTCCTCAATGTTTCCGATTGAACCTAGTGTGTTGCCTCTCATAGGCGGAATCATGTCCGAATATGGGCAATTAAATCGAATAATATGCCTAAATAATTACTATTTGGAAGTAACGCATGGTCGTCGCGCGAAAGCTTTCGTGAGGGTGCGGTGCAATAGCCATGGTTGCGCCCGCGTTGCTGCGCTGCGGCAATGGCATCGCGCGCAAAGGCAGGCCCCGACGCACCCCTTGACCGCCATGGGACGACGCGCAATAAGGTGAGCCATGAAAACCGCCGCCTGCCTTTGCCGGAACATTATTCGCTAGTTCGCGCTGGCCTGGCCGTTTTCGTCTCCTGACATCCCCAGATGACAAACGACCCGGCCGCCGGACGATCCGTCTTTGGCATTTTCGTTCTGGGAGATTTCCTGCAATGGCCGACCAGCCGGTCCTGACCTTCTACAACACGCTGACGCGCGCCAAGACGCCGTTCCAGCCGATCGATGCGCAACATGTCAGGATGTATGTCTGCGGCCCGACGGTCTACGACTTCGCCCATATCGGCAATGCGAGGCCCGTCATCGTCTTCGACGTGCTCTTCCGCCTGCTCGCCCATATCTACGGGGCGGATCACGTCACCTATGTCCGCAACATCACCGACGTGGATGACAAGATCAACGCCCGGGCGCTGCGCGATTTCGGTGCCGAGATCGAGGCCGGCCGCCTGACGCTCAACGAGGCGATCCGCCGCGTGACCGAAAAGACCGCCGACCAGTTCCACGCTGATGTCGCGGCGCTCGGCACCCTGCCGCCGAGCCACGAGCCGCGCGCCACCGAGCACATTGCCGGCATGATCGCGATCATCGAGAAGCTGATCGCCAATGGCCGCGCCTACGCTGCCGCCGGCGAGGTGCTGTTCGATACGTCATGGTCCGAATATGGGGAGCTTTCCAAGCGCAACCTGGAAGACCAGCAGGCCGGCGCCCGCATCGCGGTCGATGCCCACAAGAAGCATCCGGGCGACTTCGTACTGTGGAAACTGTCCTCGCCGGAAGAGCCCGGCTGGGAAAGCCCCTGGGGCCGCGGCCGGCCCGGCTGGCACATCGAGTGCTCCGCCATGTCGGCCGCCTTCCTCGGAGAAACCTTCGACATCCACGGCGGCGGCCTCGATCTCATCTTCCCGCACCATGAAAACGAGATCGCCCAGTCGCGCTGCGCTCACGGCACAAAGGTGATGGCGAATGTCTGGATGCACAACGGCTTCGTGCAGGTCGAGGGCCGCAAGATGTCGAAGTCCGACGGCAACTTCGTCACCATCCACGACCTGCTCCACACCGAAACCTTCGGCGGCCGCAAATGGCCGGGCGAGGTGCTGCGCCTTGCCATGCTGATGACCCACTACCGCGAACCGATCGACTTCAGCGTGAAGCGGCTGGAGGAGGCGGAGCGGCTCATTGCCAAATGGCCGATAACGGAAGACGGCGCAGGCGAGGGGACCGTCGATCCGGCCGTGCTCGCTGCCCTCTCCGATGACCTCAACACGGTCGCCGCCGTGCAGGCCCTTCACGCGCTCGCCGCCCGCGCGGCAAGCGACAGCCATGCGCTCGCCAGCTTTCAGGCGACCGCCGCGCTTCTCGGCATCAGGCGGGAAAAAGCGGAGGTTTCCGGGGACTTGCAGGCCGAGATTGAATCGATTGTGGAACAGCGCCTTGGCTTCCTGAAGGCGAAAAACTTCGCCGAAGCCGACCGCCTGCGCGACGACCTCCTGGCCCGTGGCGTGCAGCTGAAGGATGGCAAGGACCCGGCAACGGGTGAGCGCGTGACGACCTGGGAGGTGAAGCGGTGAGGGTGGCGGGGCACCCCCTTCTGTCACTTCGTGACATCTCCCCCGCAAGGTGGGAGATCGGTGGTGCCTCGTCGTCCGCGTTGTGTTTTGCTCGCCGTGCGCATCGATCGGTTTCACCAGCCAGCGGCGGATGCATGATCCAAGTACGGAGCTTGCCTTTCGCCATGCCGGTGCCGCGAACGCCCCTGATCTCCCCCCTTGCGGGGGAGATGTCACGCAGTGACAGAGGGGGGTATGCAACGGTCATACCGCTCGGAGCGTTTCGCCTCTCTTGCGATGAAAATGCGTCGCCACCATCAAGTTTCGCTCGCCTTCGTGAAGCCGCACCGCAGCACCCCCCTCTGTCACTTCGTGACATCTCCCCCGCAAGGGGGGAGATCGGTGGTGCCTCACGGCCTGTTTCCAATGGCAGCGCTCGCGAAAGCCGTCCGCAAGGCATCAAGCTGACGAGAAGGCTTTCCGACTCGAGGCTGTTGCCTTCTGCGTATCCGATGCGGCAAACTCCCACGATCTCCCCCCTTGCGGGGGAGATGTCACGCAGTGACAGAGGGGGGTATGCGCCGGCCGCAGCACGCAGGGCGTCCCCGATCGAGAGGAGTGTCCGCATGCCGCACACGCCCGTTCCGCCAAGTCACCGGCGCAACGCGCGGCGCATGCGCAAAAGCCTGACCGAAGCGGAGCTGGCCTTCTGGAATGCGGTGCGCGCTCACCGCCTGATGGGGCTCGGCTTCCGCCGACAGATGCCAATCTCCGGCTATATCGTTGATTTTGCCTGCCCGACCCATCGGCTCATCGTCGAGATAGATGGATCCCAGCATGCCGACGCGGAGGCCATCCGCGATCGCGTGAGGGACGCGCGCCTTCAGGCGGCGGGGTGGATCGTCCTGCGCTTCTGGAATGACGACGTGCTCCGTCATCTCGATGATGTCTGCATGCATATCATTCGCACGATCGATGCCCGCGCCGTTCAGGCAACGGACATGCTGGAACCCGCCCCATGACCGCCCCCACCCCCCACGCCCTTCATGCCGGCGGCTGCCAGTGCGGTGCGATCCGGTTTCGTGTCGAAGGCGTCCTCGGCGATGCCTCCGTCTGCCATTGCCGCATGTGCCAGAAGGCGTCCGGCGGCTTCTATATGCCGCTCGTCTCGCTGGGTACGGCGCGGCTGATGTGGACGCGCGGGCGCGTCCGGCATTTTCAGTCGTCCAATGCGGCGCGGCGCGGTTTCTGCGCCGATTGCGGGACGCCGCTGACCTATGAGGCGCCGGATGGCGTGGCGCTGGCGATCGGCACCTTCGATGATCCGCGCGCACTTCGCCCAGGGGTGCAGTGGGGCGTCGAGGCGAAGCTGCCCTACGTCGACGCGGTGCCGACGCTGCCGGAAGAGAACACCATGGCCGATGAAGGTGCCGCCGCCTTTCTCGCAACGCTCGTCTCCTACCAGCATCCCGACCACGATACCGATGACTGGACCCCGAAGATCGAGGCGGAGCGCGAGCACTGGCGCCCGAAGGAGCAAGGCGTATGAGTGCGTCACATCCCGAAACGATGTCCGGCGGCTGCCAGTGCGGCGCGGTGCGCTTTCGCGCCGGCCATCTCGGCCGTCCCTCCATCTGCCACTGCCGCATGTGCCAGAAGCATTTCGGTTCCTTCTTCGGCGCCTTCGTGACCGCCGATCGGGCGCATCTGGAGTGGACGCGCGGCCAGCCGACGCTGTGGCGCTCCTCCGACCAGTGCCTGCGCGGCTTTTGCAATCGCTGCGGCACGCCGCTGACCTATCACCATCCCGGCGGCGTCGAGCTCGCCATCGGTGCCTTCGATCACCCGGAAAAGCTGGAGCCGGCCATCCAGGTCAATCACGACAAGCGCCTGCCCTGGATCGACCGTCTCTTTGAAAAGCCCGTGCTGCAAAGCGCTGAGGCGGACGCCTTCTTCGCCACGATCGTCTCGCACCAGCACCCCGACCACGACACGACCGTCTGGCCCCCGGAAGACGATGGTGAACCGGCACCGCGCCGCCGCCATGGCCGGCATGGGTCGGGAGAGGGGGTGGAGGGATGAGCTACCAGCGTCTTTACACCGGCGGCTGCCAGTGCGGCGCGGTGCGCTACCGCGTCGAAGGCGAGCTTGCCGATCCGCATCTGTGCCACTGCCGCATGTGCCAGAAGGCAACCGGCAACTACTTCATGCCCGTCGCCACGGTGGCGCGGGAAAAGCTGGAACTGACTCGCGGCAACCCCGCCTGGTTTGCCTCCTCGGCCGTTGCCCGGCGCGGCTTCTGTGCCGCCTGCGGCACGCCGCTCTTCTACGACATGCCGGGCGAGGCGATCATCGGCATCGTGCTGGGCGCGCTGGATGCCCCTGACGATGTCAGGCCCGTGCGCCAGTCCGGCATGGAATCGCGCGTCATTTGGTTCAATCGGCTCGCCGCGCTGCCGGCCGAGGACAGCAATGCCGACAGTGCCGACCCCGATGCACGCCGCGGCGCGATCTTCGAAAGCAATCGCCAGCACCCCGATTACGAGACGGACCACTGGTCCCTCCCGCCATCGCCGCACAAGTCCTGAGACAGGCAAGCCTTGAAAGACACGAGCATGACCGAGACGCTTCGCACCCTCTATCCGGAAATCGAGCCCTACGCCTCCGGCCACCTGGATGTCGGCGATGGCCATGTCATCTATTGGGAGCGCGTCGGCACGCCGGGCGCCAAGCCGGCCGTCTTCCTGCATGGCGGTCCGGGCGGCACGATCTCGCCCAGCCACCGCCGTCTCTTCGATCCCGCCCTTTACGACGTGATGCTCTTCGACCAGCGCGGCTGCGGCAAGTCCACGCCGCATGCGGCGCTTGAGGCCAACACCACCTGGCACCTCGTGGCCGATATCGAGCGTCTGCGCGAAATGGCCGGTGCCGAAAAATGGCTGGTCTTTGGCGGCTCTTGGGGCTCGACGCTGGCGCTCGCCTATGCCGAAACCTATCCCGAGCGGGTATCCGAACTCGTGGTGCGCGGCATCTATACGCTGACCCGGGCCGAGCTCGACTGGTACTATCAGTTCGGCGTCAGCGAAATGTTCCCCGACAAGTGGGAACGCTTCATCGCGCCCATTCCGCCGGAAGAACGCCACGAGATGATGCACGCCTATCACCGCCGCCTGACGAGCCCCGACAAGGCGACGCGGCTCGCGGCCGCGCTGAGCTGGAGCGTCTGGGAGGGCGAGACGATCACGCTCCTGCCGGAGCCTTCCACCAGCGACCGCTTCGGCGAGGACGAGTTCGCCTACGCCTTCGCCCGCATCGAAAACCACTTCTTCGTCAATGCCGGCTGGCTGGAGGAGGGACAGCTTTTGCGCGACGCCCACAAGCTCGCCGGCATCCCCGGCGTCATTGTCCACGGCCGCTACGACATGCCGTGTCCCGCAAAATATGCCTGGGCGCTGCACAAGGCCTGGCCCGATGCCGAGTTTTACTTGATCGAGGGCGCCGGACATGCCTATTCCGAACCCGGCATTCTGGATCGGCTGATCTACGCGACGGACACATTTGCGGGGAAGAGCTGAGGCGATCGAGATCGCTGCACACCCCCCTCTGCCCTGCCGGGCATCTCCCCCGCAAGGGGGGAGATCCGCAGGTGGCCTGACCTTCGCTCCTGAAGCGGCCGCAGTTTAGGACGGGGACAGCGCTCCAGGTGATCTCCCCCCTTGCGGGGGAGATGCCCGGCAGGGCAGAGGGGGGTATGCCACCCTCCACCGCCGCCGATAATGACTTGACGGAAACAACGTCCGTCACGTGATACGAAAAGCCGACACGTTCCCAGGGAGGGAACACCATGACCAGAGAACGCATCCACCTCTTCGACACCACGCTTCGGGACGGGCAGCAGACACCCGGCATCGATTTCTCCGTGGAAGACAAGATTGCGATTGCGGCCATGCTGGACGAGGTCGGCATGGACTATGTCGAGGGCGGCTATCCCGGCGCGAACCCCACCGATACGGCCTTCTTTGCGAAGAAGCGCACCGGCCGCGCCCGGTTCGTCGCCTTCGGCATGACGAAGCGCGCCGGTGTGTCCGCCTCCAACGATCCCGGCCTGACGGCGCTGCTGGCGGCGCGGGCGGATGCGATCTGTCTGGTTGCCAAAAGCTGGGACTACCATGTGCGCGTCGCGCTCGGCTGTTCCAACGCGGAAAATCTCGAATCCATCCGCGCCTCCGTCGAGGCGGTCGTCGCTTCCGGCCGCGAGGCCATGGTCGATTGCGAGCATTTCTTTGATGGTTACAAGGCCAATCCCGATTATGCGCTGGCCTGCGCGAAGGAGGCCTTCGCCGCCGGCGCCCGCTGGGTGGTGCTCTGCGACACCAATGGCGGCACGCAGCCGCCTGAAATCCGCGACATCGTCGCGGCGGTGATTGCGGCCGGCGTGCCCGGCGCCAATCTCGGCATTCACGCGCACAACGATACGGGACAGGCGGTCGCCAATTCGCTGGCTGCAGTGGAAGCCGGTGTCCGCCAGATCCAGGGCACGCTGAACGGCATCGGCGAGCGCTGCGGCAATGCCAACCTCGTGACCATCATCCCGACGCTGGCGCTGAAGAGCGCCTACAAGGACCGCTTCGAAATCGGCATCGATGCCGAGCGCCTGACGGGCCTCACCCGTCTGTCGCATGCCTTTGACGAGCTGCTCAACCGCTCGCCCGATCATCAGGCGCCCTATGTCGGCGCCTCCGCCTTTGCCACCAAGGCCGGCATCCATGCCTCCGCGCTGCTGAAGGACCCGCGGACCTACGAGCATGTGGAGCCCGAAAGTGTGGGCAACCTGCGCAAGGTCATGGTGTCGGACCAGGGCGGCAAGGCCAATTTCATCAATGCGCTGAAGCTGCGCGGCATCGCGGTCGCCAAGGACGATCCGAAGCTCGACCGGCTGATCCAGATCGTCAAGGAGCGCGAGGCCACCGGCTATGCCTATGAGGGCGCGGATGCGAGCTTCGCGCTGCTCGCCCAGCGCACCCTCGGCTCCGTGTCGGATTTCTTCCATGTGGAAAGCTTCCGCGTCATGGTCGAGCGCCGCTACGATGCGGTCGGCAATCTGAAGACCGTGTCGGAAGCCGTAGTGAAGGTCGTGGTCGATGGCGAGACCATGATGAACGTCGCGGAAGGGCACGGCCCCGTCAACGCGCTCGATCTCGCGCTGCGCAAGGATCTCGGCCGCTACCAATCCGAAATCGCCGATCTTGAGCTTGCCGACTACAAGGTCCGTATCCTCAACGGCGGCACGGAAGCCATCACCCGCGTGCTGATCGAATCCACCGACGCCACCGGCGCCCGCTGGTGGACCGTCGGCGTCTCCGACAACATCATCGACGCCTCCTTCCAGGCACTGATGGACAGTATCGTCTACAAGCTTCTCAAGGTGCGGGGCGAGGCGGGCAAGGCCGCGGCGGCGGAGTAGGGGGGCGGTCGGCACCGTCCACGCGTACCGGGAACGTTCGAGAAATCCATAGTCGGTCTTCCCTATGTTCTTGCCTATGCCGTGCAGCAGGCGCCCTCGGGAAACGATGCCGGGAAGGAGCGCATTGTCATTCTGCGCGTCATTCATACCGCCCGGGAATGGCCCGCCGGCACCTGGCCGAAGACAAGCTGATCCACCATTCAACGAAATGAATTGGCCCATTCACGGCCCATGCGTTACACCCGCCGCAAAAATCACAATGCGACGGGATGAAACATCATGGCGGAACAGGCCGCTCCGGCACCGGCAGACAGCGGCGATTCGCTTGCCGGCTTCCTTTATGCGCTGACGGCCTATCTTCTGTGGGGCTTCCTGCCCTTCTTCATGAAGGCGGTCGGCCATATTCCAGCGACGGAGGTGGTCGCCCACCGCATCGTCTGGTCATTGCCGATTGCCGGAGCCGTGCTGATCTGGCTCGGCCGGACCGCGGATGTCGTGAAGGCGCTGAAGACACCGCGCATGCTGGCCATGGCGGCGGTAACGGCCTGCCTGATCACGATCAACTGGGGCATCTATGTCTGGGCGATCGGCGCCGGCCGCGCCATCGAGACGGCGCTCGGCTATTACATCAACCCGCTCTTTTCGATCTTCCTCGGCTCCATCCTGCTCAAGGAGAGGCTGGAGCGGACGCAGTGGATCGCCATCGCGCTAGCCGGCCTTGCGGTCGTCCTGCTCGCCATCGAGGCTGGCGGTGTGCCGTGGGTCTCTGTCGGACTGTGCGTCTCCTGGGCCTTCTACGCCTTCCTGCGCAAGACGCTGCCTGTCGGCCCCAACCAGGGTTTCTTCCTTGAAGTGATGCTGCTCAGCCTGCCGGCGCTCGGCTATATCCTCTATCTTGAAACGAGCGGGCAGGGCCATTTCGGCGACACCGGTACCGCCGATCTCCTGCTTCTGCTGGCCTGCGGCATCGTCACCGCCGTCCCGCTGATGATCTATGCCAACGCCGCCAAGCTGCTGAAGCTCTCCACCATCGGCATCATGCAGTACATCGCGCCCACCATGATCTTCCTGACGGCCGTCTTCGTTTTCAAGGAGCCCTTCGGACCCGGCAAGCTGGTGGCCTTCGCGCTGATCTGGGTCGCGCTGTTTCTCTACACCGGCTCCATGCTGCGCTCGGCGCGGGCCCGCCGGGCGGCCGCATCGGCCATCGTAGAGCCGAAAAGCGGCTGAGATCTCCGCGGAGGCGGCGGGGACGAGGCGCGGCCGCGCCGCTTACAGCTTGTCGATGATGCGGCCTTCGCCCTCGCGGTCCACCTTGCCGGCCCAGTGTTGGAGAATGGCGGGCACGATCGCCTCCGCCTCATCGACCACGATCGGCTGGACGAGGTCGGCGTGGTGGATGAAGCCTTCGTCGGCCATGTGGCGAATGAGCTTCAGCATTGGATCCCAGAACCCGCCGATATTGGCAAAGACCATCGGCTTGCGGTGCCGGCCGAGCTGCGCCCATGTCATGATCTCAACGATCTCTTCCAGCGTTCCGATGCCGCCCGGAAGGGTGACGAAGGCATCGGCGCGCTCGAACATCTTGTGCTTGCGGGCATGCATGTCCGGGGTGACGATGAGTTCGGACAACTGGCCGAGCGAGTGGCGCGTTGCTTCCATGTCGATCAGGAATTCAGGAATGATGCCGGTGACGCGTCCGCCGGCCGACAGCACCCCGCTTGCCACAGCGCCCATAATGCCGCGCGTGCCGCCGCCATAGATGAGTTGCAGGTGGTTTTCCGCCATCGAACGGCCGAGCGCCCGGCCGGCCTCGACATAGGAGGAAGAACGTCCGGGCTGGGAGCCGCAATAGACGCAGACGGATCGAATCGGAAGGGTCGTGTCACTCATGACGGTCAGGGTGGCCGCGCCTGTTGCCGGGCGTCAAGCCATACGGTGGCGAAGATGACGCAAAAACGCGTGGGAATTCCTGCGAATAGGCGGAAAAGCTTGTGAAAAGCGTCGGAAATCGTTAGCTCTTTTCGATCAGGATCGGGGGCAACGGGCATGCTTTTCGCATGTCGACCGGATCAAGGGGTTTGCAGGCCCCGTGCGGCCATTGCCTTGGGGGCGGCGGCCGGGGGGCTGAGAAGGTCCGGCAGAGGCCGGCTGGAGAATGGGCATGCAAAAGAACATGGCGGCCGTTCTGGCCATTGGCGTCCTCGCGGTCGCGATCCTGCTGATGGTTTTCTTTGTCGTTCCGAACTGGGAGTCACCCAACGCGCCCATCGCGCAGGATACGCCGGCGAGCGAAACGACGACGACACCGTCCGCCGCCACGACGACGGATGCTGCAGCGACGCCGCCTGCCGGTGATGCGGCAGCGACGACCACCAAGACCGACCGGCCAGGCGCCGATGCAGCCAGCGACGTTGCAAAGCCCGCCGATAGCGCATCAGGCTCCACGACCGCGCCGGCCCCCACCGCAAGCGAGACGGCCAAGCCGGCTGATGCGACCCCTGCTGCTTCCACGGCCGCCGAGACGGCTGCCACGAGTGGCGCTGCAACACCGACCGCATCGCCCGAGGCGGCTGCCGGTACGCCCACCTTCGACGTGCTGCGCGTCGAACCCGATGGCGCGACCGTGATTGCGGGCCGCGCCGCGCCCAACACGACGATCCGCATCCTCAGCGGCGACAAGGTGCTCGCGACCGCCGATGCCGGTCCTTCCGGCGAGTTCGTCGCCATCCTCAACGAGCCGCTCGCGCCCGGTGATTATCAGCTTGTGATCGCCGCCACCGACAAGGCCGGCAAGGAGAGCCGTTCCGATGAGGTCGCGACGGTCTCTGTTCCCGCGGAAGACAAGAGCAAGCTTCTGGCCATGGTCTCGAGGCCGGGTGAGGCGAGCCGCCTGATCACCACGCCCGAAGCCGGTGCCGCCAAGGCCGTGCCGTCTGCGACTTCCGCGGCCACCACCACGGCTGAGGCAACGCAGGCCCCGGCGGCCGGCGCCGCGCAGTCCGCCGATGCCAGCCAGTCGTCCACGCCGGCCTCCGGACAGACGGCGGCGCCCACTGCAACCGCCCCGGCCGCGGCCGGCAACGAACCGGCCGCCCTCCAGGTTGCCGCCGTCGAGATCGAAGGTGACCGCCTCTTCGTGGCCGGCAAGGCCAAGCCCGGCGCCACCGTTCGCGTCTATGCTGATGATCAGCTGGTCGGGTCCGCGCCGGCCGACGAGACGGGCAATTTCGTCGTCGATGGCCGTATCGCGCTTTCGGTCGGCAATCACACGATCCGTGCCGACATGCTGAGCCCCGATGGAGCCAAGGTGGAGCTTCGCGCCGCCGTTCCCTTCGATCGTCCGGAAGGCGATCAGGTCGCAGCCGTTGCCGGTGCCAGCCAGACGCCGGGCGCCGCCATGGCCCCGCTTGCCGGCGGCAGCTTCGATGGTCTCCGCTCGCAGGTCACCAAGGCCTTCGGACTGTTGAAGGGTCTCTTCGCGAATGGTGCCACGCCGAACGTGGAAGAGCTGGCCGCGGCCCGCTCGGCCACGGAAATCGCGCTCGGTTCGCTGGCTGATTTCAAGACGGCCGATACCGCCAATCCGGAAGGTCAGGCCCTGATCGCCCGCAGCGCAAAGGCTGCCGCGGAAGCCCTCGCCAAGCTGCGCGCGCTCCCGCAGGATGCCGCTGCCGTGGCCGCCGGCCTGCCGTCCATCGAGCAGGCAATTGCAGCCGTGCTTGCGCCGAACAGCGGCGAGCCGACGCCACAGACCGCCGCTCCGGCCGTCAGCCAGTCTGCAACCCCGTCCACCACGCAGGCACAGACAGGCGGCAGCACCGCTGCCCAGTCGGCACCCGCTGCTGGCGCGACGGCCACGGCGCCTGCCGGTGCAACGGCAACGCCGCCGGCCTCGGCCGAGACCGCGACGGCACCCGCCACCGCCGGCGGCCAGGCCGCGGCCACCGGTGCCGAGCCCCAGACGATCCAGCAGGCGCCGCTGCAGCAGTCGAAGTCGTCCGTCATCATCCGCCGCGGCGATACGCTCTGGCAGATCTCCCGCCGCGTCTATGGCGCCGGCGTGCGCTACACGACGATCTATCTTGCCAACAAGGCGCAGATCGAGGATCCCGACCGCATCCTGCCCGGCCAGGTCTTCGGCGTTCCGGACAAGTCGCTGCCCGATGCGGAAGCCGAGGAAATCCACCGCGAGCACATCCGCAAGTAAGCGCGGTGCCAGCCACGAAACGCAACGGCCCGGAAGGAACCCCCCCCCGGGCCGTTTTGCATTTGGGCGCGTGCTGCGCTTACTTGCAGACCTTGATCTTCTTGATGACGAGGTTGCCGTAGTAGTCGTAGGTCTTGATCTTCTTGATGAAGCAGGTGGGCTGGTAGTCGTAGGAGTAATAGCCGGCTTGCGAGGGGGCGGCGAAGGAGAGAGCGGCGGCAGCGGCGATGGCGGCGGAAAGAACGATCTTGCGCATGATGTGAGGTCCCTTGATCTGGTTTGGATGAGCCCGTCTCATCCAGTGACCCGACAATCGCATCTTCTCCGGGGCCATGCTGTTTCCTCCGGAACAGGCCGCCGGCAGCTTCCCAAGGCGGCCGCTTACACTTGCGTGCCCTTGCCGGAGAGCCTATCTAGCAAGCGCGCCCGCGCGCGCCTCACGGCCCCGCCTGCCGCATCCCTTCATCCTTTCCACGCTTCCCGCAGGTTTGCCCGTGACGCCCCCCAAGAAGACGATTTCAGCCGATGCGGCCAATCCGCTCGGCACGCTGCGCAATCTCTGGCCCTATATGTGGCCGTCCGAGCGGGCCGACCTGAAGATGCGCGTGGTCTGGGCCACTATCATCCTCGTGGTCGCCAAGGTCGTCCTCATCCTCGTTCCCTATTTCTTCAAATGGGCGACGGATGCGCTGAACGGCAAGCCGGATGCGCTGGGCTTCCTGCCGCTCGCGGCCACCGGCGCCATCGCGCTGGTCATCGCCTACAATGTCGCCCGCCTGGTGCAGGCCGGGTTGAACCAGCTACGTGACGCGCTCTTTGCCAGCGTCGGGCAATATGCCGTGCGCCAGCTGGCCTACCGCACCTTCGTGCACATGCACCGCCTGTCGCTGCGCTTCCATCTGGAGCGGCGCACCGGAGGTCTCTCGCGCATCATCGAGCGCGGCACCAAGGGCATCGAGACCATCGTCCGCTTCACCATTCTCAATTCCATCCCGACGCTGATCGAGTTCCTGCTCACAGCCATCATCTTCTGGCGCGGATACGGCTTCAGCTATCTCGCCGTCACGGCCGTGACGGTCGCTGTCTACATCTGGTTCACGGTGAGAGCCAGCGACTGGCGCATCGCCATCCGCCGCTCCATGAACGACAGCGACACCGACGCCAACACCAAGGCGATCGACTCGCTCCTGAACTTCGAGACGGTGAAGTATTTCGGCAATGAGGAGATGGAGGCCCGCCGCTTCGACCAGTCCATGGCGCGCTACGAGAAGGCCGCGACGGAAGTCTGGACCTCGCTCGGCTGGCTGAACTTCGGCCAGGCGATGATCTTCGGCGCCGGTACGGCGGTGATGATGGTCATGTCCGCACTTGCCGTCCAGCGCGGCGAGCAGACGCTCGGCGATTTCGTCTTCGTCAATTCCATGCTGATCCAGCTCGCCATTCCGCTGAACTTCATCGGCTTCGTCTACCGCGAAATCCGCCAGGGGCTCACCGATATCGAGACGATGTTCGAGCTTCTGGAAGTGGAGGCCGAGGTCGTCGACAGCCCGGATGCGAAGCCCCTTGCGATCGCCAGGGGCGCCATCGCCTTCAAGGACGTGCACTTCGCCTATGATGCGGCCCGCCCCATCCTGAAGGGCATCAGCTTCGAGGTGCCGGCCGGCAAGACGGTCGCCGTCGTCGGCCCGTCGGGTGCCGGCAAATCGACGCTCTCGCGCCTCCTCTACCGCTTCTACGACGTGCAGGGCGGCGCTATCACCATCGACGGGCAGGATGTGCGCGCCGTCACCCAGCAGAGCCTGCGCGCCGTCATCGGCATGGTCCCGCAGGACACCGTGCTCTTCAACGATACGATCGCCTACAACATCCGTTACGGTCGCCCCAGCGCCAGCGAACAGGAAGTCGAGGCCGCCGCCGAGATCGCCCAGATCGCCGGCTTCATCCGCGCTTTGCCGCAAGGCTTCAAGAGCATGGTCGGCGAACGCGGCCTGAAACTCTCGGGTGGCGAGAAACAGCGTGTGGCGATTGCCCGCACGATCCTCAAGAGCCCGCCCATCCTCGTCCTCGACGAGGCGACCTCGGCGCTCGACACCCGCACGGAGCAGGAAATCCAGGCGGCCCTCGACGTCGTCTCGCAGAACCGCACGACGCTCGTCATCGCCCACCGCCTTTCCACCGTCATCCATGCCGACGAAATCATCGTCCTGAAGGACGGGCAGATCGCCGAACGGGGCACGCACGGCGAATTGATCGAGCGGAACGGCCTCTACGCCTCCATGTGGAACCGCCAGCGCGAGGCCGTGCAGGCAGAAGAAAAGCTGAAACAGGTGCAGGAAGAAGACGATCTCGGCATCGTCGTCAGAGGCAGGCCTGCGCTCTGACGGGGCGGCGCACGGGGGCAGGGGCGGCGGAAAGCGTTGCCCGTCCCGGGCATTCGGGCTACAGCTTCGCCCGGAACAAACTGGCCCCTCCGGGGCTTTAACCGCGAACGGCCGACCCTGCCGTTACAGAAGACAAGGACGATGGAATGAGCTTGGTGAAAACGGTGCGCAACACGCTGGTGCCTGTGCACAAGGCCGGATATCCCTTCATCGCCATCTTCTTCGTCGTCTCGCTGCTGCTCGGCCTGCTCTGGACGCCGCTGATGTGGATCGGCTTTCTGCTCACCGCCTGGTGCGCCTATTTCTTCCGCGATCCCATCCGCCTGACGCCCCTCGACGACGATCTCGTCATCAGCCCCGCCGACGGCCGTGTCTCCTCGATTGCCCATGTCCTGCCGCCGGTCGAGCTCGGCCTTGGCGCGGAGCCCATGCTACGCATCACCGTCTTCATGAACGTGTTCAACTGCCATGTGAACCGCGCGCCCATGCGCGGCACGATCCGCCAGATCGCCTATCGCGAAGGCCAGTTCGTCAATGCCGAACTCGACAAGGCCAGCCACGATAACGAGCGCAACGGCCTGGTGATCGAGACGAGCCACGGCGAGATCGGCGTCGTCCAGATCGCCGGCCTCGTTGCCCGCCGCATCATCTGCTGGTCGAGCGTCGGCGAGCGGCTGGAGGCGGGCGAGCGCTTCGGCCTGATCCGTTTCGGCTCGCGCCTCGACGTCTTCTTGCCTAAGGGCGCAGAGGCTCGCGTCAGCCTCGGCCAGACCGCAATCGCCGGCGAGACGGTGCTCGCCGAATTCGGCTCGGCCAAGGGCGCGACGCTCAGCCGCCGCGGATGATCCGGGCGCCGACCGGACAGGCCGCCGCCTCCTAGAAATCGCATGCCTTGCCGCCGGCCACCGCCGGGGCCGGAACCGGAGATCCGAAATGGAAACGCCCTTCCCCCCCTTCGAACCGAACGGCCCCAATGATGAGGCGCGCGGCCCCCGCCTGCGCGAAATCCCGGTCCGGCTGATCGTGCCGAACCTCATCACCGTGCTCGCCATCTGTGCGGGCCTGACAGGCGTGCGCCTCGCCTTCGAAAACCGTATCGAGCTTGCCGTGGCCATGGTGCTGCTCGCCGCCTTCCTCGATGGCATCGACGGCCGTGTGGCGCGCCTCATGAAGGCGACCTCGAAATTCGGCGCGCAGATGGATTCGCTGGCGGATATCGTCAATTTCGGCGTTGCACCCGCGCTCGTCCTCTATGTCTTCATTCTCGATCAGGCCCGTTCCTTCGGCTGGATCGCGGCGCTGGTCTTTGCAATCGCCGCCGGCCTGCGTCTGGCACGCTTCAATGTCATGGCCGAACGCGACGTGAAGGCCGCCTGGCAGAGCGAGTATTTCGTCGGCGTGCCCGCGCCGGCCGGCGCCATGCTGGTGCTGCTGCCGGTCTATGTCGGCCTGCTCGGCGTTGCGCCGGACCGCACCTTCGGCATCCTCTCTGCCCTCTACACGATCTTCGTCGCCTTCCTGCTCGTCAGCCGCCTGCCGGTCTGGTCCGGCAAATCCGAAGGCAGTCGCGTGCGCCGCGACCTCGTCCTGCCCATCATGCTCGCCGTCGTGCTCTACGTCGCCACGCTGATGAGCTTCACCTGGGAAACCATGGTGCTGACCGCCGTCCTCTACCTCTGCACGCTGCCCTTCGGCGCCCGCTCCTGGCAGAAGAAATACGGCAACTGGCCGGGCCACCACGTCCACGCCGACAACAGCCTGTCGCCTGAAGGCGACTTCCTGCCCGGTGAAAAGCGCGACGAGGGTTGAGGATTACGTTTTCGCAGGGAAGTTTCTGCGATCGCTGAGTGCGGAAATGGCTCTCAAGCCGATAGCCACTCCGGCATCTCCCGCGGTGCTCGCCCGCTGCATGCCGCCTCCACACAGGCCGCGAGCCCCGCAAAACGGAACGCACGTCCGGTCAATCCCGGGCCGTAATGGGCAAATTTGCCAGAATTTGTGAGGATCACCCGCGCTTTCGGCGGAATAATCGGTTCGGTGACCATGCACCAGCAGGTGTCCGTCACGATCTCTGCCCCATACGCGCGCAGCGCCGCCAGATGGCCGGCGCCTTCCGCTTGAGCCTCGATGGTCCGTCCGCAGGTAATGACGAAGGCGACATCGGCATGTTTGCGCCGGCCGGCGACAAGTCCGGCAAGCACCGCGATCTCCTCCAGCGAGGCATGCGGATTGCCGATGGAGACGAGGTCCACCGTCTCGCCCTCGGCGAGATTGAGGTCCCACCAGCAGTTTCTGACGACTTCGGTAACGATGCCGAGGGCTGTAACGGGGCGTCCGCCCGCAGCCTTGGCAACAGCGTCTGCTTCCGATCCGCCCATGGCTTCCGGCGTCACGCCCGCAATATGGAACATCGGCGCGCTGGATGAGGTGGCAAAGGCCGCGCCGAAGGCTTTCAGCGCGTCCCGGTCCGGCGCGTAGTGCGCCAGTCCGCTCACCACCGGAATGCGATTGCCGGCAATAAGGCCGGTCAGATAGCCCGCCAGCGGAAAGAAGGAATCGTCGATCCCTGCAAACGACGGAAAGACGACCTCCATCACCGCCCGGCGTCCCTCGTCCCGGTGACAGCCGGCGTCGGGCGCACGCCCGGTCAGCGCGATGCAGGCATCGAGAAAGTCGGGATATTTCATCGTCCGCGCGCCGAGCACGCTGTTGGCGTAGACGACGGCGTTGCTTTCCGCCCAGGCGATCTGCTCGCCGACGGCGGGGATGGCGTCGGCGAGGTAGGGCGCGCAGGTGTAGGTCGGCCGTGCTCCCAGGGCCGCATAGGTCTCGCCAAGCCTTGCGGCGGGTTCGCCGAGCGCCGCATCGATGCCTTGAGCGCGCCAGCGCCGCGCATCGACGGAGATGGCGTTGAGCGTCGTCGGCACCGCGACCTTGCCGCCGAGCGCCTGCAGCCGCTCCGCAAAGGCCAGCATGCCGGGCCCGGTATAGATGCAGCCATCGATATGGGCGCGGGTGACATCGATCAGCCGCGTCGCGCCGGTCAGCGCCGCCATCTGCAGCACGATCCGCATCGCGACGGCCGCCGCTTCGCCATGTGCGCCGGAGAGCAGGGCCTCGTCCGTCGGGCTGAGGTCGATGCCGTCAGTGATCTGGCCGGCCGTATGGGCGGAGCTGCCTGTCGCTTCCTCCGCCCCTGGGATAGAGCCCTCATCCCTCCAGACCTGCCCGTCCGAAAGGCGGATCTGTCCGGCCGCCTTCGCGGCTGCGAACCCGGTCTCGTCCAGCACCACGACGGGAATGGACACGCCGAACAGTTCCCGCGCCACGATGACGCCGAGCGTCAGGATCTCGTCGGGCCTTGCCAGCACGAGGCCAGCCGGACCGTGCCCTGCCATCAGCAGTTCCAGCATGACGGCGCTGCCGGTGCAGGAGCCGCGACCGCCGGGAAGGACAAGGATGGCGCCGACCAGCGACTGGCCGTTGAGCGGATGATGCTGGTCGATGATAAGACCCGAGGCCGGATCGACACCGCCCCAGAAGCTCAGCTCCGTGCCGCTCGCCACCACCCGGCCCGAGGCAGAGCCGGGAACCAGAACCCGGCCGGAAAGGCAAGGTAAGGACTGGCCGGCAGGGGGCAGGGTGCGCATGGGCCTCACTCCGGCAGGCGATAATCCACAATTCTGCGCTCGCGCGCGAGGAAGATCTTGCCGGTTTCGGTGAGCGCGGGCCCGCAGAGCGGCAGCATCGCTTCCGCCACCTCTGACGGATGCGGCAAAGTCGCCGGGTCTTCGCCGGGCACGGCCTGCGCCCGCATGGCGGTGCGGGTGGCGCCGGGATCGACGCTGATGACGCGCAGCGGCAGCCGCTGGCTTTCGCCGGCCCAAGTGCGGGCCAGCGCTTCCACGGCGGCCTTCGAGGCGGAGTAGGGGCCCCAGAACGGCTTGCACTTGTGCGCGGCACTCGATGACAGGATCAGCGCGCGGCCCTGGTCGGACTGTGTGATCAAGGGGTCGATGGAGCGGATCAGCCGCCATGTGGCCGTCACGTTCACCGTCATCACCTTCTCGAAAACCTTTGCCTCGACATGGCCGATCGGCGAGATCGTGCCGAGCACGCCGGCATTGGCGACGAGAATGTCGAGCCGGCCCCAGCGCTCGTTGATTGCGCCGCCGAGCCGGTCGATCGCGGTCATATCGGCCAGATCGAAGGGCACCAGCGTTGCCGGCAGGCCACCGGCCGCCTTGATCGCATCATCGAGCTCCTCGAGCCCGCCAACGGTGCGCGCGCAGGCGATCACCTGCGCCCCCGCCTTGGCGAGCGCCAGCGCAGTGAAATAGCCGATCCCGCGCGAGGCGCCGGTCACGAGGGCGATGCGCCCGGAAAGGTCAACAGTCATTCGGTTCGCTCATGTGAAGATGACGGCGCCGCGCGCCTCCCGCCCGCGGCATCCGAGGAGGCCGGTGCCTCAGCCGCTCACCAGCATCGAAACCTTGCGGCCCATCTTTTCGCCTTCCTTGTCTAGGAGACGGGTCGGATAGTCGCCGGTGAAATAGTGATCGGTAAATTCCGGATTGGCCGGATCGCGCGGCTTGCCGCCCACGGCGCGGTAGAGCCCGTCGATCGTGAGGAACGCCAGCGTATCGACGCCGATGAACTTCGCCATGGCTTCGACGCCGGCATACTGGTTGGCGATCAGCTTGTCGGCGTCAGGGGTGTCGATGCCGTAGAAATCCGGATGGAAGATCATCGGGCTGGCAACGCGCAGATGCACTTCCTTCGCACCCGCATCGCGCATCATCTGCACGATCTTCAGCGATGTCGTGCCGCGCACGATGGAATCATCGACCAGAATGACCCGCTTGCCCTCAATGATGGCGCGGTTGGCCGAATGCTTGAGCTTGACGCCGAAGGCGCGGATCTGCTGCGTCGGCTCGATGAAGGTGCGGCCAACATAATGGTTGCGGATGATGCCGTACTCGAAGGGAATGCCGCTCTGCTGCGCATAGCCGACAGCCGCCGGCGTGCCGCCATCGGGAACGGGCACCACGACGTCGCCTGCAACCGGCGACTCGGCGGCCAGATTCATCCCCATGTTCTTGCGCGTCGTGTAGACGTTGCGGCCGCCGACGACCGAATCGGGACGGGCGAAATAGACATATTCGAACAGGCAGAGACGCTCGGGCTTCGGCTTGGCGGGGCGGCGCGCATCGATGCTGATCGAGCCGTCCGGCTGGATCTCGCAGATGATCACTTCGCCGTTCTCCACGTCGCGCACGAACTTCGCGCCGATGATGTCAAGCGCGCAGGTCTCGGAGGCGAAGATCGGCTTGCCGTCGAGATCGCCCATCACGAGCGGCCGGATGCCGATCGGGTCGCGCGCCGCGATCAGCTTGGTGCGCGTCATGGCGAGCATGGAATAGCCGCCTTCCATCTGCCGGATCGCATCGATGAAGCGATCGGCGGTGGAGGAATGGCGCGAGCGGGCGATGAGGTGCAGCACGACTTCGGTATCCGACGTCGACTGACAGATTGCGCCGGTCGCGATGATCTGCCGGCGCAGCGTCAGGCCGTTGGTGAAATTGCCGTTGTGCGCAATGGCGATGCCGCCTTCCTCCAGTTCGGCAAACAGCGGCTGCACGTTGCGCAGCGCCACCTCGCCTGTCGTGGAGTAACGCGTGTGGCCGATGGCGATGTAGCCGGGAAGCTTGGCGAGCGTGGCGGGGTCGGTGTAGTGGTCGCCCACAAGGCCCATGCGCTTTTCGGTGTGGAACTGCCGGCCGTCGAAGGTGACGATGCCGGCCGCTTCCTGGCCGCGATGCTGCAGCGCATGCAGGCCGAGCGCCGTCAGGGTCGCGCCGTCCGGATGTCCGAGAATGCCGAAGACGCCGCATTCCTCATGCAGCGCATCGCCGTCCAAGATCTCGCGAAAATCGCAATTGCCAAGCTCGCTCATCGCTTTGCCTTTGTGGGCGCGAATGCGTCGCGCCGAACGCCTGTTTCACCATCCATGGATCGCGCGCCCGTCAGCCGACAGGCAAATCGCCATCCCCTTCCGAAATCGCCGCCCGGCAAAGCCGCGACAGTCTTCGAAAATTGCTTCGCCGCCCGGCGGTCCGGGCAGTCTCTTTCGTCCGAAATCATGAAGGCCCGCTAATGCGGGCCTTTGGCGACGGCGTGCCGTCAGTTGCTGGTGGCCGGCTGGTCGGTGGCCGGCGCCTGTTCGGCGGGCGCTGCCTCCGTCTCGCTGCCGGTTGCAGGCGCCTTGCCGCGCAGGCGGTCGAGGATCGTCGCATCGGCATTTTCCGGCAGCAGCGCGATCAGCTTTCCGCCGAGATTGTCGATCAGCGGCTTGGACTTTGCGTTCGTGACCCAGTCCGGCTGCTGGGCGGGCGCCACCAGCCAGTTGAAGAACAGCATGGCGACGACGACGAGCAGCAGGCCGCGCGCCGCGCCGAAGAGGAAGCCGAGCGTGCGGTCCAGCGCGCCGATGCGGCTGTCGATGATGAAATCGGCAATCCGCATGGTGATGATCGAGATCACGATCAGCGCCACGAGGAAGATCGCCGCCGCCGAGCCGGCGAGCGCGACATTGTCGCTCGTCGTGTACTGCTTGGCGAAGGGCAGGAGGTAGGGATAGAGGAAATAGGCCGCGGCGGCAGCGCCGACCCAGCTTGCGACGGACAGCACCTCGCGCGAAAAACCGCGCACCATGGCAAGGATCGCCGAAAACAGCGAAACGCCGAGCACGATACCGTCGAGGATGGTGATGGTGGGCATGTCGATCCTATTTTGAACGAAGGCCTGCTGCGAAAGCGCGCCTCGCCTGAAATCGCGAGGCCTGCATCAGAGCCTATATATCAATCCGGCCGGGGCGTCTTTCAATCGTCGCTTCGTGAACACGCTTTTCACCGTTTTTGCAAGTCCTAAGACGGCGCGACACGTTTGTTTGGCGTTGGAAGCGATTGCGTTCACCAATGCGCAGCCTTGCACCGGGCACGCCCGTGACACGATCCTTCACCGCAATCGACGCGCGGGCCGAGGCCACCATGTCTGGGCAGATGCCCCGCACCCCTTGAGGCCGAAAGGAGGGCGCGGCATGCTCGCGGCCTCAAACGACCATGGCCGCCGACCGGCGAGAAGAGCGAATTCCGGATGAACTCCAGCGCCGAACATCCCTGGATTGAAGGCTTCACCGAACCGTCCTGGCTGCGCGGCAAGGAGCGGCATTTCCGGCTCTGGCGGACCCTGGTCGCCGAGATGATCGGGGCGCCCGTCGACTATGACTATGTCCGGCGCCCGGTCACCCACGCCGACGCCGCCAATGCCGCGCTCGCCACCATCGAGAGCCTTCCCTTTCTTGAGGCCCGCATTCTCGATCCCGACTGGAAACAGCCGACCGCCGAGGAACGCGCCGGTTTCTGGGACGACCTGCCGGAGGACCCACTCTGGATCCTCGTCCTGCTGACAGTGCCCGGCGGAATGTTCCGGACCCGGCATGCGGCAGCCATCGCCGACCGGTTGGACGAACTGGACGACATCATCCATCACGCCGGTCTCGGCGCCCACACCCACGCCCATGAGGCAGCGCGAGCCTTCTTCCGCCAGCTCGCGAAGGCTGATGCGGACGTTCGCGTCGTCGGCTCCTACGAGCCCTGCGGCACCGTCGCCGTCGATCCGCTGACCGGTTTGCTTGTCACCGCATGACGCGCCCTGAGGTCAAAACCCTATCCTGATCGGGCGTTGACCCTATGCCCCGTGCACTCTGGCCCGGGCTCTACGCGTCCTCTGCCGGCTGCAGCGCGCCGCGCGATCCGGCGATGCGCGCGACGAGATCCGGCAGTCCTTCCATCTCGCCAACCGCAAGCCCGCCGGCCTTCGGCATGTCGGCGGATTTTTCCGGCAGGACGGCGGCGCCGAAACCGAGCTTCTCGGCCTCCTTCAGCCGAAGCCCCGTATGCGACACGGGCCGGATGGCACCCGACAGGCTGACCTCGCCGAAATAGACGGCATCATGCGGCAGCGCGATGCCGGCAAGCGAGGAGACGAGCGCGGCGGCAACGGCGAGGTCGGCGGCCGGCTCCGTGATGCGATAGCCCCCTGCGACGTTCAGATAGACATCATGCTGGCCGAGCCGCACGCCGCAATGGGCCTCGAGAACGGCCAGAATCATCGACAGCCGTGCCGAATCCCAGCCGACCACGGCGCGGCGCGGCGTGCCGAGCGATGTCGGCGCCACCAGCGCCTGTACCTCGACCAGAACAGGCCGCGTGCCTTCCATGCCCGCAAAGACCGCAGCGCCTGGCGCCGATGCGTTGCGCTCCCCGAGAAAGAGTTCGGAGGGGTTGGTGACCTCGCGCAGGCCCTTGTCGGACATTTCGAAGACGCCGATCTCGTCGGTCGGCCCGAAGCGGTTCTTTACCGTGCGCAGGATGCGGTAGTGATGGCCGCGGTCGCCCTCGAAATAGAGCACGGCATCCACCATGTGCTCCACGACGCGCGGGCCGGCGATCTGTCCCTCCTTCGTCACATGTCCCACGAGCACCACGGCCGAGCCCGTCTGCTTGGCAAAGCGGATCATGGCCTGCACCCCGGTGCGCACTTGCGTCACCGTGCCGGGCGCGGAGTCGACGATATCGCTCCACAGCGTCTGGATGGAATCGATGATGACGAGGTCCGGCCGATTGCCGTCGGAAAGCGTTGCGAGAATGTCTTCCACATTGGTTTCCGCCGCCAGCAGCACATCGGTATCGGCTGCGCCCAGACGCTGCGCGCGCAACCTGACCTGCGCCACCGCCTCTTCGCCGGAGACATAGATGATGCGGTTGCCGCGCCGCGCCAGCGCGGCTGCCGCCTGCATCAGCACGGTCGATTTGCCGATGCCGGGATCGCCGCCGATCAGCACCGCAGACCCGCGCACGAAGCCCCCGCCGGTGACGCGGTCGAGTTCGGAAATGCCGGTCTCGATGCGCGGCGCATCCTCCGTTTCGCCCGACAGCGTCGTCAGCGCCACGGGCCGGCCCTTCTTCGGCGTCTTGCCGGGGCCGCCGCCGATGCCGGCCGTCGGATCCTCCTCGATGATCGTGTTCCAAGCCCCGCATCCCTCGCACTTGCCCACCCAGCGGGCATGCACGGTTCCACAGTTCTGGCAGATGAATTGGGTACGCAGCTTGGCCATCGCGGGAAGGGGTCTCAGTCGTCGTTCGGGAAAAGGGGCTGGGAAATATCCTGGCGTCCGTGCAGCACACGGATGACGCGGATCTCTGTCCCGACAAGGCGGAAATAGATGCAGCGCCCCTTGAAGGGCAGTGCGCGCAGTCCCGGCGAAATCCAGTCACGCGACACACCGCGAAACTTCGCCTTCGGCATCCAGTCCATCTTGGCAATCATCTGGTCCAGAAGCCGTTCGGCGGCAGCGGGATCTTCTGCGGCAATGTGGTCATACAAAGCGGCCAGATCGGCAAGAGCATGCGCCGAGATCGTCAGGCGCCAGTCTGCATCGCTCACGACAGCGTCTTCGTCCGCGCGAGAATGTCAGCCTTCAGCATGTCCGCAGAACTGAACGTCGCGAAGTCTCCAGCGTCGAAATCCCTGTCGCCCGCGCTGATCAGGCGGCGCAGATCATCCATCCCCTCCGGTGATACGGTCTGCAGCAAGCTCAGTCCCGCCCGCACCACATCCTCGGCCGAGACGTAGCGCCCCGCCTTCACCTCGGCCTCGACGAAGGCCCGGTCTTCCTCGCTCAGATGGATCTCATCCATGTATGATCTCCTTTTGTTCTCGTTATAGCGCAGGATGTCGCACGAGGCCAGAGGGATTTTCTGCATCGGAGAGATCGCGGCGCGCGAGGGCGAGGGGCGGCTTACCCCTCGATATAGCGCCGCTCATAGCGCAGCCCGAGGCTGGTCAGCATCTCGTAGCCGATCGTACCGGCGGCGCGCGCCGCATCATCGACACGGATATTGCTGCCGAAGAGCTCGATATAATCGCCGGCCCTGACGCTTCCCGCCGGCAGATCGGTCACGTCGAACAGCGTCAGGTCCATGGTGACCCGGCCGAGAACCGGCACCCGTTGCCCATGCAGGAACCCCACGCCGCCGCCAATGCCGGTCTGGCGTAGCGGCACGCCAGTGGCCGATTGCGCACGCAGATAGCCGTCGGCATAACCCACCGAGGCAATCGCAATCACCGTGTCGCGCGCCAGCACGGCGGTCGCGCCATAGCTCGCCGTCTCGCCCGCCTTTGCCTGCCGCACCTGCACGATCCGGGCCTCGGCGGTGACGACAGGCCGCATCGGGTTCGCCACGTCGTTGACGCATTCGCCGCCATAGGTGGCGATGCCGGGGCGGGTGAGGTCGAAGTGATAGTCGGGGCCGAGATGAATGCCGGCCGAATTGGCAAGGCTCGCCGGAATACCCTCGTAGGCCGCCGATACCGCCCGAAAGGCGGCGAGTTGGCGGGCATTGAGCGGATGGTCCGGCGAATCGGCCGCCGCCAGGTGGCTCATGACCAGCACCGGCGAAAAGCTTGCGGGCCGGGCCGGATCATGAGCGAGCGCCAGCGCCTCGTCCACGGAAAGGCCGAGCCGGTTCATGCCCGTATCCACGTGCAGCACGCAGGGGTGATCGCCCCGCTCGGAGATCGCCGACATATAGACCGCGAGCTGCTCTTCGGAATTGACGATCGGCACGAGGTCATTGTCGAAGAACAGCGCCTCATTGCCCGGCCACATGCCGGCGAGAATGTAGATGCGTCCGTCCGGCACGAAGGGGCGAAGCCCGGCGCCTTCTTCGGCATTGGCGACGAAGAAGTCCCGCGCGCCGGCCTCGTAGAGCGCAATCGCCGCATCCTCGATTCCCGTGCCATAGGCGTCGGCCTTCAGCACCGCGGCGGCGGAAGCCTTGCCGGAGAGGCGACCCATGGTCTGCCAGTTCGCCACAAGCGCCGAAAGATCGATGGTCAGCCGGTTAGAGGCGCTTTCGAAGAGGTCGTCTTCGGCGGTGTGCATCGTGTCGCGCGGCATAGGGCATGTCCTTCGTCTGGTTGCGCCGACCCTATCACTTTTGTTCAAGACGCAAAGCCGGCGCGCGCCTATATCTTGTGCCATGCACAATGTCTCGCAGGAACATGCGATGGAGGAAATGCCGCTGTCGGCGGCGGAGCGGGCGCGCTTCTGGCGCGATGCCCGCTTTTCCGGCATGGAGTGCCTGAGCGCGACCTTCCTGACCCACGAATACGCCCCCCACACCCACGACACCTTCTCGATCGGCGCGATCGAGAACGGCTCGCAGATCTCCACCATCGGCGGCCGGCGGGAGGAGACCGGGCCGGGCCATCTTTATCTCATCGATCCCGGCGCCGTGCATGACGGCGCGCCGGGCGGGGAGGGCTATCGCTACCGCATGGTCTATCCCGATGCCGCCCTGCTGGCAGAGGTGCTGGAGGATGTGACCGGGCGTCATGCGAAGGGCACGCCGAGCTTTCGCGCCAGCATGCTCGCCGATCCCGACCTTGCGAGCGCATTCCACGTCGCGCACCGGCGCATGGAAGAGCCGGCCGGCGCGCTCGAGGCGCAGGAGGGCATGTTCCGGGTGATGGCCGCGCTCTTTGCGCGTCACGGCCGCATGATCGTCACCCCTCTCGGCAGCCGCGAGCCGACTGCGGCTGCCCGCGCCCGCGATTATCTCGCCGCGCACTGGGATGAGGATGTCGGCCTTGAGGATCTCGCGCGCGTTTCCGGTGTCTCCCGTGCCCACCTCATCCGCGCCTTCCGCCGCGAATTCCACATTACGCCGCATGCCTTCCTGACCGACCTGCGCATCCGCCGCGCCCGCCAGTTCCTGCGCGATGGCGCGGCCCCTGCCGAGGTCGCCGCCGACTGCGGCTTCGCCGACCAGGCCCATTTCACCCGCCACTTCAAGGCCCGGACGGGGATCACGCCGGGGCAGTTCCGGGCGCGGTAGGGGAGACGGCCGTCGTTGCGGTCATGCCCCACCACCATGCAGCAGGTGTCGCAGTCGACGCGCCGTTCCGGCCGCCGGTGAACCCGCTCGTCCCCCTCATCCGGCTGCCGCCACCTTCTCCCCGAGGGGAGAAGGCCGGACCCCGCTGGCCGCCGAGATCAAATCGCCTCCGTCGAACCAGACCACCACCGTCCACCACGACCACCCATCCCTTCTCCCCGAGGGGGAGAAGGTGCCCGAAGGGCGAATGAGGGGGCCCGTCCGCCGTAATCCACAACGCTCCGCCACCCCGCTCCGCCAGCCAAGCCCCGCAACCCAAGGCCCCGACACCCCGAACCCGGCCACCGTGCCCCACCACAGCCCCATCTCACCCCACACCCGATCACTTCCGTTCAAGACCGGCACCGGAAACATCCCTATCCCATACCGCACCATCATCCGACATCAGGATCCCCCCATGCATGCCCCGCGACCGCGCCCACCGTCTCCGGCCAGCCAGGCCCTTTCCGGCATCCGCACCGCCCTGCCACTGATGATCGCGATGGTGCCGATCGGCACGGTCTATGGGGCGGTGGCGGTGGCCAAGGGGCTGTCGGTGACTGAAGCGCTGCTCATGAGCGGCCTCGTCTTTGCCGGCGGCGCACAGTTCGTGGCCATGGATATGTGGACGCATCCGGCAAGTGCTGCGGCGCTCGGTCTCGCCGCCTTGCTGGTCAACCTGCGCCATGTGCTGATGGGGGCGTCGATGGCGGGAAAGCTCGGCCGTTTCAAGCCCCTGCAGCGCCTCGCCGCCATGCCCTTCCTCACCGACGAGGCCTGGGCACTGGCCGAAAGGCGGGCACGTGACGGCGGGCGCGATCCGGCCGCATCCCTGACGCCCGCCTGGTATTTCGGCGCGGCGCTGTCGATCTATGCCACCTGGCTGGCCGCAACGGCCACCGGCGCGCTGCTGGGCGCGGCCATCGGCGATCCCGCGGCACTCGGGCTCGATTTCGCCTTTCCGGCCGTTTTCATCGTGCTCGTCTCGGGTTTCTGCAAAGGGCGCGGCGCGGGCGCCGTCGTCCTTGCCAGCGCGGCGGCCGCCCTGCTCGTCCACTGGCTCTTGCCGGGCGTCTGGTTCATCCTGGCCGGTGCGCTGGCCGGCCTCGCGGCGGCAGCGCTCGCGACGGATGAGGCTGAAGGCGATACCGTCTCGGCAAGCATCGCGGCAGGAGATCGTGCATGAACGCCGCCGCCCTGCAGGTCGATCCGGCCACGCTCGCCGCCATTCTCGCCATGGCGCTGGCGACACTCGCCACCCGCTATGGCGGGCTGCTGCTCATCCGGCTGATGACGCCGACGGGGCGCACCCGGCGCATGCTGGAGGCCATCCCCGCCGCGGTGCTGACGGCCGTCGTCACGCCGACCGCGCTCGCAACGGGTGCGGCCGAAAGCGCCGCCTGCCTCGTCACCGTGCTCGCCGCGCAGCGCCTCAGCCTGCTGCCGAGCGTCGCCCTCGGCATCGGCACGGTCGTGGGGCTGCGCGCCGCCGGCCTCTGACGTCATCCATCCGGAAAGCAAAACGGCGCGAAAACCCCACCCGGTTTCCGCGCCGTCGAACGACTGGAGGAGAGCGGGCCGGGCCCGCCGCGATCAATGTTCCTCGTACTGCGTGAAGCTCGGGTCGGCGAGATCCGCAAAGCGGGTGAATTCCGACTGGAAGGCGAGCTTCACCGTGCCGGTCGGCCCGTGACGCTGCTTGGCGATGATCACGTCGGCCGTGCCCTTCACCTTCTCGAACTGCATCTTCCACTCTTCGTATTTCGGGTCGAACTCGTCACGCGGCTCGAGGTTCTTCACGTAATATTCCTCGCGGAACACGAAGAGCACCACGTCGGCGTCCTGCTCGATCGAGCCCGATTCGCGAAGGTCGGAGAGCTGCGGGCGCTTGTCCTCGCGGTTTTCCACCGCGCGCGACAGCTGTGAGAGCGCGATGATGGGAACGTTGAGTTCCTTGCCGAGCGCCTTCAGACCCGTGGTGATCTGGGTGATTTCCTGCACGCGGTTCTCGCCGGATTTGCCCGAACCGGTCATGAGCTGGATATAGTCCACCACCAGGCAATCGAGGCCGCGCTGGCGCTTCAGGCGCCGTGCACGGGCCGAAAGCTGCGCGATCGAGATACCACCGGTCTGGTCGATATAGAGCGGCACCTTCTGCATGGTCTGGGAGAAGCCGACCAGCTTCTCGAATTCATGTTCGCTGATGTCGCCGCGGCGGATCTTCGAGGACGAGACTTCCGTCTGCTCCGACATGATACGGGTGGCGAGCTGCTCGGACGACATTTCGAGCGAGTAGAAACCGACGACACCGCCATTCTTGGCCTTGAAGGAACCGTCCGCCTGCACCTCGCCCTCATAGGCCGCGGCAATGTTCCAGGCGATGTTGGTGGCGAGCGAGGTCTTGCCCATGCCGGGGCGTCCGGCGAGCACGATCAAGTCCGAGCGCTGCAGGCCGCCCATCTTCGAATCGAGCGAGCCGATGCCGGTGGAAATCCCCGAGAGATTGCCGTCCCGCTCGAAGGCCGCCCCCGCCATGTCCACCGCCTGCGCCACCGCGTCGGAGAAGGACTGGAAGCCGCCGTCGTAGCGGCCGGTTTCGGCGAGTTCGAAGAGCCGCCGTTCGGCATCCTCGATCTGGCTCTGCGGCGGCATGTCGAGCGGCGCGTCGAAGGCGATGTTGACCATGTCCTCGCCGATGGTGATCAGCGAGCGGCGCAGCGCAAGGTCATAGATGGCGCGGCCATAGTCTTCCGCATTGATGATCGACACGGCCTCGGCGGCAAGACGCGCCAGATACTGCGCGACGGTGAGGTCGCCCACCTTCTCGTCCGCCTTGAGGAAGGTCTTGATGGTGACGGGGTTGGCCGTCTTGCCCATGCGGATGATGTCGCCCGCCACCTCGTAGATGCGCCGGTGCAGCGGCTCGTAGAGATGCACGGGCTTCAGGAAGTCCGACACGCGGTAGAAGGCGTCGTTGTTGACGAGGATGGCGCCCAGCAGCGCCTGCTCAGCCTCGATGTTGCTCGGCGCTTCCCGGTAGAGCACGTCCGTCTGGTCCTTCGGGGCAGGGGTGATGCGTCGGGCAGCTTCGTTCATCGTCTCTCTCGCAACGTCCGGGCGCCGGCTCGGGAAGCCGGCCGCCTGATAGAAGGATATTCGTTTGAACCCGCGCACCGGGCGCGTCAAATGCTTTTGCCGGCCAGCCGGCTATACAGCTTTTCCACAGGCGATCCGCGCACGAATCATCGTGATCGAGGGGGCATTCTATTGACTCACGGCGGCGATTCGAAGGCGTTCCGGCCAAGGCAGAGCCGCCCATTTCCGCAAGAACGAAAAGACCCGGCGCATCGCTGCACCGGGCCTTCCGTCAAAAGCCTTCCGAAGAGGCCGTCGAGGATTATTCCTCGTCGGCGTCGAATTCGGCTTCCGGGTTGAAGAAGTCTTCCGGCTTCAGGGCGTCTTCGTCCACGCCGTAGATGGCGTCGGCGGAGGTGAGGTTTTCGCCCTGGGCCTGGCGCTCGGCTTCTTCGGCCGAACGGGCAACGTTGATCTCGACCGACAGCTCGACTTCGGCATGCAGGTGCAGGACGACCTGGTGGATGCCGATGGCCTTGATCGGGGTGTTGAGCTCGACCTGGTTGCGGCCGATGTTGAAGCCTTCGGCGGCGAGCGCATCGACGATGTCACGGGCAGCGACCGAGCCGTAGAGCTGGCCGGTTTCGCCGGCGGCGCGAACCATGATGAAGGACTTGCCTTCGAGCTGCTCGGCGACCTTCTGGGCTTCGCTCTTGCGCTCGAGGTTGCGGGCCTCCAGCGTGGCGCGCTCGTTTTCGAAGCGCTTCTTGTTGGCTTCGTTGGAGCGCAGGGCCTTGCCGAGCGGCAGGAGGTAGTTGCGGGCGTAGCCGTCGCGAACCTTGACGGTTTCGCCCATCTGGCCGAGCTTTGCGATACGTTCCAGCAGGATGACGTGCATGGATTTGTCCTTTCTTACGTTTCTTGATTGTCTGCAGAAGAGGGTGGATTGGATGCGCCACCGGTCGGCGTCAGCGCAATGGTGCGGCGCGTGTCCGAAAGACCGGCGATGAGAAAGACGAGAACCGGCAGCAGCGAGAAGAACACCACCGACAGATAGGCAAGCCACAGAACCGGCAGGCGCCAGGCCTTGCCGCGGGAGCGGAAGTGCAGGACCGCAAAGCCGGCGAGCACGAAGCCCGCGCCGAACGTGCCGCAGACAAGTGCGCCCAGAATGCCGATCGTGCCGCCGAAGAAGGCGGCCATCAGGCCCGCCAGAAAGATGAAGATCGCATTGCGGTGCATGCGCAGCGTGGACGGCATGTCCTCGCGCGGGCGCAGGGAACGTCCGGACGCCTGCACGATGCGGGTCGCGAGATAGTAGGCCGTGAACAGCAGGATGACCCAGATGGCGCCCTGCACCAGCGGCAGCGCCATGGCGAAGACCGACTTGATGGCGGCAACCGTCGCGGCATCCGGATTGAACGTCGGATCCTGCTGTTGCAGCGTCGCCATCATCATTTCGACGATCTGGCTGGACAGGCTGCTGTCATAGCCGATGATCACGCCGATGACGATCATGCCGGCGGTAACGAGCCCGGCCAGATGCGTCAGCACGTCGGCGAGCGGATACCAGGCCATGGCATCGGCCGGGCCGCCGAGTTCGGAGGCGGGACGCGCCAGATTGGCCAGATGCGCGATCCAGCCGGCCGGAATGAGCGTCACGATCAGAACGACTAGCGCGAAATACGGAGATGCGATGAGGCCGGCAATCACGCCGCCGGTCACGATCGCGGTGATCGAGGCGGCATTGCCCCAGCCGAGGCCGGCGATCAGAATGGGAAGAGCGGAGGCTGCGTAAAGAAGAATGGCGAGCGACGACGATCCGTTCGCGCCCAGCGAAAGCAGGGCGGCGGTCACGCCGGCGAGAACACCGGTCAGGATCGTGCGGTTGTCGAAACGCATCTTACGTCTTTCGCTGTCCTGCGCATCGCGCAGTTAGGGGCGCCGGCTCTGCCGCTTCGCTCCAACATGGGTTTTGTCAGTGTCCGATCCGCGCCCACCGCGGAAGGGTAGGACGAGCCGCCGCAGCGCCTCGTCCGCAGTCATGCATCGGAGCATTCCCCCCAGTCTCGTCATCCTCGGGCTCGACCCGAGGATCCATGCCGCAAGCGCTCAGCCTGGCATCTGGATGGTCGGGTCAAGCCCGACCATGACGAAGGAGGGAGCGGAGCCCCGACGCCTCATGTCGTTGCATCAGGGCATCCCTGTCCTCCCGTCATCCTCGGGCTTGACCCGAGGATCCACGCTCCGGGCGCGGACAATGACGACGAGGCAGGCTGCCCCTCATACCGCCTTACGAGAGAACGTAGGGCAGCAGGCCGAGGAAGCGGGCGCGCTTGATGGCCTGGGCCAGTTCGCGCTGCTTCTTCTGGGAAACGGCGGTGATGCGGGAAGGAACGATCTTGCCGCGCTCGGAAATGTAGCGCTGCAGGAGGCGTACGTCCTTGTAGTCGATCCGCGGAGCGTTTGCGCCCGAGAAGGGGCAGGTCTTGCGGCGACGGTGGAAGGGGCGGCGTGCCGGTGCGGAAGAAGCTTCAGCCATTGTCTTGTCTCCTTGTCCCGGAAATTACGCGCGGTCTTCGCGCGGGCGGCGCGGACGGTCGTCGCGGTCGCCACGGTTGAAACCACCTTCGCGCGGACCGCGGTCACCGCGATCGCCACGCTCACCGCGTTCGCCACGGCCCGGACGGTCGTCGCGGTCGCGCTTCTGCATCATGGCGGATGCGCCTTCTTCGTGCTTCTCGACGGCGATCGTCATGTAGCGCAGGACGTCTTCGGAGATGCGCATCTGGCGCTCCATCTCGTGGACGGCAGCGGCCGGAGCATCGATGTCCATGAGGACGTAATGCGCCTTGCGGTTCTTCTTGATGCGGTAGGTGAGGGACTTCAGGCCCCAGTTTTCGGTACGCCCGACCTTGCCGCCATTTGCTTCGATGACGCCCTTGTACTGCTCAAGGAGACCATCGACCTGCTGTGCGGACACATCCTGCCGGGCAAGGAACACGTGTTCATAAAGAGCCATTGGAGGCTTGCCTTTCTTGCTTCATCTGTCGATCCGGGTCCGGCGCCAAGCCTCAACGACTGTTCTTAATGGCCTCGAGGGGCCGGCAAGAAAGTGTTGTTCCGAGACGGTCGAGAGCGGAGACACGGGAGGCGGGGTCTCTGTTGACCCTGACAGGCTCCCTCGCGGAAACCGGCCCTCCGTTCAGCCACCAGCCGAAAGACCGGATCATTGAACAGGCGCGCTTATACGCGGCTTTGCCTGAAAAGCAAGGGCAAGCGGGGAATTTTCCCGTCGGTTGTACGGGAGATGGGAACAGGGCGCGGGTGGCGCGCAAGATGCGAGGGCCGGTGATGGATGCTCGCCCGACTTCCCACCCTCGGTCATCCTCGGCCTCCGAGCCGAGGATCCACGCCACGCGCACCGAGGCTCGGGTGGATGCTCGGGTCAAGCCCGAGCATGACGGAGAACGGAGAATCCAGACCCTGTGCCCATTCCCTCAGATCGGCATCGGGAAGCGGCGATGCACTGCCGCGATCTCGGAAAGCACCTCTTTCGACAGCGTCAGGTCGGCCGCGCCGATGCCGGTCTTGAGCTGCGCCATGCTGGTCGCGCCGATGATCACGGCCGTCATGAAGGGCCGCGTCAGGCAGAAGGCGAGCGCCATCTGCGCGAAGTCGAGCCCGTGCCGGTCGGCGATCTCCTTGTAGGCCCGCACCGCCGGCTCCTGATGTGGCGTGAGTCGCCCGCCGAGATCGCCGTTGATCGAGGCGCGTGAGCCGGCCGGGATGATGCCGCCCAGATACTTGCCCGTCAGCAGGCCGGCGGCGAGCGGCGAATAGGAGAGAAGACCCACATCCTCGTGATGCGAAAGCTCGGCAAGATCGAGGTCGAAGGCGCGGTAGAGAAGGTTGTATTCGTTCTGGATCGAGGCGACACGCGGAAATCCCTTCGTCTCCGCAATCGCCAGCATCTTGCCGACGCCCCAGGTCGTATCGTTGGAAACGCCGACCGCGCGCACCTTGCCGGCCTTCACGAAACCGTCGAGCGCTTCGAGGAGCACTGCGAGATCATCGAGAACCTTTGCCGTATCCTGCTTCGAGGGCTCGTAGGTCCAGGCCTGACGGAAGTGATAATGCCCGCGATTGGGCCAGTGCAGCTGGTAGAGATCGACATAGTCGGTGCCGAGCCGCTTGAGGCTCGCATCCAGCGCTTGCGCCATGCTCGCCGGCGTCATCGGGCTGCCGCCGCGAATATAGGGACGGCCCGGCCCGGCAACCTTGCTCGCCAGCACGATGTCGTCGCGCTTGCCGCGCGCCTTGAACCACGAGCCGATCAGCCGCTCCGTATCGCCATAGGTGTCGGGCGACAGCGGCGTGACGGGGTAGAGTTCGGCCGTATCGAAGAAATTGACGCCCTTCGAGACGGCAAAATCCATCTGTTCATGCGCCTCGGCCTCGCTGTTCTGCGAGCCCCAGGTCATGGTGCCGAGGCAAATTTCGGAAACGGAAATGCCGGTGCGGCCAAGCGGATTGTATTTCATTGGAGTGGGTTCCTGACGAAACAATGAAGACGGCACATATCGACAGGACGGGAGACCCTGTAGACTGCGCTGGGACGATAAAGGCAGCAGCCCGGGCGAATGCCAGGCCGGCGATGGCGGTGCGAATGTAAGCGCCTCGCAGGCTCTTGCAAGGGAAAAGCCGGCCCTGCTGCATGGAGCCCGGCCAGTGCCAAGCCTTGACTCGCCGTGCCCAAATGTGAATTGAGGACCAAAACCAAGAACAGGCCGAAGGAAATGACCGGCGGCCGCTGGAAACAAGGGACGAGCGCCGATGACCGTAGCATTCACCTTTCCCGGGCAGGGCAGCCAGGCCGTCGGCATGGGCCGGGATCTGGCGGAGGCCTTTCCCGAGGCGCGGGCCGTGTTCGAGGAAGTCGATGATGCGCTCGGCGAAAAGCTCTCCGACATCATCTGGAATGGCCCGGAAGACAAGCTGACGCTGACGGCCAATGCGCAGCCGGCGCTGATGGCCGTCTCCATCGCCGCTATCCGCGTGCTGGAAGCCCGTGGCTTTAACCTCAAGGCCAGGGTCGCCTATGTCGGCGGCCATTCGCTCGGCGAATATTCCGCGCTCTGCGCCGCCGGCACCTTCTCGCTCGCCGATACCGCGCGGCTCCTGCGCATCCGCGGCAATGCCATGCAGGCCGCCGTTCCCGTCGGCAAGGGCGCCATGGCGGCGATCATCGGTCTCGAACATGCCGATGTCGTCGCCGTCTGCGAAGCGGCGGCAGGCGAGGGCGCCGTTCAGATCGCCAATGACAATGGCGGCGGCCAGATCGTGATTTCCGGCGAAAAGCCGGCCGTGGAAAAGGCAGCGAGTCTCGCCAGCGAAAAGGGCGCCAAGCGCGCGCTGCTGCTGCCGGTCTCCGCACCCTTCCATTCGTCGCTGATGGCGCCGGCCGCAGAGGCCATGCGCGAGGCGCTCTCGACAGTTGCCCGAAAGAACCCGGTCGTGCCCGTCATCGCCAACGTTAGGGCAGCGCCCGTCACCTCCGCCGACGAGATCGTCGATCTCCTGGTCGAACAGGTCACCGGCCAGGTGCGCTGGCGCGAGACGGTCGAATGGTTTGGCGCCAACGGCGTGACGACGCTTTATGAAGTCGGCGCCGGCAAGGTGCTGACGGGCCTCGCCCGCCGCATCGACAAGTCCGTCACCGGCGTCGCGGTCAACACGCCCGCCGATATCGAGGCGCTGCTGGCTGCTCAATAAGGCGGCCGCGGCATCTTCTCCATAACAAGTCCACAATACTGGAAGGGACGACCCCCATGCTGTTTGATCTCTCCGGCCGCAAGGCTCTCGTCACCGGCGCATCCGGCGGCATCGGCGAGGAAATCGCCCGCATTCTTCATGCTCAGGGAGCGACCGTCGGCCTGCACGGCACCCGTGTCGAAAAGCTGGAGGCGCTGGCGTCCGAGCTCGGCGAGCGCGTCCATCTCTTCCCAGCAAACCTCTCGGACCGCGATGAAGTCAAGGCGCTCGGCGAGAAGGCGGAAGCCGAGCTTGGCGGCGTCGATATCCTCGTCAACAATGCCGGCATCACCAAGGACGGCCTGTTCGTGCGCATGAGCGATGCGGACTGGGATGCCGTGCTGGAAGTCAACCTGACCGCCGTCTTCCGCCTGACGCGGGAACTGACGCATCCGATGATGCGCCGCCGCTTCGGCCGCATCATCAACATCACCTCCGTCGTCGGCGTCACCGGCAATCCGGGCCAGGCGAACTACTGTGCCTCCAAGGCCGGCATGATCGGCTTTTCCAAGTCGCTCGCCCAGGAGATCGCCACCCGCAACGTCACCGTCAACTGCGTCGCCCCCGGCTTCATCGAGAGCGCCATGACCGGCAAGCTCAACGACAAGCAGAAGGAAGCGATCATGGGCGCGATCCCGGCCAAGCGCATGGGAACGGGCCAGGAAGTGGCAAGCGCCGTCGCCTATCTCGCCTCCAACGAAGCGTCCTACGTCACCGGCCAGACCATCCACGTCAATGGCGGCATGGCGATGATCTGATCGCCTCTCCGCCCGCCGGGAATCACCTCCGCTGTCATCATGCCGATGGGCGCCCGGGTATAAGAGGGTGGGCTGGAACAGGTTGCAAAGCCTTGCCTTTCCATGTTGAGCAAGGCTTTGCGGGGCATTTTCGCCCTTTGCGGCGAAACTAAACCGTGTTAATCGGGCCATGACTGTGCGCAGTCGATCGGGAAAAACCGCGCATCGGGACGGCATAGCGCCACCCAGGCCTGCCGCGCCCGATTGCATGGCCCGGTCGAACGTATCGCTGGCGGGACCGCTCTGGTCCATCCGGCTTAACGATTGGAAATGTCGGTGCCCGCAAGGCATCGTCGTGTAACAAAGGTCGAGGAAACCGACATGAGCGACATCGCAGAACGCGTGAAGAAAATTGTTATCGATCATCTTGGCGTCGATGCCGAAAAGGTCACCGAAGGCGCCAGCTTCATCGACGACCTCGGTGCCGACTCGCTCGACACGGTCGAACTCGTCATGGCGTTCGAAGAAGAATTCGGCGTCGAGATTCCGGATGATGCCGCTGATTCGATCCTCACGGTCGGCGACGCCGTGAAGTTCATCGAAAAGGCCCAGGCCTGATCGACGTCGCGACCGTGTGCCCCATGGCGCGGTCGCTCCAATCGGCGTGAGGCCGGTTCATCGGCACATTTCAGATTCCGGCGCTCAGGAAACCGAACGCCGGAATTTTTTTAGCAAAGGCCGGGTTGTCCCGTTTCGGGTGCTTGTTCCCGGCCATCGGAAATCTTAGCTCCGGTCATGGATCGCGTATCAGGCGCCGGTTCGTGACGGAAGCAGGGGCGGGCGCGCGGGATCAGTGTGCGGCCCTCCCTCAAAGGGCAGGGGTGGAACGGAAACGATGAGACGGGTCGTCATCACGGGTACGGGCATGGTATCGCCCTTGGGCTGCGGAACCGAAGTCAGCTGGCAGCGTCTGCTGGCCGGCGGCAACGGGGCGCGCCGCGTGACCGAATTCGAGGTCGATGATCTGCCCGCCAAGATCGCCTGCCGCATCCCGGTCGGTGATGGCTCCGACGGCACCTACAATGTCGATCAGTGGATGGAGCCGAAGGAACAGCGCAAGGTCGATCCCTACATCGTCTACGCCGTGGCTGCCGCCGAAATGGCGCTCAACGACGCCGACTGGCACCCGCAGACGGACGACGACCAGTGCGCCACCGGCGTGCTGATCGGCTCCGGCATCGGCGGCCTCGATGGCATCGTCGAAGGCGGTTACACGCTGCGCGACAAGGGTCCGCGGCGCCTGTCGCCCTTCTTCATTCCCGGCCGCCTCATCAACCTCGCTTCCGGCCATGTCTCGATCCGCCACAAGCTGCGCGGCCCGAACCACTCCGTCGTCACCGCCTGCTCGACCGGCGCGCACGCCATCGGCGACGCGGCCCGTCTGATCGCGCTCGGTGATGCCGACGTGATGGTCGCCGGCGGTACGGAATCGCCCATCTGCCGCATTTCGCTGGCCGGCTTTGCCGCCTGCAAGGCGCTCTCCACCCAGCACAACGACAATCCGCAGATCGCCTCGCGCCCCTATGACCGCGACCGCGACGGCTTCGTCATGGGCGAGGGCGCCGGCATCGTCGTGCTGGAGGAGCTGGAGCACGCGCTGGCACGCGGCGCGAAGATCATCGCGGAAGTTGTGGGTTACGGCCTGTCGGGCGACGCTTTCCATATCACCGCGCCCTCGGAAGATGGCGACGGCGCGTACCGCTGCATGAAGATGGCGCTGAAGCGCGCCGGCCTGCAGCCCTCTGACATCGACTACATCAACGCCCACGGCACTTCGACCATGGCCGACACGATCGAGCTTGGCGCCGTCGAACGTCTGGTGGGCGAGTCCGCGTCGAAGATCTCGATGTCGTCCACCAAGTCCGCCATCGGCCACCTGCTCGGTGCCGCCGGCGCTGTCGAGGCGATCTTCTCCGCACTTGCGATCCGCGACAACGTCGCCCCGCCGACGCTGAACCTCGATACGCCGGATGTGGAGACGAAGATCGACCTCGTGCCGCACACAGCGCGCAAGCGCGAGATCAACGTCGCGCTCTCCAACTCCTTCGGCTTCGGCGGCACCAATGCGTCGCTGGTCCTGAAGCGGTACGCGTAACCATTAGACGGACAGGATAAGTCCGGTTATCATCGGTGTCGGGGAGAACATCCGGGACCGATGAATTTTTGCCGCAATGCTCTGCTGAACCGGAGCGGCAGCGGTCTGCCATGTCGATGCATCGGCGTGGTCGACCGGACTGGGACTGAACGGTGCGTCGCGTTGCCGTCCACGGGACGAGCGCGTGCCAACGAGACCGGCGAGCATTTCTGAGGTTCGTCTTGCTGGCCGATTGGGAATGAGAATCTCGGGATCAGGACAAGCGTGAGCGATTTCAACGACCAGAGCCAGCAGCCGGCCGCCCGCCAGGAAAGCACGAGCAAGGGCCTCATCATACCGAAGTCGGCCAACGAGGCCCTTCGCCCTGAAAAGGTTCCGGAGCCCAGGCGCCGCTCGCGCAAGGCGCGCTCGCAGATCGTCATCTTCCTGAACTTCGTGATGAGCGTGATCGTTTTTGGCGCGCTGATTGTTGCCGGTTCTGTCTATTACGCGCTTCACACCTATGAGGCGCCCGGCCCGCTGGCCGCCAACAGCAATTTCATCGTCCGCAACGGGGCGGGCATGAGCGAGATCGCCAGCGGCCTCGAGCGCGCCGGCATCATCACCGACGGGCGCGTCTTCCGCTTCGTCTCCGAAGCCTATCTCGACAATGAGACGCTGAAGGCCGGCGAATACGAGATCAAGGCACGCTCCTCCATGCAGGACGTGATGCAGCTCCTGAAATCCGGCAAGTCCATCCTCTATTCCGTTTCCCTGCCGGAAGGCCTGACGGTCAAGCAGATGTTCAAGCGCCTTCAGGACGATCCAATCCTCGAGGGTGAACTCCCGCGGGAACTGCCGGCCGAAGGCAGCCTTCGTCCCGACACTTACAAGTTCTCCCGTGGCACCAAGCGCGCCGAGATCGTCGAGCAGATGAAGAACGCCCAGACCGCGCTGGTCGCGCAGATCTGGTCGCGCCGCGACAGCGACCTGCCGGTCCAGACGGTCGAGGAATTCGTGACGCTGGCCTCCATCGTCGAGAAGGAAACCGGCCGCGCCGACGAGCGCTCCCGCGTCGCCTCCGTCTTCATCAACCGGCTGGAAAAGGGCATGCGCATCCAGTCCGACCCGACGGTCATCTACGGCATCTTCGGCGGCGACGGAAAGCCGGCCGACCGCCCGATCCTGAAATCCGACCTCGACAAGCAGACGCCCTACAACACCTACATCATCAAGGGCCTGCCGCCGACGCCGATCGCCAATCCCGGCCGTGCGGCGCTGGAAGCCGTCGCCAATCCCTCGCGTACCGAAGAACTCTACTTCGTCGCCGACGGCACCGGCGGCCACGTCTTCGCAACCTCGCTCGACGAACACAACGCCAATGTCCGCCGCTGGCGCAAGATCGAGGCCGAACGCGCGGCAGAGGCCGCCAAGGCCGCGGCCGATGGCACCGCGCCGGCAACGACCGATGGGCAAAGCCAGTAGAACGCGCGTTAAGAACGAGCCCGGAGAACACGTGTTGGCGGTCAGAGGCAGACCGCCGTTCGAGAGACGCAAGGTGGATTGAAGGCAGGCGATCACCCCCGCGCAACGTCATTCTCGGCCACCGGGCCGAGGATCCGCGTCGAGGGCGCGGTGATCGTCCTATGGATGCTCGGGCTCGAGGCCGAGCCTGACGGCGGAAAGGGGGGCGGCCTTTGCCAACCCCGCCACAGCCGGCCTGTCGTCATCCTGACACCTCCAATATGTGGATGACCCACGAGCTCGTCGCCTGACCGCCTGTCACACCGGCGATTTCACCTGTAGAGAGGATCAGTTGCCGGCTGCGGCCGATCCCGCCGCCGGCCCCGCGCATCCGGGAGAATGCCATGTCCCCTTCCATATCCACCGTCCAGTCCATGACCGGCTTCGCGCGGCGCGAAGGCACCAGCGGCCGGGCGCGCTGGGTGTGGGAGCTACGCTCCGTCAACGGCAAGGGGCTTGATCTGCGCCTGCGCCTGCCGCCCGGCCTCGATCATCTGGAGGCGGAGGCCCGGCGTCTAGCAGGTGCGGCCCTGACGCGCGGCAATCTCCAGCTCGGCCTCACGCTCGCCTCGGGCGAGGCGGCGGTAGAGGCCGTGATCAACGAAGATGCACTCGCCGCCGTTCTCGCCCTGAAGGAACGCCTCGGCGACCGCGTCGATCCCGCGCCGCTGCGCTTCGATACGCTGCTGACGCTGCGCGGCATCGTCGATTTCCGCGAGCAGTCAGAGACGGAAGCCGACCGCGCCGCCCGCGATGCCGATATCCTCGCCGGCCTCTCCGGCGCGCTCGCCGATCTCGTTGCCATGCGCGAGCGGGAGGGGGCAGCCCTCGTGAACGTCCTGCTCGGCCAGATCGCCCGCATCGAGACGCTCGCCCGCCAGATCGAGGCCGACCCGTCGCGCTCGCCGGCGGCGATTGCCGAGCGTCTTGCCGGCCAGCTCGCCGCAGTCCTTGGCACCGGCGTCAGCGTCGATGCCGACCGCCTGCACCAGGAAGTCGCCCTCATCGCCACCAAGGCGGACCTGCGCGAGGAAATCGACCGTCTGACATCGCATGTGACGGCTGCCCGCGATCTTCTCGCCGCCGGCGGTCCCGTGGGGCGCAAGCTGGATTTCCTGGCACAGGAATTTAACCGGGAATCGAATACCATCTGTTCGAAGTCGAATTCCGCCGCGGTCACCGCCGCCGGGATCGAGTTGAAGGTCGTTATCGACCAGTTCCGCGAACAGGTTCAGAATCTGGAGTAGACCATGAACGCCGCCACCGCCACGACCCCGGCAAAGACCATCCCGATCGCCCGCCGTGGCCTCATGCTGGTGATTTCCTCGCCGTCCGGCGCCGGCAAGTCCACCATTGCCCGCACGCTTCTGGAAACGGACAAGGGCATCGGCCTCTCCGTCAGCGTCACCACGCGCCCGCGCCGCCCGAGCGAGATCGAGGGCGTGCACTACGACTTCGTCACCAAACCGCAATTCGAACGCCTGCGCGACAGCGATGCGCTGCTGGAATGGGCCGAAGTGCACGGCAATTTCTACGGCACCCCGCGCGAGCCGGTGGAAATCGCCATGTCCGAAGGCCGCGACATGCTCTTCGACATCGACTGGCAGGGCGCCCAGCAATTGCAGGACAAGATGGCCGCCGATGTCGTCTCCATCTTCGTCCTGCCGCCCACCATGACGGAGCTGCAATCGCGCCTGCACCGCCGCGCCGAGGACACCGAAGAGGTGATCCGCACGCGCCTCGCCAACTCCCGCTCCGAAATCGCCCACTGGGGCGAATATGACTACGTCATCATCAACGACGACCTCACCGCCGCCTTCGACGCCATCCAGTCCATCGTGAAAGCCGAACGCCTGCGCCGCGACCGCCGCCACGGCATGTTCGACTTCGTGCGGAAGCTCTTGGATGAGGAACCGGTGTTGAAGTGAGGGGCAAGCATCACGGCAAGCGGCTGGAAACTTGACCGCTCGCCGATTTCTGTACATATTAACGTACAGAAAGAGGGGAAGCCCATGGGCAATGTCAGCCTGACAGAGTTCCGCCAGAACCTTGCAAGCCACGTGGACGACGTTCTCTCGTCCCGTGCCCCCCTGCTCGTCACGCGGCAGGGCACCGAGGCCGTCGTGGTTCTGGCCGAGGGCGAATATGAGAGCATGCGCGAGACGCTGCATCTTCTCTCCACACCCGCCAACGCCTCTCGTCTGCGCGAAAGCCTGGCGCAGCTCGCCGATGGCGATGTGATCGTGACTGATCCCGACCTCTGAGATGAAGCTGCTCTTCACCGCCCACGCCTGGGAAGAGTATCTCTACTGGCAGAAAACCGACCCAAAAATGCTGGAAAAGCTCAACGAGCTGATCCGCGATACCAAGCGCAACCCTTTCACCGGTCTCGGCAAGCCCGATCCGCTGAAAGGCGACCTCACCGGCTTCTGGTCCCGCCGCATCCTCGCCGAACACCGCCTCGTCTACCGCATCACCGGCAAGGACGATGCCCGGCAGGTGCAGATCGTCCAGTGCCGGTTTCATTATGAGCGGTGAGCGCCACGTACCACTCAAAAGCTCTCTGGTAGACCAATGTTGTTCAGGGCAGGTGAGAGGGTTATATCTTCCATCTAAATGCTCACGGAGGCCGCCGATGTCTGCTCTGTCGATTGCTGTTTTATCCGTGGTGAATGCGTCCTTCGGATCGACGTTGTCCTGTTCTGATCTGGCGGCGAAGCTTGCAGATCCCACCTGTGTGGATGCGCGGGACCCATGGGCCTTCGCATTCTTTTCCGAAGTGGCGGTGGCGGACCAGCGTGCTTTTCTGATGGAGGCGGCAGTCGATCAGGACCGTGCTGTGGAACTTGCGACACGGTTTTCCGCTCTAGCGGGCTACGATCTCCCGCTGGCCAAAGCGTCCTGAGATGATGCAGACCAGCAATTGGGGCGAATTGTTTCAGTACGCGATTTCGATCCTCGAACAGGCAAGTGCGCGGGTTCCGATCCACGGAAGTTGGACCTTCGGCGGCGGAACGTCGCTGATGCTCCAGATCGGGCACCGTGAAAGTTTCGACATTGATCTTTTTCTCGATGATCCCCAACTCCTGCCATATCTCAATCCTGAGACACAGGGGTTCCGTTTGCCAAAGCCGCCGAATGCCTGTCAGACGGATGGTCTTCGTGTGCTGAAAGTCGTGTTCTCAAATGTCGGTGAGATCGATTTCATTTGTGCACCGCCTCTCACGGATGCGCCCACACGCTCACGTGACATCGCCGGCCAACTCTGCCTGTTGGACACCCCTGCAGAAATCGTAGCGAAGAAAGTGTTCTATCGTGGCGCTTCTCTTCAGCCGCGGGACATGTTCGACATTGCCTGTGTGATGGAGGTCATGGGACGTGCTTATCTTGAGGACGCCCTACGCCCGTTCGCCGACCGTTGCGCGGTTGCCCTTAAGGTCGCCAAAGGAATGGACGATCTGCTCGCCAAAACGGTGATGCGCCACCTCCTGATCCGCGAACCCTTCACCTCTGTGCCGGAAAAAGCCCAGGCAGAAACGATCGACCTCATGTCTGCTGTGATCGCAGGTAGACGATAGCCTCGACCGCGATCGAGCATCGCCATTTCAAGCGAAACCACCCCCTCACAAACACCCCGCCAACCGGCAAAACTCCTCCACCGACAACGTCTCCGCCCGCCGCTGCGGATCGATCTCCGCCCGCGCCAGAAGCGCTTCGCCGCCAATGGATTTGACGCTCTGGCGCAGCATTTTGCGGCGCTGGCCGAAGGCGGCGGCGGTGACTTTTTCGAGTTTGGCGGGATCGCAGGGGATGGGGTTGGCGATCGGCGTCAAGTGGACGACGGTGGAGGTTACCTTCGGCGGGGGAGTGAAGGCTTGCGGCGGCACGTCGAAGGCCATGCGCGCATCCGTGCGCCAGCCCGCGAGCACGCCGAGGCGGCCATAGTGGTCGTCGTCGGGGCCGGCGACGATGCGCAAGCCCACTTCGCGCTGAAACATCAGCGTCATCGAGGCATAGAAGGGCGGCCAGGAGGCCGGCAGCAGCCAGTTGACGAGGAGCTGCGTGCCGACATTGTAGGGCAGGTTCGCGATGATGTGCACCGGCCCGTCGGCGTCTTTGGCGAGCGCTTCGAAATCCGTCTTCAGCGCATCGCCCTCGATCGCCGTCAGCCGGCCCGGATAGTGGTCGGAAATTTCGGCCAGTGCTGGAAGCGCGCGGGGGTCGCGCTCAATCGCGATGACGCGTTTGGCGCCGAGCGCCAGGATGGCGCGCGTCAGCCCGCCGGGGCCGGGGCCGACCTCGATGACGGTGGCCCCTTCCAGAGGCCCGGCCGTGCGGGCGATCTTCTGGGTGAGGTTGAGATCGAGCAGAAAATTCTGGCCGAGCGCCTTCTTCGCATCCAGCCCATGGCGCTGGATCACGTCGCGCAGCGGCGGCAGTCCGTCAAGCGCGGCCATCAGCGTGCCGCTCCGCTGGAGGAGGCCGCCAGCCTGTCGGCGAGCTTCAGGGCGGCCAGCAGGCTGTCGGCCCGCGCAATGCCCTTGCCGGCGATCGGAAAGGCCGTGCCGTGGTCGGGGGAGGTGCGGATGAAGGGCAGGCCGAGCGTCGCATTCACGCTGTCATCGAAGCCGAGCGCCTTGGCCGGGATGAGGGCCTGGTCGTGATACATGCAGATCGCCACGTCGTAGGTCTCGCGCGCGCGGTCGTGGAACAGGGTGTCGGCCGGCAGCGGTCCGACGGCGCGGATGCCCTCGGCCACCAGGCGCTCGACCACGGGCCGGATGATCGCGTCGTCCTCAAGCCCCAGCGCGCCGCCTTCGCCGGCATGCGGATTGAGGCCTGCCAGCGCCAGCCGCGGGGAGGGGATGGCGAAGCGGTCACGAAGGTCGCGGGCCGTGATGACGGCGGTGTCGTAGACGAGTGCTTCAGTGAGTGCCGCCGGCACGTCCTTCAGCGGAATATGGATCGTCACGGGCACGGCATTGAGCTTCGGCCCGGAGAGCAGCATGACGGGGAGATAGGGCCCCTTGCCGTCGCGTGCGGCAATGTCGGCCAGGAATTCCGTATGACCCGGAAAAGCGAAGCCGGCATCGTAGAGCACGGATTTGGCGATCGGGCAGGTGACGACGGCCGAGGTGCGGCCGGCCCGCGTCAGCGCCACGGCCGTCTCGATCGCCTCGATCACCGCGCCCGCATTTGCGCTGTCGGGCGCCCCTGCCACGACCGGTGCGGCGCAGGCAACCGGCAGCACCGGCAGCGCCTCGTCGAAGAGATCGCAGGCGCTTTCGGCGTCTGCGGCGCGGATCGGAAAGGAGAGGTGGAGCGCAGCAGCCCGCGAAAGGAGCACGTCGGGATCGCCGATGAAGAGGAAGGGCGGCGTGCCCCAGTCCTTTCGGGCGGCATAGCAGGCCAGCGCCACGTCGGGGCCGATGCCGGCGGGATCGCCCATCGAGAGCGCCAGCGCCCGTTTCGCCGCTCCGGCCATCAAATTGTCCTTAGCGCGAGACGATCTGGGCGCGCTTGCGCAGCTCGTCGAGATAGCGCTTGCTGTTCTCGTCTTCGCCGGCTTCCTTCTTCTTGCCGAGATCCTCGGCGCGGAAGACGATTTCGGCCGCCACGTCGTCGTTCACCTGCCGCTTCTTGCAGATGCCGAGATATTCGACGCCACGCTCGGTCACGCGCGTATCGGTGGTGATGCCGTCGCCGGCCTTCAGCACCAGCGGCTTCCAGTCATCGGGCAGTTCCTGCTCCAGCACGCGGCCGAGGCTGCGGATGGACACGTCATGCATGGTGGCGGCAAAGACCTTGGCCTGGTCGCAGCCCGGATATTTGGCGCGCGAGGCCTTGGCTTCCGCCTGGCGCTTGCCGAGGATCTGGGCACGGCGCTTTTCCGGCACGACGAAGATCACCTGCTGCAGGAAATACTCGGTCGTCACGGGCTTCTTGCCGCCGTTCTCCTGCATGCGCTTCACGAGATCGGCGCCCGACATGCGGTTTCCGCCGAGATTGTAGCGAAGGTTCACGACGCGCGGCCAGCTCATCTGCACGGCGATATAGGCCTTGAAATGCGCGGTGGTCACGCCGGCCTTGTCGAGGATGGTGTTGAGCTGGGCGGCCGTCAGCTTGTTGCTCTGGGCAAAGCGCAGGAACGCCGCATCCACATCCTGGGTCGAGACCGACATGCCGACGCGGGCGACTTCCGCGCGCTTCAGCACTTCCTCGATCAGCTGTTCGCGGGCTGTGGCCTGCAGATTGCCGCCCTGGCGCTGCAGCTTTAGGAAGGCGACGCGCTTGGCAATATCGCCGGACGTGATCGCAGTATCGTTGACGGTGACGCGGATGGCGCTGCCGCTGCCCGCGGCGAGGGCTGCGGTTGATGTCGGCGCGACCATCGCGGCTCCCATGAGGCCTGCCAGCACGGCTGCGCGGATCATCCGGTTCATGCGCTTCACTCCACCCATTGGAATTGTGTCCAGTGGCCGCAACGGCCCCATCGCTCGATGGCATGCATAAACCATGCGGCCAAACGATGACAAGTGCGACGGTGAAAGCCGGCGGCGGCACGTCTGCGTGCTCGCGCCGGCCCGTTTTGCCCGTCTGCTGTCAGTTGTTCAGATCGTCGAACTTGGCATCGCCGACATTGATGTCGCCCAGCGTGCGGAAGCTGATGCGCGCGCCGATCGACCAGTCATTGGCGACCGTCGAGTTCTTGTCGCGCTCCCGCTTGTAGACGATCGAAAACAGCGTGTCCTGGTCATCATAGGTGATGCCGAGGCCATTGCGGGAAATGACCTCGTTGTTGATGTCGTAGGTCAGCGAGCCGAAGACAGACCAGTAGTCGGCGAAGCGATAGGCTGCGGCGGTCTGCACCTCGTCACGATCGACGATCTCGCCATACAGCGGCTGCGCGGCGATGCTGGTGTAGGTGATCAGCGACTGCCAGTAGATGCCTTCGTAACCGAGCGTCGCATCGGCACGGTTCAGGTCGAGGGTCTTCTCGTCCAGGCGCGCGCTGAGGCTTGCCGTCACGCCGGTGGGTGCATCGATGCCGATCATGCCGACGAAATCGGAAACATCCGTCTCGAGGCCGGAATTCGCACCGACCTTGACGAGATCGTCAGTGGCAAAGGAATTGACCCCGCCCAGATGATAGGACTGGCCGAAAATGCCGCGCAGCGAATAGCCATTGTCGAAATTGCCGGTGTAGCGGAAGCCGACATTGGCGCGCGAGCCGCCCTCGATCCGGTCGAAACCGGAGAACTTGTCACGCTCGAAGAGGTTGGTCGCATCGAAGACGAAGCTTTGCGCGTCCTCGTTCGGCAGGCGCCCGCCGAAGTCCTCGTTCGGGCGCGCGTAGACCTGCACGATGGGCTCGAGCACATGGCTGCTGTGCTCGGTCGCCATCAGGATCGGATAGCGCGCCTCGAGGCCTGCTGTCAGCATCGAGCGCGTGACCGCGTCTTCGGTGGCATAGTTGCCACCGTAGCCCGGACCCGGATTGTCCATGTTGAGGCCGACGAGATCGCCGCGCGCCGCCAGAAGCGGGGTCAGCGAAAGGCCGCCGGGCACAATGAACGTCCGCTTCCATTCCGCTTCGCTGGTCAGCCGATGCGCGGAGCCTTCGAGCCCCGGAAAACGCTCGACGCCGAGAACGGTAAAGCTGTCCTTGCCGCTGCGGTGAACGTTGGTCAGGTTGACATCGACATTGAGCTCGCCACCGGCCACCGGCTTCGGTGCGGTGTAGGAGTAGTCGAGCACCTGGGCGATTGCCTGCTTTTTCTCCCTGGCGCTGCCGAGATCGGCATCCTGGATGTCGAAGTAGAAGCCCCGCAGATCAAAATAGTTGCGGCTGCCGAGACCCGTCAAATAGGCCTGGTTGGTGTAGGTGGTGCCGTCGAAGGTCGACAGCTCGTAGGTCTTGGCGAAGTTGTTGTCGCTCTGGACCAGAACGTCCCAGCCGAAGGTCCAGCGCGGATTGATCTCGAACCGGCCCTTCGACGCCACCATGCCGCGGTTCAGCTCTACGGCATCGGTTGTGTTGGGCGTGAAGACCGAGCGGTCAAGCTGATGGATCCCGGCAAAGGACAGCGTGTGCTGGCCATTGTGGAAGCGCTGGCGGAATTCGCCTTCCAGAAGGAAACCCTGCTTGGTTAGTCCCGTCGCCGTCAGCGTCGCATCCATGTCCGGGCGGATCGCCCAGTAATAGGGGACGGACAGCTGCGCGCCGAGCTTCTGCGTGTACTTCACCCGCGGGAACAGGAAGCCGCTCTTGCGCTTCACCGTATGGTCGGGAAGTTCAAGCACCGGCAGGTAGACCAGGGGCTGGCCGAAGAGCTCGAAACGGGCGTTTTCCAGCCGGACAGTCCGGGTGCGCCCGTTCTGTACGATGCGCTGTGCCTTGATCTGCCAGAGCGAGCGATGATCGGGCTTCGTCGCACACGGGGTGCAGGCCGTGTAGACGGCCTTGTTCAGCACGAATTCCTCGCCGTTGATGCGCTCGCCGCTGGCCGCCGCAAGCTTGGTGAGGTCGGTCGTCTCGATTCGCAGCTGCTCGATGAACCCGTTGCCGAAATCGTCCGTCAGATCCATGCGGTCGCCGTACACACGGTTGCCGCCGGGCTCGATCAGCTCGATCTTGCCGGTGGCGATGACACGGCCGCCCTTCTGATCGTACTCGACCTGCTCGGCCACCATCTGGTAGCCGCCATAATTGATCTGCACATTGCCACGCACGATCACGCGGCCGGAATCATTATTGTAAACAAGCTCGTTCGCCGAGAGCAGCATCTTCGCGTCGGGCGCGATGTTGGGCTGCAACTGGTCGATCGTCGTGGACTGAGCCTGAACGGTGAGGGGCGTTCCCGTCATGAGACCGAACGCGGCAACGCCTGCAAGCAGGGCCACCTTCGTCCGCCTGATCGGGTCGCGGTCACGTGCCGCCACTAGCCATCCTCCTGATGCAATAGAATCGTCGAGCCCAGCGCCATCGCTACAACAACTGGCAACCAGGCTGCAACGAACGGAGGCACTACACCGCTGCTCCCGAATGCTTTTACAAGCACGGTCACGACATAAAGCACGAAGCCTGCGAGGATTCCACCGAGAATTACCGACCGGCTCTGGTGGAACCGGCTGAACTTCAGCGAAACGCTGGCGGCAATGAGCGTCATGGCCACGAGAAGCACGGGAAGCGAGAGCATGGAGTGAAATTGCGTCTCCATCGCCGCTGTGGAAAACCCGAACGAACGGGCCACTTCGATCTTCCGGGGAAGATCAAAGAAATCAATGGCGTCTGCCTTGGCTAACGTTTCGCGTACGAATTCGGGCTTGAGCGCCGTCGGAATTTTCAGTGTCTCGAATCGACGCGGCAATTCCCCGTTTCGGGTTTCCGTCACGGTGTTAAGCAGCCAGTAACCATCTTCGAGCTTTGCCGAGCGGGCATCCTGCCGAACAGTGATGCTGCCCTGTGGATCAAAATGGATCACGGTGACATCGAGCAGTGTCGCGCCGTCGTCCTGAACTGAGCCAGCGCCGATGATCGCGTCGTCGCCCTTGTGGATCTGGCGCAGCCACGGAATGGAAAGCGCGGAGGACGACCGATTGCCGCCGCCCCATTCGGCCTGCAGCGCCTCGGCCTTCTTTGCACCCCACGCCGCGATGGGATTGATGGCCGCGACCGCGAGAATGCCGAAGATGAGCGAACCCGCCACGAAGGGCCGCAGGAACTGCCAGGCCGAAATCCCCGCCGCCCGCGTAACCACCAGCTCGTAGCGGCGGTTGAGCGCGATCAGCGTGGTCATGGCCGAAAACAGCGCCACGAAAGGCACGGTCTGCTGCAGGATCATCGGAATGCGCAGCGCCGTCATGAGGAGCGCGCCCGCCACGTGATAATTCGGCAGGTTCGACATTCGGCTGGTCGTCTCGCTGAAATCGATGATGAAGATCAGCGAGAAGATCCCGACGAGGAAATAGAAGGTCGTCAGCGCATAGCGCTTGAAGAAATAACCAAACAGCGTGCCGCCGATCATGGAGCGTTCCCCGCATCGTCACCGGCCGGCCGGACCAGCTTCAGCTTGATCATGTGATCGTGGAACTGGTCGGAGAACCGCGCCGGCAGGATCAGCTTCTTGCTGCCGATCAGCTGGCGAATGCAAAGTCCCGTTGTCAGGAGCGGCACGGCATAGAGGATCGGGATGAAGATGGCCGAATCCTCCGCGCTGTTGGCAGCATAGAAGGTCATCCAGCGGAACACGAAGGCGATGATCATCACCTGCAGCGTCGGGTGCATGCGCGCCTCGCGATGCGAGCGGGCGTCGGAGGATACGACGAGCGCCATCAGCGCGAAGACCAGCGGAAAGGTCCATTCCACGAAGCGCCGGTGGATTTCGGCTGAGAAGGAGAGCGGATTGCTCTGGTAGAATTCGTCCTTCGGATCGGGATGGAAGAGATAGGAAAGCTCCCGGTCGCCCGGCTTCAGGGACGCGCCCGCAGCCTTCTTCGTCATCTCCGCGAGGTCGAAGGCGTAGCTGTCGAACTTGATGATCGAAACACCGCCATCCGGCTGCTTGCGATGCACCTCGCCGTCCTTCATCACCAGCGCCGAGCTTGCCTCGTCCACGGCACCCTCGCGTGCATAATAGACGAGTTCGCTTTCCGGATTGCGCGAATCGGCAACGAAGATGCCGGTCAGCACGCCATTGCCGCGCCGCCCGCCCACCTGCACGTAAAGCCCGTCGGCGATGCGGCGGAACGAATTTTCCTGCACGACGGAAGACAGAAGGTCGGCGTTGGCCGAGGCGATCATCTGCCGCACGGCCTGGCGCACCTTCGGCTCCACCACATTGTCGACCGTAAACGAGAAGACGCTGAGGATGGCGGCCAGCATCAGGATGGGCAGCAAGATGATCCTGCGCGAGCCGCCGGCGGCTTCGATCACCGTCAGCTCGGAATCGGTGTTCATCGTGCCGAGCGTCTGGGTGATGCCGATGGCGAGCGCGAAGGGCAGCACCAGCGGAATGACGGTCGGCAGGATCAGCGTCGCTAGCTGCAGGAAGGCGCCGATCGACTGTCCCGTATCCGTCACGAGGTTGATTCGCTGCAGCGCCTGCGTCGTCCAAATGATGCCGAGCACGGGAAGCAGCGCCGCCAGGAACATCTGGAACACGCGGCGCAGGATGTAGCGTTCGAGTATCGTCATGTGATCCCGGGGTGGACCCCTTCATGGAGCAATCTGGCGACCACAGCTCATGGACGCGCGTTGGTGTGGGCCCTCAATACGATCCCCTCGGGCACAGCTCTAGCCAATGGCTCCGCCGCGGGCAATGCAGCGGGCAGGGGCGGCGCTACAATTTCTCCTTTGGTGGCTTTTTGGTGACGAATGGCAGGCTTGGCAGTTGCGTGCGGCGATAGGCCATGACGCTTTCCTGTAGATGGAGCCGTCTGCTGCCATGCGCCGCGCCCCTTTTTCTTTGCCTTTGCCGCTCCGCTCCGTAACAGTGTGGCGACAGGCGCGTCGTCGCATGCGCCACAAGACATCAGTCCCGGAGCCATCCATGCCATCCAAAGTCGAGATCACCTTCGCGAAATCCGTCCGCCCCGCTGGTGGTGTCGGCGTGCTGCTGCAGGTCGCAGGCAGCCAGCCTGCCTGGGTGACGGCGGCCGATCCGGACGGTGTCTCCGCCCGCGCGGCGCGCACGGCGAAGTTTACCGCCAAGGCGCTCTCGACCCTCGATATCCTCGCCCCCACCAATTCACCCTTCGAGCGGCTGCTCGTGCTTGGCCTCGGCGACAAGGCCAAGATCACCCGCCACGACTGGCTGAAGGCCGGCGGCGTGGCGGCCTCGAAGGTCAAGGGATCGGAAAAGATCACCGTCTATCTCGATGCCGAGCCGCTGGAAGTCGGCGGGCGCGAGGCGGCCGATTTCGCCCTCGGCATGGCGCTTTCGGCCTACAGCTTCGACCAGTACAAGACGAAGAAGAGCGACGATGACACGACGCCGCGTGACCGCACGCTGCGCGTCACCATCGTCACCTCAGCCGTCATCGCCGCCAAGAAGGCCTGGACCGATGCCGAAGCGGTGCTGGACGGCGTGGTGCTCGCCCGCAACCTCGTCAACGAGCCGCCGAACGTTCTGGGCCCGGTCGAATTCGCCGCCCGCGCCAAGGAGCTTGAAGCGCTCGGCGCCGAAGTGGAAATCCTCACCGAGCGCGAGATGAAGAAGCTCGGCATGGGCGCGCTGCTGGGCGTCGGACAGGGCTCCGCGCGCCCGCCACGTCTGGCGGTCATCGAGTGGAAAGGCGGCAAGCCGAAGGACAAGCCGCTCGCCTTCGTCGGCAAGGGCGTCGTCTTCGACACCGGCGGCATTTCCATCAAGCCGGCCGGCGGCATGGAAGACATGAAGGGCGACATGGGCGGTGCGGCCGCCGTCATCGGCCTCATGCATGTGCTGGCCGCCCGCAAGGCCAAGGTCAATGCCGTGGGCATTCTCGGCCTCGTGGAAAACATGCCCGACGGTAACGCCCAGCGCCCCGGCGACATCGTCACCTCCATGTCCGGCCAGACGATCGAGATCATCAACACCGATGCCGAAGGCCGCCTCGTGCTGGCCGATGCGCTCTGGTACTGCAACGAGCGCTTCAAACCGAAGATGATGATCAACCTCGCCACCCTCACGGGCGCCATCATGGTCGCGCTCGGCAGCAACCATGCCGGCCTCTTCTCCAATTCCGACGAGCTTTCCGAAAAGCTGCTCGCCGCCGGCCTGCGCACCAATGAAAAGCTCTGGCGCATGCCGCTGGGCCGCGAATACGACAAGATCATCGACAGCAAGTTCGCCGATATGAAGAATTCCGGCGGCCGCTATGCCGGCGCCATCACCGCCGCCCAGTTCCTCAAGCGCTTCGTCAAGGAAACCCCCTGGGCCCACCTCGACGTCGCCGGCACCGCCATGGGCTCCCCCTCCGACGAGATCAACACCTCCTGGGGCTCCGGCTTCGGCGTCCGCCTGCTCGATGACCTCGTGCGGGAGGAGTACGAGGGATAAGGGGTAAACCGGTGACCGAAGTCCTCTTCTACCACCTGACCGAATCCAAGCTGGAAGACGCGCTGCCGCCGCTTCTGGAAAAATGCCTGGAGCGGGACTGGCGCGTGGTGGTGCAGGTGCCGGACGAGACGCGGCGAGACCGGCTGGATGACCACCTCTGGTCCTTCCGCGACGACAGCTTCCTGCCGCATGGCACGGATGCGGCCCCGCATGCGGAAGAACAGCCCGTGCTGATCACCGCTGGCCCCGGCAATGACAACGCCGCCACCGTCCGCTTCCTCGTCGACGGTGTCGTGACGCCCGCGCTCGACGCCTACCAGCGCGCCGTCTTCCTCTTCGACGGTTTCCAGACCGAACAGGTCGAACACGCCCGCACCGAATGGAAGCGTCTGAAAGCCGAAGGCCACCAGCTGACCTACTGGCAGCAGGACCGGGACGGGCGTTGGGGGAAGAAGGGGTGAGCGCCAAGCCGGCGCAGGCGCCCACCAGCGGAGATCGCCCATGCTGATCATTCTCGGGGGATTGGCGGGCTCTGGCAAAAGCACGGTGGCGCAGGCCTTGGCGCGGCGGCTTTCCGCCTGCTACCTGCGCGTCGATACGATCGAGCAGGCCATCCGCGCGACGGCCCCCCTGGCGGGAGGGCAGGATGTCGGCGCCAGCGGCTATGTGACGCTGGCCCGGCTGGCCGCTGACAATCTCCGGCTCGGCCAGACCGTCATCGCCGATTCCGTCAATCCGCTGGAGATCACCCGCAGCGCCTTTCGTGCGGTCGCGACATCTGCCGGCCGGCCCTTCGTCGAGGTTGAAATCATCTGTTCCGATCCCGCAACCCATCGCCACCGCGCCGAAACACGTGCCGCCGAGGTGGAGGGGCTCATCCCGCCAAGCTGGACCGAGATCTGCGCGCTGACCTATGAACCCTGGCAGCCAGACCTGCGCCTCGACACCGTGCATCTCTCGGTCGAGGACAGCGTGGAACAGATCCTCCGATTGCTAAATCGATGATCCCTCAAGGCCTATTTTCTACCCCGCTTTCCCCCTCCCGGCAGGTCCGCCCCATACTGGCCCCGTCCCGCAGCGGATACACCGGCAGGCGTGCCGGCGTTGCGGGGCCGGCGCGGGTTGGGACGGGGCAGACGTGGCCCCCACCGGTCCGGGTCCGCGAAACGGCCGTTCGCCCCGAAGAACCGTGGGCGGAGGCAAGGCCTCAGGGAGGTGAATGGCGGCGGGCGAAACACCGTCGTCCTGTAAAACTCGGTCGTTGCGACGTACATCAAGCCGCGCCGCAGGGGTCGGACGAGGAACCGGGTCGAGCCGGTTTCATCACGCCCGAGCGGTCAGGCTTGCCGACAAAAACCGCTGAACGGGGCGCTGAAAGGCGTCACTTTACCATTCCCTTTCGCCACCGGCGGCTTCCAGCGCCCCGTCCGAAAGACCCTGAAATGAAAAAACCCGGTGGCATCGCCGCACGGGTTTCTCAATCGTGCCCATAAAACAATGCCCCTTGCCGGAAACGCCGCTCCCCAGAATCCTATTCGCTATACGCTCAGTCGTAGAACGCCTCGACCACCTTCCGCTTGCCCAGCATGAAGGCATCGGCCACATGCCGCAGCGGTGCCAGATCGACGTCCGAACGCCCCGCCTTCACGATCTCGGCGAAGCGGGCGTAGAGGGCAGGATATTCGCGCTCAGGCTCCTCATGAACGAGCTTGCCGTCGATGGAGAGCTTCGCGCCGCCTTCGGAAAGCACCATGGTGCCGGCCGCGGTCTTTGCCACGATGTCCCAACTCTGCTTGCCAGTCTGGCGCCAGTCGAACTCGGCGGAAACGGCGAGCTTCTCTGCATCGCTGAAGGTGATCGCGGCGGCAATCGGAGCGTCGCGGTTCTCGGGGAATTCCAGCGTCGCGGCGGTGACGAAGACCGGGCGCGGCAGGATGTGGGTGACGATGGAGAGCGCATTGATGCCGGGATCGAACACGCCGAGGCCGCCGGCTTCCCAGATCCAGGCCTGGTTCGGATGCCAGTGGCGCACATCTTCCTTCCAGATCACCTGAACGTTTTCGAGCGTCGTGCCAGCGAGAAATGCCTTGGCAGCTTCCACCGCCGGCGCATAGCGCGAATGCCAGCTGGCAAAGAGCGACAAGCCCTTGGCGGCGGCCAGCGCCGCAAGATCCTCGACCTCGCTCAGCGTCGCGCCCGGCGGCTTTTCAAGGAAGACATGCTTGCCGGCCTTGAGCGCGGTCACGGCCGCCGCATAGCGGAACTGCGGCGGCATGCAGAGCGACACCGCCTCGATCTCGGGCACGGCTTGCAGCATCTCCTCGATCGATTTGAAGTTCGGGATGCCGTCCACCGTACCGTTGCGGCTGGCTGCCGCCGTCAGCTGGTAATCGCTGTTGGCCGCAAGGGCCGGCAGGTGCTGGTCGCGCACGATCTTGCCGACGCCGACGATGGCAATGCGGATGGGGTTCATGGTATCTCCGTCCCAAATAGTATGACTTTTGTTGCTGTTGTAGCAGATCGCAAGGCATCGGCAAGCAGCCCCGCGCGATTTCGCCGCCCTCCGGCGGTGGACAAAGTCCGGCTCGACGCTATTCCTTCTCATCCTGCAAAGGAGACGCCATGTCGCCCCTGATCCGAACTGCCACTGCCGCCGATGTCGCCACGCTCATCGACTGGGCCGCCGCCGAAGGCTGGAACCCGGGCACGGGTGATGCCGACGCCTTCTTCCGCACCGATCCAGGCGGATTCTTCGTCGCGGAGGTGGCGGGGCGGCTGGCGGCCGGCCTGTCGCTGGTGCGCTATGGCGAGACCTATGCCTTCCTCGGCCTTTACATCGCCGCGCCGGAGTTTCGCGGGAAGGGCATCGGCTATACGCTCTGGCAGGAGGCCATCGCCGGCGCCGGCAACCGCATCATCGGCCTCGATGGCGTGGTCGCCCAGCAGGACAACTATCGAAAATCCGGCTTCGCCTACGCCCATGCCAATATCCGCTACGGCGGCACGCCGACCGTCCCGGCCGCCGCCAGCGCCGATCTTGTCGAGGTCCAGCGCCTGCACGTTCCCATGATCGTCGACTACGACCGCGCGCTCAACCCTGCCCGGCGCGAGACCTTTCTGGCCGAATGGCTGAAGGATAGCGGCGGCCGCCAGAGCGTTGCCCTGCTGCGCGCCGGCAAGATCACAGGCTATGGCACGGTGCGCCGCTGCCACGAGGGCTCGAAGATCGGCCCGCTCTTTTCCGATACCGAAACCGGCGCCGACCTCCTCTTCCGCCGTCTCGTCAGCCTCGCCGAGGGCGGCCCCGTCTTCCTCGACGTGCCGGAACCCAATGCCGCCGCAAAGGCGCTTACTGCCCGCTACAATCTGAAACCGGTTTTCGAAACCGCCCGTATGTATCGCGGCATCGACCCGGATCTGCCGCTCGATCGCATCTACGGAATCACAACGTTTGAACTAGGCTGATCATTCCTCAAGCGGCTCCGCCGTTGCGGCAAAACCACCGGCGACCGCCAGCACACGCTCATAGGTGCGGAATTCGTTCGGCCAGGCTCCGTCTCCCGCGATCCGCGACCCTTGCGCGGGGCTCAGCCGCCGCAGCGCGTAGACATCATAGGCTCGCTCGCTTTGCGCCCCCAGCCAATGCTGGCCGCAGACGCTGCATCGCGCAGCAAACAGCCACCATTCCGCCCCGCCATGCCAGTGCCGCGGTCCGACGGTAGAGAAGAAGCGGTCGGCGCGATCGGTGAAGCCCATGGGAAGGACATCGAGATCGCGCAGCGTCATGCATTCGCAGGCAAGCCGCAGACGTCCAAAGGCCTCCAGCCGCTCAATGAGGCTTGCCACGGCATGGCGATCACGCCAGTTGGCGGAGATGAGTGTCAGATAGAGCTCTGTACCGAACACCGTGTCCAGGGAATCGTCGGAATAGATCCAGAGTTCCAAATCCCGGACAGCCATGTCGCCGCGCAGGAAAGCCCAGAGCGTGGCATCAATGGTGGTGGTTGCTCCGGGCTCGGCCCCGGTCTCGTTGGCGTCCATGCCGCAAGTCTGATGAGGTGGGGGAGAAACGTCAATCGCGCGAAGTCGCCAGTTTGGGGCGGGTGGCGAGGAGAGAGCGCATGAGGAGAGAGCGCGCACGCAGGGGCGCGTCAGGCCGTTAGCCCGCCATCCCCTCTTCGTACTCCGCCGAAAGCTCCAGCCACTTTTCCTCCGCCTCGGCAAGCTGCGCAGCCGCATCGGCGCGGCTCTTGGCCTTGGCAGCGGCTTTCGCCGGGCTCTTTTCGTAGAGCGCGGGATCCGCAAGCTCTGCATCAAGCGCCTGAATCAGTTTCTCGAGTTTCGCCGTCAGGGACTCGATTTCATTGATCTTCTTGCGCAAGGGGGCAAGGGCTGCGCGCCGGTCGGCGCTGGCCTTGCGCTGGTCGGCCTTGGAAAGGCCGTCATCGGCAAGCGTCGGCCGCGCCTTGTCGTCCTTGCCCTTCGGGCCGCTGACGATCAGGCCACGATAATCCTCAAGGTCGCCCTCGAAGGCCGTCACCGTTCCATCCTTGACGAGCCAGAGACGATCGACAGTCGCCTCGATCAGATGGCGGTCGTGGGAGATCAGGATGACGGCGCCCGGATAGTCGTTCAGGGCCGCGATCAGCGCCCGGCGGCTGTCGATATCGAGGTGATTGGTCGGTTCGTCGAGGATCAGCAGGTTCGGCGCATCGAAGGCGGCAAGCCCCATCAGAAGCCGCGCCTTCTCGCCACCGGAGAGATCCTTGGCGGGCGTGTCCATCTTCTCGGTCGCAAGACCCATCTGGGCGACGCGGGCGCGCACCTTCGCCTCCACCTCGCCGGGCATCAGCCGGCGCACATGCTCCACCGCACTCTGGGCGGGGATCAGGTCATCCATCTGGTGCTGGGCGAAGAAGCCGATCTTCAGCCCCGGCGCCGTCTTCACCTCGCCGCTCTCGGCGGCGAGCTTGCCGGAGATGAACTTGGCGAAGGTGGATTTGCCGTTGCCGTTCGAGCCGATCAGCGCGATGCGGTCGTCATTGTCGATCCTAAGATTCAGCCGCTTCAGGATCGGCGCGCCCGGCTGGTAGCCCACCGCGGCCGAGGAGATGGCGACGATCGGCGAGGCCGGCTGCTTCTCGGGCTCGGGGAAGGAAAAGCCCTGCACGTGATCCTCGATCACGGCGGCCACCGTGCCCATGCGCTCCAGCGCCTTGATGCGGCTCTGGGCCTGCCGGGCCTTGGTGGCCTTGGCCCGGAACCGGTCGATGAAGCTCTGCAGGTGCTTGCGCGCCGCATCGTTCTTGGCCTTCGCCTTCATCTGCAGTTCGTCGGCCTCCGCCTTCTGCCGCTCGAACTGGTCGTAGGGGCCGCGATAGAAGGTCAGCTTCTTCTGGTCGAGATGCACGATGGAGTTGACGGCGGTGTTCAGCAGATCCCGGTCGTGGCTGATGATGATGACCGTGTGCGGATAGCGACGGATGTAATCCTCCAACCACAGCGTGCCCTCGAGGTCGAGATAGTTGGTGGGCTCGTCGAGCAGCAGCAGGTCCGGCTCGGAGAAGAGCACGGCCGCCAGCGCCACGCGCATGCGCCAGCCGCCGGAAAAGGACGAGGCGGGGCGAAGCTGGGCGGCATGGTCGAAACCGAGGCCGGCGAGAATGCTGGCCGCGCGCGATTCCGCCGCATGGGCGCCAATGTCTGCGAGCCGCGTCTGGATCTCCGCGATCCGGTTCGGATCGCTGGCCGTCTCCGCTTCCTTCAAGAGCGCCGCACGCTCCTTGTCGGCCGAAAGCACGATCTCGATCAGCGCATCCTCGGTGCCGGGCGCCTCCTGCGCCACTTGGCCGATCCGCGCCTGGCGCGGCAGCGACACGGTGCCCGCCTCCGGCGTCATGTCGCCGGTGATGATCTTGAACAGCGTGGACTTGCCCGCGCCATTGCGCCCCACAAGCCCCGCCTTCGTGCCCGAAGGCAAGGTGACGGAAGCATTCTCGATAAGCAGTCGCCCGGCAATGCGGGCCGTGAGGCCGGAAATCGCGATCATGCCGGCGTGTATAAGAGTGAGGGGCAGGGGGATGCAAGCGGGGAGGCGCTGCGTTTCACGCCGGCTCGCCCGCCGCCAGCCACTCCTTTCCCTCCGCCCGCAGGAAATAGATCAGGTCCAGCGCCAGGCTTTCCTTGCCGAGCGCCGTCAGGGTGGCGTGGCACTGGCCGCGGTGATGGGTCTGGTGGTTGAACATATGGGAGAGCCCCGGCGCCAGCGCATGGGTGACCGGGGCAGGGTTGGTGATGGCCGAGTAGGTGACGGGACGGCAAAGCGCCGCATCGTCGAGCCCGTCCAGCCAGCCGATGAGGCGTGCGTCAAGCGCCTCGCGCGCCGCCGTCAGCGCGGCGAGCTCTGTGTAAAGGATGGCGGCAAGCTGGTTGGCGGCCTCGCCCTCGCCGGTAAAGCGCTTCATCCAGATGCCATCGGCCACCACGAGATGGTTGAGTGTCGCACACAGTGAGCCGAAGAAGGCGCCGCGGCTCTCGTTGAACTCGGCTTCGGTGAGCGTGGCGGCGGCGGCGTACAGGCGTTCATTGGCCCAGCGGTTGTAGCGGGCAAACATGCGGAAATGATCGATCATGGCGCTTCGTCCCTGCAGGAAAAGACGACCCTATCCTGTTCCGCCATCCAGGGGCGTGATGCGACCGATGAAATGTTTTGATTGGATCACGCCCCAACGCCATGTGTGAATGGACGTGATCCCGAAACGCAGGAGCCGCCCATGAGCCTGACCCTCTACGCCCTCGCGGGCGCCGATCCCGCCCGCCCGTTTTCGCCGCATGTGTGGAAGGTGGCGATGGCGCTCGCCCACAAGGGGCTTGCCGCCGAAACCGTCGCCGTCGGCTTCACCGCCATCCCCGCGATCGAAAACGGTGCGACGAAGCTCGTCCCGCTGCTGAAAGACGGCGACACGCTCGTCTCCGACAGCTTCGCCATCGCCCGCTATCTGGAAGAGACCTATCCGGATCGTCCGAGCCTCTTTGGCGGTCCGGGCGGGCTCGCCACGGCCCGCTTCGTGGAAGGATTCTCGCAAACCCGGGTCCATCCGCTTCTGACGCCCATCCTCATCACGGATATCCATGCGATGCTCGCGCCCGCCGATCAGGCCTATTTCCGCGAAAGCCGTGAAAAGCGTCTCGGCCGCACGCTGGAGGAAACCGCCGCCGGCGCGCCTGCCGCCATCACCGAGCTTCGCACCCGGCTGGAGCCGCTGCGCCACACGCTCCGCCACCAGCCCTTTCTCGGCGGCGAGGCCCCGCTCTTTGCCGATTACATCGTCTTCGGCGCCTTCCAGTGGGCCCGTATCGTGTCGAAAACCATGGTTCTGGAAGCCGATGACCCCGTCACCCTCTGGTTCGACCGCTGCCTCGATCTCCACGCTGCGTTGGGGCGCAGCGTGACGGCTGCGTGAAACTTGACACGTGCGGGGCGCCAAACGGCCGCGCCCCCTTGTTTTGCGGCAAGGAGGCCGGTAAGGAGGCGCCCACATCCGCAAACCGTTGCGGGCAACGTTTCAAGATACAAGGGATTTGGGACAATGGCGATTGAACGCACCTTCTCGATGATCAAGCCTGACGCCACCAAGCGCAACCTGACGGGCGCCATCACCAAGATGCTCGAAGATGCCGGCCTGCGCGTCGTGGCTTCCAAGCGCGTCTGGATGAGCAAGCGTCAGGCCGAAGGCTTCTACGCCGTTCACAAGGATCGCCCCTTCTTCGGCGAACTCGTTGAAGGCATGACCTCCGGCCCGACCGTCGTTCAGGTTCTCGAAGGCGAAAACGCCATCCTGAAGAACCGCGAGATCATGGGCGCCACCAACCCGGCCAACGCCGCCGAAGGCACCATCCGCAAGACGCATGCCCTCTCGATCGGCGAAAACTCGGTTCACGGCTCCGACGCCCCGGAAACCGCTGCCGAAGAAATCGCCTACTGGTTCTCCGGCACCGAAATCGTCGGCTGATTTTCAGCGGACTGACATCAGCAAAGGGCCCGGCGCCGTATGGCGGCCGGGCCTTTTCTGTTTTTTGCGCGGGATCAGGGCGTCTTTGCCGGGCAGCGCATCGTGGCGAAATGCGCGGGCGCCTTGCCGTCTGCAAACATGTCCGGGTTCTTCTCGTAGGCGGGGCCAATCACCAGCGCCCTGGCCGGAAGCACGTCCTGGTCGAGCGTCGAGGCAAGCGTCGTCTCCAGCCGCTGCCGCTCGCTGCCATCGGGGCCCAGGACGTTGATGGTGATGCGGTAGGGCACGCCCTTGCGGATGCAGGTGACATCGGGGCTCTCGAGCGAGACCTTGTCCAGCTTCGGGAACAGCTTGCGCTCGGTGACGAGATCCTCGCCGCCGGCCGGGTTCTGGAAACGGGCCACGACCCGCATGCCCTCTTCGACGGGGCCGACCTTCTCCAGCGCCAGCACATAGGTTGCATAGGCGAGGCGATAGTTGAAGATGAACACCTTGCCGGAAAGTTTCAGCGGCCCTTCCGCCTCCCGCTGGCAGCCGGCCAGTCCCAGAATTGCCAGGCAAAGCCCCGCGAAAAGCGGCAGATAGCTTCCCAGGTGCCGCGCGCCGCACGACCTCGTCATTGTACGACCTCCTCTTTCTGCCGCCGGTAATGCCGCTTCGCCTTGGCGCGATTGCCGCATACCGCCATGTCGCACCAGGCGCGGCTGCGATTGCGGCTGCGGTCGAGAAACAGCCAGCCGCAATTGGGGCAGATCTTCAGCCGCTCGGGCGCGGGATCGGCGATGAGCCGCAGCGCGGAATGCGCCGTCTCCGTATCCAGCCGCCCGCGCTGCCCGTCGCGCAGCACGGCGGCGGCTGCCACGAGCAGATCCGCCAGCAGCCTGTCATCGCCATGCCCGTGAATCCGGGCGCGGAAATGAGCATCGATCGTCTCGCGCAGCAGGAGAAAAGCTGCCTGTGCCGCTTGTGGCACCGGGTGCAGCAGCGGCAGACCCTCGCGTTCGCCACACAAGGCGTTTGCCGCAGCGGGAAAGGCTGAAAGCGCAGCGGGATCGGCGAAACGGTCACGGCGGCGGAAGGGGTCGTCGCGCAGGATGATGGAATTGGCGACATCAAGCGCGAGCGCACCGCCGGCAAAGCGGTGCGGGGTCCAGGCGAAGGGCGCTGTTTCGATTGGCATGGAAAAATTCTAACTGGTAAAATCAGTTTTGCAAGTTATCCTTTTGACCATCGGGAGCCGATCTCCATGGCCTATTTCCTCCAGCAACTCGCCAATGCCGTGCCTGTGGCAGCGCTCTATGCGCTGCTCGCCTTTGGCTACGGGCTGGTGTTTGCGCTGACACGCCGTGCCGATCTCACGTTCGGAGCGCTCTTCGCGTTCTCCGGCCAGATCTTCATTCTTTTCGTCGATGTCGGCTGGAGCCGCCTTTTCCTCGTCATGCCGGCGGCGCTGGGGCTGGGCGCCGTGGCCGCTCTTCTCTACACGGGCGGGGCAGGGCTGGTGATCGCCCGCACCGTCATGCGCCCGCTGGCACACGGCGCGGCCACGGCGGTGGTCGTCGCCTCGCTGGGCGTGCTGCTCGTCCTGTCGGAAACGGCGCGGCTTGCCTCCGACACCCGCGCCGTCTGGCTCCCGCCGATGTTGAACATGCCGGTGGTGCTCTGGTCGGCCGACGGCTTCCCCGTGGCGCTCACGGTCATGCAGTTGCTGAATGTCGGTGTCATGCTCGGGCTGCTGCTGGCCGGGCAGGCGGTGCTGGCGCGCTCGGCCGCAGGCCGCATGTGGCGGGCGGTTGCGCAAGACCGGCAGGCGGCAGCGCTCTGCGGCATCGATCCCGCCGCCGTTTTCCTCGCTACCAGTCTTGCCGCGGCACTTGTCGCCACCATCGCCGGCGTGCTTGCGGCCGCCTATTACGGCAACATGGATTTCGGCACCGGCTTCGTCTTCGCGTTGAAGGTTCTGTTCATCGCCGGTATCGGCGGCCATGGCGAGCCGCGCCTGGCAGCGCTGGGCGGCGGGGTCATCGGCCTGCTGGAAAGCCTGTGGAGCGGCTACGGGCCGATCGTGTGGCGCGATCCCGTCATCTTCGGCCTGCTCGTGCTGATGCTGGTCCTGTTCCGGCGGGAAAAGCCGGCGATCTGAGAGGCATCACGTGCCGCCGTGCCAGCGCGCCCGGGCATCGTCATCCGCCTCGCGCGCATCCACCCAGCCGCCGGTGCCGCCGGCCGCCAGATGCTCCTTCTTCCAGAAGGGGGCGTCGGTCTTCAGGAAATCCATCACGAAGCTGGCCGCGTCGAAGGCCGCCTGCCGGTGGCTCGCCGCCGCCGCAACAAGGACGATCGTGTCGCCCGGCTGCATCGACCCGTAGCGGTGAATGACCGTCAGGCCGAGCAGGGAGAAACGCGCAATGGCATCCGCGGCAATCGCGCCGATCGCCCGCTCGGCCATGCCGGGATAGTGTTCGAGTTCCAGCGCGGAGAGCCGTCCGGCTTCATCCCGGCAGAGCCCGGTAAAGGTCACCAGCGCACCGATATCCCGCCGCCCGTCGGTCAGGAGCGCGCTTTCCGCCGCCACGTCGATCGCCGACTGCTGGACGCGCACCGTTGGCGTGCGGGCCGGCGCGGCCATCGCCTCAGCCACCCGTCATTGGCGGGAAAAGCGCGATTTCCCGCGCCCCGCCGATCGGCTCGTCATGTTCCACATGCTCCTGGTTGATCGCGATGCGGATGACCTTTTCGTGCGCCAACGCATCGGCATAGTCGTCGCCGAGCGTCTTGAGATGCGCAATGAGATCGCCGCCCGTTACCACGTTCGCCGGCAGGTCGATCTCTTCCTCGCCCTTGCCGATCTTCTCGCGCACCCAGGCAAAATAGACGAGCTTCACCATCTCATTCATCCACGATGTGCTTGAGGCCGGCGCGGAAATAGTCGTAGCCGGTATACATGGTGATGAGCGCCGCCGCCCACAGGAGCGCGAGGCCGATGCCGGTGGCGATGCCGATATTGTCGGACTCCGGCGGGATGTTGTCGAGCGCGGGACCGACGAGCAGCAGGCCGATCGCCACCATCTGCACCGCCGTCTTCCACTTGGCGATCCGCGTGACGGGAACGCTGACCTTGAGCGCCGCCAGATATTCCCGCAGGCCCGAGACGAGAATTTCGCGGCACAGGATGATGATCGCGGCCCAGATCGTCCAACCGGCAATCGTCCGGTCGGCCGCCATCAGCAGCAGCACGGAGGCAACCAGCAGCTTGTCGGCGATCGGGTCCAGCATGCGGCCGATATTCGAGGTCTGGTTCCAGATGCGGGCCAGGTAGCCGTCGAGATAGTCGGTGACGGAGGCGACCGCGAAAAGCCAGAAGGCCGTCCAGCGCGCGAAGTCCGACGACTGCAGGCGCCCCTCGATGAAAAAGCACAGCACGATCAGCGGGACCGCCAGGATGCGCGCATAGGTGAGCAGGTTCGGAATATTGTAAGCTTTGGGCGTGGACATCGGGACTCGGTTCATGTGAGGGGCAAAAATGGTCCGGGCGCAGGGAAGGACGTTCCGCGCCGCGCGTCAACCGTTGGCGGCCAGTGTTGAGGAGAATTATGACAGAATTGTCGTGAACGGGCGATGAACCCCGGACATGTCATGGAATTGGACTCATTGCGCTTTTCGATCATCGACAAGCCGCGCCGCCCATGCTTGTCTCCGCATATTGTGATCGGCTTGAGTAGGGGAAGGCGCCATGGACCAGACTGAGGCCCGGATGGATGCAACGACGGCGGCGGGTGCGATCCCGCCCCACGACACGACCACGCTGGAAATGGTCGTTCTGATGACCCCCGACATGGCGAATTTCTCCGGCAAGGTTCATGGCGGCGCGCTCCTCAACCTGCTTGATCGTGTCGCCTTTTCCTGCGCCTCACGCTTCTCGCAGCGCTACGCCGTGACGCTTTCGGTCGATCAGGTCGTGTTCCGCCAGCCGATCCATGTCGGCGAGCTCGTCACCTTCCGCGCCGCGATCAACTATGCCGGCCGCACCTCCATGGAAATCGGCATCCGCGTGGAGGCCGAAAACATCCGCAGCGGCGCGCGCCGCCACACCAATTCCTGCTATTTCACCATGGTCGCCGTGGATGACGAGGGCAAGCCTGCCGAGGTGCCGCCCTACGTGCCGAAGACCGAAGCGGCCGAACGGCGCCTGCGCGCCTCCGAAGCCCGCCGCAGGCTGCGCCGCGAATTCGAACAGCGGTTCCACGAGGCGACGAAGGAGGGGTAGGGCGGATGCTGCTGCTGGCGCGCCATCCTTTCGCTTCGTTCCGACTGCGATGTGCAAGATGTTCAGATGCCGAAACGGCGGTCGATCATGATGGGACCCGGAACGGTGCGGAGGTCTGAGTGCCCAATCGACCTGCTCCGCCTTTTCCGTCCCCTGTATCAGTCCTCAACGATTTCCAGAAAGTCATGGTCCGGCACCCAGGCTTGGCGGTGAGCGATGCCATCCCGCATGATGAGGACATGGTGCACGATCCCGTTGACTTCATATTCGAACTGGGCGGCTGCATAGGCAAAGGACCAGGCCGACCCCTCGGTGCCTTCTGACGCAATGTGCAGCCCGTCTTGTTCGATCCGCCACTGGCCATGCTCTTCACGAAGCAGGATCCGGTGCGGCATCATCGGCAGAAGCGCGATGGATTCGTCCGCCATTTCGCTGAGCGCGGTCTCGACTGCATCGATGGTGGCCACGTAGGCGACTTCGAAGTCGGCACAGCTATAGCGACTGTCCCCGCCAGCGGCCACGATCGCCTGATGAGCCTCTCGGCAGACAACGCTGAACCTCGGCGGATCGACCTGCTGCGATTCGCCTGGCAAGACACGCGCTCCATGTCCTGTCGAAAAGATGTCTAGGCGCCGCCGATGATCGGGTCGGCGCGGTGTCAGCTCCGTGCCGAGGGCCTGACCACGCAGGAGTGCTTCGATGTTAAAGTCGGTGAGTATCCGTCTCATGATCGTGGGTTTCCACCGGATGAAAAATGGATTTTCATCGATAGTGCACACCCAGAGATCACGCGCGGCTATGTCCAGGGTAACAGCCAAAGCGTTCGGTGCGGCCCGTTCGTGAGCCCCCTACCGCCGCCCATCCTCATGGAAGTGGTCGTACACCAGCTTCGCCACCGATTCCGAGATGCCGTCGACCGCCATCAGGTCAGACATGGCCGCCCGCGACACGGCCTTGGCGGTGCCGAAGTGGTGGAGAAGCGCCCGCTTGCGCGAGGGGCCGATGCCCGCGATTTCGTCGAGCGGGTTCTTCACCATCTCCTTCTTGCGCCGCGCGCGGTGCGAGCCGATGGCGAAGCGGTGCGCTTCGTCGCGCATGCGCTGGATGAAGTAGAGCACGGGATCGCGCGGCGGGAGCGTGAAGCTGTCGGCGCCCTGGCGGAAGAAGCGCTCGCGGCCGGCCTCGCGGTCGGCGCCCTTGGCCACGCCGATGGCGATCACGGTGTCGGTCAGGCCGAGTTCCGCGAGAATGGCGTTCACCTGCGTCATCTGCCCCTGTCCGCCGTCGATGAGGATCACGTCGGGCCAGGCGGGCAGGGCGGCATCCTCGGCGATCTCCTGTGCACGGTCGGGCAGCCCTTCCTCTTTCAGGAGGCGCGAGAAGCGCCGGGTCATCACTTCGCGCATCATGCCGAAGTCGTCGCCCGGCGTGATGTCGGTCGATTTGATGTTGAACTTGCGGTACTGGCTCTTCACGAAGCCTTCCGGCCCCGCCACGACCATGCCGCCCACCGCATTGGTACCCATGATGTGGGAGTTGTCGTAGATCTCGATGCGGCGCGGCGCTCGCTCCAGGCCGAAGGTCTTCTGGAAGCCCTCCAGCAGGCGCGTCTGCGAGGCCGTCTCCGCCAGCTTTCGGCCATGCGCCTCGCGGGCATTGGCAACCGCGTGGTCCACGAGATCGCGCTTCTCGCCCCGCTGCGGCACGAGGATCGTCACCCGGTAACCGGACTTTTCCGTCAGCGCGTCGGAGAGAAGCTCCTGCTCCTCGATCGCGCCGGAGAGCAGGATCTGCCGCGGACAGGGCTTGTCGTCGTAGAACTGGGCAAGGAAGGCGGCGAGCACCTCTTCGGGCGCCAGCGAGGCATCGGCCTTCGGGAAATAGGCGCGGTTGCCCCAGTTCTGTCCGGTGCGGAAGAAGAACACCTGGATACAGGAAATCCCGCCCTCGTGGTGGATGGCGAAGACATCCGCCTCGTCCACGCCAGCCGGGTTGATGCCCTGATGGCTCTGCACATGCGAGAGCGCCGCAAGGCGATCGCGATAGAGCGCGGCGCGTTCGAAATCGAGGTTTTCCGACGCCTCGCTCATGGCGGATGCGATCGTCGCCTTCACGGCCTGACTGCGGCCGGACAGAAAGTCCTTCGCCTCGCGCACCAGTTCCGCATAGTCGGCGTCGCTGACCTCCTGGGTGCAGGGGCCGGAACAGCGCTTGATCTGGTAGAGCAGGCAGGGCCGCGTACGGCTTTCGAAGACGCTGTCGGTGCAGGTGCGCAAGAGGAAGGCGCGCTGCAGCGAATTGATGGTGCGCCCCACCGCGCCGGCGGAGGCGAAGGGACCGAAATAATCGCCCTTGCGGCTGCGCGCGCCGCGATGCTTGAGAAGCGCCGGTGCCCGCGTATCGCCCGTCACGAGAATGTAGGGAAACGACTTGTCGTCGCGCAGAAGCACGTTGAAGCGCGGCCGCAGCCGCTTGATGAGGTTCGCTTCGAGCAGCAGGGCTTCGATCTCGGTGCGGGTCGTCACGAACTCCATGTTCGTGGTCTCGCGCACCATGCGGGCGATGCGGTTGGAATGAACGCGCCCTTGCGCGTAATTCGTCACGCGCTTCTTCAGGTTGCGCGCCTTGCCGACATAGAGCACGTCGCCGGCCTCGTTGAACATGCGGTAGACGCCGGGGCTGTTCGGCAGGCGCTTGACGAATTCCTGGATGAGTTCGGCGCCCTTCAGCCCCGGATCCTTGATGCCTTCGGACCAGTCGATGTCGATCGCCGGGCGGCTCGGCACCACCTCGATGTCGTCGTCCTCGTCAGCCTCGGTCTCGTCATAGAGGATGCCGCCGTCGGTGGGCTTGCCTCCGTTCATTCCACGATCTCCCGGATATCAGGCGTTTCCCAGGCCAGGTGCTGGCCGCCGTCGAGCGCCAGCATCTGCCCCGTGATCGAGGGCGTGTCAAAGAGGAAGCGGATCGTGCGCCCGAATTCCTCGAGCGCCGGACCGCGCTTCAGAATGAGCGCTTCCACCTGGGCCTGAAAGTCCGCCTCGTTCTGGCGATCGTTCGGCAGGGTGGGGCCGGGGCCGATGGCGTTGACGCGGATGGTCGGGGCAAGCGCCTGCGCCATCGTCTGCGTCGCCATCCACAGCGCCGCCTTGGAGAGCATGTAGGAATAGAAGCGCGGATTGGGCGCCCAGACCCGCTGGTCGACGATGTTGACGACGAGCCCGCCCGTCCCGGCCGGCAACTGCCGGGCAAAGGCCGAGGTGATAAGGGAGGGCGCGCGGGCATGCACGGCGAAATGCCTGTCCCAGGCCTTGGCATCGAGCTCCTGCAGGCTGTCCTTGAGGAACACCGAGGCATTGTTGACGACGAGGCCGAGCGGCCCGATGGCGGCCACGGCCGCATCCACCAGCCCTTCGGTCTCGCCGATGTCTTCGAGATTGGCCTGGACGGCTGCCGCCTTCCCGCCGCGTGCCCGGATGGTTTCGGCCAGCCCCTCGGCGTCGGAAAGCGACCCGTTGGCATGGATCGCCACGGCGAAGCCATGTTCGGCGAGATCCTCCACAATGGCCTTGCCGATCCGTCTGGCGCCACCCGTCACGAGGGCAGTCTTGAGGGTCGTCCTGGAGGAGTGTTGCACCGCTTTTTCCACGTCCGTTCGATTCGGTTGAGAGTGATGCCAGAATATAGGTTCTGTCGCGTGCCCGAAAACCGCGCCCGAACGTTTTGTTTCTCGACCTTTAACAAACGTGGTTTACGAAGAATTAAACGGGCTATTAAAAGTATAATATCGGCAGAACACGTTTCTTGGTTAATATTTACCCTGTGGCGCGATGGCAACATCCCATTTCAGCCATAAGTGTGCCGCTAAAATTTCACAATTCGGCTCTTGAGAATCCGCATTCGATGCGCATTTTCCACCTCAACCGGGCGGGCTAAAGCAAAGGTTTTCGGTGTCCCATACTTGTACCGCGTGTGTCATGGGCATCGGTTGAAAAGGAGACTATCATGCGTACCATCATCACCGGCCTCATGGCCTCTGCCATCTCTCTCGCTGCATTCCAGGCTGCTCACGCTGCCGACGCTATCGACGAAGTTCCGGCCGCTCCGGCTGCGACCTACTCCGAACCGGCCGTCAAGGACTGGTCCGGCGCCTATGTCGGCGGCACGGCCAACTGGCACCATGGCAAGTCCAACGCCACGGGCGACCGTACCTCGGCCGGCTTCGGCGGCGGTCTCTACGGCGGCTACAACATGCAGAGCGGCCAGATCGTCTACGGTCCGGAAGTTGACCTGAACTACGCCGGCAACGACAGCGCCAACGGCACGAACCGCGCCAAGCAGGGCGTCAACGGCTCCATCCGCGGCCGCGTCGGCTACGACCTGAACCCGGTTCTCGTCTACGGCACCGCCGGTGTTGCGCTCGGCAACCAGAAGATCTCGAATGCTTCGGGCTCTGACGAAAAGACCCACGTTGGCTGGACGGCCGGCGCCGGTGCCGAAGCCATGGTCACCGACAACATCACGGCCCGCGTCGAGTACCGCTACACCGACTACGGTTCCAAGACCTACAACCTGCCGTCGGGCAGCATCGCTTCGGGCTACGACGAACACTCCGTTCGCGTCGGCATGGGCGTGAAGTTCTGATCATTCCGAAAGGGGTGAACGCGAAGGGGCCGGTGCAAACCGGCCCCTTCGTCGTTGTGGGAGTGGCGCTGGTCACTGCATGTCCTGCAGGGCACGGCCGCCACCCCGCACGCCGTCATCCTCGGCCTCAGAGCCGAGGATCCACCGCCAAGGGCGCAGAGTGCCGCGTGGATTCTCGGGTCAAGCCCGAGAATGACGGCGAACAGGGACATTCGGCCGGGCGAAACTCAACATTCAGCACCAGCCCCTCACGCATAAAACGTCGAGACCGCCGGAAAGGCCTTCTCGAACTTCTCCGGCCACTTCTTCAGCTTTGGGCGCCCCTTCTGCCACTGCCCGGCAAAGCGCAACTCGATGTAGCGCAGCATGGCGGCGACCGCGAAATGGCCGGCATGCAGCTTGCCGCTGGTGCGCGGCAGATGCGTTTCGAGATAATCGAGGCCGCGCTCCACCTTTTCCCACTGGCGATCCTGCCAGGGCTGGTGCTGCTTGTCTTCCGGGCGCGTGCGGCGCTCGTAGACAATGGCGAGCAGGCTGTCGCAGATGCCGTCGGCCAGCGCCTCCAGGATCTCGACATCGGTGCGCTTGTCCTTGTTGCGCGGGTAGAGCGTGCCGCGCGTTTCCCGGTCGATGAAGTGCATGATCGAGCGGCTGTCATAGACCGAGCGGCCATCCTCCAGAATGAGCGTGGGTATCTTCCCGAGCGGATTGTTGCCGATCAGTTCCGGCGGGTTCGAGGCGGTGTCGGTCAGCACCGATTCGGCCACGAAGCCGGCATGATGGGCGGCCATGCGCACCTTGTTGGAGTAGGGGGAGGCGGGGGAATAGAGGATCTTCATCGAAAGCCTTTCAAGTCACGAAGCGGGCAGGATGGGGAAGAGCCGGATCACGGCGCAGCGTTAGGGAACGGGCGGAATGGCAATGTCGCGGGCCCGGCAGCTGTCGCGATCGACCTCCGGGCAGGCGCGGAAGGAAAGGTCGGTCTTCGACAGGCAGATGCGCACCTCCTGCAAGTCGCCGGACCGGCAGGTGGCCGCCATCATCCGCCGCTCAAGGCCGGGATTGGAAGCGATGAAGGCATCCTCGACGGCGAGCGGCGCGCGGCGCAGCTCCCGCGTCGGCCGCTGAAGCTCGACGGGAATGGCGATCTTTTCGCGCGCGGCCGCGACCAGGGCGAAATAGTCGCGCTGCGACAGTCCGCTGCAGCTGCCATGCTTGCGCCATTGGTGGCCGATCAGCCCCATGGAGGGCATGATGTCGATGACCTCCCGTCCGATGGCATTGCTGACGCGATCCGGCTCGTCCGTCTGGCAGAATTCGGGATATCCCCGCTCGTTCTGCGGCCAGAGACCGTGCACGACGAAACCGTTGTCGGCGCCGACGTCACACTGCTCCGTGCGCCCGTTCGGATCGTTGCCCGCGCACCAGCTCGGCGACCACGAGAGCGAGAGGACGTAGAAATCGAAGCCGCTGCCCTGCGGTAGGCGCGTCGCGCTGGCCGTCTGCCCGGTACTCACGGCCGGCTTTGTGGTCGAAGCTTGCGTTTCGCCCTCCGCCCCGTCGCCGCAGCCGGCGAGAATAGCAAGCGCAGCGAGACCCGGCAGAAGCCGTCGGCGCGCATTGGCCCGGAAGCTTGCAGTCGTCATCCATTCCGGCACATCATCCTCCCGCATGTTTCGGAGGCGGACTTGACGCCATCGGCGGTGCGGCCGTCAAGCAAGGAAAGAAGTCAAGCCTGCAAAGGCATCAGCCGGTCTCTCCGGCAAGCCGTACCACGCGCGTGCCGGCAAAGCGGTCCTGTGCCAGCCGCTCTTTCAGGAAAGGCAGCAGCACGGCAAGCTCGCCCTCCAGCGTGAAGGGTGGATTGACGATGACGAGGCCGGAGCCCGAAAGCCCGGTCGTCTCCCTGTCGCTGCGCACCGAAAGCTCCACCGCGATCATCTTCGGGATGCCGCTTTCCCTGAGTGCCGCATAGAAGGCATCGATCGGCGCGCCCCGCTTCAGCGGATACCAGAGGCAGTAGGTGCCGCCCGGAAAGCGCCGGTGAGCCTTTTCCAGCCCGTCCACCAACCGCTCATATTCGCCCTCCTTCTCGAAGGGCGGATCGACCAGAACGAGGCCGCGCTTTTCCTTGGGCGGCAGATGGGCGCCGAGCGACAGCCAGCCGTCGAGATGGGTCACGCGGACCTGGAAATCGCCATCGAACAGGCGATGCAATGTCTCGTAGTCATCCGGATGCAGTTCCAGCGCCGACAGCCGGTCCTGCGGCCGCAGAAGGTGTCGGACGATCATCGGCGAGCCCGGATAGCGCAGCACCCGGTCGCCATCGTTCACGGCCCTGACGGCGGCGAGATAGGGAGCGAGCAGCGGCTCCACAGCGGCGGGCAGGGGCTCGGACAACAGCCGGCCGATGCCCTCAAGCCACTCGCCGGTCTTCTGCGCCTCCTCGCTGGCGAGATCATAAAGCCCGATGCCGGCATGGGTGTCGATGACGCGGAACGCCTTGTCCTTCTGGCCGAGATAGGTCACGAGCCGCGCCAGCACGGCGTGCTTCAGCACATCTGCAAAATTGCCGGCGTGGTAGATGTGGCGGTAATTCATTCAGTGTCTCGATAGCGCTTATGAATTCGGCTGATCGATGCCGAATATGCCTTTTTGCAGGTTCCCCCATCGCATATAGAAATCGCATGAACGTTGCGACCCCTATCAAGCCTGAGAAGACCATCGGCCACTCGGTCTGTCCCCACGACTGTCCGTCGGCCTGCGCGCTCGATGTCGAGCTTCTGCCGGACGGCCGCATCGGCCGCCTGCATGGTGCCAGCGCCAACAGCTACACGGCTGGCGTCATCTGCGCCAAGGTGGCGCGCTATTCCGAGCGCATCTACCATCCCGCCCGCCTGCTGGTGCCGCAGCGCCGTCTTGGCGGCAAGGGAGAGGGGCAGTGGGGCGAGGTCACGTGGGAGGCGGCGCTCGACGAGATCGCCGACGCCTTTGTCAAGACCGAGCAGCGTTACGGATCCGAGGCCGTCTGGCCCTATTTCTATGCCGGGACCATGGGGCAGGTGCAGCGCGACAGCATCCAGCGCCTGCGCCACGCCAAGCGCTATTCGGGCTTCTTCGACTCCATCTGCACCAACATGGCCTGGACCGGTTTTGCGATGGCGACGGGCTCGCTGCGCGGTCCCGATCCGCGCGAGATGGCAAAATCGGACTGCGTCGTGATCTGGGGCACCAATGCGGTGTCCACCCAGGTCAACGTGATGACGCACGCCATCAAGGCCCGCAAGGAGCGCGGTGCGAAGATCGTCGTCATCGACATCTACGACAACCCGACGATCAAGCAGGCCGACATGGGTCTCGTCCTGAAGCCCGGTACGGATGCCGCGCTCGCCTGCGCCGTCATGCACATCGCCTTCCGCGACGGCTATGCCGACCGCGCCTATCTGGAGCGCCATGCGGACGATCCGGCCGGCCTCGAACGGCATCTGCAAAGCCGCGATCCCGCATGGGCCTCCGCCATCACCGGCCTGCCGGTGGAAGCGATCGAGGATTTCGCCCGCCTCGTCGGCACCACGAAGCGCAGCTATTTCCGCCTCGGCTACGGCTTCACCCGCCAGCGCAACGGCGCGGTCGCCATGCATGCGGCGGCCTGCGTGCCCACCGTGCTCGGCTCCTGGCAAGTTGAGGGCGGTGGCGCCTTTCACAGCAACAACGACATCTTCCGCTTCGACAAGCGCGACCTGATGGGCACAGGCCTTGCCGATCCCACGGTGCGGGTGCTCGACCAGTCGCAGATCGGCCGCGTGCTGACGGGCGATGCCGAAGCGCTGCGCCACGGCCCGCCGGTGACGGCCATGCTGGTGCAGAACACCAATCCGGCCAATGTCGCGCCCGAGCAGCGGCTGGTGACGACCGGGCTGATGCGCGACGATCTCTTCGTCGCCGTGCACGAGCATTTCATGACCGATACGGCAAAGCTTGCCGATATCGTGCTGCCCGCCACCATGTTCCTCGAGCATGACGATCTCTATCGTGGCGGCGGCCACCAGCACATCCTGCTGGGGCCCAAGCTCGTGGAGCCGCCGGCAACCGTGCGCACCAATCTCTTCGTCATCGAGGAACTGGCCAGACGCCTCGGCGTTGCGGACCGCCCCGGCTTCGGCCTTAGCGAGCGCGAGCATATCGATCGCATTCTGGTCAACTACGGTGTGGGATATGAAGGGCTGAAGGAAAGCCGCTGGCTGGATGTGCAGCCGGACTTCGATACGGCCCACTTCGTCCACGGCTTCGGCCATCCGGACGGCCGTTTCCGCTTCCGCGCGGACTGGACGGGCACGCCGGCGCCCAACCGCCCGCCGGCCTCGCTGGGCGCGCTTGGTCCCCATCAGGCGCTGCCGGAGTTTCCCGATCACGTCGATCTGATCGAGGTCGCGGATGCCGACCATCCCTTCCGTCTGGCGACCTCGCCGGCGCGCTCCTTCCTCAATTCCACTTTTGCCGAGACACCGTCCTCCTTCAATCGCGAGGGTCGGCCTTCGGTGATGATCCATGCCGAGGATGCCGCCGGTCTCGCCATCGCGGAGGGCGATGTCGTGCGCCTCGGGAACCGGCGCGGCGAGGTCCGCCTGCATGCGGTGATCGGCGGCGGCGCGCGCCCCGGCGTGCTCATCGCCGAGGGCCTGTGGCCGAACGACGCGCATCTCGATGGCGAGGGCATCAATGTGCTCACCGGCGCCGATGCCGTCGCCCCCTATGGCGGCGCGGCCTTCCACGACAACCGGGTCTGGCTGAAGAAAGACGCTGAATGACCACGTTCACGGATGCGACGATCACCATCCTCAAGGATGAGACGCTGTCGAAGAACTGGTATCATCTGCGCAACGTCACCTTCGACTATACCGGCTCGTCGGGCCGCACCGCGCGGCTGAAGCGCGAGGTCTATGATCGCGGCAACGGCGCGACCATCCTGCTCTACGATGCCGCGCGCAAGACCGTCGTGCTTGTGCGCCAGTTCCGCATGCCGGCCCATCTCAACCAGCATTCGGGCTGGCTGATCGAAACGCCGGCCGGCCTGCTCGACGGCGACCAGCCGGAAGCGGCGATCCGCCGCGAGGCGATGGAGGAGACCGGTTATGCGGTCGGCGAAGTGCGTCACCTGTTCAACGCCTTCATGTCGCCCGGTGCCGTCACGGAAACCATCAGCTTCTTTGCCGCTCCGGTCGAGGCAAAGAGCCGCACAGGGACCGGCGGCGGTCTCGAAAGCGAAAACGAGGATATTGAAATCCTCGACCTGCCCTTCCGGCAAGCCATGGACATGATCGGCACGGGCGAGATCTGCGACGCCAAGACCATCATGCTCCTGCAATGGGCCGCGCTCAACCTGCCGGAGCTTGCCTGAAAACCTCTCGCCGGGTGGAGCGCCCGGCGGATTCCGGCCGTACCGGTCGATCGTCGTGGGGGAACATTCCCGCGCCGGCCTCGTTTCTTGCGGGCAACCCGCCCCAACGAGGACATCTTCCATGACGCTTATCAAGACCCGTTCCGGAAACGAACTCTACGTGAAGGACTGGGGTTCCGGCCGTCCCGTCATCATGATGCATGGCTGGCCGCTGACAGCCGATACCTGGGATGACTTCGCCATGGTGGCCGCCGACAATGGCCTGCGCGCCATTGCCTACGACCGTCGCGGTTTCGGTCGCTCCGAGCAGCCGTGGGACGGCTACGATTATGACACGCTGGCCGACGACCTCGCCGATGTGATCGAGGCGACGGGCGCTGCGGATGCGGCCCTTCTCGGCTTTTCCATGGGCGGCGGCGAAGTGGCCCGCTACATGTCGCGCCATCAGGGCAGGAACGTCTCGAAGGCCGTGCTGATTGCCTCGGTCGTGCCCTTCATGCTGAAGACCACCGACAACCCGGAAGGCACCCCTCAATCGACCTTCGACGAGATGGCAGACGGCATGAAGACGGATCGCGCCCACTTCTTCGCGAGCTTCTTCAAGGACTTCTACGGCGTCGGCCTGCTCACGAGCCCGGTCAGCGACGAGATCATCCAGTGGTCGGTCAACCAGGCGATGATGGCCGGTATCAAGCCGACGCTCGCCTGCGCGGAAGCCTTCGCAACGACCGACTTCCGTGGCGACCTTGCCCATTTCCGCGTGCCCACGCTCATCATCCACGGCACCGGCGACAAGACCGTTCCGATCGATGCCTCCGCCCGCGCCGCCGCGGCCGGCATCGCGAACGCCACGCTGATCGAATATGACGGCGCGCCCCACGGCCTCTTCGCATCGCATAAGGAGCGCCTGACGGCGGATCTGCTGGACTTCCTCACACGCTAATCAGGGCAGCGAAAAGGGGCGGGGACTTCGGTTTCCGCCCTTCCCGCAATGAGCGAAGTCACCAACAAAAATTCCTGGCTTTAGGCCGCCTGGCTGCAACCCGTGGCGGGGGGCATGGGTCCTCGGGTCAAGCCCGAGGACGACGGCGGAGAGGCGAGCAGGTGCGGTTTGCATGGTCTGGCTGGCCGGTCACCCCACCCTGCGTCATCCTCGGCCCCCGAGCCGAGGATCCACAGCCAAGGCCGCCAAAGTCCAATTCGGACTAATGGCCCAAATCCCCTACCGCAGCGAAACGCGCCCTTCGGCCACGTCGCGCAGCGCCTCCGGGTAGGTCGCATGCTCCGCCGTCAGCACCCGTGCGGCCAAGGTCTCCGCGGTATCGCCCTTGAGCACCGGCACGGCCGTCTGGCGGATGATCGGACCCTCATCCATGCCCTCGGTGACGAAATGCACGGTGCAGCCGGCTTCGGTATGACCGGCATCGATGGCGCGCTGGTGGGTGTGGAGGCCCGGAAAGAGCGGCAGCAGCGACGGGTGGATGTTGATGATCCGTCCCTCGTAGGGCGCGATGAAATCGGCCGAGAGCAGGCGCATGTAGCCCGCAAGGCAGATGATGTCGGGTGCGATGCGGGCGAGGGCGGCAAGAATGGCCGTTTCGTGCCCGGCCTTCGATGCGTGGTCGCGCCGCGCGATGGCAAAGGCGTCGATGCCGAGCGCACGTGCCTTCTCAAGCCCCCCGGCATCAGCCTTGTCCGAGATCACGGCGACGATCTCGGCCGGGAAATCCGGTGCCGTGCAGGCTCTCGCCAGCGCCACCATGTTGGAGCCGCCGCCCGAGATGAAGACGACGACCCGCTTCTTTGCAACGGGCGTCTGCGTCACAGCGCGAGCGCCCCGGAATAGATCGTGCCCGGTGCGCCCTCGGCGCGCGCCACCATGCGGCCCAGCGTGAAGACGGTTTCGCCTTCGCCCGTCAGAACGGCGCTGACGGCCTCAACCTTGTCGGCCGGCACGACGGCGATCATGCCGACACCGCAATTGAAGGTGCGCAGCATCTCGTTGGCCGCCACGCCGCCGGTCTTGGCAAGCCAAGAGAACACGGCCGGGGCCTTGATGGCGGAAAGATCGATCTCGGCGGCCAGGTGCTTCGGCAGCACGCGCGGAATGTTTTCCGGGAAGCCGCCGCCGGTGATGTGGGCCAGCGCCTTGATGGATCCGGTCTCGCGGATCGCCTTGAGAAGCGGCTTCACATAGATGCGCGTCGGCGTCATCAGTCCCTCGGCCAGCGTGCCGTCGCCGAAGGGCGAGGGGGCGGACCAGTCGAGGCCGGCGAGCGCCACGATCTTGCGCACCAGCGAATAGCCGTTGGAATGCACGCCGGACGAGGCGAGCCCGAGGATCACGTCGCCCTCGGCAATGTCGCCGGCCGGCAGCAGCTGCCCGCGCTCGGCCGCGCCCACGGCGAAGCCGGCGAGGTCATAGTCGCCACCGGCATACATGCCCGGCATTTCCGCCGTCTCGCCGCCGATTAGCGCGCAGCCCGCCTCGCGGCAGCCCGCCGCAATGCCGGCGACGATCGCCGCACCCTGATCCGGGTCGAGCTTGCCGGTCGCGAAATAGTCGAGGAAGAACAGCGGCTCTGCACCCTGCACCACGAGGTCGTTGACGCACATGGCGACGAGGTCGATGCCCACGGTGTCGTGCTTGTTGGCGTCGATGGCGATCTTCAGCTTGGTGCCGACACCGTCATTGGCGGCCACCAGGACGGGATCGGTGAAACCGGCTGCCTTGAGGTCGAAGAGGCCGCCGAAGCCCCCGATCTCGCCATCCGCGCCCGGCCGGCGGGTCGAGCGCACATGCGGCTTGATCTTCTCGACCATCAGGTTGCCGGCATCGATGTCCACGCCGGCATCGCTGTAGGTCAGGCCGTTCTTGCCGTCCGCGCTCATGTCCGTTCTCCGTTCGCACCCGCCATGGGAAGGGACGCGCGAGGGGCGCGGTCGGGCCCATGGCCTGAAGGCCAAAGCGGGGCGCAGAACTCTTCTCGCGCCCGTCAGCCCGTGCGATTGCACGATGTTTTTGGAAGTGCAAGCATGTTGCCGGGTGAAGGGGCCGATTTTGCCCGTTATCCGCTGCTTTCCAGCCGCTGCAAGCCCATGCGGCGCGCGCTTCGGCCACCGATACCTTGACCCGCCGCCGGGGGGCGTCCTATGTCCTTTGGCAATGTGCTGCGCCGCATCATCGCCGACCGGGGGCGGCCCGCCGGTCCCAGATTGCAGACGGGAAAGTTTCCATGACAACGCAGATCACCGTTGCCGGCCTCAAGCGCCAGGTCATCTTCTGGTCCATCGCGCTCGTGCTGTTCGTCGTCTTCCTGATGGTGTTCAGCGCCGTGCTGCTGCCCTTCATCGCCGGCATGGCGCTGGCCTATTTCCTCGATCCCGTCGCCGACCGCCTGGAGCGCCTCGGCCTCAGCCGCACGGTCGCGACCATCGTCATCCTCGTGTCCTTTGTCGTGGTCTTCGTGCTCTCGCTGATGATCGTCATCCCGCTGCTGGCCGGCCAGGCGTCGGACTTCTTCTCCAAGCTGCCGGGCTACATTACCCAGCTTCAGCAGCTCGTCACCAATTTCAACCCCGACCTTCTGCCTTCCTGGGTCCGCGGGCAGCTGGATACGGTGAAGGAGAATTTCTCCGCCGTGCTCAGCGAAGGGGCGGGCTTCGTCGGCACGGTTTTCAAGCAGCTGTGGAGCTCCGGTCTCGCGCTCGTCAACATCGTCTCCCTGCTCGTCGTCACGCCGGTCGTCGCCTTCTACATGCTGCTCGACTGGGACAAGATGATCGAGAAGGTCGACAGCTGGATCCCGCGCGACCATGTGGCCGACGTGCGCCAGATCGCCCGCGACATCGATCAGGCGGTGGCCGGCTTCGTGCGCGGGCAGGGCTCCATCTGCATCATTCTCGGCCTGTTCTATGGCATCGGCCTGTCGGTCGTCGGCCTGAATTTCGGCCTGCTGATCGGCCTTTTCGCCGGCCTCATCAGCTTCATTCCCTATGTCGGCTCGCTGGTCGGCCTCGTGCTTTCGGTCGGTCTCGCCATCGTGCAGTTCTGGCCGGACTACATCTGGATCGTGCTGGTCGCCACCGTCTTCTTCGTCGGCCAGTTCATCGAGGGCAACATTCTCCAGCCGAAGCTCGTCGGCTCCAAGGTCGGGCTGCACCCCGTCTGGCTGATGTTTGCGCTCGTGGCCTTCGGCACGATCTTCGGTTTCGTCGGGCTGCTGATCGCGGTGCCGGCGGCGGCGGCCGTCGGCGTGCTGGTGCGCTTTGCACTGCGTCGCTACCTCGACAGCGACGTCTATCATGGCCATAGCAAGCCGCTCGTGATTGCCGACATCACCCACGATACGCCGCGGATCGAATAGGCCATGGCGATGCGCAAATCCTCCGAGCAGCTGCCGCTGGCCTTCACCCACGCCGCCGCCACGGGCCGCGACGACCTGCTCGTCTCTGCCCCGCTGGAGGCTGCCGCGACGATCGTCGACCGCTGGCCGGACTGGCCGTCGCCCGTCGTCGTCCTCGTGGGACCGCCGGGTTCGGGCAAGTCGCATCTGGCCGCCATCTGGCAGGAGACGAGCGGTGCGGTGACCATCGAGGCGCACACCGACGATGGCGCATCGCTGACCGCTGCCTCAGCCCCGGTTCTCCTCGAGGATGCCGATGCGCATGCCTTCGACGAGCGCGAACTCTTTCACGTCATCAACAGCGTGCGCCAGCACGGCACGGCCCTGCTTCTGACAGCCCGCACCCCGCCATCCGCCTGGGGCGTCGCCCTGCCGGACCTCGCGTCGCGGCTGAAGGCGGCAACGATCGTCGAGATCGGCGCGCCGGACGAAGCGCTGCTCTCGCAAGTCATCGTCAAGCTCTTTGCCGATCGCCAGCTGGCGGTGGACGATCGCATCGTCGCCTATCTCGTGGCCCGCATGGAACGCTCGCTCGATACAGCACGCCGCGTCGTGGATGGCATGGACCGCCTCGCCCTGTCGCGCGGCGTCAGGCTCACCCGCAGCCTCGCACGAGAGGTTCTGGATGCCGTGCAGGGGAGCGACGGCGACGAGGCCGGGGCCGCCGACGCACCGGAACTCGACTGACTGTCACGGTTCCGTCATCGAACTGCAATAATCCCCGGATCGTGGCGGTTGCCGGCGCGACGGCAAAAGCTGTTGAGTGCGGCGTAAATTCCATCCATCGCACATAATAGTCTGGTAAAAGACGGTGCGCGGCGGATGCGTAATCACGGGGAGACGAGACGATGGATACGGCAGTGGCGGCGCAGAACGAACCGGCGGTGCAGACGACGGTCGACCATGACCTGATGCAGAGCCCGGATCGCTTCATCAATCGCGAGTTCTCCTGGCTGCAGTTCAATCGCCGCGTCCTGGAGGAAACCCTCAATACGGCGCATCCGCTGCTCGAACGCATCCGCTTCCTGTCGATTTCCGCCGCCAACCTCGACGAGTTCTTCATGGTCCGCGTTGCCGGCCTCGAAGGGCAGGTCCGCCAGGGCGTCGCGATCCGCAGTCCCGACGGCAAGAGCCCGGCCGAGCAGCTGGAAAGCATCCTGCGCGAGATCGACAATCTGCAGATGGAGCAGCAGGCCTCGCTCGCCGTCCTCCAGCAGTATCTCGCCAAGGAAGATATCCTCATCGTCCGGCCGGTCTCGCTGTCGGATCAGGACAAGACCTGGCTTGCATCCGAGTTCGATCAGTCGATCTTCCCGGTCCTGACGCCGCTCTCCATCGATCCGGCCCACCCGTTCCCCTTCATCCCCAATCTCGGCTTCTCGATCGGCCTGCAACTGGTGTCGAAGACTGGTCGCGAGCCGATGACGGCGCTGCTGCGCCTGCCGGTGGCGCTCGACCGCTTCATCCGCCTGCCGGATGTGAAGCAGACGATCCGCTACATCACGCTGGAAGACGTGGTCAGCATGTTCATCGGCCGGCTCTTCCCGGGCTATGAAGTGCAGGGCTCCGGCACCTTTCGCCTGATCCGCGACAGCGATATCGAGCTGGAAGAAGAGGCCGAAGACCTCGTGCGCTTCTTCGAGTCGGCGCTGAAGCGCCGCCGCCGCGGCTCGGTGATCCGGATCGAGACGGATTCGGAAATGCCGGCCTCGCTGCGCCAGTTCGTGGTGCAGGAACTCGGCGTGCCCAATGACCGCGTCGCCGTCCTGCCGGGCCTGCTCGCGCTCAACACGCTCTCCGAGATCGCCAAGGCGCCGCGCGACGACCTGCGCTTCGAGCCCTACAATGCCCGCTTTCCCGAGCGCGTGCGCGATCATGCCGGCGACTGCTTCGCGGCGATCCGCGAGAAGGACATGGTGGTCCACCACCCCTACGAATCCTTCGACGTCGTGGTCCAGTTCCTCTTCCAGGCCGCCCGCGACCCGGATGTGCTCGCCATCAAGCAAACGCTCTACCGCACCTCCAATGACAGTCCGATCGTGCGCGCGCTCATCGACGCGGCCGAAGCCGGCAAGTCGGTGACGGCGCTGGTGGAGCTGAAGGCCCGCTTCGACGAGGAAGCCAACATCCGCTGGGCGCGCGACCTTGAGCGCGCCGGCGTACAGGTCGTCTTCGGCTTCATCGAGCTCAAGACCCACGCCAAGATGTCGATGGTGGTGCGCCGCGAGGAGGGCAAGCTGCGCAGCTACTGCCATCTCGGCACCGGCAATTACCACCCGCTCACGGCGAAGATCTACACCGACCTCTCCTTCTTCACCTGCAACCCGAAGATCGCCCATGACATGGCGAACATCTTCAACTTCATCACCGGTTATGGCGAGCCGGAGGAGGGCATGAAGCTTGCGGTCTCGCCGCATACACTGCGCCCGCGCATCCTCAAGCATATCGAGGAGGAGATCGTGCATGCGGGCGAGGGGCGCCCCGCCGCGATCTGGATGAAGATGAACTCGCTGGTCGATCCCGAGATCATCGACGCGCTCTACCGCGCCAGCCATGCGGGCGTGGAGGTGGATCTCGTGGTGCGCGGCATCTGCTGCCTGCGCCCGCAGGTTCCGGGCCTGTCCGACAACATCCGCGTCAAGTCGATCGTCGGCCGCTTCCTCGAACATTCCCGCATATTCTGCTTCGGCAATGGCCATGGGCTTCCCTCAGAGAATGCCCTCGTCTATATCGGGTCGGCGGACATCATGCCGCGCAATCTGGATCGGCGGGTCGAGGCACTGGTGCCTCTGATCAACCGGACTGTGCACGAACAGGTTCTGTCGCAGATCATGCTGGGCAATCTCATCGATAACCAGCAGAGCTACGAGATCCTGCCGGACGGCACCTCGCGCCGCATTGCGGTGGCCGAAGGCGACGAGCCGTTCAATGCACAGCATTATTTCATGACGAATCCCAGTCTTTCGGGCCGGGGTGAAGCCCTGAGATCCAGCTCACCCAAGCGTATTGCCGGCTGGAAACGCGGCCAGAAACAGTAATTTGGTTTTGAATGGTAGAATCTGAAGCGCAGGGGCGTCTGCGGGGCATTGCCCCGGTCGCCGTCGTCGATATCGGCTCGAACTCGATCCGCCTCGTCGTCTACGAGGGGCTGAGCCGCACGCCTGCGGTCCTTTTCAACGAGAAGGTCATGTGCGGGCTCGGCAAGGGCATTGATGCCACCGGCCGCATGGATGAGGACAGCGTCGAGCGCGCCATTGTCGCGCTGCATCGTTTCAAGGCGCTGGCCGTCCAGGCGCGCGCCCACACCCTCTACGTGCTCGCCACCGCTGCCGCGCGCGATGCCTCGAACGGGCCTGATTTCATCCACCGCGCCGAAGCGATCCTGCAGGAGAAGGTGCGCGTTCTCTCCGGCGAGGAGGAGGCCTATTTCTCCGCGCTCGGCGTCATCAGCGGCCACCATCATCCGGACGGCATCGTCGGTGACATGGGCGGCGGCTCGCTGGAACTGGCCGACGTGCGCGAACGCGCCATCGGCACCGGCATCACGCTGCCACTCGGCGGCATCCGCCTGTCCGAACATTGCGGCGGCTCGGTCACCAAGGCGCGCTCCTACGTCCGCTCCTTCACCGCCGGCAACCCCATTCTCGCCAACGCGGAAGGACGCACCTTCTATGCGGTCGGCGGCACCTGGCGTGCGATTGCCAAGCTGCACATGGATATCACCAGCTATCCGCTGCACATGATGCAGGGCTACGAGGTGGCCCAGCCGGAAATGATGGCCTTCCTCGAGGACATCATCCTCCAGAAGCACGTTCGTGCGCCGGCCTATGCCGCGATTTCCAAGAGCCGCCGCAGCCTCATGCCCTTCGGCGTCGTGGCCTTGCAGGAAGTGCTCGGCGAGATGAAGGCCGGCCGCGTGTCCTTCTCGGCGCTCGGTGTCCGCGAAGGCTATCTCTATTCGCTTCTGGCCGATGACGAACGCGCGCTCGACCCGCTGCTGACGGCCGCAGAGGATCTCGCCATCCTGCGAGCCCGCTCGCCGGAACATGCCCGCGAACTGGCCGAATGGTCGGGCCACGCGCTGCGCTTCTTCGATGTCGAGGAGAGCGAGGAGGAAGCGCGCTACCGCCAGGCGGCCTGCCTGCTGGCGGATATCAGCTGGCGCGCCCACCCCGATTATCGCGGCCTGCAGGCCTTGAACCTGATTGCCCACGGCACCTTCTCGGGCATCAGCCATCCTGGTCGCGCCTATATTGCGCTGGCCAATTATTTCCGGTTCGAAGGCGTGCGCGACGACGACGCGACGGCAGAGATCGCGACCATCACCACGCCGCGCTTCATCGAACTGGCGAAGCTTCTCGGCGCCCTGCTGCGCGTGGTCTACGTGCTCTCGGCGTCCATGCCCGGTATTGTCCGCAATGTCATCGTCCGGCCCTCGCGTCAGCCCGATTTCGACCTTGAATTCGTCATTCCGGCCAACCGTGCGGACTTGGCAGGCGAACGTCTCGACGGCCGCCTGCAACAGCTCTCCAAGCTCACCGGCAAGCGCCTGACCGCCGTCTTCGAATAGGCGAGACGCAGCAAAGGCAATATGAAAAAGAACCCCGCGCCCGGATGCACCGGACGCGGGGTTTTTTGTGCGTGAGGAAGGCTTACTTCGCCTTGAGGAAATCGCCGGCTTCGATCAGCACGAACTCGTTGTCGTCGGCCTTGTCCAGCGCGCGGCCGGCGGAAAAGGGCAGGTTGTTGTCGTTGCCGACGATGAGATGGGTGTCATCGACGCGATCGACATTCTCGATGGTGACGAAGGGCATGTCGTAGAAGCCCTCGCCACCGCCCTGCCGGCGGATGTTCTTGGGATCGGCGATCTTCATGAGGTCGATATAGCCGATCTTGCGCACGGCCTTGCCGACATTGCTGTCGTCGAAAGCGATCTTGTAGAGGCGTTTGACCTTGGCGGGCGTGGCAAAGCAATCCGGCTTCGGCGCCTTCGGGTCGGCGCAGGCCTTGTCGGCCGTGCCCGCGCCATTGTCGCGCTCCAGCACCAGCGCCGTGCCGTCGGCGAGAATGTTGAAGTCGCCGATCGCTTCGCCGCCGGCCGCCAGCGGATACAGCCAGCTGCGGCCCGTCCAGGCCTTGGAGGCCGTATCGAACTCGATGACGCGCAACGCCTTGGCGCCATCCACCTGCTCGACGGTCGCATTGTCGGTCCAGATCGGGCCTTCCAGCAGGCCGTAAAGCTTGGACCCATCCGGCGAGGCGGCGAGACCCTCGAAGCCGCCGGAACGCTTGAGGTTGAAGGCCGGCATCGGCTTCGACGGATCGGCCTGCACGCTGATCGTCGGATTGTCAGGCGACGTCACGGCGGTCTCGCCCACCTTGGTGGCGATCACATCCGTCAGCTTGCCGTCCGTGTCGAACTTCAGGAGGTAGGGGCCGAATTCCTCACCCACCCAGAAGCCGTCGGCCGTCGGCTGGATCGATTCCACGTCGAAATCCGCACCCGTCAGATAGCGCTTTTCCGCGCCTTCCATGACGATCGGGAAGGGAGCCTTGCGGTCGGGGTCGCTGAGGAAAAGGGTTTTGATCGGCTCGACCTTGCCGGCCTGCCAGTCGATCGTGATGTGATGCAGCATCAGCATGGCGTCGCTGGAATTGGCCTTGGTGCCGAAGCCATTGTCCGACAGCGTCCAGAACGTGCCGTCCGGCATGGTGCGGATGCCGGAAAAGCCCTGCATGGGCTGGCCGTCGAAGGGCAGGGAAAGGCCGGTCGGGCGCACGCCGTCCTTGCCGGGCACGGTGCCGAGGGCTTCCGTGCGCTTGCGGTCCGGCGTGGTGAACTTGCCCGAGGTCTTCAGATGCGCGGCGGCATCGTCAGGCGCCTTGATGATCGTGTTGGCCGGCAGGATGGCGTGGCCGGCGAGCGTGCAGGTGAAGACGGTTTCATCGGCAAGCGCCGAACCGGCCATCAGCAGCGTCGAAAGCGTGATCGTCACGAATTTCATGGGCTTGTCCCTCCGTTTGAAACAGATGGAGCAAGCCGTAGGAGCCGAGCATGACGGCCCGATGATCGTTGCGTTACACGATGGTGAAGTCTCCGCGCGAGCGCAGAGACCGGACGCGTCAGAGTTCGACGGCCTCGATGCGCTTGTCCACGAAGCGCAGCGCCACCTCGCCGCGGATGAGCTTCAGCGCTTTTTCCCCGAAGAGATCGCGCCGCCAGCCGGACAGCGCCGAAACGGTCGCCTCTTCGCCATCGACGGCGATGCGCTCCAGATCCTCGGAATTGGCGATGATCTTCGCGGCGACCCCTTCCTGCTCGGCGGTCAGCTTCAAAAGCACCTTCAGCATCTCCACGGCGGAGGCGGCTCCGTCTGGCACATGGTTCTGGCGCGGCAGCTTCGGAAGATCGGACTTGGGAATGTCGAAGGCGAGATTGACGGCCTCGATCACCTGGCCACCGGCCGTCGAGCGCTCCCAGCCCTTGGGAATGGTGCGCAGCCGCCCCAGCGCTTCCGCGTCACGCGGCTGCTGCTGGGCGATCTCGTAGATGGCGTCGTCCTTGAGAATGCGCCCGCGCGGCACGTTGCGGGCCCGCGCCTCGCGCTCGCGCCAGGCGGCGACCGTCTGCAGCACGGCAAGCTCGATTGGCTTGCGCACCCGCATTTTCAGCCGCTGCCAGGCATCGTCGGGATGCATGTCATAGGTCTCGCGCGCCTCGAGGATCGCCATTTCCTCCGTCAGCCACAGCGAGCGGCCCTCGCGCTCAAGCTCCGCCTTCAGATGCTGGTAGACATCGCGCAGATGGGTGACGTCGGCCAGCGCATAGTCGAGCTGCTTTTCCGACAGCGGCCGATGGCTCCAGTCGGTAAAGCGCGAGGACTTGTCGATATGGACGTTCTTCACCTTCTGCACGAGCTGGTCGTAGGAGACCGAGTCGCCGAAGCCGCAGACCATGGCGGCGACCTGCGTGTCGAAGATCGGCGAGGGGATGAGACCGCCGAGATTGTAGATGATTTCGATGTCCTGCCGCGCCGCGTGGAACACCTTGACCACCGTGTCATCCGCCATGAGGGCAAAGAAGGGCGCAAGATCGATGCCCTTGGCCATGGGATCGACGATGACGGCAAGGTCGGGGCTCGCCATCTGGATGAGGCACAGCTGCGGCCAGAAGGTCGTCTCGCGCAGGAATTCGGTGTCGATGGTGATGTAGTCCGACTGCGCCAGCGTCTTGCAGGCTTCGGCGAGATCGGCGGTCGTTTCGATCATTGCAGGTCCGTCACTCGGGTCTTTGCGCTCTATGGCGAAAGTGGGGCAGATTATCTCCCCGGTTTATCCCTTCGAAACCCGCCCCACAACGACAAAACGTCACGTAACACGGAAATACCCCGTCATTCCGGTCTTCTGATGCTCGATGATGTGGCAATGAAACACCCAGTCGCCGGGATTGTCGGCCACCAGCGCCAGCTCGGCCTGCTCGTCCGGCTGCAGCAGGATCGTGTCGGTCGGCGGTGGCAGGCGCTCGTGCTTGCTCGCCGACAGCACGTGGAAGCTCATGCCGTGCAGGTGGATCGGGTGGGCATGCGGCGTGCGGTTGGTGATTTCCAGAATGTAGCTCTTGCCAAGCTTCATCTCCGCCGTCGGCGCCACGGGGTCCGGCGTATCGCCCGGCCAGGGTATGCGGTTGATGGCCCAGAACGTGTAGCCGAGCGAGCCGCAGATGCTGGGAGCGGCCGCATGCTCGGCGGTGGCGGAGAGGAGCAGCGGGATGCGCGTGGCGGTGGAAAGATCCGGTTCGGCGATCGGGTTCTGGGCAAGCGTCGGCACATCCGACAGTGACCGTTTCAGCGAGGCGCCCGTCGCAGGAAAGCTCGCGACCGTGAAGGGGCTCGACCCGCGCAGGTTCTTGAGCGCCACTGTCGTCCCCTCGCTGTCGGGCATGCGCACGACGAGATCGACCCGCTGTCCGGGGCCGAGGTCCAGCCGGTCGAGTGGCAGCGGCGCCGGCAGCGGGTTGCTGTCGAGTGCCACGATCACGGCCTCTGCGCCCTCGATGCCGAGCGTGTAGAGCCGCGTCACATCCACGGTCGCGATCCTGAGCCGTACCAGCCCGCCGGCCGGCAGCGGGTAGACGGGCTCGCGCTTCCAGTTGGCGGTGCGCACCGTGCCATAGGTGCCGCCCTTGGCTGCATCGCGCGGCTTGAAATCCGGCAGGAAGGCGCCGTCCTTGCCGAGCCGCCAGTCGCGCAGGAGAAGCGGCAGCTCCGCGTCGAAGACCGTCTCGGCCGGATCCTCCACGATGATCATGCCGGCAAGGCCATGGCCCATCTGCGAGAGCGTATTGCAATGCGGGTGATACCAGAAGGTGCCGGCATCCGGCGGCGTGAAGGTGTAGTCGAAGCCGTCGCCGGGATAGACGTAAGGCTGCGTCAGCTCCGGTACGCCATCCATGGCGTTGGGGATGCGTAAGCCGTGCCAATGCACCGTCGTCGGCTCGGAAAGCCCGTTGATCAGCCGCGCCGCAAAGGGCTTTCCGCGCTTCATGCGGATAATGGCGGGCGCATCCTCGGCAATACCGTCGGCCGTATAGGTGAAGACGTCGCTCATGCCGCCATCCGGTCCGATCTGCGCCTTGGCGGGCGTGGCCTTCAATTGCAGCGGTGCGGACTGGGCGAGGCTGCGCGTGGCGGCAAGGCCTCCGCCGAGGGTGAAGGCGCCGGCCAGCGCGGCGGATCCCTTGAGCAGAAGGCGGCGATCGAGGCGGGTCATCGGCAGGGCTCCGAAAGAATGGTCGCCACCCTCTTAAACCTGACTCGCGATCTCATCAATTCCCGTCGGCGGTCTTCTTTGCCGCAGGCCGCTTCGTGTCGCCATCCTCCGCGCCGGCCAACCGGTTGAAGAAGAAGGAGGTCCGCAACAGGCTTCGAAAACGCGTGCGGCGGCTTTGCGCCGGTACGCCCGCCCGCTGGTCCATGCGAAACACGGTGTAGGCGATGAAGAGCACGAGCACTGCGGCGGTATAGATGAACAGCACTTCCGGCGGGAAATGATCGAGCAGCACGGCGGCAAACAAGGGTCCGATGATGGCGCCGAGCGACCAGAAGAACAGCATGCCGGCCGAAACCAGCGCATGCTGCCCGTCCTTCGCATGGTCGTTGGCATGCGCCGAGCAGAGCGAATAGAGCGGCATGGCAAAGGCGCCGAAGACGAAGATGCCGACGAAATTCAGGGCCTCGTTGCTGCCGGCAATGCCGGCGAGGAAGAGGCTCGCGACCAGCGCCCCGCCGGTGGAGACGAGGATGATGAGCCGCCGGTCGAGCCGGTCGGAATAGGCGCCGAGCGGATATTGCAGCACGACGCCGCCGATGATGCCGAGGCTCATGAAGGTCGCGATCTCCGCCACCGAAAGGCCGATGCCATCGGCATAGATCGGTCCGAGCGAGCGGAAGGTGGAATTGGTGAGGCCGACGACGATGCAGCCGATCGTGGCGAGCGGCGAGATGTTCCAGAGCGCCTTCACGTCGAAGCGGATCGCTTCCGGCGGGGAGGGGCTTGTCCTGTCGGCAAAGGAGATCGGCACGAGCGAAAGCGACAGGGCCATGGCCGTGATGGCGAACAGTTCGAAGCCGGAAATGCCGACCGCCGGGATCAGATATTGCGCCGCCGTCACCGAGCCCAGATCGACGAGACGGTAGATGGAGAGCGTGCGCGCCCGGTTGCTGTTGGTCACCCGCGCATTCAGCCAGCTTTCCACGGTTGCGAAGAGGGCCGCAAAGCAGATGCCCGCGACGAGCCGCATCAGGAACCAGAACCACGGATTGATGACCAGCACCATGGCGATGGCCGCCGCAGACGCGATCGCCGCCATGGCCGAGAAGGTGCGGATGTGCCCGATCGAGCGCAGGACGCGCGTCACGTAGATGCAGCCGAGCGCAAAGCCGATATTGTAGCCGGTGCCGATGAGCCCGATCACCGAGGGCGAGAAACCTTCCGACAGCCCGCGCAGCGAGATGAAGGTGCCCTGCAGCCCGTTTCCGCCGATGAGAATGCCGGCCGTGACGAGCAGGGGGATGAGCGGGCGGATGGGAGACTGGGACATGGATCGCGATTCGGCGGCTTATGCTGCCGTCTTCTTCCGACAGGCCGGTCCCTTTGCCTAGTCAACAATTGCGGGAAAGCGAAACAATCCGTGTTGCCGCCGCCCGCCGCCCTCTCGCCGTGATCGGTCAGCCGGAAATGGCGGCACTGACGCCCGGCTCATGCGACAGCAGCGTGCGATTGCGCCCCGCCTGCTTGGCGCGCAGCAGGGCTGCATCGGCCTTGAGCAGCAGCGGCGCGTCCTCGCCATCGGTCGTCGAGGCGACCCCGATCGAGACGGTGACCGGCCCGATCGACTGGCCGCGATAGGCAACGCTGGTCGCGGCGATGGTCTGGCGGATCGTCTCGGCGCAGTCGAAGGCCGCCGCCGTCTGGCGTCCCGGCAGCAGCACGGCGAATTCCTCGCCGCCGTAGCGATAGGCCGATCCCGTGCCTTCGACGGCCGCGTTCAGCAGGCGCGCCACCGTCTGCATCACCGCATCGCCGGCCTCGTGGCCAAACACGTCGTTGAAACGCTTGAAGTGGTCGATGTCGATCATCAGCGCGGCGAGGACCTCATGGCCGGCATCCGCCAGCGCGGCATCGAGGGCGCGCCGGTTCAGCAGGCCCGTCAGCCCGTCGCGCGAGGCAAGCCTGGTCAGCCGGTCCCGCATGTGCAGGTTGGCGATGGCAAGTCCCAGGTTCTCGGCGACGATTTCGAGGTAGAGACGGGCGGTATCGAGCGCGGAGATTTCGCTCTCGTGTTCCTCCAGATAGAGCAGCCCGACGGTTTCGCCCTGGGCCGAAAGCGGAATGCAAAGGCCGGGCAGTCCGCCCTCCGTCAGGTGCTGGCAGGAGACATCGCTGTAATTGCGATTGCTGACATGCGGGCGACCGCGCCGAAGACCCCAGCAGCAATCCGGCGAAAAACTGTCCCGGCCGCTCACCGGCGACGACCATTCCGACTGCCCTTCCATCGTCTTGCGATCTTCCGAAAGCGCATGCAGCCGGCCGGCAAGCGAGGGAAACACCTGCGGGATGAAGCGCGCCACCACCTCCGCCAGTTCGCGATGCGTCTGGCAGGCCTGCACGCGGTGCATCATCTGCAGGATCAGATCCTTGCATTGCTGGTCGCGCTTCTGTTCCGCATGCAGGCGTTCGCGCTCCAGCCCGTTGGCGCGGAAGATGTTGATCGCCTCGTTCATCTGGCCAATCTCGTCGTGGCGGCGGTCCACCAGCACATCCACGGCGAAGTCGTCCTGCGCGAGCCGGTTGACGATGCCGCTCATCGTCGTCAGCGGAGCCGCCACGCGGCGTTTGACGACGAAATAGAGAACGCCGAGAAACACGGCAGCGGTGATGCCGAGCATGATGCGCGCCGCCATGGCGGCGATGTCGGCCTGCAGCCGCGCCTTTTCGAGGCTGCCCTGCGAGCGGGCGGTAACGAGCGCGCGAAGCTGCCGCACGAGATTGAGCAGCTCGCTTTCATGCCGCTCATGCTCGTTGCTGAACAGCAGGGTGCGGGCGCCCTCGACATCGCCCTTGCCATAAAGGTCGATGGCGTTCGCCTCGTACCGGTCGAGCGCGAGTGCCGCGTCGGGGAGGCTGGCCATGATGGCTCTTTCGTCGGGCGAGGGGTCGCCGTCCGCCAGTTGCCGCAGATGCGTGGCGCCGCGATGCTCGTCGTCGCTGCCGCTGTTGAAGGCCTTGAGGAAGCGCTCCTCGCCGCGCATCACGTAAAGGCGCGCCGCAGCCGTTATCGTCTCGACCGAGACCGCCAGATCATTGGCCGCGTCGCTGATGGCGAGGTGATCCTGCACCGCGATCCGTTCGCCTTCCGCCCGGTTGACCGCAACGAACATCGCGCCGCCCGAAAGGATGGTGAGAACGAGCGTGACGCCATAAGCCCAGTTGGTGATGGTGCTGATCTTCATGCGCAGGCTCCTTTGACAGTAAGAGCTTATGCGCGTGAATTATTGAACTTGTCCTACAGTGATCATACGAAAACCGGAGATGCGGCGGCGCGGCAGCACTGCGATTGCCCTGCGGCTAAGCCGCCAACCCTTGACAAATCGGGCCCGCCATGCGCTTTTCCGCCCGATTTTGAGGCCGCCCGAAGCCTGAGCCTTGCGGGCGGCGACGTGATTCCAGGATAGAACCGCCATGCATCGTTACCGCAGCCACACCTGTGCCGCCCTCCGCAAGTCCGACGTCGGCCAGACCGTCCGTCTCTCCGGCTGGGTGCACCGCGTCCGCGACCATGGCGGCGTGCTGTTCATCGACCTGCGCGACCATTACGGCATCACCCAGGTCGTCGCCGACCCGGACAGCCCGGCCTTCAAGCTGGCCGAGGCCGTGCGCGGCGAATGGGTCATCCGCATCGACGGCCGCGTCAAGGCCCGCACCGACGAGACCGTCAACAAGGCGATGCCGACCGGCGAGATCGAACTCTACGCGCTGGAAATCGAAGTCCTCTCGGCTGCCAAGGAACTGCCGCTGCCGGTCTTCGGCGAGCCGGACTATCCCGAGGACGTGCGCCTCAAGTACCGCTTCCTCGACCTGCGCCGCGAGACGCTGCACAGGAACATCGTCAAGCGCACCCAGATCATCTCCGCCATGCGCCAGGGCATGGGCGAGGCGGGCTTTGCCGAATACACGACGCCCATCCTGACGGCATCCTCGCCGGAAGGCGCGCGCGACTTCCTCGTGCCCTCGCGCATCCATGAGGGCAAGTTCTTCGCCTTGCCGCAGGCCCCGCAGCAGTACAAGCAGCTGCTGATGGTCGCCGGTTTCGACCGCTACTTCCAGATCGCGCCCTGCTTCCGCGACGAAGACCCGCGCGCTGACCGCCTGCCGGGCGAATTCTACCAGCTCGACGTGGAAATGAGCTTCGTCACCCAGGAAGACATCTGGAACACGATGGAGCCGATGATGACGGCCGTGTTCGAGAAGTTCGCCGATGGCAAGCCGGTAACGAAGAGCTGGCCGCGCATTCCCTATGACGTGGCGATCCGCAAATACGGCTCCGACAAGCCGGACCTGCGCAACCCGATCGAGATGCAGGCCGTGACCGAGCATTTCGCCGGCTCCGGCTTCAAGGTCTTCGCCAACATGATCGCGTCGAACCCGAAGGTCGAGGTCTGGGCGATCCCGGCAAAGACCGGCGGCAGCCGCGCCTTCTGCGACCGCATGAACGCCTGGGCCCAGTCCACCGGCCAGCCGGGCCTCGGCTACATCTTCTGGAAGGAAGAGGACGGCAAGATCGCGGGCTCCGGCCCGCTCGCCAAGAACATCGGCGAAGAGCGCACCGAAGCGCTGCGCACCCAGCTCGGCCTTGAGCCTGGCGATGCCTCGTTCTTCGTCGCGGGCGACCCCGCCAAGTTCTACAAGTTCGCCGGTGAAGCCCGCACCCGCGCCGGCGAGGAACTGAACCTCGTCGATCGCGACCGCTTCGAAATGTGCTGGATCGTCGATTTCCCGTTCTATGAATATAACGAGGACGAGAAGAAGATCGATTTCGCCCACAACCCCTTCTCCATGCCGCAAGGCGGGCTGGAAGCGCTGGAAAGCCAGGATCCGCTGAGCCTCAAGGCCTACCAGTACGACGCCGTCTGCAACGGCTTCGAGATTGCCTCGGGCTCGATCCGTAACCAGTCGCCCGACCTGATGGTCAAGGCTTTCGAGCTGGTCGGCCTCTCCAAGGCGGATGTGGAAGAACGCTTCGGCGGCATGTACCGCGCCTTCCAGTACGGCGCCCCCCCGCACGGCGGCTGCGCCTTCGGCATCGACCGCGTCGTGATGCTGCTCGTCGGCGCGAAGAACCTGCGCGAAATCTCGCTCTTCCCGATGAACCAGCAGGCGCAGGACCTCTTGATGAACGCGCCGAGCCCGGCGACGCCCACGCAGTTGCGCGAACTCGCCCTGCGCGTGGTTCCGTCCAAGAAGGACTGAGGGCGGCCGTATTTCGGGGCTTATAAGGCGAGCGATCTGCCGTTTCGCCCCCTCATCCGCCTGCCGGCACCTTCTCCCCGCTGGGGAGAAGAGACCAGGACGGTGGAACCGCGCCTCAGTCTACCCTAGCGGAAAGAAGCGAACCTCTCGCTTCCGGCTGCGCCATCGAAGGTCTGGGAGCGCGCCGCACATCTCTTCTCCCCCGCGGGGAGAAGATGCCGGCAGGCAGATGAGGGGGGAGCACATTGGCTGCGTTGTCTGTCGCGAGGATTGAAAAAGCCCCGGTTCTCTGATGAACCGAGGCCTTCTCGTTGCGAGGTATCTGCCCCTCAGAACCGGACCGTTGCCATCGTGGCGCGATGGTCCGACGGCCAGGGGGTGACGACGATGTCGGCTTCCGGTGCGCGCTCGCCCACAATGCCGGCCTTGACGACGGTCATGCCCTTGCCGCGGCCATAAGTGAAGTCGATGCGGTCGTGATGGTCTGTCGGGTCCGAAATCTCGTTCTTGGTCGTCCAGGTGAAGGCCGGCTTGGCGACGGGGTTGGGGAAGGCGGCGCGGAAGAGGTCGGTGAAGCCGAGCTCGGCCATGCGCGTCGAAGTCGGCCAGGCGACCGCAAGCGGCTGTTGCTTCGCAGCCGCGGCGGCCTCCGTCCAGTCGAGATGCGAGGGCTCGTTGAAGTCGCCGAAGACGAAGGTCGCGTCGGCCCCATCGGCAGCCTTGAGGTCATGGGCGAAAAGCTCGAGCGCCGGACCACGGGCGGCCTTGGCCGAGGCAATCGCCTCATCGGCGGTCTTCAGGAAGGGCGCGGGGCCATATTCGATGTTGAGCAACTGGTAGGGCTGGTAGGGATAGTCCGTCAGGTGCAGCGAATAGGCAAACACCTTGCGGCCCTTGACGTCGATCTCGACGCCGAGGTCGTTGTCGGTAGCCTTGCCGATCGGATAGCGGCTGAGGATGGCGCCGGCCCACAGCGCCGCGTTCTTCTTGTCCTGGTCGTAGTAGAAATAGCCGAGCTTTTCGGCGAGCGCCTTGGCGACGCTCGGTCCGGTCGGCACGCAATTGTCGGCGTCGCACGGATTGGGCTCCGGCCGTGTTTCCAATACGCCGATAATGTCGGGATTGACCGCCTTGATGACGGCGGCCGTCTCGTCCACCGGCTTTCCGGCATTGGCGCCGCCACCCCAGATGTTGAAGCTCATCACGGTCAGTTCGGTGGGATCGGCCGCAAGGGCGGCGGAGGAAAGAAGAGAGGCCGCGAAGGCGGCAAGCATCAGTGCGCGCATGGAAAACTCCGGGTTCAGGCGGGACGCAGGGACGATTAGCGATCGATGATGAACCTCCCATGACGGTCGCTCCAACGCAATCTGCGTTGATGCGCAGCCACCCTTTCCCTCAAGTCAAACGCAGCGTATAAGGCCTTACTCACCACGGACCCGGTGAAACTCCGGGTGGCTCTTCTGGCCGCCGATCCGCCAGACAACGCGAAAAGCATCGAATCCATCTCACACGCCGGCTCCGCGACAGGAGCGGCCTGATGCGATCCTTATTGCGGAATTTTCAAGATATGACTGATCTGACCACCTACCGCCGCGAGTGGTTCTCCAACATGCGTGGCGACATTCTCTCGGGCATCCTCGTCGCGCTGGCATTGATCCCCGAAGCCATCGGCTTCTCGGTGATTGCCGGCGTCGATCCGAAGGTTGGCCTCTTCGCCTCCTTCGCCATCGCCTGCGTCTCCGCTTTTGCGGGCGGGCGCCCGGGCATGATCTCGGCGGCGACCGCCGCGACCGCCGTCCTCATGGTCACGCTCGTCAAGGAGCATGGACTGCAATACCTCTTCGCTGCAACGCTCCTGATGGGCGTCATCCAGATTGCCGCCGGCTTCCTGAAGCTCGGCCGCGTCATGCGCTTCGTGTCGCGTTCGGTTATCACCGGCTTTGTCAATGCGCTGGCGATCCTGATCTTCATGGCGCAGCTGCCGGAACTGATCGGCGTGCCCATGCTCACCTATCCGTTGATCGCGGTGGCGCTTGCGATCATCTACATCCTGCCGCGCTTCACCAAGGCGATCCCGTCGCCGCTGGTCGCCATTCTGGCGCTGACGGCCGCCGCCTGGTGGTTCGGCCTCGACCTGCGGACCGTCGGCGATCTCGGTGCCCTGCCGGATACGCTGCCGATCTTCGCGCTGCCGCAGGTGCCGCTGACATTCGAGACGCTGCAGATCATCTTTCCCTATTCCATCGCGCTCGCCGCCGTTGGCCTGCTGGAATCGCTGCTGACGGCCCAGATCGTCGATGACATGACGGACACGACCAGCAACAAGAGCCGCGAATGCATCGGTCAGGGGGCCAGCAACATCGCCTCCGGCCTGATCGGCGGCATGGGCGGCTGCGCCATGATCGGCCAGTCGATGATCAATGTCAGCTCCGGCGGGCGCGGCCGGCTCTCCACCTTCGTGGCGGGTGCCTTCCTGCTGTTCCTCATCCTCGTGCTCGATGATCTCGTGCGCATCATTCCCATGGCAGCCCTCGTCGCCGTCATGATCATGGTGTCGATCGGCACCTTCTCCTGGCGCTCGATCCTTGATCTCAGGCGCAACCCGCCGACATCCTCCATCGTCATGCTGGCAACCGTCGTCACCGTGGTGGCCACCCACGATCTCGCCAAGGGCGTGCTGGTCGGCGTCCTTCTCTCCGGCGTCTTCTTTGCCGGCAAGGTGGCGCGCCTCTTCTCCGTTCGCAAAAGCGGGGAGGGCGCGACGATCACCTATCGCGTTTCCGGCCAGATCTTCTTCGCCTCGGTGGAAAGCTTCGTGGAAGCTTTCGATTTCACATCGCCGGCCCAGGCCGTGGTGATCGATGTCACCGACGCCCATTTCTGGGATATCTCCTCCGTTGCAGCGTTGGACAAGGTGGTGCTGAAATATCGCCGCCATGGCGTCGCGGTCGAGGTTGTCGGCCTCAACCAGGCAAGTGCCCACATGGTCGATCGCTTCGCCGTGCATGACAAGGACGCGGCCATCGTAAACGCCGCGGCCCATTGAGGCCGCCGTTACCATCCCCTTGAAAAAGAAACGGCCCGGCAGGGATGCCGGGCCGTTGCACGTCCAGGATTAACCGGATCAGTTGTTGGCCGTGACCGTTACGCCCAGCACCTGCGGCAGCGTGTTCGGCGCGCCCATGGCGGCACCCGCGATCATCGGGACCGGAACCGGGTTGGCCGGCTTGGCGCTGATCGTCAGGCTCTTCGGGTTGTCCAGATAGCTGTTGACGGCGGCAGACACCTGGTTCTGCAGTTCCGGCACGTTGAGCTGCGCCATCATGATCGGCACCATGGCCTTCAGCGACTGGGCAAACTGGTCGCCCGGAACGCCCTGCTGTCCGCCGACGTAGTCGAGCGCACGCTTGGTGATGCTGGCATCGTCGAACCGGATTTCGGCACTGTTGAAGGTCAGCTGCTGCATCAGGCCCATCATGGCAAGGCCCATGGCCTGGTTGGCCTGTTCCTTGTTCGGATTGGCCTCGGCGGCCTTCACGGCGTCCTGCATCGCCTTCACGAACTGCAGCGTGTAGCCGGAAAAGTCGAAGGCAAGATTGAGCTTGCCGACATTGGCGAAGTCGAAGGCAAACTGGTCGAGCTTCATATTGCCCGTCTCGACCTGCCAGCTGCCCTTCATCGTGACTTCGCCATTGACCTGCATGAGGCCGAGCTTTTCCAGCGCATCCTTGGTCTTGGCATCGTCTGTCTGCGACAGGTCGGCCTTGATGTTCTTGAGGTCCGCGTCGAAGTCGAAGCCCTTGCCGTCCTCAAGCGCGGTCATGTTGGCTTCGGAGCTTTCCATCGAGAAGACTTCCTTGCCCTTGACGGTCACGATCAGAGGGCCGGTCGAGGCCGTCTCGTAGGTCAGCATGTCATCGATCGTGCCGCCATTCGGATTGCCGGGGATGCTGAGGCCCCCCATCTGCATGTCCTTGACGGAGAAGCTGTTGTCGCCCTCCTTCAGATCGACGTCCGGCAGTGCGACGGTTTCGACGTAATAGCCACCGTCATCCTGCGCCTCAACGCCTTCCATGGTCACTTCGCCGACATTGATAGACTTGGAATCGGGGCCGCTGACAACGAGCTTGGTGCCCTCAAGCGTCACGGTGGTGCCATCGACCGACACCTTGTCATAGGCAATCGTCGCGCCGCTGGTGGCATAGGCTGCATTGAGCTTGGCAACGAGATCCGCACCATCGAGCGCGAATGCAGGGCTTGCAAACGCAAGCGCAGCGACGCCGGACAGGAGAAGGCGGGACGAGCCGAAGAGCTTCATGGGGTGTTTCCTTGTTCGATCACGGAAGGTTTAAGGTCGGGATCTTGTTGTTGAGACGAATTGTGGCGGGACTATATTCGACAAGCCCGGCCGTCCACCAGCCCGTTGCGCGCGAAGCCAACCGACGTGCTTAATTTTGGGTGGTTCTCCCAAACGGCAAGGGCAGGGGCGCATGCAGCGGCGCAAAGATCGGTAAATTCCCTCCTTCCATAGCCATCAACCCGTTTCTCCACAGGGCTTTGCGGCCCTTTGCCTTGCTGCTTTGCCTGTCATGGGATAACCCGGATACATGGGACAGAGCCTTGTGCCGCCGGGCGGCGGCGATGACGACAATATTCTTCCGGTCGATCTGAAGGCGGCGCTCGAGGAGCGTTATCTCGCCTATGCCTTGTCGACCATCATGCACCGGGCGCTGCCGGACGTGCGCGACGGGCTGAAGCCTGTCCACCGCCGCATCGTCTACGCCATGAGCGAGATGGGCCTTCGCCCCAACTCCGCCTTCCGCAAATGCGCCAAGATCGTCGGCGAGGTCATGGGTAACTTCCACCCCCATGGCGACCAGGCGATCTATGATGCGCTCGCCCGCCTCGCGCAGGATTTCTCGCAGCGCTATCCACTGGTCAACGGCCAGGGCAATTTCGGCAATATCGACGGCGATAGCCCGGCCGCGATGCGCTACACCGAAAGCAAGATGACCGAGGTCGCCGAGCTGCTGCTCGAGGGCATCGACCAGGACGCCGTCGATTTCCGCGACACCTACGACGAATCCAACAAGGAGCCGGAAGTCCTTCCCGGCGCCTTCCCGAACCTGCTGGCCAATGGCGCCACCGGCATTGCTGTGGGCATGGCGACCTCGATCCCCTCGCACAATGTGCACGAGATCTGCGATGCGGCGCTGCATCTCATCAAGGATCGCGACGCGCCGGTCGAAAAGCTCGTGGAATTCATCGAAGGCCCGGATTTCCCGACCGGCGGCATCATCATCGAAAGCCGCGAGAGCATTCTCGAGGCCTACAAGACCGGCCGCGGCGGGTTCCGCGTCCGCGCCAAGTGGGAAATCGAGGATCTGGGCCGCGGCGGCTACCAGATCATCGTCACCGAAATCCCCTATCAGGTACAGAAGTCGCGGCTGATCGAAAAGATCGCCGAGCTCCTGATCGCCCGCAAGCTGCCGCTGCTGGAAGACATCCGCGACGAATCGGCCGAAGACATCCGTGTCGTGCTCATCCCCAAGAGCCGCACGGTGGATGCGAGCCTCCTGATGGAATCGCTCTTCCGCCTGACGGAGCTGGAAAGCCGTTTCCCGCTCAACATGAACGTGCTCTCCAAGGGCCGCGTGCCGCGCGTTATGTCGCTGCGCGATGTGCTGGTGGAGTGGCTCGATCACCGGCAGGAGGTGCTGGTCCGCCGCTCGCGCCACCGTCTTGCCGCCATCGACCGCCGGCTGGAAATCCTCGGCGGCTACCTGATCGCCTACCTCAACATCGATGAGGTGATCCGCATCATCCGCGAGGAGGACGAGCCGAAGCCGGCGCTGATGGCGCGCTTTGCGCTGACCGACTTGCAGGCGGAATCGATCCTCAACATGCGGCTCCGCTCGCTGCGCAAGCTCGAGGAATTCGAGATCCGCACCGAATTCGACGGGCTGACCAAGGAAAAGGCCGACATCGAGGCGCTGCTGGCCTCCGAGACAAAGCAGTGGCAGGTCGTCTCCCACGAAATTTCCGACCTGAAGAAGCGCTATGCGAAGGCGACCGACCTCGGCCGACGCCGCACCCAGTTCGCCGACGCGCCCGTCGCCGATGTCGAGGCCATCCAGCAGGCGATGATCGAGAAGGAGCCGATCACCGTCGTCGTCTCTGAAAAGGGCTGGATCCGCGCGCTGAAGGGCCATATCGCGGATGTCTCGTCGCTGCAGTTCAAAGAAGGCGACAAGCTGAAGCTCGCTTTCCCGGCCCAGACGACGGACCGTATCCTGCTCTTCACCACCGGCGGCAAGGCCTACACGCTCGGCGGCGACAAGCTGCCCGGCGGCCGCGGCCATGGCGAGCCGGTGCGCATCATGGTGGACATGGAGAACGATCAGGACATCCTGACCGCTTTCGTGCACGATCCTGCCCGCAAGCTTCTGGTGTCCTCGGCCGCCGGCAACGGCTTCATCGTTCCGGAAACCGATGTCGTGGCGAACACCCGCAAGGGCAAGCAGGTGATGAACGTCGCCATGCCGGACGAGGCAAAGCTCGTCGTTCCCGTCTCCGGCGACCACATCGCCGTGGTCGGCGAGAACCGCAAGATGCTGGTCTTCCCGCTGATCCAGATCCCGGAAATGGGGCGCGGCAAGGGCGTGCGCCTGCAGCGCTACAAGGACGGCGGCATCTCCGACGCCAAGTTCTTCGCCATCGCCGACGGCCTGACCTGGGAAGACAGCGCCGGCCGCACCTTCACCAAGACCAAGGACGAACTCATCGAATGGCTCGGCGACCGCGCAACGGCCGGCCGCACGGTGCCGAAGGGCTTTCCACGCAGCGGTCGCTTTGCCGGGTAGGGGCGGTCAGCCGGGAGCTTCAGGCGGGGTAGGGGACGGTGTGGTCGGCGAGGAAGGCGGCTGCCCCGGCTTCGTCAATCTCGCCGGCAGCAATATCCAGCATAAGAACGACAATCTCTGCATGCGACGCTTCGATCATGTGTCCATTGAGCAGCAAGAATGCGAAACTACAAACGAATGCCGTCTGGGCGTTAGCGTCCGCGAATGGACGAGTGCGCGCCAGCTGACAGAGATACATGGCGGCCATCTTGAACAGATCCGGTCTTTCGCCGGCGGTCAATTCATTTGCGGCATTCAGCACCGCTTCAAGCGCCGCAGAATTGGAAAGTCCCGCTAGACCTCCGTTGGTGGTCACATATTCGGATTGAATCGTCTCGAAAACATTGCGGGATAGCGACCGCCCCCTCACGTGCTGAGTTTCCTCATCGCCGTGCGGTATTTCTCCATACCCATTCGCGCTGCCTTCAATTGCTCCGCGAAATCAGCATCTTGTGGCACGAGAACCAGACTGCTTGCTTCTCGCCGCAATTCAAGCGTGTCGCCAACCTTGACCCCCAGGCTGTCCAGCACGTCTTTAGGTATAATGACGCCGACCGAATTGCCGATCTTCCGAAGTACGACGTCCATGACGGAAATCCAATGATCGAGAGTTAAGGCCGGATTGTAATGTGAGGTTGAGTGCCTTGCAACCCGGCGTCATCCCGCCGCCGTGCGCCGTCGTGCGACCCGCATCTGCCACAGCGAATGGCCGATCAGCGCCAGAACGAGGATGAAGCCGCCGAGAAGCGTACGGCTGCCGGGTACTTCCGCGAAGACGATCCAGACCCAGATGGGCGCGAGGATTGTTTCGAGCAGGTAGAACATCCCCACCTCCGGTGCGGAGAGGTAGCGCGGCCCGGTGGCGAGCAGGAAGAAAGCGAGCGGGATCATGACGAGACCGTCGAGCATGATCCACTCCGGATGCGCGATGACGAGACCGCCGGCCGGCAGGAGCGCCAGCGCCGCAAGGCCGGGCGCGGCGGCGGTGACGAGCGGCACGAGGCCCATGTCGCGATTGCTGGCGCGGCTGATGGTGATCGCCGTGCCGAGCATCAGGGCCGAGCACGCCGCCATGAGATCGCCGAAGAGATGGCCGCTTTCCAGTCCCTCCGACACGATGAGCCCGACGCCGCCGACCATGATCGCCATCGTCAGCAGCGTGGCATTCGACGGCCGCTCGCCGAGGAAGATCCAGGACAGCAGGGCCGCGAACATTGAGGTGAAGGCGAGAATGAAAACGACATTTGCGGTCGATGTGTTGAAGACGGCGATCAGGAAGGTGAAGGTGTTGATGCCGTAGCAGAGGCCGACGGCGAGCCCCGCCCATCCCGGAATGAGCGCGATCGGCTTCTTCAAGAAGCGGTTCAGCACCACCCAGGCGACGAGCGACACCGCCACCGTACAGGCGCAGCGAAGCGCCAGAACCGACCAGATCTCGCCGTCACCGGCGCGCAGCAGCGGAATGTCGAAGGAGAGGCTGAGCCCGCCGAGACCGGTCAGGATTAGGCCGCGGCGATGGTGGCTGGAGGCGTCTGTCACGGGCATGGTCCACAGTCGGGAACGTCGTCACGACGAGCGTTCGGCGTTCGGCTATCGATCCCGACAGCCTTAACGTGTTTTGCCGCCCATGGAAATCGACAGGCGCGGCGCGCCGACTGCCGAAAACGACGCGGCTGCGCCCTGACAGCGTGAACCAAAGTGTGGGCTGCGGACCGCTATTGGGCGTCTGCCTCGTAGCGTTCCCAGCCGCGCGCCATCAGATGCTCCTGCGGCAGGAACTTGGTCTTGTAGTCCATCTTGCGCGATCCCTTGACCCAGTAGCCGAGGTAGACATGCGGCAAACCACGGTCGCGGGCGCGGCGAATGTGGTCGAGGATCATGAAGGTACCGAGGGAGCGGTCCTGCAGGGCGGGATCGAAATAGGAGTAGACCATCGACAGGCCGTCGCCCATTTTATCGGTGAGCGCCGCCGCGATCAGCGGCCCGCGCGTCTCGCCGATGCTGTCGCCTTCGCGGCGCAGCCGGTATTCGATGATCTTCGTGTTGACGTGCGTATCCTCCACCATCATCGCATAGTCGAGCACCGACATATCCGACATGCCACCGCGCTGGTGGCGGTGATCGAGATAGGTGCGGAACAGGCTGTATTGCTCGCTGGACGGCTCGGCCGGATATTCCGCCGACACAATGTCTCGGTTGGCGGCGATGATCCGCCGCATAGACTTCGTCGGATTGAATTCGTTGGCCAGAATACGCACCGAAATGCAGGCGCGGCAGGTCTCGCAGGCCGGGCGATAGGCAATGTTCTGCGAGCGGCGGAAACCGCCCTGCGTCAGCAGATCGTTGAGCTCAGGCGCCCGCTCGCCGACCATGTGGGTGAACACCTTCCGCTCCATTTCATTGGGCAGATAGGGGCAGGCCGCCGGCGCGGTGAGATAGAACTGCGGGGACGGTGCCGTCTGCGTGTTCATGGAAGTGCGGATCGTTCCTTTCGAGTCCCGATGCTGCCCCACAGGATGGCGCAAGTTCGGCAAACGTCAACAAGAGGTTTTTGCGGGCGTCTTGTCCGTATCACCCCGCTTGAAATGCAGCACCCGGCCATCACGCGGACGACCGGGTGCAGGATGGCTCAGCCGCTTCGATCAGTAGAAATCCCGGCGAACGGTCACGGTTCCAATCAGCAGGTCATGCAGCAGGCGTCCGCGGTCGGTGAAAAGGCCGACCAGCAGCACGAGCGGTGTCAGCACCGCATTGGCGATCCAGAACAGCACGAGGTGCACCATAGCCATCATGAAATCCATCGGCTGCCCGTCGAGGCGCGCCACCTGCAGGCCCATCATGCGCATGCCCGGCGAGGCCTGCGTGCGACCGCCGACCGTCATGCCGAAATAGGCGACAGCAACGATGAAATAGAGCACCGGGTAGAGCGCGAAACCGAGGCCGAAGGTCAGGATGCCGAGGAAGAATACCACAAGGGCTGCCGGCACCCAGAGGATGGCGATCATCACGTAGTCGAAAATGAAGGCCAGCGCCCGGCGCCAGAGAACGCCGCGATAGGCACGCCAGTCCTCGCTGGGCAGGTTCACCGGGGAGATGGGGACGGTCATGGGTTTAAGCTCCTTCTTTCCCTTCCATATGGGCGTGCCCCGCCCGCGTGAAAAGATGGCACCATCAAAGAAACCGCCTCAGCCCCTGGCCAGAATACGGGCCACCTCCGGCGCGAAATAGGTCAGGATGCCATCGCAGCCGGCGCGCTTGAAACAGAGCAGGGTCTCGAGCATGGCGCGTTCCCCGTCGATCCACCCGTTCATCGCCGCCGCCTTGATCTGGGTATATTCGCCGGAGACCTGGTAGGCAAAGACCGGCAGGCCAAAGGCTTCCTTGATGCGCCAGCAGATGTCGAGATAGGGCAGGCCGGGTTTGACCATCAGCATGTCCGCGCCTTCTTCCACATCGAGCGCGGCATCGCGCACGGCTTCGGTGCCGTTGGCCGGATCGAGGTAATAGGTCTTCTTGTCGCCCTTGAGCAGGCCGCCGGTGTTGATCGCCTCGCGGTACGGGCCATAAAAGGCGGAGGCGAATTTCGTCGCATAGGACATGATGCCGACTTGGTGGTGGCCAGCGGCATCGAGCGCGCGGCGGATGGCGCCGATGCGCCCGTCCATCATGTCCGAGGGCGCGATGATGTCGGCGCCGGAATCTGCCTGGATGACGGCAGCGCGCGCAATCGCCTCCACCGTTTCGTCATTGACGATCTCGCCGTCGCGCAGGATGCCGTCATGGCCATGGCTGGTGAAGGGATCGAGCGCGACATCGGTGATGAGGCCGATCCCCGGCACCGCTGCCTTGATGGCGCGCGTCGCCTGATTGATGAGATTGTCGGACGACAGACTGTAGGAACCGGTGACGTCGCGCAACTCCATCGCCTCGTTGGGAAAGGTTGCCAGTGCGGGAATACCGAGATCGGCCGCCTCGCGCGCGGCCTCCACGGCCTTGTCCACGCTCATGCGGTTGACGCCGGGCATGGCTGCCACGGGCTCGACGATCCCGGAGCCGGGGACGAGGAAGATCGGCCAGATGAGATCATCCACCGAAAGCGACGTCTCGCGCACCAACCGGCGCGTCCAGTCGGCCTTGCGGTTGCGGCGCATGCGCCGGTGACCGGTGATCTCGTCCACAAGATTGATTTTGTCCGCCATGGCCGTCTCCTGCCGTCAGCGCATCGGCGGGATGATCGGAAGATCACCGGGATGGCCGATGCGGCACCTTGAAAGGGCAGGGGCACCTGTCCCGCGAAAGGTTCGCGGCTCCCTGCTTCGTGGCTCACGGTCTAGCATGGTGCCCGCCGACAGGGAAACGGCCCCGAGGACATGAGGCGTTTCAATTCGACGCAGCTTCGGTTTACTGTCGCGCCATGTTTCCTGATTCCGCCCAGGTGCCCAAACCGTCCTTGCTCGACATCCTCTTCGGGATCTTCCTGAGGATCGTGTCGCTGTCTGCCTTCTGGTACGGGCTCTGCTACTGGGCCATGCTGATCGGCTACAGCTTCAACGGCGAAGGCCGCTTCGACCTGCTGCCGGTGCCATGGCGCGCGGCGGCCGCGGCGCTTGCGGTCGTCTTTCCCGTGGCGGCCGTCGGTTTATGGCTGCTGGTCTCCTGGGGGCCGGTCATCTGGCTACTGGGCGCAGCGATCGAACTGACCATGTTCGAATTCTATCCGGCCGTCTTCGGCACGCGCCCGGTGCTGCTGGCCGCCCATGCGATGATCGTCGCGACCTTCCTGGCTTTCCAGGCCGTTTTCGCCTGGGAACGCTACAAGAAGGCAAAGGCTGCAAGGGTTCATTCACCCTGATCGGCGCTGCCCTTCCGGTAAGCTCATGTTAAGCCTGCGGTTTAAGTAGAATTTTAGGCGCATTCGATAGGGTCTCACTCAAGGCGGGAAGAACAGACACCGCCAAACAAAACAGTGAGGCACATGATCATGAACACGAACGCGAAGCTGAAAGTCCAGCCGGTTGCTGCCAAGGATCCCCACGAGGACGCCATCCGCAACCTCTACCTCGAATCCCTGCACCTCGTCGAGCGCCTGCATCGCCGTCTGCTCGATGTCATCAAGGACGAATTCGACCGCCAGGGTCGCGACGACGTCAACGCCGTGCAGGCGCTCCTGCTCTTCAACATCGGCAATTCCGAGCTGACCGCCGGTGAACTGCGCTCGCGCGGTTACTATCTCGGCTCCAACGTCTCCTACAACGTCAAGAAGCTGGTCGATCTCGGCCTGATCAACCACCAGCGCTCCCGCGTCGACCGCCGCGCCGTCCGCATCAGCCTGACGGAAGACGGCCAGGAAATCGCCGAAACGGTCGCCAAGCTCTATGACCGCCACGTCGGCTCCATCCAGAAGGTCGGCGGCATCGGCACCGACGAGTTCACCCAGATGAACAAGCTCCTCCAGCGCCTCGACCGCTTCTGGAACGACAGCATCGCCTACCGCCTGTAACGCATCCCGTTTCCTGGGAGGGAAGGGCCCCGCGCGCCGAAAGGCCGCGCGCGGGCCCATCGCGTTTTCGGGGTATCGGCTCCGCCTTCGGTCACCGCCGATTGTTGCCCGCGCGCCACGCTCGCGCTGTCGTGTGCGGGAGCCGGCGATCCCGAAAGCCGCAAACACGCTTTGGCCATATTGCTGTGACAGCCCGAATGTGGATAAGCCGCATTGCCTGCGCACGTCCCGACCTCCCGACGGAACGTGCAGATGACGCGGAAGCTCGCGCGAACGTGAGACGCGAGTGAAGGCCGCCCGCGCTATGGGGTGGACAATTGTTAACCCTGTTTGTGATAGGGCCGAAGCGACGTTATCGGACCCGGATGGTAGGAAACATGTCGAAGAAATCTCGGATTGAAGCCGTTTCGCGCCGCGCCTTCCTGCGCAGTGCCGCAACGATCGGGGCTGCGGCCTGGGCTGGAACAGCCGCCGCACAGCAGGCGCTTGAAGAGATCATCAACGCGCCGACCCGTGGCAGCTGGGACGACCAGTTCGACGCCAAGGGCACCTCGCGCACGGCAACGGCCACAGTTTCCAACACGCCGATCTTCAGCCTTGAAACGCTCACCTATACCCAGACAGCCATTGCCCAGTATCAGCAGATCGTCGCCAATGGCGGCTGGCCGCAGGTCAATTCGCCCGTCACGCTCCAGCTCGGCGTCTCGGACCCGGCCGTGCAGGCCCTGCGCCAGCGCCTGATCATCTCCGGCGACCTTCCGCGCGAGGCCGGCATTTCCAACGCCTTCGACAGCTATGTCGATGGCGCGGTCAAGCGCTTCCAGGCCCGTCACGGCCTTCCGGCTGACGGCGTTCTCGGCGAATTCTCCGTCAAGGCGCTCAACATCTCTGCCGACGTGCGCCTGAACCAGCTGAACACGAACCTGGTGCGCCTCCAGTCCATGTCGGGCGATCTCGGCCAGCGCTACGTTGCCGTCAACATCCCCGCTGCCTCGATCGAGGCCGTGGAAAACGGCCGTGTCGTGCAGCGTCATACGGCGATCGTCGGCCGCATCAGCCGCCCGACCCACATCATCAATTCGCAGATCTACGAAGTCATCCTGAACCCCTACTGGACCGCTCCGCGCTCGATCGTCGAAAAGGACATCGTGCCGCTGATGCGCAAGGATCCGACCTATCTCAGCAAGAACTCGATCCGCCTCATCGACGGCAACGGTCAGGAAGTCGCGCCCGAGACGATCGACTGGAACGCCGACAAGGCCCCTAACGTGACCTTCCGTCAGGATCCGGGCAAGACCAATGCCATGGCCTCCACGAAGATCAACTTCCACAACCCGAACAACGAATACATGCACGACACGCCCCAGCAGGGCCTGTTCAACAAGCTCGCCCGCTTCGAAAGCTCGGGCTGCGTGCGCGTGCAGAACGTTCGTGACCTGACCGTCTGGCTGCTGCGCGACACGCCCGGCTGGACCCGTCAGCAGATCGAGGCGACCATCCGCGCCGGCAACAATACGCCGATCAAGCTGGCGGTCGAAGTGCCCGTCTACTTCAAGTACATCACCGCCTGGTCGGTCATGGATGGCGTCGTGCAGTTCCGCGACGACATCTACCAGATGGATGGCGACCAGCAGCTGGCGCTCCAGACCACGACGGGCATCGAGCAGTCCGCCGGCACCGTCGAACAGCTGCCCCTGGCGCAGTAGGACGGTCGGCGGCCCTCGGCGGCCTCCAAGGGCTGCTTGGTTTACCCCGTCATTCTCGGGCTTGCCTCGAGGATCCACGGCCAAGAACGCGGATCGTGACGCATGGATGGTCGGGTCAAGCCCGATCATGACACCGGAAAAGTTTGCGCATATGTGTGCAGTTTGCGGGCCGTATCTTCCCCGGAAGATGCGGCCTTTCGCGTTTTGACCGGTGGTGTCGGGGCAGGCGCGCCGCTGCTGCGAAATGGCGCAATCGGCACAGCGGAACTTGCTCTTGGCGTGTCAGGAAGTTAAAGACCCTGTCACCCACAAAGAGGAGTGTCTCGCGATGCTTGCCGAAAACAAGTCCCCTTTCTTCACCCGCCCGCTTGCCGAGAGCGACCCGGAGATCTTCGGCGCCATCGAAAAGGAGCTGGGCCGCCAGCGCCACGAGATCGAGCTGATTGCCTCTGAAAACATCGTCTCTCGCGCCGTGCTCGAAGCCCAGGGCTCGATCATGACGAACAAGTATGCCGAGGGCTATCCGGGCAAGCGCTATTACGGCGGCTGCCAGTTCGTCGATATCGCCGAAGAACTCGCCATCGAGCGCGCCAAGAAGCTCTTCGGCGTCAACTTCGCCAACGTCCAGCCGAATTCCGGCTCGCAGATGAACCAGGCCGTCTTCCTCGCGCTTCTCCAGCCGGGCGATACCTTCATGGGCCTCGACCTCAACTCGGGCGGTCACCTGACCCACGGTTCTCCGGTCAACATGTCCGGCAAGTGGTTCAACGTCGTCTCCTACGGCGTGCGCGAAGACGATCATCAGCTCGACATGGACGATGTCGCCAAGAAGGCCGAGCAGCACAAGCCGAAGCTGATCATCGCCGGCGGCACCGCCTATTCCCGCATCTGGGACTGGAAGCGCTTCCGCGAGATCGCCGATTCCGTCGGCGCCTACCTGATGGTCGACATGGCCCACATCGCCGGTCTCGTCGCCGGTGGCCAGCATCCGTCGCCGTTCCCGCATTGCCATGTCGCGACGTCCACCACGCACAAGTCGCTGCGCGGTCCGCGCGGCGGCATGATCCTGACGAATGACGAGGATCTGGCCAAGAAGTTCAACTCGGCCGTCTTCCCCGGCCTGCAGGGCGGCCCACTGATGCACGTCATCGCCGCCAAGGCCGTTGCCTTCGGCGAAGCGCTGCAGCCGGAGTTCAAGGACTACGCTGCCCAGGTCGTCAAGAATGCCAAGGCGCTGGCCGATACGCTCATCAAGCAGAACCTCGACATCGTCTCGGGCGGCACCGACAACCACCTGATGCTGGTCGATCTGCGCAAGAAGAACGCCACCGGCAAGCGGGCGGAAGCCGGCCTAGGCCGCGCCTACATCACCTGCAACAAGAACGGCATTCCCTTCGACCCCGAAAAGCCCTTCGTCACCTCCGGCATCCGCCTCGGCACGCCGGCAGGCACGACGCGCGGCTTCAAGGAAGCGGAATTCACCGAGATCGGCAACCTGATCGTTGAAGTGCTCGACGGCCTCAAGGTCGCAAACTCCGACGAAGGCAACGCCGCCGTCGAAGCCGGCGTGCGCGAGAAGGTCGTGGCGCTCACCGATCGCTTCCCGATGTACCCCTATATGTAATCGGGGACGAAGGACGGTTCATGCGCTGCCCCTATTGTGGCTCCGAAGACAGTCAGGTGAAGGACTCGCGTCCGGCGGAGGATGGCAACGCCATCCGCCGCCGGCGCATCTGCCCGGATTGCGGCGGTCGCTTCACGACGTTCGAGCGGGTGCAGCTGCGTGAACTCGTCATCGTCAAGAAATCCGGCCGGAAGGTGCCTTTCGACCGGGACAAGCTGCAGCGCTCCTTCGAGATCGCGCTGCGCAAGCGGCCTGTGGACCGCGACCGCATCGACCGCGCCGTTTCCGGCATCGTCCGGCGGCTGGAAAGCGTGGGCGAGACGGAAATCCCCTCCGAGGAGATCGGCCTTCAGGTGCTGGAAGCCCTCAAGAGCCTCGATGACGTGGCCTTCGTGCGCTATGCCTCGGTCTACCGCGATTTCTCCCATGCCGAAGACTTCGAGAAGGTGATCGCCGAAATCTCCGCCAAGATCGCCCGCGATCCCGGCAAATGAGCGTGGCGGCCTTCGATAGCAGTGCGGTGCGCATTGCCGAACGCGACGCGCACTGGATGGCTGCGGCCCTGCGGCGCGCGGCGCGCAACACCGGCCGCACGGCTTCCAACCCCTCCGTCGGCTGCCTCGTGGTCGCGCCCGGTGCCGACGGCCGTGACGAGGTCGTTGCCCGTGCCGTCACGGCGGTGGGCGGAAGGCCGCATGCCGAGACCGAGGCCCTGAAAATTGCCGGCGACCGCGCCCGTGGCGCCACTGTCTACGTGACGCTCGAGCCCTGCTCCCACCACGGCAAGACCCCGCCCTGCGTCAATGCCCTCATCGCGGCCGGTGTGTCGCGGGTCGTCGTCTCCGTCACCGATCCCGATCCGCGCGTCAGCGGCCGCGGCTTTGCGCTTTTGCGCCAGGCCGGCATCGAGGTGGTGACCGGCGTGCTGGAAGAGGAGGGCGAACGCGCCCTCGACGCCTATCTGCGCCGCCAGCGAAAGGGCCGTCCGCTCGTCACGCTCAAGCTTGCCGTGTCCGCCGATGGCATGGTCGGTCGGCAGGGTGAGGGGCAGGTGGCGATCACCGGGCCCGAGGCCCGCGCCCGGGTGCAGAACTGGCGTGCCCGCTCGGATGCGATCCTCGTCGGCGTGGGCACGGCGATCGCAGATGATCCGCTGCTGACCTGCCGTATTCCCGGCATGGAAGCGCGCTCGCCACACCGCATCGTTCTCGACAGGCGCCTTGAGCTGCCCGTGGCCTCAAGGCTCGTGGCGACCGCGCGCGATGTGCCGCTTCTGGTCGTCGGCGGGGAGCGTCGGCCGGACGGCGAGACAGTCGAACGGTCCGCCGATGCGGTGGCCGCACTCGCCCGCGAGGCGTCACGCAGCATGCGTCGCGCCGCGCTGGAAGCGGCCGGCGCCGAGGTGATCGAGGTCGATCCGGGTGCGCTGGAGACGGTGCTGGAAATGCTTGCCGGGCGCGGCATTGCCTCGCTCTTCGTAGAAGGCGGCGCCCGCGTGGCAGCCGATTTCCTCGCCGCCGGCCTGGTCGACCGTATCGCGCTTTTCACCGCGCCGCGGTTCATCGGCGAGGGCGGCATTGCATCGCCGGTTACGCGCGACCACATACCGGACGGCTTTGCGCTTCGCCAAACCCGAACGCTTGGCGAAGATCGCCTCGACATCTATGAAAGGGCCTCCTGATGTTTACCGGCATCGTCACCGATATCGGCACCGTCGCCGCCGTCACGCCGCTCGACCACGGAGTCGGCCTGCGCATCGAGACACAGTATGATCCTGCGGGCATCGACATCGGCGCCTCCATTGCCTGCTCGGGCGTGTGTCTGACCGTCACGCGCCTGCCGGAGTCCGCCGACACGGCGCGCTGGTTCGAGGTCGAAGCCTGGGAAGAAGCCCTGCGGCTGACCACCATTGCCACCTGGACCGCTGGCACCCGCATCAATCTGGAGCGCTCGCTGAAGATCGGCGACGAGCTCGGCGGCCACCTCGTATCCGGTCATGTGGATGACCGCGCCGAGATCCTCTCCGTCACCGCCGAAGGCGACGCGACGCGCTTTCGCCTGCGCGCGCCGGCCCATCTTGCCCGCTTCGTCGCACCGAAGGGCTCCGTGGCGCTCGACGGCACGTCGCTTACGGTGAATGCCGTCTCCGGCACCGATTTCGACGTGCTGCTCATCCGTCACTCCCTTGAAGTCACCACCTGGGGTGAGCGGAAGGCCGGCGACAGCGTCAATTTCGAGGTCGATACGATGGCGCGCTATGCCGCGCGTCTGGCCGAGTTTCCGGCGCCCGAGCCGGAAGCGTGAGAACGCAAAAAAGCCCCCGCCCGTGAGGGCAGGGGCCGTGCATGCGACAGCCGTAGGAGGGCTTAGCGCACGTAGAAGGTCAGGCTTCCATCGGCCGCCTGTTCGGCGCCGACCACATTGCCGATCTCGACATTGCGGGCCTTCAATTCCTTCACCAGCTTCGGATTGCTGGCGAGCGCCTGCTGGAACTTGGCCTGTTCGCGCGGCGTCTGCTGCGCCATGCCGTCCTCCTCATCGAACGAGCTCTGCGTAGCCCAGTCGAGCTGCTCGATATTGAAGTCGTTACCCTTGAAGTGCTTGACCGTATGGTCAACCTGCTGGGGCGCGGTTTCCATCGCGGCATTGGCGATGCCGGCAAAGGGCAGGCCGGTCAACACAACGATGGCGGTGAGTTTGGTGATCCCGTTCATGGTTCTTCTCCATAACTTTTCCGTTCCGACAGCTCTTCGAGCCTGTCGGTCAGGTCTGGTCTCGATGGCGCGAGTGCGTCAGGGAAGGCCGGGTTGATGTCTTCGGCGGTCCGGCGGGTGGGTTCCCGTCGCCGTCGACACCAGTAGATTTAATCGAAACGCGCGGTTTGAAAAGGCCCTAAGGCCATGGTTTTTCGTTAAAAATTGTCCATCAAACGCCGGGCTGCGCAAGCCTGTGCCTGCCGTGTGAACGATGCATTATCGTTCACATATGATCACGTTCGCCCCGTGATAGGTGGTCCGCTTGACTTCGTGAAAATGCAGCTTGGCGGCGACGCGCAGCGAAGCGTGGTTTTCGAGGTCGATGATGCAGGTGCGCTTCATGTTCGGAAACTGCTGCTCGCCCCAGCGCAGCGCCGCTGCCACCGCCTCCGTCGCAAGGCCGCGTCCCGCCGCGCGTGGGGAAAGCGCCCAGCCGGTTTCCATCGTGCCTTCCAGAGAGGGGACGATGACCCTGTGCAGATCGTGAAAGCCCGCTTCGCCGATAAAGGCGCCGGTCTCCTTGTCCTGCAGGGCAAAGAAGCCGAAGCCGAAATAATGCCACATGCCAACCTGGCGCAGGAACCGCGTCCAGGCCTGTTCCCGGGAAAAGGGAACGCCCCCGATGAAGCGCGTCACCATGGGGTCGGCAAAAAGCGCGGCATAGGGTGCAAAATCATCGCGCCGGTAGGGACGCAGGATCAGGCGCTCGGTCTCGATCTGGGGAACGGTCTGCATCCGGCTCCTATCGTCTCACGGGGCATGGCGTGGTCTCGAACACGCAGAATCAGCTTTGCCGGCTAAGCCTGCATGGCACGGCGGATGAGCGCAAGTCTGCGACGAACTCCGCCGCCGACCCGGGGCCGCGCGGTCGGGCGCCGCACGGAAAGTGCTTGCCATTCGGGCCCGGGCGTGGTTTTACCGCGCCACACGGCCGGGTGATGATCCGGCCCTTTTCGCGTTTCCCTTAGGTGAATGTCATGGCTGAGAACGAGACCCCCCATCTGCTGATCGTCGAGGCCCGATATTGGGAAGGCATGGCGGATGCCCTGCTGGAAGGCGCAACGAGCGCGCTCGATGCTGCCGGCGCGACCTACGACGTCGTCACCGTTCCCGGCGCGCTCGAAATTCCGCCGGCCATCGCCATGGCGCTCGACGGTGCGGACGAAGGCGTTGTCGACTATGATGGCTATGTCACGCTCGGTGTCATCATGCGCGGCGAAACCTACCATTTCGACGTGGTGGCCAACGAAAGCTGCCGCGCCCTGATGGATCTCGCCGTCAGCGAGAGCCTGGCGCTCGGCAACGGCATCCAGACGGTCGAAAATGAAGCACAAGGCTGGGCGCGGGCCCGCAAGAGCGAGATGGACAAGGGCGGTGCTGCCGCCCGCGCCGCGCTCTCCATGATCGCGCTCAAGCAGAAGTTCGCCGGAGAGGCATGATGTCGACGGAACAGGGTATCAAGCAGGTCAACCAGCGCGGCGCCGCCCGCCTTGCCGCCGTGCAGGCGCTCTACCAGATGGAGATCAGCGGCACCGGCGTCATCGAGATCGTCGCGGAATTCGAGGAACACCGCCTCGGCCGCGAAATCGACGGCGACACCTATCTGAAGGCCGACGCCTCCTGGTTCAAGTCGATCGTGGCGGGTGTCGTGCGCGACCAGCGCAAGCTCGATCCGCTGATCGCCTCGGCACTTCAAGACGACTGGGCGCTGTCGCGCATCGATTCCACCGTGCGTGCCATCCTGCGTTCGGGCGTCTTCGAGATCCTGGAGCGCAAGGACGTTCCGGTGGCGGTCATCGTCACGGAATATGTCGAGATCGCCAAGGCCTTCTTCGAGGAAGACGAGCCGAAGCTCGTGCATGCCGTGCTCGACCGCGTCGCCAGGACCGTGCGCGGAGAGCCGCGCAAGTGACGGATCGCGCCGCCGGCCAGAGCCCCGCTTCGCTTGAGGGCTTCGCCAACGCGCGGCGCACCGTCTATCTCCTTGCCGCTGCCCAGTCGATCCTCGGCACGGCCGGCCCCGTCGCCTTTTCCATCGGCGGCGTGGCGGGCTACCAGTTGCTCGGGCCCGACAAGGCGCTCGCGACTGCGCCGCTCACCGGCTACAATGTCGGTGTCGCCTTTGGCACCATTCTGGTTGCCGTGCTCTCTCGCTTTGCCGGCCGCAAGCTCGCCTTCATGGCTGGCGCCGGTCTCGGCATGGCGGGCGCGCTGATTGCGGCGATCGCGCTGTTCCGCCAGGATTTCTGGCTCTTTGCCGCCGGCCTGATGGCTATCGGCCTTTCCGGCGGCTTCGCGCAGAAGATCCGCTTTGCCGCGGCGGATGCCTCGCCATCCTTTTACAAGCCGCAGGCGATCTCCTGGATTCTTGCCGGGGGCATCATTTCCGCCGTCCTCGGGCCGCAGATCGTCATACTCGCCAAGGATCTCTTCGCGCCCGTGACCTTCGCCGGCGCGCTGGTCGTGCTGTCGCCGCTGTTCCTCACGGCCATCATCTTTTTCGCGATGGTCGATCTGCCGGCGCCGGGCGCGCATCCGGTCGCGGGGCAGGGGCCGGCGCGCCCCTTGTCCGAGATCGTCACCTCGCTGCGCTTCGTCGCCGGCATGGTCTGCGGCATCTCGGCCTACGCCCTGATGACCTTCATGATGACAGGTGCGCCGATCGCCATGGTGGTCGGCTGCGGGTTCTCCTCCGACATGGCAACGCTCGGCATCCAGTGGCACGTGCTGGCCATGTTCGCGCCGAGTTTTCTCACCGGCCGCATCATCGCCCGCTTCGGCGCCGAGCGCGTCGTCGCCGCCGGCTTCGTGGTGCTGATGGCCTGCGCGGCGGTTGCCCATGCCGGTATCGCGCTCTGGAATTTCTGGGGCTCGCTGGTGCTGCTCGGCATCGGCTGGAACTTCGGCTTCATCGGCGCCACCGCGATCGTCGCCTCCAGCTACCGGCCGCAGGAGGCCGACAAGGTTCAGGCCTTCCACGACATCATCCTCTTCACCACGGTCGCCACCGCCTCTTTCGCTTCCGGGCGCGTTTTGACCGCCTATGGCTGGGACTGGCTGAATGCCGTGGTCTGGCCGGTGGCGATCCTGTGCCTGCTTCTCCTTGGATTTCTTCATATTAGCGGGAAAACCCGCCGCCGGACGGCCTGACGCAGGCCCGTTGCCCACGCGATATCGAAAATTCATACGAACGTCATGCGAACCACACGGCGCGGGCTTGACGGCGCCGATTCGCGCCCGCACTCTCCGGCCACCGGAGGCCACAACCGCTTGAGGAGGCGGAGCCCCGGGAAGGGAGCAGGGCGACGGCCCGTTCAGCGCCGCACGCCCTTTTGGAGGTAAGTGCGACTATGACCATTCTTCTGGGCGTAATCGCATGCGGGTTGCTGTCGGTGGTTTACGCCATCTGGGCAACGCAGTCGGTGCTGGCCGCCGACCAGGGCAATGCCCGCATGCAGGAAATTGCAGGGTTTATCCGAGAGGGCGCGCAGGCCTATCTCACGCGTCAGTACATGACCATCGCCATCGTCGGCGCCGTCGTCTTCGTCGCGGCTTGGCTGCTTCTTTCGGCCACGGCGGCGCTCGGCTTTCTGATCGGCGCGGTTCTCTCCGGTGCCGCCGGCTTCATCGGCATGCATGTGTCGGTGCGCGCCAATGTGCGCACGGCACAGGCGTCCTCCGTCAGCCTTTCGGCCGGTCTCGACATCGCCTTCAAGTCCGGCGCCATCACCGGCCTGCTGGTCGCCGGCCTCGCCCTTCTCGGCGTCGCCATCTATTACCTCGTGCTGACGCAAGGTCTCGGCCACGCGCCCGACAGCCGCGAAGTCATCGACGCGCTCGTGTCGCTCGGCTTCGGCGCCTCGCTGATTTCCATTTTCGCCCGCCTCGGTGGTGGTATCTTCACCAAGGGCGCCGACGTAGGCGGTGACCTCGTCGGCAAGGTCGAAGCCGGCATTCCCGAGGATGATCCGCGCAACCCCGCCACCATCGCCGACAATGTGGGCGACAATGTCGGCGACTGCGCCGGCATGGCCGCCGACCTCTTCGAGACCTACGCCGTCTCGGTGGTCGCCACCATGGTCCTTGCCGCGATCTTCTTTGCCGGCACGCCGGCGCTCGCCAATGCCATGAGCTATCCGCTGGCGATTTGCGCCACCTGCATCGTCACCTCCATCGTCGGCACCTTCTACGTGAAGCTCGGCACCAACGGCTCGATCATGGGTGCGCTCTACAAGGGGCTGATCGCCACAGGCGTTCTGTCCATCGTCGGCCTCGGCGCGGCCACCTCGCTGACCATCGGCTGGGGCGCCATCGGCACCGTCGCAGGCAAGGAGATCACCGGCACCAATCTCTTCATCTGCGGCATTCTCGGTCTTCTGGTGACGGCACTCATCGTCATCATCACCGAATACTACACCGGCACCAACAAGCGGCCGGTCAATTCCATCGCCCAGGCCTCGGTCACCGGCCATGGCACCAACGTCATCCAGGGGCTCGCCGTTTCGCTCGAATCGACGGCGCTCCCGGCCATCGTCATCGTCGGCGGCATCATCGCCACCTACCAGCTCGGCGGGCTCTTCGGCACCGGCATCGCGGTAACCGCCATGCTCGGCATTGCCGGCATGATCGTGGCACTCGACGCCTTCGGCCCGGTCACCGACAATGCCGGCGGCATTGCGGAAATGGCGCATCTCCCGCCGGAAGTGCGCAAGTCCACCGACGCGCTGGATGCGGTCGGCAACACGACGAAGGCCGTAACCAAGGGTTACGCCATCGGCTCGGCCGGGCTCGGCGCGCTCGTGCTCTTCGCGGCCTATTCGAACGACCTCGCCTATTTCGCCGCGAATGGCGACCGCTATCCGTATTTCGCGGATGTCGGCTCGATCTCCTTTGACCTGTCCAACCCCTATGTCGTCGCCGGCCTCATCTTCGGCGGTCTCGTGCCCTACCTCTTCGGCGGCATTGCCATGACGGCCGTCGGCCGCGCGGCGGGCTCGATCGTGCAGGAGGTGCGCCGCCAGTTCCGCGAAAACAAGGGCATTATGGAAGGCAAGGTGAAGCCCGACTACGGCCGTGCCGTCGATCTGCTCACCAAGGCTGCGATTCGCGAGATGATCGTGCCCTCGCTGCTGCCCGTGCTGGCGCCGATCGTCGTCTACTTCGGCGTGCTCGCCATCTCCGGCTCCAAGGCGTCCGCCTTCGCCGCGCTTGGCGCATCGCTGCTGGGCGTGATCGTCAACGGTCTCTTCGTGGCGATCTCCATGACCTCGGGCGGCGGCGCCTGGGACAATGCGAAGAAGAGCTTCGAAGACGGTTTCGTCGACAAGGACGGCGTACGCCACATGAAGGGCTCCGACGCCCACAAGGCCTCCGTCACCGGCGACACCGTCGGCGATCCCTACAAGGACACGGCAGGCCCGGCGGTCAACCCGGCCATCAAGATCACCAATATCGTCGCCCTGCTGCTGTTGGCAGTTCTGGCCTGAGAGAGGAGCACCGGTATCGTCCCGACGGGCGATACCGGCTGCACCCGACAAACAAAAAACCGCGAGGTTTGCGCCTCGCGGTTTTGTCGTTGGGGTAAAGGGGCTGGACCCCTAAACGCGCGCTTACATGTCGTTGAGGATCGACCGGGCGATGCCCTTGCCGGCGCCGCCGGACAGGATCTGGCCAAGGAAGGTCTGTTCCTTGCCGCCCGTCGGCGTCGTGCGCGAGATCATGTCGAAGGGCTTGCCGTCCTTCAGCGTGTAGTTCGCGATGCGGGCGACATTGCCGTCCTTGTCGAAATAGATCGTCAGCACGCTCTGGTCCACCAGCTGCGGCTTCATGAAGGCAACGGGGCGCTTGCGGGTCTGCGAGATGTAGAAGAACACCTCGTGGTCGAAGGTCGCCGTGGTCGATGGCGTGCCGAGCGAGAGCAGCACCTGCTCGCGGCTGGAGCCTACCGGCACCAGGGCCAGCGTCTGCTCGTCCACCACATAGCCCTGGTGAATGGTTTCGCCCGTGCCAAGCGCGCCCGTGCCGCTGCCGAGCATCGAGCTGGTGTTGCAGGCCGAAAGCGTGACTGCGCAGAGGGAGGCAATGGCGAATGTACGCAAAACCGTTCCGTTCGACTTGAATGTGCGTTCCGTCAAGAACATCTCCCATGAACCGCAGCGGCTTTCCCGCCATTGCATTTCGTGCCTGCTTCGGTAAACCAGCTTCAGCCTTCATGCAACACGGCGGACATGAAGCCCTTTAATTTCTGGATATCCAAAGCCGGGCAATTGTGATGATTTTCGGACTCTTCGGCAAGAAAGCCGGCAATCGTGTGATCGTTGAGCGGCAGTATGCCGAATTGACCAATGGCGCGCGCCAGCCGGCACTCTACGAGACGCTGGGCGTGCCCGATACGGTCATGGGCCGCTTCGAGATGATCGCCGCCATGCTGATCGTCTATTTCCGCCGAACCCGCACCTCCGGCCGCAGCGGCCAGGAAATCGCCCAGGAGATCATCGACGCCTTCTTCGAGGACATGGACCACTCGATCCGCGAGCTCGGCGTCGGCGATGTCGCGGTGCCGAAGCGCATGAAGAAATTCGCCGGCATGTTCTACGGCCGGCTGGAATCCTATGCCAAGGCGATGGATGATAGCGATTTGCAGGCGCTCGCCGAGGCGCTGAAGCGCAACATGCACCCCGAGGCCGGCGACGACGCCCCTGACATGGCGGGTCTGGCTTCCTATCTGATGCGGGTGGAAGCGGTGTTTTCCGCCCTGCCGGAAGAGGATGTCGAGCATGGCCGCGTCGCGCCGCCGCCGGCAGCCTGACGCCGGCTGACTTTTAAGGATCAAGAACATGAAGGACATCAAGGTCCCCTTCGCCTGGGAGGTCCGTGTGGGCCACATCTCGGCCAATCCCGTTTCCGTGTCGCTGAAGGCAGACGAGAAGGAACGCGCGGCACTCGCCCGCTTCTGGGAGATCGAGGCCGTGGAAAAGCTCGAGGCCGATCTGCAGCTGACCCGCTGGAAAAGGGACGGGGTGAAAATGAAGGGGATCGTGCGCGCCCGCATCGAGCAGGCCTGCGTCGTCTCGCTGGAGCCGGTCTTTTCCGATATCCGGGAAGAGGTGGAGGTCGTCTTCGTGCCGGAGGGCTCGAAGCTCGCCCGCATTCCCGCCAATGATTCCGGCGAGATGATTCTCGATCCGGATGGGCCGGATCTCCCCGAACTCTTCACGGGCGATTCGATCGATGTCGGTGCGGCGGTCGCCGAACAGGTGGCGCTCGCCATCGATCCCTATCCGCGAAAGCCGGGCGCGAGTTTCGGCGAGCGCATCGAAAGCACCGCAACCGACGACAAGAAGCCCAATCCCTTCGCTGTTTTGCAGGGGCTGAAGGGCAAGGACCAGGGCTGAGCCCATCTGGACAAGCCATCGCCGGCAGGCCGCGACAATTGGGTTGTCAGCCGAAGGAAAAGCGGTATTTTGGCGCGGCTTGAGCCCCCTCGGCCGGCCACGCTCCTGCTGGCAGCCGTCATCCGACCATCGGCCGGCGCGCGCCTCACTTGTCGAAGGTCAAGGGCGCAGCAGCGGGCAATAAGGAACAGACACGCGTGGTGAGAATTTCTCTCGATGTGATGGGAGGCGACTTCGGCCCGAAGGTCGTGATACCGGGCGCCGCGCGCGCGCTCGAACGCCATCCCGACATCCGCTTTTCGCTGTTCGGCATCGAGGCGGAGGTTCTGCCCCTTCTCGAGCAGTTCCCCAAGCTCAAGGCCGCAAGCACCTTCCACGCCACCGAACTCGCCATTGCCATGGATGAAAAGCCGAGCCAGGCCCTGCGCCGCGGTCGTGGCAAGTCCAGCATGTGGCAGGCGATCGATGCGGTGAACACCGGCGAGGCCGACGTCATCGTCTCCGCGGGCAATACCGGCGCGCTGATGGCGATGGCGATGTTCTGTCTGCGCACCATGCCCGGCATCCAGCGCCCCGCGCTCGCCGCCGTCTGGCCGACGCTGAAGGGCGAGAGCATCGTGCTTGATGTCGGCGCCACCATCGGCGCAGACGCCCGCCAGCTCATGGATTTCGCCCTGATGGGCGGCGCCATGGCCCGCGCCCTCTTCGAGCTCGACCGTCCGACCCTCGGTCTCCTCAATGTCGGCGTCGAGGAGATCAAGGGCCAGGAAGAGGTCAAGGAGGCCGGTCGCCTGCTGCGCGAGGCCAATCTCGACAATATCGACTATTACGGCTTCGTCGAAGGCGACGATATCGGGCGTGGCACGGTGGATGTCGTCGTCACCGAAGGCTTTTCGGGCAATATCGCCCTGAAGTCCGCCGAGGGCACAGCCCGCCAGATCGCCGAATATCTGCGCGCCGCCATGTCGCGCACGCTGATGGCCAAGCTCGGCTACCTGCTTGCCAAGGGCGCCTTCGACCGCCTGCGGGAGAAGATGGATCCGCGCAAGGTCAACGGCGCCGTCTTCCTGGGCCTGAACGGCATCGTCATCAAGAGCCATGGCGGCACCGATGCCGAAGGCTTCGCCGCTGCCGTCGATGTCGGCTACGACATGGTCCGCAACGGGCTGAAGGCCAAGATCGAAAACGATTTGCAGAGACTCCATGTCGAGGATGAGGCTCAGCCAGCCCCCGGCGACGTGGCCAGCGAGGTTTGATTTCATGATCCGTTCCGTCGTCAGAGGCTTCGGGGCCGCGCTCCCGAAGCGCGTCCTGACCAATAAAGAGCTCGAAGGCATGGTGGAGACGTCGGACGACTGGATCGTCCAGCGCACCGGCATCCATAAGCGCTACATCGCCGGCGAAGGCGAGACGACGTCCTCGCTCGGCGAGGCGGCTGCGCGCGCGGCACTCGACCGCGCCGGCCTGACGCCCGACGATATCGACCTGATCGTCTGCGCAACCTCCACGCCGGACAACACCTTCCCGGCCACCGCCGTCAATATCCAGAACCGCCTCGGCATCCATCATGGCGCAGCCTTCGACGTGCAGGCCGTCTGCACCGGCTTCATCTATGCCGTCACGACCGCGGATGCCTATATCCGCGGTGGTCTGGCCAAGCGCGCGCTGGTGATCGGGGCGGAAACCTTTTCCCGCATCCTTGACTGGAACGACCGCACGACCTGCGTCCTCTTCGGCGACGGTGCCGGCGCCATCGTGCTGGAAGCGGCCGAAGGGGCAGGCAGCAACGACGATCGCGGTGTCCTGACGGCAAAGCTGCGCTCCGATGGCGCCCACAAGGACAAGCTCTATGTGGATGGCGGTCCGTCGACCACCGGCACGGTCGGTCATCTGCGTATGGAAGGCCGCGAGGTCTTCAAGCATGCCGTCGGCATGATCACCGACGTGATCGACGATGCCTTTGCTGCCACCGGCACGACGGCCGACGATCTCGACTGGCTGGTCCCGCACCAGGCCAACCGTCGTATCATCGACGCCTCCGCCAAGAAGCTCGGAATTCCCGCCGAGAAGGTCGTGGTCACCGTCGATCAGCACGGCAACACGTCCGCCGCCTCCATTCCGCTGGCGCTGAGCGTGGCTGCCGCCGATGGCCGCATCAAGCAGGGCGACCTCGTCATGCTCGAGGCCATGGGCGGGGGCTTCACCTGGGGCTCGGTGCTGCTGCGCTGGTAGCCGAAAGTTATGATGCAACAGATGCTTGCACGGTGCTTGACCGCACGGTTCAACGACAATAGTCTTGCCCTTCAGGGACAATCATAAGCGAAAAATCGGTGATACGATGAGCGGTAAGACGGTAACGCGGGCGGATCTGGCAGAATCTGTTTTTCGCAAGGTGGGCCTGTCGCGCACGGAATCGGCCGAGCTGGTCGAAACGGTCATCGATGAAATCTGCAACGCGATCGTCCGCGGCGAGAGCGTCAAGCTCTCTTCCTTCGCGACCTTCCAGGTGCGGGACAAGAACGAGCGGATCGGCCGCAACCCGAAGACGGGTGAGGAAGTGCCGATTTCCCCGCGCCGCGTCATGACCTTCAAGGCCTCCAACGTGCTCAAGCAGCGTGTTCTGAAGGCGCATCTGGCCCGCAAGGCCAAGCAGAAGCCGGCCGCACCCGCCCCTTAAGCGCTGAGCCCGCCTTTTCAGCCGGCACGCGCGGCATGCAGCGTGCAAAAGCGGTTGAAATCCTCCAAACAACTCGTTGAAATAGCCACGATTCGTGCGAAGCATGAGATGGCGGTGTGCAGACGTGCGAGTCGCGCGGCCGCAGGCCTGCTTGCGGTCAGGATTGACGAGGACCCGATGGAAAAGAGCCCGGATGCATTTCGCACCATCAGCGAGGTGGCGGATGATCTCGATCTGCCGCAGCACGTGCTGCGCTTCTGGGAAACGCGGTTTCAACAGATCCGGCCGATGAAGCGCGGCGGCGGGCGGCGCTATTATCGCCCCGAAGATGTCGATCTCCTCAAGGGCATCCGCCATCTTCTCTACGACCACGGCTACACCATCAAGGGCGTGCAGAAGCTCTTGAAGACCAACGGCAACCGATTCGTTGCGGCAATCGCCAGCGGCGACCTCGCAACCGTGGAAGCGCTTGCCGCCGCCTCGAACCACGAGGAGCCGCAAGCGCCGAAGGCGGGGCTCTCCGAGGAGGACCAGATCGTCGGCCGCGCCAAGACGCCGGCCACCCGCCGCTTCTTCGGCTTCGGTCCGCAAGCCCAGGACGACATGTCCGAAATATCGCTCGGCAAGTCGTCGGTCGGCAAGGAAGACCGAGCACTCCTGCAGGAAGCGCTCTACGATCTCCTCGAATGCAAGCGTCTCCTCGACCAGGTCCGCTGATCGCCGAAGGCCTTCGCCGTTCCGTCAGGCGCCAGGCCCGGCCTGATAGTCCGCGTCGCTGACCGGTTCCATCCAGTCCACACTCTTCCCGTCCAGCAGGCCGTGAATGGCGATATGCGTCATGGCTGTGGTTGCCGTTGCGCCGTGCCAGTGCCGCTCGCCCGGCTCGAACCACACGACGTCGCCCGGCCGGATTTCTTCGACCGGACCTCCCGCGCGCTGCACCCAGCCAAGCCCGGCCGTCACGATCAGCGTCTGGCCGAGCGGATGGGTGTGCCAGGCGGTACGGGCGCCGGGCGCAAACGTGACGGCCGCGCTCGCGAAGGGGCGGGCGGCATTGGCGGCAAAGAGCGGCTCCATACGCGTTTCGCCGGTAAACCACCCCTCGGGTCCGGCTCCGTGCGGCACGGAACCATTGCGTCGGATCTCCATTGGCAACCTCCTGAAAAATGACCACTTGGCAGACAGAAAAACTGCGCCATATCAGGCGATTGTGTGACACCAAACATCGACGTGGGGAAGCCGTCGCGTCATGATCGCGATGGAGGCGTCCACCGCAATGGCGGCCGGGCGCGTGCAGGAATGGGGCAGACAAGATGATGCTGTGCGGCAACGGATGCGCGGGATGGGCCCTGTGACAGACGATCATGGGCTTTCGCCGGCCGATTGGCCTGTTGGTGGTGGCATTGTCGGTGAACTGACCCGACGGTTTGACTGGTCCAAGACCTCGCTCGGACCGATCTCGGACTGGCCGCTGCACCTGAAGATCAAGATCAACTCGATCGTCAATTCGCCGATTCCGCAGGTTCTGATGTGGGGTCCAGACCACATCATGCTCTACAATGATGGCTATATCGAAATTGCCGGGGACAACCATCCCCGGGCGCTTGGCGGCAGCGTGCCGGTGATCTGGCCGGAAATCTGGGACTGGAACCGTGCGATCCTCGAGGCCGGCTTCCGCGGCGAGATACAGGGTTTCCGCGACCTGCCGATGGTGCTGAACCGCAACGGCTTTCCCGAGACGGTCATCTTCGATCTCTTCTACACGCCGATCTACGATCTCGACGGCAAGGTGGACGGCGTGCTCTGCACCGTTCTTGAAAACACCGAACGCTTCGAGGCGCAGAAGAAACTCGCCGAAAGCCGGCGGGAACTGGCGCGTCTGACCAGCGCCTTGCCCATCCTCGTCGGCTTCGTCGATACCGGCCTGGTCTACCGTTTCGCCAACGATGCCTATCTGGAATGGTTCGGAAAGACGCCGGAGGATATTGTCGGCCGCCATGTCGAGGATGTCATCGGAAAGGTCTATTTCGAGGCCCGCAAGCCCCTGATCGACCGCGCCATGGCCGGGGAGACCGTTGTCACGGACAACCGCATCCAGCGTCCCGACGGCACGGCCCGCCACGCGGAGATCCGCTACATTCCGCGCCGTGACGACCATGGAACGATCGAGGGCGTCTATGTCCTGATCATCGACATCGAGGATCGAAAGCGGCTGGAAGAGGCCCGTGCGGCAGCCGAGGAGCGGCTGCGCGAGCATGCCCATGATCTGGAGCGGCAGGTGCGCCACCGCCAACGCGCCGAAGAACAGCTGCGCCAGCTCAACGAGACGCTGGAAGCGCGCGTCGCCGCCGAAATCGCTGAAAGGCAGGAGACGGAGCGACGTCTTCAGCACGCCCAGAAGATGGAGACCATTGGCCAGTTGACGGGCGGCGTCGCCCATGATTTCAACAACCTGCTGCAGGTCATCAGCGGCAATCTCCAGCTTCTGCTGCGCGATGTCTCGGGCAACGAGAAAGCCGAGAAGCGCGTCTCGAACGCGCTGGCCGGCGTCAATCGCGGCGCAAAGCTTGCAAGCCAGTTGCTCGCCTTCGGTCGCCGTCAGGCGCTCGATCCGAAGGTCATCAATATCGGCCGCTTCGTGCGCGACATGGACGACATGCTCCGCCGCTCGATCGGCGACGCCGTGGAGATTGAGACAATCGTCGCCGGCGGCCTCTGGAACTGCTTCGCGGATCCGGCGCAGGTGGAAAACGCGCTGCTCAATCTCGCGATCAATGCCCGCGACGCCATGGAGGGGCAGGGACGCCTGACGATCGAGGTGGGCAATGCCTTTCTCGACGATGCCTACGTTCTGCGCCATGACGAGGTGTCGCCCGGCCAGTATGTCGTTCTCTCCGTCACCGATACCGGCTCCGGCATTCCGCCCGAGATCCTCGATCGCGTCTACGAGCCGTTTTTCTCCACCAAGCCGGAAGGCAAGGGGACCGGTCTCGGCCTCTCCATGGTCTTCGGCTTCGTGAAACAGTCCGGCGGGCATGTGAAGATCTACAGCGAGGTCGGCCACGGCACGACGGTCAAGATGTACCTGCCGCGTGCCAATGCCGGCGAAGACCGCGAAGTAGCGCTGCAGGCCGGCCCGATTGTCGGCGGCAGCGAGACGATCCTGGTGGTCGAGGACGATGATTCCGTCCGCGCCACGGTGGTCGAGATGCTGTCGGAACTGGGCTATGCCGTCCTGAAGGCGCCCAGCGCCGACGCTGCGCTTGTCATTGTCGAGGCCGGGATGCCGATTGACATGATCTTCACCGACGTCGTCATGCCTGGCAAGCTGAAGAGCACCGAGCTTGCGCGCATGGCCCGCGAGCGCCAGCCCGACCTCGCCGTTCTCTACACCTCCGGCTACACGGAAAACTCCATCGTGCATGGCGGCCGGCTGGATGCCGGTGTCGAACTTCTTTCGAAGCCCTATACGCGCGAAGCCCTTGCCCGGAAGGTGCGCGCCGTTCTCAACCAGCGTCCGCAGCGCCCGGCAAAATCGCAGCCGGCCCCCGCCGTTTCTTCACCTACAGCCGCCGCGGCGGAATCAGTGCAGCCAAGGACCGAGGCCGCGACTGCCGCCGGCCGCACCATCCTTCTCGTCGAGGATGACGGGCTGATCCGCGTCAATACGGCCGAGATGCTGGAAGCCCTCGGTCACGCCGTCATCGAGGCCCGCAACGCGAAGGAAGCCCTCGCCGCACTCGAAGCATCGGCAATCGAAGTGATGATCAGCGATCTCGGCCTGCCGGACATGGACGGCGCAGAACTTGCCGAAGAAGCCGTCCGCCGCCGCCCCGACCTCGCCATCATCTTCGCGACCGGCCAGGACCGCAAATCCGCCGGCCTCCCGGCAAGCGCGGTCATCGTGACAAAGCCCTATGGGGAAGCCGAACTGGAATCGGCCCTCAATCAGGTGGCGGTGAAGAGGTGAGCCCTTTGCCGTTACCGGCCGGCCGGCACACGGCACAACGACGCTTATGACGGAGCCCCGTCATCCAACCTGGATGCGGCCTCATATCTCAATACTACGGGAAATTGGACCACAAGCCTTTAAAAGAGGCTTGAATGGTCGGAATGGCCGGATTTGAACCGACGACCCCTTGACCCCCAGTCAAGTGCGCTACCGGGCTGCGCTACATTCCGACGTGCCCCGCGGGGCCTGATTGCACTAGTCTGTTCGCCGCGGGGCTGCAAGCGGAAAATCGGAAAAGAGGCGAAAAAGGCAGTCCGGTCGTCCGCTTATCCCCGGACAAGCGTCCGATAGACGGTCTCGGTTTCCGCGATCATCCGTTCCAGCGAGAAGAGGTCACGTCGCGCTTCTGTCGCGGTCGTGAGCGCTGCCAGCCGGTCCGGCTCGGTGGCTGCGAGGAGGGCGCGGGCAAGCGGGCTGGTGTCGTCGCTGTTGTCGACGATCAGACCGGTTTCACCCTCCACCACCGCCGTCGTTGCGCCGCCGACGCGTGTGGTGACGATCGGTTTGCCGGCGGCCACCGCCTCCAGCATCACATAGGACATGGCCTCGTAGCGGCTCGGCATGGCGAGGACGTCGAAGGCGGGAATGGCTTGCTGCCCGGTGAAGGCGCCCGTTAGGTGAATGCGCCCGGAAAGTCCCGCCGCCGTAATCTGGGCGCGCAGCGGTCCCTCCAGTTCGCCGGAACCGACCATCAGCAGATGCGAGTCCGGCCGTTTCGCCGCGATGCTGATGAAGGCGGTCAGCAATCGTTCCGGCGCCTTTTGCGGCGAAAGCCGCCCGACGGAACCGATGACGAGTGCACCCTTCGGGATGCCGAAGGCCGCCCGCACGGTCTCGGCCATGTCGGATCGCGGCGGCTTCACGCCATTGACGACCACGTGCAGCTTGCGGGCCGGTAGTCCCAGCGACAGGGCATGGGCATGTTCGTCATTGGAGACGCAGATCAGCGCATCGGTAAAGAGTGTGCCGAGCAGCGTCTCAATGCCGCCGAAGACGAATCGGCCCTTGGCGCCGAGTGTGGGATCCATGGTCCGGAAGGCATGCGGCGTGTAGACGCGCGGCACATGCGGGCCCGGCAGCCGCAGGCGTGATAGCGCGCCCGCCTTGGAGCTGTGTCCATGGATGATGTCGAAGCGTGGCCCCGCCTTCATGATGCGCCGAATCTGCCGCCAGGCGCGGAGATCCGATGGTCCGGGCGAACGCGTCATCGACACGGCATGCACGGCTGCAATCGGAAGGGCCTTCAGCTCGCGCACGAAGCCCTCCTCGGCGCGCAGCGGCGAATAGATGGCTTCCACCTCGTGCCCGCGCGCGGCGAGCCCCCGGCATAGATCGAGGAAATGCCGGCCGGAACCGCCGCCGCTCGGTTCGAGAAGCTGGAGAATGCGCAAAGGGAATGTCCTTTCAGCGGTTCGTGCCGCGGGCCAGCCGCGCGCGATGCCGGTATTCGAGCGCCGACGTTCCCCAGAGAATGCCGAGCAGCATGTAGAAGTGACGCCAGTGGTCCGTATCGATCACGAAGCCGATGCCGGTATGCCCGATCAGGGCGATCCAGCTGATCATCAGGTAGGGTTGCCAGGGGCGATCGAGAAGCAGGAAACGGAAGCCCATGCGGATCGACCACAAGATGAGCGTGAGATAGCAGAGGAAGCCGAGCCAGCCGTAGGATGTGAGCGACTTCAGCCAGATATTGTGCTCGTCTTCCGGGAAGATCTTCGAAAACTCCATCGGTCCGATACCGAGCGGCTTTTCCATCGACATCAGGAAGCCGATGCGGTGGCGCTCGAAACGGCCGAGATGCCCGCCGTCATAGGACTGCACCAGTTGCGTGCGCTGCGAGAGCATGGCCGAGACCTGCGGCGTCTGCAGCGCGATGCCGAGCGTGACGATGATCGCAAAAAGCCCCGAAAGCGTCAGCATCAGGACCTTCAGGCGGAAGGCGCCGCTGCGCTCCTTGATGAACATGACGAGGACGAGCGCGACCACACAGAAGGCATAGAGGCCCCAGGCGGCACGCGAGAACGACAGGAAGATGCCGAGCGTGGTGATCAGCAGGCCGACAATCCGCAGCGGTGCCGTCGTCAGCCGGTCGCTCAGCAATCCGTGCAGAAGGAAGAGGGACGGCGGCACCAGGAAGGGGCCGAAAACGTTCGGATCCTGGAAGGCACCCATGGCGCGGTCGTAGCGGGTGAATACCTCGCCGCCGGGGATCAGCCCGAAATAGCCGAGAATGCCGAGCATGGCCGTGAGAATGGCGGCGCCCACCCAGGCGCGGAAGATGAGGCGAAGCCGCTCGTGCCGGTTCTCGATGATGGCGGCAAAGAACACCGACGTCAGCGCCAGGAACGAACTGACCGCGACATACATCGGCCCGACGTCAAGGTCTTCCATGGTCGTCAGCGACAGCATGCCGCCGATGTTGAAGAGGATGAGCAGAGCCAGCAGCGGCGCCACGAAGCGCGAGATGCGCAGTCCGAACAGCGCCCAGACGCCGATCAGCCCGGCCATGTAGAGCTCGTAGGGTGCCGGCTCCGACATGACGAAGCCGGACAGGAAGACGCCGAAGGCGACCGCCATCGACCCCGCCAGCGTCAGGGCTGCAAGCTGCGGCCGGAACGGCCGGCTATCGACGCTCGCGAGGGTCAATAGGCATTTTCCGTGTTCAGAAGGCGGATCGGCGTCAGAAACAGGATCTTCAGGTCGAACCAGAGCGACCAGTTCTCGATGTAATAGAGATCGAACGCGGTGCGGAACTTGATCTTGTCATCGCTGTCGATCTCGCCGCGCCAGCCATTGATCTGGGCCCAGCCGGTCACGCCGGGCTTCACGCGGTGGCGGGCGAAATAGCCCTCGACCACTTCTGCATAGACCCGATCGGCCGTCTGCGCCAGAACAGCATGCGGGCGTGGTCCGACTAGCGAGAGGTTGCCCAGCAACACGTTGAAGATCTGCGGCAATTCGTCGATCGAGGTCTTGCGGATGAACCGGCCGACCGGCGTCACGCGCGGATCGCCCTTGGTCACCGCTTGCCGCGCCGTCGGATCGCTCATGTTGGTATACATCGAGCGGAACTTGAAGACCTTGATCTCTTCGTTGTTGAAGCCGTGGCGGATCTGCTTGAAGATGATCGGGCCCGGCGAGGTCAGCTTGACCGCAAGGGCGGCGCCGATGAAGACGGGCCAGAGCAGGGCGAGCGCCACCAGCGAGAAGAAGATGTCGAAGATGCGCTTGGCCACCGCGTCCCAGTCGGCGATCGGCTTGTCGAACAGCGCCAGCATGGGCAGATTGCCGACATGGCTGTAGCTGCGCGGGCGGAATTTCAGATTGTTGGCGTGGGCGGCAAGACGGATATCGACCGGCAGAACCCAGACCTTGCGCAGGAGATCGAGAATACGGTTTTCCGCCGTCAGCGGCAGGGAAATGATCAGCATGTCGACACGGGCGAGACGCGCGAATTCCACGAGTTCGCCGACTGTGCCGAGCTTCGGGTAGCCGGCGATCATGTCGGGCGAGCGGCGCGCGTCGCGATCATCGAAGATGCCGCAGATGCGGATGTCGTTGTCGGACTGGGCCTCGATGTTGCGGATGAGCTGCTTGGCCGGCTCGCCGCCGCCGACGATCACGGCCCGCCGTTCCATCGTCCCGTTGCGCGACCAGCGCCGGATCGAAAAAGCGATGAAGGTTCGTTCGACAAGGTAGAAGCCGGTGCCGGCAATCGCGAAGGCCAGGAACCAGGCGGACGGCAGTAGGCTGAAGGTGCGCGTGGCGGCAAGGCCGGTCAGGACGAAGGCAAGCGCCGCTGCCCAGGCAAGGAGAACGCGCGGCAGCATACGCGTCGCCGCCCGCAGCGACGGGATCTGGTAGCCGTCGGAAACCTGCACGAACAGCACGCAGAGCGCCGCCGTCACCACCGACACGAGACCGACCCGCACCATGAGATCCGGCGCGATCGTGCCGAGCGAAATCGCGGTTGCGAAGCCGAAGCTCGTCAGGGCGAGAGCCTCCATCAGCCGCAGAAGGCCGATCAGCATCGTCGGAGAATAGCTCTCGGCACGGAACTGTTCGGCGATTCGCCGTGCCATGGCATTGAGTTCCACATGCGCGCCAGCGGGCTGCCCTTCGGCCGGCGCACGGGTGCGAACCTCCGAGATCTTTCTGCGAATGGCTTCGGTGTCGAAGGTTTCGGGTCGTTCTGGCTGATTCATCGCGTCCATCCGGCGATCGAGTTCGTCTCGGATTACCAGAAAGCCCCTAAGAAACGCTTATGCCTCAGGCCGACGCAACGTCCCGAGACAGGACCGATAGAGCGCCGTCATCTGGTCGGCCATGGTCGTGACCGAGAAATTCGTTCGCAGCGCCACCGGATCGGGCCTCGCGCGGTCGGTCCAGCCGGGTTCGCCAAGCGCTGCCACCATGGCGGCCGCAAGGGCGGCCGGATCACCGGCCGGCACAAGGCCGATATTGTCGGCACCGAGGATTTCGGGAATGCCGCCGACGCGACTGGCGATCACCGGCTTGTCGGCCGCTGCAGCTTCCAACACGATATAGGGCATGGCCTCTGCCCGGGAGGGAACGACGACGAAGCGGGCGAACTGGAAGGCGTCCCGGCTGCGCATCGCGGCGAGAAGGTCGATCCGCCGGCCGAGCCCGAGCGAGACCATCATGTGGTCATAGCGGTCGCGGTCCGGTCCGTCGCCGACGATCATGGCAGAGAGCGGCCGGCCGACGGCGCGTTCGGTGCGGGCAAAGGCATCGATAAAGACATCGGGTCCCTTCAGGTCGCGCAACATGCCGATGAACAGGAAATCGACGGCATCGGGCCTGGCGAAGATCTTCTCGAATTCACGATCATTGATGCCGTTGTAGATCCGCTCCGCGCGCACACGCGGCTTTCCGATCTTGGCGGTGTAGACTTGGCGTTCGTAGTCGCAGACGAAGACGAGCGCGTCCGTCAGATATTCCTGCAGCCGTTCGAGGAAGAAGATGGCGCGGCCGGAAAGCCGCCGGCTGTCATAGTGCAGGCTGCCGCCATGCGGCGAATAGAGGCGGGCGACGCGATACCTGTTAACCCGCAGCAGTGAGCCGATCAGCCGGGCCAGAACGCCACCCTTGGCGCCATGCCCGTGCAGAACATCCGGCTGCAAACTTTTGATTTCCTTGAAGCTCGCCCAGAAGGCGCTGATATCTGACGGCCCGATCGAGCGACGGATCGGCAGACGCACGAGACCAAGCGCGAGATGCGGCTTGAGGTCATCGAAGAGCTGGTCCTCGTAGGCTCCGCCGGTCGAACTGTCGCAGACGATGCCCACCTGATGGCCGGCGCGCGCCTGTGCCTCTGCCAGATCGCGCACATGCCGGAAGATTCCGCCGATCGGCGAACGGAAGCAGTGGATGATCCGTAGCGGCCGGGCCTCTCCCATCGCGATCAGAACAGCCGCTCGCGGACATAGATCGTGTCGCCTGCGATGACCGGATCGGAAATCGGAACGCGGCCGGTGATGATCTTGCCGTTGACCTTGCGGGTGATATCGACGCTGCCCTGCTGGGCGCGCGGCGAGAAGCCGCCCGCGACTGCAATGGCATTCTGGACCGTCATGCCGGGCACATAGGCGTATTGGCCGGCCTGGCCGACTTCTCCCATGATGAAGACGGAGCGGTATCGGTCCACCTCGATCGTCACGTCCGGGTCGCGCAGGTAGCCGCCGCGCAGCTTCTGGGCGATCGCCGATTCCAGTTCGGGAAGCGTGTGGCCACGGGCGGGCACCTGCCCGACGAGCGGGAAGGCGACATAGCCGGCCTGATCGACAGTGAAGGTGCCGGTCAGTCCGGGCTGTTCGAAGACCGTCACGCGCAGCCGGTCGCCGCTATCCATGCGATAGGGCTGGATGGTGGCCTCGTGAAAGGCGCGGGGCGCAGGCTGATAGCTCGTGCAGCCGGTCGCGGCCATCGACAGTGCCGCCAGGACGAGGCCGATGCAGGTCTTGGTTTTGGCGATGCTCATACGCGTCACATGCTCTTTGACGAGGTCAGGATGAAGCCTGTTATCGAACCATTAGGGTTAACGGGCGGTAAAGGCCGGCGATGCCGACCGAGATTTGCCACCGATGAGGCGCGTGCACCGGGGAGGGGGACATTGGTCTGCGTCGGCGCCGTTGTTAACGCTTGGGTTACCATGCTTCTTTACTGTGCGGTCCGATATGTGAGTGTGGAGTAGACCATGTCTGGCGCGCAAAGCGATCATCAGGACGTCGACATCGACCTTCTCGGCCTTTTCCGGGCCGTCTGGGCGCGCCGTCGTCGTGTGCTTCTCGCGACCGTTGCCGTCACCGGCCTTGCCTTCATCGGCACCAGCCTGATGGCGCCCGACTATCGCTCCGAAACCCGCCTGTTGATCGAATCCCGCGAGCCCGCCTTCTCCAGCGGCAGCCAGCAGGCGCAGCAAGGCGCACAGCCCGCCTTTGACGATCAGGCGATTGCCAGCCAGGTGCAGATTCTGCAGTCGGTCGATCTCATCAAGCAGGTCGCCCGCAACATGAAGCTTTATGAGCTGGAGGAGTTCGATCCGACCGCCAATCCCTCGGCGATCTCGGACATCCTCGTGATGCTGGGTCTGAAGAGCAATCCGCTCGATGAAGCACCCGAAGAGCGGGTGCTGAAGGAGTTTACCGAGAAACTTCAGGTCTATCAGGTCGAAAAGTCGCGCGTCGTCGCGATCCAGTTTACCTCCAAGGATCCGAAACTCGCCGCCGCCATCCCCAATGAGATGGCCAAGGTCTATCTCGACCTCCAGAGCGGCGCCAAGCTCGATACGAATTCGGAGGCAACCCGCTGGCTGGAGCCAGAAATCGCCAATCTGCGCGAAAAAGTGCGCGATGCCGAAGCCAAGGTCGCGGCCTATCGCTCATCGTCCGATCTTCTGCCGACCGGGCAGACCGGCAATTTCGCGTCCCAGCAGCTGAACGATATCTCGTTGGAACTCGCCCGCCTGCGCGGCGAGAAGGCCAATGCCATGGCGCGCGCCGAAGGCGTGCGTTCGGCACTCGCGGCCGGCCGTGCTCCCGACACGCTGGCCGATGTCGTCGGCTCGCAACTTATCCAGAGGCTCAAGGAAACGGAGACGACCCTTCAGGGCCAGATCGCCGACCTCTCCACCTCGCTCCTGGATGGGCATCCGCGCCTGAAAGGGCTGAAGTCGCAGTTGCGCGATGTGCGACAGCAGATCGAGCAGGAGAGCCGCAAGATCCTTGCGAGCCTCCAGAACGAGGCGAAGACGGCGGAACTGCGCGAGCAGGAACTTGTCAAGCAACTGAACACGCTGAAGGCCGCCTCTGCCCAGGCCGGCGAGGCCGAAGTGGGTCTGAACGCGCTGGAGCGCGAGGCCACAGCCCAGCGCCAGCTTCTCGAAACCTATCTTGCGCGCTACCGCGAGGCGACGTCCCGCACGGCCGAGGCAGCGACGCCGGCCGATGCGCGCATGGTGTCGCGCGCCGTGGTGCCGACCGAAGTGCATTTCCCGAAGGTTCTGCCGATCACCATCGTTGCCGGCCTCGCAACCTTCCTGGCCTACAGCGTGGCGATCATGCTGGCCGAACTCTTCAGCGGCCGCGCGCTGCGCCCCGTGGGCGCGGGTAGCCAGCGCCAGGAGCCGGCACGCGAGGATCGGCCCGTCCCTGCCACGCCGCCCGCCCGCGACCGCGAGCAGGACACGGCCATGAAGCCGGCCCCGGCTGCACGGTCGCTTCTTTCGGCTGCAGGCGAAGACGATCGTCCCGCAGCCCGGACGGAGCAGGCTGTGGTGGATGATACGGCCGACTACACGATCGAATCGGTTGCCGACCATCTGCTCGACAGCGGCGCGCCGCTGGCGCTCGTGGTCTCGCCCGGTGGCGACGCCGGCTCGACAGCGACGGTTCTCCTGGCGCGCACTTTGGCCGAAGGCGGTCGCCGCATCGTGCTGATCGACCTGACCGGCTCGGCCTGCCCGACGCGGCTCATGGCGCCCGCGGCCGATCTGCCGGGTATTACCGATCTCCTGACGGGGAATGCAGCCTTCTCCGACACGATCCATGCCGATCGCCTGTCGGAAGCCGACATCATTCCGCAGGGAACAGCCGATGCCGCACGCGCCATGCGCGGTGTGGACCGGCTGCGTATGATCCTGCAGGCGCTCTGGGATGCCTATGATGTCGTGCTGGTCGAGTGCGGGCCGGCCGATGCCCGCGCGCTCTCGCGCATCGCGCCGTCGCTCGACACCGACATCATCATCTCGGCCGGTGATATGACGAGCGACACGATTGTCGCGGCCGTCGTTGCGCTGGCGGAAGCCGGGCACACCGAAATCGCCCTGATGAGCGGCAGCAGCACACGCCGATCCGGGCCGGCGCGGCGTCGCGCGGCCTGAGCCGGTTGTCGCTCAATCCTCTGACGTGGCCGGGTCCGTTTCCTGCCGGCGGCTGCGAAGCCGCTGGACCCTGTCATAGAGCCCGCGATTGCGCTTGATGGCCGTCTTGGCGGCCACCGTCAGCCGGTGGAGCGAGGCGGCCAACTGGCCGGAAAGCGTCAGCGGCAGCACGATGTCGTAATGCGGTGTCGTGACCGTGCACCAGGAACGCTTGTACTGCTGGTCGCCGATGCCGAAGTCGAAAAGCTGGACGCCCTCGCCACAGAGCTGGCGGATCATCAGATAGAAGAGCAGTTCGCCCGGGCTCGCATCGGCAGCCATGGTCTCGTCGATCGAGCCGAACTGGCAAATGACGTGATCGCCTTTGCGCGACAGACCGGCGATCGCCACGACGCGGCCCTCCTGATCGCCCTTCAGGCGGATGGCGTGCAGGACGAGCGGATAATCGCTGTTACGGCCGGGGCGCTGCACCAGATCGTGAAAGAACCGGCGGGTCGGCTCGTCCTGAAAGACGTTGGGCAGGCCGAGCGCCTTGAAGCGGATTGCCTTCTGCTCGAAGAACAGGTCGAGAAGCGCGCGCTTCTCTTCCGGTGTCCGGGCGACCATGTGCTCGTAGCCGCCAAGCGCCTGGAGCCGCTTCTCCGAGACCCGGAACTTCTTGCGCCGCCGCTTGGCGTTGATTTGCGACAGCGTGGCCTCGAAGTCTGGAAAGAGGGGTAGCTGGTAGGCGGCGTTCTGGTTCAGCAGAGCCGGAAGACCGGCCAGCGGATGTGGCGTGCCCCGCCAGTCGAAGGCGATCTTTTCAAGCGCGACGAGATCGGCGAGGCGATGCAGCTTCTTCAGCGCTTCCGCCAGCACCTGCGCCGCGATCGGCGGGCAGTCGGCGGCAAAGAGGCCTGTGTTGAGATTGTTGTGCGGCGATCCGATAAAGCGCGCAATGCGGAACGGGCCGAGACGAACGATCTCGAGGGGCAGCAGGAAGAGGGGGCGCCGCCCCATGCGTCCGCGAATGACCGCCACCTTGCTACCATGCGCTGCCGCCCAGGCCGCGCACCAGTCATAGCTCTGGTGCAACGAGAGATCGTCGCGCTGCTCCATCTGGCGCCATTCTGCCTCGAGCGTGTCGAGCGCCACGTGCACGGTGATGGTGAGCACGGCATCCTCGTCCGAAGTCTGGCCGGAGGAGGGCGAGACGGAGCGGACACGGCGCGCTGACGGCGCTGACTGATGAAGGAGCGTGCCGGAAGGCTCCGGACGAAGCGTGAGCATCTGCAAGACCCTGTCCAATATTTTCTTATGGACGCAGCATGCACATCTTCTCCGACGAAACCGTTTCCGCACCGGCGGTCCACGGTGTCGCGCAGCCCTTTCCGTCAAATTCGGTTAGCGCGGCCTTAAAGCGGTTCGGATCGATACGGATGCTGCGATCGCCGCTGTTCCGGCTCAGGCGAGCCGGCCCGCCGCCAGCGCCTCCGCCCATTCCGGATCGCCGCGGCGTTCGGTAAGGCGTGCTTGCGCGAGGTGGTCGTAGGGCACCAGCCGGAAGGTCACGTCAAGCCCCGCATCGCCGTGGGTGATGACAGCATAGCGCGCCTCCGGACTGCCGGTCTCGACGATATGGGACACGGGCTCGTCATCGCGATAGGCCTGGCAGCCGACGCTGCCAGGGTTCAGCACCTTGCGCCCATCGGCAAGGGTGACGAGACCTGGAATATGGGTATGCCCGCAGAGAAGAAGATTGGCCGTGGCACCCGTGGCCAGCGCCTCGACATGCGCCTGCGCGGCAAGACGCATGGATCCGTCATCCGCCGGCTGGTGAAGCCAGTAGGTGGTGTCGTCGCGCGGATTGGCGTGGCAGAGCAGAAGGCCGGGCGGAAGGGTCAGCGTCGCCGGCAGCGCGGCCAGCCAGTTCAGGTGATGCGCCTGAAGCTCGGCATGGGCCGGCCTGTCCCAGGCACCCATGCTGTCCGGATGCTTCTCGACCAGCCAGCGATCGTGATTGCCGCGCACGGTCGGAATGTTTCGCGCCATCAGGATGTCGGCCGTGCGGGCGGCATTCAGGATGCCGCTAACCGTATCGCCGAGATTGACGATCTCGCGAATGCCGAGCCGCTCGATATCCGCCAGCACCGCTTCCAGCGCGAGATCATTGCCATGGACATCGGCGATGACGGCAAGGCGCATCGCTCAACCCTTTTTCGGCGGCAGCGGTCCCGCCATCCACTTGATGATCAGCATGGCCGGCAGGATCCAGAACAGGCCCGAAATCAGGAAGTAGAGGAGATGCACCCACCAGGGCGATTCCGCCAGCCGCGCGGCGGCGATGGTGGTGGCCAGAAGGGCATAGACGAGCACGAGGATGATGATCAGGATCGTGCCGATGAACTTGCGAAGGCGCGGGGGCATGAAACCTCTGTCGCAGCGTTGGGTGAGTGTCGGCCACCGTTGGGCCTGCTGGCGGCCATGGCCGCGACCGCATGCCGCAAAGCCGTGGGACTTGTCTTGCACGCGATGGTCAGGCAAATCAACGGCCAATGAGACGGACCGGACCTGCGCCCGGTGTCGGCGCCCGGTCACGGCGCGCCCGCTCCATGGCATTGAGCAGGCGATGTGACCATCGCCGTTGACCGGAACCGCCCGAGGAGCCCGAGAGGAGCCGAGACATGTCCAGCGCACCCCTGACCGCCACGACCGCGCCCCCGTCCGCCAGGGCGACGGATGCAAGCCGCATCGACGCCAATCGCCGTCTGGTCCGCGGCTGGCTCGCCATCGTGCTCTTCACGCTGTTTTCGCTGGTTCTCGTCGGCGGTGCAACGCGGCTCACCGAATCGGGCCTCTCCATCACCGAATGGAAGCCGATCCACGGCGCGCTGCCGCCGCTGAGCGTCGCGGAATGGGAAGAGGAATTCGCCCTCTACAAGCAGATCCCGCAGTACCAGCAGCTCAACAAGGGCATGTCGCTGGACGAGTTCAAGACGATCTTCTGGTGGGAATGGGGGCACCGGCTGCTCGCCCGCTCCATCGGCGTGATCTTCGCCCTGCCGCTTCTGTTCTTCTGGGTGACGGGCCGTATCGAGAGGCGCATCCGCCTGCCGCTCGTCGGCCTGCTCGCGCTCGGCGGCTTCCAGGGCTTCATCGGCTGGTGGATGGTGTCATCCGGTCTCGCCGACCGCGTTTCCGTCAGCCAGTATCGTCTCGCCGTGCACCTGACGATCGCCTGTTCCATCTTCGCCGCCACCGTCTGGATCATGCGGGGCCTGACCCCACAGGCCGTCGATGCGGCGGCAAGCCCGGCCCGCCACCGCATGGCAGCCGTCATCGGCTGTTTCGCGCTGTTCCAGATCTATCTCGGTGCCCTCGTTGCGGGGCTGGACGCGGGCCTCACCTACAACACCTGGCCGCTGATGGACGGCGCCATCATTCCGGGCGATCTCTTCATCCAGCAGCCCTGGTGGATCAACCTGTTCGAGAATGTGAAGACGGTGCAGTTCGTCCACCGTCTCGGCGGCTACACGCTGTTTGCGCTGGCGCTCATCCACATGATCGCCGCGCTGCGCACCGCGCCCGGCAGCGTCCACACCCGCCGCGCCGTCATCCTCTTCTGTCTCGTGACCCTGCAGGCCGCACTCGGCATCACGACGCTGCTGCTCGAAGTGCCGATCGGCTGGGCGCTCGCCCATCAGGGCGGCGCGCTGGTCGTGCTCGGCTTTGCCGTCGCCCACTGGCGCGGTTTCGTCGGGGAATATGCGCGGCCGGGCGCGATGACGGCCGGCTGATCCGGCCGCTACGTTCAGGCAAGCCTATTCCGGCTGGTGGCAGACGGCCTCGATATTGTGGCCGTCAGGATCCAGCACGAAGGCGCCGTAATAGTTCGGATGATAGTGGGGCCTGATGCCCGGCGCGCCATTGTCGCGGGCCCCGGCCGCCATCGCTTCCGCGTAGAAGGCATCCACCGCCGCGCGGCTGGCGGCGGTGAAGGCAACATGCAGGCGGCCGGACAGTGCGCCGCCCGTGCCGATCCAGAAGGACGGCTTGCCCTTCACGCCATAGCCGGCCCCCTCATAGGTGCCGCCCGTCTCTTCGGCCGAGACGGCCATCACGCAGGCCGCGCCAAGCGTCGGCATGACGCGATCGTAGAAGGCGCGCGACACCGCAAGGTCGGCGACGGAAAGGCCCATATGGTCGATCATGGTTGTGCTCCGTCGCCGTTGATCGCTGCGCTCAGCCCTTCAGCATCATGTCCATATTCTGCACGGCCGCACCCGAGGCACCCTTGCCGAGATTGTCGAGCAGGGCCACGAGGTTGACGTGGTCCTGACCCGGCGTGCCACAGACGAAGAGCTTCATGCGGTCGGTATTGGCAAGCTCCACCGCATCGATGCGGCCAAGACCCTTGCTCTCTTCGAGCGGTACGACCTCGACGATCGACTGTCCGGCATAGTGGTCGGCGAGCGCCGCATGCAGGCCCTCCAGCGTTGCGTTCTGCATGTCGGAAAGGTAGACGGGCACCTGCACGATCATGCCCTGCGGGAAGCGGCCGACCGAGGGGGAAAAGAGGGGGGCGCGGGCCAGCAGGCCGTGCTTCTGCATCTCCGGCACGTGCTTGTGCTTCAACGTCAGACCGTAGAGGAAGTGGGGCGAGGAAATATGCTCGGCATGGCCGGCATCTTCCATCTGCGCGATCATCTGCTTGCCGCCGCCCGTATAGCCGGAGACGGCATTGACGGTCACAGGATAATCCTCGGGCAGGAAACCGGCCTGGCGCAGCGGACGGATGAGGCCGATGGCGCCGGTGGGATAGCAGCCGGGATTGGCGCAGTAGCGGGCCGAAGCGATCGTCTTCGCCTGCGCCTTGTCCATCTCCGCAAAGCCGTAGGCCCAGTCGGGATTAATGCGGTGCGCCGTCGAGGTGTCGATGATGCGCACCGTGTTGTTGCCGGAAAGCATGGCGACCGCTTCCTTGGCGGCATCATCGGGCAGGCAGAGAATGGCGATATCGGCGCTGTTCAGCAATTCCTCGCGAAGGACAGCATTGCGGCGCTCGGCCTCGGGGATCGACAGAAGTTCCACATCGTCGCGGCCTGCCATGCGGGTGCGGATCTGCAGCCCCGTGGTGCCGTGCTCGCCATCGATGAAGATCTTCGGTTTCATGCTGTTCGTCCTTTTCCGTCAGGGGCTTGCCGTCACTTACGGAATCAATGTGACAGGCGCTTGACTCAATCTCTGAAGAAGGTGTGCGAGCTATACAGCCCGGTCGCGGGAGCGGCAAGGCGCGCTCCCGAAACGAAAAAAGCGGAGCCGAGGCCCCGCTTTCCATTCGATCCGTGTCCGGTTCCGAAGCGATTAACGCTTGGAGAACTGGAACGAACGGCGGGCCTTGGCCTTGCCGTACTTCTTGCGCTCGACGACGCGGCTGTCGCGGGTCAGGAAGCCACCCTTCTTCAGAACCGAGCGCAGGCCCGGCTCGAAGTAGGTGAGAGCCTTGGAGATGCCGTGACGAACGGCACCGGCCTGACCGGACAGACCACCACCGGCAACGGTGGCGTCGATGTCGAACTGGCCAGCGCGGGCCGCGGCGACGATCGGCTGCTGCAGGATCATCTGCAGAACCGGACGGGCGAAGTAGGCTTCGTACGGCTTGCCGTTGATCGTGATCTTGCCGGAGCCGGCCTTGACCCAAACGCGGGCGACGGCGTCCTTACGCTTGCCGGTCGCGTAGGAGCGGCCCTGGGCGTCGACCTTGCGGACGTGAACGGGAGCGGCAGCTTCCGACGACGTCGTCGCGAGATCTTTCAGAGAAGAGAGGTCGGCCATCAGGCGCTCCTTGTATTCTTGCTGTTCAGCTTGGCGACGTCGAGGGTGACGGGCTGCTGGGCTTCATGCGGGTGAGCGGCGCCGGCGTATACACGCAGGTTCTTCATCTGGCGACGGCCGAGCGGGCCGCGCGGAACCATGCGCTCGACAGCCTTCTCGATGACGCGCTCCGGGAAGCGGCCTTCGATGATCTGGCGTGCGGTGCGCTCCTTGATGCCGCCCGGGTAACCGGTGTGCCAGTAGTACTTCTTGTCGGAGTACTTCTTGCCGGTCAGGACGCACTTTTCAGCGTTGATGACGATGACGTTGTCGCCGTCGTCAACGTGGGGGGTGTAGGTCGGCTTGTGCTTGCCGCGCAGGTGGTTCGCGATGATCGTCGCGAGACGACCCACAACGAGGCCTTCGGCATCGATGAGGATCCACTTCTTCTCCACCTCGGCGGGCTTCTGAACGAAGGTTGCCATTGTCTTTTCTTTCCTTGGACCCCGGCGCCCGAGAGGGGCGGGGGCGTTTCTTGTTGCTTGGTTTCAGCAGGCCCGTGGGACGCCGAAAAACAATCGCAGGCACGAGGGCCTGCAATCCGGGCGGTCTATACGCGAGACCTTGGAAAGCGTCAAGATGACGGTTTCTTGCAATCTGGAAAATTGAATAGCAAAAACAATGCTTTGCTTGTGTGGTCTTTCAATACCACACTTATCTCGGCGGAATCGAGAAGGTTGCGGTGGCCTGCGCGACGATTTCGCCGCCACCGGCCGGGCGAATCCGCGTTTCCACCACGGCCAGCCGCTTGCCGAGCTTCAGGATCTCGCCTTCGCATTCAAGTGGCCCCGGCGGCGGGCGCAGCAGGAAATTGATGGAAAGGTTGGTGGTGACCGCAAGCGCCACCGGGCCGATATGGGCAAGGATCGTCACGTAGGAGGTGACGTCGGCAAGCGCGAAGAGGGTGGGGCCGGAGACCGTCCCGCCGGGGCGCAGGTGCCGCTCGATCGGATCGAGCCGCATCACGGCCACGCCGGGTCCGACATGGCTGACGAGGAAGAGCCGGCCATCGGCGTGGAGCTGCGGAAAATCCCGGTCGAGGAAACCGTTGAGATCGTCCACCGTCATGATCGGCGTCAAAGCCATGCGTACTCTCCATCCCCTTGGCTGGACAGGAGTAGGCAGGCCACGCCCCGCCCGCAACCCCTACGGAGGTCTGAAGATGCCCGTGTGCTTGCGTCTTGAACCCGGCGCGCCGGGCGCGTAGCACAGGGCCAATGCCGAACCGGAGGAGAAGATCATGGCCGATGTCGTTTCGCTGCGTCCCGGTGAGCCCGGCGGTATCCTGCTGCGCGAGGAGGTCGCCCCCGGCATCCTGCGCCTGACGCTGCACAACCCGCCCGCCAACGCGCTCTCCATTGCCCTTCTGACGGCGCTGCATGCCGCGTTTGATGCCGTCGCGGCAAGCAAGACCCTGCGCGTCGTCGTGCTCGCTGCGCACGGCCCGCTCTTCTCCGCCGGCCATGACCTCAAGGAACTGACGGCGCGGCGCGCCGATGACGATGGCGGTCGCGCCTTCTTCGCCGAGACCATGCAGCTTTGCGCCGATCTGATGCTGAAGATCGCCGCCCTGCCGCAGCCTGTCATTGCCGAGATCGACGGTCTGGCGACCGCCGCCGGTTGCCAACTGGTGGCGAGCTGCGACCTCGCCATCTGCACCGACAGTTCCACCTTCTGCACGCCGGGCGTCAATATCGGCCTCTTCTGCGCGACGCCGGCCGTTGCCGTCACCCGCGCCGCGCATCGCAAGCAGGCGATGGAAATGCTGTTGACCGGCGAGACCATCGATGCCTCCACCGCCAAGGATTTCGGCCTCGTCAACCGCATCGTGCCGAAACAGTATCTGCGCCAGGTGGTCGACAAATACGCCGCCGTCATCGCATCGAAATCGCCCGAGGCGCTGAGAATCGGCAAGGCCGCCGTCAACCGGCAGGCGGGCCTCGCCGTCGAGGAGGCCTACCGCGTGGCTGTCGAGACCATGGCCGACAACATGCTGCAAGCCGACGCAAAGGAGGGCATCGGCGCCTTCCTCGAAAAGCGCATGCCGGTCTGGCCCTCCTGAGGTCCTTTACCCCAGCTTGAGCACCAGCGCGCCTGCGGCAATCAGGCCGGCGGCGGCGAAGCGCCAGGGGCTGGCGCGCTCCTTCAGGAAGACCACCGAGATCACGATCGCAAAGAGGATCGACGTCTCGCGCAGTGCCGCGACGGTGGCGACCGGCGCTTTCGTCATGGCGTAGAGCGCCAGCCCGTAGGAGGCGATCGAACCGAAGCCGCCGATCAGGCCGCGTTTCCAGTGGCCGCGCACATGGGCGAGGACGATGCTTCGGCCGCGTCGCGCCACCGCATAGGTGAAGAGCAGCACCGGCGGCAGCAGCGCCATCCACAGCGTGTAGGAAATCGCGTTTCCGGACAGCCGCGCACCGACGCCGTCCACGAATGTGTAGCTCGCGATCACAACGGCATTGGCGAGCGCCAGAAGGATGGCGCGCCCGCCGCCCTTGCGCGCCTCGAAGGCAAGCGTGAGCACGCCGGCGCAGATGGTCGCGATGCCGATGGCCGCGCCGGACGTCAGGTGCTCGCCGAGCACGGTGCTGCTGGTGGCCGCCACCAGAAGCGGTGCAGAACCGCGCATGACGGGATAGACGAGCCCGATATCGCCCGCCTTGTAGCTCGCGCCCACCAGCTGGAAATAGAAGAACTGCAGGAAGGCGGAGGCGATGAGAAAGGGCAGGGCAGCCGGCGCCGGCAGTGGCACGAAGGGCAGGAAGGCAAGCCCGATCGCCCCCGCGCCGAGCGCCACCATGGCCGAATCGAGCTGCTTGTCGGAGCCGGACTTGACCAGTGCATTCCACACCGCATGCAGAGCCGCACCGAGAAGCACCAGCGCAATCACATCATAGGACACGGGACAGGTTTCTCCGGGCAGGCAATTGGCCGGCACTCTTTGCCGGTTGGTTTCAATTTGCAAGCCGCCGTTGTTTTCCACCTGGTCAAAACAACAGGGTAAGTCTGCATTCTGGCGACCATTCTTGAGCCGCCGCGCCAATTCAGGCTGCCGCGGCCGCGCCAATACTTGACTTCACCGGCTTGTCGTCCCAGATCGGCACAAAACAAACAGCCGACGAAACGGCAGGGGGAACAGACGCGTGCCGCATCAGAGCTATTGTGATACGTTTTTGACAGATGTCCTCAAAAGGACACGCGTGGTCGCCCTTCTCGGCGCGTCGCCCAATCCGGAGCGGCCAAGCAATCGCGTCATGGCCTTTCTGCTGCGCAAGGGATACCGGGTCCATCCCGTCAATCCCGGTCAGGCGGGCAAGCAAATCCATGGCCAGCGCGTCTATGCAAGCCTCGCCGACATTCCCGAGCCGATCGACATGATCGACGTCTTCCGCGCGCCGGAAGCGCTGTCCGGCATCGTGGAAGAGGCCTTGGCGCTCTCGCCGCGGCCCGCCTATATCTGGGGCCAGCTCGGCGTCAGTGATCCTGCCGCGGCCGACAAGGCGGAGGCGGCAGGCATGCGGGTTGTGATGGATCGCTGCCCGGCGATCGAGTATCCGCGCCTGATCGGCTGACATCCGACATCCCCGACAGACCGCCGTGACGGGATGAAAATCTCCGTAACGCGCCCTCCCGCGCACATTTCATCCTTTGACCGCGCCGGTTCCGCTTGGAATAGTGCCGTCAACTGGCTGATAGCGCCACTGCATCCAAAGGGAGGACAAAGACCATGACGAACACCCCGGGCTTCGACACGCTCGCCATCCATGCCGGCGCCCAGCCGGACCCGACGACGGGCGCGCGCGCCACGCCGATCTACCAGACGACGAGCTTCGTCTTCAACGACGCCGACCACGCCGCAGCCCTCTTCGGCCTCCAGCAGTTCGGCAACATCTACACCCGCATCATGAACCCGACGCAGGCCGTGCTCGAAGAGCGCATCGCAGCCCTCGAAGGCGGCACGACGGCGCTGGCGGTGGCCTCCGGCCATGCCGCCCAGTTCCTCGTCTTCCACACGCTTCTGTCCTCGGGCGACAATTTCGTCGCGGCGCGCCGGCTCTACGGCGGCTCGATCAACCAGTTCGGCAATGCCTTCAAGTCCTTCGACTGGCAGGTGCGCTGGGCCGATGCTGGCGACCCGGAGAGCATCGCGGCTCAGATCGATGACCGCACCAAGGCCGTCTTCGTGGAAAGCCTTGCCAACCCCGGCGGCACCTTCGTGGATATCGCGGCCATTGCCGAGGTCGCCCACCGCCACGGCCTGCCGCTCATCGTCGACAACACCATGGCGACACCCTATCTCGTGCGCCCGATCGAGCACGGCGCCGACATCGTCGTGCACTCGCTGACCAAGTTCATCGGCGGCCACGGCAATTCCATCGGCGGCATCATCGTCGATGGCGGCACCTTCGACTGGTCGGCGTCGGGCAAGTACCCGATCCTGTCCGAGCCGCGCCCGGAATATGCCGGCGTCGTCCTGCACCAGACCTTCGGCAACATCGCCTTCGGGATTGCGGCGCGCGTCATCGGCCTGCGCGACTTCGGCCCCGCCATTTCGCCCTTCAACGCGTTCCTGATCCAGACCGGCGTCGAAACCCTGCCGCTGCGCATGCAGCGCCACAGCGACAATGCGCTGGCCGTGGCCGAATGGCTGTCGAAGCACGACAAGGTCTCCTGGGTCAGCTATGCCGGTCTTGCCGGCGACCCGAACCACGCGCTGCAGCAGAGCTATTCGCCGAAGGGCGCCGGTGCCGTCTTCACCTTCGGCCTCAAGGGCGGCTACGAGGCCGGCAAGGCCTTCGTGGGCGGGCTGAAGCTCTTCTCGCACCTCGCCAATATCGGCGATACCCGCTCGCTGGTCATCCACCCCGCCTCCACCACCCATCGCCAGCTTTCCGAAGAACAGCAGGTGGCCGCAGGCGCCGGCCCGGATGTGGTGCGCCTGTCGATCGGCATCGAGGACGTCAAGGACATCATCGCCGACCTCGACCAGTCGCTGGCCGCGCTGTAACGCCTCGCGAGGGTGGCTTTCCCCGGCGGGGAATGGCAGAAAGGCGGGCGCATTGACCGCGCCCGCCTTTCGATTTTCCGGAGCTTCCCATGTCCGTCCTGACCTTCGACGTTTCCGCCATCCAGCCGGAGGAGGGCGCACCCGCCGCCGAACGGCTGATCGCGGGCGATCCGCGCTTCACCACCTGGAACATCGAGGAAGCCGACGGCCTCTATGCCGGCATCTGGCAGGCGACGCCCGGCAAGTGGCGGATCGTCTATGACGAGTGGGAGTATTTCCACATCCTCGAGGGCTATTCGATCGTGACCGAAGACGGTGGCGACCCGATCCATCTGCGCGCCGGCGATCGGCTCATCCTCAGGCCCGGCTTCAAGGGAACGTGGGAAGTCGTTGAAACGACTCGCAAGGATTACGTGATCCGCCTGTAAAGGCGACCACGCCCCAACCTCTGCCTCAGCCCTTCGCGGCCTCTGCCGCATGCCGCGCCGCCATCGCATCATCCTCGGCCGAAACCCTCTGGAAGGCGGGACGGCTGGTGATGCGGCTGGCGTAGTCGCGGAAGACGGGCTCGTCCGGCACCAGCCCGAACTGCAGCGTCCAGGCAAAGGCGACGCCCCAGAGAATGTCCGCTGCCGTCATCGTCTCGCCCGTCAGGAACGGTGCTTTCGAGAGCTGCGCGCGCAGCACATCCAGCATGGAGTGATAATCCGCGTAAGGCGTCTCGTTCTTCGTAGCCGGCTCGCGCTTCAGCGAGCGGTCGATCAGCGCCGGTTCGAAGCAGGCATTGTAGAAGACCAGAAATCGCACATAGGTTCCACGCTCCGGCGCCGTCAGTGCCGGCGTAAGACCCGCCTCGGGAAAGAGGTCGGCGAGATACAGGGTGATCGCCGCCTGTTCGGTCACGAGTGTGCCGTTGACGCTGATGGCCGGCACCTTGCCCAGCGGGTTGATGGCGAGATAGGCGGGCTGGCGGTTCTCGCCCTTCTTCATGTTCATCACGTGAAGCTCGTAGGGCGCGCCCAGTTCCTCCAGGAGAACGCGCGTGCCGGTGGCGCGGGTGTGTGGCATGTAGTGCAGGGTGACGGTCGGCCGGTTCTCTTTCATCGCAGGGATCTCCTGTTTGCGCTGGCGATGACGGCACTATTGCTCCCCATACCTGTCATCTTGTGTCAGGTTGCAAATGAGCCTGAACGTTTTCAGTTGGACCGCCCATGCGCGCCACCCGCCTCATCAATATCCTGACGACGCTGCAGGCCCGCGGCCTGGTGACGGCGGAGATGCTGGCGGCGGAAAATGCCGTCTCGGTGCGCACCATCTACCGCGACATCGATGCGCTTTCGCTCGCCGGCGTGCCCGTCTATGCCGAACGCGGCTCTGAGGGGGGATACCGCCTGTTGGACGGCTACCGCGTGCGGCTGAACGGTTTTTCGCCGGAGGAGGCGCAGGCGGTCTTCCTGACAGGTCTGCAAGGCCCTGCCGCCGATCTCGGCCTCGGCGCGATCTTTGCGAGTGCCGAAAAGAAGCTGGCCGCCGCCCTGCCGGAGCACATGCGCGCCTCGGCGGCCTTGCTCCGGGAACGTTTCCACCTCGACGCACCCGGCTGGTACACCGACGCCGACCGGCCCGAGCATCTTCAGCCGGTTGTCGAAGCGGTGATGGCGGGACGGCGCATCGCCATGCGCTACCGCAGCTGGACGGCGGAGAAGCGCCGCGAGGTGAACCCGCTCGGCGTCGTCATCAAGGGCGGCCAATGGTATCTCGCCGGCGCGGTGGACGCGCAGGTCCGCACCTACCGCATCGCCCGCATTCTGGACCTCGACATTCTGGAAGAGCGCTTCGAGCGCCCGGCGGATTTTGATCTCGCCGCATTCTGGCGCGGCACCGTGGAGCGGATGGAGCGCGACACCCACCCGCTCACCGTGCGCCTGCGCGTCAGCGAGATGGGCCTCGCCTTCCTGAAGCATTTCGCCCAGCCTTATGCCGTCAGCAGGATGGTGGAGGAGAGCGGGCCGGACGCCAATGGCTGGCGCACCGTCACAATGCCCTCCGAATCCCTCTTTTCCTCGGCGTCCTTCTTCCTGCGTCTCGGCCCGGAAGCCGAGGTGCTGGACCCACCGGAACTGCGGGCGAAGATGATCGACTGGATTGCACGGACCGCGACTTTGTACGACCCCGAACGCTGAGCGGCGGCGCCTACCAGACCAGATCCACCCGCTCCATGCCGTGGAAGTGAAAACTGTCACGAACCTCCGGAGTCTTGGCCAGCTTCAGGCCCGGCAGGCGTTCGAAGAGGATCGGCAGGGCGATGTTGAGTTCGAGGCGGGCAAGCGGCGCGCCGATGCAGAAATGCAGGCCGGCGCCGAAGGAGAGGTGCGGGGCCTCGTCGCGGTCTGGGCGGAAGGTCGCAGCATCGGTGAACTTCGCCGGATCGACATTGGCGGCCGCAAGCATGAGGCCGATCTGCTCGCCCTTCTTCAGCACGATACCGTCGCCGAGATCGATGTCGGAAAGCGCGAAGCGATCGAAATTGTGCAGCGGCGCGGCAAAGCGCATGCATTCCTCGACCGAAAGCGCCGTCGCGCGGGGATCGGCAAACAGCGCCTTCGGGTCCACATCATGCGAGAGGATCGTGTTCACGGCATTGCCTATCTGGTGGACGGTCGCCTCATGGCCGGCATTCAGCAACAGCACGGCGGTCGATACCAGCTCGTCGTCGGAGAGCTTTTCGCCATCCTTCTCGGTCGTCACCATATGCGTCATCAGGTCGTCGGCCGGCTTCACGCGCTTTTCGGCGATGACGGTCTTGAGGTAGGCGGCAAACTCCGCCGCGGCACGGTTGGCGGCGATCTCGTGCTCGTAGGGCGGATTGAACACATACATGCGCACCATGGCATGCGACCATTCCAGCAGCTTGTCGCCCATCTCGACGGGAATGCCGAGCATGCGCGCGATGATGGTGACGGGAATGACCTCGGCATAGGCCTTCAGGAGCTCGGCCTTGCCGTCGGCCTCGAAACCGTCGATCAGCGTGTGACAGAGCGTGGCGATGCCCGGCCGCAGCTGCTCGATCTGGCGGGAGACGAAGGCGCGGTTGACGAGCGTGCGCAGCCGCGTATGGGCCGGCGGCTCCAGCCCCAGCAGCGAATGGGCCTCCACCGCGTCGAAATCGGCAAGATGCGGTTTCGGCTCGGCCATGCCGAGTTCCTCGCGCGTTGCGACATGCAGGATCTGCCGGCCGAAGCGACGGTCGCGCAAAAGACCGTTCACCGCGTCATAGCCGATGACATACCATTGCCCGAGCTCTTCCCAGTAGAATGCAGGGCCGTGCCGGTGCAGCTCCGCGTAGACCGCGAAGGGATCGCGGTAGAAGGTCGGGTCGTGGATGTCGAGCCGGGCGCGGCGGGTGGCGGGATCGTAGGCGAAGCTCTTGGCGGGCATGTCGGACTCTGGCGTGTTCAAAATGAGGGCGCCGACGCGACAGATGGGGTCGAATCCATTGCCCTGCCTCGACGCGAAACCATATCTGTTCCGAACCGGCATTCGACGCAAGCAGCGAGACACGGCATGGCAAAGGCAAGGACAGGCTTTTCGAGCGGCATCATGGCCGCGATCCGCCGTCGCCGGCCGATGATCGCCGGGGTGGCCGACGAGATCCGGCGCGGAAAGATCGTCATCGCCTCCTACAACATCCACAAATGCGTCGGCACCGACGGCTGTTTCGATCCCTCGCGCATCTGCGAGGTCATCGCCCAGTTCTCCGCCGATATCGTCGCGCTGCAGGAGGCCGATCAGCGCTTCGGCGAGCGCGCCGGCCTGCTCGATCTGGAGCGGCTGAAGCGGGAGTGTTCGCTGGTCTCCGTTCCCGTTACCGGATTCTCGGAAAAGGGCCATGGCTGGCATGGCAATGTGCTGCTGCTACGGGAAGGCGCAGTGCAGGAGGTGCGCCAGTTGAAGCTCCCGGGCGTCGAGCCGCGGGGTGCCCTCGTTGTCGATCTCGAGCTGGCGGCGGGCCCCTTGCGCATTATCGCCGCGCATCTCGGACTTTTGCGCCACTCGCGCGCCAAGCAGGCCGAATCAATCATCGCCGCCGTCGCCGATGCGGCACCGCGCCCGACCATCCTGATCGGCGATCTCAACGAATGGCGCACCGGGCAGGGGTCGTCGTTGCGCTTCCTGACCCCGATCTTCGATCACGGCCATGCGACGGTCGCGAGTTTCCCCTCGCGCTTTCCCATCCTCCCGCTCGACCGCGTCATGGGCTACCCGAAGGACATCGTGACGGCGGTGGAGGTGCATGACAGCCCGCTTGCCCGCATCGCCTCCGACCACCTGCCGATCAAGGCCTACATTGACCTTTCCATCGCTGCCGCGGCTCGCGAGACGCCGGAGGAGCGGCGCGACGAGATCGAGGCCGCGGTCGGACCGTTGCCCGATGGTCCGGCTGCACACGAGACCGACGCCTGATGTGCGCCCGATGATGGATCTCGTCGCCAATCTTCCGTTGCTGCTCACACTGGTCGTCGGCGTCTCGGCCGTCTCCGTCTGGCTCTATGGTCGTTTCGGTCGCTGGCCGGCCGGTGCCGAGGAGCAGGCCATGCCGCCAGCAGATGGAGAGACGGCCATCGACCGCGCCATCGAACCGCTGCTGGTCGGCGAGGCAGCGGACTGCGCTGGTCTGGCCCTCGTCCATGCCAATCGCGAGGCGTTTGCGCTCCGGGTCGCGGCTGTGCGCCAGGCCGGACGCAGCCTCGATCTGCAATACTACTACTGGAAGGACGACCTGACCGGCGGGCTGCTGATGCGCGAGGTGATCGCGGCCGCCGACCGCGGCGTCAGGGTGCGCCTGCTGCTTGACGACATCAATGCGGGCCTGCACGACCGCAGTTGCATCGCGCTCGATGCCCACGCCAATATCAGCGTGCGGCTTTTCAATCCCAGTCGCGCCCGCACCGACCGTTTCCGCCGCGGCCTCGAAATGGCCATGCGCGCCTTCCGCGCCACGCGTCGCATGCACAACAAGGCCTTCATCGCCGATGGCCGCATCGCCATCATGGGGGGACGCAACATCGGCGATGCCTATTTCGATGCCGATGAAGACACCAATTTCCGCGACCTTGATATCTGGATGATCGGACGTGCCGTGGCGGATGCCGCCGGCATGTTCGATCGCTACTGGAACAGTCCGGTCGTGCTGCCGATCGGTTCGCTCCGCACGCCGCGGCCGAAATATCTGGAGCGGTTGCGCGCCGAACTGGATGCGCTCGCCGCCCGTCCGGCCGCGCGCCTGCTCTTGGGCGACATCGATGCCGGCGAGGCCGCGCCGGCGCTGCGACCGCAGGCCGTCCTGCACCCGTGCAAGGATGTGGAGGTTCTGGCCGATCCGCCGGAAAAGGCGCTGATGGCGCGGCGCTCCAACTGGATCTTCCGTGATCTCATGCGCCCCCTGATGGCCGCGCGCCAGCGCCTGCGCATCGTCTCGCCCTATTTCGTGCCGGGCGTCGAGGGAACCGCGTCGTTGATCGGACTTGCCGAAAAGGGTGTCAGCGTCGAGGTTCTCACCAATTCGCTCGCCGCCACGGATGTCGCGGCTGTGCACGGGGGCTACGCGCGCTATCGCCGCAAGCTGCTCAAGGGCGGCGTGAAGCTTTACGAGCTGAAGGCCGACCATGTGCCGGGCGATCCGCGCCGTATCTCGCTCTTCGGCTCGCGCACGGCCAGCCTTCACAGCAAGGCTTTCACGGTGGATGGCGAACGCGGCTTTGTCGGATCGGTGAATTTCGATCCGCGCTCGGTCTCGCTGAACACGGAAACGGGCGTGCTCTTCTCGCATCCCGCGCTCGTCGGGGAGGTGGATCGCATCATGGATATCGAGATGGCGCCGGATTCGGCCTTCAGCCTCTCCATGCGCCGCGGGCTGATCCGCTGGACGGATGCGGGCGAGGGCGGGCGACCGCGCACCATCTACCGGGAGCCGGAAGCGGGCCGCATCCGGCGGCTGACGGCCGGGCTCATCCGTTTCCTGCCGGTCGAATCGCAGCTGTGATTCTGGCTTCGTGACGGATTTCTGTCAGCCGATGGCCTTGCCCGCCTTATCCACAGGCTGCGGCGGCGTCAGCCTCGCGCCACTCAGAACCCGTTAAGCTTATCACGTCTTGGCGACTTGAAGTGCGGGTCACCCACACTCTATGTATGAGGAAGACACAAACGATGATTCCAGGCCGGCGAGGCGATCGCTGGCCGCACAGGCGAAGGTAAGACATGAGAAATCCCGTTGATACCGCCATGGCTCTCATCCCCATGGTGGTCGAGCAGACGAACCGCGGTGAACGGTCCTACGACATTTACTCCCGCCTGCTGAAAGAACGCATCATCTTCATGACCGGCCCGGTCGAAGATCACATGGCGACGCTGGTCTGCGCCCAGCTTCTCTTCCTCGAGGCCGAAAACCCGAAGAAGGAAATCGCGCTCTACATCAATTCGCCGGGCGGTGTCGTCACCTCCGGCATGGCCATCTACGACACGATGCAGTTCATCCGCCCTGCGGTTTCGACGCTCTGCATCGGCCAGGCCGCCTCCATGGGCTCGCTTCTGCTCGCTGCCGGTCACAAGGACATGCGTTTCGCGACGCCGAATTCGCGCATCATGGTCCATCAGCCCTCCGGCGGCTTCCAGGGCCAGGCATCGGACATCGAGCGTCACGCCCGCGACATCATCAAGATGAAGCGCCGCCTGAACGAAGTCTACGTCAAGCACTGCGGCCGGACCTATGAAGAAGTCGAGCAGACGCTCGACCGCGACCACTTCATGAGCTCGGACGAAGCGCTGGAGTGGGGTCTGGTCGACAAGATCATCACCTCGCGCGAAGCGCTCGAAGGCGCAGCCACAAGCTGAGCCGGCCATTTACCTGCCTCGTGATGTAATTGTGACACATTTGCGGGGCAGGCAGGGCTTTAAAGGACAGGCAAAGCCGCTAAGATGGCCGTTAATGCTATGTTGAAGTTTCCCGCTTTAGCATTCGGTTTTGAAGGGGAGACACGTTGCCGCCGGGCAACAGGGCCGAAAGGCCTTTTTGCCCGGAAAGTACTCCCGAAGCCCTGAGTGGGCACGACGCCGGAGACCGGCGCCACCCGCGGGGCGCATTGAGGACCCCCAAGCTTCTCCACCGGAAGCGGAGAGGGCGTGCTGGAAGGATTGTGATATGAGCAAAGTCAGCGGTAGCAACGGCGGCGACTCCAAGAATACTCTTTATTGTTCGTTCTGCGGCAAGAGCCAGCACGAGGTCCGCAAGCTGATTGCCGGGCCGACCGTCTTCATCTGCGATGAATGCGTCGAGCTGTGCATGGACATCATCCGCGAGGAGAACAAGACCTCGATGGTGAAGTCGCGCGACGGCGTGCCGACACCGCAGGAAATCATCAAGGTTCTCGACGAATACGTCATCGGCCAGCAGCAGGCCAAGCGTATCCTCTCGGTGGCCGTGCACAACCACTACAAGCGCCTGGCGCACGCCGCCAAGAGCACGGATGTGGAGCTGGCGAAGTCGAACATCATGCTCGTCGGCCCGACCGGCTGCGGCAAGACCTATCTCGCCCAGACGCTGGCCCGCATCATCGACGTCCCCTTCACCATGGCCGATGCCACGACGCTGACCGAAGCCGGTTACGTGGGTGAAGACGTCGAAAACATCATCCTGAAGCTGCTGCAGGCCGCCGACTACAATGTCGAGCGCGCCCAGCGCGGCATCGTCTACATCGACGAAGTCGACAAGATCTCGCGCAAGTCCGACAACCCGTCGATTACCCGTGACGTGTCGGGCGAGGGCGTGCAGCAGGCGCTTCTGAAGATCATGGAAGGCACGGTCGCTTCCGTTCCGCCGCAGGGTGGCCGCAAGCATCCGCAGCAGGAATTCCTGCAGGTCGACACGACGAACATTCTGTTCATCTGCGGTGGCGCGTTCGCCGGTCTCGACAAGATCATTTCGGCCCGCGGCGAGAAGACCTCGATCGGCTTCGGCGCGATGGTCCGCGCCCCGGAAGACCGCCGCGTCGGCGAAGTGCTGCGCGAGCTGGAGCCGGAAGATCTGGTGAAGTTCGGCCTCATCCCGGAATTCATCGGCCGTCTGCCGGTCCTGGCAACGCTGGAAGACCTGGACGAGGATGCGCTGATCCAGATCCTGTCCGAGCCGAAGAACGCGCTGATCAAGCAGTACCAGCGCCTGTTCGAGATGGAAGACGTGGAACTGACCTTCCACGAGGACGCGCTGCGCGAAATCGCCCGCCGCGCCATCGTGCGCAAGACCGGCGCCCGCGGCCTGCGCTCGATCATGGAAAAGATCCTGCTCGACACCATGTTCGAACTGCCGACGCTGGAAGGCGTTCGCGAGGTCGTTATCTCGGATGAAGTCGTCAAGGGTTCGGCCCGTCCGCTCTACATCTACTCCGAGCGTGCCGAGGAAAAGGCCAACGTATCGGCCTGATCGTACTGGACCGATCGATATGATGAGGGAAGGGCTCGCACCGGCGGTGCGGGCCCTTTCTGCATCGGCTATCCCGATCCTTCGCCGGGCCAGCGCTGTTGTGTCGGCATCGTGCTGACACATTTGCGCGAGATTGTATGCCACAATACGAAAATGCCCGATTGCCATCCGTGGCGTGCAACGCAATGATGGCGACTCCGAATATGTATCGCGTCGCGTGAGTCCCTTCGTCCGGTCCTTAGGCGTCCTTAGCCCTCCGGCCGCGCTGCAAGGTCCGCAAAAGCGTTCGGTTCTACGAGTTGACCTCGATCCGCCGTCTTCTCCCGAGGCGGCGCGGGGCTTGAAATGCCGGTGCCGAAACGCCACTTCCGCAGTCAGCATTAAGACGGAAGTGCTCGATGAGGCTTCCGCGAACGGGCCCTTTTAGGGACGGAAAGGAAATGAAATGACAGCCAAGCAGCCACAGTCCCACGAAGCCACGACCTTCCCGGTTCTCCCGCTTCGCGACATCGTGGTGTTCCCGCACATGATCGTCCCGCTCTTCGTCGGTCGCGAGAAGTCCATTCGCGCGCTCGAGGAGGTAATGGGCACCGACAAGCAGATCATGCTTGCCACGCAGATCAATGCGGGTGACGACGATCCGGCGCCGTCCGCCATCTACCAGGTCGGCACCATCGCAAATGTGCTCCAGCTTCTGAAACTTCCCGACGGCACCGTGAAGGTGCTGGTGGAAGGCCGTGCGCGCGCCGAAATCGACGGCTACACGCGCCGCGAGGAGTTCTACGAGGCCTATGCGCACATCCTCTCCGAGCCGGCCGAAGACGCCGTCGAGATCGAGGCCCTGTCGCGCTCGGTGGTGTCCGAATTCGAAAACTACGTGAAGCTCAACAAGAAGATCTCGCCCGAAGTGGTGGGCGCCGCGAGCCAGATCGAAGACTATTCGAAGCTCGCCGACACCGTCGCCTCGCACCTGTCGATCAAGATCGTCGAGAAGCAGGAGATGCTGGAAACCACCAGCGTCAAGCAGCGCCTCGAAAAGGCGCTCGGCTTCATGGAAGGCGAGATCTCCGTTCTGCAGGTGGAAAAGCGCATCCGCTCGCGCGTCAAGCGCCAGATGGAGAAGACCCAGCGCGAATACTATCTCAACGAACAGATGAAGGCGATCCAGAAGGAACTCGGCGAGGGCGAGGACGGCCGCGACGAGATGGCCGAACTGGAAGAGCGCATCACCCGCACCAAGCTTTCCAAGGAAGCCCGCGACAAGGCCCAGGCCGAGCTGAAGAAGCTGCGCCAGATGAGCCCCATGTCGGCGGAAGCCACCGTCGTGCGCAACTACCTCGACTGGCTGCTCGGCCTTCCCTGGGGCAAGCGCTCCAAGATCAAGACCGACCTCAACCATGCCGAGGAAGTGCTCGCGCAGGATCACTTCGGTCTCGACAAGGTCAAGGAACGCATCGTCGAATATCTGGCCGTACAGGCCCGCTCGACGAAGATCCGTGGTCCGATCCTGTGCCTCGTCGGCCCACCCGGCGTCGGTAAGACCTCGCTTGCCCGCTCGATCGCCAAGGCCACCGGCCGTGAATACGTCCGCATGGCGCTCGGCGGCGTGCGCGACGAAGCCGAGATCCGCGGCCACCGCCGCACCTATATCGGCTCCATGCCCGGCAAGGTCGTGCAGTCGATGAAGAAGGCGAAGAAGTCCAACCCGCTCTTCCTGCTCGACGAAATCGACAAGATGGGCATGGATTTCCGTGGCGACCCGTCCTCGGCCCTGCTCGAGGTGCTGGATCCGGAACAGAACAGCACGTTCATGGACCACTACCTTGAGGTCGAATACGACCTCTCCAACGTGATGTTCATCACCACGGCGAACACGCTGAACATTCCGGCGCCCCTGATGGACCGCATGGAAGTGATCCGCATCGCCGGCTACACCGAGCAGGAGAAGCTGGAAATCGCCAAGCGGCACCTGCTGCCAAAGGCGATTCGCGACCACGCGCTAAAGCCGGAGGAGTTCTCCGTTGGCGACGACGCGCTGATGGCAGTCATCCAGCAGTATACCCGCGAGGCGGGCGTGCGTAACTTCGAGCGCGAGCTGATGAAGCTCGCCCGCAAGGCCGTGACCGAGATCATCAAGGGCAAGGTCTCGAAGGTCGAAGTCACCGCCGAGAACATCCACGACTTCCTCGGCGTGCCGCGCTTCCGTCACGGCGAAGCCGAGCGCGAGGATCAGGTGGGCGTCGTGACGGGTCTTGCCTGGACGGAGGTCGGCGGCGAACTGCTGACCATCGAAGGCGTGAGCCTTCCGGGTGGCAAGGGCCGCATGACGGTGACCGGCAACCTGAAGGACGTGATGAAGGAATCGATCTCTGCAGCGGCGTCCTACGTCCGCTCGCGCGCCGTCGATTTCGGCATCGAGCCGCCGCGCTTCGACAAGACTGACATCCACGTGCACGTGCCGGAAGGCGCGACGCCGAAGGACGGTCCGTCCGCCGGTATCGCCATGGCGACCGCCATCGTCTCCATCATGACCGGTATCCCGGTTTCGAAGGACATCGCGATGACGGGCGAAGTGACGCTGCGCGGCCGGGTACTGCCGATCGGCGGCCTGAAGGAGAAACTGCTTGCCGCCCTTCGCGGTGGCATCAAGAAGGTGCTGATCCCGGAAGAGAATGCCAAGGACCTCGCCGACATTCCTGACAACGTCAAGAATGCCATGGAGATCGTGCCCGTCAGCCGGATGAGCGAGGTTCTGAGCCACGCTTTGACGCGCATGCCGACGGCGATCGAATGGGATCCGGCAAGCCAGCCGGCGACGATCGCGGCCGTCGATTCGGGCGATGAGGCAGGCGCTTCCTTCGCCCATTGAGCGCCTTCCACCGCAAAAAAGCGGGCAGGATGGCAACAAAAGAGCAGAGACCGGCGGCAACGCCGGTCTTTTTTCATGTAAAACCCTCCGGAAGCCTTGCTTTTCAGGGCATTCAGGGCGAATGGGGTTGCCAAGACGAAGGCAGGGACAGACTGCTTCGCCTTGCAGATGTGACTAGTTTCGAACCATTGGAAAGGGTGGAAACATGAACAAGAATGAGCTCGTGTCCGCCGTCGCCGAAAAGGCCGGCCTCTCGAAGACCGACGCCGCTTCGGCTGTCGACGCCGTATTCGAGGCCATCCAGGCTGAACTGAAGAACGGCGGCGACGTGCGCCTCGTTGGCTTCGGCAACTTCTCCGTTGCCCGCCGCGAAGCCTCGAAGGGCCGCAACCCGTCCACCGGCGCAGAGGTCGATATCCCGGCCCGCAACGTGCCGAAGTTCACGGCCGGCAAGGGCCTGAAGGACGCGGTCAACTGATCCGTCGCTTTCCGGGCGCCGGACGCGCCTTGCCGTGAGGCGAGGCTGCAAAAAGCGCCACTCTCTTCGAGGCCCGGCCATGCCGGGCCTCGTTTCGTTTTGCCACCATCTCTCCGGTCTCGCGCCCCTTCGGCGCCACTACACGCATTCGTGTTCACGGCTTCATCCCGCTGTTACATCCGGGCGCAAGAAGCCCCGAGGCGCTGCACCGAGCGCCGTCGATGAACGAGACAGGGTCCGGGGGAAAACGGAGCCCCTGTCTCCAAAGACCGAGAGGGCCCCATGAACAAGTTTTCGCTGCACCTGGCACTGATGGCGACGCTCGCCGCATCCACTGCCGTTCCCGCCGCCGCCGAACCCGTCTTCAACCGCGTCGCATCCTTTGCCGTTGCCGAGAACCTGCCTGCCGGCACCGACGAGAAGACGACCACCTCTGCCGAAATCATCACGGCGACGCCCGACGGCAATACGCTGATCTATTCCGACAGCCCCAACAAGGCGATCGGCTTCATCGACATCACCGATGCCAAGGCGCCGAAGGCCGGCGGCTCGCTGGACATGAAGGGCGAGCCGACGTCGGTTGCCGCCATCGGCCAGAAGGTGCTCGTCGCCGTCAACACGCGCGAAAGCTTCACCAACCCCTCGGGCGTGCTGGCAACGGTCGATGTCGCCGGCCGCAAGATTGACGAGACCTGCGCCCTTGGCGGCCAGCCTGACTCCGTTGCCGTCAGCAAGGATGGCACCATGGCTGCCGTCGCAATCGAGAACGAGCGCGACGAAGAGGTCAATGACGGCAAGCTGCCGCAGATGCCGGCCGGCGATCTCGTCATCGTCAATCTCGCCAATGGCAAGGTCGATTGCGCCTCGCTGCGTCGCGTTTCCCTGACGGGTCTGTCGGACATTGCCGGGGACGATCCGGAGCCGGAATTCGTCGCCTTCAACAGCAAGGGCGAAATCGCCGTCACCCTGCAGGAAAACAACCACATCGCCATCGTCGACGCCAAGGCGGGCAAGGTCGTCAGCCACTTCTCTGCCGGTGCTGTTGATCTCAAGGGCATCGACACCAAGCGCGACGGCGCTATCCGCCCCGTGGATGACCAGGAAGGCCGCAAACGCGAGCCGGATGCCGTGAAGTGGCTGGACGACGAGCGCATCGTGGTGGCCAACGAGGGCGATTATGAAGGCGGCTCGCGTGGCTTCACCATCTTCGACAAGACCGGCAAGGTTCTCTACGAATCCAACGCCGCCTTCGAACATGCCGTGATCGGCATCGGCCACTATCCGGAAAAGCGTTCCGCCGCCAAGGGCGTCGAGCCGGAAGGCCTGGAAGCCGCAACGTTTGGTTCCGACAAACTGTTCTTCCTGCTCGCCGAGCGCGCCTCCGTCGTCGGCGTCTACAAGGATACGGGCGCCGAGCCGCAGCTTCTCCAGCTTCTGCCGTCGGGCATCTCGCCGGAAGGCGCCGTTGCCATTCCCGCCCGCAACCTGCTGGCGACCGCCAACGAGGCCGATCTCGGCGAGGATGGCGGCGCCCGTTCGCATGTCATGATCTACGAGCGCGCCGAAGGCACTGCCAACTATCCGCAGATCGTCTCCATCGAGAAGGATGGGGCGCCCATCCCGTTCGGCGCGCTCTCGGGTCTGGCGGCGCTTCCCGAAGCCGGCAAGCTCGTTGCCGTCTCCGACAGCGTCTATTCCTCGCAGCCGACCATCTACACGATCGATGCGACGGCAAAGCCCGCGAAGATCACGGAGGCGCTCGTCGTCAAGCGCGACGGCGCGCCTGCCCAGAAGCTCGATCTCGAAGGCGTGGCGCTGGACGGCGGCGGCGGCTACTGGCTCGCCTCCGAAGGCAATGCCGACAAGCTCTATGCCAACGCACTGCTGCACGTGAATGCCAAGGGTGTCATCAAGGAAGAGATCGCGCTTCCCGCCGAGCTGCGGGCCGGCGAGACCCGCTTCGGCCTCGAAGGCGTGACCGTCGTCGGCAGCGGCGACGACACGACGATCTGGGCTGCCGTGCAGCGCGAATGGAAAGACGACAAAAAGGGCTTCGTGAAGCTTCTCGCCTACACGCCCGCCTCGAAGGAATGGGGCGCCGTCGCCTATCCGCTCGAAGCCGCCGGCAAGGGCTGGGTCGGTCTGTCCGAAATCACCGTCCACGGTGACTATGCCTATGTCATCGAGCGCGACAATCTGGTCGGCAAGGACGCCGTCCTGAAGAAGCTCTACCGCGTCGCGCTCTCCGAGCTGAAGCCGGCCAAGCTCGGCGGCGAACTGCCGGTCGTAAAGAAGGAAGAGGTCCGCGACCTCATTCCCGATCTCAAGGCCAATGGCGGCTATGTGCTCGACAAGGTGGAAGGCTTCACCATCGCTGCCGATGGCACCGGCTATGTCGTGACCGACAATGACGGCGTGGACGATGCCTCCGGCGAGACCGTGTTCTTGGATATCGGCAAGATCGACGCCAAGTAAGCCGCCGCATCCCGGACAGCAAAAAGGCCGGATCCGCAAGGGTCCGGCCTTCGTCGTTCGTCAAACCCGCTGCTGCGTGATGCAGCTGCGAGTCCGGATATCGTTACTCCGCAGCGTCCTTCACCTCGGTGCCTTCGCGCACAGCCTGCATCGTCTGCACCTTCGAACAGAGCTTGCCGACGAGATCGTGGAAGCGATCCATTTCCTCGTCGGAGAGCGTCGAGAAGATTTCCTCGATGACGACCTGTTTGGGCGCGCTGGCGGCTTCCAGCACCGAACGTCCGAGATCGGTGATCGCCACGATCTTCGCGCGACGATCTTCCGGATCCGGCTCGCGGGTAACGAGACGGTCGCGCTCCAGCCCGTCGATCGCTTCCGTCACCGTGCGCGGCGCATAGTTGAGCGCGCAGGCAATGTCAGTGGATCGGCAGGGGCCGAGGCGTTGCAGGAAGAACAGGAACTTGCTGCGCGCAAGCGACACGCCCTCCTGGCACATGGTCTCGTTTACCAGACGATGGACGCCGTGGTAGAGTTCGAACATCCGGTTCGATATGTCCTGTACCTTGGTCATGCTCACTATATGGTAATGATGAGGGCGCATTTCAAATGGCGGCTCATCTGTGATACCGGCAAAGCCGGAATTTGTCGATACAGTCGCGTCGCGCCGCAGCCTGAAAGCAAATCCGTCCGCTGCTTCCGCAGAAATTCCGCAAAGCGGCTGCCGCACGCAATTGACGCAGTGCACTTTGGCGGGCCAATGTCCCGGTCATGCCCTTTCGTTTCATCCACACTGCGGACCTTCACCTCGACTCGCCCCTGAAGAGCCTGGCGCTGCGCAATGGCGACCTCGCCGAACTGGTGCGCGGCGCCACCCGCGAGGCGCTGACGCGCATCGTCGATCTGTGTCTTGCCGAGCGCGTCGATGCGCTGGTGATCGCCGGCGATCTCTACGACGGCGGACAAACCTCGATGAGCACAGCGCTCTTCCTGGTCGCGGAGTTGCGGCGCCTGACCGATGCCGGCATTTCCGTCTTCCTCATCCGCGGCAATCACGATGCGCTGTCGAAGATGACGCGGGAACTGACGCTGCCCGATGGCGTGCATCTGTTCTCGGGCCGCAAGCGCAGCCATGTCGCCGGGCGTCTGGCGGATGGGCGCGAGGTCGTGGTCCATGGCGTGAGCTTTGCCGAGCCGGAAGCGCCGCAAAGCCTTCTGCCCTCCTATGCGCCGCCGACACCGGATGCCATCAATATCGGCCTGCTGCACACCAGCCTTTCCGGCAGCCCCGGCCACGATGCCTATGCGCCCTGCGCGGTGGCCGATCTCGTCGCCCACGGTTTCGACTACTGGGCGCTCGGCCATGTGCACAAGCGCACCGTCTGGCATGAAGTGCCGCATATCGTCATGCCCGGCATGCCGCAGGGCCGCGACATCAACGAGGCGGGCGAGCGCAGCGTCACCCTCGTCACCATCGACGAGAAGGCCGGGCTCAGCATCGAGGAACGCGTCACTGCCGGCGCGGTCTTCGAACGTCTTTCTGTCGATGTCGGCGGCGCGACGGAATGGCGCGCGCTTCTCGGCCGCATCGATGCGGCGCTGAGCAGCCTGCGCGACAGCCGCCGCAACGGTCATCTCATCCTGCGTGTCATCCTGACGGGCGCCACCCCGCTCGCCTGGCGCCTGCGACGCGACCGCGACCTCTTCCTCGCCGAGGTGGAAAGCCTGGCTGCCTCGCGTGGCATGAGCTGGATTGAAAGCGTCGAGATCGACTGCCGCGATGCGGTCGCCGCCGACGGTGCCGATCCCGTTGCCGAACTCTCGGCCATTCTCGACCGCGACGTGCTGGGAACCCATGCCGCGCAATCCGAGGCGCTGGCTGCCATCGACGACCTCATGCGCGCCTTGCCGCACGAGGTCCGCGTGGCGCTGGCCGATAGCGAAGAGGCGGCACAGGCCCTTGCTGCGGCAAGCCTTGCCGAAGGCGCGGCCGACGTGCTCGCCCATTTGCGCGCCGCGCCGTCCGACGGGGCCGCGCCGCCGGTGCGGGCAGGGGGCCTCTGATGCGCATCGCCCGCCTCGATCTTACCCGTTACGGCAAGTTCACCGATCGCAGCATCGATTTCGGCGCCGCTGCTGCCGGATCGCCGGATCTGCACATCGTCTACGGCCCGAACGAGGCCGGGAAATCCACGCTGTTTTCCGCCTGGCTCGACCTGCTCTTCGGCATCGAGGCCCGCAGCGCCTATGGCTTCCTTCATCCCTACAGCACCATGCGCGTCGGCGGCGTGCTGGAAGCCAGCGGCTGGCGCGAAACCATGGCGCGGCTGAAGCGCCAGCAGAATGCGCTCGTCAATGCCGATGACCAGCCCCTGCCGGAAACGCTTCTGACAGGCGTGCTCGGCGGCCTCGACCGGGCCGGCTACCAGAAAATGTTCTCGCTCGATGACGTCTCGCTGGAAGACGGGGGTGAGGCGATCCTGAAGAGCGAGGGCGAACTGGGCCGCCTGCTTTTCCAGGCAAGCTCCGGTCTATCCGACACCGCCGCCGTTCTGGAACAATTGCGGGGCCGCGCCGACCAGTTTTTCCGCCCGCAGGGCCGCAAGCATCGTCTGGCCGAAATGAAGGCCGAGCTGGAGGCGATCCGTGCCGAGCAGACGGCGCTGGAGGTCAGTTGGCGCGATTATGCCGCGATCCGCAAGGCGCGCGATCAGCGGGCGAAGGAGCACGAGGAGGCGACCACCCGTCTCTCCGATCTGCGTCGGCAGGCCGAGGCGGTCCGCGCCGAACTGGAGGCCTTGCCGCTTCTCGCCCGCCTGACTGGCCTGCGTCAGGCGCTGGCTGTCCACGCTGCGGAACCGGTGCCGCCGCGTGAATGGCAGGAGCGCCTGCCGCAGTTGATGCGCGAGGCGGCCGAACTCGATGCCGAGAGCCGGAGACTGGCGCTGGACGAGGAGCGCCTGAAGGCCGAAAGCGAGGTGCTGAAGGCGGACAATGAAGGCCTGGCGCTGGGCGTGGCGCTGAAGACACTCGCCGACAGCGACCTGGAAGCGCGCTACCGCACCGCCCAGCGCGATCTTGCCAGCCGCACGGCTGAGCTGCAGCGTATCGAGACCGAGATGGCGGAGCTGACGCGCGAGATCGGCGTGCCGGCCGGCACTCCGCCGCGCCGGCTCCTGCTGCCGCAGGCAACGGCTGCGCGTCTGGAGCGCCTGGCGCTCGCCCGTTCGGGCTTGCAGGAGCGCTTGGCCGCCGCCGAACAGGAAACGCGCCGGGCGCGCGCTGGACGCGACAGCCGGCGCGCCGAGGTGGATGGCGCGCCGACTGCGCCGGACGCCGCCATCATCGCCGCCCTTCAGGCAGCGCTTGCCGAAGCGCGCCGCAGCGAAAGCATGCCGCGCCGCGCCGCCGCCGAACGGAAACGGTCCGAGACGGAAGTGATGAAGGCCGCCATTCTCGTGCGGCTCGACCTCCTGGAGGACGACGCCCGCGCGCTGCTGCGTCGGGCACCGCTACAGCCCGAGACCCTGTCCGATCTGCGCCGCCGGCACGAGGCAAGCGCCGAACGCCGCGCCCGGCTTTCTGCCGAGGTCGAGGCGATGGAGCAGGCGCTGCTGCAGGACGAGGCCCGGCGCGCCGCGCTCGCAACCGGCGATTCCGGCATTGACGACGCGGCTGCCGCCCGGCTGATGGCCGAGCGCACTGCGCTCTGGCGCGACCATGTCGAGCGGCTGGATCGCACGAGTGCGGCGCGTTTCGAGGCTGCCATGGTGGCCGTGGATGCCCAGGCCGTTGCGCGTCTCGCTGCGGCCGATCGCGTCGCATCCCTTCGAAGCCTCGACGCAACACTGGCCGCATCGTCGACCCGCCTCTCAGGCCTCAGGGTCGAACTGGAACGGGCCGAGCTACAGCAGCGCCAGCTTGCCGACGAAGCCGGCCGGCTGGCAAAGGCCGTCGGCCTGTCCGACACCGCTTCGCTCGACGAGATCGCCGCCCGCCAGAGCCGTCTCCTTGAGTGCTCCGCGCTGATGGACGAAGAGCAGGTGGCACGCGCCGAAGCGGCCGCCGCCGTCATGGCAGAGGCGTCGGCATCGGCGGCACTGGCCGACAGTTTTCGCCTGCTCGGCGATCCGGCCCTGTCCGATCTTGCCGCCGCCGGACGCCTTGCGCCTGTTCTGGCGCTTGCCGAAAAGCGTCTGGAAGGTCTTGAGCGGGACCGCATGGCTGCCCAGCGTCGCGCCGAACAGCTTGCCGCCGCTGAGACGGATCTGATGGCACGTGCCGGTGCCGAAGAAGTCGCGCGTCGGGCGCTGGCCGACTGGCAGGGTGAGTGGCAGGCGGCGACATCGGGCACCTGGTTGCACGATCTCGCCGCCACGTGCCAGCTTGCCGGCGAAAGTCAGGCTCTATCGAGCCTGCTGGCGCGCATTGCGCCCTTGCAGCGGCTTGCGGAGCGTCACGCGGATCTCAGCCACCGCATCGAGGGGATGAGGGCAGACAGCGAGGCATTCCTGACCTCCGTGCTCGCGCTTGGCCCCGCCATGCCGGGTGCAGACGCCGGCGATGCTGGCCAGGATGGGCTCGACCCTCTGGCGCGTCTGGCTGCGGTGACCGCCCGCCACGAAGAAGCCCGGCGGATCCGCGAGGCGCAGGGACAGCTCAATGCGCGCCTCGCCGCCCTGCGTGTCGATCGCGAGGCCCTTGCTACCCGACGCCTGCATCATGATGCCGCTGTGGCACAGATGGCGGCCTTCTTTGGCCGCAGCGATCTTGCCGCCATTGCTGAAGCCATGGAGCGGGCCCGCGAACAGGCTGATCTCGCCGAACGCCTCAGCGAAACCGGCCTCGATCTCGCGACGCGCCTCAATGTCGATACGGTCGAGGAGGCCGAGGCGCGGCTGGCTGCCGTCGATACCGTGGAACTTCACGCGCGCGCCGCTGATCTCGCCGGACGCCTCGCCGCCCTCGAGACGGAAGCGCGCGAGGCCTATGCCGGCCTGCGCGAGGAAGAACGGCGCCTGGCCGCCGTCGATGCCGGCGATGCCGTCGCGGCGCTCGAAACGCGCCGGGCGACCATCCTGGTGGCGATGGAGCGGGAGGCGCGCGCCTATCTGGCGCTGAAATCCGGTACGGGCGCGGTGGAAATGGCATTGCGCCTCTACCGCGAACGCCATCGCAGCGCCATGCTTCAGGCGGCTTCCAGCGCGTTTTCGGCGATTACCGCAGGCGAGTATTCCGGCCTGGCCTCGGAGGCCGATGGCGGTCGCGAACGGCTGATCGCGGTGCCGGCTGCCGGCGGCTCGAAACTGGCAGCCGATCTGTCCAAGGGGACACGCTTCCAGCTCTATCTGGCGCTGCGCATCGCCGGTTACCGTGAAGTGGCCCAAAGCCGCGAAACGCTGCCCTTCATCGCCGACGACATCATGGAAACATTCGACGACGCCCGCGCAGGCCGCACCTTCGGCCTGCTGGGCGACATGGCCACTGTCGGCCAGGTCATCTACCTCACGCACCACGAACATCTCTGCGAGATCGCAAGGCAGGCATGCCCGGCCGTCCGGATCCATCGGCTCTAGGAAGAGCCCGTCCGGCACAGATCTGCCGGCGGGTTTGTGTCCGTGTCGCGTGAAGACAGGGAGATGGAAGGTTTGCCCGGTGCCGCCGGTATCCTCGGCCATACGCCCGGAAATCAGCCGCTCTTGCGGTCCTGATAGCGATGGTAAGGATGCATGGCATTGGCCACGGCAACGGCGACCGGATGGAACGGCACCGGCTTCATGGTGGTGACGGGAAGCGGCATCTGCGCATCGGTACGCCGCCCGGCTGCCCACCGCCCGATTTCCTGTCCGAGAGACAGGGACAGCGCCACGCCGCGTCCGGAATAGATGCCGCCGAAGACAAGGCCCGGCGCCAGACGGTATAGGCGGGGCCGGCGATCCGGAACGACCGCGAAGGTGCCGTGCCAGTATTCCACCATCTCCGGCTCGCCTCCGAAGGCCGCGAAGGCCTTGTTCAGCATGCGCGCGACCTTGGCCCGACCGCGATCGGCCTCGTTGACCCAGACCGTATGCGTGCCGCCGCTGACGAGCCGGTTGTCGATGTCGTAGTGGAAGTAGCGCAGGTCGCTGCGCATGTCGGAAACCGCAGGATTGCCCACGAGGATCTTCGAGCGCAGATCCGCAGAAAGTGGATGAGTTGCCGACTGGAAGACCTTGAAGGGAATCAATGTTCGCTTGAGCCCCGGCCAGATGTCGCCGGTCAGTGCATTCGTTGCCAGCACCACTTCCGGCGCCGTCACGCTGCCCATGGCGGTGTGAACCCGCCAGCCACCGTCAACCTTTTCGAGCCGCGTGCCGCGCGTGTTCTCGTAGATCGTCACGCCCTCGCGCTCCAGCGCGCCTGCAAGCCCGATCGTCATGGCAAAAGGGTTGATGTGGCCGGAATTGTGGACTTTCCAGCCGCCGAGATAGGGGCTGCCGATGACGTCTGTCACCGCCTTGCGGTCAAGCCAGGAGACATTGGCGCCGAAAGCCTTCCATTCGTCGTGGAAGGTGCGCGCCCGCGCCAGCGTCTTTTCCGTGTGGGCGGGCTGGATCCAGCCTTCCTGCACCTGGTGGGCATTGATGTTGAAGCGCTGCATGAGGCCGAAGGCGACCCCTGCGGCATCGGCAACGGTCCTGTTGTAGCGCTCGCCATGGGTCTTCCCGTAGGCCGCCTCATATTCAGAGGGAGAGGCCTTGGAATGGTGGGAGATGACAAGGCCATTGTTGCGGCCGGATGCGGCCGAGCCGATCTCGTTGCCTTCCAGCAGGACGACGTTGACGCCGCTGTCGCGCGCCCCCAGCGCGGCCGCCATTCCGGTAAAGCCGCCGCCCACAACGAGCACATCGCTCGTGATGTCGCCGGCAAGGGCCGGCGCAGTCTTGCGAGGCGATACCGTCTTGCGCCAAAGATGCGGCGTCTTCCAGTCCACCTCAAACATGGATTGTCTCTCCTGTGGCGGCGCTGAGATAGGCTTCGCCGAGTGCGGAATGTTCGGCCATCTCCTTCGACGGCCCGTGCAGGCGCACGCGGCCCGTATTGAGCAGGTAGCCGTAATCACCGCATTCAAGCGCCAGCTGCACGTTCTGTTCAACCAGCAGGATCGAGATTCCCGTCGTGGATAGATCAAGAATGATACGAAAGATCTGGTGCACGATCTTCGGCGCGAGCCCAAGTGACGGTTCGTCGAGCATCAGAAGCTTCGGCTCGGCCATCAGCGCACGGCCGATGGCGAGCATCTGCTGCTGGCCGCCCGACATGCGGCTCGCCATGCCGTTGCGCCGCTCCTTCAGGATCGGGAAGAGCTCGAAGACCTCTGTCCGCAAAGCCTCGAAACTCTTGCCGGCCCGGCCGATATGGGCCGCGACCAGATTTTCCTCGACCGTCAGCCGCTGGAAGATCTGACGTCCTTCCGGGCAGTGCGTCAGGCCCATGCGCACCACCTGCTCGGGCCGCGATCCCGTGATGTCGCGCCCCTCGAAATGGATCGTGCCGGCCGTGGGGCGCGCCACGCCCGAGATCGAGTTCAGAAGCGTCGTCTTGCCGGCGCCGTTCGGGCCGAGAATGACGACGATTTCCTGTTCGTTGACCTCGAGGTCGATGCCTTCAAGGACGCTGACGCGCCCGTATCCCGAGCTGAGCCCGGCGAGCTTCAGCAGCGGCCCGGATTTCGTCGATGTCATTGGCAGTCCCCAGATAGGCGAGTTGGACATCCGTGCTCGCCTGCACCTCGGCCGGCGTGCCCTTGAAGAGAAGTTTCCCGTGATGCATGACCACGATGATGTCGCAGAGCGTCATCACCAGGTCCATGTCGTGCTCGACGATGATCATGACGCGATCGGGTGAACGCAGCTCGGCGAGCTTGGCCGTCAACTCGGCCGTTTCGTGGTGGTTGAGGCCCGCGGCGGGTTCGTCGAGCAGCAGGACGCGCGGGTTCATGACAAGCGCCCGCGCAATTTCCAGCATGCGCTGGCGCCCGTAAGGCAGGCTGCCGGCTTCGGCTTCCGCATAGCCTTCGAGGCCGAAGAAGCGCAGGATTTCCATGCAGGCGGCCCGCCGGCGGCTCTTCTGGCGGCGGCTGTAGGGCGGCCAGAGGATTTCCCGCCAGCTTTTCCCCACATCGGTCGGATAGTAGCAGACCTCGAGATTTTCGAGGGCCGTCATCTGGTCGAAAAGCCGGATGTTCTGGTAGGTGCGGGCAATGCCGGAATTGGCGATCTCGTATTTCTTGAGACCATCGATGCGTCGGCCATCCAGCCGGATTTCCCCAGCCGAAACGGTGTAGGATCCGGCCGTCATGTTGATGAGCGTCGATTTGCCCGCCCCGTTCGGCCCGATGATGCCGTGGATCCGGCCCGGCTCGAAACTGGTCGAGACGTCGTCGATGGCGACGTTTGCGCCGTATTGCTTGCGCAGGTTCTGGAAGACGAGCGTCATTTGCCCAAAAGCCTCCGGAAGAACTGTTCGGGTCCGAACGTGCGCGGCACGATGCCGCCCGGCCGGATGATGATGAGAACGATCATCAGGATCCCGAGGAAGAGGATGCGCCATTCGGCAAACTCGCGAAGCACTTCCGGCAGCAGGATAAGGATGGCCGCACCGGCGACGATGCCCAGAATATTGCCGATGCCGCCGATGACGATCATCAGCACGATCAGCACCGATTCCTGCAGGGTGAAGCTCTCCGGGCTCACGAAGCGCTGCGAGGCCGCGAAGATCACGCCGGCGATCGAGCCAATGGTCGCCGAGGTCGCGAACGCCGCGAGCTTGGCATTGGTGGTGTTGATGCCGATGCCGCGCGCTGCATCCTGGTCCTCGCGGATCGCCGCCCAGGCCTTGCCGAGGATCGAACGTTCCATGCGCCAGACGACGGTCGCGACGAGAATGACGGTGACCAGCAGCAGCCAGTAAATCTCGACGGGCTTGGCGATGTCGATGCCGGCGATCGAAGCCTTGTCGAGCCGCGCGATGCCCTGTGGCCCACCGGTCAGCCAGCCGAGATTGTTGAGGAGAATGCGGATGATCTCCCCGAAACCGAGCGTCACGATCGCGAGATAGTCCCCCCTGAGCTTGAGGACGGGAACGCCCAGCAGAATGCCGGTGACCATGCCGAGAAAGGCCGCGATGACGACGATCAGCAGGAAGGGCAGGTGCAGGTCGAATTGCGGGCTCGCAAGCAGCCCGTAGGTGTAGGCGCCGACCGCATAGAAGGCCACGAAGCCGAGATCGAGCAGGCCCGCATAGCCGATGACGATGTTCAGCCCGATGCCGAGCAGGATGTAGATGAGCAGGCCGTTGACGACGCGGATGTAGTAATTCGGCAGGGTGGGCGTGATGGCGAGAAGCGCGATCACGGCGGCGAGGATCAGGAAGGCGACGAGCCGGGTGCCCGGCCGTTTCGCCGCGCTCCTGGACGGGGCCGGGGTGCTGTCGGCGACGGACATCAGAACTCCCTCTTGTAGACCATGCTCTCTTCCGAGACCGGCTCGCCGAGAATGCCGGCCGGGCGCACGAGAAGGACGAGGATGAGGATGACGAAGGCGAGAACGTCGCGATATTCGGTGCCGAGCAGGCCGCCGGTGAGGGTGGGAAGCAGCGCGGTGCCGCCGACCTCGACGAAGGCCAGGATATAGGCCCCAAGCATGGCACCGGGAATGGAGCCGATGCCGCCGAGAATCGCGGCGGTGAAGGCCTTGAGGCCAATAACCGCGCCCATGGTCGGGCTCATGATGCCGTAGTAGCTGGCGTAGAGAATGCCACCGGCGGCGCCAAGCAGCGGCCCGCTGAAGAACACCATGGAAATCGCCAGGTTGACGTTGATGCCGAGAAGCTGCGCCGTCGGCCGGCTTTCCGAGACAGCGCGCACGATGATGCCGATGCGGCTGCGGTTGACGAGCTGATAGAGCGCGAACATCAGCACGAAGGCGGCGATGAGAATGCCAATCTGCACCGAGGTGATCGTGCCGCCGAGCACGGAATAGCGCGTGGCCGGGAAGAAGTTCGGAAAGGCGACGGGCTGCGGCCCGGCCATGATCTGCACGCCGGTAACCAGCGACAGCGAGACGCCGAGCGAGGAGAGCATCGGCGCGAGCCGCGTCGAGTTGCGCAAGGGCTTGTAGGCCAGCCGCTCGATGCCGACACCGACGAAGCCGATGGCGATCACCGCGGCAAAGAAGGCGATGGTCAGCGCGAAAGCCCCGGCACCGCCGACATCGCCGACAAGCGCTGCCAGCACGAGAAAGGCGGCATAGGCGCCGAGCATGAACATCTCGCCATGGGCGAAGTTGATCATGCGCAGTACGCCGTAGACCATGGTGTAGCCGAGCGCGATCAGGGCATAGATCGAGCCGATGGTCAGCGCATTGACCGTCTGTTGAAGAATGGTTCCCAGCATGGGCGTTCCCGTTCGCGGGATCTCCGGCAGCGCGGCGCGCCTCGGCAAATCACGAGGGAGAGGATGCGCGTCCGGCGCTTTGCTTGGCAAGAAAGCCCCGGTTGCGCGGCGACGTTGCCGGCCGGGGCAATCCCGGCCGGACCACGTGGCAAAAGGCTTACTTCTGGCCGATCAGCACGAACTTCGTGCCTTCCACCTTGTAGAGGTAGGAGGGGGCGACCTTGAGTTCGCCGATCTCGTCGAATTCAAGATCGCCAACGGCCGTCTTGACCTTCACGGCATGCAGGGCGGCATTCATGTCCTCGCGGGTCAAGCCCTTGGTGGTCTTCAGGACCTCCTCGAGAATCTGGCCCTGGACGTAGCCGTAGATCGAGTAGGGGCCGGCTTCCTCGCCATACTTCTCCTTGTAGAGCTTGGCGAATTCGGCGATTTCCGGCGAGGCATCCATCGGCGGAACCTGGATCGCGACCATCGAACCCTGAACATTGGCTTCGCCGGCCTGGGCAATGTAGTCCGGCGTATAACCGCCGTCGGGAACGATCAGCGTCGCCTTCACGCCCTGCTCGTGCATCTGCTTGGCGAAGAGGGCAAGCTGCGGCATGACGGCGCCGAGATAGATGACGTCGGGTGCCTTTGTCTTGATCTGTGCGAGAACGGCGGTGAAATCGACGTCGGTCGGTGCAACGGCCAGCGTATCCAGCACCTTGCCGCCGCCATCGGTAAAGTTCTTCGAGAAGATTTCCGAGATGCCCTGGCCGAAGACCTGCTTGTCGGAAACGACGACGGCCGACTTGGCGCCCAGCGTCTTCAGCGCATATTCAGCCGGCAGGAGCGCGCCGGCAAGGTCGTTGGCGACCGGGCGCACCATCATCTTGTAGCCCTGATGCGTCAGGGCGGGGTTGGAGCCGAAGGTCATGGTCGGCAGGCCGCATTCCTCGTAGATGGGCAGCGTGGACTGCGCGACGCCGGAATTGAAGTTCACGAGCCCGATGACGACCTTGTCGTCATCGCAGAACTTCTGGGCGACCAGCGTGCCTTCGCGCGGATCGGCCTTGTCGTCTTCCTGCTCGTAGGCAACCGTCGTGCCGTTGACGCCGCCGGCAGCGTTCAGCTTGTCCCAGTAGAGCTTGAAGCCATTGTGCCAGGTCGTGCCGAAATAGGCCTGCGGGCCGGAGAGCGGGCCGGCAAGGCCGATCGCGATTTCTTCGGCATGCGCCGCCGTGGAAAGGGCAGGCGTGAAAAGCGCGGAAGTCGCCAGAAGCGAGGCGCCGAGGCAAAGCGTGCGTGCGAACGTCATGTTGTTCCCCTTTTTGAGATTCCCGAAAGCGATCTGGCAGGCCTTTCCGGTCTCTTGCCGATAAAGCCATGGAAGCAGACAAAGGGACGGGCGTCAAGAAAGTGTCGACACTATTGCGTTCAATTTTGCGGCGCTCTATTCCTTTCGATGTCAGACACGGCGGCGACGCGGTTTGGCCTCGGTGAGATCAGGTGCGAAAACCTTGAGCAGTGCGTCCTTCAACGCCTGCTGCGTGGCGGAGACGGTCATTTCGATATGCTGGCGCAGAAGCTCGACACCCTTATCGACATCCCGCCGCATGGCCGCGTCGACGATGGCGGAATGGGAGGCCACCTGCCGCATGTCATGGGTCCGGTGCTCGATCTGGATGCGGCGGATGAAGCGGATGCGGGCATTGATGGCGGCAAGCTGGTTGTAGAGTTCGGGGTTTCCCGAGAGTTCGGCGATCAGCAGGTGGAAGCCTTCGTCCTCTGCGAGGATCACATCGGGCGGATGGGTGCGATAATCCTCGACGATCGCATCCCAATAGGCCTGGAGGCGCGCGAGTTGGTCGTCCTCGGCCCGCTCGCACATCAGCCGGAAGGCCGCGCATTCGATGATCGAGCGAAGCTCGTAGAGGTCGAGCAGCCCTTCGGTGGACAGGCTGCGCACGAAGAAGCCGCGGTTGGGCTTCAGAGACACGAACCCCTCGGAGGCCAGCCGGTTGAGCGCTTCCCGGATCGGCGTGCGCGACACGCCAAGGCTGCGCGACAGCTGAACTTCATTGATGCGCTCGTCGGGCTTCAGCTTGAACTCGACCAGCTGCTTGCGGATCGCGTGATAGGCGCGTTCACTGCTGTCGGCGGAGCGTCGGGTCTCCGTTTCGGCTTCCGCGCCATTGAGGTCGGTAAGGTCGGCAATCTCGGTCATGGCGGCTCCGGAGCGATTCGGCGGAAACGGGTGTCGACAGTTTGTCAGGCTTCCTTGTTGCCGAACACGATGCCCGTGGCAAGCGCGAGGATGGGCAAGGCATCACGGTGCCGTCAGCGTGCGGGAGGCAGACGATGAAGATCGGATTTCTGGGGGTAGGGCATCTTGCTGCGAGCGTGATCACCGGATTGCAGCGCTCCGGCATCGACCCGTCGACCGTCCTCCTTGCGCCGCGCGGCAAGGGTCAGGCGCTCGCCGCCGCCCACGGTTTTGCCCTTGCCCGCGACAATGCCGATCTCGTCGCCCGCGCCGATCTCGTCTTTCTCGCCGTCCGGCCGGCCGATGCTGCAAGCGCCGTCGCAGGGCTTCCGTGGCGGGCGGGGCAGGTGCTGATCTCCGCCTGTGCCGGCGTCCCGATCGCCGGTCTTGCCGCGGGGCCGGCCAGCATCGTGCGCGCCATGCCGTTGACGGCCTCCGAAATCGGCGCAAGCCCCACGGTCTTTTTTCCGGATGATCCGATGGCTCGGGCTTTGTTGTCGCGAATCGGCCCCGCTATCGCTCTCACCGGTGAAGCGGAATTCGAGATCGCGACGGTCAATGCCGCAGTCTATGGCTGGGCGCAGGATCTGATCCGCCAAAGCGCGGTCTGGGCAGCGGCGGCCGGCGGTGACGCAGAGACCATGCGCCGGCTCGCTGCCCTGACCTTTGTCGCCGCCGGCCGCATGATGGCGGAAAAGGACGATCCGATGGAGCGCCTGCTGGCCGATCTCGTGACACCCGGCGGCATCACGGAACTCGGACTGGACCGTCTTGACGCGGCAGGACAGCCCGCCGCCTGGCGCGCAGCCTGCGACGCCGTCCTGGCGCGCCTTCGAAAGGGTGATGGAGGCGGTTGAGGGCCGTGGTCCTGCTCTGTGTCGGTCTGACCTCGTCTGGTGTGCCTCACACCGCCGGTGCGTTCGGATAGACATGGCCGCCCGCCGCCTGCTCGGTGGGGGCGAGGACAAGTTCAGCGACATCGGCATGGTCTGGAAGGCTGATCGCGGCCATCAGAACGGCTGCGACATCCTCGGGGCGCAGCGGACGCTGATGCGTGTACATCCGCTCGCGCAATCCATCCCGGTCGCCCTCGAAAGCCTTCAGGTAGAAATCCGTCTCGACCCGCCCGGGGGCGATCTCCGTCAGCCGCACGCCGGTGCCCGCAAGATCGTAGCGCAGCACCCTGCCGGCATGGGAGAGGGCCGCCTTCGCGGCGGCATATGTGGCGGTACCCGCAAAGACGCCGCTTGCGGCCGTGCTTGTCAGGTTGAAGATATGCCCGCGCCTGCGTGCCACCATGCCCGGAAGCACGGCCTGAATGAGCTGCAACGGAGCGGTAAGGTTCAGCGCCACCACATCGGCCGTCTCCTCGGCCGTCTGCTGCCACAGGGGCTTCACGGTGGCCAGGCCTCCCGCATTGTTGACGAGCACGTCGATCTCTTCGCCCGAGAGCCGCGCCATGAGCGGATCGAGCGCCCGCACATCGCCGGGCTGCGGAACGAAGCGCGGTCCCAGCCGGTCGGCAAGGCCTGCCAGCGCCGGAGCATCGCGGGCCACCGCATGCACGGTCAGCCCCGCCTCGACAAGAGCGGCGGCGATGGCGGCGCCGATGCCCTTGGAGGCGCCGGTTACGAGGGCGGTCTTGTAGCGCATGGCTGGGTTCTCCGGTGAGGCTGGGAAGAAGCAAGCGCGCTCAGAGCGCGCCGTGGCGGGCGACGGCTTGCAGCACGTCGACGAGCCCCGCTTCGCGCGCGGTCTTGAGGTCGTCCTGGCTGCGGCCCGCAACGGCTTCGGTGGTGGATGCGACCACGGCATTGACGGTTTCGGCGTCTAGGCGGGCATCGAGCAGTGTGTCCCAGATGGCCTCGTAGGTCGGTCCGTATTTCTTCAGGAAATCCGCCATTCCGGCGGCGTTCAGCTGATTGGAGATGAAAGCACCCTGAAGCGTCCATTTCGGACCCGGGCCGTACATGAAGGCACGATCGACATCCTCCACACTCGCGACACCGTCGCGCACCAGCGCAATTGCCTCGCGCCACATGGCGCCCATCAGCCGCAACGCCAGATGACCGGTGATTTCACGATTGAGGCAGACGGGCTTCTTGCCGATCGCTTCGTAAAGGGCACGTGCCGTTTCGATCGCCCTTGGCTCCGTCGCCTTGCCCCCGACGATTTCCACAAGCGGCATCAGATGCGCGGGGTTGAAGGGATGGCCGAGAACGATGCGCCCCGGAAGGCGGCAATCGGCCTGCATCTCTGACACCAGCAGGGCGGAAGAGGACGAGGCGATGACAACGTCGTCGCCGACATGCGCTTCGATCTCGGCCAGCAGCTTGCGTTTCAGCGCGATGTCCTCAGGCCCGCTCTCCTGCACGAATGCCACGCCGTCAAGCGCTTCGGCGAGCGTCGGAGAGAGCCGGATCGAACCCGGTGCTGCCTGCGGTCCGCGCAGTCCGTCGAGATCGGCCATAAGGCCCGGCAGGCTGTCCTGAAAGGCAGCCTCGCGCCCGCCGCCGGGATCGTAGGCTTGCACATCGTGCCCCGCATGGGCAAAGGCCGCTGCCCAACGCTGGCCGATGACGCCGAACCCGACAAGGCCGATACGAAGCTTTTCCATGGTCAGCCTTTCCTCAGATCAGGATGTTCAGTCGATGGCGGTGCGGAAGGCCTCGTTGAGGTCGTTCCAGGGAATGAGCAGATCGATCCAGGCTCCGATGCGCCCGGCCGCAAGGATGGCCTCATCGATGAGGACCGAAAAGTCGTGCGGCTCTTCCATGGCTGTCGCCAGCCGGAAGAGGAGCGCCGGCGTCGTGTCCAGATGGCAGAAGTCGCGCAGACGCGTCGCGGTCTTGTCGAGCGCGATGGCCGCGGACTGGCGCAGCACCGCCTCGTCGCGCCGGCCGATGGCGCTGCGGAGCCACCAGAGAAGCTCGTGCAGCACACGCGCTTCCGATTCCGCCATGAAGACCGGACCGGCCGGATGCATGATGGCCCGCGACGCCGTGATGCCGGCGATGTCCTGGGGCATCTCCGCCCAGAGCGCCTTGCGGGCGGAAACGATGTCTTGCGGCAGGCGCGTCGGTGCGGGAATGGGCGCGGTCTGTGTCGTCGCGCTGAGCGAACCCGAAAGGATCCGTCGGCCCTGGTCACGCTTTAGCACCGCAGCAAGCGCCGCGATGCCCTCGACCGGTGCATCGAGATGGCCGAGTACGGTGACATGCGCGGTCTCGGCCTGCAGGGGCGCGAAGGTAATCTCCAGGAACTGCCGCACCGGCCAGTAGATGAAGGCGCCGGCCTTGGCGTCGAGCACGTGGGTGGAGCCCTCCACATCCTCCACGAAGGGCGCGTGCCAGAAGATGTGGCTGCCGGCGATCTTCGGCGTGTGCAGCTGGAGCGTCATCGGCAGCGCTGCGACAAGGGCCGCCAGCGTGCGTGGCGCGCCGTCCACGAGCCGGATCGGAAAGCTCTGGCCTTCGGCGGAGAAGAGGAGATCCATGCTCATTTGCCGGGATTGAAGAAGGAAACGGGCTTCAGGATCTGGTTTCGCATGTCGAGCAGGTAGTCGGTCTCGATCACCTTGCGCCGGTAGGCCTGCCATTCTGGATCAGCCTCCATCTGGTCGCGACGCACTTCGCGATCGGCAAGACTGTCATATTTCCACAGGTGCACCGTGCGGGAGAGATCGCCGATATGGGTCTGGAAGAAGCCGAAGGGCTCGCCGAGGTAATGCCGCTGCATCGGCAGCCCGACCTCTTCGTAGAGCGAGAGAAAGTGCTGCAGCTTGTTTGGCCGGGCCGTGTAGGTGCGATGGTCGAAGATCATGGTCGGCTCCTTTGCCCGCGCGGGCTCTCTCGTGACAGGACCGCTCCCGCCTGCGCGGAAGCGAAGGGACAAAGACGTCAGCCGGCGCTGAGCACCGTTTCCGTGATCAGGCGGGCCGCAAGGGCGGGCACCTCGATCGGCGGCACATGGCCGACGCCATCGAGAAGATGGACAGCAGCAAAGCCGGGCGCCGTCTGCGCATGCACTGGCGGCACGACGCGGTCCATCCGGCCCCAGACGATCCGGGTCGGCACGGTAAGCGCCAGGAGCGCGGCTTGAAGCGTAAAGCCCTGTGTGCCGCCCGGAAACAGCGCTTCCGCGATGGCGGCAAGCGTCGCGGCGTTGCCGGTGCGCTGCATCTGCCGGAAAGCCGCAGCCGCGTAGCCGGCGGGCAGCACCGCGCGATCCGCAACCATCACGCCAAGCCAGGGGTCGAGGGCTTCTGCGCTGGTCGCGCTGCTGAGGCCGTTGATGAAGCCGCCGTTGATCTCTGGTCCGAGTCCCCCCGGCGCAAACAGCGTCACGGAGCGCACCGCAACACGCCCAAGGGCCGACAGGCCGAGGACGGCTGCGCCCCCGAGCGAGTGGCCGACCAGATGGGCACGGGAAACACCGAGGGCTTCCAGTCGATCCGACAGGTCAAGCGCGATGGCGTCGATGCTCGACACGGCTGTCGCCGCCTCGCTGCCATGGCCGGGCAGGTCCAGCGCAATCACATCGCGCGAAGCCGGCAGAAGCGGAATGACCTGTCGCCACAGGCTGCGATCGGCGCCGAAGCCGTGCAGCAGCACGATCGGATCCAGCGGGCGCGTCGGCGCTGCCACGGGCGGTGGGCCGAGCGGGCCGGAGGAGGCATCCGGCGCCTCGTTGACACGGATCGCCGCGGGCGTCGTGCGTGCGGCGAGTGCCGCGGCGATGTCGCGCTGCTTGATGCGGCCGTTGGGGCCGCTGCCGGACAAGGCTCCAAGGTCGAGATCGGAAGCCTTCGCCAGTCTGCGCGCCAGCGGACTTGCGATCGGCCGATGTGGGAATGAGGCTGCGGACGCCGCGACCGCGGCAGGGGCCGGCAGTTGGGCGGCGTCCGGCTCTCCGCCGGGCATTGGCTCAGCCGTGGTTGGGACGGCGGCACCGGCGGGAAGAGGTTCAGTATCGGACAGCGTGCCGAGCACGGCGCCAACGGGCGCTTCCTGTCCTTCGGTGAAGTGGATGGCGGCGAGGTAGCCGTTGCGCTCGGCCTCGATCTCCGTCGCAGCCTTGGCGGTTTCTACCGTCACCAGCAGATCGCCGGCCGTCACGGCATCGCCGGGCCGCTTGGCCCAGCTGACGATGAGCACGCTCTCCATATATTCGCCGCCGGCGCTGTCGATGCTGATGGGGAAGGTCGCCATGCTCGCCTCGTTCACTTCAGGGTGGCGAGGGCTGCGGCGCGGATCTTTTCCGCATTGGGCAGCATCGCGGTTTCCAGCGGTTCGGAATAGGGGATCGGCATGTCGGGCAGCGTGACGCGCGCGACGGGCGCATCCAGCTCGTCGAAGGCATGGTCCATGATCGTCGCAGAAAGCTCGGCTGCATAGCCGCAGAAGCGCCAGCCTTCGTTCACCACCACGGCATGATGCGTCCTGGCGATGGAGGCGACGATGGCGCCGACGTCGAGCGGGCGCAGCGAGCGCAGGTCGATCACTTCGGCCGAGATACCATCGGCGGCGAGAAGATCGGCGGCCTTGGTGGCCTCCACCACCATTTTCGAGGTGGCGAAGATCGAGACATCCTTGCCGGTCCGCACCGTGGCGGCCTTGCCGAGCGGCACGATCACGTCGCCGTCGGGCACCTCGCCGCGCACATTGTAGAGCAGCTTGTGCTCGAGGAAGACGACCGGCTGGTCATCGCGGATCGCCGCCTTCAGCATGCCCTTGGCATCGGCCGGCGTGGAGGGGGCGACCACCTTGATGCCCGGAATGTGGGCCAGCATGGAATCGAGCGCCTTGGAATGCTGCGCACCGGCACCGGCGCCGCCGCCACCCTGTGTCCGCAGCACGAAGGGCATCTTCACCTGGCCATCCCAGATATAATTGTAGATCGAGGCCTGGTTGACGAGGGCGTCCAGCGTTAGCGGAATGAAGTCCGCATACATGATTTCGAGGATCGGCCGCGTGCCCGTCATCGCCGCCGTCACGGCCATGGCCGTCAGCGCCTGCTCGGAGATCGGCGTGTCGCGCACGCGCAGTTCGCCGAACTCCTCCATCAACCCCTTGCTGACCTTGAAGACGCCGCCATAGCGGCCGACATCCTCGCCAAACAGGAAGACGGTCGGGTCGGCCTGCATCTCCTCGCGCAGCGCTGCATTCAGCGCCTCGGCATATCGCATCATCGCCATCTCAGTGCGCCTCGCCCGAATGGAGGGTGGAATAGGGATCACAGGCCGCATCGACCGCAAAGACCGGGAAGGGATCGCCAAGCGCGGCGGCAAAGGCGGCATCGACTTCCGCCTTTGCCGCCGCCTCGACCTCGGAAAGCCGCGCTGCACCGACATCCACGAGAAGGGCCGCACGTGAAAGTGTGAGGGGATCGCGTGCCTTCCAGGCCGCGATATCCTCCGGCTTCTGGTAGCCGCCCATGTCGGAGGTGGAGAAGCCTTCGAGACGATAGGTCTTGCATTCGACCATGCCTGGCCCGTCGCCCCGTCGCGCCCGCTCCACCATGGCGCCAACGGCGCGGTAGACGGCGATGGCATCGTTGCCGTCAACGATCTCCGCCGGCATGCCGTATCCGGCGGCACGGATGGAGAGGTCATCGACGGGAGACTGAACCTCGGTCGGAACAGTCAGGCCGAACTGATTGTGCTCGAGGACGAAGACCATCGGCAGCTTCCAGAGTGCTGCCATGTTCATGGCTTCATGACAGATGCCGGTCTGTGCCGCGCCATCGCCGAAGACGCACATGGCAACCGTCTTCTCGCCCTTGATCTGGGCCGAAAGAGCCATGCCCGCGGCAGCGGGAATGCCGGCGCCGACGATCGCATTGCCCCCGATCACGCCCTTTTCCGCATCCGCCACCAGCATGTGCCCGGCCCGACCGCCGCAGGCACCCGTGGCGCGGCCGAAAATCTCCGCGATGACCGGATGCATCGCCATGCCCTTGCCGATGTAGACGGCGTGGCCACGATGGGTGGTGGCCACCTTGTCACCGGCTTCCAGCACGGCGGTGGCCGCAATGCCGACGGCTTCCTGCCCGTCGCAGCGGTGGATCGGCCCGCGCGTCTGGCCCTGCTTGTGGAGGGCGCCTAGCCCTTCCTCCAGATGCCGGACAAGCAGCATCTTGCGATAGATTTCGAGGTGTTCCTCGACGGAAGGAGAGTTCTTCACGGCCGCCTCCAATTGCATGAAGGAATTTAATACAAAAGTGTCGACACTTTGCAAGCCGTTCTGCACAATAAGCCCCTGAACATTTTTGAAGGGGGCTCCCATGCGGCTGAAGAACAGAATGGCGATCATCACGGGGGCAGGGGCCGGCATCGGCGCGGCGGCGGCCGAGCGTTTCGTCAGCGAAGGCGCCCGCGTCATGGTGGTCGATCGCGATGGGGTGAAGGCCGAAGCTGTTGCCACCAAGATCGGGGCTGACTGGCTCGCCGTCGATGTCTCCGACGAGAGGGCCGTCGCCGGAATGGTCGAGACGACGGCGGCGCGCTTCGGCCGGATCGATATCCTCGTCAACAATGCCGGCTATGGCATTCGCGGTTCGGTGGTGACGACGCAGGCCGATGACTGGGACCGGCTGATGGCCGTCAACCTCAAGGGTGTGTACCTTTGCTCGAAGTATGTCATCCCGGTCATGGCGGCGGGCGGTGGCGGCGCGATCGTCAACACGGCCTCCAATGTTGCCGATGTCGGCCTGGCGGATCGGGCGGCCTATGTCGCCTCGAAGGGCGGGGTCGCCGCGCTGACACGCGCCATGGCGCTCGATCACGCCCAACAGAACATCCGCGTCAACGCCGTGGCGCCCGGCACAACCTGGTCCACCTATTTCGACCAGATGGTTGCGACGCATGAGGACCCGGAAGGCTTCATCGCCGGTCTCAATGCCCGCTCGCCCATGAACCGGCTCGCCCAACCGGTGGAGATCGCCGAAGCCATCCTCTGGCTGGCGAGTGGCGAAGCCTCCTATGCCACCGGCTCGATTCTCACCGTCGATGGCGGCATGACCGCGTGGTGAAAAAGCGGCACCGCGTCACGGTGCCGCCGCCGTCTCGCGCAAAGCCGAAAGCATGGCGTCGAGATCGGCGCAGGGCCGGCAGCCGAGCGCCGCAATCTCCCGGCTGACATCGACCGGCAGGCCGGAGTTGGAATCCTTGGGGATTTCGTTCAGCCGCCCGCCGATCAGCACCGGCAGGGAAAGCCCGCGCGCCGCCATCGCCCTGAGAACGGCCTCGGCATAGGAGAGGGCCACGCCATTGTAGGTGCTGATCGCGATCGCATCGGCGCCGCTGTCTGCCGCATGGGCAACGAGATGTTCCGGATCGACCGCGACGCCCGCATCGGCAATGGCAAGGCCGAGCCCCTCCAGCGCCTGCTCGACCAGGTATTTGCCGTGCTCGTGCACATCTGTGGTGCCGATGCAGACCGTCAGGGGCGCGGGCGTGACAAGCGGCGCCTGCGCCGCGACCCAGTGGCTTGCCTTCTCGTTCAGTTCGCGCGCCCATTCCGCATGGATCAGTGGCTTGCGACCCCGCGGGCCTGTGAGGCCCGGGCCAAACAGCGCCTCCATGCGCTTCGGCCCCAGCCGGCGGATGGCAAGCATGAGGGCGGCCGGGTCGTCCGTTGCCACACCGCGATCGGCAAGGCCGGCCAGCACGGCACCCGCGAATCGTTCGCCCCCTTCGACGAGCACGTCCGCCATGGACTCGACCCGTGACCAGTCGAACACAGGGTCATAATAGGGTGCGTGAAGGCAAAGCCGGTGCGCAAAGGTCTGTGCATCGATGATTTCATCGACATCGGGGATCCGCTGATTCTCGGTCACCGGCACCGGATTGATGGCATGGCCGGACGGCCAGCGGCCGAGTGCCAGGATATCGGCCGTCAGATAGCTTGCGAGGCTCGCATAATTGCCGGCCGGGGTGGACTGGTAGGCGACCGTATTGCCGAAAATCATCGTGCCCGGCGTGTCGTTGACCCGCACCAGCGCTGCATGAAAGGCCGTGCGCGACAGCGGATCGCTGAAATGATGGCCGTAGCAATGAGAGATCGTTGCGCCGATCAGCCCGTTGACGATGTGCTTTTCGATGATGACCATGCCGAGCGCGCAGGCCATGTCGATGAAAAGTCCCGCAAAGCCGTCGTCGAGGTTCGAATGAACGAGCACTTCCGCGTCCTGCGCGGCAATCAGCCCGAGCGCCGTCACGGTCGCCTCCGTGGTGGCCACATCATCGTCCCAGTAGGGCAGGCGGAAGGTGAAATATTGCCCGAGATTGCCGACCGCCGTGCAGCCCGCAGCGAGCGCTGCGCGCGTGTTTTCCACCGCTCCCGGCAGGCCCAGCATGAAGTCGCCGAAATGCGCAGCCGCCGGTGCGGCATTGGTGATGCGGGCAAAATCCTCCGGTCCGGACAGTACGATGCCGGTGCCGCGTGAAGCCTTGGCCCGCATCGCCTCCGGATAGCCCATCGACCAGTCGAGCGTGATGCCGAACCGATCGACGGTGACGCCGCCTTTCGCACAGTCGCCGTGCACGCTGCGGATCGCTTCGATGGTGCGGTTCACGTCGCGAAAGCCGATATGCGCATGTTGCATGATGCGCTTCTCGCCGACCGCCTTGCGTTTCCAAGCCGCTTCCGAGGGCATGCCGGTCTCGGTCAGGAAGATGTTTGAGCCGACGCGCCAGTCGCGCGCCATGCCGCGGCCCGCCGCGACAAGGTCTGCGCCCGGCGTCAGGCGCGAATCGGTGAGGGCGGGGCCGGCGTCAGCGGTCATGGGCATGCCTTGCAAGGAAGCTGCGCACCGCCGCCGCGAAGGCGGTCGGCCGCGCCATGGGATGGAAATGGGCACCCGGCACCATCACGAAGCTGGCGTCGGGAATGGCCTCCGCCACCGCCTGTGTCAGCGCCGGTGGCGTCAGAATGTCGTCTTCGGCGGCAATGACCTGGACCGGCCTCGTGATTCGGTGAAGGTCGGCGAGGCGGTCGTGGTGAAGAAGCATCCGCACCCGCCGGGCAGCGACCGCAAGGGGCGCCAGCGCGGTAGCCGCATCGGAGACGGCGAGATCGAGCCTGTCCGCCTCGCGCTCCAGCGTTGAAGCATCATGGCAGAAAACATGCGTAAGCCGCTGGTATGACCCCGCCAGCCCGGCCTCGAGCAGTTCGGCCCTTGCCGTGAAGAGTGCGCGAAACCGCGCATCTGCCCGCGCCCAGGAACTGCTGATCGTGCCGCTGAGGCAGAGATCGGGGTGATCGAGCAGGAGATCCTGCACGATTGCGCCGCCGGTCGAATGGCCGATGACATGGGCCGCACCGCCCGTCTGCGTCAGGAGCGCTGCCGCATCTGCAGCAATCAGCGGGATCGAATAGCCTGTGTCCGGCCTGTCGCTGCGCCCGGCGCCCCGGTGATCCATGAGGATGAGCCGGTGGTCGCGTTGAAGATCGGCCACAACACCCGAAAAGAATCGCCCGTCGCCGCCAAGTCCGGGAATGAGAAGAAGACGCGGCCCCACCGAGCCGAAGGTCTCCACGTGAATGCGGCAGCCGTCCGCGGCGGTGAAGAGGATCCTCATGGCGCCACCTGCCGGTTTAGGAACGGGCGAATCGCAGCAGCGACGCTCATCGCCGTCACGGCGGAGGTCTTCGGATTGTCCGGGGAGGGCGCATTGGTGAAGCGGAAGGAGGCGGTGCCGGCGCCGCTGGATGCTTCGATCTCATGCTGGTTGCCGCCGACTGCGGGATCTGCGATCACCCGGACCGTGACGGGAGCCGGCCGCGCGGCGAGCGCGATGGAAAAGGCGACATTGAGATTGCGCGGATACCGACGGGCAGCATCGGCAGGCGATCCCTCAAACAGCGTAACGGCGTCATGTCCGACCTCGATCCCGCGCGCCGCGAGTTCTTCGCCGAAGGCCGAGGGCGGTTTGCGCGCCGTATAGAGTATGCTGGCATCGGGAAGATGCGCGATGGCAGCAAGATAATCCAGCCCGCCAACCGCGCCCGCCGGCAGGATCAGGGCGGCGCCGGACGCCCGGCGCGCAGCCTCGACGGCAGCAAACGTCGCGGCATCCGCCAGCGCTCCGACCGAGGCGACCACGGCCGGGATTCCGGCGGCGAGCACGGCGGGCACATAGGCCGCGACCGCGTCCTGTCCGGCGGCCTCCACGATGACCCTGGGGCGCGCCGCGATCAGGGCATCGAGGCTTCCGGCATCCGTTAGCCCATCCGGCAGGTCGCCCGGCGCCTCGGCCTTGCGCAGAACGCGCCAGGCGATGCCATCGGCCGGCAGGCACGCATGAATGCCGCGCGCCATGGCGCCGAAACCGATCAGTCCGATCATGACGGGTGGCGCGCCTGGCATGGGGTCAGCTATTCTTCACCGGATCGAACTTGTCGGTGAGATCGGCGCCGAAAACCGTCTGCCGCTCGATTTCCAGCACGTTCTCCGGTCGCGGAAAGTTGGAGGGCACGCGGTCGCCCGGTTTGCGGGGCTTGCCGATCAGCCGGAAGAAGTCCTCGAGCCCGTTGGGCACGATCAGCCAAACCCAGCGCAGCTTTGTCTCGCCATCATTGATGAACATGTGCCGCACGCTCTTCGGCAGGAAGACGGCACTGTCCGGCTCGAGCTTGTATTCCTTCCCGTCGATGATCGCGCGGCCGTGTCCCTCGATCACGTAGATGGCCTCCTCGTTGCGCTCATGCGTATGCTCGCGCACATACCCGCCCGGCGCAACGGACTGCGTGCCAAGCGCGAAGGGATGCTCCATGCTGCCGACGATGTGTGGCGCAAGCGCCACGTCCACATGCCCGTTCGCCGGAACGGGCTGCCAGTAGCTTTCGCGTGCCTCCGGGCCGGAGACGTGAACGCCGGCCGCTGCCGGGTTGGGGGCGAGATCGTCCATGCAGCAATCCTCCTTCTCGCGGGCGCCTGACCATGGTCCGGAAGGCGCGCCGGCAGGGCTTTCCATAGGCGGAAGCTACAACGCAAAAAGTGTCTACACAATAGTAGACAGATTGGAGCGGCGGCTTTTATAGTGCCGCACACCTTATGCCGGGATGACAGGAGATGTTCATGGAAAGCTGCGACGTGCTGGTGATCGGCTCGGGCTCTGCCGCGTGTTCGGCCGCGCTTCGTGCCGCCCGCGGCGGGCTGAAAGTCCTCGTCATCGAAAAGAGCGAATGGCTGGGCGGCACCTCGGCCATGTCCGGTTCGGGCGTCTGGATCCCCGCCAACCATGTGGCCGCCGCTGCCGGGCATGCCGACAGCCGCGAGGAAGCGATAACCTATCTGCGCGCCGTGACGCCGGACGGATGGGCAGAGGCGGAGGACGAGCGCTGGCGCTCCTTCGTGGAGCATGCGCCGGACATGCTCAAATTCCTCTCATCCTGCACGCCGCTCGACTTCCGCGTCATCAACGAGCCCGATCCCTTCTCCGAAGCACCGGGCGGAAAGCTGGTGGGGCGCATGGTCTCGCCCATGCCGCTGAGCCGGCGCCTGCTCGGCGCCTTCGCAAGCAGGCTGCGCCGCTCCACCTTGCCGCACATCTTTACCTATCAGGAGGTCGTGGACCACGACCTTTACCACCATCCGATTCGTGCCGGCCTGAAGCTGTGGCCGAAACTTTTGATCCGATGGCTCACCAATTCGGGAGGGCAGGGCACGGCGCTGATGACCGGCCTCATTCGCGGCTGCCTTGATGCAAACGTCACCTTCTGGCTGAAAAGCCGTGCCGTCTCCCTGACGCAGGATCATGACGACCGGATCATCGGCGCGGACGTCGAGCGGGATGGAATGCGTGTCACGATTTCGGCCGCGCGTGGCGTGGTGATCGCCTCCGGTGGATTCGAATGGGATCCGGAAATGCGCGCTCGGCATTTTCCCGGCCCGTTCGACCGGTTGGGAAGCCCCCGAAGCAACGAGGGCGATGGCCAGAAACTCGCCGCCAGCGTGGGTGCCGAGCTCGACCGCATGGACCAGGCCAATGTCTATCCCTGCCTGCCGACCCGTTACCAGGGCCGTCCGCACGGCCTGCCCATGACGTTCCAGGCCGAACCGCACTCCATCGTCGTCAACCGTCATGGCAAACGCTTCGTCAGCGAAAACGACTTCAATATCGGCGAAGCGCTTGATGCTCGGGACGAGAAGGGGCAGCCGATCCATCTGCCCTGCTATCTCGTCGGCGATCACCGGTTCCTCACGACGTCGCTGCCGTTCCGCTGGTACGCGTCCTACGAGCCGGAATGGGTGAAGAAAGCCGATTCGATTGCCGAACTCGCCCGCAGACTCGGGCTTCCAGCCGATACCTTGCAGGCAAGCATCGACCGTTGGAACGCCTTCTGCAAGACGGGTCGCGACGAGGATTTCCGCCGCGGCGAAAGCGGCTGGGAAGACTACAAGGCCCATGGGCCGGAAAACCGCCTGAAGCCGATCGACAAGGCCCCCTATATCGGCATGACGCTGAACCGCTCGATTCTCGGCACAAAGGGTGGCGCCCGAACCAACGCCCGCGGCCAGGTGCTGCGCCCCGACGGCTCCGTCATCGCCGGCCTCTACGCCGCAGGTCTCGCCATGGCCAACCCCTTCGGCACCCGCGCCGTCGGCGCCGGCACCACCATCGGCCCCAACTTGACCTGGGGCTATGTGGCTGCGGAAACGATTCTGAAGCAGAATCGATAGCGCACTCGGTCCCCGCAACGTTTCGGCCGTCCCCGCCGCTGGACGAGCAATTGCTGGATTGCGACTGGGTGGACGCGCCTCTGGCGAAGAACCACGCAAGCGACGGGGTGAGACACGTCGTGGACTATGCGGAGATTATGCAAATCAAGGGAAAGAATGGTGGGCGATGAGAGACTCGAACTCCCGACATCCTCGGTGTAAACGAGGCGCTCTACCAACTGAGCTAATCGCCCGCCGCGTTGGTGGCCGTGATCTATGCGGATCCCCGGCGATGCGCAAGGGGCTTTTTGCCGATTTGTTCGTTTTTTTTGACACGGCGTGCAGAAAGCGATCGTGGGGCTCCGGCAGCTGTGGATAAGTCCGCCGGAAGCGCGTTTTTCCATGTCGGGATTGGAAAGGTGGTCGCGAAATCGGAGGCGGGAACGCTGTCGCCTGAAGAGGCTCAGGTTATTAAGCCATTGAAAGGATGAGCGGACGGGAAGCCTTTCGTCCGGCTGCGAAAAAAATCGAAGGTCTGTTTCCTTGCTTTGCAGGGCTTTGCGGCTGCTCCACGAAAAATGTCACGATTTTGTCTTTCGACGCGCTTGACACTCAAAAGGGAACCCCGTAGTTAGCCGCTCATCGAAACGGCGCTGCCGCTTCGAAACGGCGGGCCGCCAAGCGGTTCACCAAGAAATGCGCGGGTGTAGCTCAGTCGGTTAGAGTGCCGGCCTGTCACGCCGGAGGTCGCGGGTTCGAGCCCCGTCACTCGCGCCATTCTCTTCCTCCTCCATATCATCATTATGACATTTACCGAGTTGTCCGGGCAATTTTGCGCTGCGTCAATTTGTCCGCGCAAAGCCGGCGGTAATCGCATCGTCGTGCGGGCGTGGACCGGCTGCGCCGCAAGGCTTTCACAAGTGTGTCGCGACTGAGGCGGGAAGCGTCGGAAAACCTGTCACGAGGCTTGCGCCGAAACGAAGGCTGCGCTAACCACTCTGGCGTTGCAACATATTTTCTGCCTGCAATATGTTTGACGGAAGCGCATTCCCAAGGCGCATCCCTGCAGGCGTGGACGGACAAGATGACTGACCTTCTCGGCTCCTACGTTCCGATCGCGATCTTCATCGGCATTTCCCTGGTGATCGGCCTCGCGCTTCTCATTGCGCCCTTCGCGGTTGCCTTCAAGGCGCCGGACGCCGAGAAGCTGTCGGCCTATGAATGCGGCTTCAACGCCTTCGACGATGCGCGCATGAAGTTCGACATCCGTTTCTATCTGGTGTCGATTCTCTTCATCATCTTCGACCTCGAAGTGGCCTTCCTTTTCCCCTGGGCCGTGTCGTTCTCCTCGGTCGGCTGGTTCGGCTTCTGGTCTATGATGGTCTTCCTCTTCGTGCTGACCATCGGCTTTATCTATGAATGGAAGAAGGGAGCACTCGAATGGGAGTAGCAACCGGCACCACCCTCGTTGCCCCGCAGCCGAAGGGGATCATCGATCCCGCGACCGGCAAGCCGGTGGGCGCGAATGACGCTTTCTTCGGCGAGATCAACAACGAGCTCGCCGACAAGGGCTTCCTTGTCACCTCGACGGACGAACTCATCAACTGGGCCCGTACCGGCTCGCTGATGTGGATGACCTTCGGTCTGGCCTGCTGCGCCGTCGAGATGATGCAGCTTTCCATGCCGCGCTACGACGTTGAGCGTTTCGGCTTTGCGCCGCGCGCCTCGCCGCGCCAGTCGGACGTCATGATCGTCGCGGGCACGCTGACGAACAAGATGGCGCCGGCCCTGCGCAAGGTCTACGACCAGATGCCCGAGCCGCGTTACGTGATCTCCATGGGCTCCTGCGCCAATGGCGGCGGCTACTATCACTATTCCTATTCCGTGGTGCGTGGGTGTGACCGCGTGGTGCCGGTCGATATCTACGTTCCGGGCTGTCCCCCCACCGCAGAGGCGCTGCTTTACGGCGTGCTGCTTCTGCAGAAGAAGATCCGCCGCACCGGCACGATCGAACGGTAAGGCGAGGGGACGCGACCATGAGTGAAGCCTTGAACGAGCTTTCCTCCTACATCCGCGAGACGCGTGGCGCGCTCGTGTCGAATGCGACGCTGGCCTATGGCGAGTTGACGCTGGAGACCAATGCCGCCTCGATCATCGCGCTGCTGACCTTCCTGCGCGACGACGTGCAGTGCGGCTTCGTGAACCTTGTCGACATTTGCGGCGTCGATTACCCGGCGCGTCCGGATCGCTTCGACGTGGTCTATCACCTTCTGTCGCCGCGCCAGAACCTGCGTATCCGCGTCAAGGTCGCGACCGGCGAGGATGATCCGGTTCCGTCGGCAACGGCCGTCTACCCGGGCGCCGACTGGTTCGAGCGCGAAGCCTACGACATGTATGGCATCCTCTTCACCGGCCATCCGGACCTGCGCCGCATCCTCACCGACTACGGTTTCGAGGGCTATCCGCTTCGCAAGGACTTCCCGACGACGGGCTATGTAGAGGTGCGCTATGACGATGAAGCCAAGCGCGTCGTGTATGAGCCGGTCGAACTGAAGCAGGAATTCCGCAACTTCGACTTCCTCTCCCCTTGGGAAGGCACGGATTATGTGCTGCCGGGTGATGAAAAGGCGAAAGTTTAAAAAGCAGTTGGCATGGGCCGGCAGGCATCGATTGTCTGTTGGCTAACCCCATCAAGCGCGGAGCGCGCCGATAATGACAGAACACAACGTTCGTAACTTCAACATCAACTTCGGACCGCAGCATCCGGCGGCGCACGGCGTTTTGCGTCTCGTGCTGGAGCTGGACGGTGAAATCGTCGAGCGTGTCGACCCGCATATCGGGCTTCTGCACCGCGGCACCGAAAAGCTGATCGAGACCAAGACCTACCTGCAGGCCGTTCCCTATTTCGACCGCCTCGACTACGTGGCGCCGATGAACCAGGAGCATGCCTACGCGCTGGCGGTTGAAAAGCTGCTCGGCATTTCGGTCCCGATCCGCGGCCAGCTGATCCGCGTGCTCTATTCCGAAATCGGCCGCATTCTCTCGCATCTGCTGAACGTCACGACGCAGGCCATGGACGTCGGCGCGCTGACGCCGCCGCTCTGGGGCTTCGAAGAACGCGAAAAGCTGATGGTGTTCTACGAGCGTGCCTGCGGCTCGCGCATGCATGCCGCCTATATCCGCCCCGGTGGCGTCCATCAGGACATTCCCCAGCAGCTTGTCGAAGACATCGGCAAGTGGATCGATCCCTTCCTTCAGACCGTGGATGATATCGACGAGCTTCTGACCGGCAACCGCATCTTCAAGCAGCGCAACGTCGATATCGGCGTTGTCAGCCTCGAGGATTGCTGGGCCTGGGGCTTCTCGGGCGTGATGGTGCGTGGTTCGGGTGCTGCCTGGGACCTGCGCCGCTCGCAGCCCTATGAGTGCTATTCCGACCTCGACTTTGACATCCCGATCGGCAAGAACGGCGACTGCTACGATCGCTATCTGATCCGCATGATCGAAATGCGCGAATCGGCAAAGATCATGCGCCAGTGCGTCGATCGCCTGCTGGGCGTCGCCAAGACCGGTCCGGTCTCTTCGCTGGACGGCAAGGTCGTGCCGCCGAAGCGGGGCGAGATGAAGAAGTCGATGGAAGCACTGATCCATCACTTCAAGCTCTACACCGAAGGCTATCACGTGCCGGCCGGCGAGGTTTACGCCGCCGTCGAGGCACCGAAGGGCGAGTTCGGCGTGTTCCTCGTCTCCGACGGAACCAACAAGCCGTACCGCTGCAAGATCCGCGCGCCGGGTTATGCGCATCTCCAGGCGATGGACTACATCTGTCGCGGCCACCAGCTTGCCGACGTGTCGGCCATCCTCGGCTCGCTCGACATCGTGTTCGGAGAGGTTGACCGCTGATGCGTCATTGCGCCGCCGCGTGTCTGTTGCTTCTGGCCTTCGCGGGCAATGCCGCCGCGCAGGAGGCGTCGACGGACGCCGCCAGCGCCGACAGCCAGGGCAGCGCAAGCATCGGCGTCGGTGCGCTGGTCGCCCAGGGTTATGAGATCAAGGCGGCGGTTCGCCACGGTGACCGCACCGTCGTATTTCTGCAGAAAGACAAGTCGGCCTATGCCTGCGACTTCGCCACCCTGGCGAAATCGCGGTGCGGGTCGATCAATTGATAGGGTTCGAGAATGTCCGTTCGTCGACTTGCCGATGAGAGCGTCCAGCCGCAAAGCTTCGCCTTTTCGGCCGAGAATGCGGCCTGGGCCGAAGCGACCATCCGGAAATATCCGGAAGGCCGCCAGCAATCTGCCGTCATCCCGCTTCTGATGCGGGCGCAGGAACAGGATGGCTGGGTCACCAAGGCCGCCATCGAGTCCGTCGCAAAGATGCTGGATATGCCCTATATCCGCGTTCTCGAAGTGGCGACCTTCTATACCCAGTTCCAGCTGAAGCCGGTCGGCAGGCACGCCCATATCCAGGTCTGCGGCACCACGCCCTGCATGCTGCGCGGCGCGGAAGATCTGATCAAGATCTGCAAGAAAAAGATCCATGCCGAGCCTTTCCACCTCAACGAAACGGGCACGCTGTCGTGGGAAGAGGTGGAATGTCAGGGCGCCTGCGTGAACGCACCGATGGTGATGATCTTCAAGGACGCCTATGAGGATCTGACGGTTCCGCAGTTCGAATACATTATCGACCGCTTTGAAAACGGCCGCGGCGCAGACATCAAGCCGGGCCCGCAGATCGATCGCATCTTCTCCGCCCCCGTCGGCGGCCTGACCTCGCTGACGGAGGCTGATGCCCCCGCCAAAGCCGAGGCGGGCACGGCGGCCGGCAATTCCGAGCCGGCACCGTCGGCAGAAAATGCCGCCAAGCCGAAGACGGATGCCGAGGAAGCCGATCCGACGGTCAAGACGCCGCTGACGGCAAAGGCAGAAAGCGCCGAAAACGCGAAGACTCCGGTCGAGCCGGCCGAGGTCAACCATGCGACCGTCAAGCCGTCGCTCGACGACGCGGCCCGCCCGGCCGGCATCGAGCGGCCGGCAACGGTTGACGATCTGCAACTGATCTCGGGCGTCGGTCCGAAGATCGAGCAGACCCTGCACGACCTCGGCATCTTCACCTACGCGCAGATCGCGAAGTGGACGAAGGCCGAGAGCGAATGGGTGGACGGCTATCTGAATTTCAAGGGACGCATCGAGCGCGACGACTGGATCCGCCAGGCGGATGCTCTCGCAACGGGCGGCGAAGCCGAGTACATCAGGGTCTTCGGAAAGAAGCCGCGGTAAAGAGGTGAATCATGCTTAAGGATCAGGATCGCGTCTTCACCAATATCTACGGCCTCAAGGACAAGTCCCTGAAGGGCGCCATGGCGCGTGGCCATTGGGACGGCACCAAGGAAATCCTCGAAAAGGGTCGTGACTGGATCGTCAACGAGATGAAGGCGTCGGGCCTGCGCGGCCGCGGCGGCGCCGGCTTCCCGACCGGGCTCAAGTGGTCCTTCATGCCGAAGGAATCCGACGGTCGCCCGCACTACCTCGTCGTCAATGCCGACGAATCGGAGCCCGGCACCTGCAAGGACCGCGAAATCATGCGCCACGATCCGCATACGCTGATCGAAGGCTGCGTGATCGCGAGCTTCGCCATGGGCGCACATACCGCCTACATCTATGTGCGCGGCGAGTTCATGCGCGAGCGTGAGGCACTGCAGGCGGCGATCGACGAGTGCTACGATTACGGCCTGCTGGGCAAGAACAACAAGCTCGGCTACGACATCGACATCTTCGTGCATCACGGCGCCGGCGCCTATATCTGTGGCGAAGAGACCGCGCTGCTCGAAAGCCTCGAGGGCAAGAAGGGCCAGCCGCGCCTCAAGCCGCCGTTCCCGGCCAATATGGGTCTTTATGGTTGCCCGACCACGGTCAACAACGTCGAGTCGATCGCCGTTGCCCCGACCATCCTGCGTCGCGGCGCGGCTTGGTACACGTCCTTCGGCCGCCAGAACAACCATGGCACCAAGCTCTTCTCGGTCTCCGGCCACGTCAACCGGCCCTGCACCGTCGAAGAAGCCATGTCGATCACCTTCGAAGAGCTGATCGAGCGTCACTGCGGCGGCATTCGCGGCGGCTGGGATAACCTGCTCGCCGTTATCCCGGGCGGCTCGTCGGTTCCCTGCGTGCCCGGCGCGCAGATGAAGGACGCGATCATGGACTACGACGGTCTGCGCGCGTTGGGCTCCGGCCTCGGCACCGCCGCCGTCATCGTCATGGACAAGTCGACCGATATCATCAAGGCCATCTGGCGGCTCTCGGCCTTCTACAAGCATGAGAGCTGTGGTCAGTGCACGCCCTGCCGCGAAGGCACGGGCTGGATGATGCGCGTCATGGAACGCATGGTTCAGGGCCGCGCCCAGAAGCGCGAGATCGACATGCTCTTCGACGTGACGAAGCAGATCGAAGGGCACACGATCTGTGCGCTGGGCGATGCGGCCGCCTGGCCGATCCAGGGCCTGATCAAGCATTTCCGCCCGGAGATGGAAAACCGGATCGACGAATACACCCGCAACGCCACGCCGCATGGCGCGGTGCTGGAGGCAGCGGAGTAAGCCGATGACGAAAGCCGGTGCACGTGGCGCAGAGGACAAGGACGCTGATAAGGGCGCCGGTTCCACCGCCCGTCCGGCTTTCGCGGCAGGTGAGGGGAGCGCCGATCTCGCATCGGTCAAGATCCCGCCGCTGATGACGCATCCGACCGCCGCCATGGCCGCGGCAACGGCCATCGGTCTCGGCATCGCCAGCCAGTGGGCCGGTGTTATGGCCGGGATGCTGCAAGGTGTTGCGGCGTCGATGGAAAAGACGGCAGCCCAGCAGGCGGAGGCGCTTGCCGCCGCCGGGATCGAGAAGGCCGAGGCTGCAGCGCCGGTCAAGGCGGACAAGGCGGAAAAGGCGGCTTCGACCGTCGCGGCCGATGGCAAAACGCCACCGACTGAAAGCGTCCGGAAGAAAGATCCGGCAGCCGCGCCGGTTTCGGTGACCAAGGCTGCCGGCGTTGGCAACGGGACGGCCGCGGTGGCTGCAAAGCCTGTCGCGGCGGCAAAGCCTCGACCGGCGGCACGGTCAAGCGGCGCGAAGGATGCCGCAACGCCGCAGGCGCCAGTCGCGGCAGCAAAACAAACGGCCGGGATCGCAGCCAAGGGCGCGGCCGGCGAGAAGAAAAAGGCGGTTGCGCCGGCTGTTGCTGCCGCGCAGCCGCAGCGCAAGGCAGCCGCAAAGGCGCCGAAGGCAAAGACCGCGGACGGACCGGATGATCTGAAGAAGATCGCCGGCATCGGTCCACGGGTGGAGCAGGAGCTGCTCGCCAAGGGCGTGACACGGATCGCCGTGATCGCCGGCTGGTCGGCGGAGGAGGCCGAGCGGATTGATGCGGAGCTTGGGCTTTCGGGCCGCGTGCTGCGCGATGACTGGATTGGAAAGGCCAGGGCGATCGTCGCCGGGGCCTGATCGGGCCGGAGCCGAAAGGCACCGGACGGGTAGGGCCGGAAGGCCCAAGGAATGACTGCCGGATGCTATCCGGTTCGAAACACAGGATTGAGTGCGAAGATGGCAAAGCTCAAAGTCGACGGTAAAGAGATCGAGGTTCCGGATCACTTCACGCTGCTGCAGGCATGCGAGGAAGCCGGCGCCGAGGTGCCGCGCTTCTGCTTCCATGAGCGGCTGTCGGTCGCCGGCAACTGCCGCATGTGTCTGATCGAGGTGAAGGGCGGCCCGCCGAAGCCGGCGGCATCCTGCGCCATGGGCGTGCGCGACCTGCGCCCCGGCCCGAATGGCGAGGCGCCGGAAGTCTTCACGACCACGCCGATGGTCAAGAAGGCGCGCGAAGGCGTGATGGAATTCCTGCTGATCAACCACCCGCTCGACTGCCCGATCTGCGACCAGGGCGGTGAATGCGACCTGCAGGACCAGGCCATGGCATTCGGTATCGATTCGACGCGCTATCGTGAGAACAAGCGCGCCGTCGAGGACAAGTATATCGGCCCGCTCGTCAAGACGGTCATGAACCGCTGCATTCACTGCACGCGCTGTGTCCGCTTCACGACCGAGGTCGCCGGCATCGCAGAACTCGGCCTCATCGGCCGCGGCGAGGATGCCGAAATCACCACCTACCTCGAGCAGGCCATGACCTCGGAGCTTCAGGGCAACGTCGTGGATCTCTGCCCGGTCGGCGCCCTGACCTCCAAGCCCTACGCCTTCCACGCCCGTCCGTGGGAGCTCGGCAAGACCGAATCGATCGACGTTATGGATGCGCTGGGCTCGGCGATCCGCGTCGATACCCGCGGCCGCGAAGTGATGCGCATCATGCCGCGCGTCAACGAGGAGATCAACGAAGAGTGGATTTCCGACAAGACCCGCTTCATCTGGGACGGCCTGAAGACGCAGCGTCTCGACCGCCCCTATGTGAAGAAGGACGGCCGCCTGCAGCCCGCGAGCTGGGGTGAGGCCTTTGCCGCCGTCAAGGCTGCGGTCGCGTCGGCCGGCACGTCCATCGGCGCCATCTCCGGAGATCTGGCCTCCGTCGAGGAACAGTATGCGCTGAAGGCCCTGATTGCCTCGCTCGGCTCCACAGATATCGATTGCCGCCAGGATGGCGTTGCGCTCGATCCGTCTCTCGGCCGCGCCTCCTACATCTTCAACCCGACGATCTCTGGCATCGAAAGCGCGGATGCGCTGCTGATCATCGGCGCAAACCCGCGCTATGAGGCGGCCGTTCTCAACGCCCGCATCCGCAAGCGCTACCGTCTCGGCAATTTCCCGATCGGCGTGATCGGCGAAGGCGGCGAGCTGCGCTACCCCTATGATTATCTCGGCGCCGGCACTGATACGCTGAACGACCTCGTCGCCGGTTCGCTCGGCTTCCATGGTGTTCTCACCAATGCCAAGCGCCCGATGATCATCGTGGGGCAGGGGGCTCTCACCGGTAACGGCGGCGCAGCGGTTCTCGCGGCGGCGGCGAAGCTTGCTCAGGCCGTTGGTGCCGTCACCGACGAATGGAACGGCTTTGCGGTCCTGCACACGGCGGCCTCCCGCGTCGGCGGTCTCGACATCGGCTTCGTGCCCGGCACGGCCGGCAAGACGGCGGTCGACATCGTCGCCGGATCGTCTGTCCTCTTCCTCCTCGGCGCCGACGAAATCGATCTCTCGGCACGCAAGGGCTTCACCGTCTATATCGGCTCGCATGGCGATGCCGGTGCCCATTTCGCCGACGTCATCCTGCCGGGCGCCGCCTATACCGAAAAGTCCGGCACCTGGGTCAATACGGAAGGCCGGGTCCAGCAGGGCAACCGCGCCGGCTTCGCGCCGGGCGAAGCGCGCGAGGACTGGGCGATCCTGCGTGCACTCTCCGACGTGCTGGGCAAGCGCCTGCCGTTTGATTCGCTGGCGCAACTGCGCTCGAAGATGGTCGCTGACTTCCCGCATCTGGGCGAGATCGACGCGATTGCGCCTGCCGATGCTGGCCAGATTGCTGCACTTGCACAAAAAGCCGGTGACATGGGCAAATCCGTGTTTGCGTCGCCGGTCAAAGACTTCTATTTGACGAACCCGATAGCCCGCGCCTCTGCCGTCATGGCCGAGTGCTCGGCTCTGGCGCGCAACAACTTCAAGGCTGCGGCCGAATAGGCTCGGGGGACCGATAAAGATGGACTCTTTCGTTTCGACCTATGTCTGGCCGGCGGCCATCATGATCGGGCAGACGCTGCTTCTGCTCGTCGCGCTGCTCGTCTTCATCGCCTATATTCTTCTGGCAGACCGCAAGATCTGGGCCGCCGTGCAGCTGCGCCGCGGACCGAATGTGGTGGGCCCCTGGGGACTTTTCCAGTCCTTCGCCGATCTTTTGAAGTTCGTCTTCAAGGAGCCGGTCATCCCGGCGGGCGCCAACAAGGTGATCTTCCTTCTGGCGCCGCTCGTCTCCGTGACGCTGGCGCTCGCCACCTGGGCGGTCGTGCCGCTCAACAATGGCTGGGTGATCGCCAACATCAACATCGGCATCCTCTACATTTTCGCGATCTCCTCGCTCGAAGTGTACGGCATCATCATGGGCGGCTGGGCTTCGAACTCGAAGTATCCCTTCCTCGGTGCGCTGCGCTCCGCCGCGCAGATGGTGTCCTACGAAGTCTCGATCGGCTTCGTGATCGTGACCGTGCTGCTCTGCGTCGGTTCGCTGAACCTCACCGACATCGTCAATGCGCAGCATGACGGCATCGGCACGCGTCTCGGCCTGCCGCCGTCCTTCCTCGACTGGCACTGGCTGGCGCTGTTCCCGATGTTCGTGATCTTCTTCATCTCGGCGCTCGCCGAGACGAACCGCCCGCCCTTCGACCTTCCGGAAGCCGAATCCGAACTCGTCGCCGGCTTCATGGTGGAATACGGCTCCACGCCGTACATGATGTTCATGCTCGGCGAATATGCCGCCATCTGCCTGATGTGCGCGCTGACCACGATCCTCTTCCTCGGAGGCTGGCTGCCGCCGGTGGACGTGTGGTTCCTCAACTGGGTGCCGGGCATCATCTGGTTCGTGCTGAAGGCCTCGATGGTGTTCTTCATGTTCGCCATGGTGAAGGCCTTCGTGCCGCGCTACCGCTACGACCAGCTGATGCGGCTGGGCTGGAAGGTTTTCCTGCCGATTTCGCTGGCGATGGTCGTCATCACCGCCTTCGTTCTGAAATTCACGGGCATGGCGTAAGGCGCGGATCTTCCGCGCCTCACCACCCGGCCGGCTTGTCCGGCAAAACTGGAGAATGCAGATGGCAAGTCTTTCCCAGGCCGTCGGATCGCTGTTCCTGAAGGAATTCGTCGGGGCCTTCTTCCTGTCGATGCGCTATTTCTTCAAGCCGAAGGCGACGGTGAACTATCCCTTCGAAAAGGGCCCGGTCTCCCCGCGCTTCCGCGGCGAGCATGCGCTGCGCCGTTATCCGAACGGCGAGGAACGCTGCATCGCCTGCAAGCTGTGCGAGGCCATCTGTCCCGCCCAGGCCATCACCATCGAGGCCGGCCCGCGCCGCAACGATGGCACCCGCCGCACGGTGCGTTACGACATCGACATGGTAAAGTGCATCTATTGCGGCTTCTGCCAGGAAGCCTGCCCGGTCGATGCCATCGTCGAGGGCCCGAACTTCGAATTCGCCACCGAGACCCGCGAAGAGCTGTACTACGACAAGGACAAGCTGCTTTCGAACGGTGATCGCTGGGAGCGGGAAATCGCCCGCAACATCGCAATCGACTCGCCCTACCGCTGAGCAGGCGGGGGCATGTGACATTCCCGTTCCGCCGGTTGATGGAAATCGGCGGACGTTCGTGACGAGAGGGGTTGGCCAGCGGCATCGCAGGCAGGCTCCGCAATGGGGCGGATCCGTTTGGGATCTGCGCCGGGGAAGACGAAAAGGCACCGACCATGGGTCTGCAGACTCTATTCTTCTATCTCTTCGCCTTCGTCGCTGTGGCGTCGGCCTTCATGGTGATCTCGGCCAGGAACCCGGTCTATTCGGTCCTGTTCCTGATCCTCACCTTCTTCAATGCGGCCGGTCTCTTCCTGCTGACCGGCGCCGAATTCCTCGCGCTCATCCTGCTCGTGGTCTATGTCGGCGCCGTCGCGGTTCTCTTCCTCTTCGTGGTCATGATGCTCGACGTCGATTTCGCCGAATTGAGGGCAGGGGTCATGGAATACGCCCCGGTCGGTTTCCTCGTCGGCATCGTGCTGGCAGCGGAGCTGATCATCGTGGTAGCGGGTTCGGTCTTCTCGCCCGAGATCGCCAAGACCGTCTCCATGCCCATCCCGCCGCTCTCTGAGCGCCAGAACACGCAGGCGCTCGGCGACGTGCTCTACACCCACTACGTCTACTTCTTCCAGATCGCCGGCCTGGTGCTGTTGGTGGCCATGATCGGCGCCATCGTGCTGACGCTGCGTCACCGCCAGAACATCAAGCGGCAGAACATTGCCGAACAGGTCGCGCGCACGCCTGCCACCGCCGTCGAGGTGGTGAAGGTCAAGCCCGGTCAGGGCGTCTGAGGCGCGGACACAAGGAAACAGGCACATGGAAATCGGTATCGGCCACTATCTCACCGTCAGCGCCATCCTCTTCGTCTTCGGCGTGTTCGGCATCTTCATCAACCGCAAGAACGTCATCGTCATCCTGATGTCGGTGGAACTGATCCTGCTTGCGGTCAACATCAACATGGTGGCCTTCTCGGCCTTCCTCAACGACATCACCGGCCAGGTCTTCGCTCTGTTCATCCTGACCGTCGCGGCCGCCGAAGCGGCCATCGGACTTGCAATTCTCGTCGTCTTCTATCGCAACCGCGGCTCCATCGCGGTCGAAGACGTCAACATGATGAAGGGCTGACGGCTCATGGATACCATTATCAAGGCAATCGTCTTCCTGCCTTTGATCGGCTTTCTGGTGGCCGGCCTTGGCGGCCGCGCCATCGGCGCCAAGGCGTCCGAGTTCGTCACCACCGGTCTGATGATGATCGTCGCGGTGCTGTCCTGGGTGACCTTCTTCCACGTCGCGCTCGGCGAGGAGGAAATGATCAAGGTCGCGGTGCTGCGCTGGATCCAGTCCGGCACCTTCGATGTCGTGTGGGCCTTCCGCGTCGATACGCTGACGGCGGTCATGTTCGTCGTGGTCAACACCGTCTCGACGCTCGTGCACCTCTATTCCATCGGCTACATGCATCACGACCCGCATCGGCCGCGCTTCTTTGCCTATCTCTCGCTCTTCACCTTCGCCATGCTCATGCTGGTGACGTCGGACAATCTGCTGCAGATGTTCTTCGGCTGGGAAGGCGTGGGTCTGGCGTCCTACCTCCTGATCGGCTTCTGGTTCAAAAAGCCGTCGGCGAGCGCGGCCGCCATGAAGGCGTTCATCGTCAACCGCGTCGGTGACTTCGGTTTCATCCTCGGCATCTTCTCGGTCTTCGTGCTCTTCGGGTCGATCAACCTCGAAGTAATCTTTGCTGCGGCAAAGACCTATCTGCCGGCCGAAGGGGCTGCCGAAAGCGCCGATGCCGTCATCACGCTCTTCGGCATGCACCTCGACAAGGGCCATGCGATCACCGCGACCTGCCTGCTGCTCTTCCTCGGCGCCATGGGCAAGTCGGCGCAGTTCCTGCTCCACACCTGGCTTCCGGACGCCATGGAAGGCCCGACCCCAGTTTCGGCCCTCATTCACGCCGCTACCATGGTCACGGCGGGCGTCTTCCTCGTCGCGCGCATGTCGCCGCTCTTCGAACTGTCGCATGATGCGCTGATGGTCGTCACCGTCGTCGGTGCCATCACGGCCTTCTTCGCCGCCACCGTCGGCCTCGTACAGAACGACATCAAGCGCGTCATCGCCTATTCGACCTGCTCGCAGCTCGGCTACATGTTCGTGGCGCTCGGCGTCGGCGCCTATGGCGCGGCCGTCTTCCACCTCTTCACCCACGCCTTCTTCAAGGCCCTCCTGTTCCTCGGCGCCGGCTCGGTCATCCATGCCGTCGATGGCGAGCAGGACATGCGTTACATGGGTGGCCTCAGGAAGCACATCCCCGTCACCTTCTGGATGATGACCATCGGCACGCTGGCGCTGACCGGCGTCGGTATCCCCGGTACGATGATCGGCTTTGCCGGATTCTTCTCCAAGGACGTCATCATCGAATCGGCCTATGCCTCGCATTCGCCGGTGGCCGGCTTCGCCTTCACGCTGCTGGTCGTGGCCGCTCTCTTCACGAGCTTCTATTCCTGGCGTCTCGCCTTCCTCACCTTCTTCGGCAAGCCGCGTGCCTCCGACCACGTCATGCACCATGTGCATGAATCGCCGGCCGTCATGCTGATCCCGCTCTACATCCTCGGTGCAGGTGCCGTGCTCGCCGGCGTGCTCTTCGAAGGCTACTTCTTCGGCCACCACTATGCCGAGTTCTGGCAGGGCGCCCTCTTCACCGGTGCGGAAAACGAGATCCTGGAAGAGTTCCACCACGTGCCGCTCTGGGTAAAGTGGAGCCCCTTCGTCGCCATGGCTCTCGGCTTCGTGACCGCCTGGTACATGTACATCAAGTCGCCGCAGACGCCGAAGGCGCTCGCCAAGCAGCACCACGGGCTCTACAATTTCCTGCTCAACAAGTGGTACTTCGACGAGCTCTACGACTTCATCTTCGTTCGCCCGGCCAAGTGGCTCGGCACCTTCCTTTGGAAGGAAGGTGACGGCCGCGTCATCGATGGCTACGGCCCGAACGGCATCGCCGCCCGCGTGATGGATGTGACCGACCGGGTCGTCCGTCTGCAGACCGGCTACCTCTACCACTACGCATTCGTCATGCTCATCGGTATCGCTGCGCTCGTTACCTGGATGATGCTCGGGAGTTCCATGTGATGATCGACTGGCCCGTCCTCTCCGCGGTCACCTTCATACCGCTCGTCGGTGTTCTCCTCCTGCTCTTCACGCGGGAGGACAGCCCCTTCGGCCGCCGCAACATCCTGAACGTCTCGCTGCTGACGACGCTCGTCACCTTCGTGGTGTCGCTCTACATCTGGTACCATTTCGACAGCGCCAATCCGGGCTTCCAGATGGTGGAGAAGCATGCCTGGCTCGGCACCGGCATTTCCTACCATCTCGGCGTCGATGGCATCTCCGTGCTCTTCGTCGTGCTCTCGGCCTTCCTCATGCCCTTCTGCGTGCTGGCGAGCTGGGTCTCGGTCGAAAAGCGCCTGAAGAGCTACATGATCGCCTTCCTGCTACTCGAAACGCTGATGATCGGCGTCTTCGTGTCGCTGGATATCGTGCTCTTCTACGTCTTCTTCGAAGCCGGCCTCATCCCGATGTTCATCATCATCGGTGTCTGGGGCGGCAAGGATCGCGTCTACGCCTCCTACAAGTTCTTCCTCTATACGCTGCTCGGCTCGGTGCTGATGCTGCTCGCCATCATGGCCATGTACTGGCAGGCCGGCACGACCGACATTCCGGAACTGCTCGCCTACAGCTTCCCGCGGGAAATGCAGACCTGGCTGTGGCTCGCCTTCTTCGCCTCCTTCGCGGTGAAGATGCCGATGTGGCCGGTGCACACCTGGCTGCCCGATGCCCACGTTCAGGCGCCGACGGCCGGTTCCGTCATCCTGGCCGGCATCCTGCTGAAGCTCGGCGGCTACGGCTTCCTGCGCTTCTCGCTGCCGATGTTCCCGCTGGCGTCCGACTATTTCGCGCCCTTCGTCTTCACGCTCTCGGTCGTTGCCATCATCTACACCTCGCTGGTCGCGATGATGCAGCAGGACATCAAGAAGCTGATCGCCTACTCCTCCGTTGCCCACATGGGCTATGTGACCATGGGCATCTTCGCCGCGAATGTTCAGGGCGTGCAGGGTGCATTGTTCCAGATGCTCTCGCACGGCATCGTCTCGGGCGCGCTCTTCCTCTGCGTCGGCGTCGTCTATGACCGCCTGCACACCCGCGAGATCTCCGCCTATGGCGGCCTCGTCAACAACATGCCGAAATATGCCGTCGCCTTCATGGTCTTCACCATGGCCAATGTCGGTCTTCCCGGCACCTCCGGCTTCGTCGGCGAAGTTCTGACGCTCCTCGGCGCCTTCCGCGCCAATACATGGGTCGCGCTCTTCGCCGCCACGGGCGTCATCCTCTCGGCCGCCTATGCGCTGTGGCTCTACCGCCGCGTCATCTTCGGTGCGCTCGAGAAGGAAAGCCTGAAGAAGCTGCTCGACCTCTCGGCACGCGAGAAGCTGATCCTTTATCCGCTGGTCATCCTGACGATCTTCTTCGGTGTCTATCCGGCACCGGTGTTCGACGCCACGGCCGCCTCGGTAGACCAGCTCATCAACAACTATACCGCTGCATTGCAGGCCGCGCAGAGCGTGGCTCTGGCCGTGAACTGACGACAGGATCCGTGGGACAATGACCGTTGAAACCCTCATCTCAAGCCTGCACCTTTCGGCGCCGGAACTGATCCTCGCCATCGGCGCGCTGTTCCTGTTGATGGTCGGCGTCTTCTCCGGCGAGAAGTCAACCTCGACCGTCACGGGGCTGGCGGTTGCCTTGCTCATCATTTCCGGCCTCTGGCTCGTGCTGCGCACCGGCGATGGTGTCGCCTATGGCGGCGTCTTCGTGTCGGATGCCTTTGCCAAGTTCATGAAGGTGCTGGCGCTGATCGGCTCGATCACGGCGCTCGTCATGACCGTCGGCCACGCCAAGTCGGAACAGATCGACCGCTTCGAGTTTCCGGTTCTCGTGGTGCTCGCAACGCTCGGCATGCTGCTGATGATCTCGGCCAACGACCTGATTTCGGTCTATCTGGCCCTCGAACTCCAGTCGCTCGCCCTTTATGTCGTCGCCGCCATCAACCGCGACAGCCTGCGCTCCACGGAAGCGGGCCTGAAGTACTTCGTGCTCGGCGCGCTCTCGTCCGGCCTGCTGCTCTACGGCATGTCGCTGGTCTACGGCTTCACCGGCCATACGGGCTTTGCCGAGATTGCGCAGGCGCTGACGTCGGAAACCCGTTCGCTCGGCTTCGTCTTCGGCCTCGTCTTCGTGCTTGCCGGCATCGCCTTTAAGATCTCGGCCGTGCCGTTCCACATGTGGACGCCGGACGTGTACGAAGGCGCGCCGACGCCGGTGACGGCCTTCTTCGCCGCTGCACCGAAGGTCGCGGCCATGGCCATGCTGGTCCGCATCGTCATCGAAGCCTTCCAGCCGGTCGGCCATGACTGGCAGCAGATCGTCGTCTTCATCTCCATTGCCTCCATGCTGCTCGGCGCCTTCGCGGCGATCGGCCAGAAGAACATCAAGCGACTGATGGCCTATTCCTCCATCGGTCACATGGGCTATGCGCTGGTTGGTCTCGCCTCCGGCTCCGTTGCCGGCGTACGCGGCGTGCTCATCTACATGCTGATCTACATGGTCATGACGCTCGGTACTTTCGCCTGCATTCTCGCCATGCGCCGCAAGGACGGCGAGGCGGTGGAAAGCACCGACGATCTCGCCGGCCTGTCGCAGACCAAGCCCTTCATGGCCGTCGTGCTGACGATCCTGATGTTCTCGCTGGCCGGCATTCCGCCGCTCGCGGGCTTCTTCGCCAAGTACTTCGTGTTCATGGCCGCCATCGAGGCGAAGCTCTACGCGCTGGCCATCATCGGCGTACTCGCCTCCGTCGTTGGCGCCTACTACTACCTGCGCATCATCAAGCTCATGTGGTTCGATGATCCCAAGGGCGAATTCGGCCGCACGGCCGGCGAACTGCGCCTCGTCTTCGGCCTCTCCGCGCTCTTCGTGGTGGGTTACATCCTGATCGGCGGTCCGCTCGGCAGCGCGGCGGAAGTCGCAGCACGGACCTTCTTTTGATCACGGCTTCGCCTGCCGGACGGCATCGCCTGGATGCCTTCCGCCACGAACATCTGCCGGAGATCGGCTCGACGAATACGGCCGCGCTCGAAAGGGCGCGGTCGGGTGATCCGGGACATCTCTGGATCACGGCGGACCGCCAGCTGGGCGGTCGCGGCCGGCGCGGGCGTCCCTGGGCCTCCGAGCCCGGCAATCTCTACGCTTCCCTCCTTTTGATGGACGTGGCGCCCATCGAGGCGCTCGGAAGTCTGCCGCTTGCCGTCGCCGTGGCGGTGCAGCGCGCGGTGCAGGCCGTGCTGCCGCCGGATGGCGCCAAGGCTGCGGTCAAATGGCCGAACGACATCCTGATCGACGGCCGCAAGATGTGCGGCATCCTGATCGAAGGCGAGAAGCTTCCCGACGGCCGCCACGCCGTGGTCATCGGCATCGGCATCAATATCGCGACGGCGCCCGAGGCGACGCTCTACCCCGTCACCACGATCCGCGAGGCCGGCGGCACGGTTCTCCCCGACGAACTCTTCACCCATCTGTTCATGGAGATGGCGGCGGCGCTTCATCTGTGGGATGCTGGTCGCGGACTTGAGGCGATCGTTGCGGACTGGCGCGCGGCGGCGCACGGCATTGGTCGGCCGATCACGGTCAACATGACCGACCGATCCATTCCAGGCCGCTTCGTCGATATCGACGAGACCGGTCGCCTGATGCTGGAGACGGATGACGGCGCCGTGATGCGGATTGCGGCTGGCGACGTGTTCTTCACGCCCGTTTGACGCCTGAGACCTGGCGCGGCGCATTCGCGACGGGGAGGCAGGGGACAGTTGGGTAACGGCTTCGGCATCCGGAGGCATTTGCCGGAGGGATTCGCCGGAAGGATTTGAAGGTGCAGCCGGGGACCCCGCCGGTTGCGCCGAATGGAGACGGCGCAGGGCGTCGTCTGGGGATCGCTTCGTCCCGTCTGGCAGTCCATGCCAGCGGCGAAAACTCTATGGATTGAAGGCCGCGCCGGGAGGTGCCGCCGAAACGAAAGTGACTGACACAATGGCTGACCAAGACGAACTCGTCTTTCTGCCGCTTGGCGGCGTGGGCGAAATCGGCATGAATCTCGCGCTTTACGGCTTCGGCTGGCCCAAGCAGCGAAAATGGATCATGGTCGATTGCGGCGTGACTTTCCCGGGCCCCGATCTGCCGGGCGTCGATCTCGTGCTGCCGGACGTGAGCTTCCTTGCCCATGAGCGCAAGAATCTGCTGGGCATCATCATCACCCATGCGCATGAAGACCATTACGGTGCACTGAACGATCTGTGGCCCGGTCTTGCCGTGCCGATCTACGCCTCGCCCTTTACCGCGGGCATGCTGGAGGCCAAGCGCAACTACGAGGGCACGCGCGGCGAATTGCCCATCACCATTTTCAAGCAGGGCGACCGCATCAATGTCGGCCCCTTCGAAATCGAGGCGATCGGTGTCAACCACTCGATCCCCGAGCCGATGGCGCTGCACATCCGCACGCCGCTCGGTGCGGTCGTTCACACCGGCGACTGGAAGATCGATCTCGAGCCCTCGCTCGGACCGCTGACGGATGAAGACCGCCTGCGCGCCATTGGCGAAGAGGGCGTGCTGGCGCTCGTCTGCGACAGCACGAACGCCATGCGCGATGGCGTTTCCCCCTCCGAGCGCGAGGTCTCCGACAGCCTGACGGAGATCATCCGCAATGCCGAAGGGCGGGTCGGCATCACCACCTTTTCTTCCAATGTCGGCCGCATCCGCTCGATTGCGCGCGCGGCGGAAGCCGCCGACCGCGAAGTGCTGCTGCTCGGCAGTTCCATGAAGCGCGTCGTCGCTGTTGCCCGCGACATCGGCCTCATGGAAGGCATCAAGCCCTTCATCGACGAGGATGAATTCGGCTATATCCCGCGCGACAAGGTCGTGGTGATCCTCACGGGTTCCCAGGGCGAGCCGCGCGCCGCGCTCGCCAAGATCGCCCGCGACGAGATGCGCAATGTCGCCTTTTCGGCCGGCGACACGATCGTCTTTTCCTCGCGCGCCATTCCCGGCAACGAGAAGGCGATCAACGACATCAAGAACGGCCTGATCGAACAGGGCATCCTGATCGTCACCGACAGCGAGGCGCTGGTGCACGTCTCCGGCCACCCGCGCCGCAACGAACTGCAGCAGATGTATGGCTGGCTGAAGCCTGAGATCGTCGTGCCCGTGCATGGCGAGGCCGCGCACCTGACGGCGCATGGCGAGCTTGCCCGCCAGTCCGGCATCGCCAAGGTGCCGCGCGTGCGCAACGGCGACATGCTGAAGCTGGCGCCGGGCGAGCCCGACGTGGTGGACGAAGCCCCGCATGGCCGCATCTTCAAGGACGGCAACCTGATCGGCGATTTCGACGAAATGGGCATCGGCGAGCGCCGCAAGCTCTCCTTTGCCGGCCATGTCTCGGTCAGCGTCGTGCTCAACGAGCGCTATGATTTCGTCGCCGACCCCGATCTCGTCGCGATCGGCCTGCCCGAGTTCGATGACGAAGGCGAGGACATGGAAGACACGCTCTATGACGCCGTGCTCGGCGCCGTCGAGAGCATCCCGCGCGGCAAGCGCAAGGATCTCGCCATGCTGCAGGAGGCCGTGCGCCGCGCCGTGCGCTCCACCGCCAACCAGATCTGGGGCAAGAAGCCGCTTGTCACCGTCTTCGTGACGAAGGTCTGATGGAAAAGAAGCGGGCTTGGTGTGTAAAGCATGTCTCCTGACAGTGTGCCGCGGTTTCAGGAAAAGACATGCTGTAGCACGGTGCGCCCGCCGGCTCGTCCGGCGGGTCTGAAAGCCTGACAGGAGGAAAGCCGATGCTCGGTCGCGTCAATCATATCGCACTGGCGGTCGCCGATCTCGCCGCCGCCGCCGCTCGCTACCGCGATACGCTCGGGGCTTCCGTCTCGGCGCCGCAGGCGCTGCCCGAGCATGGCGTCACCGTCTGCTTCGTGGAGCTTGAGAACACCAAGGTCGAGCTCCTGGAGCCGCTGGGCGCGGCCTCTCCGATTTCCGCCTTTCTCGACAAGAACCCCTCCGGCGGCATGCACCACATCTGCTACGAGGTGGCCGATATCCGCGCGGCCCGCGATCGGCTGAAAGGCGAGGGCGCCCGCGTGCTCGGTGACGGCGAACCGAAGATCGGTGCCCATGGCCGACCCGTCCTCTTCCTGCATCCCAAGGATTTCATGGGCTGCCTGATCGAGCTCGAAGAGGTGTGACAGAAGGGCGCGTCGATTTCCCTTCATGCGGACCGACGGGCGCGGTATAGAAGCCGGCCTGATGTCTGGAGCGTCCGCATGACCTGGTTCTCGATTTTCGCCGTCTACTTCGTCATCTGGTGGATCACGCTCTTCGCGGTCCTGCCGTTCGGCCTGCGCACGCAGGCGGAAGACAATCACGTGGTTCCCGGGACGGTGGAAAGCGCCCCCACGCGGTTTCGCGGCTTGCGGATCGTCATCGTTACGTCGATCGCCGCGGCCGTCATCCACATCGGCTGGTACATTCTGTCCGACCGCTTCGGCCTCGGCTTCGATGCCATACCGCGATTTGCACCCAAATTTTATTGAGTCCGACTGTCGGTCGATCCTGCCGCCAAGGCCACGTCGCAAAGACGCCATCCGATGTCGGTATCGGTAGAATGCGGCGGATGTGCAGACAGTAGCGATCCGTTGATCGCCCTCTGCTGATTTGCAAGAAAGCAAAAAAAAACAAGGCTTGAAGCCTTGTTTTTTAAGTTTCGCGTGATCCTTATCCGTTTCCGGCGGCTGCGGGTGAACGCGCCTTAGATCTGATCCTCCCAAGACTTGACCGCGAATTTCGACAAGAATTTAATCTCCTTGCCTCTTTTGTGAGCCGAAACTAGCCCAACCACTAATCTATGTCATCTTCTTTTTTTGCATTTTTGACACAGTCTGGCATTTTTTTGCTGTTGACAAAAACGTGTCGCCGTCACAACCGGCAGATATGACTTACGTTTGCGTAAACGGCAGTTGAAACCTGTGCGACGCGCCGGTTTGCCAGCCTTGCGGAGCTTTCGAGCGGGTTTTCTTCCCGGTGCGAAGCGTCTATGAACGCTTCACGAAACGAGAACGGGTGACTCGGCGGGTGCTGTCCTGAATGGGAGCGCGGGGCTGCAAGGAAAGCGGCCGACGCCGCTCTGGGCTGGGCTTTCCGATATCCTGAATTTGCCCGAATCTGCTTCCAAGCGGATGTAACCCTGTCTGGACACTACGATGCGTCTTTCCCGCTACTTCCTGCCGATCCTGAAGGAAAACCCCAAGGAGGCGGAAATCGTCTCCCACCGCCTGATGCTGCGCGCCGGCATGATCCGCCAGCAGTCGGCCGGTATCTATTCCTGGCTGCCGCTCGGCAAGCGAGTGCTCGACAAGGTCAACCGCATCATCCGCGAGGAGCAGGACCGCTCCGGCGCCATCGAGCTCCTGATGCCGACGCTGCAGTCTGCCGAACTCTGGCAGGAGAGCGGCCGCTACGAGGATTACGGCAAGGAAATGCTGCGCATCAAGGACCGCCAGGAGCGCCCGATGCTCTATGGCCCGACGAACGAGGAGATGATCACCGACATCTTCCGTTCCTCGGTGAAGTCCTACAAGGATCTGCCACTCAACCTCTACCACATCCAGCTGAAGTTCCGCGACGAGATGCGCCCGCGCTTCGGCACCATGCGCTCGCGCGAATTCCTGATGAAGGACGCCTACTCCTTCGACCTGACCAAGGAAGGCGCGATCCACGCCTATAACCGCATGTTCGCGGCCTATCTGCGCACCTTCGAGCGGCTTGGCCTGCGCGCCATTCCCATGCGCGCCGACACCGGCCCGATCGGCGGCAACCACAGCCACGAATTCATCATTCTCGCCGATACCGGCGAATCGGAAGTCTTCTGCCACAAGGACTTCGTGACCTTCGACACGCCGCCCGTCGATACCGATTTCGATGATGTCGCCGGCCTGCAGGCGATCTTCGACAAGTGGACCTCGGTCTACGCCGCCACATCCGAAATGCACGATGCCGAAGCCTTCGAGGCGATTCCCGAAGGCGAGCGCCTCTCGGCCCGCGGCATCGAGGTCGGCCACATCTTCTATTTCGGCACCAAATATTCCGAGCCCATGGGCGCCAAGGTTCTCGGCCCCGACGGCAAGGAGCACCTGGTCCACATGGGCTCCTACGGCATCGGCCCGACGCGCCTCGTTCCGGCGATCATCGAAGCCTCCCATGACGACAACGGCATCATCTGGCCGGCTTCCGTCGCCCCCTTCGATGCCGTCGTCATCAACATGAAGGCGGGCGATGCCGCCTGCGACGAAGCCTCGCTCAAGCTTTATCAGGCATTGTCCAATGCGGGCCTCGACATGCTCTATGACGACACCGACGATCGCGCCGGCGCGAAGTTCGCGACCGCCGACCTCATCGGTGTTCCCCAGCAGATCATCGTCGGCCCGCGCGGCATCGCCAATGGCGAGGTCGAGATCAAGGACCGCAAGACCGGCGAGCGCCAGACCCTGTCCGTCGAGGCAGCCGTCAACCGCCTGACCGCCGGCCGGTGAGGGCCGCCAACTGAGGAAGGCCGCACGCCCGAGGGCTGTGACCAAGTGAAGGGACTGGGATGAGCGCCGCGACCGACAGCATGAACGGCACCGCACCGGAAAGCACGGGGCAGGGCGGCGACCTGCCGCGCGGCAGCCGGCCCTTTTCGGCCTTCGAGCGCATGGTGGCCTGGCGCTACCTGCGCTCGCGCCGCAAGGAAGCCTTCATCTCCGTCATTGCCGGCTTTTCCTTCATCGGCATCATGCTGGGGGTTGCGACCCTCATCATCGTCATGGCCGTGATGAACGGCTTCCGCACCGAACTCATCTCCCGCATTCTCGGCATCAACGGCCACATGATCGTGCAGCCGATCGACAGTCCGCTGAACGATTACGCCGATCTCGCCAAGCGGCTGGAAACCGTGCCGGGTGTGACGATGGCGATCCCGATGATCGAGGGCCAGACGCTTGCCTCCGGCGCCGGTGGTGCGGGCACCGGCGCGCTGGTGCGTGGCGTGCGCGCCGATGACCTCGGCAAGATGAAGTCGATCTCCGACCACATCACCTCCGGCGACATGGTGGGCTTTGCCTCCGGCTCCGGCCTCCTCATCGGCTCGCGCATGGCCGACCAGCTCGGCCTCAAGGCCGGCGACACGATCACGCTGGTGGCGCCGGAAGGCGACGTGACGCCGCTCGGCGTCAATCCGCGCGTCAAATCCTATACCGTATCGGGCATCTTCGAGATCGGCATGTCGGAATATGATGCCTCGATCATCTTCATGCCGCTGGAAGAAGCCCAACTCTACTTCAACGTGGAGGGTATCGTTCAGTCGATCGAGATCTTCGTCAGCAATCCCGATCAGGTGGACCAGTTGAGGAAGCCGATCGAGGATGCCGCCGGCCGGCAGATCTTCCTCACCGACTGGCGCGACCGCAACAAGACCTTCTTCTCCGCCCTGCAGGTGGAGCGCAACGTGATGTTCATGATCCTGACGCTGATCGTACTGGTGGCGGCGCTCAACATCGTCTCGGGCCTCATCATGCTGGTCAAGGACAAGGGCAGCGACATCGCCATCCTGCGCACCATGGGCGCCACCTCCGGCGCCGTGATGCGCATCTTCTTCATGACCGGCGCGGCGATCGGCATTGTCGGCACCTTTGCCGGTGTGGCGCTTGGCGTCGTCGTCTGCCTCAACATCGAATCGATCCGCCAGTTCTTCTCCTGGATATCGGGAACGACGATCTTCAATCCGGAGCTCTATTTCCTCAGCCAGCTTCCGGCCGACATGAACCCCGGCGAGACGATCTCCGTCGTGCTCATGGCGCTGGCGCTGTCCTTCCTCGCCACCATCTTCCCGGCCTGGCGCGCCTCGCGCCTCGATCCGGTGCAGGCGCTGCGCTACGAATGATGCCGCGATCCGCAATGCTCGTGACAAGACCAAGCCCCGAAGGCACAAGGACCCGCCGATGACCCAGCGCGTGGCACTGCAATTGACCGGCGTCGAGCGCCATTACCCGCAGGGCGAAACCTTCCTGTCGATCCTCAAGGGTGCCGATTTCAGCCTGCACAGCGGCGAAACGGTGGCACTCGTGGCGCCGTCCGGCACCGGCAAGTCGACGCTGCTGCAGATCGCCGGTCTTCTGGAAAAGCCCGATGGCGGCGAGGTGAAGATCAACGGCCTGTCCTGCGGCAATCTGCCGGATGAGAAGCGCACGGCCGTCCGCCGCAACGAGATCGGCTTCGTCTACCAGTTCCACCATCTGCTGCCGGAATTCACCGCGCTTGAAAACATCATGATGCCGCAGCTGATTGCCGGCCTGCCGAAAGCCGAGGCGCGCGAGCGGGCTGCGGCGCTGCTCGACTACATGCGCATCGGTCACCGTGCGGAACATCGTCCCGCCGAACTGTCCGGCGGCGAGCAGCAGCGCGTCGCCATCGCCCGCGCCGTGGCAAATGCGCCGCTCGTGCTTCTGGCCGACGAGCCGACCGGCAATCTCGACCCGGAAACCGCCGGCTACGTCTTCGAGGCGCTCGAGGCGCTGGTGCGCCAGTCGGGCCTCGCCGCCATGATCGCCACCCACAACCACGAACTCGCCGGCCTCATGGACCGCCGCGTGACGATCGAGGACGGCAAGGTCGTCGAGTTCTGACGTTTTCCTGAGGTGTGCCGGCCAGACGGCCGGCCGTCACGCGGCTATTCCAGTCCGCAGGGCTTGCTGCCCATCTCGTCCTTCCAGTCGCGCAGATAGATCAGCTTGCCCGGAATGGCGACGGGCTTGTCGTTCGCCTTGCCCTTGCCCGTGAGCATATTGATGTCACAGGCCTGACTGGCATCCGGATTGAGCGTGTCGTAGGCCGTATAGGTGTAGCCTGCGACCGCGAACTCGTTGTTGCGATAGGCGACTGTGAGCCGCTGTTCCCAGCGGTCGCGCCCGATCCCGTCATTGTGGGAGATGATGACGAAGGAGCCGTTCGGCAGGGCTTCCAGCGACGCATTCTGTCCGGCCATCTCGTAGGCACCCCACACCAGATTGGGCACGATCTCCTTCAGTTCCAGCTTGCCCGTCTCGCCCGTCAGGAACAGGTAGACACTGTGGTCCTCATTCCCGGCACTCTCCGGCGGCGCCACCAAAAGCACGAGATCATTCGTGCCGTCCTTGTCGAAATCCCCGGTCGCCGCCGCCGCGATCCGGTCGGGATCGATCGGCTGGGCGAGGGCGGGAAGGCCGACGGCGCTGATCATCAGCGCGGTGACAAACGGTGCAATTCGCATTCTCTATCCTCCTCATGCCTGTCGAACCTAAAGCGAAGATGCATGCCGGTCCAGCGGTTGTGGCTCCGTCGCCCGAGCCGGGCCGCCATGCTCCTCCATTAACCATCCCGCCCCGAAATCGTGAAAATGCCGATCAAATACCTTGACGATTGGAACAAAAATAGAACAATATAAAAACATAACGGAACAGGAGAACGCCATGACCGACTTCCTTCGTGACATCGCCGCATTCACCTCCATCACCCTTTTCATCGCCAGCCTCTCCGTCATCGTGATGGGCATGTGATCACCGTTTCGTCCGCGCCGAACCCTGCCTTGGCGCGGGCGGGAGCGTGGCCGTCAGCCGGCACCGCCGCCGGCAGGCGCCCACGCAGCCGCAAGCTTCCGGATGCCGCCCGCTACGGCCTCCGGACGGAGGATGATCCTCCGCCTCGCGTCCGTCTTCCTCTCCCCGTGGAAGCGGACATGTGGGAAGGCCCGGCGCCTTCTCCTCCGCCGCCTCAAGGTCCGCCGCACCGCCTTGTGATCGTGGATATGGGGGAGGAGGGCCGGGCGCCCTTTGACTCTGCAGCCGGCATTGCCGATACCCTTTAGCCTCTTTCGGAATCAGGAGGTCGGCCATGGCGGACGCAACAGGCGCAGCAGGTGAGGGGCAAGGCCCCATCGCGGCAAGCCCCGGCTTCGTACATCTGCGCGTCCATTCGGCCTATTCGCTGCTGGAAGGCGCGCTGCCGCTGAAGAAGATCCTCGGCAAGGCGGCGGCCGACAATCAGCCGGCCATCGCGATCACCGACACCAACAATCTTTTCGTCGCGCTGGAGTTTGCCCAGAAGGCCAGCGGCGATGGTATCCAGCCGATCATCGGCTGCCAGCTTTCCATCGACATGGAGGATGGCGACAGCCTGCCGGAGCGGCGCGGCCACCAGCACCAGCTGGAAAAACTTCCCTCGATCATCCTGCTCGCCGCCACCGAGGCGGGCTATACGCGCCTCGTGGATCTCGTCAGCCGCGCCTATCTCGACGGCGAGGGCAACCAGGCGGCCCGCATCCTTCTCTCCTGGCTGGGCGAGGACACCGATGGGCTGATCGCGTTGACGGGTGCCAGGACGGGCCCGATCGACATGGCGTTGCTGCAGGACCACAAGGCGGTTGCCGTCAGCCGGCTGCTGGCGCTCAAGAAGGCCTTCGGCGATCGCCTCTATGTCGAGCTGCAGCGCCATCGCGGCTATGACAAGCAGCACGAGCGCCGTCTGGTCGAGCTTGCCTATCGGCATGACCTGCCGCTGGTCGCCACCAACGAGGCTTTTTTCCCGACGCCCGCCGATTACGAGGCCCATGACGCGCTGATGGCGGTGGCGCACAATGCCATGGTCTCCGACGATGAGCGCTTCCGGCTCACACAGGATCACTACCTGAAAAGCCGCGCCGACATGATGAAGCTGTTTGCCGACCTGCCGGAGGCGCTGGAAAACTCCGTCGAGATCGCTGAGCGCTGCTCCTACATCCTGAAGGGCCGCAAGCCCATCCTGCCGCGCTTCACCGGCGCGACCGACGATGCGGAGGAGGCCGAGCGCGCCGAATCGGCCGAGCTTCGCCGCCAGTCCGTGGAGGGGCTGGATGCCCGTCTGGAGCTTCTCGGAACCGCACCCGGCTTCACGGTGGAGGAGTACCGCGAACGCCTCGACTTCGAACTCGGTGTCATCGAGCGCATGAAGTTCCCTGGATACTTCCTGATCGTTGCCGACTTCATCAAATGGGCCAAGCAACACGATATTCCCGTCGGTCCGGGCCGCGGTTCGGGCGCGGGCTCGCTGGTGGCCTATGCGCTGACGATCACCGACGTCGATCCCATGCGCTTCTCGCTGCTCTTCGAACGCTTCCTCAATCCCGAGCGCGTCTCGATGCCCGACTTCGACATCGACTTCTGCCAGGAGCGGCGCGAAGAGGTGATCCGCTACGTGCAGCGCAAATACGGGCGCGAACAGGTGGCGCAGATCATCACCTTCGGGTCGCTGCAGGCCCGCGCCGCCCTGCGCGACGTCGGCCGCGTGCTGGAAATGCCCTACGGCCAGGTCGACAAGATCTGCAAGCTCGTGCCCAACAATCCGGCCAATCCCACGCCGCTCTCGCAGGCGATCAAGGAAGAGCCGCGCCTGCAGGAGGAGGCCGACAAGGAGCCGGTCGTCGCCCGCCTCCTCGACATCGCCCAGAAGATCGAGGGTCTCTACCGCCACGCCTCCACCCACGCCGCCGGCATCGTGATCGGCGATCGTCCGCTCTCGCAGCTCGTGCCCATGTATCGCGACCCGCGCTCGGACATGCCGGTCACCCAGTTCAACATGAAATGGGTCGAGCAGGCCGGCCTCGTCAAATTCGACTTCCTCGGCCTGAAGACGCTGACGGTGCTGAAGACGGCGGTGGATTTCATCGCCAAGCGCGGCATCACCGTCGATCTCGCCACCATCCCGCTTGATGACGCCAAGACCTACGAAATGCTGTCGAAGGGTGATACGGTCGGCGTCTTCCAGGTGGAAAGTGCCGGCATGCGCAAGGCGCTCATTGGCATGCGCCCCGACTGCATCGAGGACATCATCGCGCTGGTGGCGCTCTATCGCCCGGGCCCGATGGAAAACATCCCCGTCTACAATGCCCGCAAGCACGGCGAGGAGGAGATCGAATCGATCCATCCGAAGATCGATTACCTGCTGAAGGAAACCCAGGGGGTTATCGTCTACCAGGAGCAGGTGATGCAGATCGCCCAGGTCCTGTCGGGCTACTCGCTCGGCGAAGCCGACCTTCTGCGCCGCGCCATGGGCAAGAAGATCAAGGCGGAGATGGACCAGCAGCGCGAGCGCTTCGTCGAGGGCGCCATGAAGAACGGCGTCTCGAAGGCGCAGTCCGACATCATCTTCGACCTGCTCGCGAAGTTCGCGAACTACGGCTTCAACAAGTCGCATGCCGCCGCCTACGCCATCGTCTCCTACCAGACGGCCTATCTGAAGGCGCATTTCCCGGTCGAGTTCCTGGCGGCCTCCATGACGCTCGACATGGCCAATACGGAAAAGGTCAACGACTTCAGGCAGGATGCCGGGCGCCTCGGCATCGCCGTCATTCCGCCCTCGGTGCAGACATCCTTCCGCCATTTCGAGACGGGCGAGAACCGCATCTATTATTCGATTGCCGCGATCAAGGGCGTGGGCGAGGCTGCGGTGGAGCACATCGTCGCCGTGCGCGGCGACACGCCCTTCGACAGCATCGAGGATTTCTGCCTCCGGATCGACCCGAAGCTGCTGAACCGCCGCGTCTTCGAAAGCCTGATCTGCGCCGGTGCCTTCGACTGCTTCGGCCGCGACCGCGCCGAACTGGTGGGCGGTCTCGATCGCATTCTCGGTTACGCCCAGCGCCTGCAGGGCAACAAAGTGAGCGGGCAGAGCGACATGTTCGGCGCCGGCTCCGCCACGGGGCCGGAACGGATTTCCTTCAGCGCCTATACCGCCTGGCTGGCCTCGGAAAAGCTGCACCGCGAATTCCAGGTGCTCGGCTTCTATCTCTCTGCCCACCCGCTCGACAGCTACAACGACCTTCTGGCCAAGATGCGCGTCCAGACCTTCCAGGATTTCTCCGTCGCGGTGAAGAAGGGCGCCACCGCCGGACGTCTGGCCGGCACCGTCACGGCCAAGCAGGAGCGCAAGACCCGCACCGGCAACAAGATGGGCATCGTCACCTTTTCCGATGCCTCCGGCCAGTTCGAGGCGGTGCTCTTCTCGGAAATGCTGAACCAGTATCGCGACCTGCTCGAAGCCGGCAAATCCATGGTGATGACCGTGCAGGCGGAGGAACGCCCGGAAGGCATCGGGCTCCGGATCCAGACGCTGCAGTCGCTGGAGGAAAAGTCGCTGCAGATGCAGAAGGCGCTCAGGGTCTATGTCCGCGATTCAGGCCCGCTGCGTTCGGTCGCCGCGCATCTGAATGCCAAGGGCGAAGGCCTGGTCTCCTTCATCGTCATCAAGGAAAACGGCCAGCGCGAGATCGAGGTGGAACTGGCCGAGCGCTATCGCATCTCGCCGGAGATTGCAGCAGCGCTCCGCGCGTCGCCCGGCATCGTGGATGTCGAACTCGTCTGATGCGAGGGGCGGGGCGGAGGCCCCGCTCAGCTCTTGGAAGCGGGGCGCGTCAGCGTCACGAAATCCGTGCCGTGGCCGGTTTCCGGACCAAGTCCGGTATCGGAGATCGTCAGCGACGAACCTTCCGCGAGCAGGGCGCCGATGCGGGCCCGGACATCTGCGGAAATCGTGATGCGCGCCAGCGTTTCGGCAATCGTCGCGTTCTGGTCGGCATCGGCGGTGATGCCGAGGCGGGCCTTGGTGGCGGTCGAAAGCGCATTGTCCATGGTCACGCCGAACCAGCGGCCTTTGCCGCTTGCCGAATCGATGTCCTGGAATTGCAGGAAATGGGTGCCCAGTGCCACGGCGGGGTCACGGATCGTGACCGGTACGTCGAACAGCGGCGCGAAATTCTGGCGGACCATCAGATGCGCATTGCCGGGTTCCGGCTGGCCGGCAGCGATATAGACGGCATGCACCAGCGCGTCACTGATCTTGCCGGTCACCATCATCCCCTGGCGGCCCTGGAACAGCCGGATCGCCTCCCGCGTCTTCGGACCGACGACGCCGTCCGCAATGCCGGCATCGTAGCCAAGGCCATGCAGTACGGCTTGCAGCGCTGCCGTCGTCTCGCGCTCGCCGCGCCGGGTGATCAGCATGCGGATCGGCGGTTCGTCCGATGCCGGCGTGGTGACCTTCGCCGCGTCGGCGCCGGACGGGGCGGCATTCATGGCGACCTCGACACTGCCCGTATGCTCCATGCCGAGACGAAGCGTCGCATCGCTGAGCAACTGCGGCGCCGGCTTCTCCGGCTGGAAGAGCCACGCATCGGAGACCTCGGCCGGCACCACCTCACGGTCGGAGATGATCACATGCACGCCGCGCGTCGTCATCTTGTAGAGCTCGGGCGCAAAGGCGTTGGGCAGCCGCACGCAGCCATGCGAGGCGGGATAGCTCGGCACGCTGTTGGAGGCGTGCAGTGCGATGCCCGACCAGGTCAGGCGCTGCATGAAGGGCATGGGCGCGTTGCTGTAGATGTTGGAATGGTGCATGCGCCGCTTTTCGAGCACCGAGAAGATGCCGGTCGGCGTGGCGTGTCCCTTCTTGCCGGTGGAGACGCGCGAGGTGGCGACCACCGTGTCACCGTCATAGACGACGAGCGACTGGCTGTCCTTGGTGACCACGATCTGGAGAGGGGCCGTTCCGCCCGCAGCAAAGGCCATCAGCGGCGACAGTGCGGTTCCCGAAACAAGACACAGGGCGGCGAGCCCGCCACGCAACGCAATACCGAACGACATGGTGATGATCCGACGCAATACAAACTGCCGCACAGGCTATCGCTAGAGGTTTAATGAAGTTTGACCGATCGCCCGCCTGGAGCGATCACGTTTGCCTGATGAACGGGTGAGGCGGGCGCATTATTCGGTGGTCGGGGGCTCGGGCTTGCGTTGCCGGCCAAACGTATAGCCGGTCTCGACGCTATCGCGGCCGAACTTGTCGCGCAGCGCATTCATCGCCGCTTCCGCCTTGGCGCGCTGGGCTGCCTGGCGGTCCACGAGATCGGGCGGATCGGCCCGGGCGGGATCGCCGAGATCGTTGACGCCGATGCCGATCAGGCGAAACCGCGTCCCGTCCGCCTCGCGCTCCAGCATGGAAAGCCCGGTGCGGAAGATGCGGTCGGCGAGCTGGGTCGGGCTGTCGAGCCGCCGGTTGCGGGTGCGGATCTTGAAGTCGGTCGTCTTCAGCTTCAGCACCACGGTGTGACCCGCAATGGACGAGCGGCGCAGACGAAAGGCGACCTTTTCGCTGAGCCGCCGCAGATGCACCGTCAGCTCGTCCAGCCTGTGGATATCCTCGTTGAAGGTCGTCTCCGCCGACACGCTTTTCGCCTCGCCGTCGATCTCCACGCGCCGGTCATCCTCGCCGCGCGACAGATGGAACAGCCGCTGCCCCATCGTGCCGTAGCGGCGCATGAGGTCGCCTTCCTCCATCGTCTGCAACTGTCCGATGGTGCGGATGCCGTCGCGCGACAGCGTCTCCGCAAAGGCCTTTCCCACACCCCAGATGGTGGTGACGGGACGGTCGCGCAGGAAGTCGATCGCTTCTGCCTGCCCGACGACGGAAAAGCCGCGCGGCTTCTGCAGGTCGGAAGCGACCTTGGCGAGGAACTTGCAGTAGGACAGGCCGACGGAAACGGTAATGCCGATCTCTGCCTCGATACGCGCGGCGAGCCGCGCCAGCGTGCGGGCCGGGGGATCGTGGTGCAGGCGCTCGGTCCCCGAGAGATCGAGGAAGGCCTCGTCGATCGAAAGCGGCTGCACGAGCGGCGTCAGCTCCTGCATCATGGTGCGCACCTCGCGCCCGACACGACTGTATTTCTCCATGTCCGGTTTGATGACGATGGCGTCGGGGCAGGCATCGAGCGCCTTGAACATCGGCATGGCCGAGCGGACTCCGCGAATGCGGGCAATGTAGCAGGCGGTGGAGACGACACCGCGCTTGCCGCCGCCGATGATCACGGGTTTGTCCGCGAGATCCGGATTGTCGCGCTTTTCGACGGAGGCATAGAATGCGTCGCAGTCGATGTGGGCGATGGAAAGGTCGAAGAGTTCGGAATGGAAGAGAAGCCGCGGGCTGCCGCAGGCGCGGCAACGCCGTTCGCCTTCGCGCTGGGGCGCGAGACAGTCACGACAAAAGCCTGGGCGGGGCGGGGTCTCGGTGGTCATCTCGGGAACAAAGATTGAACATCGCGACCTTACGCGCCGTGCCGCCCGCCTTCAAGGGGCGGCACGAGAAGGTCCATACCGCAGCGGGCGGATCAGTGGGATGCGTCGGCCCAGAAATGGTTGGTGACGAGCAGGCGGGCACCGGCCCAGTCCTCCGCGCAGACCACCGGCGCCTCCGGCTCCGGCATCAGCGCGCGGAATTCCCGGTCGGCCATCAGATGCACCAGCAGGCATTGCGGAACGCTGGCACCGACGGAAGCGAGATTGCGGGCGATATCGTCGATGAAGGCGAGGGGCAGATCGCGATTGCGATGCAGATCCGCAACCACCGGGCCTTTCGGTTCCTCCGTCGCGATCATCGGGAAGGTCAGGTCAAAGCCGTTCAGAAGCGTACGGCGCAGATCATGATGACGCGGCGGCATGGCTGTCAGGAAAACGACGTCCGCCTTCTCGCCAAGCGCTGCGAGCGTCGCGGCCACGTCGCAGGCCGGCGTCTGCCAGTCGCACTGAACCTCGAAGAAGCGCTCGATGAGCGGGTGAACGGCGTCGTCCGGGATCGGTTCCCCCGTGTTGATATGTACGATATTGCCATGCAGACGAAAGGAGCGCGGCAGAAGCTTCAGCCCGGACGCCGCCAGGAAACGGCGAAACGGGCCCAGAAATTCGAGGACCACTTCGTCAATATCGCAGACCAGCAGTGGCCGATCCCTCAATTGCTCCCTGACTGCGCCCACTGAAGACACCATGGCTCAGTAGCCTCCTTGATGGGGCGCGCCGCCGAGCGCATGGGCGGCCGAAACCACACGCTCCGGCGCGATGTCGTTTGCCGCCGCAAAGGCGATCAGCGTCGGCTCATGCCCCATCAGGAAGTCGAGCACGCCGGCAAGGAAACCGGGCGAGGATGCCTGCCGCCTGAGGTCGCCGACATCGCTGCCGGTCAGCGCCAGGAACCGTGACAACTGTTCCGGCTCGTGAGCAAGCCAGGCGAGCGCGTTGATGGCGATCTGTTCAGCGTCGCTCACTTTATGAGTTCCTTCCAAGATGCTGTTCCTTCCCGGGGGAAGTTTCCGATTTCTCAACCAAATGCCTCTAGCGTTCGGCAAAGAGGATGGTTTGTGTCCCGTCTGGCTGAACTTATCGACAGCCTAACGGGTTTCAAGTCCATCGCCCTTATCAGGACATCCAGATGCCGAAACAGGTCATGATTGTCGAAGACAACGAGCTGAACATGAAGCTCTTTCGCGACCTGATCGAGGCATCGGGCTATCGCACCATCCAGACGCGCAATGGCATGGAGGCGCTCGAACTCGCCCGCCGCCATCGCCCCGACCTGATTCTCATGGACATCCAGCTGCCGGAAGTCTCCGGCCTGGAGGTGACGAAGTGGCTCAAGGAAGACGATGAGCTGCACGTCATTCCGGTGATCGCGGTCACGGCCTTCGCCATGAAGGGCGACGAGGAGCGCATTCGGCAGGGCGGGTGCGAGGCCTATGTTTCTAAACCGATTTCAGTTCCGAAATTTATTGAAACAATAAAGACTTATCTCGGTGATGCGTGAGGCCGGACCAGATCAATGACAGCCCGTATCCTCGTCGTTGACGACATCCCCGCAAATGTGAAGCTCTTGGAAGCCCGGCTGATCGCCGACTATTACGAGGTGCTGACCGCACGTGACGGCTATGAGGCACTTGCGATCTGCGAGACCTGCCCGGTCGATCTTGTGCTTCTCGACATCATGATGCCCGGCATTGACGGGTTCGAGGTGTGCGAGCGCCTGAAGGCAAACAGCCGTACGGCCCACATTCCCGTTGTCATGGTCACCGCCCTCGACCAGCCTTCGGATCGCGTCCGCGGGCTCAAGGTCGGCGCGGACGACTTCCTCACCAAGCCCGTCAATGATCTGCAACTGATGTCGCGGGTAAAGAGCCTGGTCCGGCTGAAGAATGTGAGCGACGAACTGCGCCACCGTGCCGAAACGGCGCATGCGATCGCCTTGCAGGACATGGCGGCGCGCGACCGGCAGGAAGAGCCCGGCAGCGTGCTGGTTGTGGATGGGCGTGCGAGCTCGCAGGAACGCATCCACAAGGCGCTGGCGCCCATCGCCGAGGTAACGGCGCTCTCCGATCCGCAGGCCGCCCTTTTCGAGGCCGCCGAAAGCAATTTCGACCTCGTGATCGTCAACTCGAACTTCGAGGATTACGATCCGCTGCGCCTGTGCTCGCAACTGCGATCGCTGGAGCGGACCCGCTACATCCCCGTGCTGCTTGTCGTGGAGCAGGGCGCCGACGATACGGTGGTTCGCGCCTTCGAACTGGGCGTCACCGACTACATCATGCGTCCGCTCGACCCCAATGAACTGGTGGCGCGTTCGCTGACGCAGATCCGCCGAAAGCGCTACAATGATCGCCTGCGCACCAGCCTGCAGGAAACGATCGAGCTGGCCGTGACAGACGGACTGACCGGCCTCCACAATCGCCGCTATCTCGACAACCACCTGAAGCTGCTGATCGATCGCGCCGTTGCCCGCGGCCGCGAACTGTCGCTCTGCATCACGGATATCGACCGCTTCAAGTCCGTCAACGATACCTATGGCCACGATGTCGGTGATGCCGTCATCCGGGAATTTGCCCGCCGCATTCGCTCGACGGTGCGTGGCGCTGACCTCGCTTGCCGCTACGGCGGAGAAGAGTTCGTCGTCGTCATGCCGGATACCACGCGCGAGACGGCCGAATCGGTCGCCGAGCGGCTACGCTTCATCGTCGAATCGATTCCCTTTACGATTCCCGGAGGAGAGGGGCCGCTCTCGATCACCGCCTCGCTCGGGATCGCATCGCTGGTGCCCGGCGAAGATACGCCGGAGACGCTGGTGCGCCGCGCCGATCGGGCCCTCTACGAAGCCAAGAACAGCGGCCGCAACCGCGTGGTCGCCGCTGCGGCCTGATGCAGCAGCCGGAGCGCGCCGCTTTGTTCGGCGGGCTCCTGCCGAGCGTCAGCCATGGCGGGCTGAGTGACCAATTTCCCATAAGGCATTGAAAAATATGTGGTCCGTTGGATGTTGGGCGATGCGCCTCGCGCTGCACCGCTGCGGGTCCGAGTCTTTCCCTGCCGGTATCGAGGTAGAGTGGATTGGCCTTGCACTATAGCGGCGGGTTTTGAGCGCCTATAGTCGCGCTCCATGCCCATTCCCGGCCGCGAGCGGCAAAGCTTACCTGCGTTTTAACCATAAATGTGTTTCCGGCTGGCCTTGGTTAAGAAACCGTTGCTTTTCTGCCGATTTCGCGTAATCCTTTGCATAGAAGAGAGACAGCAACTCTCTGCATTTATCCGGTTACCCCATGATGCTCAGGTCCGCCGCATCTCCTGGGTCGTGGGGTCGGTCGGTTGGTTCTCCGCAATATCGGTTCCTCGTGCCGTAGCGGCTAGCCAGCCGACCCCCATTCAGACGCCACTCCTTGAACAAAGGAGTGGCGTTTTTGCATTTTGGACGACATGCGGCTGCGAATGTGGCTGAAGGCTGATGTCCCTGATCCGGCATCTCTCCATACACCCGGCCTGTCCGACTCGCGGACAGCAAAAAAGCGCCGGTCGGATGACACGGCGCTCTCTGCAATCACGAAGGATGAAGCGAAGATTACTTGATCTTCGTTTCCTTGAACTCGACGTGCTTCTTGGCGATCGGGTCGTACTTGGTCTTCGTCATCTTGTCCGTCATCGTACGGCTGTTCTTGGTCGTGACGTAGAAGAAACCCGTGTCGGCCGTCGACAGAAGCTTGATCTTGATGGTGGTTGCCTTTGCCATGGTCGTCCTGCCTTTAAATGGATGTTGCCGTGGACGGCCTGGGCAGCCACGGTCTGAGGTGGCGCGAAACTACAAATCGCGCCCGAAAAGTCAACCCTGTTTGGGCCGCAAAACCATGCGGCCGATGGTCAAAACGATGTATATCGCGAAGAATCCGGCAATGGCCCAGGCAAAACCGGAGTTTCCGGTGACATCCATGGACGCGCCGATGACCTGCGGGCCGGCGACCGTGCCCACCGCGTAGGAGAAGATGAAGGCCGCATTGGCGGCTGCGAGATCCGCCCCGGTCAGCCGCGAACCGAGATGGCTGAGCCCCACCGTATAGAGCCCGGAGACGCAGCCGCCCCAGAACAGCAGCACGACGGCTGTCAGCAGCCAGCTATGCACCAGCAGCGGCAGGCTGAGAGCCCCGATGAGGCCGATGACCGTCATGATGGAGAGCAGCGTGCGGCGGTCCTTGATCCGGTCGGAGAGCATGCCGAGCGGGATCTGGAACACCACATTGCCGATGCCCATCACGGTCAGAAGCAGGGCTGCCTGCGCTTCCGTAAAGCCGGCACGCGTGCCGAAGATCGGGAATAGGGAGAGGCCACCTGATTCGACAGCGCCGAAGATAAAGACGGCAGCGGTGGCGGTCGGGACGAGGAAGACGTAGCGCAGGAAATGCCGTTCCGGCTTTTCGTCGATGACGGGACATTCGTTGCGGGCGATAAAGATCGGGATGGCGGCGAGCAGGATGACGCCAGCGCCCACCGCAAAGGGGAGGATGCCCTCGCTACCGAGAATCGAGAAGAGCAGCGGGCCGGTCGCAAAGCCGAGCGACAGCACCGTGCCGTAGATGCCGAGCACAAGGCCGCGCTTGCGTGGCGGGGCGGTGGCGTTGATCCAGAATTCGGAGAGGATGAACATCACCGTGATCGCGCCGTGGAAGGCGACACGAAGGGGGAACCATAGCCAGAAATTCTCGATGGCATAAAAGCCGAGCGCGGAGATGGACGCGACGAGGATAGCCAGCAACATGGCCGGGACGACGCCGATCTTGTGGGCGAGCTTCGTCGTCAGCGGCGCGGCGGCCATGGAGGCAAGCCCCGCCATCGCCGAGTTCAGGCCGATCATGGTCGAGGAGATGCCACGCTTTTCCATGATGATGCTGAGCAGCGGCAGACCGAGTCCGATCGCGATGCCGACGGCAGAGATCGCCGCGACGGCGGCGATGAGCGACGGCCAGTGGATCTGTTCCTCGGCCGGCTTGGAAAGGCCGGGTGACGGCTGGTGCATGCGCGGTCAGTCCTCAGAGCATGGTGCGGACAAAACGTCCGCGCACTGTGTAGTAGAAGGGCACGCCGGGCTCAAACGATAAATGCGGGTCCATGGCGAGCCGGGCGGCGAGATCGTCTAGAATCGTCGCCGTGATGGCCGGTAGAGGCACGGACTGCCGGTCGTCGATCGCCATCCAGCGCAGGTCTTCCAGTTCGCGGCTGTCACGCACCGCGGCGGGGTCGATACCGGCCTCGTGGGTAAAAAGCGCAAAGAAGCGCGTGTCGAAGCGCATGGGTGACGTCGCCGGCGTCACCGCACGGGCGACGTAGCGAAGCTGCCCAAGGGCTGGAAGAAGGGCTGGGCCGTGGCTTGTCGTCCTGTCGTCATGCTGGTCATCGAGGCGGCCGATCAAAAGGCCGGTCTCTTCATAGAGTTCGCGCAGCGCCGTCACGGCAAGACCATGGCGGGCGCAGGCCAAGCGGCGCTTGGCGACACGCCGCGCCAGACGATCGACAACGGGAGCGGGCAGGGCGTCCAGTGCCTTGATGCGGTGATCGCCGGGATCACGCCGTCCGCCGGGGAAGACGTAGAGATTGGGCATGAAGCGGTGCGCCGCCGCGCGCCGTCCGACCAGCACCTTCGGCATGGGCCCGCTCGAATCGATCAGGATCAGGCTGGCCGCATCGCGCGGCACCACGCGGCGCGGACGCAAAGCGTCCGATACCCGGTCCGGATCTTCAGGCAAAGGAGGCCGCAACGGCCTCACCGTGCCGGATCGGTGTCCGGCAGCGGGTCCTCCGGCGCATCGGGGTGATCGCCAAAACCATGCATGCGCAGCGCCCATTGCAGGCCGATCACCGCACCCTTGACGGGCTGCATGAGGGCGACCGACGCCAGCACCGTCAACGGTGCCCAGATCGCCAGATGCTGCCAGGTGTTCAGTGTCCAGACGAGGTCGGTCGCCATGTAGCCGCCGACCATGATGTGGCCGACAATGGTGATGACGATATAGGGCGGGAGGTCGTCGGCTCGGTGGTCGTCGAGCCGCTGGTCGCATGACGCGCAGTGATCGACCGTCTTGAGGAAGCCCCCGAACAGCCTTCCCTGGCCGCAGGCCGGGCAACGGTTGAGGAAGCCGCGGCGCATGCTGCGCGCAACGGGCCGCTCTTCCGGGGCGGTCACGGCGCCTCCAAGGGCGATCTTGCGGGTTTCGACGACAGTCATGGCATTGCCTTTCGGCCCGCCTTCTGGCGGGCGTTAGAGCATAATCCGACCTCAATGAAACGAGCGCCAACAGGATTATGCTTCAAACAAAAGAGCTTAGAACGCCAATCTGATCCTGTCAGATCGAGCAGCGCTCTATCGTTTGCCGCGCGGCGGGCGTGTTCCGGGCTGCTTGCGCCCGAAGGCCCTGTCCCGCCGTCCCGACTTGTGGAACGAACGGATTGCCGTCGGCATCTTGCGACCTTCGCTGACCATCTCGAAGCGCAGCGCGCCGGCAAGCGGCACGGCTTCCGCCAAGGAGACCCGGACAGGATCGCCGAGCCTGTAACCGAGGCCGGTCTTCTCGCCCGTCAGCGCCTGATGCGCCTCGTCATAGATGAAGTAGTCGCGTCCGAGCGTTGATACAGGGACGAAACCATCCGCACCATAGGCCGGCAGGGTGACAAATAGTCCCGATTTTGTCACGCCCGAGATGCGCCCGTCGAATTCCTGGCCGACGCGATCGGCCAGATGATGGGCGATCAGCCGGTCCACCGTCTCGCGCTCGGCCGCCATGGCGCGCCGTTCGAAGGTCGAGATTTCCGCCGCGATATCGTCCAGCGCGGCCTCTTCCTTCGGCGTGATGCCGCCTTCGCCGAGGCCGAGAGACCCCACCAGCGCGCGGTGCACGATGAGGTCGGCGTAGCGACGGATGGGCGAGGTGAAATGCGCGTAGCGCAGCAGGTTGAGGCCGAAATGGCCGATATTCTCGGGACTGTAGATCGCCTGGCTCTGGGAGCGCAGCACCATCTCGTTGACCATGGTCTCGAAGGGCTTGCCCTCCGCTTTCGAGAGAATGCCATTGAAATGGTTGGAGCGCATGTTGCCGCCCTTGGCGAGCGAAATGTCGAGCGTTGCCAGGAACTCGCGCAGGGTCTCCTGCTTGGCGAGCGAGGGCTGGTCGTGGACGCGGTAGATCAGCGCCTGCTTCTTGGCTTCCAGCGTCTCGGCGGCGGCCACGTTCGCCTGGATCATCATCTCTTCGATGAGCTTGTGGGCGTCTAGTCTCTCCGGCACGATGACGGTGTCCACGGTGCCGTCGGGCTTCAGCAGGATCTTGCGCTCGGGCATGTTGAGTTCGAGCGGCTGGCGGCGATCACGACCGATGGTCATGATCCGGTAGGCATCCCACAGCGGCTTGAGGATCGTCTCGAGGATCGGCCCGGTCTTGTCGTCCGGGCGCCCGTCGATGGCGGCCTGGGCCTGTTGGTAGGAGAGCTTCGCCGCGCTCTTCATCATGATGCGGTGGAAGGTATGGCCCGCCTTGCGGCCTTCCTTGGAAAAGCGCATGCGCACGGCGAGCGCCGGCCGCTCCACGCCTTCCTTCAGCGAGCAGAGGTCGTTGGAGATCCGCTCCGGCAGCATCGGCACGACGCGGTCGGGGAAGTAGACGGAATTGCCGCGCTTGGCCGCTTCCTGATCGAGCGCCGAGCCGGGGCGCACATACCAGGAGACGTCGGCGATCGCGACGGTGACGATCACCCCGCCTGGATTGTCCTCGGACGGATCGGGTTCGGCATGCACGGCGTCGTCATGGTCTTTCGCATCCGCCGGGTCGATGGTGACGAGGGGCAGGGCGCGCCAGTCCTCGCGCTTCGCCATGGAGGCGGGGCCGGCTTCGTCGGCCTCGGCGGTGACGCGGGCCGGGAAGACATGCGGAATGCCATGCGCATAGATGGCGATCATCGAGATCGCCTTTTCCGACGCGACGGAACCGATGACGGTGCGCACCGAAGCAAGCGGCAGGCCGTAGCGACCGGCGCGGGAGACCTCGACCTCGACCAGATCGCCGTCCTTGGCGTCACCGACACCCGATGCGGGAACCGCCAGCTCGTCGCCGCGCCTCTCGATCGGCAGGATGCGCCCGCCGCCATCTTCGCCATGCAGGCGGAAGACGCCGAGAACGGCATCGCGCTTCTTGTCGAGAACCTTGATGATGCGGCCCGTATAGGCCGGGCCGCCGCGTTCCTTGGCGGGGAAGATCTTCGCCAGCACTCGGTCGCCAACGCCTCCGACGGGCGTCTTGCCCTTGGAACGGGCCTGCGAGGACTGCCGGATCAGTACGGCCGGCGCCACGCCGCCATCGTCCGGCCAGTCGGCAGGCCGGGCGATCAGTTCGCCATCCTTGTCGCGGGTGGTGATGTCGAGAACCGTGACCGGGGGCAGGGCGCCGGGCCGCGTCAGCGACTTGCGCTTCTTCTCGACGTAACCTTCGTCCTCAAGGGCGCGCAGCGCATCTTTCAGTTCCACGCGCGCCTCGGCCTTCAGGCCGAAGGCCTTGGCGATCTCGCGCTTGGAGGCACGGTCGGGATTTTCCGTGATGAACCGCAGCAGCACGTCGCGCGGCGGCACCGCGCCATGGATGATCGGCTGATCCGCCGCGGCAAGCGCTGTCTCGCTGCCCCGCGGCGCGGGCCTGTCATTCTGGCGGCCCGGCCGCTGCCGTCTGGAGCCTTCGGTCGGGTCGCGCGGAATGCGTGCCAAGATCAGCCTTTCCCGGCGGCCGTCTTGCCGGCAGCCTTTGGTTTGGCGGCTGCCTTGGGCTTGGCCGCAGTCTTCGTTGCAGTGCTCTTGGCTGCGGTGCTTTTCTTCGCGCCGGCCGCCTTCGCCACTTTCGCCTTGGCGGGGGCTTCCGCGCCATCCTCGGCCGCCTTCGCTGCCTTGGTGGTCTTTGCCGCCGGTTTGGTCGCCTTCGCCTTCGTCTTGCCGCCGGACTTGCCGGCCCGCTCAGCGATCAGCGCCAAGGCCTCCTCGACGGTGACGTCCTGCGGATCCTTGCCCTTCGGCAGGGTGGCGTTGACCTTGCCCCAGTTGACATAGGGACCGTAACGCCCGTCGCGAACCGTGATCGCGCCGCCATCCGGATGGTCGCCGAGTTCCTTCAGCGCCGCGGCTGCCGCACCGCGCCCGCGTCCGCCCGGACCCTTGCTGGCCTTGTCGGCAAGCACGGAAACGGCGCGGTTGAGGCCGATCGAGAAGACATCCTCGATCGATTCGAGATTGGCATAGGTGCCGTCATGCAGCACGAAGGGCCCGTAGCGGCCAAGGCCCGACGAGATCATCTTGCCGCTCTCGGGATGGGCGCCGATATCGCGGGGAAGCGACAGCAGCGCAACCGCCTTTTCGTGGTCGATGGTTGCAGGCGTCCAGCCCTTCGGCAGGCTGGAGCGCTTGGCATCCTTGCCGTCGCCGCGCTGCACATAGGGTCCGAAACGGCCGCTGCGCAGCGTGATCTCTTCGCCCGTATGCGGATCCTTGCCGAGCGCCTGCGGCTCGTTCGAGGCCTGCGCCTCCGCATCCCCGCCATCGGAGGAGAGCTGGCGGGTGTAATTGCACTCCGGATAGTTCGAGCAGCCGACAAAGGCGCCGTACTTGCCGAGCTTCAGCGACAGCTTGCCGGTCCCGCAGACCTGGCAGATACGCGGATCCGACCCGTCCTCGCGCTTGGGGAAGACGAGCGGGGCCAGCGCTTCGTTCAACGCGTCGAGCACGTTGGTGACGCGCAGTTCCTTGGTGTCCTCGATCTGCGCGAAGAAATCCTTCCAGAAATCCCTGAGAACCGTCTTCCAGTCGAGTTCCCCGGCGGAGATCTGGTCGAGCTTTTCCTCGAGATCGGCGGTGAAGTCGTATTCGACATATTTTGCAAAGAAGCTCTCGAGGAACGCCGTCACCAGCCGGCCGCGCGAATGCGGAACAAGCTTGCGCTTGTCGACGACGATGTATTCGCGGTCGCTCAGCGTCTTCAGCGTCGCGGCATAGGTGGAGGGACGGCCGATGCCGAGTTCTTCCATCTTCTTGATGAGCGAGGCTTCCGAATAGCGCGGCGGTGGTTCGGTGAAGTGTTGGCTGGCGTTGATCTTTTCCTTCGCGAGATTTTCGCGGGCGTTGATCTCCGGCAGGCGGCCATCGTCCTCGGCATCCTCGCTCTGTTCGCCGTCTTCCTTCTGGTCCGTATAGGCGGCGATGAAGCCGTCGAATCGGATGACGGAACCGACGGCACGCAGGCCGGCCTTCTCGCCCTTGTTGTCGGCGAGGATTTCGACCGTCGTGCGCTCGATCTCTGCGGATGCCATCTGGCTCGCAATGCCGCGCTTCCAGATGAGGTCGTAGAGACGGATCTGGTCGGCGTCGAGGAAGCGTTTCACCTGGTCCGGCGTGCGGTTGAAGTCGGTGGGGCGGATCGCTTCGTGGGCTTCCTGGGCGTTCTTCGCCTTGGTCGAGTAAAAGCGGGCCTTCTCAGGTACGTAGCGGTCGCCGAACTGCTCGCCAATGGCGCGGCGGGCGGCGTCGATCGCTTCGGGCGCCATCTGCACGCCGTCGGTACGCATATAGGTAATGAGACCGACCGTCTCGCCGCCGATATCGATGCCCTCATAGAGCTTCTGTGCAACCTGCATGGTGCGGGATGCCGAGAACCCGAGACGCGAGGAGGCGGCCTGCTGCAGGGTGGAGGTGGTGAAGGGCGGACCCGGATTGCGCTTGACCGGCTTGGCCTCGACGCTGTCGACCACGAAGGAGGCACCTTCCAGAAGCGCCTTCAGCCGGTTGGCGTCATCGCCCGTCTTGATCGACTTTCCCTGCAGGCGCTTGCCGTCTGCCATCGACAGCTTTGCCTCAAAGGCATCGCCGCGCGGCGTCTTCAGGAGCGCCGACAGGTTCCAGTATTCCTCGGCGACGAACCGTTCGATCTCGTTTTCGCGGTCGCAAACAAGCCTCAGCGCCACAGACTGCACACGGCCGGCAGAGCGCGCACCGGGGAGCTTGCGCCACAGCACCGGCGAAAGATTGAAACCGACGAGATAGTCGAGCGCGCGGCGGGCGAGATAGGCATCGACCAGCGCGCCATCGATGTCGCGCGGCGCGGCCATGGCTTCCAGCACCGCCTTCTTGGTGATGGCGTTGAAGACGACGCGCTGCACGGGCTTGTCGCCGATGACCCGCTTCTTCTTCAGGAGATCGAGTACGTGCCAGGAAATCGCTTCGCCTTCGCGATCCGGGTCGGTCGCCAGAATGAGGCCGTCGGCGGATTTCATCGCGTCGGCAATGTCCTTTATGCGCTTGGCAGAGGCCGTATCGACCTCCCAGGACATTTCGAAGTCCTCGTCCGGACGAACGGAACCATCCTTCGCCGGCAGGTCGCGCACATGGCCGAAGGAAGCGAGAACCTTGTAACCGGGCCCCAGATATTTGTTGATCGTCTTGGCCTTGGCCGGCGATTCAACCACGACAACGTTCATGTGGACACTCTGTTCGGTCGGCGACGGAGCAGGCCGGAGACCGGTCGGCGGCGCTGCAAATTCAGGAAACGTTCTCCCGAAATGAAGAGAGAAAGCCCCGCGGTCAAGGGTTTTCGGGGAAAATCTGTCGGATGCAACGCAATGCAACCTGAGAGGGATTTATTCTATGTTGCAATTAAAGATGTTTGTATTATCGTCTTAAAGAACGAGCTTTGCAAAACATAAGTTGAAAAATGCTCTCCTTGATTGAATCCCTGGCGCTTCCGTCAGGGGTGCCGGGAGGCTGTGGGTTGTTCCACAACAGGACACATAATGACGACTTTGCCATCATCGGGATCCCCGAAAACGACGGGCCGCGAGAATCTGACCTACATACGGGAGATGCTGGCAGAGCTTCGCACCGTCGCAGAAGCCGAGGGCGCCAGCATGCTGTGCTACCTCCTGGAAATGGCCTACCTGGAGGCCAGCGAGGTCGATACCGGCCGCCGCTTTCTAGAAGCTCGTGATCGAGACCAGACTGTTCGCGTGGCGATGCAGACGCCCGGCAAGATCAAGCTCTAGCAAGACGAGGTAGACCTGCGCCGCAGAAAGCCCGGTGTGGCGGATGATGTCGTCGATCTCGACCGGGGTCGGGCCAAGCGCATCAATGATCCGTTGACGCTCGCTGTCGTCGGGCGGCACGGCCATGCGCCGGTCACCGTCTTCGATGGGCTCGTTCATTTCGCGGGGCGTGAAGAGATCGATACGGGTCAGCGGTTGCAGGGCCTCGAGAATATCGGCCGGCTCCGTAACGATCGTCGCACCGTCCCGGATCAGGCGATTCGTGCCGTAGCAGCGTGGATCGAGCGGCGAGCCGGGAACGGCAAAGACAAGCCGTCCGAAATCGGCTGCAAAGCGCGCCGTGATCAGGGAGCCGGACCGGACCGCTGCCTCGACCACCGCAAGCCCGAGACTGATGCCGGCGATCAGGCGGTTGCGACGCGGAAAGTCGCGCGCACGCGGCTCCCATCCGAAGGGCATTTCGCTGACGGCAAGACCGCCTCCGCTGATGATCTGACCGAGGAGTTGGACATTTTCGGGTGGATAGGGCTGGTCGAGCCCCCCGGCCATGGCCGCGATCGTTCCCGTATCGAGGCTGGCATGATGGGCGGCGGCATCGATGCCGCGCGCAAGGCCCGAGGTGATCGTGTAGCCCGCACGCCCGGCCTCGCGCGCGATCATCGCAGCGAATTTCGCGCCGCTGACCGAGGCATTGCGCGAACCGACGATGCCGATGGAGGGGCGCAGGCCCGCGGCCGTATCGCCCTTGACCGCGAGAAGCGGCGGTGCGGCATCGATCTGTCGCAGTGCCTGCGGATAGTCCGGCTCGCCGATGCCGACGAAGCGCGCACCGAATCGCTGCGCGAACGCAAGTTCCCGTTCGGCCTCATCCACGCTTGCGACCCGGAACGCGCGGGTGGAGCCGCCACGCGCGGACAGTTCCGGCAGCATAGCGAGCGCCGTTTCGGCGGTGCCGAAGGTATTGATGAGATCCCGGAAGGTCGCCGGGCCGACATTGTCGCTGCGGATGAGCCGGAGCCAGGAGATGCGTTGCCGGTCGGAGAGGACTATGCCCGTGCGCCTCGTTCCGTCGGCCATGCCCTCATCCCTTTTGCCCGATCCTACTTTCGGTTCCGGCCAGAAGACGCTGGATGTTCGCCTTGTGCTTGATCCAGGTGATGATGGTCATCACCGCAAACAGGAGCGCTGTCTTTTCCGAAATCGCGAACCACGATACAACCGGAATGACGAGTGTTGCAACCAGGGCTGACAGGGAGGAATAGCGGCTGATCTTGGCAACGCCGAGCCAGACGGCGGCGAAGACCAGCACCAGCCACGGCACGACGCCGAGCGCCACGCCAATATAGGTTGCGACACCCTTGCCGCCCTTGAAGCCCAGCCAGACCGGGAAGAGGTGGCCGAGGAAGGCGGCAAAGCCGCCGGCCAGTGCCGCGTCCGGGCCGAGATAAAGACCGGCGAGCGCGGCGGCCGCCGTTCCCTTCAGCGCATCGAGCAAAAGGGTCGCGGCGGCAAGCTTCTTGTTGCCGGTGCGCAGCACATTGGTCGCACCGATATTGCCCGAGCCGATCTTTCGAACGTCGCCGAGACCGGCCGCGCGCGTCAGGATAAGGCCGAACGGGATCGAGCCGAGCAGGTAGCCGAAGACCAGAACGCCGAGCGTTGCGGCCGAGCCGAGTGTCCAGGAAAGCGTGTCCATGATGTCCTCCCGGTTCGTTCCCGCTCAGGCGCCGTAGACGCAGGCGCCGGCAACATAGGTCGCCACCGCGCGGCCCGTAAAGCGTGCATTCTCGAAGGGCGTGTTCTTCGAGCGCGAAACAAGCTGTTCCTTGGCGACGATCCACGGCTCGTCGAGATCGACCAGCGTGATGTCGGCCGGCGCACCCGGCTTCAGCGTGCCGCCCGGAAGGCCGAAGATCGCGGCCGGCCGCGTCGAGAGGGCATCGACGAGCCGCATCAGCGGCACATGGCCGCTGTGGTAGAGACGCAGCGCCGCCGCCAGCATGGTCTCGAGCCCGATGGCGCCATCGGCCGCATCGGCAAAGGGCAGGCGCTTGGTATCGACATCCTGCGGATCATGCGAGGAGACGATGATATCGATCTCGCCGCGTGCAAGGGCATCCACCATGGCGACCCGGTCGGCCTCGCTGCGCAGCGGCGGCGAAAGCTTGAAGAAGGTGCGGTATTCGCCGATGTCGTTCTCGTTGAGCGTCAGATTGGCGATCGCCACGCCGCAGGTGACGTTTGCGCCGCGCCTGCGGGCGGTCACCACCGCCTCGACCGATTCGGGCACCGAAAGCTGCGCGGCGTGGTAGGCGCCGCCGGTGAGGCCCGCGATCCGCAGGTCGCGTTCAAGCGGGATGATCTCCGCCTCGCGCGGAATGCCTGACAGGCCGAGCCAGCTTGCCAGAAGCCCCTCGTTCATGACACCGGTCGCGCCGAGATGCGCGTCACGGGTTTCCAGCGACACCACGGCGCCGAAGGCCTTGGCATAGGTCATGGCGCGGCGCAGCACCTGCGCATCGTCAAGGCCATGGCGGCCATTGGTGAAGCAGACGGCACCGGCATCCTTCAGAAGGCCGAACTCCGTCATTTCTCCGCCCTTGAGGCCCTTGGTCAGGGCCGCAGCGGGATAGACATTGACGATGGCACGGTCGCGGGCCGTCTTGCGGATGAATTCCACCAGCGCGATGTCGTCGATGACGGGGTCTGTGTCCGGCATGGTGATGATGGAGGTGATGCCGCCGGCCGCAGCCGCGCGCGCGGCAGAAGCGACCGTCTCGCGATGTTCGCCGCCGGGTTCGCCGACGAACACGCGGGCATCGACAAGGCCGGGAATGGCAACGAGACCGCGCCCGTCGCGCAGCGTGGCGCCGGGAGGGACAGGGCGGGAGAGCGCATCCGCACCCGCCGCCTCGATCTTGCCGTCCACGATGATGATGCGGCCGGTTTCATCGAGATTGCGCGAGGGATCGATGATGCGGACGTTGTCGATGACGACAGGCTTCATGCGCGCGGCCCCTGGTTCTGCGAGACAAGCAGCGTTTCCATGACCGCCATGCGCACGGCAACGCCCATTTCAACCTGGCTTTCGATGACGCTCTGCGGACCGTCGGCAATCTCCGAGGCGATTTCCACGCCGCGGTTCATGGGGCCGGGATGCATGACGAGCGCATCCTCCTTCGCGGCTTTCAGCTTCTCGGCATCGAGGCCGAAATAGTGGAAATATTCGCGCACCGACGGCACGAAGGCGCCGGACATGCGCTCGCGCTGCAGGCGCAGCATCATCACCACATCCGCGTCCTTCAGCCCTTCGGCCATGGAGTGATAGACCTCGCAGCCCATGTCGGCGATGCCGGTCGGCAGCAGCGTGGCGGGGGCCACGACCCGCACCCGCGCGCCCATCTGGTTGAGCAGCAGGATGTTGGAGCGGGCCACGCGCGAATGCAGCACGTCGCCGCAGATGGCGACGATGATGCGCGACAGCTTGCCCTTGGCGCGGCGGATGGTCAGCGCATCGAGCAGCGCCTGCGTCGGATGCTCGTGCTGGCCGTCACCGGCATTGACGACAGAGCAGGAGACCTTTTGCGCCAGGAGGGCTGCGGCACCGGCCGAGGAATGGCGCACGACCAGCACGTCGGGGTGCATGGCGTTCAGCGTCATCGCGGTGTCGATGAGTGTCTCGCCCTTCTTCACCGAGGAATTGCCGACCGACATGTTCATCACATCCGCGCCCAGCCGCTTTCCGGCCAGCTCGAAGGAGGATTGCGTTCGGGTCGATGCCTCGAAGAAGAGGTTGATCTGGGTGAGACCCCGAAGGGTGGACGTCTTCTTCTCCCGCTGGCGGGAGATCTTCACGGCCTCGTCGGCACGGTCCAGCAGGAGGGTGATATCCTGCTCGTTGAGACCCTTGATGCCGAGCAGGTGGCGATGCGGAAAGGAATGCATGGTCCGCCCTTGCTTTCGTCTGAATGGCCCGCTCTATAGAGGCTGGGGGGCGGTGCGGCAAGCGCGTCGGCACCCGTGACCGGGGCTCGTCACAGGAATATCGGTGAAGAGCCGCGGCGGGGCAGGGCGCGCCCGTATCGCGTCGCAAATCTTTTCGCTAGAAGCCCCTTCATGACACGCACGACCCGCAGCGAACAGAAGCTCCTCGACCTCAACCAGCCGGCCCCCTGGTCGGGCATCAATGCCTATCGGACCGATCCGCTGCTGGTGGATCTCACCAATCCGATGTCGGCGGCCTTGAAGGACGAGTTCGAGCAGATCGGCCGCTATGTGACCTCGCCGGAGGCACAGGATCTCGCCCGCATGGCGAACGAGGGCGTGCCGAAGCTGCGCACCCATGGGCCGCGCGGCGAACGTCTCGATGTCGTTGAGTTCCACCCCGCCTGGCACGCGCTGATGCGCCGCTCCATGGCGTCTGGCCTGCATTCCTCCGTCTGGGAAAACCGCGACGACGAGCGCGGCCGCGTCCACAAGACGCGCGCTATCCGCTTCTATCTGACCGCGCAGCTCGAATGCGGCCATCTTTGCCCGCTGACCATGACGAGCGCTTCCGTTGCCGCGCTTGCGGCCAATCCCGCCGTGCAAAAGGACTGGGCACCGAAGATCCTGTCGCGCAAATATGACAGCGCCAACCGTGCTTGGACGGAGAAATCCGCCGTCACCATCGGCATGGGCATGACGGAAAAGCAGGGCGGCACGGATGTGCGCGCCAATACGTCGACTGCGGAGAAGGTCGGCGAGGGCATCTACCGTCTCGCCGGCCACAAATGGTTCCTGTCCGCCCCGATGAGCGACGCCTTCGTGATGCTCGCCCAGACCCGCGAGGGTCTCGGCTGCTTCCTCGTGCCGCGCCTCTTGGAGGATGGCACGGCAAACGGCCTGCGCTTCCAGCGCCTCAAGGACAAGGTCGGCAATCGCTCCAATGCCTCTTCCGAAGTAGAGTTTACCGAAACCTTCGGCTTCGCGCTCGGACCGACCGACCAGGGCGTGCGCACCATTCTCGACATGGTCACGCTGACGCGCCTCGACTGTGCGGTCGCCTCCGCCGGCATGATGCGGGCCTCGCTCGCCGAAGCGATCCACCATGTGCGTGGCCGAAAGGCCTTCGGCAAGGCGCTGGTCGACCAGCCGCTGATGACCCGCGTCCTCGCCGACATGGCGCTCGATGTCGCCGCCGCCAGCGCGCTGACCTTCCGGCTGGCCGACGCCTTCGACCGGGCCCGCACCAGCGCGGAGGAGGCGGCCTATGCCCGCATCATGACGCCCGTCGTGAAATACTGGGTCTGCAAGAGCGCGCCGCCGCTGATCTACGAGGCGATGGAATGCCTGGGCGGCAGCGGCTATGTCGAGGAACGGCCGATCGGCCGCCATTACCGGGAAGCACCCGTCAATGCGATCTGGGAGGGCTCCGGCAATGTGATGGCGCTCGACGTGCTGCGCGTGCTCACCCGCGGCCGGGATCTCTTCGAACAGCTCTTCGTGGTGATCGGCCGCGATCTCGGCCCGGCCGCCGCCAAGACCATCGACGTGCTGCGCGCCGCCATCTCGCTATGCGAACGCGACGAGGGCGCGGCCCGCATGCTGGTCGAGCAGCTGGCGCTTGCCGCCGCGGCAGCAGAACTCTACCGCATCGGGGCAGGGCGGCTCGCCGATGCCTTCCTCGAATCGCGCTTTGCCGGCGGCTGGCGCGCCACCTACGGCATGCTCGATTCGCGCTTTGATTCGAACTTTATGCTCGATCTTCTCTATCCCGAGACGAAATAGGCGGTCACGCCGAGTACCATGGGGATGGTGAAGAAGGAGACGACCGTCTGCACGGTCGCGATCGCCGCGTAGAGGGGCGCATCGCCGCCCATCTGCTTGGCCAGAAGATAGCCGTTCATGGCCGTCGGCACGGCGGCGCCGAGCGCGATGGCCATCAGTGCGTTGCCGCCAATGCCGAAGGCGAGCGCAAAGCCGACCATGAAGACCGGCATGAGAATGAGCTTGAGCCCGACGCCGATGAGTGTCACCGGCTTTGGCCGCAAGGCGTCACCGATTTTCAGTCCCGCACCGACCATGACGAGACCAAGGCTGAGCGATGCTTTCGCCAGCATGTCGATGGTCGTCATCACGGGGCCGTAGACGGGGATGCCGGCGAGATTGACGATGATGCCGGCAACCGAGGCGACGATCAGTGGATTGGAGATGATCCTGAGCGCAAAGGTGCCGAAGCCGCGCGACTGACCGCCAAACCAGACCAGTACGCCGATATTGAAGAAATTGATGGGGATGATGATCAGCGTCATGATGAGCGCGATCATCGAAAGTCCCGTATGGCCATAGAGCTTGTCGGCGATGGCGAGCGCCATGAAGCCGTTCCAGCGCGTTGCCGTCTGGAAAACGGATGTGAAGGCCGGTGCCGAGACGCCCCGCGCCTTGAGAAGAGGCCAGAGCGCAAGCACCAGCGCCGACATGGTCACAATGCTGCCGATAGAGGCCAGGGCGGTCGCATCGGGCGTGAGGCCTGAGAAATTCGCCTGCGCCAGCGTCGAAAACAGCAGCGACGGGAACAGCACGAAATAGCCGAACTGCTCGAGCCCCGGCCAGATCGCCTGATCCAGAAATCGTGCCCGCCGCAGGAAGACGCCGATCAGCACGAGAAGGAATATCGGCACGATGCTTTCGAAGATGACGGTCATGGGAGTCCAGGGGCGGCTCAGGTGGCGGCCGTGGGAGAGGCAAGAGCGCGCGTCAGCGAAGCGCGATGCGGAAGGTCCCGCCGTTATAGCGTCCGGTACCCGGCAGTGCACCCCCAATCCGACGCCGCCCGTTCGGGCCAGCCTGTCGATGTTAACCATGTTTTCGGCTTTACCTTGAGGGTGGGGTGCCAGCGCGCCATGTTACGGTTAAGAAAGTGTTAACGACAGGGTTGCGACCATGATGGTCCGGATGGCTCACCTGGCGCTGGCAACGGCATTTTTCGCCGGGCTGGCGCTCGATATCACCGTTCCCGCGACGGTCCTGTCCGTCATGGCGCTTTGCCGATGGCTGCTGTTGAACGGCATGCCGGAGGCAGGCATGGAGGAGAGGGCCGCATGAAGTGGCTGCTGATCTTGTGGGCCGGGCCCGTATCGCTCCTGATCGGGTGGTACACGCTGTCCTATTACGACATGAGCTTCGGCATTTTCATGCTGACGCGGGAGGCCCATGATCTCGTCTTCGCGATCTACGGCAAGATCCTCGGGATAGCGCCGGAGACCATTCCGCCGCTGGTCGCCCGCGCCATCGCCTTCGACAGCCTCATCGTCTTCGGCATCATTGCCTTCCGCAAGCGTCGCGAGATCGCCGCCTGGTACCGCCGCCGGCGCGACGCCCGCGTCCCTCAGTCGTCGCCCGTTCCCCTCGCCAGCGACGCCAACCTGTCCAGCACCCCCTGAAGGATGAAGGAGGCGGCAGCCGAATCGATGCGTTCAGCCCGCTTGGCGCGCGACACATCCATTTCGAGAAGCGCCCGCTCGGCGGCAACGGTCGACAGGCGCTCGTCCCAATAGACAAAGGGGATCGGCGTCAGTGCCTCCATGTTGCGCACGAAGGCGCGCGTCGCCTGCACGCGCGGGCCGGAGGAGCCGTCCATGTTGACGGGAAGCCCGATCACGAAGGCCGCGACCTTCTCCTTCTCCGCAAAGGCAAGCAGCGCCTGCGCATCCGCGCCGAACTTCACGCGCTTGAGCACGGGCCGCGGCGTGGCGAAACGGCGTCCGAGATCGGAGATCGACAGGCCGATGGTCTTCGTGCCGAGATCGAGCCCGGCCACCGGCTGTCCCGGCTGCAGGGCGGCGTGTAGCTCTTCGATCGTGATGACGCTCATTGTCTTTCTCCGCATCCCCGGCTTTTCAAAGGCCGTTCAGCCCCCATATCCTGCCTGCATTCCCCTGACCACCCTGGAGAACCCCATGAAAATCCGTTGGCTCGGACATTCCGCCTTCCGCATCGAGACGGCGAAAGCCAAGATCCTCATCGATCCCTTCTTTACCGGCAACCCGGCTTTCGACGAGGCGCTGCGCAAGGAGGCGGCAGCCGATCTGACCCATGTGCTTTTGACCCACGGCCATGGCGACCATGTCGGCGACACGATCGCGATTGCCAAGGAAACCGGCGCCACCGTGCTCGCCAATGCCGATCTTGCGGCGTGGCTGGGCTCCAAGGGCGTCGAAAAGCTCGAGATGGGCAATACCGGCGGCACCGTGCATTTCGACGGCTTTTCCGCCACCTTCGTCAATGCCCTGCATTCCTCGGCGCAGATCACCGAGGACGGCGTCTCGCATGCGCTCGGCAATGCCAATGGTCTCGTGCTGCACATCGAGGACGAGGCGACCGTCTATCACATGGGCGATACCGACATTTTCTCCGACATGGGGCTCATCAACGAATTGCACCAGCCGGAAATCGGCCTCGTGCCGATCGGCGACCGCTTCACCATGGGCGGTGCCGTCGCGGCGCTCTCCTGCCAACGCTTCTTCAATTTCCAGCACGTCATTCCCTGCCACTACGGCTCCTTCGGCATCATCGACAAGACCGCCGATACCTTCGTCGCCGCCATGGACGGCACGACGACCAAGGTGGAAGTGCTGGCCTCCGGCGCCACCTTCGAAGCATAAGGCGGGGCCGCGCATTCCCAGGACGCCGATTTCCGGGGCGCGACGGTGGTCACCCGTTGCGCCCCGCAGCGTCGCTGGCTATAGCGGGTCTCACATTCGAAAGACCCGGAGAGCCCGATGTCCGTTGACCTTGCCACCGTGAAGCGCGTCGCGCGGCTTGCCCGCATTGCCGTGAACGAGGAAGATGCCACCCGCATGATGGGCGAGCTGAACGCCATCCTCGGCTTCGTGGAGCAACTCGGCGAGGTGGATGTCACGGGCGTCGAGCCCATGACCTCGGTCACCCCCATGCAGATGAAGAAGCGCGCCGACATCGTGACGGACGGTGACAAGGCCGACGACATCGTCGCCAATGCCCCGAACACCGACCGCAACTTCTTCCTCGTCCCGAAGGTCGTCGAGTAGGCCACGGCTTGTCCCGCCGCCCGCTCTGTCCGCTGACCACCGAAAGTCCCTGAGATGACCGACCTGACCCGCCTGACCATCGCCGAAGCCCGCGAACGCCTTGCCGCAAAGGACGTCACCGCCGTCGAAATGACGGAGGCCTATATCGCCGCGATCGAAGCCGCCAACCCCGCGATCAACGCTTACGTGACGGTGACGCCGGAGAAGGCCCGCGCCATGGCCAAGGCATCCGACGCCCGCATCGCCGCAGGCAAGGCCGGCGCGCTCGAAGGCATTCCGCTGGGCATCAAGGATCTCTTCGCCACCGAAGGCGTCCACACCCAGGCCTGCAGCCACATTCTCGATGGCTTCCAGCCGAAATACGAATCGACCGTCACCCAGAACCTCTGGGATGCGGGCGCCGTCATGCTGGGCAAGCTCAACATGGACGAGTTCGCCATGGGCTCCTCCAACGAGTCGTCCTATTACGGCCCGGTGAAGAACCCCTGGCGCGCCAAGGGCTCGAACGCCGATCTCGTGCCCGGCGGTTCCTCGGGTGGGTCTGCCGCTGCCGTGGCGGCCTTCCTTTGCGCCGGCGCGACCGCGACCGACACCGGCGGCTCCATCCGCCAGCCGGCCGCCTTCACCGGCACAGTCGGCATCAAGCCCACCTATGGCCGCTGCTCGCGCTTCGGCATCGTGGCCTTCGCCTCCTCGCTGGACCAGGCCGGCCCGATCGCTCGCGACGTGCGTGATGCCGCCATCCTGCTCAAGGCCATGGCGAGCGTCGATGCCAAGGACACGACCTCGGTCGATCTGCCGGTGCCGGATTACGAAAAGGCGCTCGGCGGCTCGCTGAAGGGCATGAAGATCGGCATCCCGCGCGAGTACCGCGTTGACGGCATGCCCGACGAGATCGAGGCGCTCTGGCAGCAGGGCATCGCCTGGCTGAAGGATGCCGGCGCCGAGATCGTCGATATCTCGCTGCCGCACACGAAATATGCGCTGCCGGCCTACTACATCGTTGCCCCGGCCGAGGCCTCCTCGAACCTCGCCCGCTACGACGGCGTGCGCTACGGCCTGCGCGTGCCCGGCAAGGACATCGTCGAGATGTACGAAAACACCCGGGCCGAGGGCTTCGGCAAGGAAGTCAAGCGCCGCATCATGATCGGCACCTACGTGCTCTCGGCCGGCTATTACGATGCCTACTACTTGCAGGCCCAGAAGGTACGCACGCTGATCAAGCGCGACTTCGAGCTCGCCTTCGACGCCGGCGTCGATGCGATCCTGACGCCCGCCACCCCGTCTTCCGCCTTCGGCATTGCCGACGAGGAGCTCGCCTCCGATCCCGTCAAGATGTACCTGAACGACATCTTCACGGTGACGGTGAACATGGCCGGCCTGCCGGGTCTTTCGGTTCCGGCTGGCCTCGACCACAAGGGCCTGCCGCTCGGCCTGCAACTGATCGGCAAGCCCTTCGAGGAAGAAACCCTCTTCAAGACCGCCCATGTCATCGAACAGGCGGCCGGCCGGTTCACGCCGGCCAAGTGGTGGTAAGCATCTGACGCGCCTAAGCTTCCTTCACAGTCTCAAATGGCGCATCGGTCCCGGTGCGCCATTTTTGTCTGAAGACTGAAAACGGTGTGCCGTCATCGCGCGCTCCGGCGCTATAGTCTGGCAACACAGCACGTCGCGCCCGGAGGAATGCCATGGTCACCATCCGCATCGCGCAGCCGAGAGAAGCGGCCCATCTCGCGGTAATCGGACTGAGGGCCTGGGCCGGTGCCGTCGCAGGCCTGGCGGACGTCGAGGCCATGCGGGCGAGGGCAGAGCGCGCCTTCTTCTACTTTTTGCGGGATCACGCCCCGGCGGTCACCGTGGCCGAGCGCGACGGCGTGCCCGTCGGCTGGGCGGCGCGGGAGAAATATGACGGGACGATCAGCGATCTCTGGATTGATCCCGCCTTCCAGCGGCAGGGGGTGGCGAGTGCCCTGCTTCTGGCGCTGGAGGCGGATATGCGTGCGGCCGGGTTAGAGACGGCGGATATGCTGACCCATGCCCAGAATTCCCCGGCGATCGCCTTCTTCCAGCATCATGGCTACCGCATTCACTGGCTCTCGACGCAATATTCGGCCCGTATGGATCGCAATGTCGAATCGGTCGGGATGATCCGCGACATCGTCCCGCGCCCGCCCGAGGGCGCAGCATATGCCGCTCTCTGATCCGCGTCAGGCGGTCGGCTCGGTCATCCGCCTGGCCGCGCTTCCTCCGGGTACGGCAAGCACGCGGCAGAGCTGGTGCCGCGCCATGCCGTCCTCCGGGCCCGGTGCCGCGGGGCAAGTCCCGTGGCGCAGCGCATGATGACAGGTGTCGAGCTTCTGGCAGAGCGCGGCGCCCGCAAAGCCGGCCGGACCGGACCGCGCCGGCAGGCCGGGGCGATCAGGGCGCATGCGAGGCTCCCGAAGCGTCAGCCTGCCAGTCCCGCAGGCCGGGACGATCGAACAGCCGCTCGAAGAGATCGTGATTGGTGCAGTAGGATGGCGCCTCGTCCGCAGGCTCCGTTTCAGCCAGAAAGTGCCGGCACGCATCGGGTTGCGAACAGCCGGCGCAGCGCTGCACGGCGCGCGCCAGCACCGCGCGCCGGTCGGGCAGGCGGCGCATCGTCTCGCCAAGACCAAGCTTGCGGATCATCGCATCCACCAGCCCGCTTTCCTCTGTCGTCACAAACTGCCGGATCATGCCCATGGCGTGCTTCTCCCGTTCAAGCCGCAGCCATTGTCTGCCAGCGGCGCGCAACGCGCCTTGATCCCGATCAACCGCCTGTCCAAGTCGTGCGCCAAGCCTTGCGCCGCCGGTGTCTTTGCTCTAACCCGGTCCGGAACCAAACCTGCATCTTCAAGGGCATTTCGAGGGCATTCCATGACCATCGTCGACGTACGCACCCCCGATCCGAAGCGGCTCATCCCCGGCGCCACCGGCGACTGGGAAGTCATCATCGGCATGGAGGTGCATGCGCAGGTTCTCTCGAATTCCAAGCTGTTTTCGGGCGCCGCCACCGTCTTCGGCAATGCGCCGAACGCCAATGTCTCGCTGGTCGATGCCGCCATGCCCGGCATGCTGCCCGTCATCAACGAAGAATGCGTGGCCCAGGCCGTGCGCACCGGCCTTGGCCTGAAGGCTGAGATCAACAAGCGCTCCGTCTTCGACCGGAAGAACTATTTCTACCCGGACCTGCCGCAGGGCTACCAGATCTCCCAGTACAAGGATCCGATCGTCGGCGAGGGCAAGATCGTCATCTCGCTCGGTCCCGACCGGCAAGGCCAGTTCGAGGATATCGAGATCGGCATCGAGCGCCTGCACCTCGAACAGGACGCCGGCAAGTCCATGCACGACCAGCATCCGACCATGTCCTATGTCGATCTGAACCGCTCCGGCGTGGCGCTGATGGAGATCGTGTCGAAGCCCGACATGCGCTCCTCCGACGAGGCCAAGGCCTATATGACGAAGCTGCGCTCCATCGTGCGCTATCTCGGCACCTGCGATGGCAACATGGACGAAGGCTCCATGCGCGCCGACGTCAACGTCTCCGTCCGCCGCCCCGGCGAAGCCTTCGGCACGCGCTGCGAGATCAAGAACGTCAATTCGATCCGCTTCATCGGCCAGGCGATCGAGTACGAGGCACGCCGCCAGATCGCGATTCTGGAAGACGGCGGCTCGATCGATCAGGAAACGCGCCTCTTTGACCCCAACAAGGGCGAGACGCGCTCCATGCGCTCCAAGGAGGATGCGCATGACTACCGCTACTTCCCCGATCCGGACCTGCTGCCGCTCGAGTTCGACGATGCCTTCGTGGCAAAGCTCGCCGAGACCCTGCCGGAACTGCCGGATGACAAGAAGGCGCGCTTCGTGGCCGAGCTCGGGCTGTCCGTCTATGACGCGTCCGTCCTCGTTTCCGAAAAGGCGATTGCCGATTATTTCGAGGCCGTCGCTGCCGGCCGCGATGGCAAGACGGCCGCCAACTGGGTCATCAACGATCTCCTGGGCGCCTTGAACAAAGCCGGCAAAGGCATTGAAGAGACTCCGGTTTCCCCCGCCCAGCTCGGCGGTATCATCGACCTCATCAAGGCCGAAACGATCTCCGGCAAGATTGCCAAGGACCTCTTCGAGATCGTCTGGAACGAAGGCGGCGATCCCGCCGAACTCGTCGAAAGCCGCGGCATGAAGCAGGTGACCGATACCGGCGCGATCGAAAAGGCCGTGGACGACATCATCGCCGCCAACCCGGATCAGGTCGCCAAGGTGAAGGCAAAGCCGACGCTCGCCGGCTGGTTCGTCGGTCAGGTGATGAAGTCCACCGGCGGCAAGGCCAATCCGCAGGCCGTTCAGGCTCTCGTCAAGGCCAAGCTCGGCATTGAGGACGAAGCCTGATGTTCTTCGTCCGCAGCGCCTCCGAAAAGGATATGGCCGCTGTCAGCACGCTTCTCGGCGAGACGTGGCATGCGACCTACGACGCGCTTTACGGTGCGGAGCGAGTCGCCGCCATCACCGCCGACTGGCATTCGCCAGCGGCGCTGAAGCGGCAGCTGGCGCGGCCGGAAGGCGAGTTCCTGGTGGCCGATGATGGCCGGCGCCTTGGCGGCATGGCCTTTGCCGCCCCGGTGAAGGGCGACACCGAGACGGTGCAACTGCATCAGCTCTATGTCCGCCCGGATTGCCAGCGCATGGGCGTTGGTCGCGACCTGTTTGCCGAGCTCGAGACCTGTTTTCCCGACGCCAAGCGGATGCGCCTCGAGGTCGAGCCGCAAAATGCGTCTGCCATCGCCTTTTACGAGGCACACGGTTTTGTCGAGACGGGTCAAACGCAGAATTGCGGCGCCGAGGATTCGGCCATTCCAGCCCTGATCTACGAAAAGGCGCTCGGCTGAGCGCAGCGTCCCGGTCCGTGGTCGCTCAAGGATCGACCGGATATTGCTTGCCGTCCTCGTCGTAGAGCGCCACGGGTGCGCATTCCATGACATCCTTGCGCACCTTGGGGTCGCAGGCGGCCTTTGCCGCGGCGAGCGCCAGCTCTTTCGTGTTCCAGCCGCAGAAATATTCGTGCCAGTGCGGTCCATCGCTGCTCTGAACGAAGAGATCGACACTCCAGAAGCCGGGATAGCACCAAGCCTGCTCCATGCAGTCTTCGGCCGCAGCACCCTCCGCCACGCACTTCTTCTTCGCGCAGGCAAATGCGTCCTTGGGCGTGGCGCCGGTGCAGACACCGCCACCCTGTTCCACCGCCTGCACGAAGGCGATGCCCTTGCGGCCATCCTGTGCCGAAGCACCGGTGCAAAGGGCTAACAGGGCGATCAGAACGGTGGCGATGCGGCGTGTCATCAAACTGTCTCCGAAGGCGGTGTAGGGCCGGATCATCGCATGTCAGGTCCGGAAAGCAATGTCTCCCGCATCTCCTCTCATCATTCGCCCGGCCAGACGCGGCGATCTGCGTGACCTCATTGCCCTCTTTGCCGACGACGTCCTTGGCGGCCATGGCGATACGCTGGCGGCGGAGGCCTTCCCGGCCTACGTCGCCGCCTTCGAGCGGATTTCGGCATCGCCTGTCGAGGCGCTCTACGTGGCCGAGCAGGATGGCGTCATCGTCGGCACTTTCCAGACCACGCTGACGACGACGCTGACCGGGCGCGGCAGCAGCGCCATGATTCTTGAGGCCGTGCAGGTGCGTGCCGACCGTCGTGGCCAGCGGATCGGCGAGGCCATGGTGGCAGAGGCCGAGCGGCTGGCGCGTAAGGCTGGTGCCGCCACCCTCAGGCTGACCTCCAACGCCGCCCGCGCCGACGCGCACCGCTTCTACGAACGCCTAGGTTTCGCGCGCTCGCATCTCGGTTTCAAACGTGCCCTGAAATAAGTGCGCGATCCTTCGAAACGCTGGACAATCCCGGCCCGGAGCGGCATAAGCGCAGATGAGAAAATGGTGCGGTGCAAGCGCGCCGCGCGACCGATTAAGGGCGAGTGCTCATGTCTTTGCTGACGCAGATCTTCACCTGGTGGAACGGCCAGACCATCGGAACGCGCTTCCACACCTGGCGCTTCGGGACCAAGGTCGGTCAGGATGAGTTCGGCAACGTCTATTATGAAGGCGGCCGCAAGGACAGCGAAGGCCGCACGCGCCGCTGGGTGATCTACAAGGGCTACGCCGAAGCCTCCGCTATTCCGCCGGGCTGGCACGGCTGGATGCACCACCGCACCGATACTCCGCCGAGCAAGGAAAATTATGTGGCGCGCGACTGGCAGAAGCCGCACCGCGCCAACCCGACCGGCACGGCCGATGCCTATCGTCCGCAGGGCTCGATTGCGCGCGCCGGCGAGCGCCCGAAGGTCACCGGCGACTACGACGCCTGGACCCCCGGCGCCTGAGCGGCGCCACGGCAGAGGGAAGGCGAGGGGTCGGCCATCATGGGCCGGCCATAATTGCCCCCTAGGCCAACGTCTCGCGAAGAAGGCGGGAAGCGTCCCGGCCGGCTGTGTCCGGCAGGCGGGACGGACAGACAGGAAACGGACGATCCATGGCATCGGCGGGCGGCATCACGGGAAAGCTCTTCATGGCGGCGGGCGCTGTTGCGGCTTGCCTGATGATGGGCCCGGCAGCGGCAAGCGCCGCCCAGATCAAGAATCCGGTCGCCATCTTCTCCGGCATCGACAAGATCACCGGCCGCATCACCACATTCGATGTCTATATCGGCGAGACGGTGCAGTTCGGCGCGCTGCAGGTCACGCCGCGCGTCTGCTACACCCGCGACGACACGGAGACCGCCAAGACGACGACCTTCGTCGAGGTCGATGAAATCACCCTCGACCGCAAGATCCGTCGCATCTTCACCGGCTGGATGTTTGCAGACAGCCCGGGCCTCAACGCCGTCGAGCATCCCGTCTATGACGTCTGGCTCAAGGGCTGCAAGCAGCAGTCCGACCTGCCGGCTCCGGACACGGCCGCGAAGCAATAATCGCTGACGGCGACCATCGCCGGGACGGCTCTCACCCGAACGGAATATTCGGCATCGACACCGCCCGCGCCAGCATCTTCTCGTAGCGCTGCTTCGGCACGTCGATGGCGCCGAAGGTTTTCAGGTGTTCGGTGGTGAACTGCGTGTCGAGGAGCACGAAGCCGCGCTGGCGCAGGCGCTCGACCAGATGCACGAGCGCGATCTTCGAAGCATTGGTGCGGCGCGAGAACATGCTCTCGCCGAAAAAGGCGCCGCCGAGCGAAACACCGTAGAGGCCGCCCGCCAGTTCGTCGCCCTCGAAAGCCTCGACACTGTGCGCGTAACCCATGCGGTGCAGCATGGAGTAGAGCTTCACGATCTTGCTGTTGATCCAGGTGTTTTCCCGCCCCGGCGCGGGTGCGGCGCAGCCCCTCAGCACCCCTTCGAAGGCTGTGTTGATGCGGATGTCGAAGGGGGCCTTGCGCATCGCCTTGGAAAGGCTGCGCGGTACGTGAAAATCATCGAGCGGGATGACGCCGCGAATTTCCGGCTCGACCCAGAAGAGCTCCGGATCGTCAGCCGAATCGGCCATCGGAAACAGGCCGATCGAATAGGCGCGCAGCAGGAGTTCGGGCGTTATATCCGGTTCCTTGCTGCGCATCCTGTCCTTCAGTGCCTCAATCGGTCTTGGCTGCCAGGTACTTTTCCAGCCAGTGGATGTCGTAGTCGCCATTGGCGATGTCCTGATTGGACACGAGATCCTGGAAAAGCGGCAGGGTGGTCTTGATGCCATCAACGACGAATTCGTCGAGCACGCGGCGCAGGCGCATCATGCATTCGACGCGCGTGCGGCCATGCACGATGAGCTTGCCGATCAGGCTGTCATAGTAGGGCGGGATCTTGTAGCCCGCATAGGCGCCCGAATCGACGCGCACGCCAAGTCCGCCCGGCGCATGAAAATGCGTGATCGTGCCCGGCGAGGGCGTGAAGGTGCGTGGATCTTCCGCATTGATGCGGCACTCGATCGCATGGCCGGAGAAGACGATATCCTCCTGCGTGACCGAAAGACCGCCGCCGGAAGCAACACGGATCTGCTCATGTACGAGGTCGATGCCGGTGATCGCTTCGGTGATCGGATGCTCCACCTGCAGGCGCGTGTTCATTTCGATGAAATAGAACTCGCCGTTTTCGTAGAGAAACTCGACCGTGCCGGCGCCGCGATACTTCATCTTCTTCATGGCGTCGGCGCAGATCTGGCCGATCTTCATGCGCTGCTCGACATTGAGGGCAGGGGAGTTGGCCTCTTCCCAGACCTTCTGGTGGCGACGCTGCAGGGAGCAGTCGCGTTCACCGAGATGGATCGCATTGCCCTCGCCATCGCCCACCACCTGGATTTCGATGTGGCGCGGCTTTTCGAGGTATTTTTCCATGTAGACGGCGGCATTGCCGAAGGCGGCTGAGGCTTCGGAGCGCGCGGTGTCGAAGGCTTCCATCAGGTCGTCTTCGGTCTTGGCGACCTTCATGCCGCGACCGCCGCCGCCGGCAGTGGCCTTGATGAGCACCGGAAAGCCGATCTTGCGGCCCGTCTCCAGCACGTTTTCGGCCGTCACCTCGCCATCCGAGCCGGGAACGACGGGAATGCCGAGTTCCATGGCCGTCTGCTTGGCGGTGATCTTGTCGCCCATCAGGCGGATATGCTCGGCCGTCGGCCCGATGAAGGTGATGCCGTGGGCTTCGAGAATGTCGGCGAATTTGGCGTTCTCCGACAGGAAGCCGTAGCCGGGATGCACCGCATCCGCACCGGTGATCTCGCAGGCCGCGACGATCTGGTGGATGTTGAGATAGCTGTCGCGCGACGGCGGCGGGCCGATGCACACGCTTTCGTCGGCAAGGCGCACATGCATGGCGTCGGCATCGGCCGTCGAATGCACGGCGACCGTCGCAATGCCGAGTTCCTTGCAGGCACGCAGGACCCGGAGCGCGATTTCGCCGCGATTGGCGATGAGAACCTTCGAGATCATGGGGCGGCCGCCTTATTCGATAACGAGGAGGGGTTCGCCGTATTCGACGGGTGAAGCGTCCTGCACGAGGATTTCGGTGATCTTGCCCGAACGCGGCGCCGGGATCTGGTTCATCGTCTTCATCGCTTCGATGATGAGGATCGTCTGGCCTTCCTTGACGGTGGCGCCGACCTCGATGAAGGGACGCGCGCCCGGAGCAGGCGACAGATAGGCCGTGCCGACCATCGGGGCCGTGACGGCATTCTTGTTGTTGCGTGCAGCCGGAGCAGCAGCCTCGGCAACGGCGGCCACCGGGGCTGCGGCCGGTGCGGCGGCAGCGGGCGCCGGTGCATAATAGGTCGGCGCGGGTGCTGCCGGAATCGTGCGCGACACGCGGATGCGAAGATCTTCCTGCTCGACTTCGATTTCGGTCAGGTCCGTGTCCTTGAGGATATTCGCCAGATCGCGGATCAGCGCCTGGTCGATGCCGGATTTCTTGTCAGCCATGGATGGAGCCTCTTGTTCTTCTTATCTCGTTGTCTGTGTCAGTGACCGCAGCGCATGCAGCGCGAGGATATAGCTCTGCGCACCAAAGCCGCAGATCACGCCCTTTACCGCAGGGGCAATCATGGATTTGTGGCGAAATTCCTCGCGGGCATGGACATTGGACAGGTGAAGTTCGACGACCGGAACGGAAATCGCCCGAATCGCATCGTGGAGCGCAATCGACGTGTGGGTATAGGCGCCGGCATTGATAGCAACGCCGGCGGCCGTATCGCCGGCTTCGTGCAGCCAGTCTACCAGCGTGCCCTCATGATTGCTCTGCCGGAAATCAACAGCGAAACCAAGGGCTTCGCCCTCCTTGCGGCACATCTCGCCAATATCGGCGAGCGTCTGGCCGCCATAGATGCCGGGCTCCCGCTTGCCGAGCGCGTTGAGGTTCGGTCCGTTGAGGACGAAGAATGTCTGTGTCATGCGGGGTCCGGTTTACTTTATGTGCCACAGCTATAGACCGGGCGGCATTCGAAAAAAAGCCCCGCCGGCGCTGGCGGGGCTTGTCCACAAACTTCGGTAAATCTTTGGTTCAGCAGGTCGTCTTTCCGCAGGCGCGGATATTGGCGACCTTGCCCTGCAATTCCTCGAGCCCGACGGCGCCAAAGACGGCCTCGTTGCCGATCACGTAGGACGGCGTACCGGAAATGCCGAGTTCATTGGCGAGCTGGTAGGATTCCATCACGGCCGCGTCCTTGGGATTCTTTTCCATGTGCGCGCGCAGGTCCGCCTCCTTGACGCCGAGCTTTTCGGCAACGGCAATCGCCGTCTCCTCCGTTGCACGATCCTCGCCACCGAGCAGCGCGCGGTGGAATTCACCATACTTTTCCGGCGCGATCTTGCGGAAGGCGGCGCTGACGCGGTGTGCGGCAAGCGAATCGGGGCCGAGAATCGGCAGTTCCTTCAAGACGAAGCGGACATTCTTGTCCGTGTCGAGAATGGCGTTCATGTCCGACAGCGCGCGTTTGCAGTAGCCGCAATTGTAATCGTAGAACTCGACGATGGTGACGTCGCCCTTGGGATTGCCAAGCACCACGTCATGCTCGGAATTGAAGATCGCGTCCTTGTTGTTCGTCACCGCCGCTTCCGAGGCGGCTGCCTGCGCCACGCGCTGCTTTTCCTGCAACGCCTTCTGCACATCGATCAGCACTTCCGGATTGGCGAGCAGATATTCGCGGATGTAGGCGCCGAACTCCTCCTTCTGCTTGGCATCCAGCGCGGCGGCCGGGCCGGTGGCGAAGAGGGTGGTGCCGGCGAGCAGCGATGCGGTGACAAGGCGGAGGGTCGAGCGGATCATGGTTTCCTCGGGATGCGGCGCCGGTCGGCCGGCGCGAAAGCGGATCTTGCCAGCTTAGCGGTGGCGCGTCCCTGAAGAAACCTCAAAAATCGGCCGAATGAAGACCGGGCATCTCTTGTGATCCCGCAAGTCATCAGGCAGATGCGGCCCTAAGTTCAAACGATAAGAGGTGCCGCCATGTCCCTGCTGTCCCGCCGCAGCGAGATCGAACCCTTCCACGCCATGGATATCCTGGCGGAGGGAATCCGCCGCCGCGCCGAAGGCCGCCCGGTGATCTCGCTTGCCGTCGGACAGCCGGCCGCACCCGCCCCGCAGAAGGCACTGGAAGCCGCCCGCAAGGCGCTGGAGACCGGCCGTCTAGGCTATACCGATGCGCTCGGCACCCGCTCGCTGCGCGAGGCCATCGCCCGCGATTACGCAGAGCGGCACGGCGTCAGCGTCGATCCCGCGCGGATCGCCATCACGACGGGCTCGTCTGCCGGCTTCAACCTGGCCTTCCTCGCCCTCTTCGACCCCGGCGATGCCGTTGCCATCGCGCGGCCCGGCTACCCCGCCTATCGCAACATCCTGATGGCGCTCGGGCTGCGTGTCATCGAAGTCGATGCCGGTGAGGAGCATGCCTTCACGCTCACCCCCGAAGGGCTGGAAGAGGCGGAAAAGGCCGAAGGCGTGCGGCTGAAGGGCGTGCTGCTGGCGAGCCCGGCCAACCCGACCGGGACCGTCACGGGCCGGGCACGGCTTGCCGCACTCGCCCGCTATTGCGAGGCCCGCGACATCGCCTTCATCTCCGACGAGATCTATCACGGCCTGACCTTCGCCGGCGAGGAGACCACGGCACTTGCCGTCACCGACCGCGCCGTCATCATCAATTCCTTCTCGAAATACTATTGCATGACGGGCTGGCGGATCGGCTGGATGGTGCTGCCGGAGGATCAGGTGCGCGGCTTCGAGCGCATCGCCCAGAGCCTCTACATTTCCCCGCCGGAGCTTTCCCAGATCGCCGCCGAAGCAGCGCTTGGCGCGCGGGATGAGCTGGACACCCACCGCGACGCCTACGCTGCGAACCGTGCCCTGCTGCTGGACCGCCTGCCGAAGCTTGGCCTCGCCATCGCGTCGCCCATGGACGGTGCCTTCTACGCCTATATGGATGTCGGCCGCTTCACCAATGACAGCATGGCCTTCGCCCGCCGCATGCTGGCCGAGATCGATGTCGCTGCCACCCCCGGCCGCGACTTCGATCCCATTGGCGGCCACCGCACCATGCGCTTCTCCTATGCCGGAAGCCCTGCCGATATAGAGGAAGCCGTTGAACGGATTGCCCGCTGGCTCGCCTGAAAGAAGTGATTCTCCGTCAGCGGCTTGGAGCCGGAACCGGAATCAGTGTGTGAGCGCGTTGACTCTGTTTCTGAAGTTTGCCGGCAAACAGACGCCTCACACCGTTTTTGGCGGATGAGACGCTGAAAGCACCGTGATCGCAAGGCCCGTGAGCGCCAGCGCGGCTGCGATCAGGAACGTGGTTCGCATAGCCTCAAGGACCTGCAAGTGCGAAGCCGCATGAAGGTCAACCGCCCCACTGGCGCGTGCAAAAATGGTCGCCATCAAGGACGCGCCGGCCATCAGGCCGAGATTTCGCGACAGGCTGAGCAATCCGGCGACCGTGCCGCTCTCGGCGCTTGAGCGGGCAGCGAGGGCTTCCGTGTTGTTGGCGGCGAGGAACATCTGGTAGCCGGGTGTGAGAACCACAAGCGCCAGGACATAGCCCGAGACGCCGAGCGCGATCGGCAGCATCGCCAACAACGCTGCACCGCAGGCGAGCAGGACCAGTCCCGTCAAGAGAACGATGCGCGTACCGAAGCGGTCAACAAGGCGGCCGGAGACAATCCCCGACACCATGGAGAGGATCGGCCCGACCGCCATCACGAGCCCGACAATGCCGAGCCGAAGTCCAAGCCCGGACTCCAGCGCATAGGGCCCGACCACCAGCGTCGCCATCATTACGATGGCGACGAGCCCATTGACGATCAGCTTTGCCACGAGGCCGCAGCTCAGCACGGCGCTGAGGCTGGTGGGACCGCCGGATGCGCCGCCCTGCGCCTTCGGCAAACGGGTGACGAGGAGCAGGCCTGGCAGCGAGAGCGCGAAAAGCAGGGCAAAGATTGCCCGCCAGCCGCCGAGCGGCACGAGGGCGCCGCCAATGACGGGGCCAAGCGCCGTGCCGAGCGCGGACAGGGTGCCCATGAGGCCCATGGCACGGCCCATGCGGTCCTTCGGCGTTGTTTCGCGGATCAAGGCCATCGGCAAGGTCATCACCACGGCGGCACCGGCGCCTTGCACGAAACGCGCCGCAACGAGCCAACCGAGCCCGGGCGCCGAAAGTGCTGCCAGCGACCCCGTGGCAAACACGGCAAAGCCGATGACAAGGACGGTCTTGGAGCCGTATCGGTCCCCGAGCCGGCCGGCTGCCAAACCCATGAGCGTCAGTGCTGCGAGATAGGACACCACGACATTCTTGACCGCCTCCAAGGGCGCTTCGAAGCTCGCCGTCATGGCGGGCAGCGCGATGTTGGCGATGCTGGTGCCGAGCGCGCCGAGCAGGACTGCCGATCCGAGCGCGATGGACAAGCGGACTGGTGGTGTGGTCGTCAAAAGCTCTTCTGTCTGTTTCATGATCTTTCTTCTTGTCTCCGTGAACGTCGATGTGCAGTTTGCGAAATCAAGTTCACTTGAGGTCAAGCATGAAATTTCTGGATATTGGCGAGGTCTCGCGCCGCAGTGGCCTCAAGCCATCCGCGCTTCGATACTATGAGGAGGCGGGGCTGATCACCTCCATTACACGCCACGGCCTGAGGCGGCAGTTCGCCCCAGAGGTTCTCATGCAATTGCAACTGATCGCGCTCGCCAAGTCGGCCGGATTTTCCCTGGAAGAGATTGCCGGCATGTTCGGCCGCGACGGATTGCCGGCCCTGGACCGGTCGGCGCTAAGAGACAAGGCGGACGAGATTGACCGCAAGCTTCGCGAACTGACGGTCCTTCGCGATACGCTGCGCCACGTCGCTGCCTGCGCAGCCCCGTCCCATCTCGAATGTCCGCAATTCCAGCGGCTGCTGACGACTGGCGGGAAGAGCAAGGCAAGACATCGCAAGCTCGCCTTTCGTGCCGACGGACTTTGATCGCGCCCTCCGGCTGAGACAGAAGCAGGGGCAAACGAAAAGGGCCCGGCGAAAACCGGGCCCCTTGCAGATATCGAAGGATATGTCGGTGTCCTAGAAGAAACCGCGGCGCTGCCACCAGCCGCCCTTCTTGGGCTTGCCGGCATCGGCATCGTCGCTGGCGGCGGTAGAGGACTTGATCACCGGCTCGCTTGCGATGTTTTCGATGTCGCGATTGGCGCGCTGCGGGCGGGCCTCTTCGGGCTCGGCAGCGGTCTCTGCCGGCACCACCTCTTCGGCGACGACGGCATCGGTGACCGGCTCGGACGCGACCGCTGTCTCTTCGATCACCTCCGGCGCAGCGACAACCTCGGCTTCCGCCGACGCTTCGCTGGCGGCAGCCTTGCGGCGGCTACGGCGCGGCTTGGCGGCGGGCTGCTCGGCCTCGTCGCTCGGTGTCGCTTCGGCTTCCGGCTGTGCGTCGTCGGTCGTCTCGGTCACGGCGTCTCCGGTTTCCGCAGCCTCGTCGTCACCTTCTTCACCGTCGCCGTCCTCGCCAGCAGCGGACACGGCACCTTCTTCGCCCTCGGGACGATTGCGACGGCCACCACGCTTGCCGCGACGGCGGCGCTTGCGGCGCTGTTCGCCGTCGCCATTCGCGTCGGCAGCAGCTGCGATCGGCTCCTCGCCGTCGGATCCGCCTTCAGAGGCGTCGTCGGCGCCATCATCACCGTCCTCTTCGCCGGAAAGCTCGTCCGCATGACCGTTGGCCTGGCCTTCGCCATTACCGCCGTTGCGGCCACCGCGACGGCGGCGGCGGCGCTTGCGCTTGCGGCCGTTCTGGTCGTCGCCATCCGTGCGTTCGGCGCGCTCCGGGCGTTCCGCCCGTTCGCTCCGCTCGGCGGGTGCAGCCTCGGCTTCCTCGTCGATTTCGTCCTCGATGACGATATCGTCGTCTTCCTCTTCCGGCTCGAAGGTGATGATCTGTTCGATCTTCACCGGATTCTCGACGGCTTCGCCCTTGTCGATGGCGAAGTGCGAGGCGCCGACATGAGCGTCGGCTTCGATGATGATCTCGACGCCGAAGCGGTTTTCATAATCGATGATCGTGCCGCGCTTGTGGTTGAGCAGGTAGAGCGCGATCTCGGGGATCGTGCGCACCGAGATGTTGTGGGTGGTGTTCTTGAGGAGATATTCCTCGACCCCGCGCAGCACATGCAGCGCAACGGACGACTGCGAGCGCACATGGCCCGTGCCGTTGCAGTGCGGGCAGGTCTGCATCGTGGATTCGAGCACCGAAGCGCGAATGCGCTGGCGCGACATTTCCAGAAGGCCGAAATGCGAGATGCGGCCGACCTGGATGCGGGCGCGGTCGTTCTTCAGGCAGTCCTTCAGCTTCTTCTCGACGGAGCGGTTGTTGCGCTTCTCCTCCATGTCGATGAAGTCGATGACGATGAGGCCGGCGAGGTCACGCAGACGCAGCTGGCGCGCCACTTCTTCCGCCGCTTCCAGGTTCGTCTGGAGCGCGGTGTCCTCGATCGAGTGCTCGCGGGTCGAGCGGCCCGAGTTGACGTCGATGGAAACGAGCGCTTCGGTCTGGTTGATGATGATGTAGCCGCCCGACTTCAGCGTCACCTGCGGCTGCAGCATGCGGTCGAGCTGGGCTTCGATGCCCGAGCGCGAGAAGATCGGGTGCACGTCGCGATAGGGCTGCACCACCTTGGCGTGGCTCGGCATCAGCATCTTCATGAAGCTTTTCGCTTCACGATAGCCTTCCTCGCCGGCAACGATGATCTCGCCGATATCCTTGTTGTAGAGGTCGCGGATCGAGCGCTTGATGAGCGAGCCTTCCTCGTAGACGAGGCAGGGCGCCGTGGAGGCGAGCGTCAGCGTGCGGACGTTCTCCCACAGGCGCATCAGATATTCGAAGTCGCGCTTGATCTCGACCTTGGTGCGGTTGGCACCGGCCGTGCGCAGGATGACGCCCATGCCGAGCGGCACTTCCAGCTCGCGGGCGATTTCCTTCAGGCGCTTGCGGTCCTGGAGATTGGTGATCTTGCGGGAAATGCCGCCGCCGCGCGCCGTGTTCGGCATCAGGACGGAATAGCGGCCGGCCAGCGACAGGTAGGTCGTCAGCGCCGCGCCCTTGTTGCCGCGCTCTTCCTTGGCGACCTGCACGAGCAGGATCTGGCGGCGCTTGATGACTTCCTGGATACGGTACTGCTTGCGCGGCTTGCGGACATGACGATCCGGCACCTCTTCCATGGCGTCTTCGGCGCCGACGGATTCGATAACCTCTTCTTCCTCGTCCTCGTCGTCATCGCGGCGGCGGCGGCCGCGCTGCTTGTTGCTGACGCGCTCGGACACCGTGTCGTCATCGAGGTCCACGGCCATGGCCATTTCGTCGGGCGTCTCGTCGCTGCCGGCCTCGGCTGCAGCCTCGACCTCACCAGCCTCGGACGAAGCTTCGGTTTCTTCGGCTGCTGCCTTCTTGGCCCGGGGCTTGCGCACGCGCTTCGGCTTCTTCGGAGCCTCTTCCTCAACGACAGAAGTCTCGGCGGCGACGTTTTCCACAGCTTCGGCCGCGGGGGCCTCCAAAGCCTCCACTGCTTCGACGGCCTCGCTCGCCTCGGCGATCTCGGCAACCGTTTCCACCGGCTTGTGCGCGGGCATCGGTGCTGTTTCTACCGGCTCGAAGTCATCGTCGCGCTCGCGACGGGCTTCCTCTGCCTCGGCCCGCAGGAGCGCCTGCCGGTCGGCCAGCGGGATCTGGTAGTAGTCGGGATGGATTTCCGCGAAGGCGAGGAAGCCATGGCGGTTGCCGCCGTAATCGACGAAGGCCGCCTGCAGCGAGGGTTCGACGCGCGTGACCTTGGCGAGATAGATATTTCCGCGGATCTGCTTTTTGTGTTCCGACTCGAAGTCGAACTCTTCTATGCGGTTACCGCGAACGACAACGACGCGCGTCTCTTCTGCGTGAGACGCGTCGATAAGCATTTTGTCTGCCATGTAAGCTGAGCTCCTCGGCGCAGGCTCAAGGCCGCGACCCGTCCATGCCCGTCGAGACGGGGGGCGGGAGGGTCGATCTGTACGCCGGATAGTAATGTTCCTGCCGGGACGCGGCGGTGGCGTGCAGGCTCGGCAGGAACGGGAGCGTCGGTGCGCTCCGTGATCCCTGTCATTGCCTTGACCTGCCGTCTCATCGTCTTACGCCGAGCAAGAATGCCAATGTTAAAAGGCCTTTGGGCCCGATGAAATCGCCCCTTGAGGGCGTTTGGTGGAACAAGCCACCTTGAATGCTGCCGGCCACCGCCGGGATGCGCGATCCTGCGTGCGAAAAGAAAGTCCGACGTCGGCGGATGACATGGACGAAAACGGAAGATGGGCCGTATCACGCGATGATTGCGTCTTGGCTCTTCTTTCGGTCAGGCGCGGCGCTCGAAGATGAGCGTTGATACAGCCCGGCCCATGATTCTATCCCGACTACACTTTCTCCTCACGACGCTTTTATGGTTTTCATGTCACAATGGCAAGGGAAAAGCCCGGCTGTCACAATTTGGTACAATTCCGCTGCTTGCGCGTATCGGCTGCATTGCCCGTCAACCCTTCGTTAACCATGCGTGCGCTTCTGTGGGAAAGGGCAGGCTCTGCCGGTCTTTCGCCATGTTTGTGCCGGATGGCGGAGGCCAGGATGCGGCCGATGGGCGCGAAGCGGCAGGACAGAAAGCGGCAAGCATGTCTGCACGTCGCGGATGATGTCCTCACAGGAGACGATGACAGCGGTGATCAGGCGCCCCCTCATTCATGCTGCCGTACTGGCGCTTTCGCTGGCGGTGTCGGGCGGTGCGGCTGTCGCACCGGCAACCGACGGGGCGGCCACGGCTGTGATGGCCGGCCCGCTTCTGGCCTATGAAGCGCGCCTCGCCGGTGACGATGCCCGCGGGCGCCTTGTGATCAGCTTCGACCGCAAGCCGGACTACAAGATCCATTACCTCGCCAATCCCTATCGTGTGGTCGTCGATCTTCCCGAGACAGCCTTCGGCATCAAGCCCGAGGATATGGCGGCACGCGGCCTGTTCCGCGATGTGCGCTACGGCGCCATGGGCAGCGGCGCCGCGCGCATCGTCCTGACTGCGACGCGTCCGGTTCTCGTCACGCTGGATGACGTGCAGGCCGAGCCTGACGGCAGGGGATATCGTCTTGTGGTCGATACGGCGATCAGCACCGAGGCGGATTTTGCCGACCGCATCGGCAAGCAGACCTGGAGCCAGGCAGCAACGACGGGCCATGTCGCTGCCCCGCCATCGGCGGGCGACGACGGCAAATTCGTCGTCGCCATCGACGCGGGACACGGTGGCATCGATGCAGGCGCCTCCGGAGCGACCACCAACACGCCGGAAAAGGATGTCACACTCGCCTTCGCGCGCGAGCTCGCCGGTGTTCTCGGCGGGCAGGAGGGGGTCCGCGTGATGCTGACGCGCGACAAGGACGAGTTCCTGTCGCTCTCCCAGCGGGTGCAACTCGCCCGCAACCAGGGCGCCAAGCTCTTCATCTCGCTGCATGCCGATACGCTGAAGCAGAAGGATATCCGCGGCGCCACCGTCTATACCATCTCCGACAAGGCGTCGGACCATCTGGCTGCCAGCCTTGCCGAGCGGGAAAACCTCTCCGACGAGATCGCAGGCGTGCCGCTCGACAACGGCCCCGCCGAGGTCGCCGATATCCTGATCGACCTGACGCGACGCGAGACGCAGGCCTTCTCGGTCAATCTCGCCCGCTCGGTCGTGTCGTCCTTCGAGGGCCAGATCAACCTGATCAACAATCCTCACCGCCATGCCGGGTTTCGCGTGCTGCAGGCGCCCGATGTGCCATCCGTGCTTCTGGAACTCGGCTTTCTTTCCAATCCCGAGGATGAGAAGCTGCTTTTGGATCCCGCCTGGCGGCGCAAGGTGGCAGAACGCATCGCCAATGCCATCGGCCAGTATCGCGCCACCGTCGTTGCGAATGGCGGTTAGCGCCTCTGCGACACGATCTTGATTTGTGTCGCTGCAACAACACGGCATAATGTTTCCGTTGACGACAAAAGGTGATGTGCCGAGGGGCCGCATTTTCCACACATTCAAGCTGCTATCGGCTAGTGTGTCGGCAAAGCGCGAGATTCTTCAACATTTGCCGGCCGTGCCATTTGCCTTTGGGTGAGAAGTGGTGCAAGGCGAGCGCTGTTGCGCATCGCGTATGGTGCCGCGCAATGGGCGTGGCGGGATAACTCGGAACCGGTATCGGACGAATGATCAGGCTCATTGGCTATTTCTTCGGGATTGGATGTTTCCTCGTGCTCGGCCTGGCAGCCGTCGTGGCCATCTATCTCGGCCATGTCTCGAAGGATCTCCCGGATTACGAAGTGCTGGCGAAATATGCGCCGCCGGTAACGACCCGCATCCATGCCGGCGACGGCGACCTGATGGCCGAATATGCCCGCGAGCGCCGTCTGTTTCTGCCGATCCAGGCCATTCCGGACCGTGTGAAGGCCGCCTTCATCTCGGCCGAAGACAAGAATTTCTACAACCACCCCGGCGTCGACATCACCGGCCTTGCCCGTGCCATCGCGGTCAACCTGCAGAACTTCGGCTCCGGCCGCCGCCCGGTCGGCGCCTCCACCATCACGCAGCAGGTCGCCAAGAACTTCCTGCTGACGTCGGACCAGACCATCGACCGCAAGGTCAAGGAAGCGATCCTTTCCTTCCGCATCGAGCAGGCCTACAGCAAGGACCGCATTCTCGAGCTCTATCTGAACGAGATCTTCTTTGGCCTGAATTCCTACGGCATCGCCGGTGCCGCGCTCACCTATTTCGACAAGTCCGTTACCGAACTGACGATCGCCGAGACGGCTTACCTCGCCGCCTTGCCGAAGGGGCCGGCAAACTACCATCCGTTCCGCCGGACCGCGGCCGCCATCGAGCGCCGCAACTGGGTCATCGACCGCATGGTCGAGAACGGCTACGTGACGAAGGAAGACGGCGACGACGCCAAGAAGCAGCCGCTCGGGGTAAAGCCGCGCCGCAGCGGCGCCCACCTCTTCGCCTCGGACTATTTTGCCGAGGAAGTCCGCCGCCAGATCATCCAGAAATACGGAGAGGATGCGCTGTACGAAGGCGGTCTTTCCGTTCGCACCTCGCTTGATCCGCGTCTGCAACTGGCTGCCCGCAAGGCGCTGCAGAACGGTCTCGTGACCTATGACGAGCGCCGCGGCTTCCATGGTCCGATCAAGACGATCGAGATCGGTGGTGACTGGGGCGTGCCGCTAGCCGAGGTGCCGGCGCTTGCCGACGTTCCCGAATGGCGTCTGGCCGTGGTTCTGGCCGTCGATGGCAAGGGTGCCGATATCGGTCTCCAGCCCGCCAAGGATGCCTCCGGCAAGGTGGTCGCGGAACGCGAGACGGGCCGCATCGCGTCGGAAGATATGCGCTGGGCCTTCCGCTCCTCCGACGGCCGCAAGACCGCGAAGTCGCCGGATGGCGTGTTCGGCGCCGGCGATGTCGTCTACGTCGAGAAGAAGGACGATGGCAGCTACCGCCTGCGCCAGCCGCCGCGCGTCCAGGGCGGTCTCGTTGCCATGGACCCGCATACGGGCCGCGTGCTCGCCATGGCCGGCGGCTTCTCCTACGCCCAGTCGGAATTCAACCGCGCGACCCAGGCGATGCGCCAGCCGGGCTCGTCCTTCAAGCCATTCGTCTACGCTGCTGCCCTCGACAATGGCTATACGCCGGCCTCGGTGATCCTCGATGCCCCGATCGAGATCGTGTCCGGCGGCCAGGTCTGGCGTCCGGAAAACTACGGCGGCGAATCCGCCGGTCCGTCCACGCTGCGTCTCGGCATCGAGAAGTCGCGCAACCTGATGACGGTGCGTCTGGCCAATGACATGGGCATGAACATCGTTGCGGAATATGCCGAGCGCTTCGGCATCTACGACAAGATGCCGCCGCTGCTCGCCATGTCGCTCGGTTCGGGCGAGACCACGGTCATGCGCATGGTGTCGGCCTATTCGGTCATCGCCAATGGCGGCAAGCAGATCAAGCCGTCGCTGATCGACCGCATCCAGGACCGCTACGGCAAGACGATCTTCCGCCACGAGGACCGCACCTGCGACAACTGCAACGCAGCCGACTGGGAAGAGCAGCCGGAACCGCAGCTCGTCGACAATCGGGAGCAGGTGCTCGACCCCATGACCGCCTACCAGATCACCTCGATGATGGAAGGCGTCGTCACGCGCGGCACCGCAGCCGGCAAGATCAAGCTCGATCGTCCCGTCGCCGGCAAGACCGGCACGACCAATGACGAGAAGGACGCCTGGTTCGTCGGCTTCACGCAGGATCTGGTCGCCGGCCTCTATATCGGCTTCGACAATCCAGCCCCGCTCGGACGTGGTGCGACGGGCGGTGGCCTCGCGGCGCCGATCTTCAACGATTTCATGCAGGAAGCGGTAAAGGGCACGCGCCCGACCAAGTTCGTCGTGCCGGAAGGCATGAGCCTTGTTGCCGTGAACCGCAAGACGGGCATGGCAGCCGCCGAGGGCGACCCGGACACGATCATGGAGGCCTTCAAGCCCGGAACGGGCCCTGCCGACACCTTCTCGGTGATCGGCGGCATGGAAGGTTTCCAGGCGCCGGAAGAAATCCTGAAGGCCTCGCCGCAGGCCAACCAGGCCGTGACCTCCGGATCCAACGGCCTCTTCTAGACAAGGGGTGCGCAGCCTGTCGCCCGTCGCCTTTACTTCGGTGGCGGGCGTCGCTATTGACGCGTCACGCCCGAAATCATGGCAGGATAGCAATGAGAAACGAAACCCTTGGTATCATCGACGACATCAAGCAGGCCATAAGCCTGCTGAGGAGGCATCTTTGACTGGGACCAGGCGATAAGACGACTGGACTGGTTGAACAACAAGGCCGAAGACCCGACACTGTGGAACGACGCCTCCGAGGCGCAGAAGCTGATGCGCGAGCGCCAGCAGCTGGATGACAGCATCTCTGCCGTGAAGCGCATCGAGCAGCAGCTTTCCGACAATGTCGAGCTGATCGAGATGGGCGAGGAAGAGGGCGACGAGACGATCGTCACCGAAGCCGAAGCCGCGCTGAAGGCGCTGCAGGCCGAAGCCGCCAAGAAGCAGGTGGAAGCCATGCTCTCCGGCGAAGCGGACAGCAACGACACCTATCTCGAAGTGCATTCGGGTGCCGGCGGCACGGAAAGCCAGGACTGGGCGAACATGCTCCTGCGCATGTACACCCGCTGGGCCGAACGCTCGGGCTACAAGGTCGAGCTTCTGGAAATCCATGACGGCGAAGAAGCGGGCATCAAGTCCGCGACGCTGCTCGTCAAGGGGCACAACGCCTATGGCTGGCTGAAGACCGAATCGGGCGTCCACCGCCTGGTCCGCATCTCGCCCTATGACAGCAATGCGCGCCGCCACACCTCGTTCTCGTCCATCTGGGTCTACCCGGTGGTGGATGACTCGATCCAGATCGACATCAACGAGAGCGATTGCCGCATCGACACCTACCGCTCGTCCGGCGCCGGTGGCCAGCACGTCAACACGACCGACTCGGCCGTGCGTATCACGCACATGCCGTCGGGCATCGTCGTGCAGTGCCAGCAGGAGCGCTCGCAGCACAAGAACCGGGCCAAGGCCTGGGACATGCTGCGCGCCCGCCTTTACGAGGCCGAGCTGAAGAAGCGCGAAGAGGCCGCCAACGCCGAGGCCGCTTCCAAGACGGATATCGGCTGGGGCCACCAGATCCGCTCCTACGTGCTGCAGCCCTACCAGCTGGTGAAGGATTTGCGCACCGGCGTGGAAAGCACGGCGCCGGGCGACGTGCTCGACGGCGCGCTGAACCCCTTCATGGAAGCGGCGCTCGCCCACCGCGTCAACGGCGGCGACGGTGTGGTGGAAGATATCGCCTGAGGCGACGTCGAGAGATCAAACGGAATAAGGCGCTCCGGTCTCCGGGGCGCCTTTTTTCATGGGTGCCCGACGCTGCGTCAGTTCGTGGCGCGCTCGACCCGGATGTCACCGAGATCGTCGATCAGCACCGTCCAGCTTTCCGCTTCCGAGGCAGTAGGGTCTGTCTTCAGGTAGATGGTCGCGAAGAGACCGGGTTGGGTCGTCACGCCGGACGAGGATTCCGGCCTGATATCGGTGACGAAGGCCTTCAGCTCCGAGAACTCCTCCAGTTCCGCGGATGTGAGGACACGCGGCCCCTGCGGCGTCTGGGCAATCTGCTGGAGATGGATGTGGGCCGTGCCATCGGGCTGGCGCAGCGCGATCAGCTTGTAATAGCCGCGCTCGGCAGGAACCGAGGTCCCGTCGCCCGGCTGCTCCCAGAAACCGGAGCTGATGACGAATGTCACGTCCGGCGCCGGAAGCGCCGCCTCTTGCGCCGATGCGCATTCGGCAGCCGACAGGAACGCTGCGGGCAAAAAGGCAAGCACCACTAAAGCCATGGCTCGGTTGCGCATCCGCATCATTCTGCCTCCGATGGCGGCGGTTCGACCGACGACGTCTCGGAAGGGTTCCGGCGGCGCCGCCGACCACCGCTGTGATGATCGCCTGTCTTCGCAACCCGAAATCTTGGCACCGGCCTGCCACAACGTCGCCACGACTGTCCCAAGCGCGCTGCCCGGCGTCAATTGGAAAACTGCTCCGAGAGAATGCGGTCCGACCAGGAATGGTCGGGGTCCGACAGGATGGTCGCCGTGGTGTTTTCCGACTGGGCGATGCGCACATGCACGACCGATTTGACTTCGCGGTGATCGGCGACCGCGTTTACCGGGCGCTTTTCGGCTTCCAGGATCGACAGATCGACCGTGACCCGGTTCGGCAGAAGCGCGCCCCGCCAGCGGCGCGGGCGGAAGGCGCTGACCGGGGTGAGGGCGAGCAATGGCGCCTCCAGCGGCAGGATCGGCCCGTGCGCGGAAAGATTATAGGCCGTGGAGCCGGCCGGCGTGGCGACCAGCAAGCCATCGCAGATCAATTCGTCGAGCCGCACGCGCCCGTCGACGACAACCTGCAATTTGGCGGCCTGATAGGATTGCCGGAAGAGATAGACCTCGTTGATGGCGAGCGCCCGAAACCGGTTGCCGTCGGCATCCACCGTCTGCATCTCGAGCGGATGCAGCACGTTCGCCACGGCCTCGGAAATCCGGTCTTCCAGATCCTCGATGCTGTAGCGGTTCATCAGAAAGCCGACGGAGCCACGGTTCATACCATAGACGAGCTTGCCGGAGTTCATCGTCTGGTGAAGCGTCTGCAGCATGAAGCCGTCGCCGCCGAGCGCCACGATCACGTCCGCTTCCTCCGGAGGCGTCAAGCCGTAGCGTGCTTCGAGGTCTCGCAGCGCATTCTGCGCATCCTCGGAAGGCGAGGCGACGAAGGCGAGGGATTTGAAACTGCGCACCACGACCCCCTGATACACCCCGCGCCGCGCAGGGCATCGTCGAGCGGAAAATCACCGCGACGCGAAAGACTTAATCGGGCTCGATCTCCTGCACAAGGCGTGCTGCGGCCAGATGGCGCAATTGGACGTATCCGGACGGCTGGCTGCCGGACCCGTCGGCTATGGGACTGGCGGCACGGACACTCCGGAACCTGACCGGCAGGCCATGACCGCACGATGCCGGAAACCGGTTCCGGTTGGGCCGTCCTATTGCAGGTTCAGCGGCAGCTGTATGCCCTTTGGAATATGCGTGATCTTGACGCTCGCGGCCTCGATCCGACCGAACACGGCCTTTCGACGCGCCTGCTGCTTTTCACGAAGCGCCCGAGACTGCTGCACGGCGGCTAAAGCCCGTTCCACAACCTTCTGCGTCTCCTGCATGGCACTCTCCCTGAGGTTTTGTTCTTATTTTGTTCTCATGCTTTCGCCATGATGTCAAGCGCGTGCGAATCGCTCGACGTCTTGCCGTGGGCGCAAGGAGAGGCAGGAGTGAAGATGTCGGCGGTGGCGGTTAGCGGGAGACCACGGGCCCGGAGATGTCACGCCCGATGTCGCGGAAGGCTTCCTTGAGCGCGGTTCCGGAATTTGGGTAGTAGACGTGCTTGGCGCTCGTCGCGCAGTTCGCCACGAGGTCGCGGGCGGCCTGGGTGTTCACGAGCTCAAGACCGACCGTGTAGACGGTCACGCCCGCTGCCTTCATGTTCGTGCAGAGCGCTTGCGCCTGGGCATAGGCCCCGCCATTCGGCGCGTTGCAATTGATGTGATGGGCTGCGGAGCCGCTGCCCGTCAACGAATCGCGTGCAATGACGCCGTTGCAATAGGCGCTGTTATATTCCCCATCCGTCATCAGGACGACAATTTTCTTCGTCTTTTCAATATCGTAGGGGCCGGGCTGGTTGGCCTTGGGAAACAGATAGCTGAAATTCGGGGAAACGAGGTACCAGCCCCAGCCGACACCGATATGGCCGCCTGTCGATCCCGAGGCGCTGAGGGCGTCGATGGCCGAGTTGAGGCTCGCCTTGTCGTCGCTGAGCGGCTTGATGGTGTTCGTCAGGCATGGATTGGCCGGGCTTGGATAATTGTAGCCGAAACTCGCCGTCGAGGGTGCCGCATCGGTGAAGCGCTCGGTGCCTGTGCGCTCTGACACACAGGTGCTGATGCCGAACGTCACCGCATCGCCATAGGGATTGACGAAACGATAATTGGCGCAGCCGGGGCTGTTGCAGGTTCCGTTGTGAATGCTGCCTCGAGCGGCTTCGGCATAGGAGCCGACATTGACAGCCATCGAATACGGCACGAGCGCGACCTTCGAATAGGTCGGTGTCTGCCTGTCGGTAACAACGATATCGACGAGTTCCTTGGCGGCCGCCTTGAGGTCGCTGATCCGCTGTCCGGCCATCGATGCCGTCGTGTCGAGGACCAGCGAAACCTCGACATTCTTTGCCGAGCGCTTCACTTCCGACGTCACGGTGACCTTCAGCTGATCCTTGGCAAAGATACCATAGACAAGCGGCGTCAACGAAAAGGTGGCCGTGCCGCGCACCGTCAATCCGTTGTCGATATTCCCGAAGTCCGTCGAGACCAGTGTCGCCCCGACATTGGCCTGATTGCCTTGCAGCGTGGTGGCGCCGAGCTCATCAAGTTTCGGGGTGTCTGCTGTCGTCGAGATGGCGAGCTGCAGCGTCGTCGCATCAAGCGCGCCCTGTGCCTCCATCCGCACGCCCGTGGCGCGCGTGATGTCGATGACCGTCAGGGACCCTGCCACGATCAGCGGTACCACGGCTGCATACAGAATACCGAAATTTCCCTTTTCACAGGACGTCAATCGAGACAGCAGGGTCAGCATCGCAGTGGCGCTCTTGGCATGGAGATGATGCCGAGATCTGTACCGCATATTTTGTAAATGACGGCTAACGGAAAGCCGAAAATTAAATTCATCGCCTTCTTTTGTAGAAGGACGCGACACGCCGACGAATGTGCGGCTGGGACTTCGCGGTATCGAGGAGAAAGACGATGGTGCCCCCACCAGGACTCGAACCCGGGACCCCCTGATTACAAATCAGGTGCTCTACCAACTGAGCTATAAGGGCGGTCGACATCATGGACGGCGCAGCCATCCATGATCGACATGCTGCGGAGTTACCACATCCCCGCTGGCTGTAAAGTCAAAAAACGCACCGATGCACGCATTGACGCCCCCGCGCGCGGGGATCGTCTCACGCCTTTGCCAGATGCTGGCGGGCGGCATACATGGCGATGGCGGCGGCGTTCGAGACGTTGAGCGACTTGATGGCGCCGGGCATGTCGAGGCGGGCAAGCGCCTTGCAGGTGGCCCGCGTCTTCTGTCGCAGTCCCTTGCCCTCCGAGCCGAGTACGAGGGCGATGCGGCCGCCTTCAAGGGTCTGTTCGAGCGGGGCAGGGCCTTCCGAATCAAGGCCGATCGTCTGGAAGCCCAGCGCATGGAGCTCTTCCAGCGCGTCCGAAAGGTTGGTGATCTGGATATAGGGAATGAGCTCCAGCGCCCCGGACGCGGATTTGGCCAGCACGCCCGATTCGGTCGGCGAATGGCGCATGGTGGTGATGACCGCGCCGGCATCGAAGGCGACGGCCGACCGCATCAGCGCGCCGACATTGTGCGGGTCGGTGACCTGGTCAAGCACCAGCAGCATCCGGCTTTCCTTCAGCGCATCCAGCCGGCGCACCGGCAGCGGCCGTGTTTCAAGCATCACGCCCTGGTGGATGGCATCGGGGCCAAGATGCTTGTCGAGCTGGCTCGGCTGCACGGTTTCGACCGGGTAGGGCAGGGCGGCGAGGTCGTCGAGCCCGAGGCGGGCGGTGGCATTGGCCGTCACGGAGAGCTTGACGATCGTACGCGCCGGATTGTCGAGCGCGGCGCGCACGGTGTGGATGCCGTAGAGGAAGACCTGATCCGGCGCGATCTGAGGCGCTGTCCAGTTTTCCGCATTGCGCCGGCGCCGGTCATCCTTCGGTGTCGGAATTTCGCCGCGCTCGCGCTTCTGGTCGCGGTGCTGGCGGCGCAGCTTTGCAAAATGCGTATCCTTGGCGGAGCGGCCGCCGGTTTCGTCCTTGGTCATCGTTCATCCCTGCGTTTGCCGCCTTATAGACCCTGCAGCCGCGAGGGCAAATGCCACGCGACGCGCGCTGTCCACAAGCGGCTCCAAAAACATCGATTTTTTGTGACGGCTCGTGTTGACAGGGCGAAGCTGGGCGGTCATATACCCGGCGCGGATCGGGGAGGGCCAGACGGCCTCGACCTTCGAGACACGCGAACATGCTTGGACGATAGTCCCGCCGGAATACTGGAGGGATGCCCGAGTGGTTAAAGGGGACGGACTGTAAATCCGTTGGCTCAGCCTACGTTGGTTCAAATCCAACTCCCTCCACCATTCTGACGAGGACTGTCCGAAAGACCGCGGGTATAGCTCAATGGTAGAGCAGCAGCCTTCCAAGCTGAATACGCGGGTTCGATTCCCGCTACCCGCTCCAAGACTTTCAGAATGTCAACAGGCTGAAGCCGAACGCAAGTGCGCCTTGCGGTGCGCTCGATCGACGCTTTGCGCCTTCGCCCGTCGCGCGTGCCGCACCCTGCCAGACCCCGGCTCGGTCGCCCGTCGCATTTAGTCCTTGCGCAAACGGGACGAAACCCTTAAACGCCTCCGCAAACCGGCCCGGGCCGGCTGACGCATTTGATGGATCATAGGATAACAGCCCATGGCAAAGAGCAAATTCGAGCGCAACAAGCCGCACGTGAACATCGGCACGATCGGCCACGTTGACCACGGCAAGACGTCCCTGACGGCTGCGATCACGAAGTACTTCGGCGAGTTCAAGGCGTATGACCAGATCGACGCCGCTCCGGAAGAAAAGGCCCGTGGTATCACGATCTCGACGGCACACGTCGAGTACGAGACGGCCAACCGTCACTACGCGCACGTTGACTGCCCCGGCCACGCCGACTACGTCAAGAACATGATCACCGGTGCTGCCCAGATGGACGGCGCGATCCTGGTGTGCTCGGCCGCTGACGGCCCGATGCCGCAGACGCGCGAACACATCCTGCTGGCCCGCCAGGTCGGCGTTCCCGCCATCGTGGTGTTCCTGAACAAGGTCGACCAGGTCGATGACGCCGAACTCCTCGAGCTCGTCGAACTCGAAGTGCGCGAACTGCTGTCGTCCTACGACTTCCCCGGCGACGACATTCCGATCGTCAAGGGCTCGGCTCTGGCGGCTCTCGAAGATTCCAACAAGACGATCGGCGAAGACGCGATCCGCGAGCTGATGGCTCAGGTCGACGCCTACATCCCGACGCCGGAACGCCCGATCGACCAGCCCTTCCTGATGCCGATCGAAGACGTGTTCTCGATCTCGGGCCGCGGTACGGTTGTGACGGGTCGCGTTGAGCGCGGTATCGTCAAGGTCGGCGAAGAAATCGAAATCGTCGGCATCCGTCCGACGACGAAGACGACCTGCACGGGCGTTGAAATGTTCCGCAAGCTGCTCGACCAGGGCCAGGCCGGCGACAACATCGGTGCGCTGCTGCGCGGTGTGAACCGTGACGGCGTCGAGCGTGGCCAGATCCTGTGCAAGCCGGGTTCGGTCAAGCCGCACAAGAAGTTCAAGGCCGAAGCCTACATCCTGACGAAGGAAGAAGGCGGCCGTCATACGCCGTTCTTCACGAACTACCGTCCGCAGTTCTACTTCCGCACGACGGACGTGACGGGTATCGTGACGCTTCCGGAAGGCACGGAAATGGTGATGCCGGGCGACAACGTCACGGTTGACGTCGAGCTGATCGTTCCGATCGCGATGGAAGAAAAGCTGCGCTTCGCCATCCGCGAAGGCGGCCGCACCGTCGGCGCCGGCATCGTCGCCTCGATCATCGAGTAATCGGTGATCAGGGGCGGCGGGCCGAAAGCCTGCCGACGGCGCTAAAGATGTTCAGATGGCGCGCAAGCGCGATCTGAACGCGGCGCGGGCATCGTCGCCTCGATCATCGAGTAATCGATACTGACTTTTATCTACTAGGCCTCGCCGGAAACGGCGGGGCCTTTGTCATTTGTGGCTTTCCGAGGGAAGCGCGATAGAATGGCATCCGGCGCGGAGGACGCTGAATGCAGGACGGTGGATTTACGACGCGGCGATTCGCGCGCCCCGGAATGGCCCTGACGGGTGGCTTTCTCCTGCGAGGCGCTCTTCTTTTTGTGATGGCTCTCTGCAGCCTCGTTTTGCCTGACGCGGGAAAGGTGGCCTTTGCCGCTTGCCCGGATCGGCCGGCCTGTCGCGGGTGCGGCTGCAAGGGCGGGCCGGGCTATCGCGGACCGGACGGACGCTGTGTCGGCTTCAAGGCGCTCGACAAGGTCTGCGGCATTCCGCCGGAAACGCACTGTACCTTTGAGAACGCGCCCGGCGCCGGCGAAAACCGCGACTGCGCACTTGGCCGGGATGACGCTAAGAAAGCATCCTAACATCTTCCGCAAGCAGAGGGAAATTCGTCGCCAGTCATCGAAATTCTCTTGCCAAGCCCGCGATCCCATCTTAAAGGGAGCGCCATGCCTGAAGCGCGGATCGCGCAGCCGGGTTCTAGGGGTATAGCTCAGTTGGTAGAGCGGCGGTCTCCAAAACCGCAGGTCGGGGGTTCGAGCCCCTCTGCCCCTGCCATTTCCCACAGAAGCCCCGTCCGATACCAATGACATTGACAGGCGCAGCGTTTGATCACGCGCTCGTGGTTGCCTCGCAGGCTATGCTGCTTGTGGTGCGCGCAGGCTTTGACTATATCGGATGGGAGCCGCGATAAGCGGGCATTTGCCCTGATGTGGCAGGGCGAATCGGGCGCATGGCGACGGGAATTTCGAAACTCTTAAAAGTCGATGCGTAGCCCTTGCGGAAATTGGAATCGGGCGTTATACGAGCCGCAACAGACACGCGGCGCGTGGGGCTGAGAGTTCAGCCTTACGCGTCGATATCGTATGGAGTGAAGGTGATTCGCTTCGCACGATGGCGGTGATCAGGCTGCCCAGGCAGCGAAAGGCGTGAATAGTCAATGGCATCCAAGACCAACCCGATGACGTTCCTGCGGCAGGTCCGCACCGAGACGTCCAAAGTGACGTGGCCGAGCCGGCGCGAGACGATGATCTCGACGCTGATGGTCTTCATCATGGCGATCGTTGCTGCGGCATTTTTCTTTGCTGCCGATCAGCTCATGGGGTGGGTCGTCAATTTCGCCCTGCACCTTGGCGCTTGATCGGAGGGGAGAGGGTCATGGCTGCTCGTTGGTATATTGTTCACGCCTATTCGAACTTCGAGAAGAAGGTTGCTGAATCGATCGAGGAGAAGGCTCGCCAGAAGGGGCTCGAGCATCTCTTTGAAAAGATCCTCGTTCCGACCGAAAAGGTTGTCGAAGTCCGTCGCGGCCGCAAGGTCGATGCCGAGCGCAAGTTCTTTCCGGGTTACGTGCTGGTGCGCGCCAACCTGACGGATGAGGCCTATCACCTCATCAAGAACACGCCGAAGGTCACGGGTTTCCTGGGTTCCGACAACAAGCCGGTTCCGATTCCGGATCACGAGGCAGATCGTATTCTCGGTCAGGTGCAGGATGGCGTCGAGCGTCCGAAGCCGTCCGTGTCGTTCGAGATCGGCGAGCAGGTTCGCGTCTCCGACGGTCCCTTCGCATCGTTCAACGGCATCGTACAGGATGTCGATGAAGAGCGCTCGCGCCTCAAGGTCGAGGTCTCGATCTTCGGTCGCGCCACGCCGGTCGAGCTCGAATACGGCCAGGTCGAAAAGGTCTGACAGTTTTCCGGAGGGCTTGCGCTCTCCGGTTTCCGGCGTCCGCTTCGGCGGATGTCGCGCGGCGCTTGCCGCACCCCGCGTGGGAGGGGCCTGGCCTTAAGCCGGGCAGGTGACCCGAACCACGCAACCGCAGCCGCCATCCGCAGCGTCGGATGGCAGAAGGGAGCCGCCGGATGGCGCTCCGCAACGGTCTGGAGATCTTCGGTTTCCGGGCGTAACGAAGGCAGAGAGAAATGGCTAAGAAAGTAGCAGGCCACCTCAAGCTTCAGGTCAAGGCCGGCTCGGCGAATCCGTCGCCGCCGATCGGTCCTGCGCTTGGTCAGCGTGGCATCAACATCATGGAATTCTGCAAGGCGTTCAATGCCGCCACGCAGGAAATGGAAAAGGGTATGCCGATCCCGGTCGTCATCACCTACTACCAGGACAAGTCCTTCACCTTCGCGATGAAGCAGCCTCCGGTCAGCTACTGGCTGAAGAAGGAAGCGAAGATCACCTCCGGTTCCAAGACGCCGGGTAAGGGTGCTTCCGTCGGCAAGCTCACCAAGGCTCAGATCAAGACGATCGCCGAAGCCAAGATGAAGGATCTCAACGCCGCCGATATCGAAGGCGCAATGGCCATGATCGAGGGCTCCGCCCGCGCCATGGGCCTGGAAGTGGTAGGCTAAGACCATGGCAAAGCTCGCAAAGCGCGTACAGAAGTCCCGTGAGGGCATCGATCCGACGAAGCTCGTCGCTCTCTCGGACGCAATCGCTCTCGTCAAGGAGCGTGCAACGGCCAAGTTCGACGAAACGATCGAAGTTGCCATGAACCTCGGCGTTGACCCGCGCCATGCCGACCAGATGGTCCGCGGCGTCGTCAACCTGCCGAACGGCACCGGCCGCGACGTTCGCGTCGCCGTCTTCGCCCGTGGCGCCAAGGCTGACGAAGCCAAGGCTGCCGGCGCAGACGTCGTCGGCGCCGAAGACCTCGTCGAAATCGTCCAGGGCGGCAAGATCGATTTCGATCGCTGCATCGCGACCCCGGACATGATGCCGCTCGTCGGCCGTCTCGGTAAGGTTCTCGGCCCGCGCGGCATGATGCCGAACCCGAAGGTCGGCACGGTCACCATGGACGTTGCCGGTGCCGTCAAGGCATCCAAGGGCGGCGCTGTGGAGTTCCGCGTCGAGAAGGCCGGCATCATCCACGCCGGTATTGGCAAGGCTTCCTTCGATGCCAAGGCACTCGAGGAAAACATCAAGGCCTTCGCCGACGCTGTCGTCAAGGCGAAGCCGGCTGGCGCCAAGGGCAACTACGTCAAGCGCGTTGCCATTTCCTCGACGATGGGCCCGGGCGTCAAGATCGACCCCGCCACCGTCACGGCATGATTTTGCCGGACCCGCTCAAGGGTCCGGACATCCCTTTCCCGGTCCTTCGGGGCCGGGAAATTCCGGAGAAATCCGGAGTTCCTGTCCGAGATTGCGGGTGGCCTTTCGCCTTCGGGTGCTGGCCTTAATCCATAGACCTGCATGAGACGGGTAAGAGCCAAATTCATTCAAAGCGTCGGAGACGCGAATTTTGGTTCGAACCTCGCTTGCCTTGTGTCCGAGCCGGCCTGAGCCGGCAACGCCAAGGGACAGGATCCTCAAGCGTTGCTTGGGATCGACATGAAGATCCCGAGCGACAAAGGCAACCCGGCGGGAGAAGCCCTCAAAGGCCATCCCGTCAACTGGAGACAGACAGTGGAAAGAGCGGAAAAACGCGAATTCGTCACGGAGCTGAACGAAGTCTTCAAGGCTTCCGGTTCGGTTGTCGTGGCCCACTATGCTGGTGTCACCGTCGCGCAGATGAACGACTTCCGTTCCAAGATGCGCGCTGCTGGCGGCACCGTCAAAGTCGCGAAGAACCGCCTGGCCAAGATCGCTCTTCAGGGTACGGAATCCGAGGGAATGTCGGACCTCTTCAAGGGTCAGACGCTCATTGCTTATGCCAATGATCCCATCACGGCTCCGAAGGTCGTCATGGATTTCGCCAAGACCAACGACAAGCTCGTTGTCCTCGGCGGCGCCATGGGCACGACCACGCTCAACGCGGAAGGCGTCAAGTCGCTTGCGACCCTGCCTTCGCTGGATGAACTGCGCGCCAAGCTTCTGGGCATGATCCAGACGCCGGCAACGCGCATTGCAGGTGTCGTCCAGGCACCGGCCGCCCAGCTCGCCCGCGTTTTTGCGGCCTATGCGAAGAAGGATGAAGCCGCATAAGGCGGTTTTTCACTGAACAGAAACCAACCCGGTTCGAACTGAACAAAGGACTAGTAAAATGGCTGATCTCGCAAAGATCGTTGAAGACCTCTCCTCGCTGACCGTTCTGGAAGCTGCTGAGCTTTCCAAGCTGCTCGAAGAAAAGTGGGGCGTATCCGCCGCTGCTCCGGTAGCCGTTGCTGCTGCTGGCGGCGCTGCTGCTGCTGCTCCGGTCGAAGAAGAAAAGACCGAGTTCGACGTTATCCTCGTTGACGCTGGCGCCAACAAGATCAACGTCATCAAGGAAGTCCGCGCCATCACCGGCCTCGGCCTCAAGGAAGCCAAGGACCTCGTCGAAGGCGCTCCGAAGGCCGTCAAGGAAGCCATCTCCAAGGGTGAAGCTGCCGACCTCAAGAAGAAGCTCGAAGACGCCGGCGCCAAGGTCGACGTCAAGTAATTCTTCGGAATTTACGAAGGGAGGTAGCCCTGTCAGGGCTGCCTCTCTTTGGTCTTTTTCGGAAACTATTACCCAAGGGCCCCTTCGTGTCAGGCTTTTGGGTAATGGGTTCTTCAAGAGGATGGTTTCAGGCATAAGGCGCAGGCAATCCGGCCGGCGCCTTCGGCACATGAGACGAGATTGATCCAACCCATTGATCTGACGGGTCCGACTGGCCAGCGGTTCCCGTCTCTTGCAGGCCCGGGTGCAAAAATCAAAGGAGCGACGATGGCTCAGACCCTTTCGTTTAACGGTCGTAGGCGCGTACGCAAGTTTTTCGGTAAGATCCCAGAAGTCGCAGAGATGCCGAACCTCATCGAGGTCCAGAAGGCGTCCTACGACCAGTTCCTCATGGTCGAGGAGCCCAAGGGCGGGCGTCCCGACGAAGGCCTGCAGGCCGTCTTCAAGTCCGTATTTCCGATCACCGACTTTTCGGGCGCCTCCATGCTCGAATTCGTTTCCTACGAGTTCGAACCGCCGAAATTCGACGTCGACGAGTGCCGTCAGCGCGACCTGACCTACGCAGCGCCACTCAAGGTGACGCTGCGCCTCATCGTGTTCGATATTGACGAGGATACGGGCGCGAAGTCCATCAAGGACATCAAGGAACAGAATGTCTACATGGGCGATATGCCGCTCATGACCGACAACGGCACCTTCATCGTCAACGGCACCGAGCGCGTTATCGTCTCGCAGATGCACCGTTCGCCGGGCGTGTTCTTCGACCACGACAAGGGCAAGAGCCACTCCTCGGGCAAGCTGCTGTTTGCCGCCCGCGTCATTCCTTATCGCGGTTCCTGGCTCGACATCGAGTTCGACGCCAAGGACATCGTCCATGCGCGTATCGACCGTCGCCGCAAGATCCCCGTCACCTCCCTGCTGATGGCCCTCGGCATGGATGGCGAGGAGATCCTCGAGACCTTCTACACGAAGTCGCTCTACCAGCGTGACGGCAAGGGCTGGCGCATCCCCTTCCAGCCGAACGCCATGAAGGGCCAGAAGACCGTTTCCGACCTCGTGGACGCCGACAGCGGCGAAGTCGTGGTGGAAGCCGGCAAGAAGCTGACCCCGCGTCTGCTGCGCCAGCTCCAGGAAAAGGGTCTGAAGGCGCTGAAGGCGACGGACGACGACCTCTACGGCAACTACCTTGCCGAAGACCTCGTCAACTACGGCACGGGCGAGATCTATCTCGAAGCCGGCGACGAAATCGACGAAAAGACGCTGCAGGTCATTCTGGGCGCCGGTTTCGATGAGATCCCGGTTCTCGACATCGACCACATCAATGTCGGCGCCTACATCCGCAACACGCTGACCGTGGACAAGAACGAGAACCGTCAGGACGCTCTCTTCGACATCTACCGCGTCATGCGCCCGGGCGAGCCGCCGACCATGGATTCGGCCGAAGCCATGTTCCAGTCGCTGTTCTTCGATGCCGAGCGCTACGACCTCTCGGCCGTCGGCCGCGTCAAGATGAACATGCGTCTCGACCTCGACGCCGCCGATACCGTGCGCGTTCTGCGCAAGGAAGACATCCTGGCCGTGGTCCGGATGCTCGTTGACCTGCGCGACGGCAAGGGCGAAATCGACGACATCGACAACCTCGGCAACCGCCGTGTGCGCTCGGTCGGCGAACTCATGGAGAACCAGTACCGCCTGGGCCTCCTGCGCATGGAGCGCGCCATCAAGGAACGCATGTCGTCGATCGAGATCGACACCGTCATGCCGCAGGACCTGATCAACGCGAAGCCGGCTGCCGCAGCCGTTCGCGAATTCTTCGGCTCCTCGCAGCTGTCGCAGTTCATGGACCAGGTGAACCCGCTTTCGGAAATCACCCACAAGCGCCGTCTTTCGGCCCTTGGCCCGGGTGGTCTGACCCGCGAGCGCGCCGGCTTCGAAGTCCGCGACGTTCACCCGACGCACTATGGCCGTATCTGCCCGATCGAGACGCCGGAAGGCCCGAACATCGGTCTGATCAACTCGCTCGCAACCTTTGCCCGCGTCAACAAGTACGGCTTCATCGAAAGCCCGTACCGCAAGATCGTGGACGGCAAGGTGACGCGCGACGTGGTCTATCTCTCGGCCATGGAAGAAGCCAAGTACCACGTTGCCCAGGCAAACTCCGAACTCAACGAAGACCAGTCCTTCGTTGAAGAATTCGTCGTCTGCCGCCATGCGGGCGAAGTGATGCTGGCGCCGCGCGACCAGATCAACCTGATGGACGTTTCGCCGAAGCAGCTCGTTTCGGTCGCAGCCGCGCTCATCCCGTTCCTGGAAAACGACGACGCCAACCGCGCTCTCATGGGCTCGAACATGCAGCGTCAGGCCGTTCCGCTGCTGCGTGCCGAGGCGCCTTTCGTGGGCACCGGCATGGAGCCGGTCGTTGCCCGTGACTCCGGTGCGGCCATCGCAGCCCGCCGTGGCGGCGTGGTCGACCAGGTGGATGCGACGCGTATCGTTATCCGCGCCACGGAAGACCTCGATCCCGGCAAGTCCGGCGTCGATATCTACCGCCTGCAGAAGTTCCAGCGTTCCAACCAGAACACCTGCGTCAACCAGCGCCCGCTGGTCAACGTCGGCGACGTTCTGAACAAGGGCGACATCATCGCGGACGGTCCGTCGACCGATCTCGGCGATCTGGCACTTGGCCGCAACGCGCTCGTCGCGTTCATGCCGTGGAACGGCTACAACTACGAAGACTCGATCCTGCTGTCCGAGCGCATCGTGTCCGACGACGTGTTCACCTCCATCCACATCGAGGAATTCGAAGTGATGGCGCGTGACACGAAGCTTGGGCCGGAAGAAATCACGCGCGACATTCCGAACGTCTCGGAAGAAGCGCTGAAGAACCTCGACGAAGCCGGCATCGTCTACATCGGTGCGGAAGTCCAGCCGGGCGATATCCTCGTCGGCAAGATCACGCCGAAGGGCGAAAGCCCGATGACGCCGGAAGAAAAGCTTCTGCGCGCCATCTTCGGCGAAAAGGCCTCCGACGTGCGCGACACCTCCATGCGCATGCCGCCGGGCACCTTCGGCACCGTCGTCGAAGTTCGCGTCTTCAACCGCCATGGCGTGGAGAAGGACGAACGTGCGATGGCGATCGAGCGCGAGGAAATCGAGCGTCTCGCCAAGGACCGCGACGACGAGCAGGCGATCCTCGACCGTAACGTCTACGCCCGCCTGATCGACATGCTGCGGGGCCACGTGGCCGTTGCAGGTCCGAAGGGCTTCAAGAAGGGCACCGAGCTCTCCAACGCCGTCGTCTCCGAATATCCCCGCTCGCAGTGGTGGATGTTCGCCGTCGAGAACGAAAAGGCGCAGGGCGAGATCGAGGCGCTGCGCGGCCAGTACGACGAATCCAAGGGGCGCCTCGAACAGCGCTTCATGGACAAGGTCGAGAAGGTCCAGCGCGGCGATGAAATGCCCCCGGGCGTCATGAAGATGGTCAAGGTCTTCGTCGCCGTGAAGCGCAAGATCCAGCCGGGCGACAAGATGGCCGGCCGTCACGGCAACAAGGGTGTCGTCTCGCGCATCGTACCGGTCGAGGACATGCCGTTCCTCGAAGACGGCACGCATGTGGACGTCGTTCTGAACCCGCTCGGCGTGCCCTCGCGCATGAACGTCGGCCAGATCCTTGAAACGCACCTGGGCTGGGCTTGCGCCGGCATGGGCAAGCAGATCGGCCAGATGCTCGACGCCTATCGCGAGAAGGGCGACATCCAGCCGCTGCGCGACACGATCGACGGCGTCATGGGTACCGGTCCGAAGGGCGAGCCGATCAAGGACTACGACGACGCGTCGATCGTCCGCCTGGCCGAGCAGACCCGCCGTGGTGTCTCGATCGCGACGCCGGTCTTCGACGGCGCCGTCGAGAAGGACGTCAACGAGATGCTCGCCATGGCCGGCCTCAAGGTCTCCGGTCAGTCGACGCTCTATGATGGCCGTACCGGCGAAGCCTTCGACCGTCAGGTGACCGTCGGCTACATCTACATGCTGAAGCTGAACCACCTGGTCGACGACAAGATCCACGCCCGTTCGATCGGTCCTTACTCGCTCGTTACCCAGCAGCCGCTGGGCGGCAAGGCGCAGTTCGGCGGTCAGCGCTTCGGGGAAATGGAAGTCTGGGCGCTCGAAGCCTACGGCGCTGCCTACACCCTGCAGGAAATGCTGACGGTGAAGTCGGACGACGTGGCCGGTCGTACCAAGGTCTACGAGGCGATCGTGCGTGGCGACGACACGTTCGAGGCAGGCATTCCGGAGAGCTTCAACGTTCTCGTCAAGGAAATGCGCTCTCTCGGCCTGTCGGTGGAGCTGGAAAACTCCAAGCCGGACGAAAACGCGACGACCCAGCTGCCCGACGCGGCGGAATGATGAACCAAGAAGGTGCGTGCCGGCTCCCGGCGCGCACCGCTTCCCGTCCCTGAGCCGGCAGATCCGGCAGGGCGGGAAAGTGGCCGCGCGGACCGCGCGGTCTCATCGGTTTAAGGGCAGGGGAGCCGGCATCCCGGGATTATCGGCCGGCCATCCCGCCAAGCTCAGGGCGATCCGCCCGTAAAGGAGACAGGCATGAACCAAGAGGTCATGAACCTTTTCAACCCGCAGGTCCCCGCGCAGACCTTCGATTCCATCCGGATTTCGATCGCGTCGCCGGAAAAGATCCTTTCGTGGTCCTACGGCGAAATCAAGAAGCCGGAAACGATCAACTACCGTACGTTCAAGCCGGAGCGTGACGGTCTCTTCTGCGCGCGCATCTTCGGGCCGATCAAGGACTACGAGTGCCTGTGCGGCAAGTACAAGCGCATGAAGTACAAGGGCATCATCTGTGAAAAGTGCGGCGTCGAAGTCACGCTGTCGCGCGTTCGCCGCGAGCGCATGGGCCATATCGAGCTCGCCGCGCCCGTTGCCCACATCTGGTTCCTGAAGTCGCTGCCGAGCCGCATCTCGACGCTGCTCGACATGACGCTGAAGGATATCGAGCGCGTTCTCTATTTCGAGAACTACATCGTCACCGAACCGGGTCTGACATCGCTGAAGGAAAACCAGCTCCTCAGCGAAGAAGAGTACATGATCGCCGTCGATGAATTCGGCGAAGACCAGTTCACGGCGATGATCGGCGCGGAAGCCATCTACGAGATGCTCGCGTCCATGGACCTCGAGAAGATCGCCGGCGACCTGCGCTCCGAGATGGCCGACACCACGTCGGATCTCAAGCAGAAGAAGCTGATGAAGCGCCTGAAGATCGTCGAGAACTTCATGGAGTCCGGCAACCGTCCGGAGTGGATGATCATGAAGGTCGTTCCGGTGATCCCGCCGGACCTGCGCCCGCTCGTTCCCCTCGACGGCGGCCGTTTCGCGACCTCGGATCTCAACGATCTCTATCGCCGCGTCATCAACCGCAACAACCGTCTGAAGCGCCTCATCGAGCTGCGCGCACCGGGCATCATCATCCGCAACGAGAAGCGCATGCTTCAGGAATCGGTGGATGCACTGTTCGACAACGGCCGTCGCGGCCGCGTCATCACGGGTGCGAACAAGCGTCCGCTGAAGTCGCTCTCCGACATGCTGAAGGGCAAGCAGGGCCGCTTCCGCCAGAACCTGCTCGGCAAGCGCGTCGACTATTCCGGCCGTTCGGTCATCGTGACGGGCCCGGAACTGAAGCTGCACCAGTGCGGCCTGCCGAAGAAGATGGCGCTCGAACTCTTCAAGCCGTTCATCTACGCCCGCCTCGACGCCAAGGGTTTCTCCTCGACCGTCAAGCAGGCCAAGAAGCTGGTTGAAAAGGAAAAGCCTGAGGTCTGGGATATCCTGGACGAGGTCATCCGCGAGCATCCGGTTCTCCTGAACCGCGCACCGACGCTGCACCGCCTGGGCATTCAGGCCTTCGAACCGATCCTGGTCGAAGGCAAGGCCATCCAGCTGCATCCGCTCGTCTGCACGGCCTTCAACGCCGACTTCGACGGCGACCAGATGGCCGTTCACGTGCCGCTGTCGCTCGAAGCCCAGCTCGAAGCCCGCGTGCTGATGATGTCGACCAACAACATCCTGCACCCGGCCAACGGCGCACCGATCATCGTTCCCTCGCAGGACATGGTTCTCGGCCTGTACTACTTGTCGATCATGAACCAGAACGAGCCGGGCGAAGGCATGGCCTTCTCGGACATGGGCGAGCTGCATCACGCACTCGAAACCAAGGCCGTGACGCTGCATGCCAAGATCCGTGGGCGCTTCAAGACCGTGGACGCCGAAGGCAAGCCGGTCTCGAAGATCTATGAAACGACCCCCGGCCGCATGATCATCGGCGAACTTCTGCCGAAGAACGTCAATGTTCCCTTCGAGACCTGCAACCAGGAAATGACGAAGAAGAACATCTCCAAGATGATCGACACCGTCTACCGCCACTGCGGCCAGAAGGACACGGTCATCTTCTGCGACCGCATCATGCAGCTCGGCTTCACCCATGCCTGCCGTGCCGGCATTTCGTTCGGCAAGGACGACATGATCATTCCGGAAACCAAGGCGAAGATCGTCGGTGACACCGAAACCCTGGTGAAGGAATACGAGCAGCAGTACAATGACGGCCTGATCACCCAGGGCGAAAAGTACAACAAGGTCGTCGACGCCTGGGGCAAGGCCACCGAAAAGGTCGCCGAAGACATGATGGCCCGCATTAAGGCCGTCGAGTTCGATCCGGCAACGAACCGCCAGAAGCCGATGAACGCCATCTACATGATGTCGCACTCCGGTGCCCGTGGTTCGCCGAACCAGATGCGCCAGCTGGGCGGCATGCGTGGCCTGATGGCCAAGCCGTCGGGCGAGATCATCGAGACGCCGATCATCTCGAACTTCAAGGAAGGCCTGACCGTGAACGAGTACTTCAACTCGACGCACGGTGCTCGTAAGGGTCTGGCAGACACCGCCCTGAAGACGGCGAACTCCGGTTACCTGACGCGTCGTCTCGTGGACGTCGCCCAGGACTGCATCGTCAACATGGTCGATTGCGGCACGCAGACCGGCCTCACCATGACCGCCATCGTCGATGCCGGTCAGGTGGTCGCCTCGCTCGGCGCCCGCATCCTTGGCCGTACCGCCCTTGACGACATCGATCATCCCGTCACCGGCGCACGCCTCGTCGATGCCGGCAAGATGATCCTCGAGCCCGATGTCATCGAGATCGAGAAGGCCGGTATCCAGTCGATCCGCATCCGTTCGGCACTGACCTGCGAAGTGCAGACCGGTGTCTGCTCGGTCTGCTATGGCCGTGACCTTGCACGCGGCACGCCCGTCAACATGGGCGAAGCCGTCGGCGTCATCGCGGCGCAGTCGATCGGCGAGCCGGGCACCCAGCTCACCATGCGTACCTTCCACCTCGGCGGTACGGCAAACGTGGTCGACCAGTCGTTCCTGGAAGCCTCCTACGAGGGCACGGTCCAGATCAAGAACCGCAACATGCTGCGCAACTCCGAAGGCAACCTGATTGCCATGGGCCGCAACATGGCGGTGACGATCCTTGACGAGCGCGGTGTGGAACGCTCCTCGCAGCGCGTCGCCTATGGTTCGCGCATCTTCGTGGACGATGGCGACAAGGTGAAGCGCGGCCAGCGTCTCGCCGAATGGGACGCCTACACCCGTCCGATGATGACCGAAGTCGAAGGTGTCGTTGCCTTCGAAGACGTCGTCAACGGCATCTCGGTGAAGGAAGAGACCGACGAAGTGACGGGCATCACCAAGCGCCAGATCATCGACTGGCGTTCGACCCCGCGCGGTACGGACCTCAAGCCGGCGATCGTCATCAAGGACAAGAACGGCAACGTGGCCAAGCTGTCGCGTGGCGGCGAGGCCCGCTCCTTCCTGTCGGTGGATGCGATCCTGTCGGTCGAGCCGGGCCAGAAGGTCAGCCAGGGCGACGTTCTCGCCCGTTCGCCGCTCGAAAGCGCCAAGACCAAGGACATCACCGGTGGTCTGCCGCGCGTGGCCGAACTGTTCGAGGCCCGTCGTCCGAAGGACCACGCCATCATCGCCGAGATCGATGGTACGGTCCGCTTCGGCCGCGACTACAAGAACAAGCGTCGCGTCATCATCGAGCCGGCGGAAGACGGTGTGGAGCCGGTCGAATACCTGATCCCGAAGGGCAAGCCCTTCCACCTTCAGGATGGCGACTACATCGAAAAGGGTGACTACATCCTCGACGGCAACCCGGCGCCGCACGACATCCTGGCGATCAAGGGCGTGGAAGCACTTGCTTCCTACCTCGTGAACGAAATCCAGGAAGTCTATCGTCTGCAGGGCGTTGTCATCAACGACAAGCACATCGAGGTGATCGTTCGCCAGATGCTGCAGAAGGTGGAAATCACCGATGCGGGTGACTCGACCTACATTGTCGGCGACAATGTGGACCGGATCGAACTCGAGGACGTCAACGATGCGCTGATCGAACAGGGCAAGAAGCCGGCTTCCGGCGACCCCGTCCTGCTCGGCATCACCAAGGCCTCGCTGCAGACGCCGTCCTTCATCTCGGCGGCATCCTTCCAGGAGACCACCAAGGTTCTCACGGAAGCGGCCGTTGCCGGCAAGATGGACGGCCTGCAGGGCCTGAAGGAAAACGTCATCGTCGGTCGCCTCATCCCGGCCGGTACCGGTGGTACGATGACGCAGATCCGCCGCATCGCCACCTCGCGCGACGAGATGATCCTCGACGAGCGCCGCAAGTCCACGGGTGCGGATACCGCGACCCCGATGCTCGCCGACCTCGCCGGAGAGAACGCCCCGGCCGCCGAATAAGGCCGGGTATCATCTAAACAGCAAAAACCCGCCCGGAGCGATCCGGGCGGGTTTTTTGATTGGATGTCATCGGAGCGCGGGTTGGGTGCTGCACGTCGCGGTCGGGCAGGGGAAGGCTGGAAGGCGCGGTCGGGCAGGGGAGGTCGGCCGACCGCGGGCAGGCGCCGATGGCCCACGCAGGGCGTGCGCCTGTCACCCGTCAGGCAAAGCGGATGATCGCAACCTCGCCGGCAAGCGCGCCGCGATAGGCCGATGCGTGCGGCTCTTCTTCCGGCTCGCCCATCAGCGTGCCGATCTGGTCGAGATCGGCCTCCAGGAAGCCTTCTTCCGCCAGCGCCTCGAGCGCCTCGCGCACCGCGCTGTCGTCGTCCGCCGCCCGCAGGATCACGTGAATGGACACGCCCTCCGTCTCGGGCTCTTCATAGGCCGTGCCGATGACGATGAAGACGAGAACGTCATCGGCCTTGTTGTCGTTGTCATGGGCGTTGGCCATGGATGCTCCTTTGCTGGTCTTTCACTACCCTATGGCCGAACTGAAGGTCTCGCGCGAGGGAAAAACGTCGGCTCTCTCCAGTTTTCGACTCGCCCGGAGGGGGAGGGGAATCGCTTGTGTGTCTTGAAGATGCGTTACCGCCCGTGACGCTGTTTTGACACCGCAAACGCGCCGCATATTCCTCCAATGCCGGGATCAAAGCCCGCAAATGCCGAGATTCTTTGGCCGCGCGCGCCGATCCGCCCTTGACGCAACGGGTTGAAATCAGTACACCGCGCGCCATCAGGGCCCATGCGGGGCAGGGTGTTTTTGGGCTTTTCGGCGCAGCACACCGCTTCAAACAGGTCCAGAACAAACGCTGACGACGAAAAGTGCTGCTCGCACGACGCCAAAATCAGGGCGTCCTCTGCTTTTGACAGGGGCCATCCGCAGGCAAGCGGATAGGCCCTCGTTTTGCGCATTTTGATGACGTACGCAAGCCGGCGACGGCACCGACCCGCCCGCAAGGGTAACGACACGAATTAAGGGATGGTTATATGCCTACCGTAAACCAGCTGATCCGCAAGCCGCGTCAGGCACAGGTCAAGCGCAACAAGGTTCCTGCCCTGCAGGAAAACCCGCAGAAGCGTGGTGTTTGCACCCGCGTTTATACCACGACCCCGAAGAAGCCGAACTCGGCTCTGCGTAAGGTCGCCAAGATCCGCCTGACGAATGGCTTCGAAGTCATCGGCTACATCCCGGGCGAAGGCCACAACCTTCAGGAACACTCCGTGGTCATGATCCGCGGCGGCCGCGTGAAGGACCTTCCGGGTGTGCGTTACCACATCATCCGCGGCGTTCTCGATACGCAGGGTGTGAAGAACCGCAAGCAGCGCCGCTCCAAGTACGGTGCAAAGCGTCCGAAGTAAGCCTTCGGTACGAAACGATTTCCGGGCGCTGCGCGAGGTTCTCCGCGTGATAAAGCGCCGCCAACCATTGAAGAGACGAGAAGTATGTCCAGACGCCATAAAGCAGAAAAGCGCGAGATCAACCCGGATCCCAAGTTCGGTGACCTCGTCGTCACGAAGTTCATGAACGCCATCATGCTGCACGGCAAGAAGTCCGTCGCCGAAACCATCGTCTACGGTGCGTTCGACGTCGTTCAGACCAAGACCAAGCAGGAGCCGATCGGCGTTTTCCATTCTGCTCTCGACAACATCGCCCCGCACGTCGAAGTCCGTTCGCGTCGCGTCGGTGGTGCCACCTACCAGGTTCCGGTCGATGTGCGTCCGGAGCGCCGTCAGGCTCTCGCCATCCGTTGGCTGATCGCCGCAGCTCGCAAGCGCAATGAAACCACCATGGTCGATCGCCTGTCCGGCGAACTCATGGATGCCGCCAACAACCGCGGCAGCGCAGTGAAGAAGCGCGAAGACACCCACAAGATGGCCGACGCCAACCGCGCCTTCTCGCACTACCGCTGGTAATCGACGAACGCCTTTCGAAAGGACGCCTTCATGGCCCGCGAATATAAAATCGAAGACTACCGCAACTTCGGCATCATGGCTCACATCGATGCCGGCAAGACGACGACCACTGAACGCATCCTCTACTACACCGGCAAGTCCCACAAGATCGGCGAAGTCCATGACGGCGCTGCCACGATGGACTGGATGGAGCAGGAGCAGGAACGCGGCATCACGATCACGTCCGCTGCGACCACGACCTTCTGGAAGGGCCGTGACGGCAAGATGCGCCGCTTCAACATCATCGACACCCCCGGCCACGTCGACTTCACCATCGAAGTCGAGCGTTCGCTGCGCGTTCTCGACGGTGCGATCGCCCTTCTCGACGCCAACGCCGGCGTTGAGCCGCAGACGGAAACCGTCTGGCGTCAGGCCGAGAAGTACAACGTTCCGCGCATGATCTTCTGCAACAAGATGGACAAGACGGGCGCCGACTTCTACCGCTCCGTCTCGATGATCAAGTCGCGCCTCGGCGCGATCCCGGTCGTCATGCAGCTCCCCATCGGTGCAGAAACCGAGTTCAAGGGCGTCATCGACCTCATCGAGATGAACGCGCTCGTCTGGCGCGACGAATCGCTCGGCGCCCAGTGGGACGTCGTCGAGATCCCGGAAGACATGCGTGACCAGGCGGAAGAATACCGCGAAAAGCTGATCGAGACGGTCGTCGAAGCCGATGAAGCTGCGATGGAAGCCTATCTCGAAGGCGTCATGCCCGACAACGACCAGATCCGTGCGCTCGTCCGTCGCGGCACGATCGATGTGAAGTTCCACCCGATGTTCTGCGGCACTGCCTTCAAGAACAAGGGCGTTCAGCCGCTGCTCGACGCCGTCGTGGACTACCTGCCGTCGCCGGTCGATATTCCGGCCATCAAGGGCATCGACGTCAAGACCGAAGCCGAGATCGAGCGTCACGCAGACGATGCCGAGCCGCTCTCCATGCTCGCCTTCAAGATCATGAACGACCCCTTCGTCGGTTCGCTCACCTTCGCCCGCATCTACTCCGGCAAGCTCGAGAAGGGTTCGTCGGTCATGAACACGGTCAAGGAAAAGCGCGAGCGCGTCGGCCGCATGCTGCAGATGCATTCGAATTCCCGTGAAGACATCGAAGAAGCCTTCGCCGGCGACATCGTGGCTCTCGCAGGCCTCAAGGAAACCACGACGGGCGATACGCTCTGCGATCCCCTGAAGCCGGTTATCCTCGAGCGCATGGAATTCCCCGAGCCGGTCATCCAGATCGCCATCGAGCCGAAGTCCAAGGGCGACCAGGAAAAGATGGGCCTCGCGCTCAACCGTCTGGCAGCGGAAGACCCGTCCTTCCGCGTCAAGACCGACGAGGAATCCGGCCAGACGATCATCGCCGGCATGGGCGAACTTCACCTCGACATCATCGTTGACCGCATGCGTCGCGAGTTCAAGGTCGAAGCCAACGTCGGTGCTCCGCAGGTTGCCTACCGCGAGACCATCACGCGCCTGACCGAAAAGGACTACACGCACAAGAAGCAGACCGGTGGTACCGGCCAGTTCGCCCGCGTGAAGCTCGTTTTCGAACCGAACCCGGACGGCGAAGACTTCAAGTTCGAATCGAAGATCGTCGGCGGTGCTGTTCCCAAGGAATACATCCCGGGCGTTCAGAAGGGCATCGAAAGCGTTCTGTCCGCTGGTCCGCTGGCCGGCTTCCCGATGCTGGGCGTCAAGGCGACCCTCATCGACGGCGCCTTCCACGACGTGGACTCCTCGGTTCTGGCCTTCGAAATCGCCTCGCGCGCCTGCTTCCGTGAAGCATCCCGCGAAGCCGGCGCCCAGCTTCTGGAGCCGATGATGAAGGTTGAAGTCGTGACGCCGGAAGACTATGTCGGCGACGTCATCGGCGACCTGAACTCGCGTCGTGGCCAGATCCAGGGCCAGGAACAGCGCGGCATCGCGATCGTCATCAGCGCGCATGTGCCGCTGGCGAACATGTTCAAGTACGTGGACAACCTGCGCTCCATGTCGCAGGGCCGCGCCCAGTACTCGATGGTCTTTGATCACTATGCGCCGGTTCCGAACAACGTGGCGCAGGAAATCCAGGCCAAGTATTCCGGTCAGAAGTGACCGGAATACCCCGATAAGAACTGCTGAATCAGTCAGAACAATCCCCCGCCAAGGGGGCCCCTCCGGGGGCAGATAGGAGAGCCGGAAATGGCAAAGAGCAAATTCGAGCGCAACAAGCCGCACGTCAACATCGGCACGATCGGCCACGTTGACCACGGCAAGACGTCCCTGACGGCTGCGATCACGAAGTACTTCGGCGAGTTCAAGGCGTATGACCAGATCGACGCCGCTCCGGAAGAAAAGGCCCGTGGTATCACGATCTCGACGGCGCACGTCGAGTACGAGACGGCCAACCGTCACTACGCTCACGTTGACTGCCCCGGCCACGCCGACTACGTCAAGAACATGATCACCGGTGCTGCCCAGATGGACGGCGCGATCCTGGTGTGCTCGGCCGCTGACGGCCCGATGCCGCAGACGCGCGAACACATCCTGCTGGCCCGCCAGGTTGGCGTTCCCGCCATCGTCGTGTTCCTGAACAAGGTCGACCAGGTCGATGACGCCGAACTCCTCGAGCTCGTCGAGCTTGAAGTGCGCGAACTGCTGTCGTCCTACGACTTCCCCGGCGACGACATTCCGATCGTCAAGGGCTCGGCTCTGGCCGCTCTGGAAGATTCCAACAAGACGATCGGCGAAGACGCGATCCGCGAGCTGATGGCTCAGGTCGACGCCTACATCCCGACGCCGGAACGCCCGATCGACCAGCCCTTCCTGATGCCGATCGAAGACGTGTTCTCGATCTCGGGCCGCGGTACGGTTGTGACGGGTCGCGTTGAGCGCGGTATCGTCAAGGTCGGCGAAGAAATCGAAATCGTCGGCATCCGTCCGACGACGAAGACGACCTGCACGGGCGTTGAAATGTTCCGCAAGCTGCTCGACCAGGGCCAGGCCGGCGACAACATCGGTGCGCTGCTGCGCGGTGTGAACCGTGACGGCGTGGAGCGTGGCCAGATCCTGTGCAAGCCGGGTTCGGTCAAGCCGCACAAGAAGTTCAAGGCCGAAGCCTACATCCTGACGAAGGAAGAAGGCGGCCGTCATACGCCGTTCTTCACGAACTACCGTCCGCAGTTCTACTTCCGCACGACGGACGTGACGGGTATCGTGACGCTTCCGGAAGGCACGGAAATGGTGATGCCGGGCGACAACGTCACGGTTGACGTCGAGCTGATCGTTCCGATCGCGATGGAAGAAAAGCTGCGCTTCGCCATCCGCGAAGGCGGCCGCACCGTCGGCGCCGGCATCGTCGCCTCGATCATCGAGTAATTTGGTGCCTGGCGGCGAGGTTTCCTTGCCGCCAGACCCTCTATTGCTGGGCGAAGCACGCGGGTTTTGACCGTGTGCCTCTCGAATTGACGGAAGGGCAAAATATTTGTCCTTCCGCGGGCGTCCGAGCATTGTATCGGGCGCCGATTCCGTATATGTGGCGGGTCGTTTTGTGAGATTACCGACAGGGTGCTTCGCTCCCTGTGATCTTTGAAGCAGCAGCACCCGGATTACGAAATGACGAACCGCCTCGTCTCGAGGCATTCGCTTAACAAGAATAAGGACAAGTCGAATGAACGGCCAAAATATCCGCATCCGCCTCAAGGCGTTTGATCATCGGATTCTTGACGCCTCGACGCGGGAAATCGTTTCGACGGCCAAGCGCACGGGCGCTTCGGTCCGTGGTCCCGTGCCGCTGCCCACGCGCATTGAAAAGTTTACGGTCAACCGTTCGCCCCACGTGGACAAGAAGAGCCGTGAACAGTTCGAAATGCGCACGCACAAGCGCCTTCTCGATATTGTTGACCCGACCCCTCAGACCGTCGATGCGCTGATGAAGCTCGACCTGGCTGCCGGCGTGGACGTCGAGATCAAGCTCTAAGAATTCCGGCGAGAGCCGAAATAACAAGGAAGGTACGTGGCAGGTCCTGCCAACGACTTCTCGAAACGGGAAACCTGAAAGTCTGGAAGGGCTCACAGGAATCCTTAAACAAGAGGCAAGCCGGTTCTCCTGAGCCGGCAGCGACTCTCAAGAGGAATGAACCATGCGTTCAGGTGTGATTGCACAGAAAGTGGGAATGACCCGCGTCTATAACGACGCCGGCGAGCATATCCCGGTGACGGTCCTGCGGTTGGAGAACTGCCAGGTCGTTGGCCAGCGGACGGAAGAGAAGAACGGCTACACCGCTGTTCAGCTCGGCGCGGGCCAGAAGAAGGTCAAGAACGTTTCCAAGGCGCTGCGCGGCCATTTCGCTGCTGCCAGCGTCGAGCCCAAGGCCAAGGTCGTCGAGTTCCGCGTATCGACCGACAACCTGATCGACGTCGGCTCCGAGCTGACGGCTGCCCACTTCGTCGCCGGCCAGCTGGTCGACGTCACCGGCACCACGATCGGTAAAGGCTTTGCCGGCGCCATGAAGCGCCACAACTTCGGCGGTCTTCGCGCCACGCACGGTGTGTCGGTTTCGCACCGCTCGCACGGTTCGACCGGTAACAACCAAGATCCGGGCAAGGTCTGGAAGGGCAAGCGCATGGCCGGCCACATGGGCCAGACCCGCGTCACCACCCAGAACCTGGAAGTCGTCTCCACCGACGAAGACCGTGGTCTCATCCTCGTGAAGGGCGCCGTGCCCGGTTCCAAGGGTGCCTGGATCGTCGTCCGCGACGCCATCAAGTCGGGCACTCCGGAAGGCGCTCCGCGCCCGGCCGGCCTGCGCGCTGCAGAAGCTAAGTAAGGGAGCCGGATCACATGGATCTCACCGTCAAAACCCTCGAGGGCAAGGACGCGGGAAAGGTTTCCCTTTCTGACGCCATTTTCGGCCTTGAGCCCCGCGAAGACATCATTGCCCGCGTCGTTCGCTGGCAGCTTGCCAAGCGCCAGCAGGGCACGCACCAGACCAAGACCCGCGGCGAAGTCTCCCGCACGGGCGCCAAGATGTACAAGCAGAAGGGCACCGGTCGCGCCCGCCACCATTCGGCACGCGCTCCGCAGTTCCGCGGCGGCGGCCGGGCTCATGGCCCCGTGACCCGCAGCCACGCCCATGACCTGCCCAAGCAGGTTCGTGCGCTCGGCCTGCGCCACGCACTCTCCGCAAAGCTGAAGTCGGAAGACCTGATCGTCGTTGATGACCTCGTCGCGGCCGACGCCAAGACCAAGGCCCTGACCGGTGTGTTCGCATCGCTCGGCCTGACCAACGCGCTGATCATCGGTGGCGCCGAGCTCGACAACAACTTCAAGCTCGCTGCCAAGAACATCCCGAACGTGGACGTTCTGCCGATCCAGGGCATCAATGTTTACGACATCCTGCGCCGCGGCAAGCTCGTGCTGTCCAAGGCTGCGGTAGAAGCCCTTGAGGAGCGGTTCAAGTGACGGATCTTCGCCATTACGATGTGATCGTGTCTCCCTCGATCACCGAAAAGTCGACGCTGGTCTCCGATCATAACCAGGTCGTCTTCAACGTCGCCAAGCGCGCCAGCAAGCCGGAAATCAAGGCCGCCGTCGAAGCTCTATTCGGCGTCAAGGTCACGGCTGTGAACACGCTGGTCCGCAAGGGCAAGGTCAAGCGCTTCCGCGGCTTCATCGGCAAGCAGCAGGACGTCAAGAAGGCCATCGTCACGCTGGCTGAAGGCCAGACGATCGACGTCTCCACCGGTCTTTGAGGATAAGAACAATGGCATTGAAAAGCTTCAATCCGACGACCCCGAGCCAGCGCCAGCTGGTCATCGTGGATCGGTCTTCGCTCTACAAGGGCAAGCCGGTCAAGGCGCTGACCGAGGGTCTTACCAAGAGCGGTGGACGTAACAACCTCGGCCGCATCACCGCCCGCTTCATCGGCGGCGGTCACAAGCGTACCTACCGCCTGGTCGACTTCAAGCGTCGCAAGTTCGACGTCGAAGGCACGGTCGAGCGTCTGGAATACGACCCGAACCGCACGGCCTTCATCGCGCTCATCCGCTACACGGATGGCGAGCTGGCCTACATCCTGGCTCCGCAGCGTCTGTCTGCCGGCGACAAGGTCATCGCGTCCACCGGCGCCGTTGACGTCAAGCCCGGCAACGCCATGCCGCTCGCCTACATCCCGGTCGGCTCCATCATCCACAACGTGGAAATGAAGCCCGGCAAGGGTGGCCAGATCGCCCGTTCGGCTGGTGCCTATGCCCAGCTCGTCGGTCGTGACCAAGGCATGGCGATCCTTCGCCTGAACTCGGGCGAACAGCGCCTCGTTCACGCCTCGTGCCTCGCTTCCGTTGGCGCCGTTTCCAACCCGGACCACGGCAACATCAACGACGGCAAGGCCGGTCGTACCCGCTGGCGCGGCAAGACCCCGCACAACCGCGGTGTCGTCATGAACCCGGTCGACCACCCGCACGGCGGTGGTGAAGGCCGCACCTCTGGTGGCCGTCACCCGGTTTCTCCGTGGGGCAAGCCGACCAAGGGCAAGCGTACGCGTTCGAACAAGTCGACCGACAAGTTCATCATGCGTTCGCGCCATCAGCGCAAGAAGTAAGAGGATAGTCTAGATATGGCTCGTTCAGTTTGGAAAGGTCCGTTCGTCGACGGCTATCTTCTCAAGAAGGCTGAGAAGGTTCGTGAAGGCGGCCGCAGTGAAGTGATCAAGATCTGGAGCCGTCGCTCCACGATCCTGCCGCAGTTCGTGGGTCTCACCTTCGGCGTCTACAATGGCTCGAAGCACATCCCGGTGGCCGTCAATGAAGACATGGTCGGCCACAAGTTTGGTGAATTCGCTCCCACCCGGACCTATTATGGTCACGGTGCGGACAAGAAGGCGAAGAGGAAGTAACAATGGGCAAGGCTAAAGCCGAACGCCGGCTCAAGGACAACGAGGCGCAGGCCGTTGCGCGCACGATCCGCGTCAGCCCGCAGAAGCTGAACCTCGTCGCGGCCATGATCCGCGGCAAGAAGGTCGATCGCGCCCTGGCGGAACTGGAATTCTCGCGCAAGCGGATTGCAGACACCGTCAAGAAGACGCTCGAAAGCGCAATCGCCAACGCCGAGAACAACCATGATCTCGACGTGGATTCGCTGATCGTCGCCGAGGCATTCGTCGGCAAGTCGATCGTCATGAAGCGCTTCCATGCCCGCGGTCGCGGCCGTGCATCGCGCGTCGAGAAGCCCTTCTCGCACCTGACGATCGTCGTGCGCGAAGTCGAAGCCAAAGGGGAGGCCGCATAATGGGTCAGAAAATCAATCCGATCGGTTTCCGCCTCGGCATCAACCGTACCTGGGACAGCCGCTGGTTCGCCGACAACGCCGAATACGGCCAGCTGCTGCATGAAGACCTGAAGATCCGCGCCTACCTGATGAAGGAACTCAAGCAGGCCGGCATCTCCAAGGTGGTCATCGAGCGCCCGCACAAGAAGTGCCGCGTCACGATCCACTCGGCTCGCCCGGGTCTCATCATCGGCAAGAAGGGTGCGGACATCGAGAAGCTTCGCAAGAAGATCTCCACGATGACCAACTCCGAAACGCACCTCAACATCGTTGAAGTGCGCAAGCCGGAAGTGGATGCGACGCTGGTTGCCCAGTCGATCGCCCAGCAGCTCGAGCGCCGCGTGGCTTTCCGCCGCGCCATGAAGCGCTCGGTTCAGTCGGCCATGCGTCTTGGCGCCGAAGGCATCAAGATCACCTGCGCCGGCCGCCTGGGTGGCGCTGAAATCGCCCGTACCGAATGGTACCGCGAAGGCCGCGTTCCGCTGCACACGCTGCGCGCCGACATCGACTACGGTACGGCTGAAGCCGAAACCGCATTCGGTATCTGCGGCATCAAGGTCTGGATCTTCAAGGGCGAAATCCTTGAGCACGATCCGATGGCCTCCGAGCGTCGCGCAAGCGAAAATGATGCACAGGGTCCCGCAAGCCGCGAACGTGGCGACCGCGGTGACCGTGGCGACCGTCGTCGTGAAAACGCGTAACAGTCGCGTTTGGCAGCCAATATCGGAGAAGTAAAAAAATGTTGCAGCCAAAGCGTACAAAGTACCGCAAGCAGTTCAAGGGCCGCATCAAGGGCGTCGCAAAGGGCGGTTTCGACCTGGCCTTCGGCGAATTCGGCCTGAAGTCTCTTGAACCGAACCGCGTCAACGCACGCGAGATCGAAGCGGCCCGCCGCGCGATCACGCGTTACATGAAGCGTGCCGGCCGCGTCTGGATCCGTGTGTTCCCCGACGTGCCGGTGACGGCAAAGCCCACCGAAGTCCGCATGGGTAAGGGTAAGGGTTCGGTCGAATACTGGGCATGCAAGGTCAAGCCCGGCCGGATGATGTTTGAAATCGACGGCGTCAACGAAGAAATCGCCCGCGAGGCGCTTCGTCTCGGTGCTGCGAAACTCTCTGTCAAGACGCGCTTCGTGCAGCGTATCGCAGAGTAAGGAGTAAAGCCGATGAAAGCCGCAGATGTTCGGGCATTCAGCCTCGACCAACTCAACGACGAGCTCGCCAAGCTGAAGAAGGAGCAGTTCAACCTGCGCTTCCAGCAGGCCACCGGCCAGCTCGAAAAGCCCTCGCGCATCACCGAAGTCCGCAAGGACATCGCGCGCATCAAGACCATTGCCCGCCAGAAGGCGGCAGAAGCCAAGGCCTAAGGACCAAGAAAAATGCCGAAACGCATTCTGCAGGGCACCGTCGTCTCCGACAAGAACGACAAGACTGTGGTCGTCCGGGTCGAGCGTCGATTCGCTCACCCGATCTTCCAGAAGACCGTCCGCCGCTCCAAGAAGTACAAGGCCCACGACGAAGCCAACCAGTTCAAGGTTGGCGACGTGGTGTCGATCGAAGAGTGCGCGCCGATCTCCAAGGACAAGCGCTGGGTCGTCATTTCGGCCGCCCAGGCCTGATTTCTCGGGTTTTCGAGGCGAGGGGCTCTTGCCCTTCGCGCGAAAATCGGTATGAAGAGCCGCAAGGACGCTCGGTGCATTCGAGCGTCTTTTGCTTTTAGCGCACGGAAGGTCCCGGCCGGAGGTTCCCCGAACCCGATGGTCCCTTGGGAAACCACCTTGGCAACGATCGATCCCGCGCGAAAACATGAACTTTCATAAGCTGGAACAGGGGGCTTCCTTATCCGGGATGCCCAACCGGTCCGGTCACAACAAGAAGGCGACCTGACATGATTCAGATGCAAACAAACCTCGACGTGGCGGATAATTCCGGCGCACGTCGTGTCATGTGCATCAAGGTGCTGGGCGGCTCCAAGCGCAAGTACGCTTCGATCGGCGACATCATCGTCGTATCGATCAAGGAAGCCATCCCGCGCGGCCGCGTGAAGAAGGGTGACGTGATGAAGGCGGTTGTGGTTCGCACCGCCAAGGATATCCGTCGTCCCGATGGCAGCGTGATTCGCTTTGACAACAACGCAGCCGTCCTCATCGACAACAAGAAAGAGCCGATCGGCACCCGTATCTTCGGACCGGTTCCGCGCGAACTTCGCGCCAAGAACCACATGAAGATCATCTCGCTGGCTCCCGAAGTACTGTAAGGAGCGAAACGAGATGCAGAAGATTCGCAAGGGCGACAAGGTCGTCGTTCTCACCGGTAAGGACAAGGGCCGCACCGGTGAAGTTCTCCAGGTTCTGCCGAAGGAAGACCGTGCGGTCGTCCGTGGCGTGAACGTCGTCAAGCGCCATCAGCGCCAGACCCAGACCCAGGAAGCCGGCATCATCTCCAAGGAAGCCTCGGTTCACCTGTCCAACCTCGCCATCGCCGACCCCAAGGACGGCAAGCCGACCCGCGTCGGTTTCAAGATCGAAGGCGAGAAGAAGGTCCGTGTGGCCAAGCGTTCGGGAGTAGTGATCGATGGCTGATACCGCATACGAGCCGCGCCTGAAGAAGATCTATCAGGAGCGCATCCGCAAGGCTCTGCAGGAGCAGTTCTCCTACAGCAACGAAATGCAGATCCCGCGCCTGGAAAAGGTCGTGATCAACATGGGCGTTGGCGAAGCAACCGGTGACTCCAAGAAGCCGACCGTTGCTGCTGCCGACCTCGCAGCGATTGCCGGCCAGAAGCCGGTCATCACCCGCGCACGCAACTCCATCGCTGGCTTCAAGGTCCGCGAAGGCATGCCGATCGGCGCCAAGGTGACGCTGCGCGGCGCCCGCATGTTCGAGTTCGTCGATCGCCTGGTCAACATCGCGCTGCCGCGCGTTCGCGACTTCCGCGGCCTGAACCCGAAGTCCTTCGACGGTCGTGGCAACTTCGCCATGGGCATCAAGGAGCACATTGTGTTCCCGGAGATCAACTACGACAAGGTTGATCAGATGTGGGGCATGGACATCATCGTTTGCACGACGGCACAGACGGACGACGAAGCACGGGCTCTTCTGAAAGAGTTCAACTTCCCGTTCCGCCAGTAACCGTAACGACAAGCGTATAGAAGGATAACTGAGATGGCGAAAACGAGCGCAGTTGAAAAGAACAAGCGCCGCCGCAAGCTGGTTTCCCAGCACGCCGCCAAGCGCGCCGCGCTGAAGGCCGTGATCATGAACCAGTCTCTTTCGATTGAAGAGCGTTTCAAGGCGACCCTCAAGCTGGCATCGCTTCCGCGTGATGGCTCGAAGACCCGCGTCCGCAACCGTTGCGAAGTCACCGGTCGCCCGCGTGCATTCTACCGCAAGCTCGGGATGTCGCGTATCGCGCTTCGCGAGCTGGGCAACTTCGGCAAGGTGCCGGGCGTTGTGAAGTCGAGCTGGTAAGGAGACGGGCACATGACCATGACTGATCCTTTGGGCGATATGCTCACCCGCATCCGCAACGGCGCTGCCCGCCGGAAGTCCTCGGTTTCGACCCCGGCTTCCAAGCTGCGCGCCCGCGTTCTCGATGTTCTCCAGGCCGAAGGTTACATCCGCGGCTATTCCGAAGTCGCTTTCGACAACGGCAAGTCGGAGCTCAGCATCGAGCTGAAGTACTATGAAGGCGCATCGGTGATCCGCAAGATCGACCGTGTGTCCAAGCCGGGCCGCCGAGTCTATGTCTCGGTGAAGTCCATCCCGCAGGTCGCGAACGGCCTCGGCATCACCATCCTTTCGACCCCGAAGGGCGTGATGGCCGATCACCAGGCACGCGAACAGAATGTTGGTGGCGAGGTTCTCTGCTCTGTCTTCTAAGGCAGCGCAGAGATCTCCCTAGCGAACAGACAGGATAAAAACATGTCTCGTATCGGTAAAAAGCCCGTTCAGGTTCCGGCAGGTGTAACCGCGTCGGTCGACGGCCAGAAGGTCACTGCAAAGGGCCCCAAGGGCGAGCTGGTTTTCGTCGCAAACGACGAAATCAAGCTGGCAATGGAAGATGGCGCCGTGTCGGTTCAGCCGGCAAACGACAGCAAGGATGCTCGTTCGAAGTGGGGCATGTCCCGCACGATGATCGAGAACATCTTCAAGGGCGTCAAGGACGGCTACGAGCGCAAGCTCGAAATCAACGGCGTCGGTTACCGCGCGTCCATGCAGGGCAAGAACCTGCAGCTGGCGCTCGGCTTCAGCCATGACGTTGTGTATGAGCCGCCGCAGGGCATCACGATCGCTGTTCCGAAGCCGACTGAAATCATCATCACCGGCATCAACAAGCAGCAGGTCGGCCAGGTCGCCGCCGAGATCCGCGAATACCGCGGTCCGGAGCCCTACAAGGGCAAGGGCGTCAAGTATGCCGAAGAGCGGATCGTCCGCAAAGAAGGCAAGAAGAAGTAAGGATCACGCGAAATGGCTAGCAGGAAAGATACCCTCGCGCGTCGCGCCGCTCGCGTGCGCCGCCACATCAAGTCGGTCGCCAACGGTCGTCCGCGCCTGTCGGTTCATCGCTCGTCGAAGAACATCTACGTACAGGTTATCGACGACGTTGCCGGCAAGACGCTCGCCGCTGCCTCGACGCTGGAAGCGTCGCTGCGTGGTTCGCTCAAGACCGGTGCTGACGTTGCCGCTGCTGCGGAAGTCGGCAAGCTGATCGCCGAGCGTGCCTCCAAGGCCGGTGTGAAGGAAGTCGTGTTCGATCGCGGCGCCTTCATCTATCACGGCCGCATCAAGGCACTGGCAGAAGCTGCCCGCGAAGGCGGCCTGAGCTTCTAACATTTTTCCGGCCGGGTAACCGGCCGGAACTCACCGGGCCGCGATAGGCCGTTGCCTCCAGGCAACGTTACCTCGCGGCCTTGATCCATGTCAGCCGTTTGAACCGGAAAAGAAAAAGGTAAAGGACAATGGCACAGGAAAAGCGGGCACCGCGCGAAGATCGCGGCAGCCGTGAAGAACGCGACAGCGAGTTCGTCGACAAGCTGGTCGCCATCAACCGCGTCGCCAAGGTGGTGAAGGGTGGCCGTCGTTTCGGCTTCGCAGCCCTCGTCGTCGTTGGTGACCAGAAGGGCCGCGTCGGTTTCGGCCACGGCAAGGCACGTGAAGTGCCGGAAGCCATCCGCAAGGCAACCGAAGCTGCCAAGCGCGACCTGATCTTCGTTCCGCTGCGCTCCGGCCGCACGCTGCACCACGACGTGCACGGCCGCCACGGCGCCGGCAAGGTCCTGCTGCGCGCTGCCAAGCCCGGTACCGGTATCATCGCCGGTGGCCCGATGCGCGCCGTTTTCGAAACGCTCGGCATGCATGACGTCGTCGCCAAGTCGACCGGTTCGTCGAACCCCTACAACATGGTTCGCGCCACCTTCGATGCCCTGAAGAACCAGCAGCACCCGAAGGACATCGCGGCACAGCGTGGCATCAAGTATGCAACGCTCCAGGCTCGTCGCGCTGCCGCCGGCGTCGCCTCCGAAGAATAAGGAGTTTCGACCATGGCCAAGAAGGAAGCAGCAAAGAAGACCCTGACCGTCAAGCAGATCGGCAGCCCGATCCGCCGCCCGGCCATTCAGCGCCAGACGCTGATCGGCCTCGGTCTGAACAAGATGCACAAGGAACGGACGCTGGAAGACACGCCGGCCGTGCGTGGCATGATCCGCGCCGTCCAGCACCTCGTCGCCGTCGTCGACGAGAAGTGAGGGAGTGGGTTCTATGAAGCTCAACGAAATCAAGGACAATGAAGGTTCTACCAAGAACCGCAAGCGTCTCGGCCGCGGTATCGGCTCGGGCTCCGGCAAGACCGGTGGTCGCGGTGTGAAGGGTCAGAAGGCCCGTTCCGGCGTTGCCATCAACGGTTTTGAAGGCGGCCAGATGCCCATCTACCGTCGTCTGCCGAAGCGCGGCTTCAACAACATCTTCGCCGCCGACTACGCCGAGGTTTCCCTCGGCCGTATCCAGGCTGCGATCGATGCCAAGAAGCTCGATGCTGCCGCTACGATCGACGGCGCTGCCCTCAAGGCAGCCGGCGTCATCCGTCGCGTCAAGGACGGCGTTCGCGTTCTCTCGGGCGGCGAACTGACCTCGAAGGTCACGCTCGAAGTCGTCGGCGCCTCCAAGGCCGCCGTCGAGAAGGTCGAGAAGGCCGGCGGCGCGGTCAAGCTGCCCGTCGCTGCAGAAGCTTCGGAATAAATTGAAAATGAGGGCCGCCCGGGCTTTTCTTCCGGGCGGCCTTGCTCCCATATGTGAGCCTCACGGATCAGGCCGTCGGACCCTTCGCCGGCCGGGTTGAACGGAAACCGCGTAGAGGCACGCGCCTGCGATACCAGCAGACGTCTTCGCGCCGGTTCTCCTTTACGAAATCAATCGCCTCTTCGGAGATGCCGGTCATTCCGCCTCCGAAACAGGTCAGGCGGAGATACGCATGGCGTCTGCAGCGGAACAGCTCGCATCCAATCTCAATTTCTCGACTTTCGCCAAGGCGGAAGATCTGAAGAAGCGGCTCTGGTTCACGCTTGGAGCGCTCCTCGTCTATCGCCTCGGGACGCATATCCCGCTTCCCGGCATCAATCCCGACGCGGTCGCCAACGCCTTCCAGAGCCAGGCGGGCGGCATTCTCGGTGTCTTCAACATGTTTGCCGGCGGCGCCGTCGAGCGCATGGCGATTTTCGCGCTGGGCATCATGCCCTACATCTCCGCCTCCATCATCGTGCAGCTCATGACGTCGGTCATCCCGGCACTCGAGCAGCTGAAGAAGGAAGGCGAGCAGGGCCGCAAGATCATCAACCAGTACACCCGCTACGGTACGGTTTTCCTCGGCACGCTGCAGGCCTATGGCATCGCGGTCGGTCTCGAGAGCGGCAATGGCCTCGTGCTCGATCCAGGCTGGTTCTTCCGCGTCTCCACCGTCATTTCGCTGCTCGGTGGCACGATGTTCCTGATGTGGCTCGGTGAACAGATCACCTCGCGCGGCATCGGCAACGGTATTTCGCTGATCATCTTCGCGGGCATCGTCGCCGCGCTGCCGAAGGCCATGGCCGGCACGCTCGAACTTGGCCGCACCGGCGCGTTGTCCACGCCGCTCATTCTCGGCGTCCTCGTCATGGTAGTCGCCATCATCGCGCTGATCGTCTTCGTCGAGCGCGCGCAGCGTCGTCTTCTGATCCAGTATCCGAAGCGGCAGGTCGGCAACCGCATGTTCCAGGGCGACACCTCGCACCTGCCGCTGAAGCTGAACACCGCAGGCGTTATTCCGGCCATCTTCGCCTCGTCGCTGCTGCTGCTGCCGGCCACGCTCGCCGGTTTCACCAACACGTCGAACCTGCCCACCTGGGCGACCGCGATCATCGCGTCGCTCGGTCACGGCAAGCCGATCTATATCGCGCTTTATGCCGCGCTGATCGCCTTCTTCGCCTTCTTCTACACGGCGATCGTCTTCAATCCGAAGGACACGGCCGACAATCTGAAGAAGCATGGCGGCTTCATTCCGGGCATCCGTCCGGGCGAGCGTACGGCCGAGTACATCGACTACGTGCTGACGCGCATCACCGTGCTCGGCGCGATCTACCTGATCGTCGTCTGCGTCTTCCCGGAAATTCTCATCGCTGAGGCAGGCGTGCCGTTCTACCTTGGTGGTACGTCGCTTTTGATTGTTGTCAGCGTCACCCTTGATACGGTAGCACAGATTCAAGGCCATCTGATCGCCCAGCAATATGAAGGGCTGATCAAGCGCTCGAAGCTGCGCGGGGGCAAAAGGGGAGGACGATGAGACTTATTCTGTTAGGACCGCCGGGCGCGGGGAAGGGAACCCAGGCCCAGCGGATCGTGGAGAAGCACGGCATTCCGCAGCTCTCCACGGGGGACATGCTGCGTGCCGCCGTCTCGGCCGGCACGGAGGTCGGCAAGCAGGCCAAGGCCGTCATGGACGCCGGCAAGCTGGTTTCGGACGATATCGTCAATGCGATCGTCTCGGAGCGAATCGACCAGGCCGACTGCGCCAACGGCTTCATCCTCGACGGCTATCCGCGCACGCTCGTGCAGGCCGATTCGGTCGAGGCCATGCTGTCCGCGAAGGGCATCGAGCTTTCCGTCGTGATCGAGCTGCGTGTCGAGGACGAAATCCTCGTTGGCCGTGTCTCGGGTCGTTACACCTGCGCCCAGTGCGGCGCCGGCTATCACGATGAAAACCTGAAGCCGAAGGTGGAGGGCGTTTGCGACAAGTGTGGCTCGACCCACTTCAAGCGCCGCGCCGACGACAATCCGGAGACGGTCCGCACCCGCCTCCAGGCCTACTACAAGGATACCTCGCCGCTGATTGGCTACTATCATGCCAAGGGCAAGCTGAAGTCGATTGACGGCATGGCCGATATCGACAAAGTGACGGCGGATATCGAAGCGATTCTCGCCTCGATCTGAGATGGGGCCGGCGTGACGCCGCTACCCGCCTGTTGCCTGGACACGTCCATCGCAGGGTAAAATAGTCGGGCCGAAAGGTTGCATTCGCGCAGCCTTTCGGTTATGGACCGCACCAACTCGCGACATTTTTGCGATCGGCGCGGACTTCCATATCGAGGAATCCGGGCGCGGTCGTTTTCGACGTGTCGCGGACACCAGTTGTTGAACGAGTGGCCGAAAGGCTGCGTAACGAAAATCCCCATGCCGGATGGCAGCGGGAAGGCAAGGAGAAGAGACGTGGCACGTATCGCTGGCGTCAACATCCCGACGGCGAAGCGCGTAGTCATCGCGCTGACCTATATTCACGGGATCGGCCCGAAATTTGCACAGGAAATCATCGAGAAGGTCGGTATTCCGGCCGATCGCCGCGTGCATCAGCTCACGGACGCAGAAGTCCTGCAGATCCGCGAAACCATCGACCGCGATTACCAGGTCGAGGGTGACCTGCGTCGCGAAACCTCGATGAACATCAAGCGTCTGATGGACCTCGGCTGCTACCGCGGCCTGCGTCATCGCCGCTCGCTGCCGGTCCGCGGCCAGCGCACGCACACCAATGCCCGCACCCGCAAGGGTCCGGCAAAGGCAATCGCGGGCAAGAAGAAGTAATTTCTGGGCGAATAGCGATTGGCGAATAGCGAATAGAGACAGTCTATTCGCTATTCGCTGTTCTGTTCGCTCCGAAGGTGGAGCCGCTGGCATTACGGCGGCGAAGAGATCAGGAAAGGTATAAAATGGCCAAGGAAGCCACACGCGTCCGTCGTCGCGAACGCAAAAACATCACGTCTGGCGTCGCTCACGTCAATTCGTCGTTCAACAACACGATGATCACCATCACCGATGCACAGGGCAATGCGATTGCCTGGTCGTCGGCCGGTGCAAAGGGCTTCAAGGGTTCGCGCAAGTCGACCCCGTTTGCTGCCCAGATCGCTGCGGAAGACTGCGCCAAGAAGGCCCAGGAACACGGCATGAAGTCTCTCGAAGTCGAAGTTTGTGGTCCGGGTTCCGGCCGTGAATCGGCTCTGCGCGCCCTCCAGGCTGCCGGCTTCATGATCACGTCCATCCGCGACGTGACCCCGATCCCGCACAATGGCTGCCGTCCGCGCAAGAAGCGTCGCGTCTGATCAGTGCATTCATCGGAGCCGGTCGTCACGGTTCGCCGTGGCGGTCAGGCGCTTCAGGGCTCGGCCGTCACGATTGGATGGTGGCGGCGAACGGAAGGCAAAATACATGATCCAGAAGAACTGGCAGGAACTGATCAAGCCGAACAAGGTCGAGTTCACCTCTTCCGGCCGGACCAAGGCGACGCTCGTCGCCGAGCCGCTGGAGCGGGGCTTTGGCCTCACGCTCGGCAACGCGCTGCGGCGCGTGCTTCTGTCGTCGCTGCGCGGTGCTGCCGTGACGGCGGTGCAGATCGATGGCGTTCTGCATGAATTCTCGTCGATCCCGGGTGTTCGCGAAGATGTCACCGACATCGTCCTGAACATCAAGGAAATCGCCATCAAGATGGATGGCGACGACGCCAAGCGCATGGTCGTGCGCAAGCAGGGTCCGGGCATCGTGACCGCCGGCGACATCCAGACGGTCGGCGACATCGAGATCCTGAACCCGAACCATGTGATCTGCACCCTCGACGAGGGCGCGGAAATCCGCATGGAATTCACGGTCAACAACGGCAAGGGCTATGTTCCTGCCGACCGCAACCGTTCCGAAGACGCTCCGATCGGTCTCATCCCGGTCGACAGCCTCTACTCGCCGGTCAAGAAGGTCTCCTACAAGGTCGAAAACACCCGCGAGGGCCAGGTTCTCGACTATGACAAGCTGACCATGTCGATCGAGACGGACGGTTCCGTTACCGGTGAAGACGCCATCGCCTTCGCCGCCCGCATCCTCCAGGACCAGCTGTCGGTCTTCGTCAACTTCGACGAGCCGCAGAAGGAAACCGAAGAGGAATCGGTTACCGAGCTCGCCTTCAACCCGGCGCTGCTCAAGAAGGTAGACGAACTCGAACTGTCGGTCCGTTCGGCAAACTGCCTGAAGAACGACAACATCGTCTACATCGGCGACCTGATCCAGAAGACGGAAGCCGAAATGCTGCGCACGCCGAACTTCGGTCGCAAGTCGCTGAACGAGATCAAGGAAGTGCTCGCCTCCATGGGCCTGCACCTCGGCATGGAAGTACCGGCCTGGCCGCCGGAGAACATCGAAGATCTCGCCAAGCGTTACGAAGACCAGTACTAACACGTCAAACTGCAGGCTCGCAGTCTGCAAGTGAAGGAGAAAAACAATGCGTCACCGCAAAGCCGGTCGCAAGCTGGGGATGACCGCCAGCCACCGCAAGGCGATGTTTGCCAACATGGCTGCCTCGCTCATCGAGCATGAACAGATCGTCACGACCCTGCCGAAGGCGAAGGAAATCCGTCCGATCGTCGAGAAGCTGGTCACCCTCGGCAAGCGCGGCGACCTGCACGCTCGCCGCCAGGCCATCTCGCAGATCCGTGACGTTGCCGTCGTTTCGAAGCTGTTCGATGCGATCGCAACCCGCTACGCCACCCGCAATGGCGGCTACCTGCGCATCATGAAGGCCGGCTTCCGCCACGGCGACAACGCCGCCATGGCCGTCATCGAGTTCGTCGACCGCGACACCTCGGCCAAGGGCGCCAAGGATGCCGCCCGCGTGGCTGCCGAAGCCGAAGCTGCCGAAGCCGCGTAATTCGCTGCAAGCGACAGGGATGATTGCAAACGCCGGGCCGAAAGGTCCGGCGTTTTCGCGTTTTAAGCATCTGTCCTGAAAGTGTCTCGGCTTCGGAAGAAAGATACGCAAAGGCAAGATGTTAAAGCAGTCGCGTGAATTCCGAATCAGGCGGCAGGCTGTAGCAGCAGCAAGGATCCGGCAGCCAGCTGCGTCGGTTTGGCTGGAGGTTGCCGGGCAGGGGATGGCTGGCAGGATCTGCAGTCCGGGAGGGATCAGGTGAGGCGCGGGGCGCGTTCAAACAATCGATCCGCACCTACGTTTCTTCGATGTCTCGAATGTAGACATTCAACCCGAAGAAAACTGGTCGCTCTTTGATCTTCCTCACAAATGCAGTTGACGAATGTGCGGCCTGTTGCCAGTCTTTCCCTCGGGGAACAGGCGCGCTTGCGCCACGTAGATTTGGGGGCAGGCGTAGTCATGGGCGCCGTTATTGTCTGGGCATTGATTGTGTTTGCGGGGTTGCTAACGGTCTTTTCGCCCGTCAGCGCAACCAATCTCGAGACGACGATCTCGCTGATGGCCTCATCCATGGCCTTTGTCGGCATGGCGATCGCACAGTTTCTCGCCACGCGGCCGCCCTTCATTGAGCCCTATTTCGGTGGCCTCGACCGCATCTACCAGCTGCATCGCAAGATCGGTATCTCCGTGCTGGTATTCATTCTCGTGCACTATTTCGTCACCCCGAATTTCAAGGGGCTGGCGCTGACGAGCGGGCTGAACGAGATCGCCGCCGACTTCGGCAATTACGCCTTCTACGGTTTCGTGGTGCTGCTGGCCCTGAGCCTGATCAAGGTGGTGCCGCGTACCAAGTTCGAGTTTCCCTACCATATCTGGCGGTGGAGCCACCGGCTGATCGGCGTGCTCTTCATTCTCGTCGCCTTCCACCAGATGTTCATCAAGCGCCCCTATGACGGCACGGCGCTGGTTGCGACCTACCTCAACATCTTCGCGCTGCTTGGCATTGCAAGCTACATCTACACGCAGGCGCTGCCCTGGATTCGCACGCGCGCCTACACGGTCTTCGATGTGGTGCGCCATGATGGCGCGACGATCATTTCGGCGCGTCCGGTCAGCCGCCCGCTGAAGGCCAAGCCCGGCCAGTTCGGCTTCTTCCGCGTCAACAAGCCGGGCCTGCGCGAGCCGCATCCCTTCACCATCGCCGGTATCGACGATGATGGCACGGTGCGCTTCGCCATCAAGGCGCTCGGTGACTACACCAAGGCGTTGCGAGAGGCCGTGGCCGTGGGTGACAGCCTGACGCTCGAAGGCGGCTACGGCCATTTCAACCATCGCCGCGGCGGCAAGAAGCAGATCTGGCTTGCCGGCGGCATCGGCGTCACGCCCTTCCTCGCCATGGCCAGCCGCCTGAAGGGCGACGAAGGCCAGGATATCCACATGGTCTACTGCGTGCGCGACCGCAATGAGGCGATCGGGCTTGAGACCTTTCAGGCGCAGGCGGAGAAGCTGGCGAATTTCAGCTTCGTGCTGCATGATTCGGCCGTGGATGGGCGCCTCGATGCCGCCAAGCTCGCGGCGAAGAGCGCCGTTGATCCCGCTGAATCCGATCTTTGGTTCTGCGGCCCGCCACCGCTGCGCATGGCGATCGAGAAGGGCCTGGCGGAGCTTGGCAAGAAGCCGCGCCGGGTCGAGTTCGAGCAGTTCCAGTTCCGCTGAGACGCTGTCGGCCGGCCTTCATGTTCCCGCGGGAACGGCGGTATCGGCCCCGAAATGCTGATGTCAGACGTGTTTCTTTGAAAAGGAGGGCATGCCATGGGGCTGTTCCGCAAGATGTCGCAGGAGCATTCGTCCGAGCCGCGGTCCACCGGGGTCTTTGCCCTGCTGGTCGTCGGTTTCGCCGCGCTCGTCCACTGTTCGCCTGCAAGCGCCGCGCCGGAGCCTTTCGCGGATGATGCTTTCGCGACCTACAAGGCCAATCCGGACAATGGGAAATATCTCTTCAACGCCGCCGGCTGCGGCGCCTGCCATGGCTCGGGCGACAATACCGAGCTTCTGTCGGGCGGCATGGTCATGGATACGGCCATCGGCAAGTTCTACGCGCCGAACATCTCGCCCGGCGGCGCCGGCATCGGCGGCTGGAGCAACGCCCGCTTCCTGAATGCCGTGATGGTCGGCGTGGACGGCGAGGGCAACAATCTTTATCCGGTCATGCCCTACACCTCCTATGGCGGCATGAAGCCGGAGGATGTGCTTGATATCAAGGCCTATATCGACACGCTGCCGCAGTCGGATGCCGCTTCGAAGGAACACGAGATCGCCTTCCCCTTCAGCCGCCAGACGACGATCACGCTCTGGAAGCGCAGCCATTTCACCGTAGCGAGCTACCAGGCACGCGAGGAAACGCAGAAGGAGCGGGGCCGCTATCTGGTCGAGAATGTCGGCGGCTGCGGTGATTGCCACACGCCGCGCACCACCACCTACGGCCTCGATCTCGAACGCGCCTATCAGGGCGAAAAGGGCCTGACGGGTGCGGTGGCGCCCGACATCAGCAAGAACAAGATGGCGTCCGCCGATCCCAAGGCCTTCACGGTCGGCCTCATCGACGAGGGCAAGAAGCTCTCGGGCTCGCCGATCAATGATCCCACCATGCGCCACATCGCCAAGGGCCTGTCTATCCTCAGCGATGAGGACCGTGCGGCCATGTTCGCCTATCTCTCCGACAAGGAGCAGAAGGCGCCGGAGCGCGTCGAGCAGTCGCCGACGCCCGTCTGCACGGAGAAGACCGCCGATGCGGGGCTGGCGGGCGGCAATGCGGGTCTTGCCCAGCAGGCCGATGCCTTCATCGGCAAATACTGCCGCAACTGCCATGGCCCGGGCGAAAGCTCGCAAGGCAGCTATTCGAGCGGCGACCTCGCTTCGATTGCCGCCGACGCTGCCTTCGTTGTGCCGGGCGACGCCTCCAAGTCACGCCTTTATACCTCGATCTCCAGCGGCCGCATGCCGCTCGGCAAGCGCCCGACCGGCGAAGAGGTCAAGGCGCTGGAAGACTGGATCAACTCGCTCTCCAAGGCCGATGTGCCGCAGGCAACGGCGGCCTCCGCCCAGGAACGCACCCGCCCGATGCTGATGTACCGCGACTTCATCGAAGCCGCCGTCAACGACATCGGCAAGGTCAACGAACTCGACCGGCCCTATATCCGCTACTTCTCCTACCGCAACCAGTATAACGGCATGATGGGCTGCGAGAGCGACGCGACCTTCATGAAGCGCATGAACGTGCTGGCCGGCGGCTTCAAGAAGCTGCTGAACTCGCTGTCCTACGGCCCGAAGCTGGTTCTGCCGACGGAAGTCGATGGCACGAACGGCCTTCTGGTGCGCATCGACCTGCGCGATCTGCAATGGTCGCAGAAGGATTATGACGCGCTGATCAGCGAGTACTTCTACGGCGTCGATCCCGCCAGTGATCCGACGCTGCGGGCGCTTGCCAAGGAAACCCAGACGGTGCTGCCGATCATGCGCATCGACTGGTTCATGGCCAATGCCGCCAAGCCCAAGCTCTACAACTACCTGATGAAGCTGCCGACGCAGATCCGGGATCTCGAAACCCGCTTCGGTGTCAACGTGGACGAAAACATCCGCCGTCGTCAGGTCATCCGCGCCGGCTTTGCCGACGGCTCCTCGGGCGTGTCCGACCACAACCGCATGCTGGAACGCCACGACATGCCCTTCGGCGGCTATTACTGGAAGTCCTACGACTTTGCAGGCGATGCCGGCCGTCAGGTTCTGGCCCGCTTCCCGCATGGCCCGAAGGAGCTCGAGCCGCTCGATACCGGCCTGACCGCCTTCGAACATGACGGTGGCGAGATGATCTTCTCGCTCCCGAATGGCCTGCAGGGCTATTACCTCTCGACCAACCTCGGCAAGCAGCTCGATGTCGGCCCGACCGCCATCGTCTCCTTCCGCAAGCGGCCGATCGGCAAGGGTGTCGAGATCGTCAATGCCCGGTCCTGCTTCGATTGCCATGCCAACGGCATCCTGTCGAAGCGCGACCAGTTGCGCGACATCGTCACCAAGTCCACGCTCTTCACGAAGGACCAGCGCGACCTGCTGCTCGAAATGTACGTGCCGCAGGAAAAGCTCGACGCCGCCTATAATGAGGACCGCCAGCGCTTCGTGGCGGCTCTCGAAAAGCTCGGCGTGACGGAGCCGACACCTGACGGTCTGGCGCAGAGCATGCAGGCGCCCGGCAATACCGAGCTCGTGACCTACTTCGCCGACAAGTACGAGGATGAACTCGATTTCGACGCGGTGGCGGCCGAGTTCGACATGACGCCGAAGGACTTCTCCGAATCGATCCGCCGCGTGCAGGATGTGGATGCGCTCCGCCTCGGTCTCGACTGGATCACGACGCTGGAAGCCGGCGGCACGATCCCGCGCCTGGAAGTCGAGCTGCAATATGCCGTGCTGCTCTACCCGCTGATGCAGCTGGAGCCGCTGGACGTGAAGAAGGTCTACACGGCCGCCGACGGCAGCTACACCTATGACCCGACGGCACTCGTCAATCCGCAGAGCGGCGTGGCCCTTCAGGGCGGCAACCCCGAACTGCTGGCCCAGCCGAATGGCGTGCAGCAGGCGCAGCCCGCCCAGCAGCAGGCCACGCAGCAGCAGGCTCCCGCCCAGACCCAGCAGGCTGTGGCCTACACGCCGCCGGTTCTCGCCTACAAGCAGGACCCGCAGCCTTCCAAGCTGACGCTTGGCGCCTATGTGGGCTCTACTTCGGTGAAGGTCGGCGATCCGCTCTCCTTCGAGCTGTCGGCGAACGAGGCCTGCGAGTTGCAGGTGCTCTATGTGGAATCGACCGGCAACGTCGAGGAAATCCCGGCGGCGATGATCGGCAACACGACGCTGCAGCCGGGCGAGCGCCGGCAGATCCCGCAGCCCGGTTCCGGCTCCATCACCTTCGATGCGCCGGCGCCTGCCGAGACCATGATCGCCTTCTGCCGCGTCGGCGGGCTCGGCGACAAGCGGATGAGCGCCGACGACGCCCGCCGCCTGGTGGCCCAGTCCAACCAGCCGGCCACGAAGGGCATCGCCATCAACCTCGCCAAGAAGGCGGAGGCTGACAACGGCGCCAGCACGCTGAACATGGTGACCTTCGACGTGAAGTGACGGACACTGCGGGCGGCCTTCGGGCCGCCCGTTTTCTGTTGGGGCCAGCCTCATGCGCTGGCTGATATGATCTTGGTCGGCCCTGTTTCCGGATGTAAGTGTATCCCCGGAGACAGGGCCGATCGGCGGAAAGACGGTAAAAGCCTGTCAGTACGTTTCGGAAAGCGTCGGTCCGGCATTGGCCTATGGGCACCGTCCGGCGACGTGAAGCCGGAGCGGGTTTGATCGAATGCCGCGGCTGGCGCGGATCTCCAATTGTCCCTTGCAGATGGAACGGACACCATGCGCACGAAACATCTGATCCTCGCATCGATCCTCGCCATGTTGCCGGCCGCACCCGCGGCTGCGGCCTGCTCGGCGATTCAGTCGGCGGTCGATGCCATGAATGCAGGCAAGCCTGCGGACGCAGCTGCCGCAGCCGCGAAGACCGAGGGATGCTCGACGGAGGAGCAGACGATCGCGCTGCGCGTTGCCGGTGTCGCCGCCTTCAACGAGATTGCCACGGCCGTGGCCGGCGGCGCCCCGCTCGCAGGCTTCGAAGCAAAGCTCCAGTCGATCCAGACCGACTTTGCCTCGCCCTGGCAGGTGCGCGATGCGCTGGGCGACATCTATCGCAGCCAGAAGAAATATGCCGCTGCGGCTGATGCCTATCAGAGCGCGCTTGAGATCGGCTCGGATATGAGTGTCACGCCGGACTGGATGGCGCCTGACAAGGACTATATCGTGCGTCTCGACAAGCTCGCGTCCGAAATGCGGCTGCTCTCCAGCGAGCCGGTAAAGCTCGCCTCGCGCGGTCCCTGCAAGGTCAATTTCCGTGGCGTTTCGCTGAAGAAGAAATCGACCCCGGTGCGCTACGTCTTCGGCAAGGCGGACTTCACGCCGGAAGGCGAGGCCGCCGCCAAGGACCTGTCCGAATGCCTGCGCTCCATGGATGCGAGCGACATCGTGCTGATCGGCCATACCGATCCGGTCGGCTCCGACGAGGCAAACATGGCGCTTTCCATCGCGCGTGCCGATGCGCTCGGCAAATATCTGGCGCAGGCCGGCTATGCCGGCGGCTGGAAGGTGGTGGGCAAGGGCGAGAGCGAGCCGTTCAAGCCGGATGATGCAAGCGCCTACACGACCGACCAGTTGAACCAGCTCAACCGGCGCGTCGAGGTCGATGTGCTGAAGGCGGGGAAGTAGGCCGTGGCTTGCAGCGCTTCCTTCGGCCGCAGTCTCCGTCGTCTGGCCGGTCCGCTGGCCCTCGGCGCGGCTGCGTTTCTGCTGTCCGGCGCGGCCGGCGCGCGGGCCGAGACCTATGCCATCGTCGTCGGCATCAACCATTACCCTTTCGATGTCAGCCTCGATGGCGCCCTGCAGGATGCCGAGGATGTCGGCCAGGCGCTGCGCAAGGCCGGTATCGCCAATGTCGCGGAATTCCTGAACGAAAAGGCGGTGAAAGCCGATATCCGCAAGGCATGGCAAGACGAGGTGGCGCGTGCCGTCGCTGGTGACACGATCATCTTCCACTATGCCGGCCACGGCGCGCAGATGCCGGAGCTCATTGCCGGAGACGAGGCGGATGGTCTCGACGAATATCTCCAGCTGCCGGGCTTCGACCGCACGCGACCGGACGAGACCAAATCCGAGATCATCATCGACAATGAGCTGAACAGCTGGTTCCAGGAGGCGGAAGCCAAGGGCGTGCATGTGCTCTTCGTTTCCGACAGCTGCTTTTCCGGCGGCATGAGCCGGGCGGCGACCGGCAAGCTGCGTCTTGCCGCGCCCCTGAAGGTCAAGCTGCCGATCACCACGCCGGAGGCGGTGGAGGGCGCGAAGCTGAAGGAAAGCAATTTCCAGCTCGCCACGGTTCTCGCCGCCTCGCTCGAAAGCCAGCCGACGCCGGAGGTGGTGATCGGCAACAAGCCGCGCGGCGCCCTGAGCTGGAGTTTCGCCCGCGCTCTGGAAGGCGCTGCCGATCGCAATGGCGACAGGATCATCACCCGCGTCGAGCTCGAGAAATACGTCTTTGCGGTCGTGAAGTCCGAATCCGAAGCGCTGCAGGTGCCGAATTTCACCCCGCAACTGCCCCGCTCGGAGGATGAGGTCGTCATCCGCCTCGATTCCCGCGCCGTGACGCCGCAGGGCCAGACGACCAGCCAGCAGCAGCCGGCGATTGAGCAGGCCGAGACCCAGCCGGCGACGGAGCCCCAGACCACCCAGCAATCGACGGCCGATCCGGCGGTGCAGCAACCTGTCTCCGGTCAGGGTGCGACCACGCAAAGTGAGCAGGAGCAGGCGTCTGCAAGTGCCGGGACCGCAGAGACCGCCTCCCAGACGACGACCGAACAGACCGAGCCGGCAGCGTCCACCCCATCCGTGAGTGCAGCAGCGACGGACGGGCAGCAGTGGCGGCCCGTTTTGTCCCTCAAGGTGGTGGGGAATGCGCCCCCGCTCCAGAATGTCGCAAGCGACGGCGTGCCTTATGAATGGGACGTGGCGAGTGGTGTGTTCCGCACGCCGAATGGCGATGTGGCCGGTGAGAACATCGGCCCCGATCGCATCCAGTCGGTGATCGACAAGTTCATCCTGCTCGATTTCCTGAAGTCCATGTCGCTGCGCAATCCCGGAGAGGTGTCGCTGACCCCCTTCAAGGACATCTATGTGCGCGGCGACCAGATGAAGTTTTCGGTGCCCGACAGTGGCTACCGCAACCGCCTGGTCTTCAACCTCGCCAATACGGGCGAGGTGCAGTTCCTCGATCTGCAGATCGGTGCGGCGGCCGGTAATCCGCCGGCGCTGCAGCAGGTGGAAGTGACCGAGCCCTACGGCGCCGACCACCTGATCGTGCTGTCCACCAATGAGCAGTTGAAGCCGATCGGGGATGCCATGGCGAATGGCAGCCTGCCGCCGGCGACCCTGCTTGCCATGCTGCGCGGCCAGCTCGAAGGCACGGACACGGCCGTCGCCATCCAGCCCCTCTACACACGGGAAAATCCATGATGGTTTCGAAGATCCGCCGCCTTCGTCCGTTCCTGTCCGGCCTTGCCCTGTCCTGTGCCGGCGTCGCTGCCACCGGGCTTGCCGCGACGGGCGCGGCCGCGGCGGATCGTGCCCTGGTGATCGGCATCGGCACCTATCAGAACCTGCCGCCGGACCTCTTCCTGCACGGGCCGAAGAACGACATCCTTGCTATTCAGGGCCTGCTGACGAAGACGCTCGGCTACGCGCCCGACACCGTGAAGGTGTTGAAGGACGGGGAGGCGACCCGCGACGCCGTTCTCGGCCAGATCCAGTCCTGGCTGATCGACGGCACCAAGCCCGGCGATCGCGTCTATCTCTATTTCTCAGGCCACGGTCTCCAGGTGAAGGATCTGAACGGCGACGAGGAAGACGGCATGGATGAGGCGCTGGCGCCCTTCGACATCAAGCCCGGCGACACCGACTTCACCAACACCATCCTCGACGACGATCTCGAGCCGCTGCTGGAAAAGCTGAAGGACCGGCAGGTGACCGTCGTCATCGATGCCTGCCATTCCGGAACGATTTCGCGCTCGCTTACCGTCGATGTCGCAAAGGGGATCGAGGGTGCCCGCTATCTGCCGCGCCCCTTTGCCAAGCCGGTCGATCAAAAGCTGACGCGCGGCATCCGCATCGACACCGGCGTGATCGACAAGCCCGCCAAGCTGACCGAGGCGGGCATCACCACCTGGAGTGCCGCCGCGCCCTACCAGGTCGCCTGGGACGATACGCGCCTGCCGGAAGACAAGCGCAACGGCGTCTTCACCACCGCCTATATCGCTGGCTCGCAGCCGGGCAAGGCGGATGCGAACGGCAATGGCCTGATCTCGAATGCCGAACTCTTCGAATTCGTGAAGGCCGAGAGCGCCGCCTACTGCAAGACGCAGAAGAACTGCGAAAACCTCGATCCGCAACTGGAGACGCAGACCGGCGCCCTCGGCGCGAGCGTCGCCAAGCCGGAGGCGAAGCCTCAGACCGTGGTCGCGCCGGTGAAGATCGAGAACAACAAGGTCGAACCGCCGGCCGACGCCGCCTATGCCGCCACACCGCAGACCACGACACAGACGACGACGCCGGCAGCCACGACGGCCTATGCCGCAGCCCCGGCCTATGTGGATGCCAATCCCGTCGCCGCCGTGACCGATATCGTCGGCAAGCCGGACACCGGCGACGTCGTCGTCAAGATCGATCATGCCGGTGCGATGAAGAAGGGCGACGTGTTCCACGTCTCCGTGACCAGCAAGCAGGCCGGCAACCTCATCCTGCTCGACGTCAACGGCAAGGGTGAAGCGACCCAGATCTTTCCGAACGAGTTTGCCAAGAAGATCACGCCGCTGAAGCCGGGCAAGACCCTGACGATCCCGGACGACTATTACGGCTTCGATTTCGAGGCGGACGGCAATGGTGAGAGCGTCTTCGTGGCCCTCGTCGTCAGCGATCCCGTCGATCTGAAGGACGTGGCCCCCGCCACCCGCGGCCTCAAGGCGCCCACCGCCGCCCGCGACACGGTGGCGACCATCGTCGGCAAGCTCCAGAAAACCTGGACCGGCGATCTCGACACCCGCGGCATCAAGTGGTCGATGGGCACGCTGAAATATACGGTCGAATAGCCGGCGGGGTAGGGGCGCGGCGCCTGCGGTCGAGAGCGCACATGATCTCGGCCCCAGCTATTCTCGGCCCCCGAGCTGAGGGTGCGCCGACGGTGATGCGGAGGGCCGCTTGTATCTCGGGTCAAGCTCGAGGATTCGGATAGCGCCGGAGCCGCCGTCATTTCGTCAACACCTCAAGCGCCAAGGCTGCTGCGGTCCTTGCGATAGGGAAGGGACTTTACCCCACGCTTCGCCATCCTCGGTCGCGAGCCGAGGATCCATCTTGCAGACGCGGAGGCCCGGTGGATCAGCGCGTCGAGCTCCGCGCTATCGAGGGCATCCAATGCCCATCACAGCAAAACGGCCCGGAAATCCGGGCCGTTCGCGTTACTTCGTTATGCCATGCCTCAGTGCAGGATCTGGCTGAGGAAGAGCTTGGTGCGCTCGTGCTGGGGATTGTCGAAGAAATCGGTCGGGTTGTTCTGCTCGACGATCTGACCCTGGTCCATGAAGATGACGCGGTTGGCCACCTGGCGGGCGAAGCCCATTTCGTGGGTCACGCAGAGCATCGTCATGCCTTCTTCGGCGAGGCTCACCATGGTGTCGAGCACTTCCTTGACCATCTCGGGGTCGAGCGCCGATGTCGGTTCGTCGAAGAGCAGGATCTTCGGCTTCATGCAGAGCGCGCGCGCGATCGCCACGCGCTGCTGCTGCCCGCCCGACAACTGGCCCGGATATTTGTTGGCCTGTTCCGGGATCTTGACGCGCTTCAGGAAGTGCATCGCGATCTCTTCGGCATCCTTCTTCGGCATCTTGCGCACCCAGATCGGCGCCAGCGTGCAGTTTTCGAGGATGGTCAAGTGCGGGAAGAGGTTGAAGTGCTGGAACACCATGCCGACTTCGCGCCGCACCTCGTCGATCTTCTTCAGGTCGTTGGTCAGTTCGATACCGTCAACGACGATCGTGCCCTTCTGGTGCTCCTCAAGGCGGTTGATGCAGCGGATCATCGTCGATTTTCCGGAGCCCGACGGGCCGGCGATGACGATGCGCTCGCCGCGCATGACCTTCAGATTGACATCGCGCAGCACGTGGAAATCGCCGTACCACTTGTTCATGCCGGTGATCTCGATGGCGACTTCCGTTGCCGAGACGTTCAGTTTGCGGGAGGCTTCAGCCATTGTTTTCCCCTTTGGTTATCGTTTGTGGCCGGTGTCGAGGCGTCGCTCGATGAAGAGCGAATAGCGCGACATGCCGAAGCAGAAGATCCAGAACACGAAACCCGCAAAGATCAACCCGGTCAAGGGTGTGACGGGCGTGCCCCAGGTGGGATCGTTGAAGCTCGCCTTCACGATGCCGAGCAGGTCGTACATCGAGATGATGGCGACGAGCGAGGTATCCTTGAACATGCCGATGAAGGTGTTCACGATCCCGGGAATGACGAGCTTGATGGCCTGCGGCAGGATGATGAAGGTCATCTTGTGGAAGTAGCTGAGGCCCAGCGCATCGGCTGCCTCGTACTGTCCCTTCGGAATGGCCTGCAGACCGCCGCGGATGACTTCCGCCATATAGGCGGAGGCAAAGATGGATACGCCGATGAGGGCGCGCAGGAACTTGTCGATGTTGTTGCCCGGCGTCAGGAAGAGCGGCAGAACCACGCTCGCCATGAAGAGAACCGTGATCAGCGGCACGCCGCGGATCAGCTCGATGAAGGCGACGCAGACCGTCTTCATGATCGGCATCTGCGACCGGCGCCCGAGCGCCAGAAGGATGCCGAGCGGGAAGGAAACGACGATGCCGACGAAGGACAGGATCAGCGTCACCATCAGCCCGCCCCACAGCGAGGTCTCGACATAGGAAAGGCCGAAGGAGCCGCCGAGCAGCAGGAAGAAGGCGATGACCGGCATCACGACGAGAAGCAGGATCGCATTCAGCCCCTTGCGCGGCACCTTCGGCATCAGCAGCGGCACGAGCAGCGCCACGGCGATCACCAGCACCGTCAGTGGCCGCCACAGCTGGTCGCGCGGGTAGGAACCGAACATGAACTGCACGAAGCGGTCGCCCACATAGGCCCAGCAGGCGCCGCTCCAGCCTTCCGGCTGGATACCGCCGGCGACCACGGTGGTGCAGGCGGCGCGGTCGGCGCCGGTCCAGACGGCGGAGATGAACAGCCAGTGGATGGCCGGCGGCAGATACCAGAGGATGGCGAGTGCCGCGATGATTGTCAGTGCGCCATCCACTGGCGTGGCGAAGAGATTGCGCCGCACCCAGCCGAAGGCGGAGGCATCGCTGGTGGGCGGCGCTGCGGGTGCGATGAAGTCACGGCGGACAAAGGAAGTGTTCTGGTCCGTCATCTCAGCGCTCCACCAGGGCCATCTTGGCATTGAACCAGTTCATGAACAGCGAGGTCGTGAGGCTGATCGACACATAGATCAGCATCCAGATCGCGATGATCTCGATCGAGCGTCCCGACTGGTTGAGGATCGTGCCGCCGACGGCGACCAGATCCGCATAGCCCACGGCAACAGCAAGCGAGGAGTTCTTGATGAGGTTCAGATATTGCGAGGTCAGCGGCGGAATGATGATCCGCATCGCCTGCGGCAGCACGACGAGCCGCGTGGCATGGCCCGAACGCAGGCCGAGTGCGAAGGCGGCCTCCGTCTGGCCGCGCGAAATGCCGCGGATACCGCCACGCACGATCTCGGCGATGAACGAGGCGGTATAAAGCGAAAGCGACAGATAGAGCGCGATGAATTCCGGCCCGATCGACATACCCCCGCGCATGTTGAAATTGCCGGGAATGGCATAGTCGAAGCTGAGCGGCATGCCGAGCGCCAGGAAAACCAGAAGCGGCGGCAGGACGATGAGCGCGATGTTGACGGGAAGCACCGGCGGGCGGTGGCCGGTCGCCAACTGCCGCTTGCCGGCGTAGATCGCAAATGCAATCGCCGCGACGATGCCGGCAATCAGCGCATAGACGACGAAAGAGAAACCCTCGCCGAAGACCGGGGCCGGCATGTAAAGGCCGCGATTGCTGAGGAAGAAGATCTTGTCAGGATTGTCCTTGATGGTCTGGAACAGTTCGCGCACCGTGGGCAGCAGGGCGAGAACGCCGAGATACCAGAAGAAGATGACAAGCAGCGGCGGCAGGTTGCGGAAGAGTTCCACATAGGCCGTGCAGAGTCTGGCGATCAGCCAGTTGTTGGACAGGCGCCCGATACCGACCAGAAGGCCGACGATGGTCGCCGTGATGATGCCCCAGAAGGAAACCAGCAGCGTGTTGAGAAGACCGACCTCCAGCGCCCGGAAGAAGGTGTCGTCGGGTGTGTAGGCAATCAGCGTCTGCGCGATGTCGAAGCCGGCGCGGCTGTTGAGGAAGCCGAAGCCCGCCGTCATGTTGGCCCGCGCGAGGTTCTGGATGACGTTGGTCGCGGCGAAATAGACCGCCCAGACGATGATGGCGAGCGTCACGACCTGATAGAGGACGCTGCGCAGTGCAGGATTGTAGATAAGCGATACGGAAGGTCGTTCCGTCCCGCCCGGATTGTGGGCGTCGGTCGCTGCCATTCTTTTCCCCTGTATCAAGCCAAGCCCTTGTACCGGGCCCTTATTGGAAGGAGGGGCGGCGCTGGCGCCGTCCCTCCTGGTATCGATCGCCGAGGATCAGCGGATCGGCGGAGCGTACTGCAGGCCGCCCTTGTTCCACAGCGCGTTGAGGCCACGCTTGATCTTCAGCGGCGAGCCTTCGCCGACATTGCGCTCGAAGGCTTCGCCGTAATTGCCGACGGCCTTGATGATCTGCACGGCCCAGTCCTTCGGCAGGCCGAAATCGGCGCCGATGGTGCTGTCGGCTTCCTCGCCCAGGAAGCGCTTGATGTCGGGGTTTTCCGACTTCTTCATTTCCTCGACATTTGCCTGGGTGATGCCGAATTCCTCAGCCGTCACCATGGCGTAATGCGTGAAGGAAACCACGTCGAACCACTTGGAATCATTGCCGCGAACGGCCGGGCCGAGCGGCTCCTTGGAGATGATTTCCGGCAGGACGACGTGATCGTCGGGATTGTCCATCTTCAGGCGGATCGAGTAGAGGCCCGAAGCATCCGTGGTGTAGGCGTCGCAGCGGCCGGCCTTGTAGGCGGCGTCGGCTTCGCTCTGCTGTTCGAAGACCACCGGCTTGAACTCGATCTTGTTGGCGCGGAAGTAGTCGGCGAGGTTGAGCTCGGTCGTCGTGCCCGACTGGACGCAGATCGAGGCGCCGTTGAGCTCAAGCGCCGAGTTCACGCCGAGATCCTTGCGGACCATGAAGCCCTGGCCATCATAGTAGTTGATGGCGCGGAAGTCGAAGCCGAGCTGGCTGTCGCGGCTGGCGCTCCAGGTCGTGTTGCGGGCGAGGATGTCGATTTCGCCGGACTGCAGCGCAGGGAAACGGTCCTTGGCCGAAAGGGGGGTGAACTTCACCTTGGTCGCATCGCCGAAGATGGCGGCTGCAATGCCCTTGCAGAGATCGACGTCGAGACCGGTCCAGTTGCCGGACGAATCCTGGGCGCCGAAGCCGGCGAGGTTGGAGCCGTTGACGCCGCACTGAACGAAGCCCTTCGCCTTCACGTCGTCCAGCGTGCCGGCGGACGCGGCCTGCGCGCCCATTCCCAGCACGGCCGCGCCGATCAGCGTCGAGAGAATTTTCTTAGCCATCATTGAGCCTTTATCTTTGTCGTTGAATTGCGTCCTGCCTGCCGAGACACCCGGTCTCAGGCCCGCAGCCCCCGCCACCCTCCTGGCGCGAGTGACCATATTTCAAGGCGCAAACGCAGGCACGGTCAAGCATTAATGCCGAATTTTAGTGCCACCGCTCGCAAATGCCCTCAGAAGATGCATGAAACCCTGTGAATGCATGCAATTTAGGCAGTTGGTGTCTATTTGTGCATCCATAGCGCTTGCAGGACTGTATCGGTGACAATCCGTGTCGGCTGCAGGCCTTGACCCGGTCCGGCCGCCTGCTCAAAAGTCAGCGCCGATTTGAAGCAGGGCCGTGTCTCGCGAAGACGTGAAAGAGGCGGGCCTGGGGCGCACAGGAAGGAAGCGGCATGGCGGACAAGTCTGAGTTTTTCCGGGAGGCGGGCGTCAACACGCAACTGGCCCATATCGGACCGGATCCGGCCGACTACCACGGCTTCGTCAACCCGCCCGTCGTGCATGCGTCCACCGTGCTTTTCCCCAATGCCCGCGCCATGGAAACGCGCGCGCAGAAATACACCTACGGCACGCGCGGCACGCCGACCACGGATGCGCTGACGGAGGCGATGGACGCGCTTGAGGGCTCGGCCGGCACGATCATCGTGCCAAGCGGGCTGGCAGCAGTGACCGTCCCCTTCCTCGCCTTCCTCTCGGCGGGTGACCATGCGCTGATCGTCGATTCGGTCTACGCGCCGACCCGGCACTTCTGCGACACCATGTTGACCCGGCTGGGCATCGAGGTGGAGTATTACGATCCGGCGCTCGGCGAAGGGCTTTCCGCCCTGATGCGTCCCAATACCCGCCTCGTGCATACGGAAGCGCCGGGCTCGAACACCTTCGAGATGCAGGATATCGGCCTCGTCTCGCGCATTGCCCATGCCGGCGGCGCGGTCGTGACCATGGACAATACCTGGGCGACGCCGCTTTTCTTCAGGCCGCTCGACCACGGTGTGGATATCTCCATCCATGCGGCCACGAAATATCCGGCCGGCCATTCCGACATCCTCATGGGCACTGTCTCGGCCAATCGCGAGACCTGGTCGCGGCTGAAGGAGGCGTCCATCACGCTCGGCATCTGCGGCTCGCCGGATGACAGCTACCAGGTGCTGAAGGGGCTGCGCACCATGGGCATCCGCCTGGAGCGCCACCAGCAGAGCACGCTCGAGATCGCCCGCTGGCTGGAAACGCGCGACGAGGTCGCCCGCGTCCTGCATCCCGCACTCGAGAGTTTTCCCGGCCATGCCCTCTGGAAGCGCGACTTCAAGGGCTCCAGCGGCATCTTCTCCTTCGTGCTGAAGGCACCGTCGGCCGATCGGTTCAAGCCGCGCGCCCATGCTTTCCTGGATGCGCTGCGGCTCTTCGGCCTCGGCTATTCCTGGGGCGGCTACGAATCACTGGCGGTGCATGTGGGGCTAAGCGATCGCAAGGTGACGAAGGTCCCGGAAGAGGGCCCGGTGATCCGCTTGCAGATCGGTCTGGAGGATGTCGCCGATATCAGGCGCGACATCGAAGCGGGTCTCGCTGCGGCGTCGGCTGTCTAGAGCATAATCCGACCGGAGTGAAACGAGGATCGACAAGATTATGCTTTAAAAACGAGCCCTTAGAGCGCCGATCTGATGCCGTCAGATCGAGCGTCGCTCTAAAGTCCTGTGGCGCGGTAGCCGTAGAGCCAGTCCAGCCCGGCGGCGAGCCGATCTGGCGGGGTCAGTCCGAAGACGATGTCGCGGGCGATCCTGACCGGACCGCGGGCGTGATAGGCGAAACTGTTGAAGGCGCCGCGTCCGCGCACCCGCGCCACGCGCTCGCGCCGCTGCCGCTCGAAGCGCCGCAGGCGCTCCGCAAGCGTGTCGCCGTCGGCGCTGACGGCTTCGGCAAGCTCGTACCCGTCCTCGATCGCCATGGCCGCCCCCTGTGCCGCAAAGGGCGTCATGGCATGCGCCGCATCGCCGATCAGCATCAACCGGCGGTCATCGTACCAGCGGCCTTCCCCGACGCCGTAAAGCGGCCAGCAGAGCAGGGGCCCGGCTGCCTGCGCGCCGACCCAGCCAGCAATGTCGGCATGCCAGCCCGCAAAGGCGCGAGCGAGCCTGGCGCGCATCGCCGCGTCGGCGGCAGCATCCCACGCTGCCGGAGCCGAGAGACCGGCGACGATCGCCACCACATTCACCAGCCCGGCATCCACGAGCGGATAGGCCACGAGATGCGCGCCGGGGCCGACGAAGGCGCTGACCCGGTCACGCGCGATCCACGCCGGTGCCGTCGCGAAGGGGAGGGTGATGCGGAAGGCAACATAGCCGCTGAAATCAGCCGTTCCAGCGCTGGGCACGGATGCGCGCAGCCGCGACCAGACGCCGTCGGCCCCGATCACCAGATCGGCATCGCGGACAAGCTCGTTGAGGACGGCGCCCGGCATGATAGCCTGGCCGAGGTGGAGGTGGCAGAGGTCATGCGCCCCGACGGCGTCGGCAAGTGCCCTTTGCAGCGTTGCCCGGTGCAGGGCGCCATAGGGCGCGCCCCAGCGCTGTTCGGCCGTTGGGCCCGTGGCGATCTCGGTCAGGGTCCGCTGTGTCCGGCCATCGATCAGCGCGACGGAGCGCGGCGAAAGCCAGACCGATTGCAGGGCGGGAAGAAGGCCGAGTGCGCCGAGAATGCGGCTGGCATTCGGCGAGACCTGCAGGCCGGCGCCGACCTCGTGGAGCGCTTCGGCCCGTTCATGAAGATCGACGGCAATGCCCTTGCGCGCCAGGGAAAGCGCAGCCGCAAGCCCCGCAATGCCGGCGCCGATGATGGCAACCCGCTGCGGACGGCGCGTCATGGCGTGTCGTTTCGTCTGGAGAGAAAATCAGGCGGCGATGTGATAGGTGCAGCCGGCCGGAACGGTATCCTCGATCTTCAGCGCCGGATTGTAGCGATAAAGCGTCGAGCAGTAGGAGCAGACCTTCTCGTTATCGTCACCCATATCGATGAAGATATGCGGGTGATCGAAGGGGGAGGAGGCACCCGTGCACATGAATTCCTTAGCGCCGATCTCGATCACCGCGTGACCGCCATCGTTCTGAAAGTGGGGAATACCGTGCCCAGCCATGCTCATTCTCCGTCGTCGCGGCCACTCGTCCTGCAGCCCAAGTCGATTTGCGCCGCACCATAATCAGCTTCGCAGACAATGTGTAGCACCAAAGATGCCGCAGCGGCGGCTTTTCCCAGTTTGCGGGATTTTCGATTTCACTCTTTTTCCCGTCCTCGCGAAGCTTTATGACAGCCGCCTTGCCGCGCAAACCGGAGAGATGCGACCATGGACCTGAAGACGCCGCGCTTCGAGCACTTTCAGCACGACGGGCTCGACCTGGCCTTCTTCGACGAGGGCGATCCGTCCGGTGAGCCGATTGTCCTCGTGCACGGTTTTGCGTCCAGCGCGATCGTCAACTGGGTCAATCCCGGCTGGCTGAAGACGCTCGCCGACGCCGGCTACCGCGTCATCGCCCTCGACAATCGCGGCCACGGCAAAAGCAGCCGCCCGCATGACCCCGAAGCCTACCGCCCGCAGATCATGGCGGGCGATGTGCTGGCGCTGGCCGATCATCTGGGCCTCGGGCGCTTCCATCTGATGGGCTACTCCATGGGCGCGCGCATCTCGGCCTTCCTGACGCTCGCTTATCCCGCGCGCCCCGCAACGCTCATCCTTGGCGGTCTCGGCATCGGCATGGTGGAAGGGGTCGGCGACTGGGATCCGATTGCCGACGCGCTCCTGGCGCCCTCGCTCGACGATGTGACCCATGCCCGCGGCCGCATGTTCCGCGCCTTTGCCGACCAGACCCGCAGCGACCGGCAGGCACTGGCGGCCTGCATCTCGACCTCGCGCGATCTTTTGACCGAGGCGGATGTCGCCCGTATTGCAACGCCGACGCTGATCGGGGTCGGCACTACGGACGATATTGCCGGCTCGCCGCAGGCGCTCGCCGCCCTGATGCCGCAGGCGACCGCGCTCGACATTCCCGGCCGCGACCACATGCTGGCGGTCGGCGACCGTGTCTTCAAGGCCGCGGTGATCGCCTTCCTGGCCAAACACCCGCTTTCGTGAATTTTCGGCGACAGTCGCTCTGGCGGATGGCGTTTGCGCGCCCATTTATGTCAAGGTCGATTTGTCCTATGATGAACGCCGCTTGCGGAATGCGCGACCTGTCGGCGCGCCGGAAGATAGCAGGAAACGTGAGAAGGAGAGCGACCATGGTCGCCATCAGCGACATTCGCTTCAGCGACAGCATCCAGGCCCTGGACCCGATCTGGGACAGCATGCGCGATGAAGCCTGCATGGCTGCCGATCACGATCCGCTGCTGTCGGCCTTCCTTTATTCCACCGTCATCAACCAGCGTTCGCTGGAGGAAAGCGTCATCCATCGCATCGCGGAGCGGCTCGACCACCGTGATCTGGACGCGACCCCGTTGCGTCAGGCTTTCCTTGAAATGCTCGAAGACTGGCCGGAATGGTCGACGATCCTGCGCGTCGATATCCAGGCCTTCTACGATCGCGATCCGGCCTGCACCCGGTTCATCGAACCCGTTCTCTACTTCAAGGGCTTCCATGCCATCCAGACCCACCGGCTGGCCCACTGGCTGCTCGGTAAGGGCCGCCGTGACCTTGCCCTTTATCTCCAGAGCCGGGCATCGAGCGTCTTCCAGACCGACATCAATCCGGCCGCCCGAATCGGCCGCGGCATCTTCCTCGATCATGCCACCGGACTGGTCGTCGGCGAAACGGCGACGATCGGCGACAACGTGTCGATCCTGCATGGCGTCACCCTTGGCGGCACCGGCAAGGAGGGGGCCGACCGCCACCCGAAGATTGACAATGGCGTGCTGATCGGCGCCGGTGCGAAAATCCTCGGCAACATCCATATCGGCCATTGCTCGCGGATCGCCGCCGGCTCCGTGGTGCTGAAACCGGTGCCGCCGAAGACAACGGTCGCCGGCGTGCCGGCCCGCGTCGTCGGCGAGGCCGGCTGCTCCGAGCCGTCGCGTTCCATGGACCAGATTCTCGCCGGCAGCGATATCTGAGGACGCGGCCGGCCGGTCCCTCCGGCGGGGTTTACAGCCCGACATGCGCCGTGCGACAAGCGGCGCCGATTGATGAAAACCCACGGAGAAGACCGTTGAAGCCTGAGGAAATCCGCAAGCTCGAAGCCTATTTCAAGCGCAACATCAACCCGAAGATCACCGTCAAGGCGCGCCCCAAGAAGGACGAATCGGCAGAGGTCTATCTGGAGGATGAGTTCCTGGGCGTGGTTTTCCGCGACGACGAGGACGGCGAACTCTCCTACAATTTCTCGATGGCGATCCTCGACATCGACCTCTGAGATCGGTCCATTCGACATTGCGAATGGAAGACAAAAGCCCGGGTTGAGAAATCAACCTGGGCTTTTGTCAATTCTGGCCCGGACACTGTCAATCGTTCTTGGAGAACCCAAAAATTACGACAGGGTCATCAACATGTTATGCTTGCGCGCTATTCGGATATTGCGCTGCACATTGACAAAATTGTGCGCTGCACCTAAGTCTAGGTCATCGGTTTTACCAACGTGGGAGTGACGCAATGTTCAACTTTGAAGACGCCAACAAGCAGGGCAAGGAAGCTTTTGATCTCATGCTCAAGAGCTATTCGGCCATGACCAAGGGTTTCCAGGCAATCGCCTCCGAAACGGCCGAGTTCACCAAGAAGTCGTTCGACGAGAGCGTCGCCCACCTCGACAAGCTGTCGAAGGTGAAGAGCGTCGAGGCCGTCTTCGAGCTTCAGACGAGCTATGCGAAGTCCGCCTACGAAGCCTATGTGGCTGAAGCGCAGAAGATCGGCGAAATGTATGCCGACCTCGCCAAGGGCGCCTACAAGCCCTACGAAGCGCCGGTTGCCAAGGCGACCGCTGCTGCCAAGGCTGCCGTTGCTGCCTGAGGCGCCGGACGCCTGAGCGTCCAGGATCGCGAGTAAATGAGTTTGCCGCCGAGGCGGTGTGTGCCGGTCGCGTCTAGCGTCCGGCATTTTTTGTTTTGGTGCGGCGGGATGCGCGAGCGCCCGCGTGGCAGGGCTTTTCGCCCGGTCAGGCCCGCTCAAGAATGTGCAACGATCCTGTCATGAACCTGGTAAATTTCGTTGCAGTGCGGCCAAACGGTCTTAAAATCGCGACGAAAGAACCTAACTTAGGCTTAACGCGACGCAAGGGCGACAATCTCCCAGAGGAGCCGGTGGCGCGCTTGGTAAGGGAATGACGGGCAATGAAGGCCAATCCGGTTCGGATGCAGGATGAGGGTGACAACGGCAACGGGCAGACGCCCGGTCGCGGTACCTCGGTCATCACGCGCACCAAGCCCAAGACCCGCAAGCCAAGCCTCTATCGTGTCCTGCTGCTCAACGACGACTACACGCCGATGGATTTCGTCATCCATATCCTCGAACGCTTCTTCCAGAAGGACCGCGAGGCGGCGACACGAATCATGCTGCATGTCCATCACCATGGTGTCGGCGAGTGCGGCGTGTTTACCTACGAGATTGCCGAGACCAAAGTGACACAGGTGATGGATTTCGCCCGGCAGCATCAGCACCCGCTGCAGTGCGTCATGGAAAAGAAATGAGGAACGATCGTGCCGACATTTTCACCAAGCCTTGAAAAAGCACTGCACCAGGCGCTCACCTTTGCCAATGAGCGTCACCACGAATATGCAACGCTCGAACACCTGCTGCTGGCGCTCATCGAAGACGGCGATGCCGCCGCCGTCATGGGCGCCTGCAACGTCAATCTCGATGCGCTGCGAAAGACTGTCAGCGACTATGTCGACAACGAGCTTGCCAATCTCGTCACGGGCTACGACGAGGATTCCAAGCCGACCGCAGGTTTCCAGCGCGTCATCCAGCGCGCCGTGATCCATGTGCAATCCTCCGGACGCGAAGAAGTGACGGGTGCCAACGTGCTTGTCGCGATCTTTGCCGAACGGGAGAGCCACGCGGCCTATTTCCTGCAGGAGCAGGAGATGACCCGCTACGACGCCGTCAACTTCATCTCGCACGGCATTGGCAAGCGGCCCGGCACATCCGAAAACAGGCCGGTGCGCGGCGCCGACGAGCAGGATGCCGAGCCGAAGGGCCAGCGTGAGCAGGAAGATGCTGCCGGGGCCAAGAAGCAGCAGGATGCGCTGACGGCCTATTGCGTCAACCTCAACGAGAAGGCCAAGACCGGCCGGATCGACCCGCTGATCGGCCGTCACGCGGAGGTCAGCCGCACGATCCAGGTCCTGTGCCGCCGCTCCAAGAACAATCCGCTCTATGTCGGCGATCCCGGCGTCGGAAAGACGGCGATTGCCGAAGGTTTGGCCAAGCGCATCATCGAGAAGAAGGTGCCGGAAGCCCTGCAGGATGCGACGATCTTTTCGCTCGACATGGGCACGCTTCTGGCCGGCACCCGCTATCGCGGTGACTTCGAGGAGCGCCTGAAGCAGGTCGTCAAGGAGCTCGAGGAATATCCGGGCGCCGTCCTCTTCATCGACGAAATCCACACGGTCATCGGTGCCGGCGCCACCTCTGGCGGCGCGATGGATGCATCGAACCTTCTGAAGCCGGCGCTCTCGTCGGGCGCCATCCGCTGCATCGGCTCGACGACCTACAAGGAATATCGCCAGTTCTTCGAGAAGGACCGTGCACTCGTGCGCCGCTTCCAGAAGATCGACGTCAACGAGCCGTCCATCGATGATGCCATCGAGATCATGAAGGGCCTCAAGCCCTATTTCGAGGATTATCACAAGCTGAAATACTCCAACGAGGCGATCAAGTCGGCCGTGGAGCTTTCCGCCCGCTACATCTCAGACCGCAAGCTGCCGGACAAGGCGATCGACGTGATCGACGAGACCGGGGCGGCGCAGATGCTGCTGCCGGCCGGCAAGCGCCGCAAGCTGATCACCGAAAAGGAGATCGAGGCGACCATCGCCACCATGGCTCGCATTCCGCCGAAGACCGTCTCCAAGGATGACGAGCAGGTGCTCGCCAACCTCGAGAAGGAACTGCGCTCGGTCGTCTACGGCCAGGATCTTGCCATCGAGGCGCTGTCCTCGGCAATCAAGCTCGCCCGTGCAGGCCTTCGCGAGCCGAACAAGCCGATTGGCTGCTACGTCTTTTCCGGCCCGACGGGCGTCGGGAAGACCGAGGTCGCCAAGCAGCTCGCAAGCTCGCTCGGGGTCGAACTGCTGCGCTTCGACATGTCGGAATACATGGAGCGCCACACGGTCTCGCGGCTTCTCGGCGCACCTCCCGGCTATGTCGGCTTCGATCAGGGCGGCCTGCTGACGGATGGCATCGACCAGCATCCGCACAGCGTGCTCCTGCTCGATGAAATCGAGAAGGCCCACCCGGACCTCTTCAACATCCTGCTGCAGGTCATGGACCATGGCCAGTTGACGGACCACAACGGCAAGAAGATCGATTTCCGAAACGTCATCCTGATCATGACGACCAATGCGGGCGCCGCCGACATGCAGAAGGCGGCCATCGGCTTCGGTTCGTCGAAGCGGGAAGGCGAGGACGTCGAGGCACTGAACCGCCTCTTCACGCCGGAATTCCGCAACCGTCTGGATGCGGTGATCCCCTTCGGCTCGCTGCCGACGCCGGTCATCCATCAGGTCGTGCAGAAGTTCGTCATGCAGCTCGAATCGCAGCTCGCCGAGCGCAACGTGACCTTCGACCTCGCGCCGGAGGCAATCGCCTGGCTTGCCGAGAAGGGCTACGACGAGAAGATGGGTGCACGCCCGCTCTCGCGCGTCATCCAGGAAAACATCAAGAAGCCGCTCGCCGAGGAAATCCTCTTCGGCAAGCTGAAGAAGGGCGGCGTGGTCCGCGTCACGATCGGCGAGAAGCCGGATGGCAAGCAGGGCATTCTGCTGGAAGCCGTGTCGGAAACCGCCCCGATCAAGCCGAAGCCGGAAATCGTGCGCCCGGCCCGCAAGTCCGCCAAGCCCAAGGGCGAGCCGGAGCTGGTGGCTGCCGAAGCAAAGGCACGGGCGAAGAAGGCCGAGCCGGACGACAAGCCCGAAGAGCCGCCGCGCAAGGGCAGCACCGTTCCGAAAGTGCCGCGCAAGAAGTAAGGCCGAGAGGCCGGATAATAGAAAATGCCGGGCCCCGTGCCCGGCATTTTCATATCAGAAACCTGCTGGTCAGGATGCTGCAGCCGTCGTCCGTGTCACAGGAAGCTGCGCAATAATGAATGTTGCGGTGCAGCTTTTTGCTTCTGCCGCGGCGATCGCCGATGCTACAAGGCACAGGATCGAAGCGATACCAGCAGCGTGACGGCGCGCCCATGCGGATCGCACCGCAAATGAGACCGGTGACATGACGACAGAGACGAGGGACGGTTCGCCGGGATACTGGTTCTTCCGCGGTGCGGCCGGCCTGTTCAGCCTTCCGGGCATCATCCTGATGCTGTCCTTCGTCGGCTTTGCCGCCTTCTGCGTCGAGACGGGAATGCCCCGTGACCAGGTGGTCTTCATGGTGGGTATCGTCTGGGCGCTTCCGGCCAAAATGATCCTCGTCAGTTCCATCGCGAGCGGTGCCAACATCGCCGCCGCCTTCCTGGCCGTGACACTCTCCTCGATCCGCATGATGCCGATGGTGGCTGCCCTCGTGCCCGAAATCCGGGGGGAGAAGACCCGCACGCTCAGTCTGCTCGCCCTTTCCCATACGGTCGCGATCACGGCCTGGGTCTATGCCATGCAACGCGTGCCGGAGGTTCCGCGGGAGCGGCGCGTGGTTTTCTGCGCCGGCCTCGGCATCACGCTGGTCCTCGCCAACATGATCCTTGTCGGCATCGTCTACAATCTCGTCGTCACCTTTCCGCCGATCCTTGCCGGCTGCCTCTTCTTCCTGACGCCGGTCTACTTCCTGGCCTCCATCTGGGCCTCCGCGCGCCAGCGTGTCATCCACGTCGCGCTCGTCGTCGGCCTGATCATGGGCCCTGTCGCCACGTTGCTTGCGCCCGAGATCGATATCCTCATCACCGGCATCGGTGGCGGGACGATCGCCTGGGCGATCGAACGGGCGATGCGGCAGCGGGAGGGACGCAAGCTCGCCGCTGGACTGCCGACAAGGACGACAGAACCGGAGGGCGAAGCATGAGTTGGACGTGGGCGGACAATTGGTGGGGTTTCGTGTTCATTGCCATTGCCGGCTTTCTCGCGACCGACATCTGGCGCTGGCTCGGCGTCGTCGCCGGAAATCGCCTTGACGAAACCTCCGAAGCGCTCAATTGGGTGCGCGCTGTCGCCACCGCACTGGTGGCCGCCGTCGTCGCGAAGCTCATCCTTTTCCCGACGGGAACGCTGGAGCACTCACCGGCATGGCTGCGTGTGGGGGCGATCGCCGCCGGTGCCGCCGCTTTCTTCGCCTTCGGTCGCCGCCCGCCGGTCGGAATCGCGACGGCAATCGCCACTCTCGCGCTCGGGCTGTGGTGGCTGGGGTTCTGACGGGGGATCAGGCCGACCCGAGCCTACATTCAAGCTTCCTTAAGCGCCTTCACGGCATCTTGGCATGGTCAGCGTGCACCGCGAGGGGTTTGGAATTCGGCAATGCTCTTCCTGCCGTTGGAACGATGGATTTTGATCGTCATCACGCTGCTGTTTTGTGGCAGCTGCTTCGTGCTGTGGCTCGACGGGGTTGCCTTCGCCCTGGACAGGATCGGTGCATGTCTCATCGCCGGTGCGGTGCCGATTGCGATCGGCCTTTTCTATCGGGTCTCCGGCCGCTCTGACAGGATTGCGCTTGCCGCGGTCTCGACCGGCCTCTTCATCCTTTTCACGCTGGCCGGCAGCATCTTCAACTACGTCTTTCTGCCCATCGCCTTTCCGCCGATCGATCCATTCCTGATCCGCATCGACGCCATGCTTGGCTACGACTGGGCGACCACCGTCACCTTTGCAGCGACTCATCCCTGGATCGGGCATGTCCTGTTCTTCGTCTACTCAAGTTCCCTGTTGCAGCTTGTGTTCCTGAACTGCTGGTTCGGCTTTCGCGGTGACGCGACGCAACTTCACTTGATGATGCTGTCGGGAATGATCGCATTTGCGTTCGCAATGGTCATTTGGGTCCTGTTCCCAAGCTTTGGAGCACTGAGCTACGCAAATTTGCCGGGATGGGTCGAGCAGACAATTCCCGTTGCTGGCGGAACTGCATATGGGCGCGAGCTGCTCCGTATCGCTGCAGACGGCCCTGATGTCATTGATCCCAGCCAGATGATCGGGCTGATAGCCTTTCCATCATTCCATACGGTGATGGCATGCATGTCGCTGGCCTTCGCGCCGCGCGTCCTGCCGCTCCGCCTGTTCTTCTACGGTTTGAACCTGCTCATGTTTCCGGCCGTTCTCGTGCAGGGCGGACATCATCTTGTCGACATTGGCGGGGGCATCGCCGTCTTTCTGGTAGCCCGCATGTGCGCCGAACGCCTCATCGTCGTGACGCAGACCCTTAGACCTCGGTTTGACGGCCGGCTGGCCTCGCGCCAGCTTTAGCGCCGCGTCTCGCGCAGGGATCGGATGATAACGCGCGGCAAGGCACTGCGATCAGCGATTGCCTCCATTACTCGATATTGCAGAGAATGAGAAAGCTGAGGATCTCGGCGCTATGGTAAACAAGTCACTGCCATATTCGCGCGAAATCTAACCATCATTCTTTCGCATTTTCTTAGATTCTCTTTTGCACGCTGCAAGCATCAGATGGCGGGGGTCTCGTTGCCCGGGGCTGGGCTGCGACCCCTTGGTGCTTGCAGGATGGCGTGCCTGTGACGGCTGCGTGACACGTACCGATCGACAGAGGACGTCAAAAGGGAAGGGGCTGGGTTGTGCTTCTCTTGCCGATCGAACGTGTGATCCTAGTGATGACCGCCAGTCTGCTGGTCGTCAGTTGCGCCGTTCTTGCCGCGCGCGGTGTCGGTTTCGACCTCGGGTCCATGCTTCTTTGCCTCACCTGCGGCTGCGGGCTCGTCATGCTGGCGCAGATCTACCGCTTCTGCGAACGCGACAAGCGGCTGGCGCATGTCCTCATGGCCGTTGGGCTGTTCATCCTCTTTACGCTGGCCGGCGCGACGTTCAACTACGTTTTCCTGCCCAATCCGCTGGCGCCGATCGATCCGCTGCTCATCCGTATCGATGCGGCTCTCGGATATGACTGGGCGACGTTCGTCACGGCAACGGCACGGCATCCCTGGCTGGGCATTGCCCTCAACATCGTCTACGGCACGTCGCTCGTCCAGTTGATCTTCATTCACGCCTGGTGGGCATTTAGCGACCGGATCGAGCGCCTGCACCATCTGATGTTGACGGGCATGACGGCGGCACTCCTGTCGATCATCTTCTGGGCCTGCTTCCCGAGTTTCGGCGCCAAGGCCTACGCGACCTTGCCGGACTGGGTCGAGGCCTCCATTCCTCTTGCGGTCACGCCGGCCTACGGCCGCGAACTGCTCAGACTCGCCGCGGAAGGACCGTCCATCATCAATCCCAGGGAAATGATGGGTCTCATCGCCTTTCCCTCCTTCCACATCGTCATGGCTTGCCTCGCTGTCGTCTTTGCGCCGCGCTGGTGGCCGGCAAGGGCCACCCTCTACGCGCTGAACCTCGTCATGCTGCCGGCAACGCTGGCCCAGGGCGGGCACCATCTCGTGGACATCGCCGGTGGCATGGCGGTCTTCGCGCTCGCCTATTTCGTGGCACGCTCTGTGTTGCGCCGCGTGACGGCTGTCACGGCGGAATCACCGATCCTGGCAGCAAGATGGGTTTGAGCCTCAGCTCGGCTCAAAGCGCCTGACGCACTTTCTCGGCATGGGCGGCGAGAACGGCATTGTCGGCCATCCGGCCGCTATGGGGCGAAAGCGCAATCCCGTCCTTGCGCGGAATGACGTGGAAATGCAGGTGGAAGACCGACTGTCCGGCCGGCGCCTCGTTGAACTGCATGATGGTGATTCCGTCCGCCTCGAAGGCCTCCTTGGCCGCCACCGAAAGCTTGCGGACGGCCGCGATCAGCGGCGCCAGCGTCGCGTCGGTCGCATCGAGAATGTTGCGAGACGGCGTCTTGGGGATGACGAGCAAGTGGCCCTCCGCCTGCGGCATCACATCCATGAAGGCCAGCACATCGTCGGTCTCGTAGACCTTGTGGCAGGGGATCTCGCCCCGGAGAATCTTCGCGAAGATATTGCCGTCGTCGTAGTCGTGGTCTGCCATGGGTGTTGTCCTTGCTTTCAGTCCTGTTCGCGCTCGCCGCGCCGGAAGGGTCCGTGCTCGGAAAGCATGTCGGAAACCGCCTCCACCTCGCGCCGCTCGCGCTCCAGATAATCGGCTACGGCACGGCGCAGGCCCGGATGGGCGATGTGGTGGGCGGAATGGGTGGTGACGGGCATATAGCCGCGGGCCAGCTTGTGCTCGCCCTGGGCGCCCGCTTCGACGCGGTTCAGCTTGCGGTCGATCGCAAAGTCGATGGCCTGGTGATAGCAGACCTCGAAATGCAGGAAGGGGTGATCCTCGATACAGCCCCAATGGCGGCCATAAAGCGCATCGGCTCCGATGAAGTTGATGGCCCCGGCAATGTAGCGCCCGCCGCGCTTCGCCATGACGAGAAGGATGTCGTCGGCCATGCGCTCGCCGATCAGCGAATAGAAGGACCGTGTGAGGTATGGCCGGCCCCATTTGCGGCTGCCGGTATCCATGTAGAAGGCGTAGAACTGGTCCCAGATCTCCTCGGTGAGATCACGCCCGGTCAGCCAGTCGATGGTGATGCCGTTTGCAACCGCGTCGCGGCGCTCCCGCTTCAGGCCCTTGCGCTTGCGCGAGGCAAGGGTCGCGAGAAAGTCGTCGTGACAGCCATAGCCGTCATTGGTGAAGTGAAACTGCTGGTCGGTGCGATGCAGATAGCCGGCTGCCTCGAACGCCGCCATCTCCGCCTCGGGCAAGAAGGTCGTGTGGGCGGACGAGACTTTGAGCCGATCCGCCAGCGTCTTCAGCCCCTCGGCGAGCGAAAGGCGCACGACCTGCGCATCCGCGCCGTCTGCTGACCGCGAAAGAAGGCGAGGGCCCGTGGCTGGCGTGAACGGCACGCAGGACTGGAGCTTCGGATAGTAGCGCCCGCCGGCACGCTGGAAGGCATCTGCCCAGGCGTGGTCGAAGACATATTCGCCCTGGCTGTGGGATTTCAGATAGCAGGGCAGCGCCCCGATCAGCTGCCCGTCGCCATCCCTCAGCATGAGATGCTGTCCAAGCCAGCCGGTGTCGGCATCCGCCGAGCCAGACTCTTCCAGCGCAGATAGAAAAGCGTGCGAGATGAAAGGGTTGTAGCCGGGCGCGCCCGGCCGCGCACCGGCGAGTGTCTGCCACTCCGCCTCGCGGATCTCCGCGAAGCTCGTTTCGACATGCAGCGTAAGATCGCCCTCTGTCACGCGGTCGGCATCTCCGTCGGGTCGAAACCCTCGAACGTCATCTGGTCGGCATGGAGATAGGTATGGCGCATGGCGTTTTCATCCCTCACCGTCCAGGTGATGATGGTGCGGCCAAGGGTCTTTTCCTTGCTGATGAAGCTGTTGGGCAGATCGCCGTAGAAATAGGAGATGAAATCCAGGCCGAGCTGCATGGCTTCCTCGTGGACGAAGAAGGTCTCCGGGCTCGATCCTTCGGCGGTCAGGCCGAGCGGGTAGGGCGCGCCGAGAGCCTTCAGGTCCTTGAGCAGCCAGTGGTCGAAGCTCATCAGCGCGACTTGCCCCTTGTAGCCTTCCAGCTCGTCGAGCACCGATTCGGCAAAGCCTTCGTCGTCGCCCTCGCGGCCCTTGAGCTCGATGACAAGCGGCACCTTGCCGCCCACCGTTTTCAGAAGCTGGCGCAGCGTCGGCACCTTGTCCGTCGTGCCACCGATCGACAGCAGGCCGAGTTCGCCGGCCGTGCGGGCCCTGACGTCGCCCCTGATGCCGCAAAGCCGCTGCAGGTCGTCATCGTGGAAGACCACCGGCACGCTGTCGGCCGTGTAGTGCAGGTCGCATTCGATCGCGAAGCCCTTCTCGACCGCGCGCCGTGCCGCAGACAGCGTGTTTTCCCACACCGTCCGGTTCAGGTCGTGATAGCCGCGATGCGCAATCGGCTGCGCCTTCAGCCAGGAAATGTCGCGCATGAGTGCCTCAGGCGATTTCGATGACGGCGTCGATCTCGACGGCGGCATTGAAGGGAAGCGAGGCCATGCCGACCGCCGCACGTGCATGCTTGCCGGCATCGCCGAGCACCTTGGCGATCAGGTTCGACGCGCCGTTGATGACGAGATGCTGTTCGATGAAGGCCGGGTCCGAAGCAACGAAACCGTTGAGCTTGACGACGCGGCGCACACGGCCGAGATCGCCGCCGAGCGCCGCCTTGGCCTGCGAGAGAATGTTGATGGCGCACAGTTCCGCCGCCCGCTGGCCTTCCGCGACGCTGACGTCGCGGCCGAGATGGCCGGTCACCGCGATCTTGCCGTCTTCCATCGGCAGCTGTCCGGAGATGTAGAGGTGCGAACCACTGATGACCCACGGCACGTAATTGGCGGCCGGCGCTGCGGCCACGGGCAGCGTGATCCCGAGTTCGGCGAGAAGGGCATCGATCACATCGGACATGGGGTGCTCCAGAGATGTTGTCATTTTATCGGAAATCCGGCATGCAGGCGCTTTGACGGCTGCGTTTGCCGGAACCTTGCCTCCCGTCAGGGAGTCAGGTGATGGTCTTAGCGCATCCCTTGCCCGGACGACAGGAGGAAACCGATGTTGCGGACATCGATCGTCGCAGCGCTCACGTGTGCCACGCTCGGCTATGTCATGCCGGCACGCCCAGCCGCAGCGCAAGCCTCCGGCCTGCTCATGCCGCACCGCGCCGTCTACGACCTCGAACTCAAGGATGCCTCGGAACGTTCCGGCATTTCCGGCATGTATGGCCGCATGGTCTACGAATTCAACGGCTCGGCCTGCGAGGGCTATACCGTGTCCTTCCGCTTCGTCACCAAGGTGGACACGGGCGAAGACAGCCGGATGACGGACCTCCAGACCACCACCTTCGAAGACCTGAAGAACGGCAATTTCCGCTTCCTCAGCCGCTCCTTCACCGACGAGCAGCTGGACAAGGAAGTGCGCGGGCTCGCCCATGACGACAAGGACGGTGTGCGGGTCGAACTGAGCGCGCCGGACAAGAAGGAAGTCGATCTGGCGGAAAGCCGCTTCCCCACCGAGCACATGCTGGACGTGCTCGATCACGCCCGCCGCGGCGACACCTTCTTCGAATCGCGCATCTTCGACGGCTCCGATTCGGGGGATCGCACGCTCCTGACCACCACGATGGTCGGAAAGCGCACCAAGCCGGTGGCCGGCGAGCCCGACGCCGCCAAGGCCGGGCAGTTTGCCGAAGCCGAATACTGGCCGGTGACCATCGCCTACTACAACGACGACAAGGCCGGCGATGGCCTGCCGCTCTACCGCATGTCGTTCAAGCTCTACGACAACGGCATCATCCGCGATCTGACGATGGACTACGGTGACTTCGTGCTGTCGGGCAAGCTCGCCGACCTCGAAGTCTTCAAGCTGGCCGAGTGCAAATAGACCAAATTTGCCGGCACCTCTTGCTTTTGCGGCTCTTATCCTTTAGGGGCCACGCCATTCCACACGTAGGGCATGGGGTCTGACGGGAGAAATCCGTCGGGTTCCGCCGGTGGCTCGGGCGGTTGCCTGGGCTGTTCGCCCCGCGGAGGTTCAACCGGAAAAGGAGAAAAAGGCATGGCATTGCCTGATTTCAGCATGCGCCAGCTTCTGGAAGCTGGTGTTCACTTCGGCCACCAGACCCACCGCTGGAACCCGAAGATGAAGCCGTACATCTTCGGCGACCGCAACAACGTCCACATCATCGACCTCGCCCAGACGGTTCCGATGCTGAGCCGCGCTCTGCAGGTCGTGTCCGACACCGTCGCTTCGGGCGGCCGCGTTCTTTTCGTCGGCACCAAGCGCCAGGCTTCGGAAATCATTGCTGACGCTGCAAAGCGTTCGGCCCAGTACTACGTCAACGCCCGCTGGCTCGGCGGCATGATGACCAACTGGAAGACGATCTCCAACTCGATCCAGCGCCTGCGCAAGCTCGACGAGATCCTGGCTTCCGAAGGCTCGGGCTACTCCAAGAAGGAACGCCTGAACCTCGAGCGCGAACGCGAAAAGCTGTCGCGTGCGCTGGGCGGTATCCGCGATATGGGCGGCGTTCCGGACCTGATGTTCATCATCGACACGAACAAGGAAAAGATCGCGATCGAAGAAGCCAAGCGCCTGGGCATCCCGGTCGTTGCTATCATCGACTCGAACTGCGATCCGGACCTGATCGACTACCCGATCCCGGGCAATGACGACGCCTCGCGCGCCATCGCTCTTTACTGCGACCTGATCTCGCGCGCTGCCATCGACGGCATCGCTCGCCAGCAGGGCGCCTCTGGTCGCGATATCGGCGCCTCCGCCGAAGCCCCGATCGAGCCGGCTCTCGAAGAAGCCGCCGAGGCCTGATAGCTCGGGTTCTCACGAACCTGATCATGTGTCGGAAGGCCGTTTGCGTCCGAGAAGGGTGAACGGCCTTCCGCTTTTTGTAAGCGACGGCACCGCCGCGGCGAGCCGCCAGCGGACGCCAAGCGCGGCAGGTGTGGGACACTCGGTCATCACGCCGTCATACAGACCGGGCAAATCCCGGCTCACTCTCTTCCGGCAGCCGACACGCATCGTACGGCCGCCCAACAGTCTAAAGAGGCACACAATGGCTGAAATCACTGCTGCTCTCGTGAAGGAACTGCGCGAAAAGACCGGCGCAGGCATGATGGATTGCAAGAAGGCACTCGCCGAGACCAATGGCGACATGGAAGCCGCCATCGACTGGCTGCGCGCCAAGGGCATCGCCAAGGCCGACAAGAAGTCGGGCCGCACGGCTGCCGAAGGCCTCATCGGCGTCGCTTCGGCCGGCACCAAGGCCGTTGTCGTCGAAATCAACTCCGAAACCGACTTCGTTGCCCGTAACGATGCCTTCCAGGACCTCGTCCGCGGCGTCGCCCAGGTTGCGCTCTCCACCGACGGTTCCGTCGAAGCCATCAGCGCTGCCCAGTATCCGGCGACCGGCAAGTCGGTTCACGACACCATCACCGACGCAATCGCCACCATCGGCGAGAACATGACGCTGCGCCGTGCCGCGTCGCTCTCCGTCACCGACGGCGTCGTCGCGACGTACATCCACAATGCCGTTGCCGACGGCCTCGGCAAGCTCGGCGTTCTCGTCGCGCTCGAATCGACCGGCGACAAGGATGCGCTGAACGCCATCGGCCGCCAGGTTGCCATGCACATCGCCGCCACCAACCCGCTGGCCGTGCGCGCTGACGAAGTCGATGCCGCTGTCGCCGAGCGCGAGCGCAACGTGTTCATCGAGCAGTCCCGCGCCTCGGGCAAGCCGGACAACATCATCGAGAAGATGGTGGAAGGCCGCATGCGCAAGTTCTTCGAGGAAGTCGCCCTTCTCTCGCAGGCTTTCGTCATCAACCCCGACCTGACGGTTGAAGCTGCCATCAAGGAAGCCGAAAAGACCGTTGGCGCGCCGATCGCCGTCAAGGGCATGGCTCGCCTGCTGCTCGGCGAAGGCGTCGAGAAGGAAGCCTCCGACTTCGCAGCCGAAGTGGCTGCTGTCGCCAAGGGCTGATTTCCCCTTCATCTTTACGGAAATGCAGAGGGCATCGCGTGACAACGCGGTGCCCTTCGTGTATCGGGCATTTTCGGAGCGGATGCAGCCTGTGTCCCGCTCCGGTCGCGCTGGCCGCCCGGAACCCCTCGGGTGCGACCGCGCCGGCCGATCGACTTTTAAGTTTCGGCGCTCGGCGCGTTTTCATTCAAGGAGTTACCATGGCGGGCAAACCTCTCTACAAGCGCGTGCTGCTGAAGGCTTCCGGTGAGGCGCTGATGGGCAGCCAGGGCTTCGGTATCGATGTTGCCGTGGCCGACAGGATCGCCTCCGATATTGCCGAAGCGCGCGCCATGGGCGTCGAGGTCGGCGTCGTCGTCGGCGGCGGCAATATCTTCCGGGGCGTTGCCGTTGCGTCCAAGGGCGGTGACCGCGTGACCGGCGACCACATGGGCATGCTCGCCACCGTCATCAACGCGCTGGCGCTCGCGACCTCCCTGCGCAAGCTGGACATCGATACCGTCGTTCTCTCGGCGATTGCCATGCCGGAGATCTGCGAAAGCTTCTCGCAGCGCGCCACGCTTTATCATCTCGGCCTCGGTCGCGTGGTCATCTTCGCCGGCGGCACCGGCAATCCCTTCTTCACCACCGATAGCGCCGCAGCGCTGCGCGCGGCCGAAATGGGTGCCGAGGCGATCTTCAAGGGCACGCAGGTGGACGGCATCTATTCGGCAGACCCCAAGAAAGTGCCGGATGCCACGCGCTTCGATCGCCTGACCCACAGCGAAGTGCTGGAAAAGGGCCTTGCCGTCATGGACGTTGCCGCGGTGGCGCTGGCGCGTGAAAACGCCATTCCGATCATCGTCTTCTCCATCCACGAGAAGGGTGGTTTCGCGGAAATCTTGACCGGCGGCGGTCGCGCCACCATCGTGACCGACAACTGAGACAATCAATTACAGGACCGGAGAGAGGCTGGCCGGTTTCACGGCCCGCCATGACCGACAGGGAGTGCAGGATATGAGCCAGGATATCGATCTCAAGGAAATCAAGCGCCGCATGGACGGCGCCGTTTCGGCATTCAAGAACGACGTCGCGTCGCTGCGCACCGGCCGCGCCTCGCCGAACATTCTCGATACGGTGACGGTCGAGGCCTATGGTTCGCGCATGCCGCTGAACCAGGTTGCCAACATCTCCGTGCCCGAGCCCCGCATGCTGGCCGTGTCCATCTGGGACAAGGGCATGGTCCGGGCGGTCGACAGCGCCATCCGCGAGTCCAATCTTGGGCTGAACCCGATCGTGGACGGCCAGAACCTGCGCATTCCGCTGCCCGAACTCAACGAAGAGCGCCGCCGCTCGCTCGTCAAGCTCGCCCATGATTACGCCGAAAAGAGCAAGGTTGCCGTGCGCCACGTGCGCCGCGACGGCATGGACGCTCTGAAAAAGGCGGAGAAGGACGGCGACATCGGGCAGGACGAAAGCCGCAGCCTTTCGGAAAAAGTTCAGAAGATGACGGACGAAACGATTTCCGAAGTCGACCGCTTGCTCGCCGACAAGGAAAAGGAAATCATGCAGGTCTAGGCTACAGGCCACGATCTGAGTCCAAAGCCAAGGCATCCGATGTCCGACCGTCACATGATCTGCCCGCCGAAGCATGTTGCCATCATCATGGATGGCAACGGGCGTTGGGCGAAGGCCCGGGGCCTGCCGCGCTCCATGGGGCATCGCAAGGGCGTGGAGGCCGTGCGCGAAACGGTGCGCGCGGCCGGCGACCTCGGCATCAGCTATCTCACGCTTTATGCCTTTTCCTCGGAAAACTGGTCGCGGCCGGAGGCCGAGGTCAACGACCTCATGGGCCTCCTGAAGGCCTTCATCCGGCGCGATCTGGCTGAACTCCACCGCGAAAACGTCCGCATCCGCATCATCGGCGACCGCACCAACCTGCGCGGCGATATCATGCCGCTGCTTCTGGAGGCGGAAGAAACGACCCGAAACAATACCGGGATCACGCTGCTGATCGCCTTCAACTACGGTGCCCGCGACGAGATGGTCCGCGCCATGCGCCGGCTTGCAGCGGAAGTGGCAGCCGGTACCATGTCGCCGGACGACATCACGCCGGCACGCGTTTCCGCCAGCCTCGATACGTCGGGTATTCCCGATCCCGACCTTATCCTGCGCACGAGCGGCGAGGAGCGGCTCTCGAACTTCCTGCTGTGGCAGGCCGCCTATTCGGAACTTATGTTCCTGCCGGAATTGTGGCCCGATTTTACCCGCGAAACCCTGATTCATGCGATCGAGCGCTTCCAGCGACGCGAACGCCGGTTTGGCGGCGTGACAGCCCCGTCGCTGGCGGTCGGTTCGTAATGTCCCAGGAACTCAAGCTTCGCATCCTTTCCGGTATCGTGCTCGCCGTGCTCGTCCTGTCTGCCACCTGGTATGGCGCGACGGCATTCGCGGTCCTTGCTGTCCTGATCGGGCTTCTCGTCTTTTTCGAATGGTCGCGCATGACGCGCCTTGGCGAAACCGACCCGGAGGGCAGGGCGCTTGGCTGGCTAGCCGTCGCCGCGACAGGCGCAACGGTTCTCCTCGCCGACCTCGAGACGACGCTGGTGACACTCCTGGCCTTCGTCCTGCTGGCCGGGGCGTGGGCTCAGGCGCGCGGCCGTAGCCATTGGCTGACCGGCGGCGTCCTCTATTCCGGCCTGACGGCCGTGGCGCTCGCAGCGATTCGCGGGGATACGGCCGTTGGCCTCGTCGCCATGCTGTTCGTCTTTGCCGTCGTCTGGTCGACGGATATCCTGGCCTACTTCGTCGGACGCGCCATCGGCGGCCCGAAACTTGCGCCGCGCATCTCCCCCGGCAAGACCTGGTCCGGCGCGATCGGCGGCGCGTTCTTCGGCATCGTCGGCGGTGTGGCGGTCTACCTTTCCTACTTCTCGACCTTCAGCGTGCGAATCGCTCTTCTGGCGCTGGCGCTGTCCTGTGCCAGCCAGGTCGGGGATCTCTTCGAATCTTTCATCAAGCGCCGGTTCGGGGTCAAGGATTCCAGCCATCTCATTCCCGGTCACGGTGGCGTGATGGACCGCGTGGATGGCCTTGTTTTCGCGTGTTTTGCGGCCTTGTTGCTTGCGGTCGCTGAGACTTATCTTTACGCAGGGCAGGCGCGGCCGGTCGGTGCGCTGCTCCTCGGACAGTAGTCGGCGCGGCCTTCACGGAGGCGATACATGGCTTTTCTGGTTGATGCCTGGCAGTTTGTGGCGGGCACGCTGTTTCCCTTTCTTGTCGTATTGACGCTCATCGTCTTCGTTCACGAAATGGGCCATTATCTTGCCGGCCGTTGGTCTGGTATCGGCATCACCGCCTTCTCGATCGGATTTGGACCGGAGATCCTCGGCTTCAATGATCGCCATGGCACGCGCTGGAAACTGTGCGCCATCCCGCTCGGCGGCTACGTGAAGTTCTTCGGCGACGAGGATGTGTCCTCCTCGTCGGTCGATCAGCAGGCGCTGGACGAGATGCCGCCGGAGATCCGGGCACGGACCTTCTCCGGCGCAAAGCTTTGGAAGCGCGCAATCACGGTCGCGGCCGGGCCGATTGCGAATTTCATCCTGGCCATCGCCATTTTCGCCGTTCTCTTTTCGATCTACGGCCGCCGCATCGCCGACCCCGTCGTCTCCGAGGTTCGCGCCGGCAGCGCGGCGCAGGAAGCAGGAATCATACCCGGCGATCGGCTGATCGCGATCGACGGCCACACCGTCACCACCTTTGACGACGTCCGCCGTTACGTCAGCGTGCGCCCGGAAATGTCGATCGTCGTGACGATCCAGCGTGGCAGCGAAAAGCGCGATCTGACCATGGTCCCGAAGCGCACGGAACTGACGGACCAGTTCGGCAACAAGATGGAACTCGGCGTCATCGGCGTCGTGACGGATGAGACCGCCGGCTCCTTCCGCACGGTCACCTACGGTCCGCTGGAAGCCGTCGCGGAAGGCGCGGTGCAGAGCTGGCATATCGTGACCGGCACTTTTGACTACATCTCCAACCTCATCGCCGGCCGCATGAAGGCTGACCAGCTCGGCGGTCCGATCCGTGTGGCCCAGGCGTCCGGCCAGATGGCGACGCTTGGCGTTGCCGCCGTGCTGCAACTGGCCGCCATGCTCTCGGTCTCGATCGGTCTCCTCAATCTGATGCCGGTTCCGGTGCTCGACGGTGGACATCTGGTCTTCTATGCCGTCGAGGCCGTGCGCGGAAAGCCCGTTGGACCGAATGCGCAGGAGATTGCCTACCGTGTGGGCATCGCGCTGGTGCTGAGCCTCATGGTTTTCGCCACTTGGAACGACATCAGCATGCTGCTGGGGTAAGCATGCCTCTGCATGGCTGATTCCTCCTGCGAAAGCAGGGGATTGGGCGCTCGTCCGGGAGGCGGCAAGGCAAGGATTTGTTTACGATAAAACCACGTGGTAGTGACCCTGAGGACACGGCTGCGATTGAAGTAAATAGAAATTAACGAGCTGGCTTGCTTGTATGGGAAAAGCCGGTAAAACGGCAAACATGACCGGAGTCGGCGCGTGCTTACGCTGCGGGACGTTGGAAAAAGGTAAGAAGTGAAATGAAAGCTGGTTCAAGGTTTTTGAACGCCGTGTCGGCGGTTGCTCTTTCGGCGAGCATGGTAACGACGGGCGCCGGTGTCGCGATGTTTGCCAGCGCGACCGCAGCTGAGGCCGCTGTGATCCGCAACGTCGTGGTTCGCGGCGCAACCCGCGTCAGCCCCGAAACGGTACGGGCCAATGTCAGCATCGTCCCGGGCAAGACCTTCTCCAATGCCGACATCGACGAGTCGATCCGTCGCCTCTATGCAACCGGCTACTTCTCCGACGTGAACATCGCCGTTTCCGGCGGCTCCCTCGTCGTGACCGTCAACGAGAACCAGCTGGTCAACGCCGTGGTCTTCAACGGCAACCGCAAGATCAAGGACGACAAGCTCGAGGGGATCGTGAAGACCCGGGCGCTTGGTCCGTTCGACCAGAACCAGATCAATGCCGACATCGAATCGATCAAGCAGGCCTATGCCGCGATCGGTCGTAACGACGTGACGGTCACCACGCAGACCGCGACGGTCGGCGAGGGACGCGTCAACATCGCCTTCGTCATCAATGAGGGCGAGCGCACCAAGATCACCGCGATCAATTTTGTCGGCAACAACGCCTACAGCAACAGCCGTCTCCAGTCGGTCATCGCGACCAAGGAATCCGGCATCTTCTCGTTCCTGACCCGCAAGGACGTCTACAACGAGGACAAGCTGCGTGCCGATGAAGAGCTGCTGCGCCAGTTCTATTTCAATCGCGGCTATGCCGACTTCCGCGTCGTGTCCTCCGACGCAACGCTGAACGAAGCGACCAACGAATACACGATCACCATCACGGTCGATGAAGGCGAGCGCTACGATTTCGGCGCCATCAACGTCGAATCGACGGTCGATGGCGTGAACGCCGACGACCTCAAGGGTCTGGTCCAGAGCCACGAGGGTTCGGTCTACAAGGCCCGTGACGTTCAGGAGACCATCACCGAGATCTCCAAGCGCGTGGCGTCTGCCGGCTATCCCTTCGCCCGCGTAACACCGCGCGGCAACCGCGACCTCGGCAACCGCACCATCGCCGTTGACTATCTCGTCGATCAGGGCGAGCGGGCCTATGTCGAGCGTATCGAGATCCGCGGCAATACCCGCACCCGCGACTACGTCATCCGCCGCGAATTCGACATCAGCGAAGGCGATGCCTTCAACCAGGAAATGATCGCCCGCGCCAAGCGCCGTCTGGATGCCCTCGGCTACTTCTCGGCCGTCAACATCACGACCGCTCCGGGCTCGGCTCCGGACCGCGTCGTCGTCGTGGTTGACGTGCAGGACCAGTCCACCGGCAGCTTCGGCATCGGTGGCGGCTACGCAGCCGGCAACGGCGGCGGCCTCCTGCTCGAAGCCTCCATCGAGGAAAAGAACTTCCTTGGCCGTGGCCAGTACATCCGCCTGTCCGCCGGTCGTGGCGAAAGCGCCAAGACCTACAACGTCTCGTTCACCGAACCCTATTTCCTCGGTTACCGTCTGGCCGCGGGCTTCGACGTCTTCAAGAACGAGAACGAGTACAAGGACTACGAATACTCGCAGGAAGATCAGGGCTTTGCGCTTCGCATGACGGCGCCGATCACCGAGCGCCTGTCGACCACGCTGAAGTACAGCTACACCGAGCTGAAGTTCAACAGCAACAATCTGGCAAGCCTTGCGTCGCCGTACGTGACTGCGGTGACCCAGGGGCCGTGGACGCGGTCTTCGATCTCGCACAGCTTCAATTACAACTCGCTGGACGACATGACGCTGCCGCGCGACGGGATGACCGCTTCGCTGACTCAGGAATTTGCCGGTGTCGGTGGCACCTCCGATTTCTACAAGATTTCGGGCAAGGCGCGTCTGTTCTACACGCTGAACGACGAAGCCGACCTGATCGGTTCGATCGCGGGTAGCGCCGGTCACCTCGTCAAGACCACCGGATCCATGGAAGTCTTCGACCAGTTCCAGTTCGGCACGAGCGACATCCGCGGCTTCGAGCGGAACGGTATCGGTCCGCGCAGCAATGCCTTCGGCGAAGCGCTGGGTGGCACGACCTACTTCACGGCATCGGCCGAAGCGACCTTCCCGCTTCCGGGTGTTCCGCAGGATGCGGGCTTCCGTGGCGCGGTCTTCGCGGATGCCGGCACGCTTTACGGCAACGAGGTTGCGGTCAACGCGGCCGATCAGGTCGTCGGCACCGAGGCTTCCCTGCGTGCTTCGGTCGGCATCGGTCTGATCTGGGCATCGCCCTTCGGTCCGCTGCGTGTCGATTACGCCGTCCCGGTCGCCAAGAAAGATTACGACCGCGTGCAGAACCTGAAGTTCGGCATCTCGTCGTCGTTCTGATCCAGGCAGTCCAGAACTGCTGACGCCCTGTTCTGGAGTGTCCGCCATGGAATCGAACTGGTTCTTCCCGCCGCATCAGGGGATACGGCTGGGCGATTTCGCCGGCCTGGTCGGTGCGTCGCTCAGCGATGCCGATGCGGCGGATCGCGTCGTGCGATCCCTTGCTCCCGTCTATCGTGCCAAGGAAGGCGATGTCTGCTACATCGCCAACGCGCGCCATGCGGACGAACTTGCGACATGCGAGGCAACGGCGATCATCTGCGACGAGGCGACGGCACGCCTCGTGCCACCCGGTATCGCGGTGCTTCAGACCCGATATGCCTTCACCGCCTTTGCCCTGGCCGGCGCTCACCTTTACCCGCAAGCCATGCGGCCGGAGCGCCTGACGGCCGGCGCGGGCATTTCACCGCAGGCGGTGGTGGATCCGACCGCCCGGCTTGAAGCCGATGTCGAGGTCGAGCCTTTCGCCGTCATCGGCGCCGGTGCGGAAATCGGCTCTGGAACCCGCATCGGTGCGGGCGCGGTCATTGGCCCGGGTGTCAGGATCGGCCGCGAGTGCACGGTCGCGACCGGCGCCAGCGTGCTCTGCGCACTCATCGGCAATCACGTGATCATTCACCCCGGCGCGCGTATCGGCCAGGACGGCTTCGGCAATGCGCCGGGTCCGAAGGGCGGCATGATCAAGGTCGTGCAGGTCGGCCGCGTCATTCTCCAGGACCATGTCGAGGTCGGCGCAGGCACGACGATCGATCGCGGCGCCATGGACGATACGGTCGTCGGGGAAGGCACAAAGCTCGATAACCAGATCCAGATCGCGCACAATGTGCGCATCGGCCGTCATTGCGGCATTGCCAGCCAGGTCGGTATCGCCGGCAGCACACGCATCGGCGACGGCGTGATGATCGGCGGCGCAGCGGCGATCAACGGTCACATTACCATTGGCAACCGCGCGCAGATTGCCGCCATGAGCGGCGTCATGGTTTCGGTTGGAGCCGGCGAGCGCGTCGGCGGGATCCCGGCGCGTCCGATCCGGGATTTCCTCCGGGAAGCATCGGAGATTGCGATTCGTTCCGGGGCGCGGCAGACGAAAAAGGGAGCGAAGAATGACTGAAACGACGGCAACGGTGCTGGGGACTGCTGAGATTCAGGAAATCCTGAAGCTGCTTCCCCATCGCTATCCCTTCCTGCTGGTCGATCGCATCATCGAGATCAACGGCGATGACAGCGCGATCGGCATCAAGAACGTGACGGTCAACGAGCCGCATTTTACCGGTCATTTCCCGGAACAGCCCATCATGCCCGGCGTCCTCATTATCGAGGCGATGGCCCAGACGGCAGGCGCGATCTGCGTGCGCAAGGTCGGCACGACCGGCAATCTCGTCTACTTCATGACGATCGACAACACGCGCTTCCGCAAGCCCGTCGTGCCGGGAGACCGGCTGGAACTGCATGTCACCAAGGTCAAGCATCGCGGCAATATCTGGAAATTTCATTGCGACGCAAAAGTTGACGGGCAACTTGTCGCCGAAGCTGATATCGGCGCCATGATTGTAAGCAAGGATGCTGCCGGAAAATGATTGCGAAAAGCGCTAGGATCCATCCCCTGTCGGTCATCGAGGACGGGGCGGTGATCGGCGAGAACGTGACGGTCGGTCCCTTCTGCCATGTGGGACCGAAGGTGACGCTTGGCGACGGTGTCGAACTCATCAGCCACGTCGTGGTGCTGGGTGTGACCAGCGTCGGCGCCGGAACCAAGATCTTCCCCTCTGCCGTCATCGGTGGCGACAGCCAGAGCGTCCATCACAGCGCGGTCGATACGAAGCTGACCATCGGCCGGAACTGCACGATCCGCGAAGGTGTCACCATGAACACCGGCACCGTCGAATTCGGCGGCGAGACGGTGGTCGGCGACAACAATCTCTTCCTTGCCTATGCGCATGTCGCCCATGACTGCCGCCTCGGCAACAACATCATCCTGTCGAACAACGTGATGCTTGCCGGCCATGTGACGGTCGAGGACCGCGCCATCCTTGGCGGCGGTTCGGCCGTCCACCAGTTCACCCGCATCGGCCGGCAGGCCTTTGTCGGCGGCCTCTCGGCCGTCAGCTACGATCTCATTCCCTACGGCATGCTGAACGGCAATCCGGGCGTGCTCAGCGGCCTCAACATCGTCGGTATGACGCGCGCCGGCATGGACAAGCCGACGCTGCACCGCGTTCGCCGCGCCTACAAGCAGATCTTCGAAGGCGAGGGCTCCATCCGCGCCAATGCCGCCGCCATCCGCGACGACTATGCCGATTGCCCGCAGGCCATGGAAATCCTCGATTTCATCGCCGTCGACAGTGATCGCGCCCTGTCCTCGCCCAATCGCGGCAAGGCCTGAGCCGATGACGCCGACCGGCGGACGCCTCGCCATCATCGCCGGTGGCGGGCGGCTGCCCCATCACGTGGCGGAAGCCGCGCGGGAGGCGGGCGAAGATCCCTTCATCATCCCGCTCACCGGTGAGGCGGACGGCGACTGGACGGGCTTTGATCACGAACCGCTCTTCGTCGGCGATTTCGCAGGCGTCACACGGGCCTTCCGCGCCCGTGGTGTGGATCGCGTCGTCCTTTCGGGCGGCGTGCGCCGGCGGCCGGACTGGCGCGGCATACGCCCGACGATCCCCTTTCTGTTCCGTATGCCGCGCGTCGTCAGCACCCTTCTGAAGGGCGGCGACGACACCGTGCTGAAAATGGTGATCGACCTTATCGAATCGGCCGGCGCCCGCGTCGTCGGCGTGCAGGACATCCTTCCCTCGCTCCTGGCCGAGACCGGGCCGATCGGCGCCGTTTCGCCGGATGACGCGGCTCTTGCCGACATCAGGGCGGCGTCAGAGGCCGCAACCGCGCTTGGCCGCCTCGATATCGGTCAGGGCGCCATTGCCGTCGGCGGCCGCGTCGTGGCGCTGGAGGGGCCGGAAGGAACCGATGCGATGCTGGCGCGCGTTGCCGGCCTGAAGGCGGAGGGCCGCATTTCCGCCCGCCGGCGCGGCGTGCTCGTCAAGCTCTGCAAGCCGCAACAGGATGTGCGCGCCGATCTTCCGTCGGTGGGGCCGGCCACGATCGAGAATGCCCATGCGGCCGGACTGGCCGGCGTGGTGGTGGAGGCGGGCAGGGCGCTGGTGCTGGACCGCCGCGCCGTGATCGGGACGGCAGACCGCCTCGGCCTTTTCCTCGCCGGTATCGAACGGGAGACGATGGCATGACGGACGCGGAGCGCCCCCTGACGATCGCGATGATTGCCGGCGAGGTCTCCGGCGACCTCCTCGGCGCGGACCTGATGGCGGCGCTGAAGCGCCGCCACGGCGGCGCCCTCAGCTTCGTCGGCGTCGGCGGCGAGGCGATGGAAGCCGAAGGGCTCTCTTCCTTCTTCGATTATTCCGAACTGTCGATCATGGGGATCGCGCAGGTGCTGAAGCGCCTACCGCAACTGCTGGCCCGCATCCGCCAGACGGCCGAGCGCATCATTGCGCAAAAGCCCGACCTGCTTGTCATCATCGATAGCCCGGATTTCACCCACCGGGTCGCAAGGCGGGTGCGCAAGGCGCTGCCGGGCCTGCCTGTCGTCAACTACGTCTGCCCGAGCGTCTGGGCGTGGAAGCCGGAACGGGCGACGAAGATGCTCGGTTATGTCGATCACGTGCTCGCCGTGCTTCCCTTCGAGCCGGAAGCGATGCGGGCGCTTGGCGGCCCGCCAACCACCTATGTCGGCCATCGCCTGGTCGCGGATGCCGATGTGCAGGCGGTTCGCGATGCGCAGAGGGCTCGAACCCCCGCCGCCGGCCGCCGCGCGCCCACCTGCCTCCTGCTTCCCGGCTCGCGGGGTAGCGAAATCGACAAGCTGTTGCCGGTTTTCGGCGAGACGATGCAGGAGCTGCGCCGCCGCCACCCTGACATGCGCTTCGTGCTGCCGGCCGTGCCACGCCAGGAAGCCCGTATTCGCGCCATCGTCGCCACCTGGCCGGAGCAGCCGGACATCCGCGTCGGCACTGCCGGCAAGTGGAGCGCCTTCGCACAGGCCGACGCCGCCATCGCCGCCTCCGGCACGGTCATCCTCGAACTCGGCCTCTGCCGCATTCCCACGGTTTCGACCTACAAGGTCGATATTCTGATCCGGTTCATGCATACCCGGATAAAGACATGGACCGGCGCCCTCCCGAACCTCATCGCCGATTACCCCTTCATCCCGGAATATCTGAACGAAGCGATCCGCCCCGGCAGCCTTGTGCGCTGGGTGGAGCGGCTGATAGCCGACACGCCGGAACGTGCTGCCATGCTGAATGGCTTCGACAGGGTGGAAGCCCTGATGGCAACGGAGGTCCCAGCCGGCGAACGGGCGGCAGAGGTGGTTCTGGCGCTGCTTGAGGCGCGCCGCTGACCCACACGCCGCACGCTGCGGCTCAAGACCATACCTCCCATAACCTCCAACAAAAAAGCCCGGCGCGATGGCCGGGCTTTGTCGTCTGGCGTTCGAAAACCGATCAGCGCTTGGAGACCGGCACGTAGTCGCGCTCGGGGGCGCCGACATAGAGCTGGCGCGGGCGGCCGATGCGCTGTTCCGGATCCTCGATCATCTCGTTCCACTGCGCGATCCAGCCGACGGTGCGGGCAAGCGCGAAGAGCACGGTGAACATGGTCGTGGGGAAGCCCAGCGCCTTCAGCGTGATGCCGGAATAGAAGTCGATGTTCGGATAGAGCTTCTTCTCGATGAAGTAGCTGTCCGTCAGCGCGATCTTTTCCAGTTCCACGGCAACGTCGAGCAGCGGATCGTCCTTGATGCCGAGTTCGCTCAAGACCTCGTGGCAGGTCTTCTGCATGATCTTGGCGCGCGGATCGTAGTTCTTGTAGACGCGGTGGCCGAAGCCCATCAGGCGGAAGGGATCGTTCTTGTCCTTGGCCTTGGCGATGTATTCCGGAATGCGGTCGACCGAGCCGATTTCGGCGAGCATGTTGAGCGCCGCTTCATTGGCGCCGCCATGGGCCGGGCCCCAGAGGCAGGCGATACCGGCCGCGATGCAGGCGAACGGGTTGGCACCCGAAGAGCCGGCGAGGCGAACGGTCGAGGTCGAGGCGTTCTGCTCGTGGTCGGCATGCAGGATGAAGATGCGGTCCATGGCGCGCGCCAGAACCGGGTTCACATGGTACTCTTCGCACGGCACGGCAAAGCACATGCGCAGGAAGTTGGACGCGTAGTCGAGGTCGTTCTTCGGGTAAACGAAGGGCTGGCCGATATGATACTTGTATGCCATGGCGGCGATCGTCGGCATCTTCGCGATCATGCGCAGCGACGCGACCATGCGCTGGTGCGGATCGGTGATGTCGGTCGAGTCATGGTAGAAGGCCGAGAGCGCGCCAACCGTGCCGCACATGACGGCCATCGGGTGTGCGTCGCGGCGGAAGCCGGTGAAGAAGCGGCTCATCTGCTCATGCACCATGGTGTGGCGCGTGACACGGTTGTCGAAGTCGGCCTTCTGCGCCTTGGTCGGCAGTTCGCCGTAGAGCAGCAGGTAGCAGACTTCCAGGAAGTCGCCATGTTCGGCGAGCTGGTCGATCGGGTAGCCGCGGTGCAGCAGCACGCCGGCATCGCCGTCGATATAGGTGATCTTGCTCTCGCACGATGCCGTCGAGGTGAAGCCGGGGTCGTAGGTGAAGGCACCCGTCTGCTTGTACAGCGAACCGATGTCAACGACATCGGGACCGATGGACCCCGATCGTACCGGCAGTTCGACCGTTTTGCTGTCGAGTGTGACGACTGCGCTTTTATCCGCCATGGGATCCTCCGTTTGCAGTATTTCAGACACCGTTTGGCGCCCAATTTAAGCTCGTGAATTTGCTAATTGATTTACAGCGAACTGCCAAGTTCAACGAAAGGCGATTTGTGCGTTGCGGTACCGCATGTGCGGCGGCGCAATAATTACATGTTTGAAGGAGTTGTCCACCACCAACTTGTCCGATTTTCGCCATGGTCGCCACTTTGGGGACGGCTTCTGCTGAAATTTTAGGCGCTTATCCCAGGGTTGTATTCGATTGCAAAGGCGCGCAGTCTGGGCGAGCGGGGCAGCCGGTTATGCATGGGGCAGGCATTTGGCGAGGCATGTCGAGGATGGCTTCTGGCAGGCTGTGCGTGTTGACGAAACAGCAGCACAGCCCGTGCCCGCCCGGCAGGTCCACCCGTTGTCTTCACGTCCGCAGACGCCGCCCGCATTGCCGGTCTTTTCCGGGTCTTACAGTCGCACGAGCCCATCCTCGAGCCTTCACTTCTGCGCCTCCGCCATCGCGGCTGCCTGGGCGGTCGAGGCAGACTACGGCCACCGCTTTCTGTTGCTGCCGCTTGTCTTGGCGCTTGGCGCAGCCGCATGGTTCACGATGCCTGTCGCGCCACCCCATGCGTCTGTTGCATTGCTGATCTGCGTTTCTCTCATGGGTCTGGCACTTGGATACAGATCGGTGCGGGCAGGGGCGGCGGCCGCCCCTTTGCTTGCGGGATCCGCGGCCCTGCTGGTATTCGGCCTTGGCATGGCGCTCGCCGCGCTGGAGGATTTCCGGCGCGGCACCGTCCTTCTCGACAGTCCCGTCACGACGGAGATCGTGGGTCGCGTTGTCTCGCGCGAGGTCGCGGCGCGGGGCAGCCTTCGCTATGTGCTCGATGTCGTAGCAACGGCAGCACCGGTGGTGAAGCGCGCGCCGCAGCGGATCACCCTTATCGTCCGGGCCCGCCACCAGGGTTTTTCACCCGGTGCCTGGATGCGGGTGCGTGCAAGGCTTTCGCCGCCGTCGGGCCCCGCCTTGCCCGGCCTCAACGACTTTGCCTTTGATTCCTACATGCGCGGTATCGGCGCGCTTGGCTTTGCCTATGGCATTCCCCTTGGCGTTCCGCCGCCCGATGCCGATAGCGCCGGCAAGACGGATCGTGTCGGATGGCTGCTGGAGACCACGGCGCGCTTGCGCCAGGCGATCGGCGACCGGATCCGCGCAAGTGTTCCGGGCGATGCGGGGGCGATCGCCGCGGCGCTTGTGACCAATGAGGAACGCGCGATCGACCGGCAGACGGTAGAGACGTTGCGCACGGCGGGTCTGGCTCATGTGCTGGCGATCTCGGGTCTCAACATGGTCCTCGCCGCCGGCACTTTCCTAATTGGCGCGCGCACGCTTCTCGCCATGGTCCCCGGTCTTGCCCACCGTCTGCCCGTGCGCAAGATCGCCGCCCTCGGTGCGCTCGTCATGGTCGGTTTCTATGGCCTCCTGTCGGGCGGCGCCGTGTCGGCCGTGCGTGCCTGGATCATGATCTCCATCATGCTCGTTGCCGTCCTGATCGATCGCCCATCGATCAGCCTGCGCAACATCGCTCTTTCTGCGCTGCTGATCATCGTCGTCACGCCATCGGCAGTCCTCAGTCCCGGTTTCCAGATGTCCTTTGCCGCGACACTGGCGCTGGTGGCTGGCTACGAGCGTTGGCGTGCCCGGCCGCCACGCGACCGAAATGCCCTGATCGACGCCGTTCCGGGCCTCGCTTTCGCAGCCCGCTTCACGGGCGGCCTCGTCGCCACGTCGCTTCTCGGCGGCATCTCGACGATGATCTATTCGGTTGCCCATTTCCACACCGTCACCCTCTACGGTCTTGCCGGCAACATCCTTGCCATGCCCGTCGTCAGCGCCGTGGTCATGCCGGCGGGCGTGGCGGCGATGCTCGCCATGCCCTTCGGTCTCGACCAGCCCTTTCTCTGGCTGATGGCATTGGGTATCCACTGGATGGTCGCGGCCGCCGAACTGGTCGCCAGTTGGGGCGCTCCGCTTGCCATAGGACGGCTCTGGCTTCCGGGTGTCGCGCTGATCGCCGTTGGCGGCGTGGTCGTCTGCATCCTGCGCACGCGGCTTGCGGCGCTCGGGCTCGTTCTGGCAGCCCTCGGCCTCGCCGGCATCGTCGCCATTCCGCTGCCGCGCCCGGCCCTGGCGATTTCCGAGGATGGCCGTCTGCTCGGTTTCATCGACGGAGCGACGATAGCGCTGAACCGCTCGCGTCCACCGGCCTTCGTTCTGGACCAGTGGACCGCCGCGCTGGCGGTCGATACCGTCACGAAACCCTCGGGTGACGAGAAGCCAAAGCCCGGAGCGGTCCCGGCGGATGGTGGGGCGAGGCCTCAGGACAGCCCCGATATCGAGCCGCAACAGGCCCGCGCCATCCTCGCGGATCTCCTCGCAAAGGCTGCATCGGACCGAAAGCGCTTCGCCTGTCGGGCAGATCTGGCCTGTGCGGCCGTGACGCCTCAAGGCTGGACCATCGTCACCCTTGACCATCCAGCCCTTCTCGGCGCGGCCTGCGATGCCGCTCGGATCGTGGTGACGGGCCGGGCGTTGCGGCTCACGACCTGCCGCAGCGGTGCGCAGCTCTTCACCGCCCGAACGCTGCGTCTCACCGGCGCCCTCGAAATCCTTTCCGACAAGGATGGCCATCCTTCGATTCGCCCCGTGTTCCAGGGCCTAGCCCGAAGCTGGCAGCGGCACCGTGCCTATGACTGGCGCACAGGCCGCTTCTCCGATCAAGACGTGCCGGAAGGCGACGATCGATAAACATGATTTTTATAATCAAGAATATTGCGCCAAGGCCGCGATCCGCGTAAGAGCCGGGTATTCCGGGGCTCGAGGTGCCGCCTGCGACGGCGCGAAACCCGCATTCTCTCTTCAAGGAGCGAACCGATGCGTCTGTCTTTCGTCATTGCGACGATGATCGTACTCGCCGGCCTGCCCGCATTGGCCCAGACGACCGCTCAGCCTCAGCCCATGCCGGCCGCAGCAGGTGACCCGATACCGACACCTGTTGGCGAGGCGATGCAGATATCAGAGACGGGAACGATGTCCGTTCAGGCGGAGCCGGTGCAGCCGGAGCCCCTGGTCGCGAGCGGAGCGGTCCCGACAGCGACGCTCCCGCATGATCTCTCGCCGATCGGCATGTTCATGGCCGCCGACATTGTGGTGAAGGGCGTCATGCTGCTTCTGGCCGCCGCCTCCGTCGTCACCTGGGCCGTGCTGGTGCTGAAAGGGATCGAGGTCGCGGTGGCCCGCCACCGCATCCGTCTCGCCGCCCATGTCCTGGCCCATTCGGAGGGCCTGCGCGCCGCCGACGAGCGGCTGGCAGGCGAGGGCACGGCCCGCACCATGCTGGTCGCCGCCGCAGACGAGCTGGCAAAATCGGATGCCGCCCTCGATCACGTACCGGCCGACGGGGTCAAGGAACGGGTTTCCTCCCGCCTGGCACGCATCGAGGTCGGCGCTGGCAAGAAAATCGCCATCGGTACGGGCATTCTTGCCACCATTGGCTCCATCTCGCCCTTCGTCGGCCTGTTCGGCACCGTCTGGGGCATCATGAATTCCTTCATCGGCATCAGTCAGTCCCAGACGACCAATCTTGCAATTGTCGCGCCGGGCATTGCCGAAGCGCTGCTCGCGACCGCGATCGGCCTCGTCGCCGCCATTCCGGCGGTGGTGATCTACAATGTCTTTGCCCGCTCCATCGGCGGCTATCGTGCCGCGCTCGCCGACGCTCGCGCCGCTGTCGAGCGCCTTGTCAGCCGCGACCTCGACTTCCGCGCCGCAAGCCGCCCGCGCGAGCGCCGCGCCGAAGCCGCGATCGCCCGGATTGGATAGTCGCCATGGCTACGAAGATTTCTGATAGCAGCGAGGATGAGCTGCCTGAGACTGCAGACATCAATGTCACACCCTTCATTGACGTCATGCTCGTTCTCCTCATCATCTTCATGGTGGCCGCCCCGCTTGCGACGGTCGACATGAAGGTGGACCTGCCGCAATCCGCCGCCCGCCCGACGCCGCGCGACGACAAGCCCGTCTTCGTGACGCTGAAGCCGGATTTGACGCTCGCCATCGGCAATGAGGAGACGGCGCGCGCCGGTTTCGTCACGGCTCTTCAGACCATCACCGGCGGTAACCGCGACACGCGCGTGTTGTTGCGCGCCGACAAGGCGGTGCCCTATGGCGAACTGATGACGGTCATGAACCTCGTTCAGCGGGCCGGCTATGCGAAGATCGCGCTTGTGGGCCTCGAAGGGGCGCCTGCCAACTGACCGTACAGGTCGGCTTTTTGTGCGCTGCGGGCTGCTTGCGGGAATGCGGTCTTGAATCCCGCTGCCTGCGGAATTAAGAGCGATGGTGAGGGCGGCGAAGCGCCGACACATTCCATCTCCCTCCGGCAGGGCAAAGAGGACGACATGATCAATTACGAAGCGCAGCGCGTGAAGATGGTCGACAACCAGATTCGCCCGACGGACGTCACCTCGCATTCGATCCTTTCCGCCTTCCTGTCGGTGCCGCGCGAGGAATTCGTGCCGGCCGACAAGAAGCCGCTGGCCTATATCGACACCGACATCGCCGTTGGCGGTGGCCGTTACGTGATGGAGCCGTCGCCGCTCGCCAAGCTTCTGCAGATGGCGACGATCCGCAAGGAGGACGTTGTCCTCGAAGTCGGCTGCAATACCGGCTACGGCTCGGCTGTTCTATCGACGCTCGCAACCGCCGTCGTGGCGCTGGAAAGCGACGAGGCGCTGGCCGCCGCCGCAACGGGTAACCTCTCGCGCCTCGGCTACGACAACGTCGCTGTCGTGACCGGTCCGCTGGAAGCCGGGTACAAGGCCGAGGCGCCCTACGATGTCATCTTCCTGCACGGCGCTGTCGCTCTGATCCCACAGGCCCTCTTCGACCAGCTGCGCGATGGCGGGCGTCTGGTGGCCGTGATCGGCGAAGGCAATGCCTCGCGCGCCACGCTGTTCATCAAGGAACGCGGCGTGATTGCCAGCCGCCCGGTCTTCAACACCGCCGTCAAGTCGCTGCCGGGCTTTGCGCCGACGCCGGAATTTGTGTTCTGACGCTGTCACGTCTCGCCGATCACGGCCTGACACCATGGCGCGGTTCTCCGGACCGCGCCATTTTTCTTGCCCGGGCTGCAAATCCCCCGTCTTCATGAGCCCCTGGCCGATCACGGGAAAGAGCCGTGACGCTTGCAACAAATCTGTGCATGATCGGAAGTGCGTGATTCGTGGCGATTTCCCCGTGGAATGAAGTCGCCTAGAGTCCGGGTGTCTGTCGATGAAGCGAGCGGCGAGGGCAGGCGCAATCAACGAGGATGACCATGGCACAGCCGAATGTAGCGCGTGAACCGTCGATGGATGAAATCCTTGCGTCGATCCGCAAGATCATCGAAAGCAACGAGCCGGCGCAGGCCGCGATCGAGATTTCCGCCCGCAACACCACCCAGGGGTCTTCCACAAGCCGCCCGCAGCCGCAGATCGAAATCGAGGATCGGCGACGCGACGAGGAGATCGGCCTTACGATCGACGACGCTCTGCTGGCTCACGATTTTTCCGGCCAGGCGCCGCAGATGGACAAGCCGGCGGTGACGCCGGCCGCCCGCGCGCAGTCGGCTGAACCGGCCCGGACACCGGGAACCTCGCAGCAGTCGCCCCTCTCGCTCGCCGACATCGCCGCGCGCGTCCGTGCCGCCTCCGAGCGCAATGCAAGCGCGCTGCGGGAAGCCGCGCCTTCGGCAGGAACCGTACCGGTCGCTGCTGCTCCCGAGCAGGGACGCGCCACCGTCGTTTCTGGCGAGCCGGCCCCGGGCGTCGCCCCCGTTGCGGCTGCGCCTCAGCCAGTATCCCGCGAACAGACGCCAACCCCGCGCAACGCATTCGATGCGTTGGAGAGCGTGGCGGATTTCGACGACGAACCGAACAGTACCGGCGAGGAAATGGAAGACCAGCTGGCGGCCGTGCTCGCAAGCTTCGCCGAAGCCGCGGAAGAGGCGGTTGCTGGCGCCCTCGACGATGCCGAAGCCACGCGTCAGGAGGCAGAATCCGCCGCCGTCGCCGAAGCGTCCGTTGCGGCGCAAACGCGACGCGATGAGCAGCCGGCAGTGCAGATTGCCCCGGTGGTAGAAGAGGCGCCCGTTCCTGCTGCGGTTGCGATTGCGACTACGGTTGTCGAGGCCGAGGAACGCAGCGTCGAACGTCAGGCAGTGGTCGCCGAAAAGCCTCAGGCGGTTGCGCCCGTGGCCGAACCTGTCGTCCGCGACGCCGCTGCACCTGCACCTGCACCGGCCGCAACGGGCGCCGGCGTCGCGGCACTTACTGCCTCCGTCGGCGCACTGGTCTCGCCAAGCGTCGGCAGCCAGGTCGCACAGTCCTTCGGCGCCCTTGCCGAGGCCGTCGAGTACAAGAACCGCACCTCCTTTGACGAGATGGCGCGCGAGATGCTGCGCCCCATGCTGCAGGAGTGGCTGGATGACAACCTGCCGACACTGGTGGAGCGTCTGGTACGCGAAGAGATCGAGCGCGTGGCCCGCGGCGGCAGCCGCTGATTTTCGAAAGCTCGTTTGACGCCTCTTGAGAGCCGTGGCGCATGACGCCGCGGCTTTTTCGTCGTTCGTGTTGACAGCCAAACCCCGTTCCGGTTTACACGAACCCACTTTCTAGAGCATGTCGCGCAAAAGTGTGCCGCGGTTTTGCGATAACGACATGCGATAAAAAAGGCTGAAAGCGTTAGGAGCGAATCCGAAAGATCGCGACGCGCTTTAGAGCATCGGCGCGAAAATCGACATCGAATTTCGGAACGCACGATATGTAGATTCAAAGTGATAAAGCGTCCTTGGTGCGTCCTGCTGCACGCACAGCGCTTTAAGACCCGGATAGGCAAGGCAATGCTCGATAAAACCTATGATTCCGCCGCCATCGAACCCGACATCGCCCGCAAATGGGATGAGGCCGATGCGTTCCGGGCCGGTGCGGGCGCCAAGCCCGGTGCCGACAGTTTCTGCATCGTGATCCCGCCGCCGAACGTCACCGGTTCGCTGCACATGGGCCATGCGCTCAACAACACGCTACAGGACATCATGGTCCGCTTCGAACGCATGCGCGGCAAGGACGTGCTGTGGCAGCCGGGCATGGACCATGCCGGCATCGCGACCCAGATGGTCGTCGAGCGCCGTCTGGCGCAGGACAAGTCCAACATGAGCCGCCGCGAGATGGGCCGTGAGGCCTTCATCGAGAAGGTCTGGGAGTGGAAGGCCGAATCCGGTGGCCTGATCTTCAACCAGTTGAAGCGCCTCGGTGCCTCCTGCGACTGGTCGCGCGAGCGCTTCACCATGGACGAGGGCCTGTCCGAGGCCGTGCTCGAAGTCTTCGTCTCGCTCTACAAGGAAGGCCTGATCTACAAGGACAAGCGCCTTGTGAACTGGGACCCGAAGCTTTTGACGGCCATCTCCGATCTCGAGGTCGAGCAGGTCGAGATCAACGGCAATCTCTGGCACCTGCGCTATCCGCTGGAAGAGGGTGTGACCTACCAGCACCCGGTCGCCTTCGATGAAGAGGGCAAGGCGACGGAGTGGGAAACGCGCGACTATCTCGTCGTCGCCACCACGCGGCCTGAAACCATGCTCGGCGATACCGGCATCGCCGTTCACCCCGAAGACGAGCGCTACAAGGCGATCGTCGGCAAGCACGTCGTCCTGCCGATCGTCGGTCGCAAGATCCCGATCGTTGCCGACGAGTATCCGGACCCGACCGCCGGCACCGGCGCCGTCAAGATGACGCCTGCCCATGATTTCAACGACTTCGAGGTCGGCAAGCGCCAGGGCCTGCGCCAGATCAACATCCTCACCATCGATGGCAAGATCACCATCAAGGACAATGAGGAGTTTCTGGAAGGGCTGGACAATCCGGCCGCTCTCCACGGTGCCTGGGACCGGCTGGAAGGCAAGGACCGTTTCGAGGCCCGCAAGATCATCGTCGAGATCTTCGAGGAGGCCGGTCTTCTCGACAGGATCGAGCCGCACAAGCACATGGTGCCGCACGGCGACCGCGGCGGCGTGCCGATCGAGCCGCGCCTGACGGAACAGTGGTATGTCGATGCTGCAACGCTCGCCAAGCCCGCCATCGCCTCCGTGCGCGAAGGCCGCACCAATTTCGTCCCGAAGAACTGGGAAAAGACCTACTTCGAATGGATGGAAAACATCCAGCCCTGGTGCGTCTCGCGCCAGCTCTGGTGGGGCCATCAGATCCCCGCCTGGTACGGTCCGGACGGTCAGGTCTTCGTCGAAAAGACGGAAGAAGAGGCGCTGCACGCGGCCATCCAGCACTATCTCGCCCATGAAGGCCCCTGGAAGGCCTGGGTCGAGGAGAAGATCGAGAACTTCCGTCCGGGCGAAATCCTGACCCGCGACGAGGACGTGCTCGACACCTGGTTCTCCTCCGCGCTCTGGCCCTTCTCGACGCTCGGCTGGCCGCATGAGACGCCGGAACTGGAGAAGTATTACCAGACCGACGTGCTCGTCACCGGCTTCGACATCATCTTCTTCTGGGTCGCCCGCATGATGATGATGGGCCTGCACTTCATGAAGGACGAGGCCGGCACGCCGGTCGAACCCTTCCACACCGTCTATGTCCATGCGCTGGTACGCGACAAGAACGGGCAGAAGATGTCGAAGTCGAAGGGCAACGTCATCGATCCGCTCGAACTGATCGACCAGTACGGCGCCGATGCGCTGCGCTTCACGCTCGCCATCATGGCGGCGCAGGGTCGTGACGTGAAGCTAGACCCGGCCCGCATCGCCGGCTACCGCAATTTCGGCACCAAGCTGTGGAACGCCACGCGCTTTGCCGGCATGAACGGCGTGAAGGCCGATCCCGCCTTCGTGCCGGAGGCGGCAACGCTGACGGTCAACCGCTGGATCCTCACTGAACTGTCGCGCACCGTGCGCGACGTGACGGAAGCGATCGAGGCCTACCGCTTCAACGATGCGGCCGGCAGCCTCTACCGCTTTGTCTGGAATCAGGTCTGCGACTGGTATCTGGAACTGCTGAAGCCGGTCTTCGCCGGGTCGGACGAGGCCGCCAAGGCCGAATCGCAGGCCTCCGTCGCCTATGTTCTCGACGAGATCTACAAGCTCCTGCATCCCTTCATGCCCTTCATGACGGAGGAGCTGTGGGAAAAGACCGCGCCCGAAGCGCAGCCGCGCGCCGGCCTGCTCTGCCATGCCGACTGGCCGGCGGCGTCTTACGCCGATGATGCCTCCGCAGCAGAGATCAACTGGCTGATCGATCTTGTCTCCGGCATCCGCTCGGTGCGTGCGGAGATGAACGTGCCGCCGGGCGCGACCGCGCCGCTGGTCGTCGTTGGCGCCGCGCAATTGACGAAGGACCGTCTGGAGCGCCACGCGTCCGCCATCGGCCGTCTCGCACGCGTGGAGGCGATCAGCCACGCTGCCGAAGCGCCGAAGGGCAGCGCCCAGATCGTCTCGGGCGAGGCCATCGTCTGCCTGCCGCTCGGCGCGCTGATCGATCTGGCGGCCGAGAAGCAGCGGCTGGAAAAGGCCCGCGCCAAGGTCGATGCCGAGCGCGACCGCATCCTGTCGAAGCTGTCGAACGAGAAGTTCGTGGCAAACGCCAAGCCCGAGGTCGTGGAGGCGGAACGCGAGCGTCTGGCCGAGCTCGACCTCCAGAAAGCCGCGCTCGATACCGCGCTCGCCCGCGTGGCCGAAGCCGGCTGAGCGGTACGCTCGCCCAGCGTTCGCAAGCGACCGAATCGACCAGTGAGCCGCCCGCCGAAAGGTGCGGGCGGCTCTTGTATTTCCTGCGGAAGCGATGGCCCGCACGGAAACGCCCGCGGGTTCCAAGGTCGCCGGTTGTCACCTGCAAAAATGATGAATGTTGTTGAATGGTAACACCCCATGGGTGATCTGGAATGAAATTTCAGTGAGGCGTTGATTTTGTTGCTTGAGGGGAATTTTATTCCGAGACGAACGGAATGCGGCGCCGATTTGAATTTCTTACGTCAATTTCTGGGCGCATTTTGACCGATCTCGCCATATTTCGCGGTTTGCAAACCTGCGACAAGGCAAAGATACTCGCAAGTCTCGGATGAGGGCAGTGGCGGCTGCCGCATCCTACAGGCATTGGGAGGACTTCATGCTGAACAACAAAATGCGTCGCGGCGTACTGATTGCGGCTGCGGCAGTTCTTGCTTCCACGGCAGCGCATGCTGGCGGTCTGGAGCGCGGTGGCTACAATATCGATCTCCTGTTCGATCCCGCAGACTATGCAGCCGAGGCGGCAGCAACCTACGTCAACCCGCAGCGCGACCTCAAAAACGTGCGCGATAACGTGCCGGCAGATGGCAATCTGAATGGCCTGAAGAACAACGATGTTCGCGATACCGAGGGCTACTGGGTTCCGCGCATCGGCCTGAAGGCCGGCATCGGCGATCGTGTCGACTGCCTTCTGGACTATTCGCAGCCTTGGGGTGCGCATCTCAATCCGGGCCGCAACTGGGCCGGCGCCAACGACAACATCGAAACCAAGATCGACAGCGATAATTACGGCGCGACCTGCTCCTATTCCTTCGATCTGGGTCAGGGTCAGTTCCGCGTTCTCGGCGGTGCCTTCTACCAGGAAGTCTCCGGCTTCAAGGATCGCCTTGTATTCGATCTTCCTGCCGGCGCACCGCTGACCGGTGTCGGCCGCCTGTCGCTCGAAGGTCACGGCTGGGGCTGGCGCACGGGTGTCGCCTACGAAATCCCGGAATATGCGCTTCGCGCCAGCGTCGTGTACAACAGCGCCGTCGATCTGGACAACATTACCGGTACCCTTGACCTGCGTCAGGTTCCGGGCGCCGTCGTTGCACCGCTTCCGGCGGCCAATATTCCGGTCTACGGCTCGGCCAGCATGCCGGACTCCCTCGAAATCAAGATGCAGACCGGCGTGGCCCCCGGCTGGCTCGTCTTCGGCTCTGTCAAGTGGACCGACTGGAGCCAGCTCCAGAGCGTGCCCTTCTGCCCGACCTCCACGAAGGGTCTCGCAGCCTGCACGACGCGGACGCCCACCAATCTTAGCCCGGAAGCAACGTCGCTCGATCTTCTGTATCGTGACGGCTGGACTGTCACCGGCGGCGTTGGCCACAAGTTCAACGATCAGTGGAGCGGTGCCGTCAGCCTGACCTGGGATCGTGGCGTGAGCACCGGTATCGGTTCGCTCACCGACACCTGGACGCTCGGGACCGGCGTCTCCTACACCCCGACCGAGAACGTCGAGTTCCGCCTGGCGGGTGCCGTCGGCCTGCTGACGAGCGGCTCTTCGGGCCAGATCACGAAGGACGGCCGCACCTACGGTGGCCGCCTTTCCTACGACTTTGGCACCGATATCGTCACCGCCGTCTCGACCTCGCTCAAGGTCAAGTTCTGACCCTCAGCCAGTATCGGCAGACATGAAGAAAGGCTCGGCTGAAAATGCCGGGCCTTTTAATGTTCTGATAAGCATAAGGTTTCTTCCGCATCGCCGGTGCGGTTGTCCATTGCGTCTGTGTCAAAGCAATGTGACGATTCCGCAACACATTTTCCATTATGGTTTGCTATCAGCATCGGCGGGGAGGCCGATGTCCATTTCCCGCCACAAACGGAGCGCAGGTCATGCGGCAGGCAAACCTGCATAATATGTTTTGCGCCTGCGGCGTTGAGGCCTGATGAGACGGACACAGACCAAACTCCCCCTATTCATCCGTGCCGGCGTGCCGGGATCGCAAGATTCGGTGCCAGCGGATGGCGTTGCTGACGACAGCGGCGGGGTGATGGCGGGCTTTCGTTTTCAGGACGCCCGGCAAACAGTGGATACGGACACACGCGGAAAAATGCGCATTGGCGATTTTCTTTCGGCAAGGGCCTTTGTGATCGGTGCAGCACTCATTGCCACCGTGCCGCTTGCGTCCACCCACTGTTTTGCCTTTGACCCGAAGGACAGCGTCAACAAGGATTCCGGGCCCTTCGCCCTCTTCAAGTTCGGCTTTTCCGCCTACAAGGATGGCCGCAAGGACGAGGCCGTCGAGGCCTACCGCTATGCGGCCGAGAAGGGCCATACGGGCTCGCGCTGGGCACTGGCCAATATGTATGCGGCCGGCGACGGCGTTGCCGAAAACGACCTCGAAGCCTTCAAGATCTACAGCGAAATTGCTCGCGAAGGCGTCGAACCCGGCTCGGAAAACACCGGCTTCTTCGTCAATGCCTTGATTTCGCTCGCAGGCTATTATCGCCGCGGCATTCCCGACAGCCCCGTTTCCGTCGATCTCGCCCAGGCGCGCCAGCTCTACTTCCAGGCGGCATCCACCTTTGGCGTGGCCGAAGCCCAGTTCCAGCTGGCCCGCATGCTGCTGGCCGGGGAGGGCGGCGCGGTCAACGTGCAGCAGGCCAAGAAATGGCTGAACCGCGCCCGCAAGAGCGGCCATGTCGGCGCCATGGGCGTCTTCGGCAACGTCCTTTTCAATGAAGGACACGCCGTGCGCGGGCTCGCCTACATGACGGCCGCGCTCAACCAGTGCGCCCCGAAGGAGCGGACCTGGCTGCAGCCCATGCAGGAGCAGGCCTTCTCGATCGCTTCCGAGGACGAGCGCCGGACCGCGATCAGCATGGCGCAGGGCATTCATCCCGGTTCCGACGACGACTGAGCCGACAGTCTCTTCCAGGCGTTCCCGGCATGATCCCCGCTGTCAGAGCGGGTCGAAGGCGAGATGCGCGACGACCGGCACGTGATCGGACGGCTTTTCCCAGGCGCGGACATGCTTTTCCACAGACGCACCGCGCAACCTGTCGGCAGCCTCCGGCGACAGCATCAGGTGGTCGATCCGGATACCCTGGTTCTTCGGCCAGCAGCCGGCCTGATAATCCCAGAACGTATAGAGCGGGACGGCATCGCTTGAGGCGCGCAAAGCGTCGGTGAGGCCGAGATTGGCGAGCGCGTGAAAGCGCTGGCGGGTTTGCGGCAGGAAGAGCGCATCCTCCGCCCAGACGGCCGGGTCCCAGCAATCATGCGGCTGGGGGATGACATTGTAGTCGCCGGCAAGCACGAAGGGCTCCTCCAGCGCCAACAATGTCCGGGCGTGCGCTGCAAGACGATCCATCCAGGCGAGCTTGTAGCTGTATTTCTCGGTGCCCGCCGGATTGCCGTTCGGCAGGTAGAGCGAGGCGACACGCAGCGCGCCACCCTTGACCGAGAAGACACCCTCGATGAAGCGCGCCTGCTCGTCGCTCTCGTCGCCCGGCAGGCCGCGCGACACCTCGTCCGGGCGCATCTTCGAGAGAAGCGCAACCCCGTTGAAGCCCTTTTGGCCGTGCGTCTCCACGTGATAGCCGAGCGCCTCGATCTCCAGCCGCGGGAAGCCTTCGTCGACGGACTTGATTTCCTGCAGGCAGGCAATGTCCGGCTGGCTTTCCTTCAGCCAGGCGACGAGGTTTTCGATGCGCGCCTTGACGCCGTTGATGTTCCAGGTCGCGATCTTCATGCCATGGTCCCTTCCGGCGCCCGCTCTGCGCCATTCCGTTCTTCCCTGTAGCGGCATGTTCTTCCCTGTAGCGGATTGTCGCCGCCGGCGGTATCGCTTTTCGACCGGCGGCCAGATCGGCTTCCGGATATGCACAGACGGCCAGCCAAGCTGTTCCCGCCGTTGCCGGCTTTCGACCACAACCTATATGAGACCCATGTTCGACACGCTCTCAGCCTACTGGCCGCATGTCCTTGCGGTCCTCTCCGTCCTGATGGGCGTCCCGGCGGCCATTCACGCGACGATGACGAAGCGTGAGGTGCGCTCCGCTGTCGGCTGGGTCGGCGTCATCCTGCTTTCGCCGATCGTCGGCGCGCTGCTCTATGCCGTCGCCGGAATCAACCGCATGCGCCGCCACACTGTCGGACAGCAGCGCATGCAGCTTGCCCGCACCGCGGATCTCACGACCGTCACCGGGCCGATCGGTGCAGCAACTGTGGCAGAGAAGTTCGGCCGCCGCGTGGGGTCCCTGAAACGGCTTTCCGACAAGGTGACGCGCGCGCCGCTCACCGACGGCAACGTGGTAACCCCTCTGCTCGATGGCGACACGGCCTATGCTGCGATGCTGGCGGCCATCGCGGCGGCCAAACGGAGCGTGCTCCTCGAAACCTACATCTTCTCCCGCGACTCCATCGGCCTCCGCTTCGTGGAGGCTCTGGGCGCGGCACGCCGGCGGGGCGTGGAGGTGAAGGTGCTGATCGATGCGGTCGGTGCGCGTTATTCCGTTCCGAGCATCGTCGGCGCGCTGCGCAATGCCGGCATTGACGTCGCCGTCTTCAACGGAAACATCGTCATGGGTCTTCGACTGCCCTATGCCAATCTGCGCACGCACCGCAAGATCATGATCGTGGACGGCGCCATCGCCTTTACCGGTGGCATGAACATCCGCGCCGAATTCACCCGGGAATGTGCAGGCGCGGGTGCCGCCCTTGACACCCATTTCCGCGTGACCGGCCCCGTCGTCGCCGACCTTTTTCGCATCGCAGGCGACGACTGGCATTATGCGAGCGGCAGGCCGCTTCAAGGCGAGGCCTGGGCTTATTCGCCGCTTGGTCATGCCGAGGGCGAGGCGCCGGTTCTGGCACGTGCCGTCGCGACAGGCCCCGACCAGGCCAACGAAACCAACCACAAGCTTCTCTGCGGCGCCATCTCCGTTGCCGATGCGTCGATCACGATCATGTCGCCCTACTTCCTGCCGGATCGCGAACTCATCGGGGCGCTGGTCACGGCCGCGCGGCGCGGCGTGGCCGTCGATATCATCGTGCCGGCCGTCAACAATCTCACGCTGGTGGACCGGGCGATGACCGCTCAGTTCGAGCAGATTCTTGCGGGCGGCTGCCGCATCTTCCGTTCCGCAGGCGCCTTCAATCACTCCAAGCTCTTCGTGATCGACGAGACTTGGAGCTTCGTCGGTTCCTCCAACATCGACCCACGCTCGCTGCGGCTCAATTTCGAGATTGATCTGGAGATCTACGACACGGGCTTCGCCCGCACGATCGAGGAACGCGTGCGCCATCTGGCGCGTGGCGCGGAAGAGGTGACGGTCGAGAAGCTGCGCGCCCGTCCCTTCCTCGTCCGCCTCATCGACCGGATTTTCTGGCTCGGCTCGCCCTACCTGTAAGCAGAAACGAAAAAGAGTCCGAAATCAGCCTTTTGGCCTGATATCCGGACTCATTTTCTCAAGGTCGGGCAAAAGTCCGTTCAGATCGAAAAACTTGTTCCGCATCCGCAGCTTGCGACTGCGTTCGGATTCTTGATCTGAAAGGACTGGCCGAGCAGGTTGTCGACAAAGTCGATTTCGGAACCGCTCATATAGACAAGCGACAGGCTGTCGATGAGAACGCGCACGCCGTTCTTTTCGATGACGATGTCGTCGTCGGCACCGCCGGACACCAGGTCGAACTTGTAGGAAAAGCCCGAGCAGCCGCCACCTTCGACGGAAACGCGCATGGCATCCTTGCCGGGCTCCTTGGAGAGGATCGTGCCGATGCGCTTTGCGGCGGCATCGGAAAGGGTAACGGTCGTTTCGCTCATCATGTTACTCCTGCTGCCCGGTCAAGGCGGGCAGATTCGCCTGTTGTCCGTGTCCGAAGCATGAACGATCTGCCCCCATCTCTCAATCGCGATCGTCAACACATTGAAATCGCTTGCCTATGAAGGCTTTCGAAGGTCGTTCTTCCCCCGGTGTTCTTCCATAGGTATGAATGGCCCCAAAGGGCGTCAATGGGGCGTACGGATCAGGACATGCAAATGACGGTGGACAGCAAATCTCTGGGGTTCGGCTATGGCGAGCGGGCGATCTACGCATCCGACCCCTGGGGCTCGCGCGGCCGCCTCTATCCCGAGACGAGCAGCCTGACCCGCTCCGACTTCCAGCGCGACCGCGACCGCATCGTCCACACCACGGCCTTCCGGCGCCTCAAGCACAAGACGCAGGTCTTCATCGCCGCCGATCACGATCACTACCGCACGCGCCTGACCCACACGGTGGAGGTGGCCCAGATCGCGCGTGCGCTGGCGCGGGCCCTGAAGCTCGACGAGGATCTCGCCGAGGGGGTCGCGCTCGTCCATGATTTCGGCCACACGCCCTTTGGCCATACGGGCGAGGATGCGCTGCACGAGATGCTGAAGCCCTATGGCGGCTTCGACCACAATGCCCAGTCGCTGCGCATCGTCACCAAGCTGGAGCGCCGCTACGCCGAGTTCGACGGGCTGAACCTGACCTGGGAAAGCCTCGAAGGCCTCGTCAAGCACAATGGTCCGCTGATGACATCCGACGGAACCGGCATCAAGGGCCCGGTGCCGCAGCCGATCCTCGATTATTGCGCGCTGCATGACCTGGAACTGGCAAGTCACGCCAGCCTCGAGGCGCAAGTGGCCGCCATCGCTGACGATATCGCCTACAACACCCACGATATCGATGACGGCCTGCGCTCGGGCTATCTCACCTTCGACATGCTGGAAGACATTCCCTTCCTCGCGGGCCTGATGCGGATCGTTCATGATCGCTATCCGGGGCTGGAGGCCTCGCGCTTCACTCACGAGATCATGCGCCGGCAGATCACGGCCATGGTCGAGGACGTCATTTCCGTCGCCCAGGCCAATCTGCGCGAAGCGCGGCCGGAAAGCGCAACGGATGTGCGCCAGGCGGGGATCACGATCGCGACCTTTTCGGCGGCGATGGCCGAGACCGATCGGCAGATCAAGGCAATGCTGATGAAGCGCATCTACCGTCACCCGGACGTGATGCGCGTGCGCCAGAACGCCGCCGAAATCGTCGTCGATCTCTACAAGGCCTTCATCGCCGACCCCGTCCTGATGGAAGGGCACTACTGGGTGAACCAGTTGCCAGGCATGGCCGAAGCGGCCAAGGCGCGCCATGTCGGCGATTATATCGCCGGGATGACGGACACCTTTGCGGTCACGGTTCACAGGCGCTTGTTTGACCATACCCCCGATTTGCGTTAGTGACCGCGCCGATTTCACCGGGGTCTGAACCCCATTCGAGACGATCAGATGGCCGGCAGGCCGAAGGACGCGCAAGACGCCTGCGCGGATGGAACCGATGAACCTTTTCAGCGACTTTCAGGACAAGATCACGACCGCGCTTCAGGGTCTGGATCTCGTCCGAGGCAGCGAAACGCCGGTCGATCTGTCCCGCGTCGCCGTGGAGCCACCGCGCGATGCCAGCCACGGTGACGTCGCAACGAACGCCGCCATGGTTCTGGCCAAGCCGCTCGGCACCAATCCCCGCGCGCTTGCCGAAAAGATCGTGGAGGCGCTGAAGGCCGATCCTGAAATTACCGAGATTTCCGTTGCCGGCCCCGGCTTCATCAATGTGCGCCTGTCGGTCGGTTACTGGCAGAAGCTGCTCGCCGACATGATCGCGAGCGGCACCGATTACGGCCGCGGCACCGTCGGGGCAGGGCGCAAGGTCAACGTCGAATATGTCTCGGCCAACCCGACAGGCCCGATGCATGTCGGCCATTGCCGTGGCGCCGTGGTCGGCGATGCGCTCGCCAATCTGCTCGCCTTCGCCGGCTACGAGGTCGTCAAGGAATACTACATCAACGATGCCGGCTCGCAGATCGACACGCTCGCCCGCTCGGCCTTCCTGCGCTACCGCGAGGCGCTGGGCGAGGAGATCGGCGAGATCCCGGCCGGGCTTTATCCCGGCGACTATCTCGTGCCGGTCGGCCGCAGCCTGGCCGAGGAATTCGGCTCGAGCCTGCGCGCCATGCCGGAAGCCAAGTGGATGCCGCTTGTCAAGGACCGCACCATCGATGCCATGATGGTGATGATCCGCGAGGATCTGGCGGCGCTGAACGTGCGGCACGACGTGTTCTATTCGGAGCGCTCGCTGCATGCCGACAATGCGACCCCGATCCGCACCGCCATCAACGACCTGACCTTCAAGGGCCATGTCTACAAGGGCACGCTGCCGCCGCCGAAGGGCCAGTTGCCGGAAGACTGGGAAGACCGCGAGCAGACGCTGTTCCGCTCGACCGAGGTCGGCGACGACATCGATCGCCCGCTGATCAAGTCCGATGGCAGCTACACCTATTTTGCCGCCGATGTCGCCTACTTCAAGGACAAGTACGAGCGCGGCTTCAGCGAGATGGTCTATGTGCTCGGCGCCGACCACGGCGGTTACGTGAAGCGGCTGGAGGCGCTGGCGCGTGCCGTCTCGGGCGGCTCCGTCAAGCTCACCGTTCTTCTGTGCCAGCTCGTGAAGCTCTACCGCGATGGCGAGCCTGTGAAGATGTCCAAGCGCTCCGGCGATTTCGTCACGCTGCGCGAGGTGGTTGACGAGGTCGGCAGTGATTCGGTGCGCTTCATGATGCTCTACCGCAAGAACTCCGAACCCTTGGACTTCGACTTCGCGAAGGTTACTGAGCAATCCAAGGACAATCCGGTCTTCTACGTGCAGTACGCGCATGCGCGCTGCGCATCCGTGTTCCGGCAGGCGAAGGAGGCCTTCCCGGATCTCGACATTGATTCGATTGATCTTTCCGCGTCTGTGGCCGGGCAGATCAGTGATCCGAACGAGTTGCAGATCATTGCGAAGCTTGCCGAATATCCGCGCATGATCGAGGCCGCTGCGGCCGCACAGGAGCCCCACCGCGTGGCGTTTTACCTGTATGATCTCGCCAGCGCCTTCCACGCGCACTGGAATAAAGGTAAAGAGTTTCCAGACTTACGCTTTGTTAATGATAAAAACAGAGAATCCACGCTCGCCAGGCTCGGTCTGGTGCACGCCGTCGCGTCGGTGCTGAGGTCTGGTCTGTCCATTACGGGCACGGCTGCGCCCGAGGAAATGCGATAACGGCGTCACCAATTCCCCACAATGCGCTGGCAGGTCAGTAGACGCGAGTTGTGAGTGGAGCAGCATGGCAGAAAAACAGTTCGCCCGGAATGAAGCCGACAAGTTCGCGGCGCTCGCTGAGGATGATCCCTTGAGCGAGCTGGCGCGGATTGTCGGTTACGATGCGCGCCCTGCCGTGGAAACGCTGAAGGAACTCAAGCGCCATCAGGAAACCGTGAAGATCGATCCGCCCTTCAATCTGGAGGAGGAGCTGCTTCGCGAGTTCGATCGCTATGCCGGGGACGAATCCCCGGCGCCGGTTGTTGAGCCGTCGCATGCACCGGTGGCCGCGCGTGCGGAGCCGTCTTTCGCACCGGCACCGGCCTTCATTGCTGAGCCCGAGCTTGCGGCTGCGCCGGCACCGACGGCAGATCCGTCCGATGTCTTCGATCTTGCCCGTGAACTCGAGCTTTCGATGCGTGCCGAAACGACGGCGTCGCCGGCTTTCGACGAAGAGCCCGTCTTCAACGCGCCGGCCTTCGACATGTCGGTCTTTGATGATGTCGCCATCGATGCCGAGCCGGAGCCCGTCGCGGTCGCGCCTGCGGAGCAGCGCCGGTCCGTGCCGGTTGAGGGTGCGCCAGTCGCAAGCCGTGTCGAGCCGAGTTTCGAGCAGCCGATCTCGTTCACGGCTGCCCGCCCCGAGGTTGTTGCGCCGCCGTCTCCTGCGGCAAGCGCAGAGCCTGATATCAGCGAAGTCGACAAGCTTCTTGCCGACGTGGCCCGCTTCCCGGTGCCGCCGGCGCCGGTGCGCGCCTCTGCTGCGGCTCCGGTCCAGGCCGAGCCTGCTCAGCCCGGTCGCAAGCAGAACTATCCTTTCACCCCCGTCTTCAGCCGCGCGACGCCCGTTGCCGGCGCGAGCGGAGCGCGCTCCTATGCGACACCGGCACCGGCGGAAATGCCGGTCGAGACGCCGCGGGCTCCTTTGGCAGCCGCTGCCGCTCCTCTGGCTGCCCCGGTCGCAGCGGAAGCCTTCGCGCCATCACTGCCCGAGCCGGATGTTGCGCCGACCTCGGCTTCCGAGGCGGAGCCTGATTTCGATCTGGCGAATTTCGAGCAGGAACTCTCGGCCATCCAGTTCGATTTCGACAGCCTGGATGAGCCGCTCGACGGGTTCGATGCGTCCGTGGTTTCGCAGGACCGCCCGGACGTGGTGCAGGAACCGCGCCGCGAGGAGCCTGCCGCATTCGCCGAGCCTTTCGTTCCGGAAGAGACGCTCGACGAGCAGCTTCCGTTCGATCCCTCGATGATTGCCGAGACAGACGAGCACCCCGCTCCCATTGCGGAAATGGATGTACCGGCGCTTCCCGTGCACGAGGAGCCGGCACCCGTTGTCCCGCAGCATGTCGATTTCGATCTCGATCTCGACGCGGAGATGGCGCAGCTCTTTGCCGAGCATCAGTCCGCACCGGTCAGCCGCGCCGCGACTGGCAGCGAGGCGATCGAAGCGACGGCGGCTTTTGCCCCCTTCGCCAAGGCCACGCCCGCAGCTACTTCCCTCGATCTCCAGATCGATGAAGATTTGCGCCGTGCCTTCGAGGCCCAGCGTGCACAGTTTGGCCAGGCCCCCCAGCGCGGCGATGCCTTCAGCTTCGAGACGGATTCGGACGTTGCGCCGCTTCACGTGGAGAAGGAGCGGTCGCGACTGCCGATCTATGCGGCGGCCGCAGCCATCCTGCTGCTCCTCGGCGGTGTCGGTGTCTATGCCTGGATGGGTGGCAGCGATGCTGCCCTGACGGCGGAAGGCCCGAAGGTGATCCTCGCAGACAAGGATCCGGTCAAGGTCGTTCCGGAGGAAAAGGGCGGCAAGACCGTCCCGAACCAGGACAAGGCCGTCTACGATCGCGTCGCCGGTACGCAGGACGAAGCACCGCGCCAGGACGCGCTGGTCTCGACCAAGGAAGAGCCGCTCGATGTCGTGCAGCGTACGCTGACGCCCGAGACCCTGCCGCTGCCCGACGAAGAGGATGGTGGAGCCGCAACGGCCGATGCCGCTCCGGATGGTGCCGACAGCCGCCTCCTGCCGGAAGGGCAGGCCCCGACCGACGTTGCCAAGGACGAGCAGAGCCCGGCTGTGGCACCCCGCAAGGTCCGCACCATGATCGTCAAGCCTGACGGAACGCTGGTCGCCCGCGAGGAAACCGTCGCCGAGCCTGCGACGCCTGCGCTCGCAACCCAGCCCGCCGCCACTGCGACGACCCCGGCCACCACAGGCGCCGAAGTCGCCCTGGCTCAGCCGACGACCGGCGATGCAGCAACGACCACGGCCGCGACCCCCAACGCAACGGATACCGCCGCAACGGACGCCGCTGCAACGCAGGCAGCCGCAACAGCGCCGGCCGCGACCACCACCCCCGTTGTCGACACGCCTGTCAACACGCCGGTGCCGCAGATGCGTCCGGCCGAGCAGCCCGTCAATGTCGTCGGGACCGTGACGGAGAACGGCAATCTGCGTCCGACAGCCGCCGCCGAGCAGCAGGTCGCCGCCGCAACACCGTCGCAGTCCGCGACGGCTGCCGCAGCCAACGCCACGGTTGCACCCGGCACTTACGTGATCCAGATCGCGTCGGTTCCGAGCGAAGCGGATGCCCAGAAGACCTACAACAACCTGTCGTCCAAGTTCGGCAGCGTGATTGGCGGCCGCGGCGTCGATATCAAGCGCGCCGACATTCAGGGCAAGGGCACCTTCTACCGCGTCCGCGTGCCGGTCGGCTCGAAGGAAGAAGCCAACCAGCTCTGCGCCCGCTACAAGAGCGCCGGCGGCAGCTGCCTCGTCACCCGCTGAGGGGCCAGCCAGACAACCGATGAGGGCGCCACACGGCGCCCTTTTCTTATCCGGTGTCCGATCCGCGCCTGATCGCGGGCCGGGGGCCGCCCGTCCATCTTTCGCGCAGACGCGCCATTTCCTATGGTTTCAGCATGACCGAATCGAAAGCCTTCATCTCGGGCTGCAAAGGCCTGACGCTCACTGCAGACGAAATCGCCTTCTACCGCGACGAGCGGCCGTGGGGTTTCATTCTCTTTGGCCGGAACATCGGCGAGGCCTCTCAGATTTCCGACCTTGTCGCCGCGCTGCGCGACAGCATTGGCCGGCCCGATGCCCCGGTCCTGATTGACCAGGAAGGCGGCCGCGTGCAGCGCATCCGCCCACCGATCGCCGCAGCCTACCCGAACGCAGCCTCGATTGGCGCGCTCTACCGGCAGGATCACGAGAAGGGCTTGCGCGCCGCCTGGCTGATGTCGCGCCTGCATGCTTTCGATCTGACCCGTTTCGGCATTTCCGTCGATTGCCTGCCGGTGCTCGATGTTATTGTGGAAGGCGGCCACGACGTCATCGGCAACCGCTCCTACGGCACCAGCGCGGATGATGTGATCGCGCTCGGACGCGCCGCTGCGGAAGGCCTCAAGGCGGGCGGCATGATGCCGGTCATGAAGCATATGCCGGGCCATGGGCGGACGATGGTCGATTCGCACCACAAACTGCCGGTGGTCGAGGTCGGGATCGATGTTCTCGCACAGTCCGATTTCCGACCGTTCATCGCCATGAAGGACGAGAAGATGGGCATGTCTGCACATCTCCTCTTCACGGCCATTGACCCCGAGCGCCCCGCGACAACCTCGCCGGTGGTGGTTCGCGAGATCATCCGCGGCCTCATCGGCTTCGATGGCCTTCTGATGTCCGACGATGTCTCCATGAATGCGCTGGCCGGCACGATCGGCGAACGTGCGCGCGACATCTACGCGGCCGGCCTCGACATGGTCTTGCATTGCCATGGCATCATGGAGGAGATGGTGCAGGTGGCCGCCGCCGCACCGGAGCTTTCCGGCGACAGCAAGCGTCGCGCCGATGCCGCCCTTGCCGCCTTCAGGCCGGCCGACGACAGCGATGAAGACGCCTTGCGCGCCGAGTTTGCCGCGCTTCTTCCCATCGCCTGAAACTCGGCGTATCGGATGAAGAGGCACATTCATCCGATGGGCAGAAACAGGGGGCAGGCGGCATGGCGGCGTCAGACGGGCAGAAGCGATCCGCGACAGCAGCGCCGATGGACAGCTTCTGGTCTCCGGAAGCTGACGTCGACACGGTGGACGAAGCGCTGGTGGTCGATATCGCCGGCTTCGAAGGCCCGCTCGATCTTCTCCTGCATCTCGCCCGCAACCAGAAGGTCGATCTCGCCCGTATCTCGGTTCTGGCGCTTGCCGAGCAGTATCTGGCCTTCGTGGAACAGGCCCGCAGCATCCGCCTCGAGCTTGCGGCCGATTACCTCGTCATGGCCGCCTGGCTGGCTTTCCTGAAATCGCGCCTGCTGATCCCGCAGCAGGCGAAGGATGACGGTCCGTCGGGGGAGGAACTGGCCTCGGCGCTTGCCTTCCGCCTGAAGCGGCTCGAAGCGATGCGCGACGCGGCTGCCCGTCTCGTCAACCGCAACCGGCTGGGACGGGACATCTTTGCCCGTGGCGCGCCCGAGCATGTGCCGGTCGAACGCGTGCAGGCCTTCGATGCCTCGCTCTACGATCTGCTCTCGGCCTATGCAGGCCTGCGCCAGCGCCAGGCGATCACCCAGGTGACCATCGAGAAGCGGCAGGTCTGGTCGCTCGCCTCCGCCCGTCTCGTGCTCGCCCGGTTGCTCGGCGAGAGCCACGACTGGGTGGCGCTCGACAGCTATCTCCTGCGTTACCTCACCGATCCGCGCCAGCGCGCAACGGCGCTCGCCAGCTCTTTTGCCGCGACGCTTGAACTGGTGCGTGAAGGCCGCCTGGAAATCCGCCAGGCTGATGCCTTTGCGCCGATCTATCTGAAGACGGGGCCGCGGCCGATGACGCCTGCGGAAATCGCCGCGCTGGAAACCGCCGATGAGTGAGACGATGGAGCAGGACGACACCGAGGCCATGACGGCCGCCGAGACGGTGCGCGAGGCCATGCTGAGCGAAGCCGAACGCATTGCCGAGGCTTTGGTCTTCGCCTCCGCCGAGCCGGTGACGGAAGGCTTCCTGGCCGATCGGCTGCCCAAGGGCGTCATCGTTCCCGACATCATGGCGCGGCTGAAGGCGCGCTACGCCTCCCGCGGCGTCAACCTCGTCCAGGTCGCAGACTGCTGGGCCTTCCGGACCGCCGCCGATCTGAGCTTCCAGCTGCGCCGCGACGAAGGTGAGGTGCGCAAGCTCTCCCGGGCCGCCCTCGAAGTGCTCGCCATCATCGCCTACCACCAGCCCGTGACCCGTGCGGAAATCGAGGACATCAGGGGCGTCCAGACCTCCAAGGGCACGCTCGACGTGCTGCTGGAGGCCGGCTGGGTGCGCTTTCGCGGCCGGCGTCGTACACCCGGCCGTCCGGTCACCTTCGGCACCACGCGCGATTTTCTCGATCATTTCGGCCTGGAGGAAATTCGTGATCTGCCAGGCCTGGAAGAGCTGAAAGGGGCAGGGCTGCTCTCCGGCCGCATTCCCCCGACACTCTCCATCCCGTCGCCCCGCGACGACGACCTCACCGAGGACGAAGACCCCATTACCCAGCTCGATCTTGAGGAACTCGGCCTCTTGACACCGCGCGGGGAAGAGGCAGAAGACCATACCTGATTGAATGTGTCTTGTTTTGCCACTCTGCTGACCCGAAACGGCCGGCAGGCGTTGGTGGCGCAATCGGGGTAGCAGGTCGGGATGGTGGCAGAAACACAAAGGGCGCAGACCGCACGGGCACGACGTACCGCCGGGGTGACCTTTGCCGGCCGCTTCGAGTTCGAGGACATCCACCATCGCTACGGCCAGCGCGAGACGATTCGCGGCGTATCGTTGACGGCCGAGGCCGGCGAGGTGTTGTGCCTGCTCGGTCCCTCGGGCTCGGGCAAGACAACGCTTCTGAGAATTGCCGCCGGCATCGAGGCCCAGTCCGCCGGCCGCGTTCGGCTGAACGGGCTCGAGATTGCCGGTCCCGAGGTCTTCGTGCCGCCGGAACGACGCGGCGTGGGGCTGATGTTCCAGGATTTTGCGCTTTTCCCGCATCTGACGATCCGCGACAATGTCCGCTACGGTCTCACCGCCATGTCGCGGACCGCTGCACTTGCGGAAGCCGATGCGGCGCTGGAGCGCGTGGGCCTTTCCCATTATGGCGATCGCTACCCGCATGTGCTCTCCGGCGGCGAACAGCAGCGCGTGGCGCTGGCCCGTGCGCTTGCGCCGCGTCCGGCCGTGCTGCTGATGGACGAGCCCTTCTCCGGGCTCGACTCCCGCCTCAAGGACACGATCCGCGCCGATACGCTCGCCATCCTGCGTGAGACTCGGGCCACCGCAATCGTTGTCACCCATGATGCGGAGGAAGCGATGCGCATGGGCGATCGAATCGCGCTTCTGAAGGACGGGCGGCTGATCCAGCATGGCACCGCCGACGAGCTCTATCGCCAGCCGAAGAGCCTGTTTGCCGCCGGCTTCTTTTCCGAGATCAACGAGTTCGATTGCGTCGTCAGGGGAGGGCGCGTCGAAACGCCGCTGGGCACCGTCCAGGCTCCCGGCTTTGCCGAGGGTGTTCCCCTGTCGGCGGCGGTGCGGCTGTCGAGCGTGACCGTCAGCGAGCGCGGCGGAGCCATTCCCGCGCGCATTTTGTCACGTCGCTTCCTGGGTGTCGTGGAACTCCTTAATTTCGCCGTTCCGGGCTCGGAGACTCCCGTTCGCGCCCGCGTGCGCGCCGATGATCTGCCCCAGGGACTGAGAGAGGTTACGCTTTCCGTTGACGACAGGGACATATTGCTGTTTGAAAAAGCAAATGTGACCGCATAGAGCGACATGCATCCTTCCGGACGCCCGCATGACGGTCTAACGTCTTGAATCTGCGCAGCGCGCGCAGTGAAAATCGATTTCGATCTTCGCGGCGATGCGCTAGGCTGGAAATATCGTTGAATTCAGGCGCGTAGCGACTGGTAATTGGAACAGGGATCGCCCCATATGGGTGAAGGTCCTGACTGGGAGATAAGGTAATGGGTTCCTTTAGCATCTGGCACTGGCTGATCGTTCTGGTCGTCGTTCTGCTTCTTTTCGGCCGTGGCAAGATTCCGGAACTGATGGGCGACGTTGCCAAGGGCATCAAGAACTTCAAGAAGGGCATGAACGACGACGACGCCACCCCGCAGGCCGGCGTGGACGCCAAGACCGTGGAACACAAGTCCGACGAAGTTCGCTGATCTTCGTCTTGGTTCACGGATAGGCCACCCCGTCTCGCGGGTGGCCGCCGTCGCGCAAGGAATGCTTCGACATGCTGGATATCGGCTGGACCGAGCTGGTTGTGATTGCCATCGTGCTTATCGTGGTGGTCGGGCCGAAAGACCTGCCGCCCATGTTGCGTGCCTTCGGTCGAATGACGACCAAGCTGCGCGGCATGGCATCGGATTTCCGCCAGCAGTTCGATGAGGCCCTGCGCGAAGCCGAACTCGATGACGTCAAGAAGACGATCGACGATGCCCGGCGCCTCAATCCAGCCAACGCCATTCGCGAGGCCATCAACCCGCTGCGCCAGGCCGGACAGGATATCCGCAACGATCTGCAGAACGCCGCGCGTCCGACCACGCCGGCCGCTGCGCCGACGGCAACCCCTGCCGCTGCTCCTGAGGCCCTGACAACCGATAGCGTTGCTGCGGGTCTCGGTCTGCCGGAAGTGCCGGTCGGAGAGACGCTGCATTCCGATCCGATGCCGCTGTCATCCGGTGCAATCTCGACCAGCGCGCCCGCCGAGGCTGCAAAGCCTGCCGCGCCCTCCATCAAGGGTGAGCCCGCCAAGGTCGAGACGGTCGCCGCCGCCGCACGCGCGTCTGCCGAAAAACAGTTGAAGCGCCTGGATGAGGCGGAGGCGGCTGCGATCGCTTCCGGTACGGCTGACGCTGACAAGCCGGTCAAGGCCGGCCGCAAGAGCGTCAAGCTCGCCAAGGAAGCCGAGCCGAAGGCAGAGAAACCGCGCAGCCGAAAGAAGGCCGTCGCCGAGCCCGCGGCCGAGACGGTGTCCCTAGCAGAGCCGCCGGTGAAAAAGCCGCGTGCCCCCCGCAAGACAAAGACGACGACAGGAGATGAGGCATGAGCGGCGATATCGACGACAAGCCGCAGCCGCTTATCGAGCACCTGATCGAGTTGCGTGCCCGCCTGATCTGGGCGGTCGGCGCCTTCTTCGTCGCCTTTCTCGTGTGCTTCTATTTCGCCAAGCAGCTCTTCAACGTGCTGGTGCAGCCTTTCAAGTGGGCTGTGCATTGGGCAGGCCTCAGCCACCGCAATGTGGAACTGATCTACACGGCGCCGCAGGAATTCTTCTTCACGCAGATCAAGGTCGCCATGTTCGGCGCCCTCGTCATCGCCTTCCCGATGATCGCGACCCAGGTCTACAAGTTCGTGGCGCCCGGCCTCTACAAGAACGAGCGCGCCGCCTTCCTGCCGTTTCTGGTGGCCTCTCCGCTGCTTTTCCTGCTCGGCGCGGCGCTCGTCTATTTCTTCTTCACGCCGATGGTCATGTGGTTCTTCCTGTCCATGGAGCAGGGCGGCGGCGAAGGGCAGGTTGCGATCCAGCTGCTGCCGAAGGTCTCGGAGTATCTGAGCCTGATCATGTCACTGGTCTTTGCCTTCGGCCTGGTCTTCCAGCTTCCGGTCATCACCACGCTTCTCGCCCGTACCGGCTTCCTGACCAGCCAAACACTCAGGGAAAAGCGCAAATACGCGATCGTCATCGCCTTCATCGTCGCTGCCGTGCTGACCCCGCCGGATCCGGTCTCCCAGATCGGTCTTGCGCTGCCAGCGCTCATTCTCTACGAGATTTCCATCTACACCGCCCGACTCGTGGAGCGTAAGCGGGAAGAGGAAGCGGCCGCGCGGGAGCTGGCCGAGACCTGATCCGGCCACGACCCCGGCGGATGCCGCATCGCTTTTTCATGTCGTAGCCGGCAGGTCGCCGTTCGCGCCGTAGCGCCCGGAAACGGCCTTGCGGGCCCGGCCAAGAACCGTCTGGAACGATCATGCTCGACATCAAATGGATCCGTGACAACGCCGACGCGCTGGATGCGGCGCTCGCCAAGCGCGGTGCCGCGCCGCAGGCTGCAAGCCTGATTGCGCTGGACGAGCGCCGCCGCGCCATCCTCCAGGAGCTTCAGGACAAGCAGTCGCGCCGCAACAGCGCCTCCAAGGAAATCGGCGCCGCCATGGCCGCGAAGAATTCCGAGCTGGCCGAAAGCCTGAAGGCCGAGGTCGCCGACCTCAAGACCACGCTCCCGGCGCTGGAAGAGGAAAGCCGGACGCTCGAAGCGGAACTGAACGATATTCTGGCCCGCATCCCCAACATTCCCCATGACGACGTCCCCGTCGGCAAGGACGAGACGGGCAATGTCATCGCCCGCGTTGTCGGCGAAAAGCCGCGCTGGAGCCATCCGGCCAAGGAGCATTTCGAGATCGGCGAAGCGCTGGGCTACATGGATTTCGATCGCGCCGCCAAACTTTCCGGCTCGCGCTTTACCGTGCTCACGAGCCAGATTGCGCGTCTGGAGCGCGCGCTCGGCCAGTTCATGATCGATCTGCACACCGGAGAGCACGGCTATACGGAAGTCTCCTCGCCGCTGATGGTGCGGGCCGAGACGCTCTATGGCACGGGCAATCTCCCGAAGTTCGAGGAAGACCTCTTCAAGACCACCGATGGCCGCTACCTCATCCCGACGGCCGAGGTGACGCTGACCAATCTGGTCGCCGGGGAAATTCTCGAGCAGGAAAAGCTGCCGCTGCGCTTCACTGCACTGACGCCGTCCTTCCGCTCGGAAGCGGGATCGGCCGGTCGCGACACGCGCGGCATGCTGCGCCAGCATCAGTTTTGGAAGTGCGAACTCGTCTCCATCACCGATGCCGAAAGCTCGATTGCCGAACACGAGCGCATGACCGCCTGCGCCGAAGAGGTGCTTAAGCGCCTCGGCCTGCATTTCCGCACCATGACGCTCTGCACGGGCGACATGGGCTTCGGCTCGCGCAAGACCTACGACCTCGAAGTCTGGCTGCCGGGGCAGAATACCTACCGTGAAATTTCCTCCTGCTCGGTCTGCGGCGATTTCCAGGCGCGGCGCATGGATGCCCGCTATCGCGGCAAGGGCGAGAAGGCGACGAAGTTCGTTCACACGCTGAACGGCTCCGGCACGGCTGTCGGCCGGTGCCTGATTGCCGTGCTTGAAAACTACCTGAACGAGGACGGCTCCGTCTCCATTCCGGATGTTCTTCTGCCCTACATGGGCGGCCTGACCCGGATCGAAAAGGCAGCCTGAGGAGCAAGCGGCATGCGCATCCTTCTGACCAATGACGACGGCATTCACGCGGAAGGGCTGGCTGTTCTCGAGCGCATTGCCCGGGCGCTTTCGGACGATGTCTGGATCGTCGCGCCGGAGACGGACCAGAGCGGCCTTGCCCATTCGCTCACGCTGTCGGAACCGCTGCGCCTGCGCCAGATCGACGACAAGCGCTTCGCGCTGCGCGGCACGCCGACCGACTGCGTCATCATGGGCATCCGCAAGGTGCTGGACCGCGCGCCCGATCTCGTCCTCTCCGGCGTCAATGTCGGCGCCAACATGGCCGATGACGTGACCTATTCCGGCACCGTTGCCGGCGCCATCGAAGGTACGCTGCAAGGGGTTCGCTCCTTTGCGCTCAGCCAGGCCTACGGCCACGGCACCATGCGCCCGGTTCCGTGGGAGGTGGCCGAAACCCATGCGCCGGCGCTGATCCGCAAGCTGATGAAGATCGAACTGCCCGACTGGACCTTCCTGAACCTCAATTTCCCGGATTGCCTTCCCGAGGATGTGAAGGGCACGGAAGTGACAAGCCAGGGCAAGCTCGATTTCGGCCTGACCATCGACGAACGCTCCGATGGCCGGGGCCACCCGTATTTCTGGCTACGCTTTGGCGAACGCATCGGCGATTTCCGCGCCGGCACGGACATCCAGGTCGTGCGCGACAAGAAGATCTCGGTCACGCCGCTGAAACTCGACCTCACCGATTACGCGGTTCAGGATAGGGTCGCCCGCGCGCTCCTGGAAGGTGAAGACGCCTGATGCCGCAGCGGGTCGCCGTTCAGGAAGGCATGGCTTCTCTGCTGCTGCGTCTGAGGGCAGAGGGCATTGCTTCGGCCGCGCTTCTCAATGCGGTCGAGCAGACCCCGCGCAGCGAATTCGTGCTCTCCCAGTTCCAGGCCGATGCCTATTCCTCGCGTACCCTGCCGCTTGATTGCGGGGCCTTCATGGAAGGCCTCGATTTCACCGTAAAACTTCTCAACGCGCTGAACCTGAAACCCGGCCAGCGGGTGCTGGAAGTCGGCACGGGCAGCGGCTTTACCGCCGCGGTCATGGCTCGCATCGTCGAGCGCGTGCTGACCATCGACCGTTACCGCACGCTGGTCAACGGCGCGCAGAAGAACCTCGACCGCCTCGGTATCCGCAACGTCGTGGCCCGCCACGGCGATGGCAGCGCGGGTCTTCTGGGCGAGGGGACCTTCGATCGCATCCTCGTCACGGCCGCCTTCGACAGCCTGCCGCGCGTCTATTCCGAGCATATCGTCTCCGGCGGCATGCTGATCCTGCCGATCATGCTGTCGGAAACCACCTGCCGCATGGTGCGGCTCTCGCGCACCGGCAGCCGTTTCGACCGGGAAGACCTCTTCGACGCGCCCTACCTGCCGATCGTACCGAAGCTCGCCGCCTTCCTTTGATCGCTTTTCATCCTGATTCCGTGCCGGGCCTGCGGGCCGACAGGACGCCGGCGCAGGCCGCAGCGCATCCCTGCATTTCATTTCTTTCTGAAATTCAACGCGTTAACCTTTTGTTAGGAATGGTCAGCCTCGCGCAAGCTTTGCGGCGCAACCCATGATGCTGGAAAGTCTTGAAGTCAGGACGCCGGGCGCCGCAGAGCTTTCCGGTCAGATGGTGAGGCAGGCTCATGCAGGTCGATGGCAGATTGATCCCGAATACGGCAGCCGACGGTCGCGGTAACCCATCCGGTCGTCAGGCACAGCCGGCACCAGTCGCGGCCGTGGCTGATACGACTGCCGCTGCCGTTGCCGCCGCCAATGCCTATCTGGAAACGCCGAGCCGCATCCAGCTTTCGGCTGACGCGCTGCTCTATCTGAGCCGCACCCGCCGCACCGCCGAGCGCCAGCCGCCCCTGACCCGCGAGGAGTGGTCCAACGTGCTGACCCCGCAACTGGCGCGCCGCGAGCACCAGGCCTTCGGACGCTTCGGAGAGACCGGCGACTACAGGGCCTATTACCGTGCCTTCATCGAATATTACGATTCGCTGCGCAGCGAGGACCAGAATAGCCTGCGTTACTTCGGTACCCGCGAGGCCGCCGTCGCCGGGCTGCGGTCCTTCGAATACAGTGACGAAAGCGGCTCGGTCGTCGAGCCGGAATTCCACCGCCTCGTCAGCGTCATGCTCGACAGCGAAAAGACGCTGGATGACACGGTGACGCCCGTCAGCAACGACGATGATGGCACCTATCGCGCCTGGGATACGACGCGCATCACCCTTGCTGATCCGAACGAGAAGGGCAGCGGGGTCTCGGAATTCGTAAAGCTCTATTCCGAGACCTTCTGAGCATCGCAAGGACGCGCGACCGTCCAGCAGGAAGCGCATCGCGCCGCCACACCGTTGCCGGCATGGTTATCAAAACGCCAAAAAAATCCTGAGCGGCGCTGCGCCTTAACGGCGCGGTAACTCTAATGCGTTTTAATAAATCCCATGAAGTTGCGTTCCTTGTGGGTAAGCGTCATGCGTCATCGTGTTTCTTCGACTGCATCCAAGTCTTTGATCCGCCTTTGTGCGGCCGTCCTTCTGGCAGGCTCCGCCGCCGGCTGCAGTTCCGATACGTCGCGCTTCAGCGGCATCTTTTCCCGCCCCGATGCGATGACCACCGCGTCCATTCCGGGCCGTGGTGGCAATGCGCCGATCCCGGCCGAGGATGTGGCGGGTGCCGGCTCCTACGCCGCGCCGCAGCAGCAGATGGCGCGCAATGAGGCGCTGAACCAGCCGTTCCCGGATCCGGTTCCGCAGCAGGGTTATGATCCCGTCAATACCGCGACGACGCCGGTCTCCGGTGCGCGCATGGCCTCGACGCCGGTGAGCGTCCAGCGTGTGGCGCTCGCCGACCCGTCTTCCTCCTCGGTCACATCGACGCGTCAGGAAAGCCTTGCGCAGCCAATGCCGGCTGCGCGCCATACGCTTGCCGAACAGGCCAAGCAGGCAACGCCCGATCCGGTGACGACGGGCGGGTCGAAGAGCGGCTGGACGACGGCTGGCGCTCCGTCCGTCATGGTTCGCCAGGGCGACACGGTTGCTTCGATCGCGCGCCGCTTCGGTGTTCCGGAAAAGGAGCTGATGAAGGCGAACGGGCTGAAGACGGCGTCTGCCATCGAACCCGGCCAGCGCATCGTAGTGCCGACCTTCGGCGTGCCCGGAAGCGCCGCCAAGGCGTCCGCCTCCGATCAGGCAACGGCGCTCGATATCAACAAGCAGAAGCCGTCGCCGCTGCCGGCCGGTCAGCGTGACGTCGCGATCCTGCCCGGCCAGTCGCAGCAGCGCGACAAGAACGGCGGCCGCACGGACGTTGCAGCCGGCAAGCAGAATGCCGGCACGTCCGGCGAGGGCGGCTACGAGGTCAAGCCCGGCGATTCGCTCAACAAGATCGCCAAGGCCCACGGCATCAGCGTCGACGCCTTGAAGCAGGCAAATGGTCTCGACAACGCCTCGATCCGCATCGGTCAGAAGCTCGCCATTCCGGGCGCCGGCACGGTCGTTGCCAAGAACGAAACGAAGGCCGATACGGCCAAGCCCGACCCGATGAAGACCGCGACCGTTCCGGCTGGCCAGCAGAAGGTCGTCGCCGATCAAAAGCCGGCTGCCCAGCAGCAGAAACCGGTCGAAGTCGCCAAGGTCGAGCCGAAGCAGAGTGTCACCGAAGCGGAAGAAAAGTCCGACGTGACGGAAGCTTCGCCGAAGGGCACCGGCATCGACAAGTACCGCTGGCCGGTGCGCGGCGCGGTGATCGCCGGCTACGGCGCCAATGTCGATGGCAACCGCAATGACGGCATCAACATCTCCGTACCCGAGGGGACGCCGATCAAGGCTGCCGAAAACGGCGTGGTCATCTACTCCGGCAGCAGCCTGAAGGAACTCGGCAATGCCGTTCTCGTCCGCCACGACGACGGGACGGTCACCGTCTACGGCAATGCGTCCGAACTGAAGGTGCAGCGCGGCCAGAAGGTGCAGCGTGGCCAGACGCTCGCCTCCTCCGGCATGACCGGCAAGGCCACGCAGCCGCAGGTTCACTTCGAGGTGCGCAAGAACGCCACCGCCGTCAACCCGACCACCTTCCTCGAATAGGGTGGTCGCTACGCGGCAGACGACAGATCCGGGGCGGCCGCTGGGCCGCCCTTTGCGTTTCAGGAAAGCGCCACCCGGCGCCGGCCGGCGAGATCCTGGATATATTGCCAGGCGACGCGCCCCGAACGCGAGCCGCGCGTTGTCGCCCATTCCAGCGCTTCGGCATGCAGGGTCAGCGGATCGTCGGCCAGCTTGAAGCGCTCCGCATAGGCGTCGATCATCTTCAGATAGTCATCCTGGCTGCACTTGTAGAAGCCCAGCCAGAGGCCGAAGCGATCCGAGAGCGACACCTTCTCCTCCACCGCTTCGGACGGATTGATCGCCGTGGACTGCTCGTTCTCCATCATGTGCCGCGGCAGAAGGTGCCGGCGGTTGGAGGTGGCATAGAGCAGCACATTGTCCGGCCGCCCCTCGATGCCGCCGTCCAGCACCGCCTTCAGCGACTTGTAGGCGGTGTCGTCATGGTCGAAGGAAAGATCGTCGCAAAAGACGATGAAGCGCTCGTCAGCCGCTTTGAGGATCTCCATCAGGGCCGGCAGGCTGGCAATGTCCTCGCGGTGCACCTCCACGAGCTTCAGCCGGTGGTCCACCGTCTCCGTCACGGCCGCATGCACGGACTTCACCAGCGAGGACTTGCCCATGCCGCGCGCGCCCCAGAGCAGCACGTTGTTGGCGGGAAAGCCGGCGGCGAAACGGTCGGTGTTGTCGAAGAGAATATCGCGCACGTGATCGACGCCCTGGATCAGCGAAAGTTCGATCCGGTTGGGACGCGGGACCGGCACAAGATGCAGGCGGGGCGCGGACCAGACGAAACAGTCCGCGTTGACGAAATCGTTATCGGCGGGCTTCGGCCCGGCCAGTCGCTCCAGCGCATCCGAGAGGCGCCGCACTTCCGCGATCAACGTGTCGATTTTCGTGTCGGCAAGTGCCATTTCCGCCTCCGTTCCCAAGCCTGCGGGCCTTGGGCTAGCATGGGGAAAGGGCAGCGAAAAGGACGGCTCCGGCCAGAAAAGACTTCTCGGCCACCTCTTTTCATGTCAGAGGCAGAAAGAACCGGGCAGGGCAGGCGACAGGCGAGGCGCGTAAGGCGTTGAGTACGTTGCACGGGGTTTGCCGCTTCCTATATATCGGCGGTCGCTCATCCTGCCCGCCCTTTCGAGAATCATGGAGTTTTGAATGTTCATTACCGAGGCCTTCGCGCAGACCGCTGCACCGGCTCCTGCCGCTGGCGGTATCGATATCCTGATGTCGGTTCTCCCCTTCCTGCTGATCTTCGTGGTCATGTACTTCCTGATCATCCGTCCGCAGCGCGCCCAGATGAAGCGCCGCGAGGAGCTTCTGAAGAACATCCGCCGCGGCGATCAGGTCGTCACCGGCGGCGGCATCGTCGGCAAGGTCACGAAGGTCATCGACGATAACGAACTCGAAGTCGAAATCGCCGAGGGCGTGAAGATCCGCGTCGTGCGTGGCGGCATCTCCGAAGTCCGCGTCAAGGGCGAGCCGGTCAAGGAATAAGCCCCTACGGCGGAAGGCGTCCGACGGCCCTTCCGCCTCCCGCTGCCCGGCCGCCGACTGTGCGGCATTGACAGGGCGGCGCTGCTCTCTGAGACTTCCGGCGGCAGGCCGACAGGGGCGGGGATGCCCGGTTCGGCCGTAACCATGCAAACGGGCGGACCGACCATGCCATTTCTCTCCTGGTGGAAGAGCGCGCTGATCCTTCTCGTGGTCATCGCGGGCTTTCTGTTTGCGCTGCCCGCCTTCCTGTCGCCCTCCGGCCGCGCCGGTCTGCCCGCCATCCTGACGGAACGTCCGCTGACGCTCGGCATCGATCTCGAGGGCGGCAACCGCGTTGTTGTCAAGGTGGACGACAGCGCCGTCATCGATCGCACGCGCCGCACCGTCATCGACCTCACCGCCAAGACCCTCGATGATGCCGGCATCGCCTATGCCGATCTCGCCGAAAGCAATGACGGTCTGCTGCTGACGCTCGAGGATCCGGCCCGGATGGGCGAGGCCTCCGAGCGGCTGCGCAAGGCCTTTGATGCAGCGGCGCTTCCCGTCACGCTCACCCCGCCGCAGACCGCGACTGGCGATCCCGCCGTCCTGACGCTCGCCATCGGTGCGCCGGACGCGAGCAAGACGTCGCGCGCGCTGCTCGACGATATCGCGGCAGCCCTGAAGCGGCGCTTTGCCGAAGCCGGCCTCGGTATCCCCGAGATCGCCATCGGCCGGCGCGGCGAGGTAACGGTGCATCTGAGCGGCGAGACGGACCCGGAGCGGCTGCGTCTGATGTTCGATCAGGTCGGCGCCCTTTCGATCCGCGCCGTGCTGCCCGTCAGCCAGAATGCCGATGGCACCCAGGCCGCGCCAGCCGGCTCCGAACAGCTCTTCTCGCTGGACGAGACACCCGTTGCCTATCGCGTCGCCGCCGAGCCGCTGGCGGCTGAGGCCGATATCACCGATGCCCGCGCGGTTCTCGATCCCGCAAACAACGAGCCGACCCTCATTCTCAGCCTGTCCCCGGCCGCGATCAAGCGCTTCGCCGATGCCGCGGCTGCGGGAACGCAGCGTGCTGTGCTCGTGCTCGACAATGGCGTGATCGCCGCCGTCGATCTGCCGCAGGCCATCAAGGCAGACGCCTTCACGCTTTCCGGCGGCTTTGCCTTCGAAGGCGTCGACAATCTCGCCGCACTGGCGCGCGCAGGCCCGCTGCCATCGCCGCTGACCATTATCGAGCAGCGGACGGTCGCGCCCGGCCTCGGCGCCGATTCAATGGACGCAGGCCTCCTGTCGGCGATCTTCGCCATTATCGCCGTCGCCCTCTTCATGATCGGCTTCTTCGGCGTGCTCGGCGCCATCGCCTCCGTGGCGCTTATTGCCAATCTCGCGCTGGTGCTGAGCCTGCTGGCGCTTCTCGGCATTCCCCTGACCCTGCCGGGCATTGCTGGCCTGGTACTGACCGTCGGCATGAGTGTGGATGCCAATGTGCTGATCTACGAGCGCCTGCGCGATGAAATGAAGGCCGGTGCGACCTTTGCCGAATCGGTACGCCGCGGCTTCGGCCGGGCCTTCCGGACAGTGCGCGATGCCGCGATCGTCATGCTGGCGGCCGGCCTCATCGTATTGGAACTGATGACGGGCGCGGTGCGCGGCTTTGCGGCCACCATGATCATCGGTCTCTTCACCACCCTGTTTTCGGCCTTCCTGTTCAGCCGCTGGCTGGTGGAACTGTGGGTCGCCGTCAACGGCACGGGACGCGAACTGCGCGCCGGCCTGCGCACCCGCGTCTTTGACCGCATCCACCTGCATTTCATGTCGCTGCGCCGGCAGGTCTTCGGCACGCTCGCCGTCCTCGCCTTCGCGAGTTTCGCGGCCGCTTCGATCTACGGCATCAATCTCGGCGCCGATTTCCGCGGCGGTTCGATCATCGAACTGCGCGCCAAGAAGGGCAATGCCGATCTCGAAGATATCAGGGACAGGCTTGCGGGCCTCAATCTCGGCGCGATCGACGTGCGCGAAAGCGGCGGCGCGACCGGCGCGCGCGTACGCATTCCCTCCCAGCAGGCCGGACCGGAGGCGGAGCAGAGCTCGCTGATTCTGGTGCGCGGCGAGCTGGAAGATGCCTATGATTTCCGCCGCATCGATGTCATCGCGCCCTCGGCCTCGCTGGATACGGCCCGCGCCGCAACCCTCGGCATCGTCGCCTCGCTTGCGGCGCTGCTGGCCTTCATCTGGGTGCGGTACCGCTGGCAGTTCGCGGCCGGCGCGCTGATCGCAACCCTGCATGACATTGCGTTGATCCTCGGCCTCTTCGCGCTGACCGGCATGGAATTCGGCATTGGCAGCGTTGCGGCTCTCCTGACGGTCGTCGGCTATTCGCTGAACGACACGATGGTCGTCTATGACCGTATCCGTGAAAACCTGAAACGCTTCCCTAAAATGCCGCTGCCGGTGCTGATTGACGCTTCCATCAACCAGACGCTGTCGCGCACCGTGCTGACCTCGGCCACGACGCTGATCGCGCTGGCGGCCCTCTTCCTCTTTGGCGGCGAGGTCATCCGCACCTTTGCGCTGACCATGCTGTTCGGCATTGCCGTCGCCACTTTCTCCTCCATCTACGTTGCCGGCCCCGCACTGATCTTCTTCGGCCTCCGGTCGAAGGACAGCGCGACCGAGACGCGAAAGGCCTGACCCCGAATGCCCAGCGGAATTGAAATGAAAGCGGCGCATTTTCCCGGCAGGGCACCGATCGATGCCTATGGAAATGGCGGCTTCCGCTTTGCCGACATGTCGCATCGCGGTTCCATCCTGCTTCTGCCGTCGGGCATCTATGCCTGGGAGGCGGAGGAGGGTGATCCGCTCGGCGTCGAGCGTTTCCGCCGCGTGATCGACGAGGCGCGCGACATCGAGGTTCTTCTGGTCGGTACGGGCAAGGATCTGCGTCGCCTGCCCCTGCCGCTGAAGGATGTCCTCAAGGGCTCCGGGATCTCGTCCGACCCGATGAGCACGGGTGCCGCCGTGCGCACCTACAACGTCATGCTCGCCGAATCGCGCGCCGTCGCTGCCGCGCTGATCGCCGTATGAGCGGGCCTGACGCAAAGGTGGCCGTTGCCGGCGACGACATGCTGGCAGAGCTGCGCGATCTCGATCGGGACCGGTATCTCGCCTGCCTGCTGGCGCCCGCCGGCCATCGCGCCGATCTCGCCGCCCTCTACGCCTTCAATGCCGAGATCGCCCGGCTGCGCGATGTGGTGCGCGAACCCATGGCCGGCGAAATCCGCCTGCAGTGGTGGCGCGATGCCATCGATGGTCCCGAGGGCACGCGCACGGGCCACCCGATCGCCGATGCCCTGAGGGCCGCAATCGCCCGCCACGCGCTGCCTCTGCCGGCCCTGCACGCGATGATCGACGCGCGTGTCTTCGATCTCTACGACGATCCCATGGGCAATCGCGCCACCTTCGAGGCCTATGCCGGCGAGACCGCCTCGGCGCTGATCCAGCTTGCCTGCCTGATCCTCGATCCCAAGGGCGCCGGAGCCTCATCGGATGCCGCCGGCCATGGCGGAGTGGCACAGGCGATTGCCGGCGCGCTGCTGCTTCTGCCGCAACACCGCGCCCGCGGGCAGGTCTTCCTGCCGGCCGATCTGCTGGAAGCCATCGGTCTTGACCGCGACCGCCTTCTCGCAGCCGATGACCCGTCGGCGATCGATACGGCGATCCGTGCCTTCGTTGCCTTGGGACGCGATCATCTGGCCGCCAGCCGCCGGTCGGCCGGCACAGTCAGTGCCGCCAATCGCGCCGCCTTTGCCGTCCTTGGTCCGATCGCCCACGTGCTGGACCGGGCCGAGAAGGCTGGCCACCGGCTTTTGACGGAGAGCCCGCTCCCATCCCAGTGGCGGCGGCAATGGTGGATGTGGCGGACCGCGCGCAGTGGCCGCTGGTAGGGTGGGGCATGCTCCTGCACTGTCGTCGTTGACGGTCTTCCTTAAGCACGTTTCGAGCCGTTGACGGCGTGACCCTTGCCGCATGCCTGTCAACGGCGCAAGAATGGGGCAGGAGTCGCGCCGCGCTGCGGGTTCTCTGATCCCTGCATGCGCGACAGGAACAGGTAGTGGAAGGACTGCGCCGATCATCGGCACCGGCGCGGCGTCCTTCCGGAAAGAGGATAGACGGTTGGATCTGGAGTCCACCCTGTGGATTGGCCTGCTGGCCGCGGTGGTGATCGGCGCGCTGTTCTTCCGTGACCGCATGCTGAACCGCGCGGCGCGCGATGCCAGCGAAGCGGACACCGGCCTTGCCATCCTCGATTTCGGTCGCGCCTATCCCGAGGAAGCGATCCGCTCCATTCACATGACGGAAGACGAGGGCGCCTATTTCCTGCGCCTGCACGACGGCAAGGCCGGCTTCATGCAGGCTCACGGTGCCCACTATCTCTGCCATCTCCTGGGCCCCGGCAGCGTGCAGGTGAGCCCCGGCCCGGATGATCGGTCGATCCGCGCCCATTTTCCGGATTTCGCCTATCTCGACGGTATCTACCGCTTCCGCAGCGAGGCGGATGCGGCGGAAGTGTCACTGCTGCTTCTGGAAACGCTTGTGCCCCGCGATCCCGCTGGTCTGGCCGATGGCGATGGGAACGGCGAGCAGCCGGCCGGCTGATGCTCCCGGCCTGCTGATGCTCCCGGTTGCGCGATCAGACTGGATTGGCTGACAGCCAGGCGGCGCAGTCCGACAATGCCCGTTCCGCCATCAGGTTCTTCTTCACGACCGCCTTTTCCTTGCCCCGGAACCGCTTGACGCCTTCCGGCCGGGTGATCGCACCCGGCTCCAGCGGCGGGAAGAGGCCGAAATTGACGTTCATGGGCTGGAAGGAGCGCTTGCCCGGCTCCTCGTCAGAAACGATGTGCCCGCCGGTGATATGGCCGAGCAGGGCGCCAAACGCGCTCGTCTGCGGCGGGACGACGGGCGTCAGCCCCTTGCGCTCGGCAGCGGCGAAACGGCCGGCCAGGAGCCCGATGCTGGCGCTTTCCACATAGCCCTCGCAGCCGGTGATCTGGCCGGCAAAGCGCAGGCCAGGCCGCGACTTGAGCTGCAGCGTGGGATCGAGCAGGGTGGGCGAGTGGATGTAAGTGTTGCGGTGCAGGCCGCCGAGCCGCGCGAACTCCGCTTTCTCGAGCCCGGGAATCATGCGGAAGACTTCGGCCTGCGCGCCATAGCGCAGCTTGGTCTGGAAGCCGACCATGTTGTAGAGCGTGCCGAGCGCATTGTCCTGGCGAAGCTGCACGACCGCGTAGGCCTTCACCGTCGGGTTATGCGCATTGGTCAGGCCCATCGGCTTCATCGGCCCGTGGCGCAGCGTCTCGCGGCCGCGCTCGGCCATGACCTCGATCGGCAGGCAGCCGTCGAAATAGGGCGTGCCTTCCCATTCCTTGAAGCCGGTCTTGTCCCCGGCGATCAGCGCATCGACAAAGGCATTATACTGCGCCTCGTCCATCGGGCAGTTGATATAGTCCTTGCCCGTGCCGCCGGGGCCAACCTTGTCGTAGCGCGACTGGAACCAGCAGATGTCCATGTCGATCGTGTCGAAATGCACGATGGGCGCAATCGCGTCGAAGAAGGCCAGCGCATCCTCGCCGGTTTCTGCACGGATCGCTTCCGCCAGCGACGGCGCGGTCAGCGGGCCCGTGGCGACGATCGACAGACCCCAGTCCGCTGGCGGCAGGCCAGCGACTTCCTCGCGCATGACCGTGATCAGCGGATGCGCCGCGATCTCGGCCGTCACCGCCTGTGCAAATCCGTCGCGATCGACCGCCAGCGCCCCGCCAGCAGGCACCTGATGGCGATCGGCAGCCTGCATGATCAGCGAACCCGCCAGCCGCATCTCGGCATGCAGCACGCCGACCGCATTGCTGGTCGCGTCGTCGGAGCGGAAGGAGTTGGAACAGACGAGTTCGGCGAGATCGTCGGTCTTGTGGGCGTCCGTGCCGCGTACGCCGCGCATTTCGTGGAGCACGACCGGCACGCCGGCCTGGGCTATCTGCCAGGCGGCTTCGGAGCCGGCCAGCCCGCCGCCGACGACATGGATGGGAGCGAAGGAGGATGTGTTCTGCATGCCAAGCCTCCTACACCAACGCCCCGGAAAGCGGAATCGATTTGTGATGCCGCAGCACGCCGGCCGATGGCGTTTGCGTGAACAGACAGACGCCCGAAACGCAAAACGGCGCCCGAAGGCGCCGCAGCGGTCAGTCCCGGTCCGGCTGCTTAGCGGAACGAACGGGAAGCGATGTTGCGGATGTCGTACCGCGTGATGCCGATGTCGGCGAGCGTGTGGGTCGGCAGGCTGGCCAGCTCGGCCATCGTACGGCGGTAGTTGATCCAGCTCTTGGCAATGCGAATCGGGTTCATGGATGTTTCCTCGAAAGACGTGTTGGAGCGCCGCGCGCTCTCTTGACCGTGCTTATACGCGCGGCCGCACGCCAGATGGAGTGCAAAGAAAAGGCATCTGCCATGCAAATGTGCAGGACGATGCATGAATTCGAGGCAGACATCCCGAGTGATTGAAATTCCGGCGGTCGCTGATGGTGTCGAGGCGGCGACAGCCGGCCGGGGCGGGTTGGTGCGCGCGGTCTTGCAGGCGTTTCGGTCCGGAGCGGGGGTGACGCCGGCGCAGTCATTCCGTAACTCAACTACGGCGCCAAACGAAAAACGCCCGCCGGACAAGTCCGGCAGGCGTTTGAAGGCAATGCGGGTCGCTGACCCAGAAGACTTACTTCACGGCGCGGCGGGCAACCTGCGGGATGTCGTCGCGGCCGATGCCGAGGTCGTTCAGTTCGCGGTCCGTCATGCGGCCGAGTTCGTTGCAGGTCTGACGGTACTTGCGCCAGGTGCTGAAGGAGCGTGCCAGGTTCATGATCTCTTCCTTTCCAAGATCCGTCGCCAGCCTTTTATCTCTCGCTGGCCTCATCTGATGGACTGAATATAATCGATGTGATGGCCGTTCCCCAGCGCTTATGCTGCATCGCACCCATGCAGAGAGCGCATCTCTGTTTAGGAAAGATTTACCGGATTTTAAGGATGATCTGCGCTAGGCGCCGCGTGGGCGGCCAGCGGCAGTTGATCGGAAGCGTGTCAGCAGGTGCCTGAAAGCAACAACGCCTGCCGGGGGAGGAGATCCGGCAGGCGTCGCTTGTTCCGACTGACAACTTGGGAGGAGGAACGTTGTCAGTCCCATCGGCCGCGCTGGGAGGAGGAGTGCGCTTGCAGATGATGTGAAGATAAGGCGCACCCCTGCATTTTTCCAGAGATGTTTGAGAATGGCACCTATGCGCCAAATGCATAGGTGCGTGGCCGCGCGAGAAAAAATGCTTAAAAAAAGATCAAGATCGTCTCTCACGCCGTCGCGAACGCCTTTGGGCAGCCTCGTCGCTTTGCTTGGCGTGCCGCTCCAGCGCGAAACGAGGCGACCAGTCTTGCCAGTGGCCAACGCGGGGATCCTGAAATCGGCAGCCATCTCGCATGCCAGCCCGCGGCCCAAAACAATAACGCCCGCTGCGGGAGGAGCAGCGGGCGTCATTTGGGATGATCGGCGACTGGGAGGAGGAGTGCCGCCGATCCAATCGGGGCGCGCTGGGAGGAGGAGGAGTGCGCGCTCCCGAAACTCATTCACGAACCTTTCAGTCCGGGGCCTGTGCTTTCGCGGGCTGACCGGGCCCTTCGTCTACGTCGCCATCGTCGGCGCCGTTTCGATAAGTCATACATATTCCATGCCAGTCCGTTTGTGCAGTGCAATACGCGAATGGATGCCATGCGCTCTCTGCATGATGTTGAGCTGTGTTGCGTCGCATTGCCAACTCTGAACAATTTCAGGCTTGTAGCATGACCGTTCCTGCGCTCCTGTGGACACGGTCGCGTTGGAGTGCTTCCATTCGCGTGACGGGCGAGGGGATTCACGTCCCGACGATGCGCCCTGGCGGGTGCGCGCGCGAAGGACAGAAAGGTCGGAAACATCCATGTATCGATCGAGGCTGGAGAAGGATCTGAGGCATTGGGCCGGTCTCGGGCTGGTTTCCGAACCCGCTGTCGCCGCCATGCTGACCGAGTTCGATCAACGCGAATCGAGTTTCAGTCTGGGGCGCGTGCTGATGCTGATCGCTGCCCTGCTGATCGCCGCGTCTGTCCTTTTGCTGGTTGCTGCCAACTGGGAGGCGATTTCCCGGCCGCTGCGGGTGGGGCTTATCCTGGGGCTGATCTGGTGCGGCTACGGCGCAGGTGCCGTCTTCCAGATGCGGGGTGCCCGCGTGCTCGCCCAATGCTGTCAACTGGTCGCCACCGTGAGCTTCGGCGGTGCCATCGCGCTTGTCGGACAGATGTATCACCTGTCGGGCGACGCGGCCGATGCGTTGGCAATCTGGTTTGCCGTGTCCTGCCTTGCCGCCGCGCTGTTCCGCATGCCGGCGCTCACCACGCTGTCATCCGTTCTGCTCGCCGCGCTTTTTGCGACCCTGGTCTTCGATGACGCCTATATCGCGATCGCCGGGCAGGGCGCCTGGTATGTGCCGCTGGCGCTTGTGATCGTCCTTGCCCTGGTGCGCTACACCGGCGCCGATCGCACGCGCCACATCGTCTACCTCACCATGATCACCTGGTTTGGCTGGCTGTATTCCGAAGTCGATGCGGCAGGCACGGCCATCGCCTATGTAGCGATCGGCGCAGCCGGCTTTCTCCTTTCCGTCCTGCCGGTATCGCCCCTCTCGAGCCTTGCCAGCCGGACGGGCGCTGCGCCGGCTTTCTACAGCTACCTCCTTGGCGCGCTTGGCCTGCTGGCGCTGCATCTCTCCTTCGATCTCGCATCAACCGCCCGCTCGACGATGCTCGGGCTGGGCATCGTCACCTTGGTCTATGCGCTCGGCGGGATCGCTCTTGCGGGCCGCCTCAATGGGCCTGTGCGTTATCTCGCCTACCTCATCTTCGCCGTCGAATGCTTCTATCTGGCATCGGAAACCGTCGGTTCCATTCTCGGCACTTCCGGCTTCTTCCTTCTGTCGGGCTTTGGCGTTGCGCTGCTCGCCTTTCTCGTCGTGCGCATAGAAAAGAGACTGTCTGACCGACGCAAGGAGATGACAGCATGACCATGACGACAGCAGCCCCGGACCCCGCAACCCGCAAGCCCCTCCTTGCGCCCTTGCTTGCCGCCCTTGTCGTTGCACTTCTGCAGACCGGCATTGTCGGTTGGGCCATCGCCCAGCGCGCGACGATCCTGCGTCAGGGTGATCCGGTGGTTCTAAAGACGGCGCCCGTCGATCCGCGCGACCTCCTGCGTGGCGACTATGTCGTCCTCTCCTACGAGATCGCCACCATCGATTCCGATCGCATCGTCGGCCCGACGCCGGATGCCACCACGCCCGCGCGGCTGCATGTGCGCATTGCGCCCGGTGCGGATGGCTTCTGGACGGTGAGCGAAGCCTCGTTCGAGCCTCTGGCGAAACGTCCGGGAAGCGTCATTCTCCTCACCGAACCCTTCGCCTGGTATCCGCCGGCGCCCGGCACGACCTCCAGCTACTTTGTCTCCTACGGTATCGAGCGCTACTACGTGCCCGAAGGCGAGGGGCGTGCGCTGGAAGATGCCGTCATCGCGCGCTCGCTCGCCGTCACTGTCCGGGTTTCCGACGCCGGGACGGCGCAGATTGCCGCCCTGTCGATCGACGGCAAGCCCGTCTACGATGAACCGCTCTTCTGATTTTCGCAGACGCTACACATCGCCCGTCCACGGCAGCCCCGTCATGGTGCCGTCACGATTTTCCTTTGCGCCCACCGGAGCCGGTGTTATAGACACGCCCGCGCCGGGGCAGGGTTCCAGGCGCATGCGGGTATGGTGGAATTGGTAGACACACCAGATTTAGGTTCTGGCGCCGAAAGGCGTGGGAGTTCAAGTCTCTCTACCCGCACCAGATGATGGGTCGCCCACGATGGCGACCGGCGGGGCACGGAGGGCGGCGGACAACAGATATGTCCGGGATCGCCTCCGGTGCTTCCAGGAAGATGGCATTTTGGGTCTGCGCTCGCGCAGGCCAGAGCATGGATTTCCGTGGCCGGACGGAGGGTATGCAGGCATTTTGCTTGCAAAACGGCCCGTGAAATGCGTAAAGCCACACCCGGCAAAAGGATCGGCCCAGATGCCCGCGCTCGTCCAGCGCCTGGGCATCGCAACGTGAAATGAAGGTTTGAACATGCAGGTTATCGAAACGCTCGCTGAAGGGCTGAAGCGCGAACTCAAGATCGTCATCCCGGCCAAGGACATGGAAGCGCGCATGAACGAGCGCCTCGTCGAGGTCAAGGATCGCGTCCGCATCAACGGTTTCCGTCCGGGCAAGGTGCCGATGGCGCACCTCAAGAAGGTCTACGGCAAGTCCGTCATGGCCGAACTCGTCAACGAGCTGGTGCGCGAAAAGCCGACCGAAATCCTCAACGAGCGCGGCGAAAAGTCTGCGACGCAGCCCGAAGTGGCGATGACCGAGGACCAGGCCGAAGCCGAAAAGATCCTCGCCGCCCAGGCCGATTTCGAATTCACCGTTGCTTATGAAGTCATCCCGGCAATCACGCTCGGCGACGTCTCCGGCATCAAGGTTACCCGCGAAGTCGTCGAGATTCCGGATGAGGACGTGACCGAGCAGATCCTCAAGATCGCCGAAAGCGCCCGTGCCTACGAAAGCAAGAAGGGCAAGGCCGAGAACGGCGACCGCGTGACCATGGACTATCTCGGCAAGGTCGATGGCGTTGCCTTCGACGGCGGCAAGGCCGAAGATGCCGAGCTGGTTCTGGGCTCCGGCCGCTTCATCCCCGGCTTCGAAGACCAGCTCGTCGGCGTGAAGGCCGGTGACGAAAAGGTCATCACCGTGACCTTCCCGGCCGAATATCCGGCTGCCAACCTCGCCGGCAAGGACGCCACCTTCGACATCACCGTCAAGGACGTTGCCGCCCCCGGCGCCATCGAGATCAACGACGAACTCGCCACCAAGCTCGGCCTCGAATCGGCTGACAAGCTGAAGGAAATCGTCCGCGGCCAGATCGAAAGCCAGTACGGCTCGATCACCCGCCAGAAGATCAAGCGCCAGATCCTCGACCAGCTCGACGAGCAGTACAAGTTCGAGACCCCCGAGCGTCTGGTCGATGTCGAGTTCGAGAACATCTGGCGCCAGATCAACACCGACCTCGCCCAGGCCGGCAAGACCTTCGCTGACGAAGACACGACCGAAGAAGAAGCCCGCGCCGAATACCGCAAGCTCGCCGAGCGTCGCGTCCGCCTCGGTCTCGTCCTCTCCGAAATCGGCGAGAAGGCCGGCGTCGAGGTGAGCGAAGACGAAATGCAGCGTTCGCTGTTCGAACAGCTGCGCCAGTTCCCGGGTCAGGAAAAGCAGATCCTCGACTACTTCCGCAACACGCCCGGCGCTGCCGCTTCGCTGCGCGCCCCGCTGTTCGAAGAAAAGGTCATCGACCACCTGCTCTCCGAAATATCCGTCACCGACAAGACCGTCACCAAGGACGAGCTGATGGCTGACGACGAGGACGGCGACGAAAAGGCCGCTGCCAAGAAGCCCGCCAAGAAGAAGGCCGCCAAGGCCGAGGCCGCATCGACCGAAGCCGCTGCCGAAGGCGAGGAAGCTCCGGCTCCGAAGAAGAAGGCCCCGGCCAAGAAGAAGGCCGCTGAAGGCGACGCCGAATAATCAACGGCACTTCAACGAGATGACGAAAAGGCCGCCTCCGGGCGGCCTTTTGCGTCTGCCAGCATCTCAAGGCAGCGTCAGCAAAAGCGGGCGATGATCCGACACTTCGGGCTGTGCCACGACATCGAAGGCTGTCCACTCAACATGGGGGTTCACAAGGAGATAGTCGGCGTACCGGCCGGACTTCGCGTAATGCGAGGTGCGCGTGTCCGTGAAACCGAGTTTCGTCACGAGGTCTTCAAGACCCAGTGCCTTCAGGTCATCGAACGTTTGGCTGTCCGGCAACAGGTTGAGATCGCCGCATAGAACAACGGCCTCGTTCGGCTTCTGGAAGGCCCGGATGATCTCGACAAGACGTTTGCTTTGGCCGGCGCGCGCGGCTGTATCGCCCTTGCCGGAAATCTCCCGGAGGCCGTGCAATTGGAGGATGGCAAGGCTCTTCTGGCTTTCGTGATCGAAGACCCGGACGCCGTGAACATTGCGCGCTCGCGGATGCGGTCCGAATGCGTTCGGCGAATAAGCCTCATGGACGAAGTCGAGCGTCTGGCCCGTGATGGCGAGAGAGGAGCGTACGAAGGTCGCAAGCCCGAAGGACTGCCAATGCATTCCGGATCCGGCGGGCAGCAGCCCGCGTGCAAACGGGAAGAAGAATGCGTCGTGGTCCGGCAACGAGGCTTTGAGGGCATCAAAAAGATTGGCTCTTTGCGGCAGGATGACACCGTCATGCTCATAGTCGAGCCAATCGGGAGTGCCGCGCGGCGAGCGCGACACTTCCTGGAGACACACCACGTCGGCATCCACCTCGGCGAGATACGTCAAAAGTCTCTCGTAAAGCGCGCCGCCCCAGCAGTTGAGGGAGAGGATACGCATATCTGCTCCAGGCTTGCACCGCCTCACACCGGCTGCGACAGATCCCCCATCCGGTTCCAGGCATCCAGACCGGCGATCTTGTAGGCTTCGGCGAGCGTCGGATAGTTGAAGGTGTTCTCGACGAAATACTCGACGGTGCCCTTGAGGTTGAGCACGGCCTGGCCGATGTGGACCAGTTCGGTCGCGCCTTCGCCGACGATGTGGACACCCAGCAGGCGGCGGGTTTTCAGCGAGAAGATCATCTTCAGCAATCCCGAATCGAGCCCCATGATGTGGCCGCGCGAGGTCTCGCGGAAGCGGGCGATGCCACATTCATAGGGAATGCCGCGCTGCTTGACTTCTTCTTCCGTCAGGCCGCAGGTGGAGATTTCCGGCACGGCATAGATGCCGTAGGGGAAGTATTTCGGCGGCTCCTTGGCGATTGCGCCGACGGCGACGCGCGCTGCGATGCGACCCTGTTCCATCGAGGTCGAAGCGAGGCTCGGGAACCCGACGACATCGCCGGCGGCATAGATGTTCGGCACGCTGGTCTGGAAGGTCTCGGGATTGACCGAGAGGCGCCCGCGACTGTCGGCCGTCAGCCCCGCGGCTTCAAGGTTCAGCGTATCGGTCGCGCCCATGCGGCCGGCCGCAAACAGCACCATTTCCGAATGCAGGATGCGGCCATTGTCGAGCGTGATGCGGCAGCGCCCGTCCGCATCCTTCTCCACCTTGTCGGCCTTGGTGCCGAGGATGAGCTTCATGTTGCGGTCGCGCAGCTGGTAGGTGAAGTCCTCGACGATTTCCTTGTCGATGAAGTCGAGCATGGTCGCCTTCGGATCGATGACGGTGACCTGCGCGTCGAGCGCGGAGAAGATCGTCGCATATTCAATCCCGATGACGCCGGCGCCGATGACCACCATGGAGCGCGGCAGCTGCTCGATCTCAAGGAGTTCGTCGCTGTCGAGAATCGACTTGTGGTCGAAGGGAATGTAGTCGGGCCGGAACGGCTTGGTGCCGACGGCGAGCAGGATGCTGGTCGCCTTCACCTGCACGCTTTCGCCGTCATCCTTGACGATCTCCAGCGTTTCCGGATCGATGAAATGTGCCTTGCCGCGCATGTGCTGCACACGGTTGCGGGCGAACTGGTGTTCCAGCACCTCGACTTCATGGTCGAGCGTGATCAGCAGGCGGCGGCGCAGGTCGTCGGCGCTGATCTCCTGCTTGACCCTGTAGGCGCGCCCGTAGAAGCCGCGCTCGCGCCAGCCGGTCAGGTTCAGCGCGGTCTCGCGCAGCGTTTTCGACGGGATGGTCCCGGTATGCACCGAGACGCCGCCGACCCGCTTGCCCTGCTCGATCACGAGAACCTTGCGGCCGAGCTTTGCGGCCTGAATGGCACCACGACGGCCCGCAGGTCCGCTGCCGACGACGACGAGATCGAATTGCATCATGATGGTGTCCGCTGCTGGTAAGGGTCGGGGCGAGAATCATTGTGCACTGCCGCAAATGTCCTACGCCAAAAACCTTAAGGTCAATGTGCGACAGCGGCATTTCAGCGAGCTTGATGCGTCGGAAGCATCACGACGAAGGCCTCAGATCAGCCTGAGCCCCTTGAGACTGGCATGGCCGTCTCGCCCGATGATGATGTGGTCATGCACGGTGATGCCGAGCGGCTTGGCCGTGTCGATGATCGTTTTGGTCATCTCGATGTCGGCGCGCGACGGCGTCGGGTCGCCGGAGGGGTGATTGTGGACGAGGATGATCGCGGTGGCCGACAGTTCCAGCGCCCGCTTCACCACTTCGCGGGGATAGACCGGCGTGTGATCGACGGTGCCGGTCTGCTGCACCTCGTCGGCGATCAGCGCGTTGCGCTTGTCGAGGAAAAGGATACGGAACTGCTCGCGCGGTTCATGCGCCATGGCTGCGTGGCAGTAATCGATGACGGAGGACCAGGAACTCAACACCTGCTTGCCGCGCAACTCGCTTTTCAGCATGCGCTGGCCGACCGACGCAATGAGCTTGAGATCGGTCGCCACCGCCTCGCCAACCCCCTTGACCTCCATGAGAAGCGAAGGCGGCGCACCGAAGACACCGGCAAGCGTGCCGAACCGGTCGAGCAGGGCTTTTGCGATCGGCTTGGTGTCGCGGCGGGGAATGAGGCGGAAAAGCAGCAGTTCGAGAAGTTCATAATCGGCAAGTGCCGCGTCGCCCTGATCGCGGTAGCGGGTGCGAAGCCGCTCGCGATGGCCGTGGTAATGGGCCTCGTCCGGCTGGGACTGGCGCGCCTTGACCACGCCGCCGCCGAGCGCCTTTTGTCCGGAGGATACGGCCTTTGGCCTCTGTTCGGCAAAGAAGCCGCGTTCGTCGGTGTCGAGCCCGTCCTTTTCCGGCGGCTGCCTGCTCATGCGGCCGCCTGTGCGGCGAGGCCCGGGCAGTCAAGGCCGGCCGGCGACAGCGTGAAGATCTCGCAGCCATCGGCCGTCACCCCGACCGTGTGCTCGTACTGCGCCGAGAGCGACCGGTCGCGCGTGACCGCAGTCCAGCCGTCGGAGAGCACCTTCACATGCGGGCGGCCGAGATTGATCATCGGCTCGATGGTGAAGATCATCCCTTCGCGGATTTCCGGCCCCTCGCTTGCCTTGCCGTAATGCAGGATGTTCGGCGCATCGTGGAAAAGCGTGCCGACGCCATGGCCGCAGAAATCGCGCACCACGGAGCAGCGCTCGGCTTCGGCCAGGATCTGGATCGCCTCGCCGATGGCGCCGGTGCGCGCGCCGGGCTTGACGGCTGCGATGCCGCGCATCAGGCATTCATAGGTCACTTCCATCAGCCGCTCGGCGGCCCGCTTGACCTGCCCGACCGGGTACATGCGGCTCGAATCGCCATGCCACCCGTCGAGGATGAAGGTCACGTCGATATTGACGATGTCTCCCTCGCGCAGCGGCTTGTCATCGGGAATGCCGTGGCAGACGACGTGGTTGATCGAGGTGCAGGAGGCCTTGGTGTAGCCGCGATAGTTCAGCGTTGCCGGCAGCGCGCCGTTGTCGAGGCCGAACTGGAAGACGAAACGGTCGATCTCGTTGGTGGTCACGCCCGGCTTGACGATATCGACGAGGGCGTCGAGGCACCGGGCGGTCAGCTGACAGGCGCGCCGCATGCCGTCAAAGGCATCGGGCCCGTAGAGGCGGATAACGCCGGTATTCTTGAGAGGCGCTGCCGCCGCCTCGATATAGGTGACCATCTGAACACTTCCCGCTGCAAGGTGCGGATGTCATAGAGCAGTCATGGCCCGATCGTCCACCGGGATCAAGTCCAACGCGCTGATTTGCTGCGATGAAACCCGGCAGGCCACCGCATAGGCCTCCACCCCGGCGGCCCGCGCGTGCTTATAGGCCCGTGCGTAAGCCGGATCGAAATCGGCCGCGATGGCGAGCCGCTCGCAATCGCCGCGCTGGATGATGTAGAGCATCGCCGCCCGATGCCCCTCCGCGACCATGGCGGCGAGGTCATCGAGATGGCGCGCGCCGCGGGTCGTCGGGCTGTCGGGAAATTCCGCAAGCCCGGCCTTGCGCGAGAAATGGACGTTCTTCACCTCGACATAGAGCCGCGCGCCTGAATGATCGGTCAGCAGGAAATCGATACGCGACTGCACGGCGTAGCGTTGCTCGGCCTTGATCGTTTCGTGGGAGGCAAGGGCAGGGACCACGCCGGCCCGGATTGCCTCCAGCGCAAGCCGGTTCGGCAGGCCGGTATTGATGCCGACCAGCGTGCCATCGGCCTCGACCAGTTCCAGCTGGTAGCGATATTTGCGCGTCCCCGTCTCGTGGGTCGAAAGATAGATCCGCGACCCCGGTGCCGTCAGGCCGCGCATCGAGCCGGTGTTGGGACAGAAGCCGGTGATCGCACTTCCATCTTCCAGCACGGCATCGAAAAGGAAACGCTTGTAGCGCGACACGAGCCGGGCAGGGACGAGCGGTGGGGAAAATTCCATGGCCTCAGTCGCCGGGCATGACGCTTGGCGACACCCCTCAGGCCCGCGCCCGGACGTAGGAGCCAGGCGCCTCCTCCAGCGTGTTCATCGTTCCACCGGGCTTGCGGGCGGGAACGCGGCGCTTGTCCTGCTTCTCGATCCAGGCATGCCAGTGCGGCCACCAGGAGCCCGGCGTCTCCTCGGCTTTTGCGAGCCACTCCTCGTACTCGCCCTTCGGCGCCGGTCCCGTCCAGAACTGGTACTTCTTCTTATCGGGCGGATTGACGACGCCGGCGATATGGCCGGAGCCGGTCACAACGAAGGTGACCTTTCCGCCAAAGGCGGTGCTGCCGAGGAAGACGGACTTCGGCGGGGCGATATGATCCTCGCGCGTGGCGAGATTGTAGATCGGGATCTTGACGTCCTTCAGCGAGATCTTGTCGCCCGCCAGCACCATCTCGCCGCGCGACAGCTTGTTGTCGAGATAGCAGTTGCGCAGGTAGAACGAGTGGTTGGCAGCCGGCATCCGGGTGGAATCGGAATTCCAGTAGAGCAGGTCGAAGGGCATCGGATCCTGGCCCTTCAGGTAGTTGTTGACGAAATAGGGCCAGATGAGCTCGGAGGCGCGCAGCATGTTGAAGGCGGTGGCCATCTTCGATCCATCGAGATAGCCGGACGCCTTCATGCCGGCCTCGATCATCTGGATCTGCTCCTCATCCACGAAGACCTTGAGATCGCCCGCATGGGTGAAATCGACCTGCGTGGTAAAGAGCGTCGCCGTGCGGATACGCTTGTCGCCCTCGCGCGCATGCAGCGCCAGCGTTGCCGACAGAAGCGTGCCGCCGACGCAGTAGCCGATGGCGTTCACATCCGTTTCGCCGGTCGCCTGCGTGATGGTGTCGAGCGCAAAGCCGATGCCCTCGCGCGCATAGGATTCCCAGTCCTTGTCGGCATGCCGCTCATCGGGATTGACCCAGGAGATCACGAAGACGGTATGCCCTTGGTCGACCGCCCATTTGATGAAGGATTTCGCCGGGTTGAGGTCGAGGACGTAGTATTTGTTGATCCATGGCGGGCAGATCAGCAGCGGCCGCTTCAGCACCGTCTCGGTGGTCGGCTCATACTGGATGATCTGGCAGACATCGCTCTGCGCCACCACCTTGCCCGGTGTGATCGCGATGTTCACGCCGATGGCGAACTGGCTCGTATCCGTCTGCCGCATCCTGAGATCCCCGCCGCCGGCGGCGATATCCTCGGCAAACATCTTCATGCCCTTGACGAGGTTGGCGCCGCTGGACGCGACGGTCTCCCGGTAGAGCTGCGGATTGGTCGTGACGAAATTGGCCGGCGACAGCGCGCTGGTGATCTGGCGCACATAGAACGCCGCCTTGTGGCGCGTGTGTTCGTCCAGCCCCTCCGCGTCCCGCACCATGCGGTCCGCCCAGTCGGCGGTGACAATATAGGCCTGCCGCAGGAAATCGAAGAAGGGGTTCTTTTCCCAGTCGGCATCCGCAAAGCGCTTGTCCGGCTTGATGGCGGGATCGGCCGGCGGCGCCTCGCCATTCATCTTCATCAGGCTACGCGACCAGATGGCGAAATAGCTGCCGAAGAGATGCGTTTGCGCTTCCAGCGCCCGCTTTGGATCGGCCAGCCAGTATTCGCAGACCTTCGAGAGCGTCTTGACCATCTCCACCAGCGGCTCGGCGACGATATCGGTCTTTTCCCCGGTCTCGCGCGGCGCGAGCCAGGCGGATGCAGCCTTGCCGAGATTTTCAACCGCGCGTGCGAGGTTGACGGTAAAGGTCTCTGGGTCTTTCAGCACATAGGGCTCGATCGAAGCGGCGTCGAAACCGGGAAATGCGCCCCCCTCGGTCTTCGCGTGTCCACCGGTCTCCGAGTGCCCGATGTGAGGGCCTTTGTGCTCCGCCAACCCAGAACCTCCCGATTCCCGTTTGTTTTTCTTGTTTTTACATCCTGCCCGAAAACGACTACAAGTGCCAGCGCCTCCTTCGTATCAGACGTATCAGACGGACACGGGACCATGACATCTGCCTTCGCCCGCCAGGGCTTCCTTGCCGCCCTGCTGGCCGCGACCTTCTGCCTTGCCGCCTGCAGCAAGACCCCGCCCTCCGCCGATCCGGCGCTGGATGCGGAAGGCTTTCCCTCCGTCTACCGCCCGCTCTATGCCGCCACGACCCAGATGACGACGGAGGAGGCCGAGGGCCAGCAGCGCGCACTCTCCGGTCTTGCAGCCCGCCGCGCCTCCGGTTCGATCTCGGAAGCCGAGTATCGCCGCCGCGTTGCCGAGATGCGGGCGCTGGGCGCGAATCACGGCGCCGACACCCTCAAGCAGATGAACAATTAACACTTGCCTTTGCGGTCGATTGGCCGCAAAGCCTTGGAGTCGAAGGGCGGAGCGGTTCGGATTCGAGCCATGTCCGCAATTCGGCCGCAGAATGTGTTTCTGTGGCATCCGGATGCCGCGTGTGCAGAGCCTGCGCGTATCCTTGAGAGGGGCTGAAAGGCCCGTTGAACCCGCGCGCCGGCGACGCGCCCGATGGCCCTTGCCGGATCTCGCGCAAACCGAGGTCAGAAGATGGAAGAGTTTCACAAAGTCCGGCGTTTGCCGCCCTACGTTTTCGAACAGGTCAACCGTTTGAAGGCGAGCGCGCGAGCGGCGGGCGCCGATATCATCGATCTCGGCATGGGCAACCCCGATCTTCCGACCCCGCAGGCCATCGTCGACAAGCTGTGCGAAGTGGTCAAGGATCCGCGCACGCACCGTTATTCGTCTTCCAAGGGCATTCCGGGCCTGCGCCGCGCCCAGGCCGCCTATTATGCCCGCCGGTTCGGCGTGAAGCTCAACCCGGATACGCAGGTGGTCGCCACCCTCGGTTCGAAGGAAGGCTTCGCCAACATGGCGCAGGCGATCACCGCGCCCGGCGACGTGATCCTCTGCCCGAACCCGACCTATCCGATCCACGCCTTCGGCTTCCTGATGGCCGGCGGCGTGATCCGCTCGATCACCGTCGATCCGGACGAGACCTTCTTCCCGCCGCTGGAACGCGCCGTGAAGCACTCGATTCCCAAGCCGCTCGCGCTGATCCTCAACTATCCGTCCAACCCGACGGCCAAGGTCGCGACGCTCGATTTCTACAAGGACGTCGTGGCCTTCGCGAAGAAGCACGACATCATCGTGCTCTCCGACCTCGCCTATTCGGAAATCTACTTCAACGACGATCCGCCGCCGTCCGTGCTGCAGGTCCCCGGCGCAATCGACGTCACGGTGGAATTCACCTCCATGTCGAAGACTTTCTCCATGCCCGGCTGGCGCATGGGCTTTGCGGTCGGCAACGAACGGCTGATCGCGGCGCTGACGCGGGTCAAGTCCTATCTCGATTACGGCGCTTTCACGCCGATCCAGGTGGCTGCGACCCATGCGCTGAACGGTGACGGCTCCGACATCGCGGAAGTCCGCAATGTCTACAAGCGCCGCCGCGACGTGATGGTCGAGAGCTTCGGCAAGGCCGGCTTCGAGGTCCCGCCGCCGGACGCGACCATGTTCGCCTGGGCGAAGATCCCGGAAAAGTTCCGCCACCTCGGCTCGCTGGAGTTCTCCAAGTTGCTGGTCGAGAAGGCGGATGTCGCCGTCGCGCCCGGTATCGGCTTCGGCGAAATGGGGGATGATTACGTGCGTCTGGCGCTCGTCGAAAACGAGCACCGCATCCGCCAGGCCGCGCGCAACATCAAGAAGTTCCTCTCCTCGGCCGACGAGACGATGCACAACGTGATTTCGCTCAACGCCCACCGTTGATCGCACGCCTGCTATCCCTTACCAGACTAGGACTGACGCTCCGCCTTCGGGCGGAGCTTTGGACTTTGTCAGGGATAAGTGGTTTTCGGTTATCCCGAAGAGACAAACGACAATAAGGAATAGAGAGCCCGCCGGGATCAGGATGAGCCTGACGGGCTTGAGCGACAACAGGACGAACCGACATGACGCAAGCTCTCCGCATCGGCATCGCAGGCCTCGGCACCGTGGGTGCCTCGCTGGCACGCATCCTCACCGAGAAGGCCGAGATGCTGACGACGAGCTGCGGACGTCCGATCACCATTGCCGGCGTCACCGCGCGTGACCGCAACCGTGACCGCGGCGTGGATCTTTCCGGCGTCGAGTGGCATGCGGATGCGCTGTCGCTCGCCTCCAATGCCGAACTCGATGTGTTCGTGGAACTGATGGGCGGTGCCGGTGATCCCGCCTACAGCGCCGTCAAGGCGGCCCTTGCGCGCGGCATCCATGTGGTGACCGCCAACAAGGCGCTGCTCGCCGCCCATGGCATCGAGCTTGCGACCATCGCCGAAAAGACCGGCGCGCTGCTCAACTACGAAGCGGCCGTGGCCGGCGGCATCCCGGTTATCAAGGCGCTGCGCGAATCCATGACCGGCAACACGATTTCCCGCGTCTACGGGATCATGAACGGCACGTGCAATTACATCCTGACGCGCATGGAACGCGAAGGCCTGACCTTCGAGGCCTGCCTGAAGGAGGCCCAGCGTCTCGGTTATGCCGAAGCCGATCCGGCCTTCGATATCGAGGGCAACGATACCGCCCACAAGCTGTCGATCCTGACGAGCCTTGCCTTCGGCACGGCGATCGCGGCCGACGACATCTATCTCGAAGGTATCACCAACATCTCGATCGAGGATATCCGCGCAGCCGCCGATCTCGGCTACCGCATCAAGCTGCTCGGCGTTGCCCAGAAGACCGACAGCGGCATCGAGCAGCGCGTGCACCCGACCATGGTGCCCGTCGACAGCGTCATCGCGCAGGTCGATGGCGTGACCAATGCGGTGGCGATCGAAAGCGACATTCTCGGCGAGCTGCTGATGGTCGGCCCCGGTGCCGGCGGCAATGCGACGGCGTCTGCCGTGCTCGGCGATATCGCCGACATCGCCAAGAGCCGTCCCGGCGCCCAGAACGTGCCGGCCTTCGGCCGCCCGGTCGAGGCGCTGATCCCCTACCAGCGCGCCCAGATCCAGAATCACGAGGGTGGCTATTTCATCCGCCTCACGGTGGTCGATCGCGCCGGCGTTTTCGCGAGCATCGCGACGCGCATGGCCGAGCAGAAGATCTCGCTCGAATCGATCGTGCAGCGCTCCAAGCAGCATACCGAAGGCGTCGAGCCGCAGACGATCATCCTCGTCACCCACGCCACCAGCGAAAATGCAGTGCGCGCGGCCGTCGAGAAGATCAAGGCCGAGGGCTATCTGGTCGGCGAACCGCAGGTGATCCGTATCGAGCGGCCGAAGGCGGCCTGAGGCTCCCGTTAGAGCCGTGATGCCCTTTTCGGGGCGCTGAGGGAAAAGGCGACATGGAAGAACCAGCCGACCCGATCCAGCGTCCCTTTCTCGGTGTGGAACTTTCCGCGCGCGGCAATCGTTGGATGGCGCGCCTCGACCAGGCCGGCGAAAACCGCGCGCTGGCGATCGCCCAGATCCACGGTCTGCCGGAACTGATTTCCCGCGTTCTCGCCGGGCGCGGCGTTGCGCTCGACGATGCCGTCGCCTTCCTCGATCCGACCCTGCGCGCCCTGATGCCCGATCCGGACACGCTGACCGACTGCCGCCGCCTGTCCATGCGCCTTGCCGAAGCCATCGTGCGGCGTGAAAAGGTCGCGATCTTCGGCGACTACGACGTTGATGGCGCGGCATCTTCCGCGCTGCTCTGGCGCTTTCTCGCCCATTTCGGCATCGACGCCGAAATCTACATCCCCGACCGGATTTTCGAGGGCTATGGCCCGAACCCCGCCGCCATCGGACAACTGATCGAGCGCGGCGCGCGCCTCATCGTCACCGTCGACTGCGGCTCCACCAGCCACGAATCGCTGGCGGTCGCAGCCGGTGCCGGCATCGACGTCATCGTTATCGACCACCATCAGGTGGGCGCGACGCTTCCGGCCTGCCACGCACTGGTCAATCCGAATCGCGAGGACGATCTGTCGGGGCAGGGGCATCTGTGCGCGGCCGGCGTCACCTATCTCGTCATCATCAACACGCTCCGCTGTCTGCGCGAGCGCGGCGACCGCCGAGTCGGCGACTTCGATCCGCTGGCATTGCTCGATCTCGTCGCACTTGCCACGATCTGCGATGTGGTGCCGCTGAAGGGGTTGAACCGCGCATATGTGGTGAAGGGCCTGATCGCCGCCCGCCACCAGCAGAACCCCGGCCTTGCAGCACTCTTCCGCGTCGCCGGGCTCGGCGGGCCGGTGACGCCCTACCATTTCGGTTTCCTGATCGGGCCGCGCATCAATGCGGGCGGGCGAATCGGCGATGCGGCGCTCGGCGCCCGCCTGCTGACGCTGGAGGATGCCGCCGAAGCCGAAACGATCGCGCGCAAGCTCGATGAGCTGAACCGCGAGCGTCAGGCGATGGAAGCCGAGATGCTGGCGGAAGCCGAGGCCGAGGCGATCGCCGAATACGGCACGGGCGAGGGCGCGTCCGTCATCATCACCGCCCGCGAGGGCTGGCATCCCGGCATTGTCGGCCTGCTGGCCTCCCGCCTCAAGGACAAGTTCAACCGCCCGGCCTTTGCCATTGCCTTCGACGCCAATGGCCGTGGTACCGGGTCCGGCCGCTCCATTGCCGGCTTCGACATGGGCAAGATGGTCCGCGCTGCCGTCGGCGACGGGTTGCTCGTCAAGGGCGGCGGCCATGCCATGGCGGCGGGCCTGACAGTGGAGCGCGCCCAGCTCGGGCGCCTGCGCACCTTCTTCGACGAACGCGCCGCCCAGACGGTGCCACAGCTCGTGGCCGTCAAGACGCTGAAGATCGACGGCGCTCTCGGCGCCCGCGCCGCAACGGTTGAGCTTGTCGATCAGCTGGAAAAGGCTGGTCCCTACGGCTCGGCCCATCCGCAGCCCGTCTTTGCCCTGCCGGCCCATCAGGTCGTGGATGTCAGGCAGGTGGGTGCCGAGCACGTCAAGCTGACGCTGTCGGGCATGGATGGCGCTCGGCTCGATGCCATCGCCTTTCGGGCGCTCGGCACCGATCTCGGCCCCTTTTTGTTTGCCCAGCGCGGCCAGAGCATCCATGTCGCCGGCTCGCTGTCTGCCGATCTCTGGCAGGGCAGCCGCCGCGTGCAGCTGCGCGTCCTCGACGCGGCGAAAACGCGTTAGGCGACTGCATCGAAGGCATCGAAGGATATGGATGCGCCACGCAAAGACGTGTCTGCGCTGTGCGCATCACGTTCGTTCGTCTGCAGTTCAAGTCGGGGAAAACACCGTGGCACGCCCTAGGGGAGTCGAACCCCTCTTCCCAGAATGAAAATCTGGTGTCCTAACCGATAGACGAAGGGCGCGTCCGGTGGTGAGCGGACATATAGTCGGCGCGGCCTTGATGCGCAAGCGAAAAATGACGCTGCCCGAAGGAATTTTATCGTGCAGGCACAAGGCGATAGAAGACGTTCTTCACGTTTGCGCGAAGAAATATTTCATGAAACTGCCTGGATGAAAGAAGAGAAGTGGCACGCCCTAGGGGAGTCGAACCCCTCTTCCCAGAATGAAAATCTGGTGTCCTAACCGATAGACGAAGGGCGCCTGCGCTTCGCTTGTGGGCGTCTTATAGTCAGGCTCTTTTCAGACCGCAAGCGCGAAAAAGCGATTTTTCTCAAAAAAATGACAGTCCTGTCCGGCCTGTGGAAAAATCCGTTAAGACATTGATAGGATTTGCCTATCCGAAACGAAAAACCGCCCGCGCAAACACGCGGACGGCTTGGTTGGGTGAACATGGCGGACGGCGCGCGACCGGCTCGGCGCGCCGTTACGGCGTGCGCCGGCGGCATCGCCAGTTCCAGTCGCGCTGCTCGCCCGTGTCGATATGCACCGATTCCGTATGGCAGTAGGTGCCGACGCCGCCGCGGCCAGGCATGCTGCGCAGATACGCCGCAAGCTCCCATTTGCCGACGCCGGGAAGCTGGATGTCGGCGGCCTCGCAGGTCGCATGCAGGGAATGTCGCGCCCCGATCGGTCGACGGGGATCCCGGAAGCCGGATGTCACGACGAGCTTCTTGCCGTAATGCGCCTCGATCTTGTGCAGCACGTTCAGAAGGTCGGGCTTGAAGCAGCCGGTCTCCACCGTCTGCGTTTGAAGCCAGAGCCCGTTCGGCGCCAATCGCGCCAGTCCGGGCAACATGGCCACCTCCGTCGCGGCCGGCTCTTCGGCTGCACCGTCGTCATAATCGTCATACAGCATGCGGGCATGCTTGCCGCTCGATGCCGCCGTTTGCGCGGGGTCGGCCTGCTGCGGGGCAAAGCCCAAGGCTGCCACTTCGGTTGCCTCGCCGGCGCGCTGCTTTCGCTTGGCGGCGGCAAGGGCTGCAAGTGCGAGCGCATCCGGGGTGGAGGCGGGCGTGCCGCCGGTCTCGTCACTGCCACTGACCGGCGTTGGCATTGTCTTCGGATCGGCGGCCGCGAGTTCTGCCGTAGCCGCGGCGGTCGCCGGTGGCAGGACTGCTTCGGCGCCTTGCTGCGGGAGCGCCTGCGGCGCCACCTGCTGCGGCACCGTGCCGGTCACGGGGGCCGTGACCTGGGCGCGGTAGAGACTGTTGGAGACAGGCGAAACCTGCGTCTGCTGGCCATCTGCTGTGCTGACGAGAGCGCCGCTGCGGGCCTGGGTGGAATAGATCGGGCTTGCCATGGCGTTGACGCCCGTTGCCTGCAGGGCGAGCGGCTGGCCTGCGGCGGCTGCCGCCTGCAGGGGAACCGTTCCCGGCGCTACCCCGGCCATCTGCCCGTTTGCGGCTCCTGTCGCTCCCGCCGGGTTGCCGAGTGCGGCAACGGAAGGATCGCGGTAACCGGGAGTTGCTGCTGTCTGCTGGTTCGGCTCGGTGGCCGGTGCGGCGGCAGCCGTCGCGGTCGTCTGCTGCGCCGGCGCCGCACTGGTGGCCGCACCGGCGAGAAGATCGCCCTGCGTCGCCGAGCATCCGGCCGTGAAGACGAGGCCGGCAAACGCCAGCCCCTTCATCAGCACCGTGGTGGTTTCGAGCGCGCGATTGCGGCGCGCTCCTTCCGTCGATGACACGTTCACTGTCCTCCATTACGGACCCGATTCGCCGCGCCATCATGGCCGCCTATCGTGTCGGCGGAACACACATGCTCCGCCTGACTGTCCGGACGTTGTCCGTCTTCCCCCCTCGATCACCGTGCCCCTAAGGATGACATGGTTAATGGCCGCTGAACAGACAGCGCGAAGGTTGTGCCGCGCATCCACCGGAAAGCGGTGCGCGACAGCCGGGAATCGGGCCAGCAATGACCCATGCTGCCCGAGGAAGGTTGCCTGTGGCTTTCGCTTTCGCCAGCTTCGGGCAAGGTCGAAAGGCAGGCGAGGGGCTGCTTTACCAGCTGCCCGTATTGGCCATGGAGGCCCAGGGCTCCTGCTGCGGCAGGCTTTCGCCCTTCTGCAGGATCTCGATGGAAATCCCGTCCGGCGAGCGGACGAAGGCCATGTGCCCGTCGCGCGGCGGGCGGTTGATCGTCACGCCATTGTCCATCAGGTGCTGGCAGAAGCGGTAGATGTCGTCCACCTCATAGGCGAGATGGCCGAAATTGCGCCCGCCCGTATAGTCTTCAGGATCCCAGTTATAGGTGAGTTCCAGGCAGGGCGACTGCCCGGCATGCGCCGACGGCACGTCCTCGTCGGCGGCCAGAAACACCAGGGTGAAACGGCCGCGCTCGTTTTCGTAGCGACGCGTCTCCTTCAGGCCAAAGAGCGTGGAATAGAAGTGCAGGGACGCATCGAGGTCCTTCACGCGGACCATGGTGTGCAGATAGCGCATTGAAATCTCCAGTAAGCCTGTCCGGGGAAGCTGGATCGCTCCGACGCCGGACCATGCGGCAGAATTGAACCTTTCGGAAGCCTTGCGGCTGCGCCGCGCATGGCGCGCGCGGCACCGGCAGAACGTAGGGCGTCCCAGGCGCAAGCGGGAGTGCAATCGCGCTGCAAGGCAGAATTTTCTCTTCCATCCCCTGTTTCGTTTCGGCACAGTCTATACAGCCGGCGCGGTGGCGCAGCGGCAGCCGGCCAGCCCGGCACAAGCTGTGCGCGGTAGCGCTGGTGACGTCAAAAGTTAACGTGAAGGGCTTGCGCTGAAGCATTCAGACAATGTTAATCTGATTTTCAGGAATCAGTGAACCGTGTGAATGTGTCGCGTAGGCGAGGGGCTGGCAGGTATGGCGGACAGGTTTTCTTCGAAGGACGTCAGCGGCAGCGAAGGCTTCGGCTCGGATGCGCTCGACCTGATCGAGATCACCGGCGTGATCAAGTGGTTCGATGTCGCCAAGGGTTTCGGCTTCATCATTCCCGACAATGGCATGCAGGATGTGCTGCTGCATGTGACCTGCCTGCGCCGCGACGGTTACCAGACCGTCCTGGAAGGCGCGCGTGTCGTGGCCCTCATCCAGCGCCGTGACCGCGGCTACCAGGCCTTCCGCATTCTCTCCATGGACCAGTCGACCGCAGTCCACCCGTCGCAGCTTCCGCCGGTGCGCACCCATGTGCAGGTCACGCCGTCGAGCGGGCTGGAGCGCGCCATCGTCAAGTGGTTCAACCGCACCAAGGGCTTCGGCTTCCTGACGCGGGGCGAGGGCACCGAAGACATTTTCGTCCACATGGAAACTCTCCGCCGCTTCGGCCTGACCGAACTGCGCCCGGGCCAGGTCGTTCTTGTGCGGTTCGGTGATGGCGACAAGGGCCTGATGGCGGCTGAGATTCACCCGGACGGCCCGGCTCCGGCCGCCCGCTCGCACTGAGCAAGCAGCGCTGATGGCCCGCACCGCGATCTTCAGTATCCTGAGCGCCTTCATGGCGCTCTTTCTGTTTTCGGTGAGCGGCCACGCAGCTGATCCAAAACCCGTCCGTTTCGACAGGGCGCCTCTGACCATCGTAAAGCAGGATGGCACGCGCCACGCCTTCACGGTCGAACTGGCCCTGACCAGCGCCCAGCGCGAACACGGCCTCATGTATCGGGAACAGATGGCGGCCAACGAAGGCATGCTCTTCGATTTCGGTACCGAGCGGCGCATCACCATGTGGATGCGCAACACCATTCTGCCGCTCGACATGGTCTTCATCGATCCGAAGGGCACGGTGATCGGCATCCACAAGGACGCCGAACCCTTCTCCGAGACGATCATCGACAGCGGCAGACCTGCCGCCTTCGTGCTGGAACTCAATGCCGGCATCACCACCGATCTCGGTATTCGCACCGGCGATCGCATCGAAAACAACCGCATCCCGCAACGCTAGGGGCGGATCACCGGCAAAGCGCCAGGCGATCCACAGGCCGGCGACGGGCATCCGGGGCAATTCGCCCGCGACCCGATTTTTCGGTTGACCGGCCCGGAAACCCTGTGCATATCTCCGCCCACTTTCAAAGCGTTTGACGACGCTTTCGGGAGCGCGTAGCTCAGTCGGTAGAGCAACTGACTTTTAATCAGTAGGTCCAGGGTTCGAATCCCTGCGCGCTCACCACATGTCACTGAATTTTCAATGCATCATCATGGCCGGCGCTCAAGCCATAGCGACATCGGCATCCGCTTGTCCCTGGCGACGCCAGGTCAGGGGGCTTTCGCCGAAACTGCGCTTGAAGGCACGGCTGAAGGCCGAGAGGCTGTCGAAGCCGGTGCGCAGCGCGATTTCGCTGATCGGCGCGCGCGTGTCGCGGACCAGCCGTTGCGCCGCCTGAAGGCGTAGCCTTAGATAATAGGCGCCGGGGCTCGTCTCCATGCCGCGGGCAAAGAGCGTGTCGAGCTTGCGCTCGGAAACGCCGAGCCGCCGGGCAATGGCGCTCACGGCCAGCGGATGCTCGATCGTGCGTTCCATCAGTTGGATGGCGCGAGCGAGCTGCGGATCGGCGGCTGCCATGCGCCCGAGCGAAACGAGTGGCTGCGCATCGTCTGCCGCATGGGTCTCGTCATAGACGAAGACGCTCGCCACATCGAGCGCGGTGGCCGATCCCACCCGCTCGCGGATCAGATGCAGCATCATGTCGAGCGTGGGCGATGCACCGCCCGAGGTCCAGAAGCGCCCGTCGATCACGAATCGGTCCGCCATGACGCTGAGCGAGGGAAAGCGGCTCGCAAAATCCTCCAGTTCCTCCCAATGCGCCGTCGCCCGCCGCCCGTCGATGAGGCCGGACCCCGCCAACAGGAAGCAGCCCGATTCGACCCCGGCGACAACACCGCCGAGCCGCGCCGCCGCCTGCAGCCGCCGGATAAACCGCCGGCCGGCGTGTCGCTCGAGATGAAAGCCGGCGATCACGATCAGCACTTCGCCGAAGAAAGGTTCCGCAAAGGCGCCATCGACCGGGATCGGCAGGCCGCAGGTCAGCGTCACCGCCTTGCCGTCCGGCGACAGAAGCCGCCAGCGAAAGACCGCCCGTCCTGCAACCCGGTTTGCCGCGCGCATCGGATCGAGCACGGAGGCGAGCGACATGATCGATGATTCCGGCAGGATGACGACGGAGACCTCGATCGGGGCTTTCGGGCGGGGGCGGCTGCTCATGCGCAAAGTGTCAAGTTTTGCGCGCCTAATGTCAAATCATCCGCCCGCAAAGCGCGCAGACTTCCCTTGCCAATCACCACGAGGACGATGCAGCGCGGCCAGTGGTGTCCCCTGATCCGACACTTGAGCGGACGGGCCGGCCGGTCCCCGAAGACCGCCGGCCCGCTTTTTTTGGTTGGCTGGTCGGCGGGAGGGGAAGGCAGCGGCTGATCGCATCACGCCGCAGCCTGTGCGCTTCCCGCATTTTAAGTTGCGGCCATCCACCGACTTGTGTATGCCGCCTGTCATCGGAGTGTAGCGCAGTCTGGTAGCGCATCTGGTTTGGGACCAGAGGGTCGGGAGTTCGAATCTCTCCACTCCGACCACCGCGCTTCAGGCGGTAAGCCTGCGCACCATGATGATGTCGTCGATTTCTTGGCCATCCTCTAGAAAGCCGCCCGGTATTCGCCCCACGGTCATGAAGCCTTCCCGCGTATAGAATCGGATGGCAGCCGGATTTTCCGCGCTGACTGTCAATTCGAGCTGCCGGACGCCGTCTTGGCGGGCGTGGGCGACGACCGCAGACAGGATGTCTCGGGCAACATCCGTTCCCCTCAGCGCCTTGCGGACATAGACCATGATGATCGTTGCCCGATGCGCCATCTTCTTCGCGCGCTGGAGCAGGACGCCCATGATCCCGACTGGTTCGTCGCGCTGGAAGGCAATGAAAACAGGGTCTGCAAGGCGTTGCTTCCAATCCGGCTCGGACAGGCACGCCCAGTCATCGTAGCTGCTGGCGAAGAACGATGGCTCGCAGCGGAGCGCCTCCAGCCGAATGGCGCGGAAGGCGTCTGCGTCGTCGGGCAGCGCCCGTCTGATCGTCACAATGTCTTCGCGCATTGGCGACCTCCGTGGCACGCTTCCGATTCGCTGGTATCCTTCAACCTTACGTCGCACGCAAGGGGACACAAGGTGACATCCGCGACACGCAACGATCCGTGCTGATGTCCGATGACGGCGCACTGACCCGGTATGCCGGCCGCGCAACCCAATTCCCTCCTTCACAAAAGCTTCGCTTGCCATGCGCCGCGGCCCATGGCATCAGGCCCGCTCTTCTGGGGCGCCCCGGTGCGTTGCCCTGAATTCCCGGCATCGATGACAGTCAGGAGGGCGCCATGCGGCGGGCCTTGGGGTTTGATTTTGGCACGACGAATTCGCTGATCGCGGAAGCGACCGGCGACGAGACGCGCTCCATGGTGTTCGAAAGTGCGGCTGGCCGTGCCGATACGATGCGCACCGCGCTCTCCTATATGCGCAACGGCAATCTCGGCCTTTCCGTCGAGGCCGGGCAGGCGGCCATCCGCCAGTTCATCGACAATCCCGGCGATTGCCGCTTCCTGCAGTCCATCAAGACCTTTGCGGCAAGCCCGCTGTTCCAGGCGACGCAGATCTTCGCGCACCGTGCAAGCTTCGAAGACCTGATGGCGACCTTCGTGGACAAGCTGAAGACCTATGCCGGCCCCGAATGGCCGGAGGAGCCCGGCCGCATCGTCGTCGGCCGACCCGTCGCGTTTGCCGGGGCGACCCCGGACGAGGCGCTGGCGATCCGCCGATACGACGAGGCGCTGGCGCGCTTCGGCTTTCCCGAAATCCACTATGTCTACGAGCCGGTCGCCGCTGCCTTCTTCTTCGCTCGCAAGCTGACGCAGGATGCAACGGTTCTCGTTGCCGATTTCGGCGGTGGCACGACGGATTATTCGCTGATCCGCTTCGAGACATCGGCCGGCCGGCTGAAGGCGACGCCGATCGGCCATTCCGGCGTCGGCGTGGCCGGTGATCATTTCGACTTCCGCATCATCGACAACATCGTCTCGCCCGCCATTGGCAAAGGTGGCACCTTCCGAAGCTTCGACAAGCGGCTGGAAATTCCGAGTGGTTACTACGCAAACTTTGGACGCTGGAACCAGCTGTCGATCTTCAAGACGACGCGCGAGTTCCAGGAGCTGAAGGGCCTCGTGCGCGCCGCCGACGAGCCGGAAAAGCTCGAGCTCTTCATCGATCTCGTCGATCATGACGAAGGCTTCCCGCTTTACCAGGCGGTGTCGAAGCTGAAGATGGCGCTCTCTTCGGAAGAAGAGGCGACCTTCGATTTCGCGCCGCTCGGTCCCGCCGGTCGCGTCAGCGTCAGGCGTGCCGATTTCGAGGGCTGGATCGCGCCGGAACTCGCCCGGATCGAAGAGGCGCTGGACGACGTGCTGACGAAAACGAACACGCCGGCCGGTGCCATCGATAAGGTCTTCCTCACGGGCGGCACCTCCTTCGTCCCGGCCGTGCGCCGCCTTTTCGAAAACCGTTTCGAAACGTCGCGAATCGAAAGCGGCGGCGAGCTGCTCTCGATTGCCCACGGCCTCGCGCTCATCGGCCAGCGCGACGACATCACGGAATGGACGGCGTAAGGCATCGCTGCGGCAAATGGGGCGTGGCGAAAACGCTGAAAGTGCAGGCCTATCGCGCCGGGGTCATTCCGTTTTCATTCTTTCTGCGGTAAAGGAAGGCAAAAGCGGGGCGCCGACCGGTGCGCACGCTGATGACCAATTCGGAGCAGGTGAGACATGTCCGCCAAGATCTATCGTCCGGCCAAGACCGCCATGCAGTCGGGCAAGGCCAAGACGCATCTGTGGGTACTGGAATTCGACCAGGAAAAGCCGCGCACCATCGATCCCATCATGGGCTATACGAGCTCGCGCGACACGCGCCAGCAGGTGAAGCTGACTTTCGAGACCGCCGAACAGGCGATCGCCTATGCCGAGAAGAACGGCATCGAATACCGCGTCATCGCGCCGAAGGAAGCCACCCGCAAGGCCGTCTCCTACACCGACAACTTCCGCTTCAATCGCCTCCAGCCCTGGACGCACTGACGCACCCACGACCGCTGCGGCGATGATTCTGGCCTTCGGCGCCGTCACCCACAGACGCGCCGAATGCCCCGACCGGCCCCTTAGCTCAACTGGATAGAGCAGCTGCCTTCTAAGCAGCAGGTCGCAGGTTCGAGTCCTGCAGGGGTCGCCAAAACAATGCCTGACCGGCATCGAGAATGAAGGCTTGAACGGGATGAGAGCCGATTGACCCCGGAGTGCCGCGCGCCGTGTCCATTGCCGATATTTCCATCCTCACGGCCCTGATTGCCGGCGCGCTCTCCTTCCTGTCGCCCTGTGTGCTCCCGCTGGTGCCGCCCTATCTCTGCTATATGGCAGGCGTGTCCATCGAGGATTTCCGGGCCGAGGGCGCGGCAGCGGCCGGGGCGCCGCGGCGTCGGGCGGTTTTCGTCTCAGCGCTCGCCTTCACGCTCGGCTTTTCCACGGTTTTTGTGGCGCTCGGGGCAGGGGCATCGACGATCGGCATGGTGCTGCGACAGAACATCGACCTGCTGGCGCAGATCGGCGGCGTCATCATCATCCTCATGGGGCTGAATTTCCTCGGCGTGATCCGCATCCCGTTTCTGTCACGCGAGGCGCGCTTTCAAGGCGGGGGCAAGCCGGCGACGTTGACGGGAGCCTATGTCATGGGCCTTGCCTTCGCCTTCGGCTGGACGCCCTGCATCGGTCCGGTGCTCGGGGCCATCCTCGGCGTGGCGGCGTCCCGCGAGACGGTTGGCGATGGCGCGATGCTGCTGGCCGTCTATTCGCTCGGTCTTGCCGTGCCCTTCTGGATCGCGGCCGGCTTTTCGGGCGCCTTCATGCGGTTTCTCGCCCGCTTCCGCCGGCATCTGGGGCTTGTGGAAAAGGCCATGGGCCTGCTGCTCGTGCTCACGGGCCTTGCCTTCCTCTTCGGCCTCGTCAGCCGCGTCGCCATCTGGTTTCAGCAGACCTTCCCGATCCTGATGCAGATTGGCTGATCGCGGGGTTCACAGAGCCGGCTCCCGTGACTATCAGGACGTGCGGCAGCATCTTCCGTCTGCCGCCGCAACGGGAGAGCCGGTCACATGGCAGATATTCTGGGCCTCGTCCTGCCCTTCTTCGGTCTGATCCTGCTCGGCTGGGTCGCGGGAAAGCGCGTGAAGCAGCCGGCCGAGGCCATGGGCTGGCTGAACATCTTCATCATCTACCTCGCGCTTCCCGCCCTGTTCTTCAAGCTGGTTGCACGCACGCCGTTTGACGAACTGACCCGCTTCGACTTCATCCTCTCGACGCTTGCCGTCACCTATACGATCTTCGCCATCGCCTTCCTGTTGGGGCGTGTGTTGCGTCGCGCTTCGGTCGCCGAGGCAACGATGCAGGGGCTTGCCGCCGCCTATGGCAATATCGGCTATATGGGGCCGGGGCTGGCGCTTCTGGCCTTCGGCGAAAAGGCTGCCGTGCCGGTGGCGCTGATCGTCTGCTTCGAAAACGCGCTGCATTTCGCGGTGGCGCCGACGGCCATGGCGATTGCGGCGCGAGGCTCGGGCAAGCCCGGTGGCGGCCTGGCGCTTGTCGGCACGATCGCCAAACGCATCGCCTTTCACCCCTTCATCCTCGCCATGGTGGCCGGCTTTGCCTTTGCCGGCTTCGGGGTCAAGGTGCCGGAAGCCGCGCAGCGGCTCGTCGATTATCTCGCGCAGGCGGCCGCGCCCTGCGCGCTGTTTGCCATGGGGGTCACGCTGGCGCTCCGGCCGTTGAAGCGCGTTCCGGCCGAAATCGGCTATATCGTGCCCCTGAAGCTGATCGTCCATCCGGCCCTGATGTACTTAGGTCTCAGCCTCGTCGGTGGCTTCGATCCGGTCTGGGTCTGGTCGGCCGTGCTGCTTGCCAGCCTGCCGACGGCCACCAATGTCTTTGTCATCGGCCAGCAATACGGCGTCTGGCCGGAACGTGCCTCGGCGACCGTGCTTTTGACCACTGCCTGCTCCGTCGTCACGATCACCGGGCTTCTCGTGCTGATCCGCTCAGGCGCGCTTGCGGCCGATCTTTTCCCATAACATCTGGCCTGCAGCCTTCAGCGCGCTGCCGGGCTCGATGCCCTCGCGCATCACCGCGCCGCGCAGCGGGCCGGCGACGGAAAGAAGGTGGAGACCGGCCGCGCGCAGCATCTGCACCGGCAGGAAATCAGACAGAAGCGAGCGGTTCAAGAGATCGACGCTCGCCGTCCGGCTGGCGACGTCGAGCCGGCGGCGGCGGTCGTAACGTGCGGCAAGCCCGGACTGGCCGATGCCGCCGTCGCGAATGAGATCGGCAAGGACGGAGACGTCGCGCAGGCTGAGGTTCAGCCCCTGCGCGCCGATCGGCGGAAAGGCGTGGCCGGCCTCGCCGATCAGCACCGTGCGCCCCGCGCCGAAACGCTGCGCACGCATGCCGGAGAGGTCGAAACGCTGCACGCCGGGCTCCACCGTCACGGTGCCGAGCATGGACTGCATCCGCTCCTCGACCGCCCGCGACAGGGCGTCCGGCTGAAGCGCCGCGCGGGCCTCCGCATCCGCCGGCTGCTGCACCCAGACGAGGCTCGACCGGTTGCCGGGCAGGGGCACCTGCGTGAACGGGCCGGCCTCGGTGTGAAATTCGTTGGAGATCGATTCGTGCGGCAGATGGTGCGCGAAGTTCACGACCAGCGCCGTCTGCGGATAGGCCCAGCGCTTCACCTCGATCCCGGCCGCCGCGCGCGCCACGGACTTGCGTCCATCGGCGGCGACAACGAGGCGCGCCGACACCGTCGTGCCGTCGTCGAGCGTCAGGCGCACGCCCTTGTCGTCCTCGACCGTCGATTCCAGCATTGCCTCGATGCGCGTGATCGCCGGCTGCGCCGCGACGGCTTCGGTGAGCACGGCATGAAGATGGGCGTTCGGAATATTGTAGCCGAAGGCGGGAAGTCCGACATCAATGGACCGGAAGGTGACGGTCGGGGCTCGCAACAGACGCCGCGTGCCGTCGATGATTCGGATGGCGGCGAGTTGCGCGCTTTTCGGCGCGATCTTCTCCCAAAGGCCGAGTGCTTCGAGAACGGTGATGGAGGGATCCACCAGCGCCGTCGTGCGCCCGTCGGCTTGCGGCGACCGGCCGATCAGCGCCACGGAAAGACCCTCACGCGCCAGTGAAAGCGCACACAGCGCGCCCGCAAGACCCGCGCCGACAACGGCCACGTCATGGCTGTCGAATTCGGGTAAGGATGTCTCGCTCATGCTCGTGCTCCGCAATTCTCTGGTCGACATTCTATGTAGCGCCGACGAGCCGGCGCGCAAATGGGATGAATCGGCGCAGGCGCGAAGGACCATCCGTAAGCGGTCATCCACAGCATGCCAGCATTTCCACTGGCAGTGACGCGCAAAGGATGCATAGTGCGGCGTTAGACCGCGATGATGACGGACGCGCGGCTGTCCGCGGACCGGCCAGCCGACGGGGAAACTTGAGAAACGGGACCTCCGCCACCAATGAAATTCTTCAACTACAAGCGCGTGCCCTATGCGGAAATCCGGGCGTTTTCCGTCCATATCCTGACGGCATCCGGCTCCTTTCTGGCCTTTCTCGGTGTCGTGGCAGCGGCCGAACACCGCTTTGTCGATATGTTCTGGTGGCTGGGCCTTGCGCTTCTCGTCGATGGAATCGATGGCCCGATTGCCCGGAAGGTGCGCGTCAAGGAAGTCCTGCCCAACTGGTCCGGCGATACGCTGGACAATGTCATCGACTACGTCACCTATGTGCTTCTGCCGGCCTTTGCGCTCTACCAGAGCGGCATGATCGGCGAGCCCTGGTCGTTCTTTGCCGCCGGCGCCATCGTCATGTCGAGCGCCATCTATTACGCCGACATGGGCATGAAGACGGATGAGTATTTCTTCTCGGGCTTCCCCGTGGTGTGGAACATGGTGATCTTCACGCTCTTCGTGGTGAAGGCGAGCGAAGTGGCTGCCTCCATCGTCGTCTTCGTGTCGGTCATCCTCACCTTCCTGCCCATCAATTTCCTTCACCCCGTGCGTGTCAGGCGCCTTCGCCCGCTCAACATGGCGGTCTTCCTGCTCTGGGCGGTCTTGGGCGGCTATGCGCTGCTCGCCCATTTCGACAGCCCGGCCTGGGTTGTCTGGGGCGTGGTGGCGACGGGCCTCTATCTTTACGTAATCGGTTTCGTGTTGCAGATTTTCCCGACGCTGGGCCGCGGCGCCTGAGGCGTTGATCGACCATATCGGAGCGTCCGGACGGACCCGCGGCGCTCCCGAAGGAGGGACCATGGCACAGGCAATCGTCATTCGTGAACTCGGTGGCCCCGAGGTCCTGAAATATGAAGGCGTGAGCCTCGATCCACCGGGGCCAGGCGAAGTGCAGATCCGCCAGGTGGCGATCGGTCTCAATTTCATCGACGTCTATTTCCGCACCGGCCTCTACAAGAGCGAGAGCCTGCCCTTCATTCCCGGCAAGGAAGGCGCGGGCATCATCACGGCTGTCGGCGACAACGTGGCCGGCTTTGCGGTGGGCGACCGCGTCGCCTATGGAACCTCGGACGGCGCCTATGCCAGCGAGCGCAACATCGACGCGCACCAGCTTCTCAAGGTGCCGGACGAGATCCCGCTCGAAACCGCAGCCGCCATGATGCTGAAGGGCATGACGGCGCAGTATCTCCTTAATCAGACCTACGAGGTCGGGCCGGGAACGACGATCCTCTTCCATGCCGCTGCCGGCGGCGTCGGGCTCATTGCCGGCCAGTGGGCCAAGGCTCTCGGCGCCACCGTCATCGGCACGGCCGGTTCGCAGGCGAAGATCGATCTGGCGCTGGCCCACGGCTACGACCACGTGATCAATTACAACAGCGAGAATTTCGTCAGCCGCGTCAAGCAATTGACAGGCGGAAAGGGCGTCGATGTCGCCTATGACAGCGTCGGCCGCGACACGTTCCCGGCAACGCTCGACTGCATCAGGCCACGCGGGCTGTGGGTCTCCTTCGGCAATGCCTCCGGCCCGGTGGAGAATTTCGGCATCGGCATTCTCGCCCAGAAGGGCTCGCTGTTTGCCACCCGTCCGACGCTCTACAGCTACGTGTCCACGCGCGCCACGCTGGAGGCATGTGCAAATTCGCTCTTTGATATTGTGCGCAGCAACAAAGTGCGTATCAATATCAACCAGACCTATCCGCTTTCGGACGCAGGCCGTGCGCAGGCGGATCTGGAATCAAGAAAAACGAGTGGAACAACCCTGCTGATCCCCTGATAGACGCCCAAGGCGCGGCAGGCGGCAGGGAAAAGGGGAAAGAGAGGCATCGTGCCTTCAAGCGCTGAGGCTGGCGCCGGCCCTCTGCTGGCCGTCGCAAACGTCACCAAGCTGTTTGGTTCATTCGCCGCCTGCAACGGCATCAATCTCGATATCCGCCCCGGTGAAATCCACGCCCTGCTGGGCGAAAACGGTGCGGGCAAGTCGACCCTCGTCAAGATGCTGTTCGGCGTTCTGTCGCCGACGAGCGGCGAGATCCGCTGGCAGGGCCAGCCGGTGCGGATCGCAAGTCCGGGCGCTGCGCGCAAGCTCGGCATCGGCATGGTCTTCCAGCACTTTTCCCTGTTCGAGGCGTTGACGGTCGCCGAAAACATAGCGCTGTCGCTGGACGACACCGTGCCGCTCTCCGATGTCGCGGCCCGCGCTTCCGAACTTTCCCATGCCTACGGCCTGCCGCTCGACCCCAATGCCCATGTCGCCGATCTCTCGGTCGGCGAGCGCCAGCGCATCGAGATCGTCCGCGCCCTCCTGCAGAACCCCAGGCTCATCATCCTCGACGAGCCGACTTCGGTGCTGACGCCGCAGGAGGCCGACCGTCTCTTCGAAACGCTCTTCAAGCTGCGCGCCGAGGGCCGCTCCGTCCTCTACATCAGCCACCGGCTGGAAGAGGTGCAGCGCATCTGCGATCGCGCCACCGTGCTGCGCCACGGCAAGGTGACGGGCGCCTGCGACCCCAAACAGGAAACGCCGGCCTCTCTTGCGCGCATGATGGTGGGCGGGGAGGTGGCGCATGTCTCGGGCGCCGGCAACACCGCGCGCGGCGATGTGCTGCTCGAGGCACGCCACCTGTCGGCGGCGGCCCGCACACCCTTTGCGGTGTCGCTGAAGAACATCTGTCTCAAGGTCCGCGCCGGCGAGGTTCTGGCGATCGCCGGTGTCGCCGGCAACGGGCAGGGCGAGCTCTTCGATGCGCTTTCGGGCGAATATCCCGTCGATATCGACGACACCGTGCAGATCCGCGGCAAGCCCGTCGGCCGCAGCGGCATCAATGCGCGCCGCCTGCTGGGCGCCGGCTTCGTGCCCGAGGAGCGCCACGGCCACGCCGCCGTCTCGGCGCTGCCGCTTTCGGACAATCTGGTGCTGGCGCGCTATCATTCGGATCGCAGGACATTTCTCGCAGGCCCGCTCGGGCTGGTCAGAACCGGCGCCGTGAAGGCGGCGGCGCGGCGCATCTGCGAGGCCATGGACGTGCGCAAGAGCGGTGCGGATCCCGCCGCAGGCTCGCTGTCGGGCGGCAACCTGCAGAAGTTCATCGTCGGGCGCGAGCTTGACCGAGAACTCTCCGTCCTGATCGTCAACCAGCCGACCTGGGGTGTCGATGCGGGGGCGGCAAGCCGCATCCGCCAGGCGCTGGTCGATCTTGCGAAATCCGGCTCGGCGGTCCTCGTCATCAGCCAGGATCTGGACGAGATCTTCGAGGTCGCGACCGAAATTGCTGTCATCAACGAAGGCCGCCTGTCCGATTCCTATCCGGCACAGGAGCTGTCGCGCGAGAAGATCGGCCTGCTGATGGGCGGCCTCTACGGCAAGACGGAGAGCGCCCATGCGCATTGAACTCGAACGGCGCGGCGGCGTCTCTCCGCTGTTTTCGATCCTGTCGCCGGTCATCGCCCTGGTGCTGACCGTCATCTTCGGCGCCGTCATGTTCGCCATGCTCGGCAAGGATCCGGCCAGCGCGCTCTATTCGTTCTTCATCGAGCCGCTTCTCGAAGTCTGGTCGCTGCACGAACTCGCCATCAAGGCCGCCCCGCTCATCCTCATCGGCGCGGGCCTGACGATCTGCTATCGCTCCAACAACTGGAACATCGGCGCGGAAGGCCAGTTCATCGTCGGCGCCATCGCCGGCTCGATCCTTCCCGTCCTGTTTCCCGAATGGACTTCGCCGGTCGTCCTGCCGCTGATGCTGCTGATGGGCATGGCGGGCGGCGCGCTCTATGCCGGCATTCCCGCGCTGTTGAAGACGCGCTTCAACACCAACGAGATCCTGACGAGCCTCATGCTGGTCTACATCGCCCAGCTCTTCCTTGACTGGCTGGTGCGCGGCCCTTGGCGCGATCCGGCCGGCTTCAACTTTCCCGTCACCCGCGAGTTCGGTGCAAACGCCATCCTGCCGGAGGTGATCTCCTCATCCGGCCGCGCCAATTACGGCTTCGTCTTCGCCATCGTCGCGGCCGTGGCGCTCTGGTTCCTGATGCGCTACACGCTGAAGGGCTTCGAGATCGCCGTGCTCGGCCAGTCGGAACGGGCAGGGCGCTTTGCAGGCTTCTCCTCGCGCAAGATGATCTGGTTCTCGTTGCTGCTGTCGGGCGCGCTCGCCGGTCTTGCCGGCATTTCCGAAGTCTCCGGTGCGATCGGCAAGCTGCAGCCGGTCATCTCGCCCGGCTATGGCTTCACGGCCATCATCGTTGCCTTTCTCGGCCGCCTCAATCCGCTCGGCGTCATCATCTCCGGCCTCGTGCTGGGGCTGACCTATCTCGGTGGCGAGGCGGTGCAGGTCTCGCTCGGCATTTCCGACAAGGTCGTGCGCGTCTTCCAGGGGCTGCTGCTCTTCTTCGTGCTCTCCTGCGACACGCTCATTCATTACAAGATCCGGCTGATCATGCCGGGCGCCGCCGAAGGGAGCCGCTGATGGGTATCGTCGAAGCCATCCTGCTCAGCGTCATCACGGCTTCCACGCCGCTGGTGATCGCTGCCTGCGGCGAACTCGTCACCGAGCGGTCCGGCGTGCTCAACCTCGGCGTCGAGGGCATGATGGTCATGGGCGCCGTCATCGCCTTCATGGCCACCACCGCCACGGGCTCGCCCTATCTCGGCATTCTTGCGGGCATTGCCGGCGGGGCGCTCTTCTCGCTGCTCTTCGGCTTCCTGACGCTGACGCTCGTCGCCAACCAGGTCGCGACCGGTCTTGCGCTGACCATTCTCGGTCTCGGCGTCTCCGGCATGCTCGGCGAAGCCTCCGTCGGCCAGCCCGGCATCAAGCTGCCGCCGATCGACATTCCGCTGCTCGCCGACATCCCCGTGATCGGGCCTCTGCTGTTCCGGCAGGACCTGATCTTCTACCTGTCGGTGGCGCTGGTGATCGGCGTCAACTGGTTCCTGTTCAAGAGCCGTGCCGGCCTGAAGCTGCGCGCCGTTGGCGACAGCCATTCGTCTGCCCATGCGCTCGGCGTCGGCGTCATCCGCACGCGCTATCTCGCGGTGATCTTCGGCGGCGCCTGTGCAGGTCTTGCCGGCGCGCAGCTCTCGCTCGTCTACACGCCGCAATGGGTGGAGAACATGACGGCCGGGCGCGGCTGGATCGCGCTGGCGCTCGTCGTCTTCGCCTCCTGGCGTCCCTGGCGGGTGGTGGCCGGCGGCTATCTGTTCGGCGCCGTGTCGATCAGCCAGCTGCACGCCCAGGCCTTCGGTATCGGCATTCCCTCGCAGTTCCTGTCGGCGCTGCCCTATGCCGCGACGGTCATCGTTCTCGTGCTGATTTCGCGCAACCGCCGCACCACGCTCATCAACACGCCGGCATCCCTCGGCAAATCCTTTGTCCCGGACCGCTGAGGCGGGCGCGGGCAACTGCACTCTTCAGACAACAACGGAGGTCACATCATGAAGAAACTTCTCCTCGCACTCGCCGCCACGACGGCCGTGCTCGGCTTCGCCGCCGGCGCCAGCGCGGCCGAAAAGGCGAAGATCTGCTTCGTCTATGTCGGTTCGAAGACCGATGGCGGCTGGACGCAGGCCCATGACCTCGGCCGTCAGGAGCTGGAAAAGGCGCTCGGTGACAAGATCGAGACGCAGTTTCTCGAAAACGTTCCGGAAGGCCCGGATGCCGAGCGTGCCATCGAGCGTCTGGCCCGCTCCGGCTGCGGCCTGATCTATACGACGTCCTTCGGCTTCATGGACGCAACCGTAAAGGTCGCCGCCAAGTTTCCGGACGTGAAGTTCGAGCATGCCACCGGCTACAAGAACGCCCCGAACGTCGCGACCTACAACAGCCGTTTCTACGAGGGACGCTACATCCAGGGCGTCATCGCCGCCAAGATCTCCACCAAGGGCGTTGCCGGCTATATCGCCTCCTTCCCGATTCCCGAAGTCGTGCAGGGCATCAACTCCTTCCTGATCGGCGCCCGCTCGGTCAATCCGGACTTCAAGATCAAGGTCGTCTGGGCCAACACCTGGTTTGACCCCGGCAAGGAAGCCGATGCCGCCAAGGCGCTGATCGACCAGGGCGTGGATGTGCTGACCCAGCATACCGACACGACCGCGCCGATGCAGGTTGCAGCCGAGCGTGGCATCAAGGCCTTCGGCCAGGCTTCCGACATGATTGCCGCCGGCCCGCAGACGCAGCTGACGGCCATCAAGGACACCTGGGGCCCCTATTACATCAAGCGCACCCAGCTCTTCCTCGACGGCAAGTGGGAAACCGCCTCCAGCTGGGATGGCCTCAAGGACGGCATCCTGCAGATGGCGCCCTACACCAACATGCCCGACGACGTGAAGAAACTCGCCGAGGAGACCGAAGCCAAGATCAAGTCGGGCGAGCTGAAGCCCTTCACCGGCCCGCTGAAGAAGCAGGACGGCAGCGAGTGGCTGAAGGCCGGCGAAAGCGCCGACGACGGCACGCTGCTCGGTCTGAACTTCTACGTCGAAGGCGTGGACGACAAGCTGCCGCAGTAAGGGGCAGGGCAGGTTCCGGCCCGGCTTCGGGCTCCGGGGCGGCCAAGTCACTGCTTCCAAATCTATATTCGATACAACTTTAAGAGGGTGCTGCGCTGCACCCTCTTTTTTTGTCGCTGCAGCAACGAATTTCGGAAAGAGGACGTTTACATAAATCATATTGTATGATTTTTTGAGATCACTGCTGGAGGGCAGTCGTCTTTTGGAGGAAATCATGAAAATCAAAACCGCACTCGCAAGTGCCACGATTCTGGCTGCCTGCATGTTTGGTTCGGCCCATGCGGCCGATATGACCGTCGGTTTTTCGCAGATCGGCTCGGAATCGGGCTGGCGCGCGGCAGAAACCACGCTGACCAAGCAGCAGGCCGAAAAGCGCGGCATCGACCTGAAATTCGCCGATGCGCAGCAGAAGCAGGAAAACCAGATCAAGGCGATCCGCTCCTTCATCGCCCAGGGCGTCAATGCCATTCTTCTCGCTCCGGTTGTTGCGACCGGCTGGGATGAAGTGCTGACGGAAGCCAAGGATGCCAACATCCCCGTCGTGCTTCTCGACCGTACCGTCGATGCGCCGAAGGATCTCTATCTCACCGCCGTCACGTCCGACCTCGTCCATGAAGGCAAGGTCGCCGGCGAGTGGCTGGTGAAGACGGTGGGCGACAAGCCCTGCAACGTCGTCGAACTCCAGGGCACGACCGGCTCGTCGCCGGCCATCGACCGCAAGAAGGGCTTCGAGGAAGCGCTGAAGGGCCACGACAATCTGAAGATCGTGCGCAGCCAGACAGGCGACTTCACCCGCACCAAGGGCAAGGAAGTCATGGAAAGCTTCCTGAAGGCGGAGAATGGCGGCAAGAACATCTGCGCGCTCTACGCCCACAATGACGACATGGCCGTCGGCGCCATCCAGGCCATCAAGGAAGCCGGCCTGAAGCCGGGCACTGATATCCTCGTCGTCTCCATCGACGCCGTTCCGGATATCTTCCAGGCGCTCGCCGCCGGCGAAGCCAATGCGACCGTCGAGCTGACGCCGAACATGGCCGGCCCGGCCTTCGACGCCCTGGATGCCTACATCAAGGACGGCAAGGAGCCGCCGAAGTGGATCCAGACGGAATCGAAGCTCTACACCCAGGCTGACGATCCGAAGAAGGTCTACGAAGAAAAGAAGGGTCTCGGTTACTGATCCTGACAGTGCTCCCGGGGCTTTCTTCTTCCTGAGCCCCTGGGACGCTGGAGCGTCCAGTGGAACGGCCATTCCCGACTGTCAGGCAGTCGAGACCGGCCGGTCCTCGTTCGGAGTGGCGCACCGGGTCCGCAGGTCGGCATCTCGTCAGGGTGTCGCTGCGGACCCGTCGATATCAGAGCGGCGCCGCGATGCGCCGGCCCCGTGCCCACGGAGTGACCCCGCATGCAAGACCAGCCAGAGCACCGCAGCGTGCAGCCGATCCTTTCGGCAACCGGCATTTTGAAGACCTTTCCGGGCGCTGTCGCGCTCGATCACGTGGACTTCACTCTCAGAAGCGGCGAAGTTCATGCTCTGCTTGGCGAAAATGGCGCCGGCAAGTCCACCCTCATCAAATGCCTGACCGGCGCCTATCGCCGGGATGGCGGCGTCATCCGCCTGTCAGGTGATGAGATCGATCCGCGCGATCCGCTCGACGCGCAGCGCCTCGGTATCGGAACCGTCTATCAGGAGGTCAATCTCCTGCCGAACTTGACGGTCGCCGAAAACCTTTACCTCGGCCGCCAGCCGCGCCGCTTCGGCCTTGTCGCCACCGGCGAGATGAACCGGCGCGCGCGCACGCTGCTGGCAGGCTATGGTCTCGACATCGATGTGACCGCCAGCCTCGACCGCTATTCGGTGGCCGTTCAGCAGGTCATCGCCATCGCCCGCGCCGTCGATCTCTCCGGCAAGGTGCTGATCCTCGACGAACCGACCGCGAGCCTCGACGCCCGCGAGGTCGAAATGCTGTTCGAGATCGTGCGTGGCCTAAAGGCCCGCGGCCTCGGCATCGTTTTCATCACGCATTTCATGGAGCAGGTCTACGCGCTGTCCGACCGCATCACCGTGCTGCGCAACGGCCGTCTGATTGCCACGCGTGACACCGCGACCCTGCCGCGCATGGACCTCGTGACGCTGATGCTGGGCCATGAGCTGCTGGAGGCGGCAAAGCCCGCCCATGCTCCGGCCGGCGAGCGCGCCGCACCCCGCTATGTCTTCGACGGTCTCGGCAAGGCCGGCGTCATCGAGCCCTTCAAGCTGGAGATCGGCGCAGGCGAGGTCGTCGGCGTCGCCGGGCTGCTCGGCTCCGGTCGCACCGAAACCGCAGAGCTCTTGTTCGGCGTGCGCACCGCCGACAAGGGCAGGGCGGTCATCGAGGGCCGCGACGTACAGCTCTCGTCGCCACGCGCCGCCATCGCCGAACGTTTCGGCTTCTGCCCCGAGGACCGCAAGACGGACGGCATCGTCGGCGATCTCTCGATCCGGGAGAACATCGTGCTGGCGCTCCAGGCCCGGCGCGGCTGGGCACGGCCGCTGTCGCGTGCCGAGCAGGTGGCTTTGGCCGACAAATATATCAAGGCGTTGGATATCCGCACCACCGATCGCGAAAAGCCGATCAGGCTCCTGTCGGGCGGCAACCAGCAGAAGGTCATACTGGCGCGCTGGCTTGCAACGAACCCGTCCTTCCTCATCCTCGACGAGCCGACACGCGGCATTGATGTCGGCGCCCATGCCGAAATCATCCGGCTGATCGAAGGCCTGTGTGCCGAGGGCCTGTCGCTCCTCGTCATTTCGTCCGAACTCGATGAACTCGTTGCCTATTCCTCCCGCGTGCTGGTCCTTCGCGATCGGCGCCATGTCGCCGAGCTGGTCGGCGAAGAGGTGACCACGAGCCGCATCGTCGATGCCATTGCCGCCGCCGGAACGGCGAAGGAGACCGCATGACCCAGGCATCCGCCCTTCTAAGGCGCCTGACCCCGCAATTGGTGGCGCTCGCCGTCATTCTTCTCCTCATCTGGTCGGTCTTCCCCGCCTTCTTCACCCTGACGGTCCAGAACGGCCGTCTCTACGGCAGCCTCATTGACGTCATGAACCGCGGCGCACCTGTCGCGCTCCTGGCGGTCGGCATGACGGTCGTCATCGCCACGCGCGGCATCGATCTTTCGGTCGGCGCCGTCATGGCGATCTGCGGCGCGGTCGCGGCCGCCTCCAGCGTGCGCGGCGATCCGCTCCTCGTCACCTTCGCGCTCGCGATCGGAACCGGTCTTGCCTGCGGGCTCTGGAACGGCTTTCTCGTCTCGGTTCTCAACATCCAGCCGATCATCGCGACGCTGGTGCTGATGGTCGCGGGACGCGGCATCGCGCAGCTCATCACCGAAGGGGCGATCCTCACCTTCAATGACCCAAATCTGATCTTCGTCGGCAGCGGCTCCTTCGCCGGGCTTCCCATGCCGGTGGTCATCTGGCTTCTCTTCGGCATCGCGGTCGCGGTGCTCGTGCGCCGCACGGCGCTGGGCCTGCTGATCGAGGCAACCGGCATCAACCGCCGCGCCAGCACGCTCTCGGGCGTTCAGGCAGGTGTCCTGCTCATGGCCGCCTACATGCTCTCGGGGCTCTGCGCCGCCATGGCCGGCCTCATCGTCACCGCTGACATCAAGGGCGCGGACGCCAACAATGCCGGCCTCTGGCTGGAACTCGACGCCATCCTCGCGGTCGTCGTCGGCGGCAATTCCCTTCTCGGCGGGCGATTCTCCATCATCGCCTCGCTGCTCGGCGCGATGATCATCCAGGCGGTCAACACCGGCATTCTGCTCTCGGGCTTTCCGCCGGAGTTCAACCTGATCATCAAGGCGGCGATCGTTGTCGTCATTCTCGTCATCCAGTCGCCGAAAATCTCGGTTGCCATGGGCTTCTTTGCCCGCAAGCAGCCCTCGGCCGAAAAGTCCCGGGCCGCCCGATGATCAACCAGCGCACGCTTCCTCTCTTCGCAACGATCGTCATCTTCGTCGTCGCCTATGCCGTCTGCTGGATGCAGTATCCGAACATCCTTTCGACGCGCGTCCTCGGTAACCTCCTGACGGACAACGCCTTCCTCGGCATCGCTGCCGTGGGCATGACGTTTGTCATCCTCTCGGGCGGCATCGATCTGTCGATCGGCTCCGTCATTGCCTTCACCGGCATTTTTCTGGCGGTCCTTTTCGAGACCACGAGCATTCATCCGCTCGCCGCCTTCGCGCTGGCGCTGATCATCACCACGGCTTTCGGTGCCTTGATGGGGGCGATCATCCATTACCTGGAAATGCCGGCCTTCATCGTCACGCTGGCCGGCATGTTTCTCGCACGCGGCATGGCCTTCGTCCTGTCGATCGACTCGATCCCGATCAAGCACCCCTTCTACGCGACGCTGAAGACGTTCTACCTCAAACTTCCCGGCGGCGGACGCATCACGCTCATCGGCGGACTGATGCTGCTTGTCTTCCTCCTTGGCATTCTGATTGCCCAGCGCACCCGGTTCGGCGCAAACGTCTATGCGCTCGGCGGCGGCGCGCCGACCGCGGCCCTCATGGGCGTCAATGTCGGCCGCACGACGATCGGCATCTACGCGCTCTCGGGCTTCCTCGCCGGCCTCTCCGGTATCGTCTATTCGCTCTACACCTCGGCCGGCTACTCGCTGGCGACGGTGGGCGTTGAGCTCGACGCCATCGCCGCCGTCGTCATCGGCGGCACGCTGCTGACGGGTGGCGCGGGCTTCGTGGCCGGTACCTTCTTCGGCGTCATGATCCAGGGATTGATCCAGACCTACATCACTTTCGACGGGACACTGTCCAGCTGGTGGACGAAGATCCTCATTGGCCTCTTGTTATTCCTGTTCATTCTAATGCAAAAAGGAATCCTTGCGCTGTCCCGGAGCGGGGAGAGGGGACGGGCATGAGGGGAGTAAAGGACGTGCGCCAGGGACTATTCGAGTCGGTGATGACCGGTCCATCCACGCGCACCAGCCATGCCCAGGTGGTGCATGAACTCGGCAAGGCGATCGTGGGCGGGGAATTCGCCGTCGGGTCCATTCTTCCGGGCGACCCGGAACTGGCCCTGCGCTTCAAGGTGTCGCGCACGGTCCTTCGCGAAGCCATGAAGACGCTCGCTGCAAAGGGCCTGATCATCCCGCGCGCCCGCATCGGCACCCGTGTCACGCCAAAGACCCACTGGAACCTCTTCGACAGCGAAGTGCTTGCCTGGCACTTCGACAAGGGTGTCGAGGAGGAGTTCCTTTTCCATCTGAGCGAAATTCGCCTGGCCTTCGAGCCGCACGCGGCTGCACTTGCCGCCCGGATCGCCACCGAGCAGGAAATCAGCAACATGATGCGGCTGGCCGTCGCCATGGGGGAGGTCGGCCACACGGCCGAAACGCTTGCCCATGCGGACCTGAAGTTTCACCTTGCCGTGGTCGAGGCCTCCGGTAATCCCTTCATGCGCACGGTCGCAGGCCTGATCGAGGCGGCGCTGGTGGGCATCTTCAAGCTGTCCTCTCCGCTTGAAAGCAAGAATGGCCTGGACGAGATTTCCCGCAACCACATCGCCATCGTCGATGAGATCGCGCGGCGCGACGAGGCAGGTGCACGCGTCGCCATGGAACGCGTCATTCGCGTCGGGCGCGACCGAGTCAAGGCAACGCTCGCGCGGGGGTAGGGTCTTTTCCCGCGGACGCCGGATGCGGCAATTGCACGTAGAATGCCGTTCCCGGTTGCGTGAAGACGCGGTGCACTGCAAAAAATGTGCTTTCCCTTGCTCCGGCCGGCGTGTACCCCTATCTGGTGAGGTTCAATCAGACGCCTTGCCGCGGTAGAGGGCCGCCTTTTCCTATGTACGAATTGCTCGTCATCTTCGCGCTGTTGCTGGTCAACGCGTTCTTTGCCATGTCCGAAATGGCGATCGTGTCCGCCAGCAAGCCGCTGCTGCGCCAGATGGCGAAGAAGAATGGGCGGGCCGAGACGGCGCTGAAGCTCGCGGAAGATCCGGGCCGCTTCCTGTCTACCGTGCAAGTGGGCATTACGCTGGTCGGCATCATCGCCGGCGCCTATGGTGGTGCGACCATTGCCGACAAGCTTGCGCCGGTCCTCGACCAGTTTCCGCTGATTGCCCCCTATGGCTCCACCGTCGCCGTCGCCGTTGTCGTCTCCTTCATCACCTATCTCTCGGTGGTCGTCGGCGAACTCATTCCGAAGCAGCTGGCACTGAAAAACTCCGAAGCGATCGCCATGTTCGTTTCGCCGCCCATGCTGCTGCTGTCGCGCATCGTGGCGCCGATTGTCATGCTGTTCGAGGGGTCCGCCGCTGTCGTCATGCGGCTTCTCGGCATGAAGAACGAGGCCGATCAGGTCACGGAAGAAGAGGTGCAGGCCATCATCGCCGAGGGTGTCGAGAGCGGCGCCATCGAGAAATCCGAGCATGAGATGCTTCGCCGGATCATCCGCCTCGGCGATCGCAACGTGAAGTCGATCATGACGCACCGGACCGAGGTCGAGTTTATCGGTATAAACGATGATCTCGACATGATCCGCGCCAAGGTGCGCGAGGCCGCCCATTCGCGCTATCCCGTCATCGACCCCGTCAGTGGCGATGTGCTGGGCGCCGTGCTGATCAAGGAAATCCTCAACGCGCCATCATCGCCTGATTTCTCCATCATGCCCTTCGTGCGGGAGATCCACGCGCTGCCGGAGACGACATCGTGCCTCAAGGCGCTCGACACCTTCAAAGGTTCCAGCATCAATATGGCGCTGATCGTTGATGAGTATGGCAGCACGGAAGGCATCGTCACGATTGCCGACATCCTCGAAGCCATCATCGGCATGCTGCCGTCCAACTACGACGATGTGGAGCACATGCTGATCCGCCGCCGCGAGGACGGCTCGTGGCTGGTCGATGGCCGCACGCCCGTGGATGAGATCCAGCTGACCTTCGGCATGGACGAGATCCGCAGCGACGGCGATTTCGAGACGGTCGCGGGTTTTCTGGTCCACCAGCTCAAGAAGACCCCCGAGGAAGGCGATATCGCCGAGGCCCATGGCTATCGTTTCGAAGTGATCGACATGGATAGCCGCCGTATCGACAAGATCCTTGTCACGCGCCTGGTCGAGGACGAAGTCTCGATCTGAGTAAAATTGCGCGGCGGAAGATGAACGGCCTCGCAACGCGAGCGGGGCAGGCTGTTTTCGTGTTTCACCCGCGGCAGATGGCTTGGCCGGAAAGGCACGTGAAAGCAAAAAAGGCCGGGGGGAACCCGACCTTCTCGCATCGTTCAGAGGCGCGCCAGTACATCCGTGGTCTTGCCTGCTGATCGAATGATCCAATGCGATGGTAAATAACGGGTTAACGTGACGGCCGCATGAAGGGCTTGCGTCAGTTTTTTTAAAGACGGCAACCGATGATGTCTATCGCAGCCGCAGCGCGGGCAGCAGATCGCCAGCACGGGCAGGGCCAGCCTGCGGCGGGCGCACGATCAGGCAGTCCGCATTGGCAAAGACGCTGACCATGGACGAGTCCTGCCGGGAAAAGGGCAGGGCGCCGGGTGGCGTGTCCTCGTTCGTGAAGCGAGCCCGGACATAGTCCTGCCGCTTGTCGTTTGCCGGAAGCTCAGCGGCAATCCGCACGGTCATCGCGCGTCCGCGTGCCGGAAGACGGGCAAGCCGGCGCACCAGGGGCTCCAGAAAGAGCAGACCGCAAACGAGGCTGGAGACGGGGTTGCCCGGCAGGCCGATGACCTGCATGTCGCCAAGCCGCCCGACCATCAGAGGCTTTCCGGGCCGCATGGCGATCTTCCAGAAATCCAGCGTCATCCCGAGCGACAAAAGCGTCGGCTGGACGAGATCGTGATCGCCGACCGACGCGCCACCAAGCGTGACCAGAACATCTGCACCGGCGGCCACGGCGTTCCGAACGGCGGCGGCAATGGCCGCCTCGTCATCCCTGACAATGCCGAGATCGATGACATCGGCGCCGTTGTCCCGCGCTATGGCGCCGATCCCCGCGCCGTTCGAGGCGACGATCTGGTCCGGACCCGGTTCCCCGCCGGGGGGCACAAGCTCGTCACCGGTCGCAAGGATCGCCACGCGCGGGCGCCGGAAGACGGCAAGCTGCGGATGATTGCAGGACGCGGCCAGCGTCAGCCGTCCCGCGTCGAGCATCGCACCGGCAGCCAGCACCGTCTCGCCCTCGTAAAAATCCTGCCCCTTCGGGCGAACGTGTCGGCCACGCACGGGTGAGAAGGTCGTGCGGATGCGCCCGCCCTCCAGCACATCTGCATCCTCCTGCAGCAGCACCGTATCGGCGCCTTCCGGCATCGGTGCGCCCGTGAAGATGCGCACGGCCTCGCCCGGACCGATCGCGCCGCCGAAGCGAAGGCCCGCCGCCGAGCGCCCGATCACCGTCAGCACCGTCCCGTCGCCGGCGGAAATGTCGGCGTGGCGCAGCGCATAGCCGTCCATGGCGGAATTGTCGAAGGCGGGATGCGTCAGCCGGGCACCAAGGTCGGCTGCCAGCACGCGCCCGAGAGCGGCGTCGAGCGCAACGGTTTCCGTTTCCGCCGGCGGCCGCGCGGCCGAGAGCAGACGGTCAAGCGCCTCCTCGACCGGCAGCAGGCTCATGCGCGGGCCTCCGGGTCCGGTGCGCGGAAATCACCCGAGCGCCCGCCGCTTTTCTCCAGAAGACGGATGCCGCCGATCTCCATGCCGCGATCGACGGCCTTTGCCATGTCGTAGATGGTGAGACAGGCAACGCTGGCGGCTGTCAGCGCCTCCATTTCCACACCCGTCTTGCCCGTCAACCGCGCCATGGCGGTGACGCGAAGGCCGGGCAGCGTCTCGTCGGGTTCGATATCGACAGCAACCTTCGTCAGCATCAGCGGATGGCAGAGCGGGATCAGGCTGGCAGTCTGCTTGGCCGCCATGATGCCCGCAAGCCGCGCCGTGCCGATCACGTCGCCCTTCAGCGCATTGCCAGCGAGAATGAGCGCCAGCGTTTCCGGCAGCATGCGGACATGGCCTTCCGCCACCGCCGTGCGCAGCGTCTCGGCCTTGCCGGAGACATCGACCATGTTGGCCGTGCCGTCGGCGGCAATGTGGGAGAGGCGCTGCTCTGTCATTATTCCGCCGCGGCCCTGTCGCCGTCACCATCGAGAAGCAGGCGCGTGGCACGCGCCACATCCTGCTGGCGCATCAGGCTTTCGCCGACCAGGAAGGTGGTGATGCCGACCTTGTCGAGGCGCATGCAGTCGATGTGGGTGAAGACCCCGCTTTCGCCGACCAGCAGCCGGTCTTCCGGCACCATGGCGGCAAGGTTTTCGCTGACGGTCAGGCTGACCTCGAAGGTGCGCAGGTTGCGATTGTTGATGCCGACGAGGGGCGACGCAAGCTTCAGAGCCCGATCCATCTCCTCGGCATCGTGGACTTCCACAAGCACGTCCATGCCAAGCCCGAAGGCCTCATCCTCAAGGCGGCGTGCATCGTCGTCGGACAGGGACGCCATGATGAGAAGGATGCAGTCGGCACCCCAGGCGCGGGCTTCCTGCACCTGATAGGTGTCGAACATGAAATCCTTGCGCAGCGCCGGGAGGCTGCAGGCGTCACGCGCCTGCGTCAGGAATTCAGGCGCCCCCTGGAAGCTCGGCGCATCCGTGAGAACGGAAAGACAGGCCGCGCCGCCAGCCTCATAGGCCTCGGCAAGCCGCGGCGGATCGAAATCCGGGCGGATCAGGCCTTTGGACGGGCTCGCCTTCTTGATTTCGGCGATCAGGCCGAAGCGGCCCTTCGCCTTTCGCGCCTGCAGCGCCTTCAGGAAGCCGCGCGGCGCCGGCTGGTCGGCGGCCCGCGCCTTGAGCTCTGCAAGGGGCACGGCCGATTTGGCCGCGGCGATTTCCTCGCGCTTGTAGGCTTCGATCTTGCGCAGGATGTCGGTCATCGGATCTGTCTCCGTCAGGCTGCGTTTGAGGTTTCGACAAGCTTGTCGAGCACGCGGCCCGCAGCACCGCTATCGAGTGATGCCCGTGCCATCGTCATGCCTTCGCCGAGATCCCCGGCCTTTCCGGCAATGATGAGCGCCGCGGCCGCATTGGCAAGGCAGATATCGCGATAGGCATTGCGCACACCCGATAGCACATCCTTCAGCGCGGCGGCATTCACCGCCCCGTCGCCACCCTTCAGCGCCTGAAGATCGACCCGCTCCAGTCCGAAATCCGCTGGTGTCAGCTGGAAGGTGCGGATCTTGCCGCCTTCGAGTGCCGCGACCTCCGTCGTCCCGGTGGTGGTGATTTCGTCCAGCCCGTCGCCATGCACGACCCAGGCCGTTTCCGAACCCAGATCCCGCAGGACTTCGGCAAGCGGCACGACCCATTGCGGTGCGAAGACGCCAAGCAACTGGCGGCGCACGCCGGCCGGGTTGGAAAGCGGCCCGAGAAGGTTGAAGATGGTGCGCGTGCCGAGTTCGACGCGGGTCGGGCCCACATGCCGCATGGCCGAATGGTGCTGCTGCGCGAACATGAAGCCGAGCCCGGCCTCGCGGATGCACCGGCTGATTTCGTCGGGACCGATGTCGAGCTTGACGCCGAGGCAGGAGAGCGCGTCCGCCGTGCCCGACTTGGAGCTCAGCGCCCGGTTTCCGTGCTTGGCGACCGGCACGCCGGCCCCGGCCACGATCAGCGCGGTCAGTGTCGAGATATTGTAGGTACCGGCACCATCGCCGCCCGTGCCGACGATATCGACGGCGTCGGCGGGCGCCTCGACCGTCAGCATGCGGGCACGCATGGCGCCAACGGCGCCGGCGATCTCGTCCACGGTCTCGCCGCGCACCCGCAGCGCCATCAGGAACCCGCCGATCTGCGAGGGCGTGGCGCCACCCGACATGATCACGTCGAAGGCCTGATCGGCCTCGGTACGGTCGAGCGGCTTGCCGGTCGCGACCTTGGCGATGAAGGGCTTGAGGTCACTCATGGTCGCGAAATCCCTCAGCGCGTCGAAGCGATGGTCTGGTCGGCCAGCGCCTGGTTGATCTGCACGCCATAGGCGGTCTGCAGCGTGCTCACCATCTGGTCGAGAATGTCGTCGCCGCTGGCGCGGGCGACAGCCTCGATGCCACGCGCGTCATTGTCGAGCACGTCGCCGGGCACGTCCTGCACGTCGGTGACCTTGAGGAGGATCTGGCCTTCGCCACCGACGCCGGGCGCGGTGGCAACCTCGCCGTTCGGGCCGCTGAAGGCGGCGGCGACGGCAGCAGGGCTGAGTGCCGCGTCCTGGGCATTGCGGTGAAGGCCGGACTTGGTCTCGACCACGAGGCCGAGTTCGGTCGCAATGGCCTGCAGCGTTTCGCCCTTCTTGACGCGCTCTTCCAGTTCCTTGGCGCGGGCGGCGAGCGCAGCGCGCTGCTGTTCGGCTGTCCAGTCGGCGATAACGCGGTCGCGCGCTTCTGCGAGCGTGCGGTCGCGCGCCGGCTCGATGTCGAGCACGTCGAACCAGACGTAGCCGTCACGGCCGAGCGTCACGGCCTGCGTTTCGCCGTTCACGTCGCTCTTGAAGATTTCCGACAGGAGATCCTGCGCCTGCGGCAGCGTCGTCACAGGCTCCCCGTCCTTGTCGTTGCCACGCGCATCAATGGCGGGCACTTCAACATAGTTCAGCTTCATCTGCTGGGCCGCTTCCTTGATCGGCGTGCCCTGCGAACGCAGATCCTCGATACGGTCATGGATGCCGACGAGCTCGTTCGACGCGTTGTCAAGCGCAATGTCCTTGCGCAGCGTATCCTTCACCTCGTCGAAGCTCTTGACCGTCGCCGGCTTGATGTTGGTGACGCGGACGATGACGGGGGCGAAGGCGCCGTCCACGACAGGCGTCGTGCCGCCATCGGTCGCGACCGCAAAGGCGGCTGCAGCAATCTTCTGGTCCGGCAGGCTGTCCTTGGTGAAATCGCCGAGAAGCACGTCGGTCGCCGTCTTGCCCTGCTCGCTCACCAGCTGGTCGAAGGTCGTTCCGGCGGCAAGCTTGGCAGCGGCCGCATCGGCAGCCTCGCGCGACGGGAAGGTCAGTTGCTCGATGGTGCGGGTTTCCGGCGCGCTGAAGGTCGCCTTGCGGCGCTCATATTCTGTCTTGAGGTCTTCTTCGGTCACCGCGCTCTCGTCGGCAATATCGGCCGGCTCAAGCTTGAGGTAGCCGACTTTGCGGAATTCCGGAGCCTTGTAGTTGGCCTTGTTCTTTTCGAACCAGGGTGCCAGCACGTCGTCGGCAGGGGCCTTGACCGGGTCGATATTGGCATTCGACAGCATGAGGTAATCGACCGTGCGGCTTTCCTGCCGGTACTGCCGGATCGCATCGACGAGCACCTTCGGCGGCTGGTAGCCATCCGAGACGGCATCGACGATCTGCGAGCGGACCGCGACCTGGCTGCGGTTGTCGATGTAGTCCTGCTCGCGCAGGCCGGCATTGCGCAGGATGGAGGCAAAGGCGACGCGGTCGAACTGGCCATTGACGCCGTGGAACGTCGGGTCCTCGCTGATCAACTGCGCAAGGCGGTCCTTGGAAAGGCCGAGGCTCATCTTTTCCGCGAGCTGGTCAAGGGTGGCGCCGGCGATCACCTGCGAAAACACCTGCGCTTCCACGCCGAAGGCCCGTGCCTGGTCCGGCGTCAGCCGCTGACCGAACTGGCGCGACAACTGTGCGACCTGACGCTCGTAGGCCAGGCGGAAATCGAGCGGCTTGACCTTCACATCGCCTACGGTGACGACAGAATCGGAGACACCGGTATGAAGCGACGAGGAGATGCCCCAGACACCGAAGGAAACGACCAGAACGATCATCAGACCCTTCATGACCCAGGTTCGGGCAAAGGCGCGCAGCATTTCAAGCATGGTTCGGAAGTCTCCGTCGGCAATGTCGAATGCGCCCGGCAACCTCTAGGCTGCCGAGCGAATGAGTTTCCTTAGAGCAAAGCCCGTGGGAATTGAAGGGCGCGCCTTTCAAATTCGGGAGACCGGCCGGCAGCCGAAGAAGGCGCTCGATGCGGCTTCGTGGCGCGGATGGACTGTTGCGCGTCGGAAATCCCGATGAGTGTTGTCATAAAACTGTCATAGTCCGGATTTGATGCGTCGACGACGGAAGTGGTCGTCGCGCATTTGCCGCTCCAACAGCGAGGAGGGTGACGATGGAATCGCTGATCGTGATGGTCAATTTGTTTGGCGCAGTCGCCCTTCTCCTCTTCGGCCTGTCGCAGGTGAAGGAAGGCGTGACGATTGCGTTCGGCATGCGCCTGCGATCGGCGCTCGCCACGGGAACGCGTGGCCCGCTTCACTCCCTTGCGAGCGGATTCCTGGCGACGATCGCGCTGCAAAGCTCGACGGCAACTTCCCTCATGGTCGCCTCCTTTACGGAGAGGGGGCTGATGAAGCCGCGAATGGCGCAGATCGTTCTTCTCGGCGCCAACATCGGGACTGCCGTGACCGCCTGGCTCGTCTCGACCGGCATTCACTGGCTTTCACCGCTTCTGATCCTGGCGGGCGTGGCGCTGAAGCGCGGCTCTGCCTCGGGGGCAAGGCAAGGCATGGGTGGCGCGCTGATCGGCGTCGGCCTCATGTTGCTGTCGCTGCATGTCCTGTCGGCAGCCACCGATCCATTCCGGGAATCGGTGGCGCTGCGATCCTTTCTGGCCATGCTCGACGGTGCCTGGCCCGTTGCCATGATCTTTGCCGCCGTGCTGGCCTTTCTCTCGTCTTCCAGCCTGGCGATCGTCGTGTTGATCCTGTCGCTGTCGGTCTCGGGCGTCCTGACGCCGGGGCTCACGGTTGCGCTGGTGCTGGGCGCCAATCTCGGCGGTGCGATCCCGCCTGTCGTTGCCACGCTCGCGCAGGCGCCGGCGGCGCGGCGGGTTACCCTTGGCAATCTCATCGTCAGAAGTGTCGGGGTCGTCGTCGCGCTTCCGCTTGCCGGGCTCTTCGTTGGTCCCCTCGGCACGTTGCCGATCCAGCCGGCAGCGCTACCCGTCGATATCCATCTTGCCTTCAATATCGCCATGGCCGTCTTTGCCCTGCCGCTGTCGGGTCCCTTGGCGAGGCTGACGACGCACCTCGTTCCCGAGCGCGAGCAGGACGATCGAGGTCCGCGCCATCTGGACGAGATGACGTTGAACGTGCCGCTGATGGCCCTGTCCGGCGCGTCACGGGAGGTGCTGCGCGTCGGTGACGCAATCGAGCAGATGCTCGTGCACGTCATGCATGCCTTCAATCGAAATGACGTTGCCGAACTTGCGGCCATCCCGAGCATCGAGCGGCAGGTCGATCGGCTGCAGCAGGATGTGAAGCTGTTTCTGTCGCGTCTGGGCCGCAACGGCCTGTCGGAAGAACAGTCGCGCCGCTCCATCGTCATCATCGACTATGCGATCAATCTCGAACATGTCGGAGACATCATCGAGAAGGGATTGAGTGAGCAGGTGCGCAAGAAAATCGGCAATGGGCTATATTTCTCCGACGAAGGGTTCGAGGAGTTGAAGTCACTTTTTGCGCTGACGATCGACAATCTGCGCATCGCCCAGACCATTTTCATTACCCGCGACACAGCGCTTGCCCGCCAACTCATGGAAATCAAGGTGGAAATCCGGCGACGGGAAAAAGCTTCGTCCGAGCGCCACCTCGGACGCCTGCGAGACGGCCGTGTCGAAAGCCTCCAGACCAGCTCGCTCCATCTGGACATGCTCAGGGATCTGAAGCGCGTCAATGCGCATCTGGTCTCCGTCGCGCATCCCATTCTGGACGAAGGCGGGCTTCTGTCGGAAAGCCGCTTGCGCGCGCTATGACCGTTGCGCTCAGCCGCCGCTTGTCGTGGCTGCCGGCATCATTCCATTGCGGATGAAGGCGTCCGCGCACGGCGTCAGGGTGATCCGCCGGTGATCGGTGAGGCCGTCGCGATAGAGGTCGAGCAGCCTCAGCCGCGCATTGGTGATCGGGCAGGTTGGCAGGAGCACGAGGTCTGTCGCCTTGACGGACTGAATAACGGCTGCGCTCGGCTGGGGCACGGCGCGATAGGGGTCTGCGCCGATCGCCACGAGCCGCGGGGCATCACGCTTCAGGATCCAGGGCATCGGATTGGTGAAATCGAGGGTGAAAATCGTCTCGAAGCGCACGCCATTGGCCTTTTCGAACGCGACGATGGCACCGGCCGTCGCGTCGAGTTCCTTCATCAGCAGCACCTGGAAGTCGAAATCGCTGTAGAGCAGATAGGACGGCAGCACATTGTCCTCGGCGATGCGCTGGTAGGTGGCGCGGTCCGCGATGTAGCGGTCCCGCATGATGGCGGCCTGGCGTTGGAAATCGGGCCTGACCGACACCGCATCGAGCGTCCCGAGGTGAGCGGTTTCGAGCGGCGCGTTCAGCAGGGCGCCTGCCCAGGCGCGTGCGGCCTTTTCCGTAATGGTAACGGCCGGGGGCAGCGCGACAGCCAAAAGAAGAATACCGGCGCCGACCGTCGGTATGGAGAGGCGTTCCACGGCAATGGCCGCAAGAATGACTGCAACGAGGGGCCAGACGAAGATGAAGGCCTGGCTGCCGGTGTTCTGGCTTTCGAAGAGCAGGCCGGCGAGAATGAAGGCTGCGAGCCACACGGTCGGCCTGTCGAAGAGCCATCGGATCAGGCCGGGCTCCGCAACGGTCTCGGTCAGCCCTTCGATGCGTGTCGCAAGAAGCACGAGACCGGCAAGCGCCGTTGCCAGCACGAGGCCAAAGTTGAGCGATGCCGCCTGCACGAGGCGCGGCAGGAGCGCACCTTCGTTCATTGATACAAGCGCCATGATGTCGTGCAGATAGGCTGCCGTCATGCCCGTCGGGATCTCGATCAGGCCAAGCGCTGCAATGACGAGCGCACCTGCCACCAGTGCAATGCGCAGCGGCAGCCGTCCGGCCAGCAGGGCCTGGAGGCAGAGCACGGCGCCACCGACCGCACCGGTTACCTTGGTCTCGAACAGCGCGAGCATGGCGACGCCCATGACGACGCCCAGCACCGGCGTGCTTCGGACCGCCACGAGGGCTGCGGCCAGAACATAGAGCAACTGGCAGACCTGCCGGTTGTAGATGCCGAAGCCGTCGGAGCCGGGAAAAGGATAGAAATCGCCGGTGGTGAAGGGAAGGGCGGAAAACAGCAGGAAGGGAAGGACGAAAGCGAGCGCCAGCCCGGGCGAGCGGCGGCTCACATCGATGGTCACCAGCGCCATTAGCGGCGCGGTGACGATCATCATGGACCAGCTGGCGATCAGCAGCGGCTGGCCGTGCGGGAAGAGAAAAGAGGTCAGCCAGAAAAGATAGTAGCCGAGCGGCCCGACGGGCGCGAAGAAATCGACGGACGGAATCTGTCCATTGGTGATGCGTTCGGCAGCGTCCAGATAGATGAAATGATCCCAGTACATGGGACCGATCGGCTGGCGAATGGTGACGAGGAGAAGGCCTGCGAGCACCACGACAGCGAGCGCGAGGATGGCGAGCGGCAGATGCTGCGGCACGGGGAGCGGCGTGCGGGCGCGCGACACCGTCTGGGTTTCCGGAAAAAGGCTGATCGTCATCGTGCATCCCCGCGCTTCAATGCCGGCTGGCTTTATCGCATGCGGGTCTTTGAGGGCGGTTAACGCGCGTAATCGGAAGTGATTATGTTTCTTGAAACAACTTGCTGATAAGGAACGCCGGAATCGGTTGCCGGGTGACACGGCGACTGCGCTTACGATCTTCGGGGGTTTCATGACGCGTTCCTGCCTGGCCATCGTTCTCGCCGCCGGCGACAGCACCAGAATGAAATCGTCGCGCTCCAAAGTCCTGCATCCCGTCGCCGGCAAGCCGATGATCGCCCATGTGATCGACGCCTTGCAGGCCGCCGGTATCGCAGAGGTCGCGCTGGTGCTCGGCCGGGATGCCGACCAGGTGGAAAAGGCCGCCGCGCGTCCGGGCCTTTCGCTGGCCTCCTTCATCCAGACGGAACGTCTCGGCACCGCCCACGCCGTGCTCGCCGCCCGCGATGCGATCGCGAAAGGCTACGACGATGTCCTGGTCGTCTATGGCGATACGCCGCTGATCACCGAAGCGCCGCTGACGTCCGCTCGTTCCGGTCTTCAGGACGGCAACGACGTCGTCGTCATCGGCTTTGAGACGGCAGACCCCACGGGCTACGGCCGTCTGCTGGTGGAGAATGGCGCGCTCGTCGCCATCCGCGAGCACAAGGACGCGACCGAGGCCGAGCGTGCCATTACGCTCTGCAATGGCGGCCTGATGGCAATCGACGGCCGCAAGGCGCTCGACCTGCTCGGCCGTATCGGCAACAGCAATGCCAAGAGCGAATATTACCTGACCGACATCGTCGAGGTCGCCCGCGCGGCAGGTGGCCGTGCCAGTGTCGTCGTGGCACCCGAGGCCGAACTAACAGGCTGCAACACCCGCGCCGAACTCGCCTACATCGAAAAGCTCTGGCAGGAGCGCCGCCGCCGCGAATTCATGCTGGCGGGCGTTTCGATGATCGCACCGGAAACGGTGTTCCTTTCCCATGACACGGTCCTTGCGCCGGATGTGCTGATCGAGCCCAACGTCGTCTTCGGCCCCGGCGTCACCGTCGAGGCGGATGCGATCATCCATGCCTTCTCGCATCTGGAAGGCGCCCACGTCGGCCCCGGCGCGACCGTCGGGCCCTATGCGCGGCTGCGGCCCGGCGCGCATCTCGGCGCGGACGCCAAGGTTGGCAATTTCTGCGAGGTCAAGAAGGCCGAGATCGGCGAGGGCGCCAAGATCAATCACCTCACCTATATCGGCGATGCGACGATCGGTGCGCGCACCAATATCGGAGCCGGCACCATCACCTGCAACTACGACGGCGTGAACAAGCACGAGACGCATATCGGTGCGGATGCCTTCATCGGATCGAATTCGGCGCTTGTGGCGCCCGTCACGATCGGCGACCGGGCCCTTGTCGCCTCCGGCAGCGTTATTACGGACGATGTACCGGCCGAAGCGCTCGCCTTCGGTCGCGCCCGCCAGACGGTAAAGCCCGGCCGCGCGGTGGAGCTGAAGGCGCGCTATCAGGCCGCAAAGGCCAATCGTAAAGGTTCGAAGGACTAAGGTCCGTCCTGGGCCGCCAGATCCGGCGCCCGCTGAAAGAAATGGAGAGATCGCATGTGCGGTATCGTCGGCATCGTGGGCAGGGAGCCCGTCGCGGAACGTCTGGTGGATGCGCTGAAGCGCCTCGAATATCGCGGCTATGATTCGGCCGGCGTCGCGACCGTCACCGGCGGCAAGCTGGAGCGCCGCCGCGCGGAAGGCAAGCTCGTCAATCTGGAAAAGCGCCTGAAGGCCGAGCCGCTGGACGGCTCGATCGGCATTGCCCACACCCGCTGGGCCACCCACGGCGCGCCGACCGAAAACAATGCGCATCCGCATTTCACCGATGGCGTGGCCGTCGTCCACAACGGCATCATCGAGAATTTCTCCGTGATCAAGGAAGAGCTGATCGCCGGCGGTGCGCAGTTCCGGACGCAGACGGATACGGAAGTCGTCGCCCAGCTTCTTGCAAAACTCCGCCGCGAAGGGCTCGGCCGGCGCGAGGCGATGCACGCGATGCTGCGCCGCGTGACCGGTGCCTACGCGCTCGCCGTCATCTTCGAGGACGACCCGTCCACGATCATGGCGGCTCGCAACGGCCCGCCGCTCGCCATCGGCTTCGGCGAGGGCGAAAGCTATCTGGGCTCGGATGCCATCGCGCTGGCCCCCTTCACCAATGAGATCAGCTATCTCGTCGATGGCGACTGGGCGGTGATCGGCCCGAACGGCGCGCACATCTTCGACCTCGACGGACAGCCGGTGCACCGGCCCCGCCAGACGACGGTTGCCGCCGCCTACATGGTGGACAAGGGCAATCATCGCCACTTCATGGAAAAGGAAATCTACGAGCAGCCGGAAGTCGTCTCCCACGCGCTCGGCCACTACGTCGATTTCATCGAGAACACGATCACGGCGAACGCCGCCGCCATCGATTTCAAGGCGATCCCGAGCCTTGCGATCTCCGCCTGCGGCACGGCCTATCTCGCCGGCCTCGTCGGCAAATACTGGTTCGAGCGTCTTGCCCGCCTGCCGGTCGAAATCGATGTCGCCTCGGAATTCCGCTACCGCGAGATCCCGCTGAATCCGGCGTCTGCAGCGCTCTTCATTTCCCAGTCGGGCGAGACCGCCGATACGCTGGCCTCGCTGCGCTACTGCAAGGATCTGGGCCTGAAGATCGGCGCCGTCGTCAACGTGCGCGAATCGACCATTGCGCGGGAATCGGACGCGATCTTCCCGATCCTCGCCGGTCCGGAAATCGGCGTTGCCTCCACCAAGGCCTTCACCTGCCAGCTTTCGGTGCTGGCGGCGCTTGCCATTGGCGCCGGCCGCGCCCGCGGCACGATCACGGCCGAAGACGAGCGCAACCTGGTGCGTCACCTCTGCGAAATGCCGCGCCTGATGGGGCAGGTGCTGAACCGCATCCAGCCGCAGATGGAGGCGCTCGCCCGCGATCTCTCCAAATGCAGCGACGTGCTCTATCTCGGCCGCGGCACCTCCTTCCCGCTCGCCATGGAAGGGGCGCTGAAGCTCAAGGAAATCTCCTACATCCACGCCGAAGGCTATGCTGCCGGCGAGCTGAAGCACGGGCCGATCGCGTTGATCGACGAGAACATGCCGGTCATCGTCATCGCGCCGCATGACCGCTTCTTCGAAAAGACCGTCTCGAACATGCAGGAAGTCGCCGCCCGCGGCGGGCGCATCATCTTCATCACCGACGAGAAGGGTGCCGCCGCCTCGACCCTGCCGACCATGGCGACGATCGTGCTGCCGAACGTGGACGAGATCGTCGCGCCGATGATCTTCTCGCTGCCGATCCAGCTTCTCGCCTACCACACCGCCGTTTTCATGGGGACCGACGTGGACCAGCCGCGCAACCTCGCGAAATCGGTCACGGTCGAGTGATCGTCCGCCCGGAAGAGCCGCAAGACGAGGCCGCCATCCGCTCGTTGATTGCCGCGGCCTTCGACGGGCACCCGCACAGCGATGGCAGCGAGCCGGCGATTGTCGACGGCTTGCGTGCCGCAGGAGCGCTGACAATTTCGCTCGTGGCGATCGACGCAGCCGGCGAGATCGCCGGCCATATCGCCTTCTCGCCCGTGACGCTGTCGGAAGCGGATGGGGACTATCTCGGCCTCGGTCCGCTGGCGGTAGCGATCGAGCACCAGCGTCAGGGCGTCGGTCGTCGTCTGGTGGAGGCAGGGCTTGCCCTTGCCCGCCAGCGAGGCACGGATGGCATCGTCGTCATGGGCGACCCGGCCTATTACGGGCGCTTCGGTTTCGTCAGCGATGCCGGCGTCGGCATGCCCGGTGTTGCGCCGCAATATTTTTCGGTCCTGACCTTGTCGGGTCGTCCGGCTTCCGGCATTGTCGGCTATCATCCGGCCTTCACGGGCGGAGCCGAAGATTGACCCCTGGCCGGGTGACATCCTCTTGAGGGTGTCGCGAACCAAGCGGCGCTGAGACACACGAACATGGCTGAACATCGCGTACGCGGCTTTCTGGCAACGCGGCTCAGGAACTACTTTTTCACGGGCCTCATCATCTGCGCGCCGATCGCCATCACCGCCTGGCTGGTGATTTCCTTCATCGACTGGGCCGATGGCTGGGTGAAGCCGTACCTGCCGACGTTCTATAATCCCGACAACTACCTGCCCGTCGCCGTTCCTGGCTTCGGCCTCGTTGTCGCCGTCATCGTCATCACGCTGATCGGCTTCCTGACGGCGAATATCGTGGGACGCTCGATCGTCGGCCTCGGCGAATCGCTTCTGAACCGCACGCCGCTGGTCCGCTCCATCTACAAGGGCCTGAAGCAGATCTTCCAGACGGTGCTGCAGGACCAGTCCACTTCTTTCAAGAAGGCGGGCCTGATCGAGTATCCGATGCCTGGCAGCTGGACGCTGGTCTTCATCGCGACAGACGTGAAGGGCGAGATCAAGGCAAAATTCGACGAGCGCGGGCTGGACATGGTCACGGTCTTCCTGCCGCCGACGCCGGTGCCGACCGCCGGCTTCCTGTTGTTCGTTCCCCGGGAAAAGATCGTCATGCTCGACATGAGCGCGGAAGATGCCGCCAAGCTGCTGATCTCCGGCGGTCTGGTCACGCCGGAACACAAGCGGCCCGCACCGGCCGCCGTCACGCAAGAGCCGGCTGCGGCGGGCGCCTGAAAACAAGCACTGTCGAGCCGGGGGCTTGGAAAAGGGCGGACCGCCGCAGCGGCCCGCGAAAGATCACTGCGCCGTCTTCGTCTCGCCCGTCGGCGGCAGACGCGTTGGATCGGTCATGGCGCTCTGTGGCGCCTTCGCCGTCTCCGGCAGGATGATGCTGGCCGTTTTCGTTTCCGTATCGACCGGCAGTTTCGCGCTGACATGGCCGGCGCAATCGGCAAGGGCCGCGGGCGCTGACAGGCCGACGACCGCGGCGGCAAGGATGAGAATCTGCTTCATGCCATTCCTCCTGTTTGCTCGAACACCAGGAGGATGCGGCCGAACGGGAATGGCTGGAAATCACGTTTGCGTGGCCGGCAGCCCTTCGCCGGTTCAGCCAGCCCTGAGAAACCGGATCGCCTCGTCGCGCCGGTGGAAATAGAGCAGCGTGCGCAGGTTCGTGCCGCGCGGCCCCGTCAGGTCCGGATCGGTTTCGAGCACATAAGCCGCATCCTTGCGCGCGATCTCGAGAAGATCGCCATGCGCCTCAAGGTTCGCGATGCGGAAGCCGGGCGTCCCGGACTGGCGGGTGCCGAGAAGCTCCCCTTCGCCGCGCAGCTTCAGATCTTCCTCCGCGATCACGAAACCATCCTCCGTATCGCGCATGACGCTGAGCCGCGCCCGCGAGGTTTCGCCGAGCGGCCCCTTGTAGAGCAGGATGCAGGTGGAGGCGTCACTGCCGCGCCCCACGCGTCCGCGCAACTGGTGAAGCTGGGCAAGGCCGAAGCGTTCGGCGTGCTCGATGACCATGATCGTCGCATCCGGTACGTCCACGCCCACCTCGACCACGGTGGTCGCGACCAGAATGCGCGTCTCGCCGGATTTGAAGGCAAGCATTGCCGCATCCTTGTCCGGCCCCGGCATCTGGCCGTGGACGAGGCCGACATCGGCGCCGAACACCTGCTTCAGCGTGGCGAAGCGCTCGTCCACCGACATGAGGTCGCTTTCCTCGGTTTCCTCCACCAGCGGGCAGATCCAGTAGGCCTTGCGCCCCTCGGCAAGGGCCGCCCGCAACCGGTCGACGATTTCGCCGGTGCGCTCGTTGGACACGATGACGGTCTTGATCGGTTTGCGCCCGGCAGGCTTTTCCGTGAGCTTGGAGACATCCATGTCGCCGAAGGCGGCGAGCACCAGCGTGCGGGGAATGGGTGTCGCGGTCATCACCAGCATGTGCGGCGAGATGCCCTTCGAGGTGAGCCTCAGGCGCTGGTGCACGCCGAAGCGATGCTGCTCGTCCACCACCGCCAGCACCAGATTGCGATAGGAGACCGCATCCTGGAACAGCGCATGGGTGCCGACGATGATGGCGCTGTCGCCGGAGGCGATCCGCTCCAGCGCCGCCTCGCGCTCCTTGCCTTTCATCCGGCCCGTAAGCAACTCGACCTCAAGGCCGGCCACGCGCGCCATGCCGGAAAGTGTTGCGTGGTGCTGCCGCGCCAGGATTTCCGTCGGCGCCATCAGCACGGCCTGCCCGCCGGCCTCCACCGCCGCCAGCATCGCCATCAGCGCCACCACCGTCTTGCCGGAACCGACATCGCCCTGCACGAGGCGCAGCATGCGCTGGTCGCCCGCCATGTCGGCCAGGATCTCGGCAACGGCCGTCGTCTGGCTGCCGGTCAGCGAAAAGGGCAGGGCGGAGAGCACCTTCTGGCGCAACCGTCCGTCGCCGCGCACCGGCATGCCCGCCACCTTGCGCAGCTTCTGCCGCACCAGCGCCAGCGACAATTGCCCGGCCAGGAACTCGTCATAGGCCAGCCGTCGCCGGGAAGGCGAGCGCGGGTCGATGTCCAGTTCGTCGCGCGGCGTGTGCAGCCGCTCGAAACTGTCCTTCAGCGCGGGAAAGCCCTCTCGCGCCGTCAGAGGCCCGTCCAACCATTCCGGGATCTCGGGAATGCGTTCCACGGCGGCGTCGATGGTCTTCTTCAGCGTCTTCGGAGAGAGCCCCGCCGTCAGGCCATAGACCGGCTCCACCAGCGGCAAGGAGGCCGCTTCGGAGGCTTTGACCATGTGATCGGGATGCACCATGGAGGCGCGGCCGTTGAACCAGTCCACCTTGCCGGAGACGGTCACCACATCGTCCACCGGCAAGGCCTTAGACAGCCAGTCGCCCTTGACCCGGAAGAAGGTCAGCGCCAGTTCCCCCGTCTCGTCGTGCAGGAAGACGCGGTAGGGCACCGAGGACTTGCCGCGCGGCGGCGGCTGGTGGCGATCGACGCGGCCCGTGATCGTGACGATCGAGCCCTGCGGCGCGTCGGCAATGCCGGGCTGCTTGCGCCGGTCGATCAGCCCGTGCGGCGCGTGGAAGAGAAGATCGATGACGCGGCAGTCCGTAATCGATTCGCGGCCGAGCAGTTTGGCATAGAGCGGACCGACCTTCGGACCGATGCCCGGCAGGCTGTCGAGCGCGGCAAACAGGGGATCGAGGATGGCAGGGCGCATGGCCGCGACAAGAACCGAGGAATAGGGCTTTGGCAAGGCTCGTGCATGGCTGACAACCGCCTTTCCAGCGTTTATAGACCGGCCAGCCCGACAGAAGACGGGCGGGCGAGGCGGGACATTTTCCGGCCGCACCGCCCGCACGGCAAGGGATGAAGGACCAAGCAATGACCGGCATCACCCGCACCAGCGCCGACCTCGATCCGCGCCGCCGCCGCATTCTCTTCCGCGCCTGGCATCGCGGTATCCGCGAGATGGACCTGATCCTCGGCACCTTTGCCGAAACAGAGCTGACCGGTCTGGACGATGCCGAGCTTGATGAGCTGGAGCGGATCATGGCCGAGGAGGATAACGACCTCGTCAAGTGGATCACCGGCGAAAAGCCGCTGCCGCAGGTCTTCGACACCGCGCTCTTCGCGCGCATCGCCGCCTACAAGCCCGATTTTCCCTATCCCGTCGAAAGCCAGCCGGAAGACCGATAATCTATGAAAATTCCCGGATTCGACGCCCGCAAGGTCGCGACCAGCGCCCGCGAAGTCACCATCTGCCCGGCGCCGGCCGGGCTGGAGCCGCTGCTGATCGCGGATCTCGCGCGTGCATCCGGACCGCTCGCCTATGTCCTCTCGGACGGCCAGCGGGTGGCGGACCTGGAACAGATGCTGGCCTTTGCCGCGCCCGATATTCCGGTGCTGACGCTGCCCGGCTGGGACTGCCTGCCCTATGACCGGGTGTCTCCGAGCGCCGATACTTCCGCCCGCCGCCTGACCGCCATCGGCAATCTCATCGCCCACGCCGAAAGGCCCCATCCAGCGATCGTGCTCGTGACCGTCAATGCCGCGCTGCAGCGCATGCCGCCCCGCAGCATCATGAAAATCCTCGGCTTTTCGGCAAAGCCCGGCCAGACCGTGCGCATGGACGATATCGTCGCCCGCCTTGAGCATAACGGCTTCGAACGCGTCGCGACCGTGCGCGATGTCGGCGAATATGCCGTGCGTGGCGGCATTCTCGATGTCTTTATCGCCGGCATGGCCGAGCCGGTGCGCCTCGATTTCTTCGGCGACACGCTGGAGACGATCCGCTCCTTCGACTCCGCCACGCAGCGCACCACGGGCCAGCTGAAGAGCATCGATCTCAACCCGGTCAGCGAGGTGTCGCTGACCAAGGAAACGATCAGCCGCTTCCGCACCAATTACCTTGCGCTTTTCGGCGCCGCGACCCGCGACGACGCGCTTTACCAGGCCGTTTCCGAGGGCCGCCGTTACGCCGGCATGGAGCACTGGCTGCCGCTCTTCTACGGCGAACTTGAAACCGTCTTTGATTATCTCGACGGTTTCCGCATCGTTACGGACCACACGGTGCGCGAGGCCGCCGGCGAGCGCGGCAAGCTGATCGCCGACTACTACGAGGCACGCCGCGACGCCGCAAAGCCGACCAAGGGCGAAAGCGCGCAGGCGACGCCCTACAAGCCGGTGCCGCCGGACCAGCTCTATCTCGATGCGGATGCCTTTGCCGGCGAACTTGCCGCCCGCAACGCCATCCGCCTGTCGCCTTTCCTCGAACAGGCGGCAGACAACCGCTCCGTCGTCGAGATCGAAGCGCGCATCGGCGTGCGCTGGGCAAAGAGCACGACGGAAGCGGTCGCGGAAGGCGAGCGCGCCAATGTGTTCGAACTCGCGGTCAAGTATATCGCCGACCGCCGCTCGAAGGGCGACAAGGTGCTGGTTTCCGGCTGGAGCGAAGGCTCGCTGGATCGCCTGCTGCAGGTGCTCGCCGAGCACGGCCTTGGCAATGTCCGCACCATCACGGCGCTGAAGGAGATCGACACCCTGAATCCGGGCGAAGCGGCAGCCGCCGTCTTGAGCCTCGAAGCCGGCTTCGAGACCGGCAACCTCGTCGTCGTCGGCGAACAGGATATTCTCGGCGACCGCATGGTGCGCCGCTCCAAGCGCCGCCGCCGCGGGTCGGATTTCATCGCGGAAGTGGCCGGGCTTGAGGAAGGCTCCATCGTCGTGCATGCCGAGCACGGCATCGGCCGCTTCGTGGGACTGCGCACCATCGAGGCGGCGGGCGCCCCGCATGCCTGTCTCGAACTGCGCTATGCCGACGACGCCAAGCTCTTCCTGCCGGTCGAGAACATCGAGCTTCTGTCGCGCTATGGCTCTGAGGGCAGCGATGCGGTGCTGGACAAGCTCGGCGGCGTCGCCTGGCAGGCCCGCAAGGCCAAGCTCAAGAAGCGCCTCCTGGATATGGCCGGCGGCCTGATCCGCATCGCCGCCGAGCGCGCCACGCGCCATGCCCCGGCGCTGGTTGCGCCCGACGGGCTCTACGACGAATTCGCCGCCCGCTTCCCCTACGACGAGACGGACGACCAGATGAACGCCATCGAGGCCGTGCGCGAGGATCTCGGCGCCGGCCGGCCGATGGACCGCCTGATCTGCGGCGACGTCGGCTTCGGCAAGACGGAAGTGGCGCTGCGCGCCGCCTTCCTCGCCGCCATGAACGGCGTGCAGGTGGCCGTGGTGGTGCCCACCACGCTGCTCGCGCGCCAGCATTTCAAGACCTTCTCCGAGCGCTTCCGCGGCCTGCCCATCCGCGTCCAGCAGGCCTCCCGCCTCGTCGGCGGCAAGGAGCTGTCGCTGGTCAAGCGCGAGGTGGAGGAGGGCAAGACCGACATCGTCGTCGGCACCCACGCCCTGCTCGGCGCCTCCGTCAAATTCGCCAATCTCGGCCTGCTCATCATCGACGAGGAGCAGCATTTCGGCGTGAAGCACAAGGAGCGGCTGAAGGAGCTGAAATCCGACGTGCATGTGCTGACGCTTTCGGCAACGCCGATCCCCCGCACGCTGCAACTGGCGCTGACGGGCGTGCGCGAACTCTCGCTCATCACTACCCCGCCGGTCGATCGCATGGCGGTGCGCACCTTTATCTCGCCGTTCGATCCGCTGGTGATCCGCGAGACGTTGATGCGGGAACATTATCGCGGCGGCCAGAGCTTCTATGTCTGCCCGCGTCTTGCCGATCTCTCGGAAATTCATGATTTCCTGCGCGCCACCGCGCCGGAACTGAAGGTCGCCGTCGCCCACGGCCAGATGGCCGCGACCGAGCTTGAAGACATCATGAACGCCTTCTACGAGGGCCAGTACGACGTGCTGCTATCGACCACCATCGTCGAATCGGGCCTCGACGTGCCCACCGCCAACACGCTGATCGTGCACCGCGCCGATATGTTCGGCCTGGCCCAGCTCTACCAGCTACGCGGCCGGGTCGGTCGCTCCAAGGTGCGCGCCTTCGCGCTTTTCACGCTGCCCGCCAACCGCACGCTGACCACGACGGCCGACCGCCGGCTCAAGGTCTTGCAGTCGCTGGATACGCTCGGCGCCGGCTTCCAGCTCGCCAGCCACGACCTCGACATTCGCGGCGCCGGCAACCTGCTCGGCGACGAACAGTCCGGTCATATCAAGGAAGTCGGTTTCGAGCTTTATCAGCAGATGCTGGAAGAAGCGGTCGCCGAACTCAAGGGCACCGAAGAGGTGCGCGACAGCGGCTGGTCGCCGCAGATCTCGGTCGGAACGCCGGTGATGATCCCGGACGAATACGTGCCGGATCTCCACCTGCGCCTCGCCCTTTACCGTCGTCTTGGGGAAATCACCGACCTCAAGGAAATCGATGCCTTCGGCGCCGAACTCATCGACCGCTTCGGCCCGCTGCCGATCGAGGTGCAGCATCTCCTCAAGATCGTCTACATCAAGTCGCTCTGCCGCACCGCCAATGTCGAAAAGCTCGACGCCGGCCCGAAGGGCATCGTCATCCAGCTGCGCAACCGCGAATTCCCGAACCCCGCAGGCCTCGTCGGCTACATCGCCAAGCAGGGCACGCTGGCGAAAATCCGCCCCGACCACAGCATCTTCTTTGCCCGCGACTACCCGACCCCGGAAAAGCGCCTGCAGGGCGCGGCCGTGGTGATGACGCAACTGGCGGGGCTGGTGGGGCAGTGAATTAAGGTTGTATTAATTATGATTTACAACCTATAGGGTGTGATTCCATGCTGCCTGCATCCAGATGGGGGACGCAGCATGGATCCGTGGCTTGAACTTGCGAAGAGTATTCATCCTGATGTGGACGGCGCGCTCAAGCGCCCGGATGGTGATGCCATTGCCAAGGAATTGGTGGCCTATCTGATGAGCGCAACAGGGCTCAGCGACGTCCAGAAAGCGACAGAACTACTGGCCTCGGATCCTCTTCTGCGAGACACCGTCAAAACTGAAATCGGAACAAGAATCCTGTTGAAGACGGTGATTCCTCAGCCGAGCGTCAAGTCAGAGGGCAGTGCAGCCGGACCGGCTCCTGGAAACACATCGCAAGAGCCGGCAAGTGATAGCGGGACTTTAGGTGACCTTTCGGAAGCACGGGCTGCCTACATCAAAACAGTGACTGGCAATGGTCGCTTTGACTGGGTCGCCCCGGCTCTATCGATCCTCATCCCAGTCAGCTTCATCGCTTTGGTCTTCGTTCTGCTGTTCCGCCCGAATGCTCCTGGCGCAGACAATCAGGTCTTCAACATTGCACTTGGCAGTCTTGCAACCGCCTTCGCGACCGTCGTCGCATTCCATTTCGGCTCGTCTGTCGGCTCGAAGAAGAAGGATCAGGCGCAGTCGATTCTCCTGGCCGAGCGAGAAGCCTCGCGAAGCCAATAAAAATCGATTGCCCGCAAAAAATCGGAACGCAGGGTTCAATTTGAACAAGGCCAAAGAAAATCAGGGCAACCCGCCGACATGATCGCACATTGACGTAGCCGGCTAAATACCCGCGTGAAGACACTCTTGCTTTACCGACGGTCTCCCGGGAGAACGATGGATTCTGATAGCCTCTCGCCAAAACAATGTTGGCGCGAGCGACCCTTCACACCGCCGCAACTTCCTGACCCACCTGCCGGATCGCATCTTCCAGCGTCTCGACGCTCTGTGCGCCCATCACGGCATATTTGCCCTGCAGGATGAAGCAGGGGACGCCGCTGACGCCCATCTGGCGGGCGGCGTCGATTTCGCCTTTGACGGTCTCGCTGTCGGCGTCGCTATCGAGAAGGCGGCTGACGACGATGCGTTCCATGCCGGCACCCTCGGCAATGGAGAGCAGCGTCTCCTCGTCGCCGACATTGCGTCCTTCTTCGAAATTCGCCTTGAAAAGAGCGGTTGCCACGGCGTTTTGCTGCTCCGGCCCGCCTGTCGCCGCCCAGTGTAGCAGGCGATGGGCATCGAGCGTGTTGGGCTCGATTGCGACCTTCTCGAACCGATAGTCGATACCGGCCTCGCGGCCGAGGCCCCGAAGCATCTCATGCGCCCGATCCACAGCCGCCTGACCGCCAAGCTTGGCGGCAAGATGGCTCTTGTGGTCGACACCTTCGGCCGGCAAATCAGGATTGAGTTGGAAAGGACGCCAGCGCACGATGACGTCGACATCGTTAGCCACAGCGCGAACGGCCTGATCGAGACGCGCCTTGCCGAGATAGCACCAGGGGCAAACGACGTCGGACACGACGTCCACGGTCACGATCGGCTTCATGCTGTTCCTTTCGATGAGGCGGGCGGCCCGTCCGGGCCGGCCGCAGCCGTTACTTCTGCGCCCGCGCGTCCCACCAGGTCTGAAGCTGGTAGCCATAGAGCGGCACGGCCTGTGGGCGATCGATGTACTTGCGCCGCGCCACCCACTGTTCGGCCACGTGGTAGAGCGGCACGACGTAAAAGTTGGAGACCAGCATCCGGTCATGGGCACGCACGGCGGCGACGAAATCGTCTTCGCTGCGGGCGTTGAGGAGATTGTTGACGAGCTTGTCCACGTCCGGATCGGCAACGCCGGCGAAGGAATCGACGCCGGAACGGTCACGCGAGGCCGAGCCCCAGCGCTGCTGCTGCTCCACGCCGGGCGAGAGCGACGAGGAGAACGACTTGATGATCATGTCGTAGTCGAAGGTCTGGCTGCGCTGCTGGTACTGCGCATCGTCAACGGTGCGGACAGACAGGCTGATGCCGAGTGCCGCGAGCGACCGCTGGTAGGCCAGCGCCATCTTCTCCTGCCCCTCGTTCTGGGTCATCACCTCGAAGGCGAGCGGCGTGCCCTTGGCATCCACCATCTTGCCGTCCTTCACCGTATAGCCGGCTTCGCGAAACAGCGTCATCGCCTCACGCAGGACATTGCGGTCGCGCCCCGACGCATCGGTCACGGGCAGGCGATAGGTTCCGTCGAGCACGCCGGGCAGGATACGGTTCTTCGCATCACCCAGCAGCGCCAGTTCGCGGTCGTCCGCCGGCGCGTCGAGATAAGAGAGCTTGGAGTTCTGCCAATAGCTCTGGGTGCGCGTATAGGCGTTTTCGAAAAGGTTCTTGTTGACCCATTCGAAGTCGAAGACGAGCGTCAGGCCCTGGCGCAGTTTCAGATTGTCGAAGATCGGCCGCCGCAGGTTGAAGACGAAGCCCAGCATGCCCGAGGGCGTCTTCGGCGTGAACGTATCCTTGACCACGTCGCCGCTTATCACGGCCGGAAAATCGTAGCTGCGCTTCCAGCGCACCGGGCTTCCTTCGGAATAAACGTCCACTTCGCCCTTCTTGAAGGCTTCGAAAAGCGTGCTGTCCTGCAGGAAATACTCGACCGAGATCTGGTCGTAATTGTCGAAGCCGACCTTGGACGGCAGGTCCTTTGCCCAGTAATCGTCGCGGCGCTCATAGACGATGCGTTCGCCAGGTGTCACCGAGGCCACCTTGTAGGGGCCTGAGCCCACCGGGAACTTCAGCGTCGTCTGGTCGAAGGTCGCGGGATCGATGGCGTGCTTCGGCAGGATCGGCGTCATCGCGATTAGCAGCGGAAATTCCCGGTCAGCCTTTTCGTTGAAGGTGAAACGCACGCTGCGCTCGCCGACTTTCTCCATCTTCGCCACCTTGTCGAGGCGGCTGGAGAAGGGCACGCGGCCCTTGTCGCGGAAGAGTTCGAAGGTGAAGATCACGTCTTCCGGCGTCACCGGCTGGCCATCGGCCCACTTCGCCTTGGGGTTCAGGTTGAACTGAATGTAGGTCCGGTCCTCGTCCCATTCGACGGTTTCGGCAAGAAGGCCGTACAGAGAGAAGGCCTCGTCGCGCGAGCGCTGCATCAGCGAATCATAGACGAGATTGCCGAATTCCGGATCCAGCATGCCGCGCGCCGTGGTGCGCATGCTTTTCAGGATGAAGGGGTTGAGGTTGTCGAAGGTGCCGACGACGCCATAAGCGATCTTGCCGCCCTTCTTGACGGCCGGATTGACGTAGGGGAAGGCCTTGAAATCGGCGGGCAGGGCGGGTTGGCCGTGCATGGCGATGGCATGGACGGGGTCTGCCATGACGGGTGCAGCGACAAGAAGCTTTGCCGTGACCAGTGCGAGGCCGAGGAAAAGGGCGCGCACGTCATCCTCCGTGGACTGGATTGCAATTGAGTCGCGCGACGTTAGCACGATCCGGCGACGGGGCAATTCCAATCAGTCACCCATGGTCTTTCTGCGGCGGGCGCGCGCATCCGGACGAAATTCGTCACGAAAGACTGGATTATGGGCACGCCGCGATGTAACAGGTTTGGCGAAACGGGGGTCATGCATTTGCCTCATTTGGCCAACAGGGAAACTGTCGGCCTACGGGAGGGCGAGGCGCGCCCCTGGCGCGCCCATCGCTTCGTTCCAGAACGGAATTCAGGAGACAGATCGAACCATGTCGTTCACGAAAAACATCACCAAGCGCGTGGCCCTGCCGGTGCTCTCTCTGGCAGTTGCCGCCGCTTCGCTGCCGACCGTCGCTTCGGCCCAGCAGGCCGCCGGCCGTCCGCCGCAGGGCTGGTTCAAGGTCTGCACCAAGCAGGAAGACAACGACGTCTGCATCGTCCAGAACCTGATGACGGCCAACAATGGCCAGCTCATCACGGCTGTCGGCCTCATCACCGTTTCCGGCAAGGTCAACCGCAAGGCCCTGCAGGTCTCGGTTCCCTCCGCTCGCCTGATCCCGCCGGGCGTCCAGATGCAGATCGATGGCGGCAAGGCTCTGAAGCTCGACTACGCCATCTGCATGCCCGACAAGTGCGTGGCTGAAGTGCCGCTGAACGACGCGACGATCGCCTCGCTCAAGAAGGGCAACGAGGTGGTCTTCACCTCCGTGAACTTCCAGCGCGCGCCCAACCCGATCAAGTTCACGCTTTCTGGTTTCACCGGCGCCTTCGACGGCGACCCGATCGAGCAGTCGCAGCTCGAAGAGCGCCAGCGCCTCCTGCAGGAAGAAATGCAGAAGAAGGCCGAGGACGCCCGCAAGAAGCTGGAAGAAGCCCAGAAGGCTGCGAAGCAGCAGTAAGCGCGCTCAGGCTACAGACGAAACGCAAAACGGCCCGGATCACCGTCCGGGCCGTTTTGCATTTGATGTGCGGCTCCTGCCTCAGTGCTGCACGACGGCCTTCGGCTTGAAGGCACCGGCCCCGTCCGGTGTGAAGAGCGCATGCACATGCGCGTTGCGCACCGGCACGCCGCTGTCATCCAGCACGAGGTTCTGCTCCGAAACATAGGCCACATACTCCGTCTCCGCATTCTCGGCGAAGAGGTGGTAGAAGGGCTGGTCCTTGTGCGGCCGCACCTCGGCGGGGATTGCGTTCCACCACTCTTCCGTATTGGCAAATTCCGGGTCGACATCGAAGATCACGCCGCGGAAGGGAAAAATGCGATGGCGAACGACTTGTCCGATCTGAAATTTCGCGTTTCTCTGTTTCATGGCCCCAATCATCCTTTCAGCGAATAATTGGGGTCACACAGCCGTAACATCAATGGGTCCATGCTCGCGCTCGCAAGGACTTGAAATGAAGGCAACAGGCGCTTGCGGGGAGACCAGCTTGGCAGCACGCACGGCACGCAAAAGTCAGGTGATCGCACGCGGCTCCGCGCACCGCGGGAGCGGCCGCACGATCGTGACCGCGTTGCTTGCGGCAGCCCTCGTCGCCGGCGGCTTGCTCGTTGTCGCCGATCGCCAGCGACTGACGAGCGAGATGGCCGGGCTGAGGACAGACCTTGCCGCCATGACCTCTGCGCGACAGTCTGCCGACCTGGAGAAGGAGTCGCTGGCGCGCGAGCTCGATGCGTTCAGGCAGAATTCGGCCAACTGGGCTGCGGAGATCGAGAAGGACTATGCGGCGCTGAAATTGACCGAGGTGCCGAAGCTCAACCGCCTGCTCGACAAGCGGGATGCGGAAGTGTCCGAATTGCAGGTGCGGATCAAGGCTGCCAACGAGGAAGCCCAACGCGCCAGCGCCGACTATCTCGCCCGGCTTGCCAAGCTGACCGGCGCGCTCGACAGCGAGAAGATGGTATCCGCCGCCGCCAGGGCCGAAGCGACGCGGATCGCCGCAGCCGGCAAGGCGCTGGAGGCGCAAGTGACGGCGCTCGAAGGCAGTCTTGCGACCCGCACAGCCGAACGGGATGCCGCCTTGAAGACCGCAGAGGCGCTGCGTGCAGAAATCGTGGGCGCTGAAGCAGATCTCGCCCGGCTGAGCGCTGAACTCGACGTGCTGCGGGCGCGGGCCGACGCAAAGCCGCCGGCGACCGGACAGACGCCGGAAGCCGCACCCGCGCAACCCTGACCGCGCAGGCGGACGCCCCGACCTATGCCGCAACCTTGGCCGGTTCTACCGCGCCGCTTGCGGCGGCCGCCCGGCGAGCTTTCCGCGCATATCCTTGGGCAATCACCGCGCAGGCCATCAACTGGATCTGGTGGAAGAGCATCAGCGGCAGGAGGATGGCACCGATCGGCTGACCCGCAAAGATAACATTGGCCATCGGCACGCCGCTGGCGAGGCTCTTCTTCGACCCGCAGAACGTGATGGTGATCTCGTCCGGCTTCGAGAAGCCGAGTTTCCGGCTTCCATACATGGTCGCCGTCAGCACAAGGGCGAGAATGAGCATGTCGAGGCCGACGACAACGGCGAGATCGGCGACCGTATAGTTGCTCCAGATACCCTCCAGCACCGCCTTTCCGAAGGCGAGGTAGACGACGAGCAGGATCGAGCCGCGATCAATGGGCGTCAGCAGCGCCTTGCGCGCACGCACCCAGTTGCCGATCCATGGCTGCAGCACCTGCCCGAGCACGAAGGGCGCAAACAGCTGGAGCAGGATCTGCTGTAGCGCATCGAAGGAAAAGCTTCCGTGCCCGCCGGCTGAAAACAGCAGGCCGACGAGGAAAGGCGTCAGGAACATGCCGAAGATGTTCGACGCCGATGCGGCACAGACCGCCGCCGGCACATTGCCGCCTGCCATGGAGGTGAAGGCGATCGATGACTGGATGGTGGAGGGCAGCAGGCAGAGATAGAGCAGGCCGAGATAGAGCGAGCGTGGCAGCAGGCTTTCCGGAACGAGTCCGAGCGCAAGTCCGATGACGGGGAAGAGCACGAAGGTCGTGCCGAGGATCGCCAGATGCAGCCGCCAGTGCAGGAAGCCCGCAATCACCACATCCCGCGACAGCCGCGCGCCATGCAGGAAGAAGACCAGCCCGATCATGATGTCGACAAGCACATCAAGCCAGTCGGCAATGACTCCGCGCGCCGGAAGAAAGCTCGCGAACACGACGGTGGCAACCAGAAGAAGGGTGAAGGTATCAGGCAGGAAACGACGCATCGTGGACTTTCGCAACTGTCTCGCTGGGCCGATCAATAGCGGAGGAGACCGCCAAGGCCAACCCTGGAGCAACCTTCGACGGCGCCCGATCTCTCAACCGGCAACGCAAAACCCCGGCGGGATGAGCCGCCGGGGTTTCCAAATCATCAGCCGATCAGGCCGAGTAATACATGTCGAACTCGACCGGGTGCGGGGTCATTTCGTAGCGCATGACCTCGACCATCTTCAGTTCGATATAGGCGTCGATCTGGTCGTCGTCGAAGACGCCGCCGGCGGTGAGGAACTTGCGGTCCTTGTCGAGGTTTTCGAGCGCTTCGCGCAGGCTGCCGCAGACCGTCGGGATCTTCTTCAGCTCCTTCGGCGGCAGGTCGTAGAGATCCTTGTCCATGGCCTTGCCCGGATGGATCTTGTTCTTGATGCCGTCGAGGCCGGCCATCAGCATGGCCGCAAAGCCGAGATAGGGGTTTGCCAGCGGATCGGGGAAGCGTACTTCGACGCGCTTCGACTTCGGCGAGGAGCCGAAGGGAATGCGGCACGAGGCCGAGCGGTTGCGGGCCGAATAGGCGAGCAGAACCGGCGCTTCATAGCCCGGCACGAGACGCTTGTAGGAGTTGGTGGTCGGGTTGGTGAAGGCGTTGATCGCCTTGGCATGCTTGATGATGCCGCCGATATAGTAGAGGCAGCTTTCCGAGAGGCCGGCATATTCGTCGCCGGCAAAGGTCGGCTTGCCATCCTTCCAGATCGACTGATGCACATGCATGCCGGAGCCGTTGTCGCCGAAGATCGGCTTCGGCATGAAGGTGGCCGTCTTGCCATAGGCATGGGCGACCTGGTGGACGACATACTTGTAGATCTGGATCTTGTCGGCGTTGCGCACGAGCGTGTCGAACTTGACGCCGAGCTCGTGCTGGGCAGCGGCCACTTCATGGTGCTGCTTTTCGACGACGACGCCCATTTCGGCGAGAACCGTCAGCATTTCCGAGCGCATGTCCTGGGCGCTGTCGATCGGCGGAACCGGGAAATAGCCGCCCTTGACGCGCGGGCGGTGACCCATGTTGCCCGTCTCGTAGTCGGTGTCGTCATTCGACGGCAGCTCGTTCGAATCGAGCTTGAAGCCGGTGTTGTAGGGATCGGCCTTGTACTTCACGTCGTCGAACACGAAGAACTCCGGCTCCGGGCCGACGAAGACCGTGTCGCCAATGCCGGAGGCCTTGAGATAGGCTTCCGCCTTCTTGGCCGTGCCGCGCGGGTCGCGGTTGTAGGCCTCGCCCGAGACGGGATCGAGAATGTCGCAGACGATCACCATGGTGGACTGGGCGAAGAACGGGTCCATATGGACCGTATCGGGATCCGGCATCAGCACCATGTCGGACTCGTTGATGGCCTTCCAGCCGCCGATCGAGGAGCCGTCGAACATCACGCCGTCGGCGAACATGTCTTCATCGACGCAGGACACGTCCATCGTCAGGTGGTGCAGCTTGCCGCGCGGGTCGGTAAAGCGCAGATCGACGAACTTGACGTCGTTGTCCTTGATTTGCTTGAGAATGTCGTTGGCGGTCGTCATTGTGTTTCCGGTCCCTTATTGGTTGACGGTTCTTGCCCGGCCTTGGCTGTAGCCGGGGATCATTGCAGTCAGATGGCATCCACGCCGGTTTCACCGGTCCGGATGCGGATCACTTCCTCGATGTTGGACACGAAGATCTTGCCGTCGCCGATGCGCCCGGTTTGGGCCGCATTGCGGATGGCCTCGATCACGGCATCGGCATTCTCGTCGGCCAGCACGACTTCCACCTTCACCTTCGGCAGGAAATCGACCACGTATTCGGCGCCGCGATAAAGCTCCGTATGGCCTTTCTGGCGGCCGAAACCCTTGGCTTCCGTCACCGTGATGCCCTGCAGGCCAACTTCCTGAAGGGCCTCCTTCACCTCATCGAGCTTGAAGGGCTTGATGATCGCTTCGATCTTTTTCATGAGGAAAACACTCTCCGCTTCTCCCGTTGCAGCAGGCCTGGCCCGCATGCGCCAGTCTATGCAGGTTGTGTGCCAAATCACCAGAAATCTGCGTCATCTGAGCCGAATCGGCAGGTTTTCCCCGGCGTCCAGCGCCATTTTCGCCCGTTCCTCGACAAATTTGCCTGCTTTTTGGCGAAGCTGCCGATTTTCCGCGCGCAGGCTACTGTGCAGCAGAATGCGGCCTTTGTTAAGCAACATATTTGAGCGTTAAATTTATGCAAATGACTAATTTGTAAGCATAATTTTGCGCTCGCCGAGAACGTCGCAGATTTGCTGCATATGACTGTCAAAAGACTCCCGTGGCGGACGTTCGTGATACCGGCGCCGTGTTAGTCCAGCTAAAGTTCGCTCCATGTTCGAATTATTGCAAAGAAACCAACGCCTGCTGACACCTGAGGAGATGGCGCGCGTCGATCGGGCGGCGGCAGCCTCTGGCATCGACAGTTTCCGTCTGATGCAGAGTGCCGGCGAGGCGGTCGCTGCCGCAGCGCTGGCAGACCATCCCGAGGCGCTGCGCTTCCTTGTTCTCGCAGGTCCGGGAAACAATGGCGGCGATGGTTATGTGGCCGCGCGTGCGCTGAGAGAAAGCGGTGCTCCCGTTCTTGTCTTTTCGCTTGTTCCCCCCGACCGCCTGACCGGAGACGCCGCACGCGCCGCGGCCGGCTGGCAGGACACTGTCCACGCCCTCGAAGCCTGCGATCCGAGGCGGGGCGACGTCGTGATCGACGCGCTCTTCGGCGCCGGCCTGTCGCGCCCGGTACCCGAGAGTGTTGTGGCGCTCGCGACACTGTGCAAGGATCTCGACCTTCCGGTGATCAGCGTCGATCTGCCCTCGGGTATCGACGGGTGCACCGGTGCGGTACGAGGCGGCGCCTTCCGGGCGAGGCGAACCGTGACCTTCATGACCTTGAAACCCGGCCACGTCCTGCTGCCCGGCCGCGACCATTGCGGTGTCGTCGAGATCGTCGATATCGGGATTCCGGAACGCCTGGTGGCGGCGCAGGCCGGCCCGCTTGCCATCAACACGCCGGCCATCTTCGCGGCAGGGCGCAAGGAAACGGGGTCTGCCAGCCACAAGTTCAGCCGCGGTCATCTCGTCGTTTTCTCCGGCGGCCCCTCCCACACGGGAGCATCGCGCCTTTCGGCGTCTGCGGGCCTGAAGGCCGGAGCAGGGCTGGTCACGCTGGCAAGCCCGGGGAATGCCCTGAGCATCAATGCGGCTCACCTGACCGCTGTCATGACGCGCCGGCTCGACGATCTCGCCGGTCTCACCGACTGGCTGGAAGATCGGCGCCTGTCCGCCTTCGTGCTCGGCCCCGGCTTCGGCGTCAGCGAGACCACGCGGCTCTACGCGCTTGCTCTCGTCGGGCGCCCCACGGTCTTCGATGCCGATGCCATCACGGCCTTTGCCGGCGAACCGGAAAGCCTCTTCGATGCCGTCAGGCAGAATGGCTGGCCGGTGGTGCTGACCCCGCATGCCGGCGAATTCGCCCGACTCTTCCCTGATCTTTCGGCCAAGGACGCGCTGTCCAAGATCGACAAGGCCCGTGCCGCGGCCGCCCGCAGCGGCGCCGTCGTGCTGCTCAAGGGTGCCGATACGGTGATTGCTGCGCCTGACGGCCGCGCCGTCATCAACATCTCCGCGCCGCCATGGCTGGCGACCGCCGGCTCCGGCGACGTGCTGGCGGGCATCATCGGTGCCCATCTCGCGCAGGGCATGCCGCCCTTCGAAGCGGCTGCCGCCGGCGCCTGGCGCCATGGCGAAGCGGGACATCTGGCAGGCGAGGGGCTGACGGCGGAAGATCTGGTCGGGGTGATCCGGCCGCTGCCGTGATCCATCGGGTGAAGGGCAGCGCCGAGCGATTAAGCGTCGACCGCCCGCTGCATAACCTGCGCGCCCTCCGGCGCATTCACCTTGCCGCCCGTGATGAAGAAGGCGAAGACATCGCGCGGCTTCTGATCGGTCTTGCGGTCTGGCGCGATCAGCGGCAGATCGTCCGGAACGCCACCTGCCGCATAGGTCTTGAACCGTCCGGCCCAGCCATCGATCTCGGCCGCCGGATAGCATGTGGGCGTCTCGTCGGTACCCTTCTGCAGCCGGGCATAGACGAAATCCGCCGTCACATCCGCAAACATCGGATAGTCCTGGTGATCGGCGCAGACCGCTGCCACCCCGTACTTCGCCAGAAGATCGATGAACGCGGGCGTGCAAAAACTCTCGTGCCGCGGCTCGACCACATGGCGCAGCGGCCGCCCGTCCAGCGTCTTCGGCAGCAGCGTCAGGAAAGCCTCGAAATCCTCTGGATCGAACTTCTTCGTCGCCATGAACTGCCAGAGGATCGGGCCGAGATGGGGGCCGAGTTCGGCAATGCCCCGTCCGAGAAACTTCTCGATCGAAGGCCCGGCCTCGGCCAGCACCTTGCGATTGGTGCAGTAGCGGCTCGCCTTCAGCGAAAAGACGAAACCCTCCGGCACCTCGGAGGCCCATTTTGCAAAGGTCTCGGGCTTCTGGCTGGAATAATAGGTGCCGTTGACCTCGATGGCCGTCAGCTTGCGGCTGGCATGTTCGAGCTGCTTTTTCTTCGCAAGCTTCGGCGGGTAAAAGCTCTCGTCCCATGGCTCGAAGGTCCAGCCGCCGATGCCGGTGCGAATCGTTCCGCTGTCAGGCCGGGACGCCATGGTCGCTCTCCTATTCCGCCGCAGCGATCGTCTTCATCGGACGCCGCTCCAGAAGCTCTTTCAGGAACTGGCCCGTGTAGGAGCGCTCGACCTTCACGACCTCCTCCGGCGTACCCTCGGCGATCACCTGGCCGCCGCCATCACCTCCCTCGGGACCGAAGTCGATGATCCAGTCCGCGGTCTTGATGACCTCCAGATTATGTTCGATGACGACGACCGAATTGCCCTGGTTGACGAGTTCGTGCAGCACTTCGAGCAGCTTGGCGACATCGTGGAAATGCAGGCCCGTCGTCGGTTCATCCAGAATGTAGAGCGTGCGGCCGGTCGAGCGCTTCGACAGTTCCTTGGCAAGCTTGACGCGCTGCGCCTCGCCGCCCGACAGCGTATTGGCCTGCTGGCCGATCTTGATGTAGCCGAGACCCACCTGGTTCAGCGTCACCAGCTTGTCGCGCACGGCCGGCACGGCGGCGAAGAAATCGACGCCTTCCTCGACCGTCATGTCCAGCACGTCGGCGATCGACTTGCCCTTGAACGTCACGTCCAGCGTCTCGCGATTGTAGCGCTTGCCGTGGCAGACGTCGCAGGTGACATAGACGTCCGGCAGGAAGTGCATCTCGATCTTGATGACGCCGTCACCCTGGCAGGCCTCGCAGCGCCCGCCCTTGACGTTGAAGGAGAAGCGGCCCGGCTGGTAGCCGCGCGCCTTGGCCTCCGGCAGGCCGGCGAACCAGTCACGGATCGGCGTGAAGGCGCCCGTATAGGTGGCCGGATTCGAGCGCGGCGTGCGGCCGATCGGCGACTGGTCGATGTCGATCACCTTGTCGATATGCTCGAAACCGTCGATCCGCTCATGCTCGGCCGGCAGTTCGCGCGCGCCCATCACGCGCCGCGCCGCCGCCTTGTAGAGCGTCTCGATCAGGAAAGTCGATTTGCCGCCGCCGGACACCCCGGTCACGGCCGTAAAGACGCCGAGCGGAATGGCGGCCGTGACGGATTTGAGGTTGTTGGCGCGCGCACCGACGACCTTCAGCTCCTTCTTCTTTTTCGGCTTGCGGCGCTCGGCCGGCACCGCGACATTCAGTTCGCCCGAGAGATACTTGCCCGTGAGCGAGGCCGGGTTGGCCATGATCTCCGCCGGCGTTCCCGCGGCCACGACGCGTCCGCCATGGATGCCGGCGGCCGGACCGATATCGACCACGTAATCGGCCGTCAGGATCGCATCCTCGTCGTGTTCCACGACGATCACGGTGTTGCCGATGTCGCGCAGGTGCCGCAGCGTGTCGAGCAGGCGCGCATTGTCGCGCTGATGCAGGCCGATCGACGGCTCGTCCAGCACGTAGAGCACGCCGGTCAGCCCCGAGCCGATCTGCGAGGCGAGGCGAATGCGCTGGCTTTCGCCGCCCGACAGCGTGCCGGAATTGCGCGACAGCGAGAGATAGTCGAGGCCGACATCGTTGAGGAACCGCAGGCGGTCTCGGATTTCCTTGAGAATACGGACCGCAATCTCGTTCTGCTTGGTGTTCATGCGCTCCGGCAGCGTCTCGAACCAGTCGCGCGCCACGCGGATCGACATGGCGCAGACCTCGCCGATATGCAGCCTGTCGATCTTGACGGCCAGGGCTTCCGGCTTCAGGCGATAGCCGTTGCAGGCCGGGCAGGGGGCGGCCGACATGAAGCGCTCGATTTCCTCGCGCGCCCAGGCGCTGTCGGTCTCCTTCCAGCGCCGCTCCAGATTGGGCACGATGCCCTCGAAGGTCTTCACCGTCTTGTAGGAGCGTGCGCCATCCTTGTAGTCAAACTCGACCTTGTCCTGCGTGCCATGCAGGATCGCGTTCTGCGCGGCTTCCGTGAGATCGCTCCAGCGGCTCGAAAGCTTGAATCCATAGACCTTTCCGAGCGCTTCCAGCGTCTGGTTGTAGTAGGGCGAGGACGACTTGGCCCAAGGCGCGATCGCCCCGTCCTTCAGCGTGCGATGCGCTTCCGGAACGATCAGGTTCTCGTCGATCTTCTGCTGGCTCCCGAGACCGTCGCAGGTCGGGCAGGCGCCGAAGGGATTGTTGAAGGAAAACAGCCGCGGCTCGATTTCCGGGATGGTGAAACCGGAGACAGGGCAGGCGAATTTTTCCGAGAACAGGACCCGCTCATGCGTCTCGTTCAGCGACTTGTTGGCAGAACCGCCGGCCGAGGTTTCCTCCGGCGGCAGTGGCTTGTCGGCAAATTCGGCCACCGCGAGACCATCGGCAAGCTTCAGGCAGGTCTCCAGACTGTCGGCAAGGCGGGCGGCGAGATCCGGCCGAACAACGACACGGTCAACGACCACGTCGATATCGTGCTTGTACTTCTTGTCGAGCGCCGGAGCCTCGGCGATTTCATAGAACTGCCCGTCGATCTTGACGCGCTGGAAGCCCTTCTTCATGAGCTCGGCAAGTTCCTTCTTGTACTCGCCCTTGCGGCCACGCACCATCGGCGCAAGGATGTAAAGCCTTGTTCCCTCGCCGAAATCCAGAATGCGGTCCACCATCTGGCTGACCGTCTGGCTCTCGATCGGCAGGCCCGTCGCCGGCGAATAGGGCACGCCCACGCGCGCGAACAGAAGGCGCATGTAGTCGTAGATTTCCGTGACCGTACCGACCGTGGAACGCGGGTTCTTCGATGTCGTCTTCTGCTCGATGGAGATCGCCGGCGACAGGCCGTCGATCTGGTCGACATCCGGCTTCTGCATCATTTCCAGGAACTGGCGCGCATAGGCCGAGAGGCTTTCGACATAGCGCCGCTGCCCCTCGGCATAGATCGTGTCGAAGGCAAGCGAGGATTTTCCCGAGCCGGAAAGGCCGGTCATCACGATCAGCTTGTTGCGCGGCAGATCGAGATCGACACCCTTGAGATTGTGCTCGCGGGCGCCGCGAATGGAAATGGTCTTCAGTTCGCTCATGATATCCAGCGTCGGTTTCGGCAGTCCCTCATGTAGGGTTTCTGCCGCGCCTGTCCATCGGGCATGGGGTCATCTGGGGAGGAATGTCGCCTATCCGTGCCCGTTTCCGATTCGGTTGACAAGAGAATAGGGGATGTTTAGAACAAAAAAAGAACAAATTATCCGGCGCCGGGGATTATTGCTGTGGATTGACCCCTGAGGCAGGGTTGCGCGGGTGACCGTGCGGCGGCCGGATGTCTATGATGGCGCCAATTTCGGCGGGCGGCCGGCAGGTGTTCCGGCGCGCCCCTCAACAGGGACGAAGAGTATGGCTGGTAGCGTCAACAAGGTAATTCTGGTCGGAAATGTCGGGGCAGACCCGGAAATCCGCCGCACGCAGGATGGCCGCCCGATCGCCAACCTGCGCATCGCCACCTCCGAGAGCTGGCGCGACCGCAATTCCGGCGAACGTCGCGAGAAGACCGAATGGCACACCGTCGTCGTCTTCAATGAAGGCCTCTGCAAGGTGGTCGAGCAATACGTCAAGAAGGGCGCCAAGCTCTATATCGAAGGCGCGCTGCAGACCCGCAAGTGGCAGGATCAGAACGGCAATGACCGCTATTCTACTGAAGTGGTGCTGCAGGGCTTCAACTCGACGCTGACCATGCTGGATGGTCGTGGCGAAGGCGGCGGCGACCGCCGCATGTCCGGCGGCGGCAACGACTATGGCGGCTCCTCCTTCGGGTCTGGCCCCTCCTATGACGATTACGATCGCCCGCAGTCCTCCGGTGCCAGCGCCGGCAGCGGCCGCCAGTCCTCCTCCGGCGCCAGCAATTTCTCGCGCGACATGGATGACGACATCCCGTTCTGAGGCGGCGGGAACCTGACGCATGTCGCCTGAAAGTGTGCCGCGGTTTCAGGAAAAGACATGCAAAAACAGAATTTTACAGCATGACGCGTGAAGCCCGTATCAGGCGGCTTGTTGTAGTGTTCTTGGCAGGCCCGGGTGCCGGCTGGGCTTGCTGTGAGGCGGAGTGAGCGGCGTCGGCTTGTCACGGATGCCGTGTGTTCTGACTGCGGGGCGCGGCCATGGACGCTTGCGGCGGTCTGAACCGCGCGCCGGGTATATCGGGCGATACGGGTGCTGCCGACCGGATGAAGGACGGCGGTCCGGCGCAGCGCTAGCAGGCCGGCCGGCTGTTAAATCCGCAATTCTTTCCGTCTTTTAACTTTGCTTGCCCGATCCGCCATCCTATTTCTGGCATCCGGACCCCATCGTTTCAGGATCGCTTCAATGCCATTCTTCAGGACCTTCTCGCCGCGTTCCCTTCTGTACGGTCTGGCCTGTGCCGGCCTTTTCGGCATCGGCGTGGCCGGTACGGCGCTTGTCGCCGAACGGCTGGACCTGCTTCCGGGCGCGGCCGTTGCGCAGACGACAGGCGCCGAGACCAAGCGGCTGCCGGCCGATCGCGCCGAAATGCAGATGTCCTTTGCGCCGCTGGTGAAGCAGACGGCCAATGCGGTGGTCAACGTCTATGCCGAGCGCATGGTGCAGCAGCGCTCGCCCTTTGACGGCGACCCCTTCTTCGAGCAGTTCTTCGGCCAGCGCATGCCGAACCGCACCGAGAAACAGTCCTCGCTCGGTTCCGGTGTCATCGTCGGCGCCAATGGCATCGTGGTCACCAACAATCACGTGATCGAGGGCGCGGATGACATCAAGGTCGCGCTCGCCGATGGCCGCGAATTCGCCAGCACCGTCGTGATGAAGGATGACCGCCTCGACCTCGCCGTCCTCAAGATCAAGTCGGATACGAAATTCGACACGATCCCGATCGGCGACAGCGATGCCGTCGAGGTCGGGGATCTCGTTCTCGCCATCGGCAATCCCTTCGGCGTCGGCCAGACGGTCACGAGCGGCATCGTCTCGGCGCTCGCCCGCAATCAGGTCGTCTCCGGCGACTTCGGCTTTTTCATCCAGACGGATGCGGCGATCAATCCGGGCAATTCAGGCGGCGCGCTGATCGACATGAAAGGCCAGCTCATCGGCATCAATACCGCGATCTTCTCGCGCGGCGGCGGCTCGAACGGTGTTGGTTTCGCCATTCCCGCCAATCTCGTGCGCTCCTTCGTGACCTCGGCGGAAGGCGGCAGCCCGAGCTTCGTGCGGCCCTATATCGGCGCGAGTTTCGAGCCTGTGACGTCCGAAGTCGCCGAAGCGCTTGGCCTTGACCGCGCGCGCGGAGCGCTGGTCACGGCCGTGGTCGCGGGCGGGCCGGCGGAGAAGGCGGGCCTGAAGCCGGGACAGGTGATCACCGCCGTCAACGGCATCGCCGTCGAGCATCCCGATGCACTCGGCTATCGCCTGACCACCGTGGGCATCGGCCATGACGCAAAGCTGACCGTGAGCGAGAATGGCCGCGCCCGCGAGGTGACGCTGGCGCTCGCCGCCGCACCGGAGACCACGCCGCGCGATGAACGCCTGATCGAGGGGCGCAATCCCTTCTCCGGCGCCGTTGTCGCCAATCTTTCGCCGCGCCTTGCCGACGACTTGCGGCTTGGGAACACGACGGAGGGCGTCGTGATTGTCGAGGTGAAGCGCGGCTCTCCCGCCGCCCGGATCGGCCTGCAGCCCAAGGATATCGTCGTTGCCGTCAACGGACAGCAGATCGACAAGTCGAAGACGCTCGAAACGGCCGTCGCCGCCGACCCCGCCTTCTGGCGCGTGGAAATTCTGCGCGACGGCCAGCTCATCCGGCAGTTCTTCCGATGAGCGATCTCTTCGCGCAGGGCGCTCCTGACACTGTTCTGGAGAAACGGCCGCTGGCAGACCGCCTGCGGCCGAAATCGCTGGATGAGGTCAGCGGTCAGGCGCATCTGACCGGGCCGGACGGCGTGCTCCGGCGCATGATCGAGTCGGGTTCTCTCGGCTCGATGATCTTCTGGGGGCCGCCCGGCACCGGAAAGACGACGGTGGCGCGCCTGCTGTCCGGCGAGGCGGGACTGGCCTTCGAGCAGATCTCGGCGATCTTTTCCGGCGTGGCCGACCTCAAGAAGGTCTTCGAGGCAGCCCGCGCCCGGCGCATGTCCGGCCGCCAGACGCTGCTTTTCGTGGACGAGATCCATCGCTTCAACCGCGCCCAGCAGGACAGTTTCCTGCCCGTGATGGAAGACGGCACCGTCATTCTCGTCGGCGCCACGACGGAAAATCCGTCCTTCGAGCTCAACGCCGCTCTTCTGTCGCGCGCCCGCATGCTCACCTTCCGCTCCCATGACGAGGCGAGCCTGACGGAGCTTCTGGCGCGCGCCGAGACGGTGGAGGGCAGGGCGCTTCCGCTGGATGAGGAAGCGCGCGCCAGCCTGATCCGCATGGCAGATGGTGACGGGCGCGCCGTGCTGACGCTTGCCGAGGAGGTGTGGCGCGCCGCGCGGTCGGGCGAAATCTTCGATGCCGCAGCGCTTCAGGAGGTCGTGCAGCGGCGCGCGCCGGTCTATGACAAGGCGCAAGACGGCCATTACAATCTGATTTCCGCACTCCACAAGTCGATCCGCGGCTCGGACCCGGACGCAGCCCTCTATTATCTCTGCCGCATGTTCGATGCGGGCGAGGACCCGCTCTTCCTGGGTCGGCGGTTGGTGCGCATGGCGGTGGAGGATATCGGCCTTGCCGATCCGCAGGCGCTCGTCGTCGCCAATGCCGCCAAGGATGCCTATGACTTCCTCGGCTCGCCGGAGGGCGAATTGGCGCTCGCCAATGCCTGCGTCTATCTCGCCACGGCGCCGAAATCGAACGGCGTCTACGTCGCCTACAAGGCCGCGATGCGGGCGGCGAAGGAAAACGGCTCGCTCCTGCCGCCCAAGCACATCCTGAATGCGCCGACGAAGCTCATGAAGGGCGAGGGCTATGGTGACGGCTATCGCTATGACCACGACCAGCCCGATGCCTTTTCCGGGCAGAATTACTTCCCGGAAAAGATGGGTCGGCAGCAGTTCTACGATCCGCCGGAGCGCGGTTTCGAACGCGAAATTCGCAAGCGCCTCGACTGGTGGTCGAAGCTGCGGCGCGAGCGGGGCGGCTGATCCGCCCCCCGCATCTGGTTCTCCGGCTTATCGCAGGGAATCGAGCGTGCGCACGGCCGCGTCAAACTCGATGCGGCGGCGTTCACGCCGCACCTTCGCCTCGAAATCCTCGCCCCATTGCGAGATCTGCCAGTCCTCGTCCACATGCGCTGCCGCCCAGACCTCGTCCGGCGTGCGGAACCGTTCGGCAAAGGCAATGGCGAGAATGGCGGAGCCGGTTAGGCTCGTCACCGTATGCAGGCAGGTCAGGCCCAGCGGGGTCGCGTAGCTGCGCAGCAGTTCCGCATAGCCGTTGATGGCCGCACGCGGTTGTTCCGCATGCATGATGCCGGAGACGGTCACGAAAGGCGCGCCGCCCGCCACCGCCATCCATTCGAGGATCGGATCCCAGCTATCCTTCTGCCGGATGACTAGCCCTTCCGGCCGGTCGGCGCGGTAGCAGAGCATGTCCGTTCCGGCAAAGCGCAGGATTTCGTCGAACACGGCGCGGTGCTCGCGCGACACGCCGTCGATGGCGGTGTTGACAAGGCGGGTTACCGGCATCGTATCCGGTTCGATTGTCTCGCCCTGCGCATCCCATTCGTCGCGCAAAAGCGCGCCCAGCGCCTCCGTCGGCACCGTCAGCGTGTTCTTCGCCGGCGTCTTCAGGCTGCGGCCATCCAGCAGCACTGCATAACCGCCGCTCTCCGCCTTGCCGATGGTTACCTGCTTGTAGAAGCGCTTGGTGGCCGGCTTCTGCATCTGGATCTGCGCCCGGCGCACCGGGTCGGCGTCCGTCAGCATGCCGTTCAGGTCGTCGCGAAAATCAGACATTGTTCTCTTCCAGCCAGTCAACGATCTCGTGCGGCGTGCGCACGATGTGGCGCGCTCCGGCATCGGCGAGATCGGAAACGCTTGCGTAACCCCAGGAGACCCCGATCGGAATCGCTCCGGCATTGATCGCCATCCGCATATCGTAAACGCTGTCGCCGATGACAATGGTGCGCGCCGCATCGATGCCCGCTTCCGCGCAGCATTCCGTCACCATGGCCGGATGCGGCTTGGAGGGGCAGTCGTCAGCCGTGCGCGAGACGAAGAAGGTCTTGCCGAAGCCGTGTGCCTCGGAGATCAGGTTCAGGCCGCGCCGCGACTTGCCGGTGACGGCGCCGAGAAGCAGGGCCTCGTCGGCCTCGAGCGTCGCCATCATCGTGTCGATGCCGGCAAACAGCGGCTCCTGGAAGCCGGCTTCGGCCCGCACGCCGCCATAGATGTCCTTGTAATGCTGTGTCATGGCCAGCACCTCGTCGTCCACATGCGTTCGACCCGCGACCCGCGCGATGGCGATGTCGAGCGTGAGCCCGATGATCGCCTTCGTCGCTGCATAATCCGGCTCCGGCAGGCCGTAGCTCAGGAAGGTCCGGCGCATGACCTCGTGGATCAGCCGGCCGCTGTCCACCAGCGTGCCGTCGCAATCGAAAAGCACCAGCCTCATTCGCCCGCGATCTCCCCGTTGCTTTCGTCGAAGCCGATGAGGTTGAAGCTCTGCACCATGTGCTGCGGCATCGGCGCGCTGACGCGCAGGCGCCCGCCGGACGGGTGGGGAATATCGATATGGCGGGCGTGAAGGTGCAGGCGATTCTGCATGCCGCCCGGAAAACTCCAGTTGATATCGGCCTCGAAATATTTGGGATCGCCGAGGATCGGATGACCGATATGGGCGGCGTGGACGCGCAGCTGGTGCGTCCGGCCCGTATAGGGCTCCATCTCCAGCCAGCAGAGATTCTGCCCGGCCTGCTCGAGGATGCGATAGTAGGAGACCGCGTGGTCGGCGCCGTCCTCGCCATGCTTGGCGATCCGCATGCGGTCGCCGTCGGGCGTCTGCTCCTTGACGAGCCAGGTGGAGATGCGGTCCTCGCGCTTGCGCGGCACGCCCTTCACGATCGCCCAGTAGGTCTTCTTCGTGTCGCGCTCGCGGAAGGCGGCCGTCAGCTTCTGCGCTGCGCCGCGGGTCCGGGCAATCACCAGGACGCCGGATGTGTCACGGTCGAGGCGATGCACCAGACGCGGCTTCTCGCCCCTCTGGTTGGTCCAGGCCTCCAGCATCTTGTCGATGTGCCGGCTGACGCCCGAGCCGCCCTGTACGGCAAGGCCCGGCGGCTTGTTGAGCACGATCACCTTGTCGTCTTCATGCAGGAGCATGCGCGACAAAAGCTCTCCATCCTCAGAATGGCGCAGATCCTTCGCGCCGATCGGCCCGGTCTTCTGGTCCTTGCCATCGACGCCGAGCGGCGGGACGCGCACGGTCTGGCCCGGCTCGACGCGGCTGTCGGATTTCACGCGGCCGCCATCGACACGGATCTGGCCGGACCGCAACAGCTTCTGAAGCGCGCCGAAGCCGAGTCCGGGATAGTGGACCTTGAACCAGCGATCGACGCGCATTCCGGCCTCGTCCGGTTCCACGGTCCTGTGCTCGATGCCTGCCATGTCTCTTCCTTCTGTCGGTGCGGCCGATGGGCGATGCTGAAAGCAGCGTTCACCTGCCGTCTTTGGCCTGTTCCTACAGAATGGCCCGCATCAGGGCCAGCCCCGCGACAACGCCACCGATGGAAAAACCGACGCTGGTCGCCACATAGATGGCCGCCGTCAGGGCCTGTCCGCGTTCGAAGAGCGTGACGGCGTCCAGCGAGAAGGCTGAAAATGTCGTAAAGCCGCCGAGGCATCCCGTGATGAGGAAAAGGCGCGCCTCCTGCGGAGCCTCGGCGCGAAGCGCGAAAACGCCGGCGATCACGCCGATCAGCAGTCCGCCAACCAGGTTGACGGCCAGCGTGCCCCACGGAAAATCCGGCCCGAAGCTTCGAAGCGTGGCCACGCCAACAAGATAGCGCAGAACAGACCCGATGGCGCCGCCCAGGGCGACAAGGGTGATATTGAGCATGGTCAGTCCTCACAGTGCGTTGATTTGTAAAACATGGCGCGGATGAAAAGCTTTTTTAAGTTCCAGTGCGCTAATATGCAGTCGATCTTGAGAACAGGCGTGTTGAGCAGTCTGGCGAAGCTGAAAGTCTGTCGTCGGCTGTGCAAAACGCTTCTCTGTCGCGCAATCTGAGATGGCATGGACGATGCAGGCTTTCAATTTCACCCACTATGATCTCCGCGAGCAGCGTGCCGGCACCATTGTCGAAGTCACGCTTTCGGCCGTGGCCAATGTCCGCCTGATGACGGACCAGAATCTGAAGCTTTACAAGCAGGTTCTCAAGCACCAGTTCGTAGGCGGCGTTGCCAAGAAGTCGCCTTTGCGTCTCGTCGTGCCTGCATCGGGCCACTGGCACCTGATTGTGGACATGCAGGGGCTGCATGGCCTCGCGCAATCAAGCATCCGCGTCCTCGATCCGCAGACGTCACAGGCAGTCAACATTGCCCGCACGTAACGCGTCGCAGCAACCACATCGTCTGGCAGCGGCTGCTCCGGGTTGGTTGGCATTTATGGCTGAAGCTTCCTGGCGGATAGGGAAGAATGCCATACGCATTCCTCCTCTCCGCCAAAATGCGTTTCCGGTTATCCGAGACGTTCCGCGTGCCAGCGAAGGTGATCGTCCATGAAAGTGGAAATGAAGTAATAGGAATGGTCGTAGCGCTCGTGCATGCGCAGCGTGAGGCCGATCCCCGTATCCTTCACCGCCGTCTCGAAGAGCCAGGGCCGCAGGCCCGTTTCCAGAAAGCCGTCAGCCTTGCCCTGATCGATCAGGAATTCCGGAAAACGGGCACCATCTTCCACGAGGGCGCAGGCATCATAGGCTCGCCACGCCGATGCGTCCTCGCCGAGATAGCTGGTAAGCGCGCCGATCGACCAGTCTGCGGTCGAAGGCTGGACGATGGGCGCGAAGGCAGAGCAGCTTTTGAAGCGATCCGGATTTTTCAGCGCGATCGTCATGGCGCCATGCCCACCCATGGAATGCCCGAAAATGCCCTGGCGGGCGGGATCGGCGCGGAACTGTTCGAAGATCAGCTTCGGAAGTTCCTCGGTGATGTAGCTGTACATGCGGTAGTGCTGCGACCAGGGCGCCTCGGTCGCATCAACGTAGAAGCCGGCCCCCTTGCCCTTCTGCCAGTTGGTCAGTTCGTCTGCCACATCATTGCCGCGCGGGCTCGTGTCGGGGCAGACGATGATCAGCCCAAGCTCGGCGGCCAGCCGGCGATATTCGCCTTTTTCCATCACGTTGGCATGGGTGCAGGTGAGGCCCGAAAGATACCAGAGCACCGGGCGCGGCTCGGCGATCGCCTGCGGCGGCACGAAGACGGCAAAGGTCATCTCGCAGTTGCAGGCCTCGGAATCATGGGCAAACACGCCCTGCATGCCGCCAAAGGCGGTGTTCTGGGAGATGATCTTCATCGGAATTCCTTTCTGACTTTCCTGCCAGCCTATTGCGCGAGATTGATGACTGCATTCACGGATGCGGCGATCAGCACGGTATTGAAGAAGAATGACACGACGGCATGCAGGAGGTTCAGCTGCCGCATGGCCGTGGTGGTGATCGCGACGTCGGATGTCTGGGCCGTCATCCCGATCACGAAGGAGAAATAGAGAAATTCGGTAGCGCCGGGCGGCGCTTCACCCGGAAAGTCCAGCCCGCCGGATACGGGACGCTCACCGGCCTTGCTCTTTGTCCCGAGCGTCGATGGCATCCAGTAGAGATGGGCATAGTGGAGCGCCGTCATAGTGTGGATCGTCAGCCATCCGAGAATGACGGCGACGAAGGCCATCAGCGTTTCCAGCCCGCGGCCGGCGCCCTTGTCGTTCAGCGCGAGAAACAGCGACACGATGGCAACGACGACGGCAACCAGCGTGACCAGCAGGATCACACCGGCCGGCGGGTCGTTCTGGGCCGCCCGGTGTTTCAGATAGTCGGCCGTCAGTCGTGGAATGCGGATCCCCGTGATGACGAGATAGGCCGCGAAGAAGGCGAGGGCAGGCGTCTCGCCAAGGAAACGCGGCGCAAGAAGCCCCGTGACGATAGCCGTCAGCAGGGCCGCGACAAGGCCTGTGCAGAAGGCGGCATAACGCCGGTCTTTCCAGGATCTCTTCACGCCTTGATCCTCCGGCACAGCCGTTCGAGCGTCTCCAGAAAGGCCGAGCGGTCGCGTGCCGAGAAGGCGGCGTTGTAGCCCTTGCTCTCTCCCGTTTCCCGCAGATGTGCACCAAGGTCGCGCATCGCCGTCGCCATGCCGATATTCGTCGTGTCGAACACGCGCCCCGTCGGCCCCGTCACCAGCGCTCCCGTCGCCACGCAGCGGCCGGCAAGCGGAACATCCGCCGTGACAACGATGTCGCCCGTACCTGCGCGTTCGGCAATCCAGTCATCGGCAGCATCGAAGGCCCCGGATACGATCACGTTCTTCACCATCGGATCGCGCGATGGGCGCAGGCCGGAATTGGCGACGAAGGTCACCGGCAGGCCGTGCCGCTCGGCGACCTTGAGGATTTCCGGCTTCACCGGACAGGCATCGGCATCGACATAGATTTCGGGCATGGGTCAATCGTCAAAAAAGCTGGGGTAGTCCCGCGCTGCGTGCAAAAGACGGATGAGTTCGATGCCGTCGCCGGTCTCGATCGGGCGGTAGATAATCAGATAGCGTCGAAACGAAAAGAGGCGAATGTCCGGGTCGTTGCCAAGGCGCACCGTTGAGGAGTGGCTGTTCAGCGAGCATGCACGCATCGTTCCAACCGCGCCACCAGCCGGCGAGGTCATGTTTGGAACGCCCGCACCATGTCCACATGCGCAATGCCATCCTCGAGGTATTCCTGCGAAACCGGCTCGAAGCCGAGAGCGCGATAGAAGGTGAGCAGATAGCTCTGGGCGGAAATCTCGATCGCGTGGCCCGCAAAGCGGCGCTCGCATTCCGCGATCGCCGCCTTCATCAGTGCTTCACCCAGTCTTTGGCCACGATGGTCGGTGGACACCGCAACACGGCCGATGCGCGCGCCTCGTCCGCCCGCCGGCGCAAACAGCCGCGCGCAGGCGATAGGCGTTCCAGCGGAGAGGAGCCGCAGGTGCAGCGCGTCAATGTCCTTGCCGTCGAGTTCCGGATAGACGCAGGCCTGCTCGACCACGAAGACATCGACCCTGAGCCTCAGCATGGCGTAGAGATCGACGGCGGAGAAGTCTTCCAGTCTCCGCACGTCGATCTCGTAGGGCTCGGCGAGCGTCAATAGACGACCACGCTGCGGATCGATTCACCCGCATGCATGAGATCGAAGCCCTTGTTGATGTCCTCGAGCGGCAGAAGGTGGGTAATCATCGGATCGATCTCGATCTTGCCCTCCATGTACCAGTCGACGATCTTCGGCACATCGGTGCGGCCACGTGCGCCGCCAAACGCCGTGCCCATCCAGGTACGGCCGGTGACGAGCTGGAACGGACGCGTGGAAATTTCCTGGCCCGCACCGGCAACGCCGATAATCACCGACTTGCCCCAGCCGCGATGCGAGGCTTCGAGCGCCTGGCGCATCACCTTGGTGTTGCCCGTGCAGTCGAATGTATAGTCGGCACCGCCGATCTGGTCGGCTCCGCGCTTCGTCATGTTGACGAGATAGGGCACGATGTCGCCATCCACTTCCTTGGGGTTGACGAAATGCGTCATGCCGAAGCGTTCGCCCCAGGCCTTCTTCTCGTTGTTCAGATCGACCCCGATGATCATGTCGGCGCCGGCGAGGCGCAGGCCCTGGATGACGTTGAGGCCGATACCGCCGAGGCCGAAAACGATGGCGGTCGCGCCGATCTCCACCTTGGCCGTGTTGATGACGGCCCCGATGCCGGTGGTCACGCCGCAGCCGATGTAGCAGATCTTGTCGAAAGGCGCGTCGGGATTGACCTTGGCGAGCGCGATCTCCGGCAGCACCGTGTAGTTGGCAAAGGTGGAGCAGCCCATGTAGTGGAAGATCTTGTCCTTGCCGATCGAGAAGCGCGACGTGCCGTCGGGCATCAGGCCCTGGCCCTGCGTGGCGCGGATGGCGGTGCACAGATTGGTCTTGCGCGACAGGCAGGACGGGCAGGAGCGGCATTCCGGCGTGTAGAGCGGAATGACATGGTCGCCCTTTTTCAGCGAGGTCACGCCGGGACCGACATCGACCACCACGCCAGCACCCTCATGGCCGAGAATCGCCGGGAAAAGGCCTTCCGGATCGGCGCCCGAAAGCGTGAACTCGTCCGTGTGGCAAATGCCAGTGGCCTTCACCTCGACCAGCACTTCCCCGGCGCGCGGGCCCTCCAACTGGACCGTCATGACTTCGAGTGGCTTTCCCGCCTGCACGGCAACGGCTGCACGCACGTCCATGGATGAACTCCCTTGCTGTCGAACCCGCCCCGCATGTCGGGCAGATCGTTCTTGGTTCGCTATTCAATGTGATTCGGTCTGGAAGGGTGCGTCAACCGCCCCAATCAGGCCATCGGTGGTGGACTCTGCATAGGCAGCGGCGCTTCTCAAGCAAAAACTGAAAGGGTTTTGACCCCGGGCCACGAAGCCGAAGTCTCCCCGGTCAGAGCGGCTGTGATCGGGGGGCGTCGAGCCGGGCCAGCCGTTCTTCCATGACCCGGATAGCTGCGCCGAGCGCCGCATGTTGCCGCTTCAGCCGCTCAAGGTCACGCTTCAAGGCTGGGATTGCTGCGGCCTCGCTATAGGCCTCGTGGTCTGGATCGCTGATATCTGCATCGGGCACGTCCGGCCCCATCCCAACCCCCGCAATCAGCCAGGCGGGGGAAACGCCAAGCACGCCGGCGAGCTGGAAAAGGCTCCTGGTCTGTGGTTCGTCACGATCCGCCTCCCATGAGGCGATCAGGGGTTCGGGTAGTCCCATCCGCTCCGCAAGCGCATCCTGCGAAAGATCCACGGCATCGCGCGCCCGCCAGATCCGTCCACCAAGCGTATCGTCCTGCCCCCGGGCTTTCAGCCGCCCGAGCATCGTCTCAGCCGACATCCGCATGCGCGTGTCTCCTCTGATCGTCGCGATTTGCCGGACCGTTGCGAACCATGCGCACTGTCCGGCAGCGTTTCAACCATAGGCCAAGGCGGGGAAGGAGGGCAGGGCCATCAGCGCCATTCAGCACGTCAATCACGCCGCATTCCGGCGATATGGCGTGAGCATCCGCCTCGCTGCGCCTGTCATTCAGACTGCGTCGGCCCGAAAACAGTCTCAAAGGCGGCCCGGATGCGGATGTCCACATCCGGCATCATCACCGGCAATCCCAGATCCACAAGGCTTGTGACACCGAACTCCCGGATGCCGCAGGGCACGATCCCGGAAAAATGCGTAAGGTCCGGATCGACATTCAACGAAAAGCCGTGAAAGCTGACCCAGCGGCGCAGGCGAATGCCGATGGCCGCGATCTTGTCTTCCGCCATGCGCCCGTCGGGAAGTGGAGGCTTTTCCGGCCGGCGAACCCAGACGCCGACCCGGTCCTCGCGCCGTTCTCCGGTCACATTCATCGCCGCAAGCGTCTCGATCACGACAGCCTCCAGCGCCGCCACGAAGGCGCGCACGTCCTGCTGGCGCCGCTTGAGGTCCAGCATGACATAGACCACGCGTTGACCCGGACCGTGATAGGTATACTCCCCGCCGCGCCCGGTCTGGAACACGGGAAAGCGATCGGGGGAGACGAGATCGCCCGGCTCCGCGCTCGTGCCGGCCGTATAGAGAGGCGGATGCTCGACAAGCCAGACAAGTTCGTCCGCCCGTCCGGCGGCAATCTCGGCCACCGTCGCCTCCATGGTCGCCACCGCCTCGTCATAGGCCACGAGACCGGGCGCAATCCGCCAGCGCGCGGCCGGCGAGCCCTTTGCCGGCCACATCGATCGGATGATCTCGTCTCTCTGCATGTCGCTGAACTTCCTGTCGTTTTATCCATAGATGGCGTCTTGCGGTGGCCCTGTAAAGCCGCGTCGCCGGCATGGCGCATCGAGCCCGCCGAGAGTTTTTCACAGGCCCGTGTTTTTCTCCTGTGACGCTCTTGTGTCGCCCGATTCCTTTTGCTACATGCTCGCTCGCCGGCGCAAGTCGGACCTACCACGATGCGGTCGTGGCGGAATTGGTAGACGCGCAGCGTTGAGGTCGCTGTGGGGCAACCCGTGGAAGTTCGAGTCTTCTCGACCGCACCAAGAACCCGGCTTCGGCCGGGTTTTTCTTTTTCCGGACAAGGCTTTGGGCTCTGCTGCGTGGTGCTTGCTCGATTGCCGCGTGTGTCCGTCGCTCGATGCTGCTGCCCGCACTTCGGCGGGGATATGATCAGGCGACGATTGCTCGTCGCAGACCGTCACAAGGCCTCGATATTGACGCCGACGACGAGCACGCCGATACGCTGGCCGCTTTGGGGATCGGTAATGACGAGGCTGACCTGGCTTTGGTTGACGAGCGCGGAATCATCCCGATCGACCGGCGCAATGAAGCAGTCCGACCGGTTCGCGCCGAAGATTTCCGACCATTTCGGCTCATCGGCCTGCCAGAAATCGGAGGTTGGCTCGGTGCTCGCACAGATGAACCCCGGTCGCCCGATGACGAACAGCTCGGTGACGACCCCGACATTGTCGGACTGGAAGTCCCGAAGAATCTTCGCAAGCGGAGAATTCAGCACGCTGTCCAGAAGAGGCCCGCGACCCAGCGCAATCTCGCTGGCCCACTGATTGTCGAGTTCCAGAAGCTGCGGCCGCGAAAGCATCCCCTGGGATGCGTTACACGCCTTTACGAGATCAGCCATTCGAGACGTATCGCGCCACGGAATGACATGCGCATCAACAAAGGCCTGGATATGCGTCATGTAATAGGGACGGGCCTGAACGGTGGACGTCAGGCAAAGCCCGGCACCGGCTAGAAGCGCGACAGCGCCGCGCCGCGTAAAGGTGATCATGCAATCCCCGTGGTGCCGTTCAAACGTCAATTTAACGTAACGCAAAACGCCCGTCATTCAAGACGGTTGTTTCAAAACGGCACGAACCCGCAAGCGTTGCGCCTGGCGGAGGCGCTTCAGCCCCGCGAGCCCTTGGCGATCGGCTCCTGATAGGTAAAGCCCATGTCCCAGGGGAAATAGATCCAGGTATCCTGGCTTACTTCCGTGACAAACGTGTCGATAAGGGGCCGTCCCTTGGGCTTGGCATAGACCGCTGCATAATGGGCCTCGGGCAGGATCTCCCGCACCTTCGCCACGGTCTTGCCCGTGTCGGTCAGGTCGTCGATGACAAGCACACCCTTGCCGCCATCGGCCTTCAACTCCTCCGCAATGCCCTTCAGCACCACCATGTCGCCCTGCGACGTATAGTCATGGTAGGAAGCAACGCAGACCGTCTCGATCAGCCGGATGTTCAGCTCCCGGCAGATGATCGCCGCCGGGACGAGGCCACCGCGCGTGATGCACACGATCGATTTCCACGCCTGCACATTATCGGCAAGCCGCCAGGCCAGCGCGCGCGCATCCCTGTGAAACTGGTCCCAGGAAACGGGAAAGGCTTTTTCGGGAAGGGACATGGTCGTCTCCGTATGGTCGTTGTCTCATTTGAAAATCCGAAGGGACATTTGATCCCCTTTGTGGAGATGGATAGCGTGCCCTTCGTGAAACGCAAGAGAGCGGTTGTGTCTCTCTGTCCAGCAGTTGTCCGCATGAATCGAAACGAAATGGATACGCGGCAGGCCGGAAGACCGTGCCGAATACCGCCGCTCCATGACTGTCAGGGTCGAACAGAATGAGCGCAGATCAAAACTCCGGCGGCTGCCTCTGCGGACGCATTCGGTTTTCGGTGAGTGGAAAGCCGCGCCGCGTCGGCATCTGTCATTGCCTGGACTGCCGCAAGCACCACGGCGCTCTGTTCTTCGCCGCCGCCATATTCCCGCGCTCTGCTGCGGAAATTGATGGCGAGCCAAAAGTCTTTCGGGGCCGAAACTTCTGCCCCGACTGCGGCTCGTCTGTCTTCGCCCTGACCGACGCCGAGATCGAGGTCCATCTCGGCGCTTTCGACAACCCTGGTCTCTTTACCCCAACCTACGAACTCTGGACGATCCGGCGCGAGAGCTTTTTGCCGAAATTCTCGGAAGTGAAGAGCTACGAACGGGATCGGGACGCGGACGACTGAACAGGATGACGGCCGACAAATGGATATCGGTCTTAAAATAAACGCCCGCCGACACGATTGCGCCGGCGGGCGTTTTTGATCCCTCTGTACCGCCCTTTTTAGCTGCAGCCGCTCGTCGCGCCGCAGGTGTCGCACTTCTCGCAGGTGCCGTTGCGCACCATCGTGAAGTTCTGGCACTCAGAGCACATGTTGCCGGTGTAGCCCTGAGCGATGGAGCGCATGCGGCGCTCGTTTTCCACCTTCTTGGCCTCTGCCTTTGCGCTTGCCGCATCCTCGGCGGCCTGTTCGGTGAAGAGGGTGGTCAGCGTTGCCGTGTCGGCGTCTTCTGCGGCAATCTCTTCGGCGAGCTCCTTCGCGCGCTCTTCATAATCGCGCTTGAACGCCACCACCTCGGAGCTGGCAATGACCGTCTCGAGCTTGCGAACCGTATTGCCCGAGATGGCCGTGACGGTCGCACCGCCGCTGGCCTTTGCCGGGCTGGCGCTGGCGGCACCCCGCGGTTCGGCAGCGGCTGCCGGCGCGCTGGAGACGAGGGTTGGCTTGTAGCCGCGCGTCAGCCCCTTGGAAACGACATCCGCCTTGCCTTCGGACACGCCACGGCCGAGCGCCGTCGCGGAGAAGTCCGAGGTATCGACATGCGCCAGATCATGACGGCCGAGATAGGAAATCGCCAGCTCGCGGAACACATAGTCGAGGATCGAGGTCGCGTTCTTGATCGCGTCGTTGCCCGTCACCATGCCGGCAGGTTCGAACTTGGTGAAGGTGAACGCATCGACATATTCTTCGAGCGGTACGCCATATTGCAGGCCGAGCGACACGGAGATGGCGAAGTTGTTGATGAAGGCGCGCAGCGCCGAGCCTTCCTTGTTCATGTCGAGGAAGATTTCGCCGAGGCGCCCGTCATCATATTCGCCGGTGCGCAGGAAGATGGTGTGGCCGCCGATCTTTGCCTTCTGGGTATAACCCTTGCGGCGGGACGGCAGCTTTTCCTGGCTGCGGATGACACGCTCGACGACGCGCTCGATGATCTTTTCCGTAACGGTAACGGCCTGGGCGGCCGCCGGCATCTGCATCAGCGTCTCGACGGCATCCTCGTCCTCCTCGTCCTCGACCAGCGAGGCGTTGAGCGGCTGGGAGAGCTTCGAGCCGTCGCGGTAGAGCGCGTTGGCCTTCAGCGCCAGCTTCCAGGAAAGCATGTAGGCGTTCTTGCAGTCCTCGACGGTCGCCTCGTTCGGCATGTTGATCGTCTTGGAGATCGCACCCGAGATGAAGGGCTGGGCAGCCGCCATCATGCGGATGTGGCTCTCGACCGAGAGATAGCGCTTGCCGATCTTGCCGCAGGGATTGGCGCAATCGAAGACCGGCAGGTGTTCCTTCTTCAGGAACGGCGCGCCTTCGAGCGTCATGGCACCGCAGACATGGATGTTGGCGGCCTCGATGTCCTTCTTCGAGAAGCCGATATGCTCCAGGAGGTTGAAGGACATGTCGGAAAGCTGCTCGTCGGAAACCTTCAGCGTCTCCTTGAGGAAGTCGCCGCCGAGCGTCCACTGGTTGAAGACGAACTTGATGTCGAAGGCAGCCTTCAGGGCGCCGTTGACGGCTGCGATCTTCTCGTCCGTGAAGCCCTTGGCCTTCAGCGTCGTCGGGTTGATGGCCGGCGCCTGGTTGAGATTGCCATGGCCGACGGCATAGGCGTCGATCTCGGCGATCTGGCTTTCCGTGTAGCCGAGCGTGCGCAGCGCTTCCGGAACAGCCGCGTTGATGATCTTGAAGTAGCCGCCGCCGGCCAGCTTCTTGAACTTTACGAGTGCGAAATCGGGCTCGATGCCGGTCGTGTCGCAATCCATGACGAGGCCGATCGTGCCGGTCGGCGCGATCACCGTCGTCTGGGCGTTGCGGTAGCCGTTCCGTTCGCCAAGCTCCAGCGCCTTGTCCCAGGCGGCCGTGGCATGCGCCACGAGATCCTGGTCCGGGCAATCGCCATGGATCAGCGCCACCGGATTGACGGACAGGCCCTCATAGCCGGTCGTCTGGCCATGGGCGGCAAGGCGATGGTTGCGGATGACGCGCAGCATATTGTCGCGGTTCGGCGCAAACTGCGGGAAGGGGCCGAGTTCGCCGGCGATTTCCGCCGAGGTCGCATAGGCGACACCCGTCATGATGGCGGTCAGGCTGCCTGCAATGGCGCGGCCTTCGGCCGAGTCGTAGGGAATGCCGGACGACATCAGCAGGCCGCCGATATTGGCGTAGCCGAGGCCGAGCGTGCGATACTCGTAGGAGAGTTCGGCAATCTCGCGGGACGGGAACTGCGCCATCATCACGGAGATTTCGAGCACGATCGTCCAAAGACGAACGGCATGTTCGTAATCGCCGATATTGATGCGCTTCGTCGCTGCGTCCTTGAACTGCAGAAGGTTCAGCGAGGCAAGGTTGCAGGCGGTGTCGTCGAGGAACATGTATTCCGAGCACGGATTGGAGGCGCGGATCGGGCCGGCCGCCGGGCAGGTGTGCCAGTCGTTCATCGTCGTGTTGAAGTGCAGGCCTGGATCGGCGGATGCCCAGGCGGCATGCGCAATCGATTCCCAGAGGTCACGGGCCTTCAGCGTCTTCATCACCTTGCCGTCCTTGCGGGCGGTCAGGTTCCAGTCGCCATCGGCTTCGACGGCGCGCAGGAAGTCGTCCTTGATCGAAACCGAGTTGTTGGAGTTCTGGCCAGACACGGTCAGGTAGGCTTCCGAATCCCAGTCCGTGTCATAGGTCTTGAATTCGATGTCGCGGTAGCCCTGCTTGGCGAACTGAATGACGCGCTTGATGTAGTTTTCCGGAACCTGGTCCTTCTTGGCGGCGCGGATTTCGCGCTTCAGGGCCGGGTTCTCATTGGGATCGAAGCAGGCGTCGTTGTCGGCCGTGCAGTTGACGCAGGCCTTCATGATCGCCTTAAGGTGCCGGGCTACGATCTTGGAACCGGTGACGAGGGCGGCAACCTTCTGCTCTTCCTTCACCTTCCAGTTGATGTAGTCCTCGATATCGGGGTGGTCGATATCGACCACGACCATCTTGGCCGCGCGGCGCGTCGTGCCGCCCGACTTGATGGCGCCGGCCGCGCGGTCGCCGATCTTCAGGAAGGACATAAGGCCGGAGGAGCGGCCGCCGCCCGAAAGCTTTTCGCCTTCGCCACGCAGATAGGAGAAGTTCGAGCCCGTGCCGGAACCGTACTTGAAGAGGCGGGCTTCACGCACCCACAGGTCCATGATGCCGCCCTCGTTGACGAGGTCGTCCTGAACCGACTGGATGAAGCAGGCATGCGGCTGCGGATGCTCATAGGCAGACTGAGACTGGGTCAGCTTGCCCGTGAAGGGATCGACGTAGAAATGGCCCTGGCCGGGACCGTCAATGCCATAGGCCCAGTGCAGGCCGGTGTTGAACCACTGCGGCGAGTTCGGCGCCACGCGCTGGGTCGCGAGCATATAGGCGAGCTCGTCGCGGAAAGCGGACGCATCCTCTTCCGAGGCGAAATAGCCGCCCTTCCAGCCCCAGTAGGTCCAGGTGCCGGCAAGACGGTCGAAGACCTGGCGCGCGTCGCTCTCGGAGCCAGTACGCTCGTTTTCAGGCATGTCGGCAAGGGCGGCTTCGTCGGCCACAGAGCGCCACAGGAAGGACGGCACGTCGTTTTCCTCGACGCGCTTCAGCGCCTTCGGCACGCCGGCCTTGCGGAAATACTTCTGGGCGAGAACGTCGGTCGCGACCTGGCTGAACTGCGCGGGAACGTCGATGTCGGCGGCGCGGAAGACGACGGAGCCGTCCGGATTGCGGATCTCGCTGGTGGCCTTGCGGAATTCGATCTCCGCATAGGCCGACTGTCCCGGCTTGGTAAAGCGCCGCTCGATTTTCATGTGCCCTGTCCTCTCTCGTCTTGTCTGTTCTTGGGTACAGACAAAGAATGCCCGTCCGGCCGGAGAAGTCTCCTGGCCGCTGAAACTTGCCAACGTCGAACCCGCCGTCAGGGCGAGATCTGTATATAGTGGTTAGGATGGTCTTAAGCGCTAAATATAGCGTTAATGCGCCCTTTCAACCAGCCAGATGACGATTGCGCCAGACAAAAAATCGCTCGCCCACAGCTTTCCCGAAATCGGCTTCTGAAAGGACCGACCGGGCTCTGCAATCGACGATTTTCGGATGGAAGACCAGCCTCGTGACATTCTGGTCTCGCCGCCGCCGCAACGCATCGTCATTAACGACAGGTGAACATGGATCGTCAAGGGCTGGTTCTTGTCGGAATTGTGAACGCTAGATGTAGTGGGTGCCGCCTGTGGAAAACGGGGACAGCCAGCGAAGACAGCAAAATCAGACACTTCGCCCGCCGCCTTCAGAAGCCGCCTTGCCTCGTTTCGGCACGCTGCGAAAAATCGTGGGTAAAAACGGGGATGAACGGCAGCCATGCGAGGCTTTGCTATGGCGCCGCGAGAACGTTTCTGACAATCGCCCGATTCGGCCCGCAGACGGGGCAGGGCTGAAATGACAAAACCCGGCGCGTGGCCGGGTTTTGCAAACGTTTGTAGCGGTTCTGATGGAACCTCAGGATTAGGCAGCCATGGCCTTCTGCAGGTTCTCGTCGATCTTGTCGAGGAAGCCGGTGGTCGAGAGCCAGGGCTGATCCGGACCGATGAGCAGCGCGAGGTCCTTGGTCATGAAGCCTGATTCGACGGTCTCGATGCAGACGCGCTCCAGCGTGTCGGCAAACTTGGCGAGCTCGGCATTGTTGTCGAGCTTGGCGCGGTGGGCGAGGCCACGCGTCCAGGCAAAGATCGAGGCGATCGAGTTGGTCGAGGTTTCCTCGCCCTTCTGGTGCTGGCGGTAGTGGCGCGTCACCGTGCCGTGGGCGGCTTCCGCTTCCACCGTCTGGCCGTCCGGCGTCATCAGGACAGAGGTCATCAGGCCGAGCGAGCCGAAGCCCTGGGCCACGATGTCGGACTGCACGTCGCCGTCATAGTTCTTGCAGGCCCAGACATAGCCGCCGGACCACTTGAGGGCCGAGGCGACCATGTCGTCGATCAGGCGGTGTTCGTACCACAGCTTGGCCGCCTTGAACTTGTCGGCGAATTCGGCGTCGAAGACTTCCTGGAAGATGTCCTTGAAGCGGCCGTCATAGGCCTTCAGGATCGTGTTCTTGGTCGACAGATAGACCGGAACGTTGCGCTGCAGGCCGTAGTTCAGCGAGGCGCGGGCAAATTCGCGGATCGATTCGTCGAGGTTGTACATGGCCATGGCGACACCTGCGCCCGGCGCGTCATAGACGTCGTGCTCGATCGTCTGGCCGTCGTCACCGACGAACTTGATCGTGAGCTTGCCCTTGCCCGGGAACTTGAAGTCGGTGGCGCGGTACTGGTCGCCGAAGGCGTGGCGGCCGACGATGATCGGCTTGGTCCAGCCGGGAACGAGGCGCGGCACGTTCTTGCAGATGATCGGCTCGCGGAAGATGACGCCGCCGAGAATGTTGCGGATCGTGCCGTTCGGGCTCTTCCACATCTTCTTCAGCTTGAATTCCTCGACGCGGGCTTCGTCCGGCGTGATCGTGGCGCACTTGACGCCGACGCCATGCTTCTTGATCGCATTGGCCGCATCGATCGTCACCTGGTCGTTGGTGGCGTCGCGATGCTCGACCGAGAGGTCGTAATATTCGAGATCAACGTCGAGATAGGGATGGATCAGCTTGTCCTTGATGAACTGCCAGATGATGCGGGTCATCTCGTCGCCGTCGAGCTCGACGACCGGATTCGCGACCTTGATCTTTGCCATGGGTGCCTCTTCGGGGTTGGTTCGGGCAGGGAGGCCCGATCTGGAAGCTTGAATGTTTGCGCCTATAGCATCGCACGCCGCGCGGGCAAAGCCGCTTTGCCACCCGTTTCGCCAGACTTTCGAAGAAGATATCGCGAGCAGGCGGGGCAGGGCGCAGACGCAAGCCCGAAATCGGTCGGTTTGCCGTTTCACATCCCCATGCCGCACCCCTGCCGTTTTTTGTCGCTTCTGGCTATGGTCGCGCCGCTTTCTTCGAGTCTGTCCGCCATCCGGGCGCGACAGGCCGCCAGCCGACAAACCCAGTCCAAGGAACCCGACTCATGCGGATGATCATTCCGGCACTTGTCTTCCTCCTGCCCGTCACCGCCAGCGCCGCCGATCCCGCCGCCCCCGTCAGAGAGGTGATGGCCGCCGTCGAGGCCAACTGGAAGAGCGCCGACGACGGGCAGAAGCCCGAGGATGTCGATTATTTCAGCGACGATTTCCTCGCCCGCCTCTACAGCCGCGATTTCACCACCAACTACCGCGCCGCGCAGAAATACCCTGCCTTCGACGAGGGCACGACACCCTTCGAATATGATGTCATCATCATGGGGCAGGACGGATGCGACCTGAAGGATGTTGCCATCACCCCCGGCCCGACAACGGGTGGCCGAACCGATGTCACCGTCACCTTCGACAACACGCATTGCTTCGGCGAGCGCGAACCGGGCTGGAAGCCGAACGAGGTGCATTTCCAGGTGATTGAAGAGGCCGGCAAGCCTGTCATCGACGATATCATTCGCACGCTGGATGGGCCGCAGTCGCTGAAGGACGAGATGAAGGAGATCGTCCGCGTCGGCGCTGGCGGAACCCCGCAGGGCATTCTGCCGCAAGATGCTGAATAGGTGAGGGCGCGGCGGGAAGGGCCCGAATTCTGCCGCTGCGCATGCTTCACCTTTCCAACCGGCCCTCTTTATGCCAGTGGAGCGCTAGGGGTCAAAACCCGATCAAAACATCTATTCTGATTGGGTTTTGACCCTAAGGGATAACGGGCGGCAAACGCGCCGCCTCTTGCAAGGCCTTCAGGAGGCCGTGACAGGGACAGCACGACGGACATGGCAGGCACCAACAGCGAGCGCGAACTGATAGCGGACGGACCGGCGATCATTCTCGTCCATCCCCAGCTTGGCGAGAACATCGGCATGGTGGCCCGTGCCATGGCGAATTTCGGGCTTGCCGAATTGCGCCTCGTAAACCCGCGCGATGGCTGGCCGAACGAAAAGGCCGTCTCGGCCGCCAGCCGTGCCGACCACGTGATCGACGCCGCCAAGGTCTACGAGACCACGGAAGCCGCGATCGCCGACCTTTCCTTCGTCTACGCCACGACGGCGCGCGACCGCGACGGCTACAAGCCGGTGCGCAGCCCCGTCTTCGCCAGCAACACGCTGCGCCAGCGCCACCGCGCCGGCCAGAAGGTCGGCATTCTCTTCGGCCGCGAACGCACGGGCCTCACCAACCAGGAAATCGCGCTCGCCGACGAGATCGTCACCTTCCCGGTCAATCCGGCCTTCGCCTCGCTGAACCTCGCCCAGGCCGTGCTGCTGATGTCCTATGAATGGATGAAGACGGGTCTCGACTCGTTGGACGACACCGCCTTCCAGGCCCTGCCCATGGCGCCCGCCACCAAGGAGGATCTGCAGGGCCTTTTCGACCATGTGGAAGAGGCGCTCGACGCGCGCGGCTATTTCCGCCCGGCCGACAAGAAGCCGAAGCTTATCGAGGGCCTGCGCGGCGTGCTGACGCGGCCGGGCTTCACCGCCAGCGAAATCCGCGTGCTGCGCGGCGTCATCGCCTGCCTCGACCGTTTCCGGCGCGATGCGCCCCGCGGCTCCGGCGCACCGGAGGAAACGGCCAGACGTCGTCGCCCCGCCTCCGAAGACACCGGGGGCGACGGCGATGCGTGAGCCGGCAGGCGAGGGCGCGCGGCCCATTCTCGTCTTCGACAGCGGCATTGGCGGCCTGACGGTGCTGCGCGAGGCGCGTGTGCTGATCCCAGAACGCCGCTTCATCTACGTCGCCGACGATGCGGCGTTTCCCTATGGCCCCTGGAGCGAACCCGCGCTGTCAGCCCATATTCTCGACCTGTTCGGCTCGCTTTTGGAGCGCTTTGAGCCCGAAATCGTGGTGATCGCCTGCAACACGGCCTTCACGCTTGTCGGCGCTGATCTGCGCGCCGCCTTTCCGCACATGCCCTTCGTCGGCACCGTTCCCGCCATCAAGCCGGCTGCCGAGCACACCCGCTCCGGCCTTGTCTCGGTTCTCGCCACACCCGGCACGGTGAAACGCGCCTATACGCGTGATCTCATCCAGTCCTTCGCCACGCAATGCGAGGTGAATCTTGTCGGTTCGCCGCAGCTCGCACGGCTCTCGGAGGCCTATATCCGCGGCGAGACCGTTTCCGACGACGCGGTCATGGCGGAGATCGCGCCCTGTTTCGTCGAGAAGGATGGCCGCAAGACCGATATCGTCGTGCTCGCCTGCACTCATTATCCCTTCATGGCCAATGTCTTCCGCCGCCTCGCACCCTGGCCGGTGGACTGGCTGGATCCGGCGGAAGCGATCGCGCGGCAGGCGCGACGGCTCACACCGGCGCTTCCCGAGGCCGCCGAACCCTCCGGCGAAGACATTGCCGTCTTCACCTCCGGCCGTCCCGATTTCTCCACCCGCCGTCTGATGCAGGGTTTCGGTCTCAAGACCATTTCCGAAGCCTGAGGGCGAGAAGCCTGTGGGTTGTGGCTGAAACGCGCTCGGATATCGCGGCTGGATCGTGCTAGGGCTCTCCGTCGCCCGGAAGCGGACCGGGCGAATCATCTTTCGGAAATGACGAGGACAGCCATGAAGGTCGGCATCGACATGGGCCGGACGTCCGACGGGTCGGAGGCCAAGCTCGATATCGAGGAGCTGCTTGCCACGCGCCTTCTGGTGCAGGGCAATTCGGGCTCGGGAAAGTCGCATCTGCTGCGCCGCCTGCTCGAGCAATCCGCCCCCTGGGTGCAGCAGGTCGTCATCGATCCCGAGGGCGATTTCGTCACGCTGTCCGACAAGTTCGGCCATGTGGTGGTGGAAGGCGAGCGCAGCGAGGCCGAGCTGATCGGCATCGCCACCCGCATCCGCCAGCACCGTGCCTCCTGCGTGCTGTCGCTCGAAGGCCTCGATATCGACGACCAGATGCGCAATGCCGGCATCTTCCTCAATGCCCTCTTCGATGCCGACCGCGAATTCTGGTATCCGGTGCTTGTGGTGGTGGACGAAGCCCAGCTTTTCGCGCCCTCGGTCGGCGGCGATGTCTCGGAAGAGGCCCGCAAGCTCTCGCTCGGCGCCATGACCAACCTCATGTGCCGCGGCCGCAAACGCGGCCTTGCCGGCGTCATCGCCACGCAGCGCCTCGCCAAGCTCGCCAAGAACGTCGCGGCCGAAGCCTCCAACTTCCTGATGGGCCGCACCTTCCTCGACATCGACATGATGCGCGCCGCCGACCTGCTCGGCATGGATCGCCGCACGGCCGAAATGTTCCGCGACTTGAAGCGCGGCTCCTTCGTGGCGCTTGGGCCCGCGCTGTCGCGCCGCCCGCTGCCGGTCACGATCGGCACGGTCGAAACCTCGGCCCGCTCCACCAGCCCCAAGCTGATGCCGCTGCCGGAGGCCGGCCGCGACCTCGAGGACATCATCTTCACGCCGGATCCGGAAGAGCTGCTGCGCCCGCTGCCGCGCCGCGTCACCGCCGCGCCGCGTCCGGCGACCGACATTCTCGCCGAACTCTCCAAAGCCCCGCCGCCGATGCCGGCCGTCGAGGCGAAGCCGGCCGTCCAGGAGATGGACGAGGCCGAGCGCGACGCGATCCTCGACAGCCTGATCACGGAAATCCTCGACAATCCGCAGTCTGCCTACCGCCCGGATTCCGAACTCTTCCAGGATTTCCTCGTGCGCTGCCGCATCCGCCGTGTGCCGGGGGCAGCGCTGACGCTCTCGGCCTTCCGTCGCAAGATGGCGATCGCCCGCTCCGGCGTCGATGTCGAGACGGCAGCCGGCGAAGGCTGGGCCAAGGCGCTCGAACTCTCACGCGGCGTCTCGGAAGATCTGCAGGGCGTTTTCCTGCTCGTCGCGCAAGCCGCATTGCGCGGGCTGCCATGCCCGTCCGACCTGATGCTCGCACGCGCCTACGGCACCCATTCGGCCCGCCGCGCCCGCCGCCTCCTCGGCTATTTCGAGGAACGCGGCCTCATCGTCGTCCATGCCGACCTCGCCGGCCGCCGCATCGTCGCCTTCCCGGATCTCGGCACGGAAACGGCACCGGGCGATGCCAATGCAGGCGAAGACCTGCGGGCGGCGGCGGAGTAGGGGCATCCGAACATCGGCGGTTCCTGCGAAAGGCTCTTTGCACAGCTCATCTTCGTGATCAGAGGCTTATCACACCGCCCTTGTTGACAATTCCATGACGCTCCCCTAAAGACCCCGCCAGCACCGGGTGGTAACGCCCGGTGTTTTCATTGACATGTCCCGTGGCTTCTTCGGTGCTTTCCGTGAGAAACCTGTCAGAGCCGCCTTCAGGCGGGTTCAGAGGAGGGCGTGTTTCCTTGATCCGGGTTGGCAACAGACCGGTGAAACCATTTGAAAGGAAATGCGATGAGCAAGCGCGAATCGTCCAAGTACAAAATTGACCGCCGCATGGGCGAAAACATCTGGGGCCGTCCGAAGTCCCCGGTCAACCGCCGCGAATACGGCCCCGGCCAGCACGGCCAGCGCCGCAAGTCCAAGCTCTCCGACTTCGGCGTGCAGCTGCGCGCCAAGCAGAAGCTGAAGGGCTACTACGGCGACATCCGCGAGAAGCAGTTCCGCGCGATCTATGAAGAAGCCAACCGCCGCAAGGGCGACACCGGCGAAAACCTGATCGGCCTGCTCGAATCGCGCCTCGACGCCATCGTCTACCGCGCCAAGTTCGTGCCGACCGTCTGGGCTGCCCGTCAGTTCGTCAACCACGGCCACGTCACGGTCAACGGCGTTCGCGTCAACATCGGTTCCTACCGTTGCTCGGCCGGCGATGTCATCGAAGTGCGCCAGAAGTCCAAACAGCTCGTCACGGTTCTCGAAGCCGTGCAGCTGACCGAGCGCGACGTTCCCGACTACATCGACGTCGATCACAACAAGATGGTCGCCACCTATGTGCGCGTCCCGACCCTGTCGGACGTCCCGTACCCGGTCATCATGGAACCGAACCTGGTCGTCGAATTCTATTCGCGTTGATCGGTTCGATCCTTGCAAAATCCGGAAAAGCCGCCCAGAAACGGGCGGCTTTTTCATTTCCGGCACAGGGAGGATGCCGGGACAGCGAGTGCGCCGTTTGGGCACGGATAGGGGCAGGCCATGGACGACACACATTCAGCGCCGATCGATCTCGCAACCATCGTGGCCGGGATCTATGAGGAGATGAAGCCGCGGCTCGGCGAGGGCAAGGTGGCGGATTACATCCCGCAACTGGCCCGGGTCGATCCCGCACAGTTCGGCCTTGCCGTCGTTACCATCGACGGCACGGTGCACAGTGCCGGGGACGCAGCCGTTCCCTTCTCCATCCAGAGCATCTCCAAGGCCTTCACCCTGACGCTGGCGCTCGGCAAGCACGGCGAATCGATCTGGCGGCGCGTCGGCCGCGAGCCCTCGGGCTCGGCCTTCAATTCGATCGTCCAGCTAGAGGCCGAGCAGGGCAAGCCGCGCAATCCCTTCATCAATGCCGGCGCCATCGCGATCACCGACCTCATCCTCGCCGGCCACACGCCGAAGGAACTGATCGGCGAAATCCTGCGCTTCCTGCGCTACCTCGCCAATGACGACGAGATCGTCATCGACCGGGATGTCGCCCAGTCCGAGGCCGCGACCGGCTTTCGCAATGTGGCGCTTGCCAATTTCATGCGCTCCTTCGGCAAGCTGGATCATCCGGCCGAGCATGTGCTAGGCGTCTATTTCCACCAGTGCGCCATTGCCATGAACTGCATCCAGCTCGCCCGTGCCGGCCTGTTCCTCGCCAATGGAGGCACGAGCCCGCTCACCGGTCATTCCGTCGTCTCGCGCCAGCGCGCCAAGCGCATCAATGCGTTGATGCTGACCTGCGGCCACTATGACGGTTCGGGGGATTTCGCCTACCATGTCGGTCTTCCCGGCAAGAGCGGTGTCGGCGGCGGCATCCTGGCGGTCGCGCCCGGCAAGGCGTCGATCGCCGTGTGGTCGCCGGGGCTGAACCAGAACGGCAATTCGCTGCTCGGTTCGCTGGCGCTGGAAAAGCTCGCCAGTCGCACCGGCTGGTCGGTCTTTGCGGGCTGAGCATCACCGCTTCGCCGTCAAACGCCTGACATTCGACATTTGTACTTGATCTTTGCCAGCGAGGCGGGCAAGTCCTGCACCGTCTCCTCTTACGCAGGGCCGGCGGCGTGATGCCGGCGGATGCCATGATGGATATCGCGACGCACTCACCGTCCCATGCAGACCCCGACACCGCGGCCGATGATCCGGCCGGCGGTCCCGCCATCTTCGCCGGCATGCCGTCCTCCGTTTCCTTCAACAAGCTGCGCAAGCGGCTGCTTCGCCAGACGCGCCAGGCGATCGAGGATTTCGGCATGCTCACCGGCACGAAGCGCTGGCTGGTCGGCGTGTCCGGCGGCAAGGACAGCTATTCGCTGCTCGCGATCCTTCTCGACCTGCAATGGCGCGGCCTGCTACCGGTGGAGCTTGTCGCCTGCAACCTCGATCAGGGCCAGCCGAATTTCCCCAAGCACGTGCTGCCGGACTACCTGACGTCCATCGGCGTCAAGCACCGCATCGAATATCGCGACACCTATTCCATCGTGAAGGAAAAGGTGCCGGAGGGCGCGACCTATTGCGCGCTCTGTTCGCGCCTGCGCCGCGGCAATCTTTACCGCGTCGCCCGCGAGGAGGGCTGCGATGCGCTGGTGCTGGGCCACCACCGGGAAGACATCCTCGAAACCTTCTTCATGAACCTCTTCCACGGCGGGCGTCTCGCGGCCATGCCGGCCAAGCTGCTCAATGACGAGGGCGATCTGACGCTGCTGCGCCCGCTCGCCTATGCGGCGGAGGATGATCTCGCAAAGTTCGCGAGCGCCATGCGGTTTCCCATCATCCCCTGCGATCTCTGCGGCTCGCAGGACGGGCTGGAGCGCAATGCGATGAAGGCCATGCTCGCCGATATCGAGCGCCGCATGCCGGGCCGCAAGGATACGATGCTGCGCGCGCTCGGCCATGCCAATCCCTCGCATCTGCTCGATCCCAGGCTTTTCGACTTCAAGGCCCTCACACCGGAGACCCGTTCATGACCGCGTCCATCGACATTGCCGACCTCGCCAATATCCTCCAGGAGGCGGCGGTGAAGGAGATCCTGCCGCGCTTCCGCAATCTCGGCGACGGCGACGTACGCGAAAAGAGCGAGGCCATCGACCTCGTGACCGAAGCCGACGAGGCTGCCGAGCGGCTGATCAAGGCGCGCGTCGCCGAGATCGCGCCGACCGCACTCTTCATCGGCGAGGAAAGCGTGGCCGCCGATCCGGCCCTGCTGCCGACGCTTGAAGGGGCCGCCCTTGCCGTCGTCGTCGATCCCATCGACGGCACCTTCAATTTCGCCGCCGGCATCCCGGCCTATGGCGTCATGGCAAGTGTGGTTGTGAATGGCGAAGTCACCGCCGGCATCATCTACGATCCCATGGGCAATGACTGGGTGATCGCCGAGCGCGGCGCTGGCGCCTGGCTGTGCAAGGCCGATGGTTCGCAGACCAAGCTCTCCGTCGCCGCGCCCGTCGGTCTCGGCGACATGGTCGGCTGCGCCTCGACGAGCTTCGCCAAGCCCGAAGAGCGCGTCGGCCTGATGACCAATCTCGCCAAGGTCCGGATTGCCGCCAGCTATCGCAACGCTGCCCATGAATATCGCACCATGGCCGGCGGCTATTTCCACTATCTCATGTACCAGAAGCTGATGCCCTGGGACCACCTCGTCGGGGCCATCATCTGCGAGGAAGCCGGCGCCCATGTCGCCCGCCTCGACGGGTCTGTCTATCGCCCCGGCCATGTGGATGGCGGCCTGCTGGTTGCCGTCGACAAGCCGAGCTGGGATCTGCTGCGCCGCGAAGTGTTCACATTCTGAGCAGCCACACAGCGAAAAACATGAAGGCCCGGAGTGCAGATGCGCTCCGGGCCTTTTTTCATTCTCAGGAGCCAGCTCTTCAGGCCGGCTTGTTCTGAGACTTGAAGAGCTTGCCCTTCTCGGCGATCAGCACGAAGAACAGGCCGATGACGGAAACCGTGAAGAAGCCTATGACCATTGGTAGCGCCGTGCCGTTGAAGGCCTGGCCGATCACCGCGCCGATGACGGTGCCGCCGGCCGTGCCCATGAAGCCGAGCACGGAGGAAGCTGTGCCGGCGACATGGCCGAGCGGCTCCATGGCCAGCGAATTGAAGTTCGAGCCGATCCAGCCGAACTGGAACATGGCGAGCGCGAAGAGCCCGAGGAAAAGCGGGAAGGGCAGGTGGCCCGCCCATAGAATCTCCAGCACCAGCCAGAGCGTATTGACCGTGAGGAACCCGATCAGCGCGCCGTGCGAGAGAATGCGCATGCCGTATCGGCCGACGAGCCGCGCATTGATGAACGAAGCCGAAGACATGAAGGCCGCGACTGCAGCGAACGCGACCGGAAACCAGGCGCCGAGTTCGTAGATGCCGACATAGATCTGCTGCGCGGAATTGATGAAGCCAAACAGCGCGCCGAAGATGAAGGTGCTCGACAGCGTGTAGAACAGCGCGATGCGGTTCGTCAGCACGATGCGGAAACCGTCGAGGATCGAGGCAACGGTAAAGGGCCGGACATCCTCCGGTGCCAGCGTTTCCGGCAGGCGCAGGTAGAACCACGTCACGATCGCCATGGCAATCACGCCCATGAAGACGAAGATCAGATGCCAGTTGCCGAAAAGCATGATGACCTGCCCGGTGCCGGGCGCCAGAATCGGCACGATCATGAAGACCATCATGATCAGCGACATGACCTCGCCCATGGCACGCCCGCCGAACACGTCGCGCACGATGGAAATGGTGATGACCCGCATCGCGGCCGAGCCGATGCCCTGCACGAAGCGCAGGACGAGCAGCGCCGTGAAACTCGGCACCAGGAGGGCTGCGAAGGCGGCAACGATATAGATGCCGAAGCCAACAAACATCGGAATGCGCCGGCCGAAACGGTCCGAAAGGGGGCCGTAGAAGAGCTGCGACACGGCAAAGCCGATCAGATAGGCGGAAATCACATACTGGCTGTGATTTTCATCGACGACACCAAGCGATTTGCCGATGTCCTGCAGACCCGGCAGCATGATGTCGATGGCAAGCGCGTTGAGTGCCATCAGCAGCGCCATCAGCGCGATGAATTCGACCTTGCCCATGCCCTTCAGGCGGGCCTTGGCTTCGGGTGAAAGATCCGTCATGGCAAAATCCGGTTTTCAGGCCGCCTGATACGGCAGGACCCGCGACAAAAACGAAAAGGCCCACCAGCCGCAAAAGCACGGCTCGGGCTTTTAAACTCAGTCCAGAGGGTTGATCGGCCGGCGCGGTAATTGCACCGGCCCTATCGTGTCAAGGGATCAGGCAGCGCCCTTGACGGCGATGCCCTGTTCTTCCAGATGCTGCTGAAGTTCGCCGGCCTGGAACATTTCGCGCACGATGTCGCAACCGCCGAGAAACTCGCCCTTCACGTAAAGCTGCGGGATGGTCGGCCAGTTGGCGTAGTCCTTGATGCCCTGGCGCAGGTCCATGTCGGCGAGCACGTTGATGCCCTTGTAGTCGACACCGAGGTAGTCGAGGATCTGCACGACCTGGCCGGAGAACCCGCACTGCGGAAACTGCGGCGTGCCCTTCATGAAAAGCACGATGTCGTTGGTCTTGACTTCGTTGTCGATGAAATCGTGGATGCCGCTCATGGCCGGTGTCCTCTTGCAAGCGGCGTCAAGAGCCGCTGATTTGGCTGTTGTCTGGTGTCGCCTCCGGCTCGAATCCCCCGGTATGGCGACGCCCTCTGCCACCTAGATAGCAAGGGGGCGGCAGGAAGAAAAGGCCCGGCCGAAACGTTCGGTTCGGTCAGCCTGCATTTGAGCGCCTGCTACTGTGTGGCCTCGCAAGCCGTGCGACCCGTCGCCGTCACCGTGGCGTCCGACATCGAAAGGCGCTTCTCGGCGGTGAGCGCCGAGCCGAAGCCATTCTTCTGGTGCTCCGCAAATTCCGGGCAGCTTTTTGCGTCCGCCGTGCCGACACGTTCCCAGAACGTCACGGCCGTCGCCGTCGTTTCGAAACGATTGGCGGGGACGTCGAGGATTTTCCTGCCGTTGTCGAGGTCATAGACCACGAGGTCGCCATCCGGCCCTGTCGAGCGGGTGAGAACCAGCATGTGATCGTGAAGGGCGGAGAACCAGAGCGGATCGCCGGCCTCGCCGATCACTGTCGTGGCACGACCGGCATCGAAGCGGCAGGGCGTGAATTCCCGGGTCTTTCCGATGCGGTAGATGGCGAACTGCTCCCCCGGGCCATCGGCATGGGCTTCAGGCACGACCACATACCGGCTGTTGCGCGGACAATCGGACGCGTCCTCAGCCCACGATGGTGGCGCTGTCATAAGCGTGGCCGGGCAAAGTGCCAGAAAGGTGATCAGGGGGGGAATGCGCATCGTGAGGGAATCCGGCCGCTCAGCGGCTGCGCTGCTTGCTGCGGCTTGCCGCCGTCCGACGGCGGCTCACCTGCTTGCGGGGGCGCTTGGCCGGCGCCTTCTTCTTCACGAAGCGACCGGTGCGGGGCGAGCGTGCGGGCTCGCCATCCGCGCTCGCGGCAGCGCGCGTCTTGCGGCGCTTGCGTTTCGTGGTCGTCGTCACACCCGCCTTGGTCAGCAGCTCCTTGACGACCTTTTCGACGACGCCCGTCACCAGTTCCTTCATCAGGTCGGCCATCTCGGTTACTCCGCGGCCGGCGGCGCAGAGGTCTGCAGTGCCAGCGCATGCAGCACGCCGCCCATGTTGCCCTTCAGCGCATTGTAGACCATCTGGTGCTGTTGCACGCGGCTCTTGCCACGAAAGGCCTCGGCCACCACTTCCGCCGCATAGTGATCACCGTCGCCGGCGAGGTCACGGATGACGACCTTCGCACCGGGAATGCCGGCCTTGATCAGGTCCTCGATATCGCCTGCGTCCATCGCCATTGGGGTCTCTCCGATTCATGGTCTTTCCGGAAAGGATAGGTGCGAAGCACCGTTAAGGTCAATCGCGTCGCCGGGTATTTGGCTTTCGGTCGATGGTCGCACCATAACGAAAAACCCCGGCGCCTCGAGGCACCGGGGTGAATGAACGCCGTCGTCAAACGGTTGTGATCAGGCGGCCTTGCCGTCGCTCTTTCCATCCATGAAGGACGGGAACCAGCCTTCATGCGCCGCCTTCAGCGCCTTGACGGCCACGGGGCGGGCAGCGCCGAGCTTCAGGCTCTCGCCGCCGGTCCGGCCGATCCACGGGCAAAACACGCCGGCGGCTTCCGCCTTGGCGAGCACGGCATCGACATCCGCCTCGCGCACCGTCAGCACGTAGCGGCCCTGATCCTCGCCGAAGAAGACCGGGATCGGGTCATGACCTTCGAGCGCGTTGACGGTGGCGCCGATGCCCGATGCCATCGCCATTTCGGCGACAGCAAGCGCGAGGCCACCCGACGAGCAGTCGTGCACGGCGGTCGCAAGACCCGCTTCGATGAGGCCGCGCACGAAGTCGCCGACGCGCTTCTCATGGGCGAGATCGACATGCGGGGCAGGGCCGTCCGTGCGGCCATGGATGTCGCGCAGATAGACCGACTGGCCGATATGCGTGCCCCAGCCTGCCGGTGCGCCGGCAAGCAGGATTGCCTCACCCTGAGCGGCGAAACGGATGCGGGCCATCTTCGACCAGTCCAGGATGAGGCCGACACCGCCGATGGTGGGGGTCGGCAGGATGCCCTGGCCGTTGGTCTCGTTGTAGAGCGACACATTGCCTGAAACGATCGGGAAGCCGAGAACCGTGCAGGCCTCGCCGATGCCCTTGATGGCATGGACGAGCTGGCTCATGATTTCCGGACGTTCCGGATTGCCGAAATTCAGATTGTCGGTGGCGGCGAGCGGCAGGGCGCCGGTGGCCGTCAGGTTGCGCCAGCACTCCGCAACGGCCTGCTTGCCGCCCTCGAACGGATCGGCCTCGACATAACGCGGCGTGACATCGGAGGAGAAGGCGAGCGCCTTGGTCGCGTGACCCTCGACGCGCACCACGCCGGCATCGCCACCCGGCAATTGCAGCGAATTGCCCTGGATCAGCGTGTCATACTGCTCGTAGACCCAGCGCCGCGAGGAGTTGTTGGCAGAACCGACCAGGGACAACAGGGCATCGGCGATGTCGGCCTGCGGCACATCGTTTTCGGCAAGCGGCGGCGCCACCTTGATCGGCGTCCAGGGACGGTCATATTCCGGCGCCTCGTCGCCGAGTTCCTTGATCGGGAGGTTTGCGACCTCAACGCCCTGATGCAGGATGCGGAAACGCAGGTCGTCGGTGGTCTTGCCGACGATGGCGAAGTCGAGGCCCCATTTGACGAAGATCGCCTTGGCTTCCTCTTCCTTCTCCGGCTTCAGCACCATGAGCATGCGCTCCTGGCTTTCCGACAGCATCATCTCGTAGGCCGACATGCGCTCTTCACGCACCGGCACGCGGTCGAGATCAAGCTCGATACCGAGATCGCCCTTGGCGCCCATTTCGACCGCCGAGCAGGTGAGGCCGGCCGCACCCATGTCCTGGATGGCGATGACGGCGCCGGTCGCCATCAGCTCAAGGCAGGCTTCCAGAAGGCACTTTTCGGTGAAGGGATCGCCGACCTGCACGGTCGGGCGCTTCTCCTCGATCGACTCGTCGAATTCAGCGGAAGCCATGGTCGCGCCGCCCACGCCGTCGCGGCCCGTCTTGGCGCCGAGATAGACGACGGGCAGGCCCACACCCTCGGCCTTGGAGTAGAAGATCGCGTTGCTCTTGGCGAGGCCGGCCGCAAAGGCGTTGACGAGGATATTGCCGTTGTAGCGGGCATCGAACTCGACTTCGCCGCCGACCGTCGGCACGCCGAAGGAATTGCCGTAGCCGCCCACACCGGCCACCACGCCCGAGACGAGGTGCTTCGTCTTCGGATGATCCGGCGCGCCGAAGCGCAGCGCGTTCATGGCCGCAACGGGCCGCGCGCCCATGGTGAACACGTCGCGCAGGATGCCGCCGACGCCGGTCGCGGCTCCCTGGTAGGGCTCGATATAGGAGGGGTGGTTGTGGCTCTCCATCTTGAAGACCACGCAGTCGCCGTCATCGATATCGACCACGCCGGCATTTTCGCCGGGCCCCTGAATGACGCGCGGACCCTTGGTGGGCAGCGTGCGCAGCCACTTCTTGGAGGATTTGTAGGAGCAGTGCTCGTTCCACATGGCCGAGAAGATGCCAAGCTCGGTAAAGGTCGGCTCGCGGCCGATGAGCGAGAGGATGCGCTGGTATTCGTCGGGCTTCAGCCCGTGACTGGCGATCAGGTCAGGGGTGATCGGGCGGTCATTCGAAACGGTCATCGGGCTCTCGAAACGGTTGGAGGGCAGCAATTGCCCTGCCTATAACCGATCAACGCAGGCCGCGCACCCGAAAAATGCCCGCGTCAACAGGGCGGCGCGCCGCCCGCTGACGTTCAGCTGCCCTGCCGGCTGAAGGCGGTGATGGCGTCGCGCGTCGCATCATCGGCAACCCCGCTGGGCTTGCCCTTGTAGGTGCCTGCTACCGCCAGCCGCTCCTGCAGCGCCGTATAGAAAGGCTCGCCCCAGTTGCCCTCCATGACGTAGTCGCGATTGAAGTCGTCGCTCGGCGCGTCGCCCGCATCGAGGCTCTTGAAAAACAGATCGACGGCCGCCGGCACATCGGTCTTGCCGCCCTTGCCGGTCGCCAGGAAGAGGGCGATATTGGCCATAGCGAGCGGATTTCCGGCATCGACAGCCTTCTGGTACCACTCGGTCGCCTTCGCATAATCCTGCGGCACGCCGTCGCCGGTCTCGTAGAGATTGCCGATATTGTTGACGGCATCCGGATTTCCGGCATCCACCGCCTTCTGGTACCAGTCGAGCGCCACCTTTGCGTCCTTCGTCACGCCGAAGCCATTCTGGTAGATCCAGCCGATATTGTTCATGCTGTCGCCGATGCCGGCTGCCGCACCGCGCCGGTACCAGTGCATGGCCTTGCCCCAGTCCTGCGGCACGCCGAAACCATTTTCGTAGGCATAGCCGATCCCGTGCAGGGAATCGGTATAGCCAAGCGTGATGGCCGTCTTGAAGTAGGCCATCGAGGCCGCGTAATCATGCGGCGTCTCGGCGCTGTCGCGATAGATGATCGCCAGATTGTGGGATGCGATCCCGATTTCGTCGGCCGCCGCCTTGTAGAAGTCGATGGCTTTTTCCTCATCACGCGGCAGCCCGAAGCCGTGATCGTAGAGGATGCCCATGCCGGCTGCGGCGATCTTGTAGCCGGCCTTTGCTGCCGTCTCGAATTCCACCCGGGCGGTCGCGTAATCTTCCAGCACATAGGCCGCGCGGCCCGCCTGATAGTGGAGCCGCGGCTCGGTCGGCTGGGCTGCGAGCGCCCGTGTGCAGGTTTTCAGCGCCTCCTCAGCATCGAAATCCTCGCGTGACACCCCGGCCGCTTCCGCCGGGCGCTGTGGATCTGCCGGGTTGCTCGCCAGCCGGTCACAGGCCTCGACATCTGTTTCCGCATGGGCGGGAGCGGAGAATGGCAGCGGAGCCACCGCAGCAAGACAAAGAAGGAGCGGGACGGCACGGGAGGCGCGCATGGTGATTCCTCGTGTCAGGCGTGGCCAGGCTTTGCTCGCCCGGGCCCCGCGGAAAGAACGGCCTGTGTATCAGGTCTTGCTACCTGAGAGTTGATGCAAGAGCGGTGCATTCGTCAATGGGCAGTCGCGGGATTGACCGCGTCAGGCGCCGACCAGACCCTCTATGGCCGATCGCGTCGCGGCATCGAGCGTGCCCGTTTCGGGCAGCGAGAGCTTGATCTGAAGGGCCGACCAGAAGGCTGCCGGCCAGCTATCCTCGAACAGGAAGTCGCGGTTGAAGGCGTCGTCGTCCGCATTGCCCTTTTCGAAGCCGGCCAGAACGAGCTCGACAGCCTTGCCCTGGTCCACCGTCATGCCGACGCCATTGGCAAACATGTGGGCGATGTTGAAATCGGCGAGCGGATAGTCCTGGGCCTGCGCCTTGCGATACCACACCAGCGCCTCGGCCGGATCCTGCGCGACGCCGTTGCCTTCCTCGTAGAGCACGCCGATGTTGTTCTGCGCCTCGGGAATGTCCTTCTCCGCGGCCTTGCGGTACCACACGAGCGCCTCCGCATAATCCTGCGTGACACCGTTGCCGGTATCGTAGGCAAAGCCGACATCGACCAGTGACTGGTCGTAGCCGAGCGACACGGCCTTCTGAAACAGCGCGAAGGATGCGGCGTGGTCGATCGGCGCGTCCTTTTCATCGCGCAGGACGACCGCCAGATTGTGGGCGGCAAAGCCGACATTGGCGTCGGCGCCGGCGCGGTAGAGCGCGATCGCCTTTTTCAGGTCGTGCGTGGTGCCGATTCCTTGATCATAGAAATAACCGAGCTGCGCCTTCGCGACCGCCAATCCGGCATCGGCCGCGATTGCGATCTCGGCAAACGCTCCTGCCGTATCGTCCTTGTCGTAGAGCGCGCGGCCGAGCTGGTAGTGGAAGCGCGGCGCGGGATCGGAAGCGATCGCCTCCCGGCAGGCTGCGATCGCGGTCTCGAATTCGATCGCGCCCGTGGCGACGCCGGCAATGCCGGCGGGCTTCTGAGGGTCGCCCGGATGTGCGGCAAGCTGGTCGCAGCGCAGTGCCGCCGTCTCGGCATGGGCCAGCGGCGCGGTGGCCAGGAAAAGCGGTGCGGCGAGGACCAGCAGGCGGTGAGACAACATCGGAAAACCTCCAGGGTGCGTATGATGTGTCTGCACCCTAGGGCGTCCGGTAGGCGCCTTCTGTTTCCGTGGGAACAGGGCGCCGGACTCAGGCGAAGCTGTCGTAGCCCACCCGTCCGCTGTCCAGCAGTTGCCGAAGGCTCGATATGCCGCGCACGACATCGGCGCGGTTCTCGGCAGAGGAAAAGCCGATTCGGATGCGGTGGAAGGTCCGCTCTGTCCGCCCCGCCTTGAACTCGTCCTCGTCATCGATGAGAACGCCCGCCTCAAGCGCCGCCTGCTTGAACGTGCCCGACAGCCAGGGATCGGGGAGTTTCAGCCACAGGAAGGGCAAGCGCGGTGAGGACACGAAGTCCTGGCCCGACAGCAGCGTGCGCGCGAGCGCCTCGCGCTCCATGATTTCGGCGGTTGCCTTCGCCCTCAGATCGTTGGCCGCGCCGGTGAGCACGAGGCGCGCGCAAAGCTCGGCCAGCAGGAAGGGCAGGCCTCCCGTCACCATCTTGTGGGAGACGCGGATGCGGTTGGCGAAGTTGGGTGGGCACGCCACCCAGCCGCCCCGCACGCCCGCCGCCACCGATTTCGAAAGGCCGCTCACCACGAAGGTGCGTTCCGGCGCGAATTCGGCGATCAGCGGCCGCGTGTCATTGACCATGCTGCCGTAAAGATCGTCCTCAACGATCCAGACGCCATGAATCCGGGCGAGTTCGGCGAGCGCCCGCCGCCGCTCGACAGACATGACGCCCGCCGTCGGGTTCTGGGCGCTCGGCATGAGGAAGACGAGCTTCGGATGCTGCTGCGCGCAAACCCGGTCGAAATCATCGGGGATCATGCCTTCGCCATCCATCTCAACCAGAACCGACCGCCGGCCGACAAGACCGGCGGCACGGCTGACCGGCGAATAGGAGAGGGTTTCGAAGGCAATGCGATCGCCCGGCGAGGTGACCGCGGAAATGATGGAAATGATCGCAGCGTGAGCCCCGAGTGTCGGCACGATATCGCCCGGCGCAGGGCGAAATCCGTTGCGCGCCATCCAGCGGCTGCCAGCCTCGAACCAGTGGTCGGGGAAATTCCGCGTATAGCTGGCGATCTCGCTGTAATGATCGCGCGTGATGCGCGCGACAATCTCTTCCAGCACGGCGCCCTGACCGACATCCGGCGCGGCGGTCGAATCAAAACGCAGTTTGCCGGCCGGTGCATTGATCGGCCGCGTGCCCGCCAGGGACGTGGTGAGCGGATCGGCCTGCTCCGGGGGCCTGCTCTCCGGCTTGTCGAGCACATAGGTGCCGCGTCCGACTTCGCCGCTGACAAGGCCGCGCTGGCGCACGATCGTATAGGCACGCCCCACGGTTCCGATTGTCACACCGATGTCGAAGGCCAGATTGCGCTGCGGCGGGAGCTTGTCCCCCACGGCAAGGGCGCCGGAATGAATTGCAGCCTCGATCTGGTCTGCGAGGCGCTGATAAAGGGGGCCGTGCCCCTCGGAAAGATCGGGAAGCCAATTTGTCATGGCGACAATCTATGCATTGTTTTGAGTGTCTCGTCAATTGTATCGATTGTCCGACAATGCTAGATCGAGACAATGAGGTGCAATGATGCAACGGCAGGATTATATCGATACAATAGATACAATATTCCCCGACGGCCATGCGCGCGAAAGCCTGTTTCGCTCGAGCGGCGACATGCTGTCGCCGGCCGCGGTCGAAACACGGTGGTGGAGGCGGATTTGGGATGGATTGCGCTACTGGCATATCCGGCGCTCGGGCCGGCTGTCGCTGCGCGACCTGACGCCCGACCAGCTGAAGGATATCGGCGTCAGCCATGAAGCCGCTCAGGCGGAAGCGATGCGCGCAACGTCGATCATTGAGGCGATGCGGGACGGAAGCCGCTGGTTCAGCAGCCCGCGCCGCCGGCGGCCCAGCGCCTGATATCGGTCGAGATACGTGCCGACGTGGGGCCGGACATGAGTGGTCCGAAGGCCTGCAACTGGGCGGGCTGCCCTTCGGCCTGAACGACAAGCAGCGGCCGCGATTCCGGCGAGTGGCGGGGCACGATGAGGATGCGCGGGCGGCCCGAGAAGGAGTTGAGTTCCGGCGCCAGGCGATAGTCCGCAAAGGCGGGATCCTTCGCCTTGAACCAGCAGCCATTCGCCCCGAGCGCGACGCGCTCCATGGTCGCCAGCGCCGTTGAACTCGGCTTCGGCGCAGCCGGCGGCTTCGACTGGCATGCTGTCAGCACCAGGGCTGCGGCGGCCAAGGCCACAATGCCTGCCGATGACGACACGCGGACGGAACGGGAGCGGAGCGTCTGGACGGGCATCGGGCAGCTTTCTTCACATCAGGGGAAATTGAGGGGTCGCTGTGCGCGAGCCCCATGGCGCTGCTTTTGCGCAGCGCCGGATATGGGCGAGGTTGGAACGGAGCTACAGTTCCTTGCACGAGGATCGCCCGGTCGTGCGCCACCAGCCTCAGGCTGCGATGACACCGAGCGCCGATGCGAACAGGCCGCGACCATCGTCACCGCCATGGGCCGCCTCGATCAGGTTTTCCGGATGCGGCATCATGCCAAGCACATTGCCCTTGGTATTCACGACGCCGGCGATGTCGTTGATCGAGCCGTTCGGATTGGTGCCATCCGCATAGCGGAAGACGACCTGCCCATTGCCCTCGACCGCCTTGATCGTCTCGGCATCGGCGAAATAATTGCCGTCGTGATGGGCGACGGGGCAGCGGATGATCTGGCCCTTTGCATAGGCTTCCGTGAACGTCGTCTCGGCATTGACGACTTCGAGCTTGATCTCGCGGCAGACGAATTTCAGGGAGGCATTGCGCATCAGCGCACCCGGCAGCAGGCCGGCCTCCAGCAGGATCTGGAACCCGTTGCAAACGCCGATCACCTTCACGCCCTTTTCGGCCTTCTCGCGGATCGCCTGCATCACCGGCATGCGGGCAGCGATCGCGCCGCAGCGCAGGTAATCGCCATAGGAGAAGCCACCGGGAATGACGATCAGATCGACATCGGGAATCTCGGTCTCCGTCTGCCAGATGGTGACGGGCGCCTTGCCGGAGATCTTGGTCAGTGCCGCGATCATGTCACGGTCACGATTGAGGCCGGGGAGCTGGACGACGGCGGACTTCATGGCTGATGTTCAAACCTTGCCTGGGCCTCGGCAAGCTCGCGCAATTCGAGGCGGTTTTCGATACGGTCTAGACGCTGCTCAATGTGGGCAAGCGAGCCGCGCAGGTTGTTCAGGTCGCCTTGCAGATTGTGAAGCTGTCCGCGAAGCACCAGATTGTCGCCTCGCAGCTCTCCGTTTGCCTGATCCAGCTTGTCAAACCGGGCATGCATGCGTCGGAGAAGTTCGTGCATCCACTCCTGCGTGACATCGCTCATCCCATCCTCCATCACAACCGTGGCCTTTTCGACCGACGGCATTGATGGGGGGAAGGGTCTCCCTCAACCGTCAGGCGAGGGAGATAGAATAATTCTCGATCACCGTGTTGGCCAGAAGCTTTTCGCACATGGCCTTGAGATCCGCTTCGGCGGCTGCCCTGTCTGCGGTTGCCAGTTCGAGGTCGAAGACCTTGCCCTGACGCACCTGGCCGACGCCATCGAAACCGAGGGCGCCGAGCGCGCCCTCGATTGCCTTGCCCTGCGGGTCCAGAACGCCGTTCTTCAGCGTCACCGTTACGCGTGCCTTGATCACTTGACGTTCATTCCTGCTTACTTGACCAGAACGGGGCCGGAGCCGCGCGGCGGTTCATTTTCGTTCATGATGCCGAGGCGGCGTGCCACTTCCTGATAGGCCTCGACGAGGCCGCCCATGTCGCGACGGAACCGGTCCTTGTCCATCTTTTCCTTGGTCTCGACGTCCCAGAGCCGGCAGCTGTCGGGCGAGATCTCGTCGGCGAGCACAATGCGCATCATCTCGCCTTCGAAGAGGCGGCCGCATTCGATCTTGAAATCGACCAGCTGGATGCCGACGCCGAGGAAGAGGCCAGAGAGGAAGTCGTTGATTCGGATGGCGAGCGCCATGATGTCATCGAGTTCCTGCGGGCTTGCCCAGCCGAAGGCCGTGATGTGTTCTTCGGAGACCATCGGGTCGTCCAGCGCATCGGCCTTGTAGTAGAATTCGATGATGGAGCGCGGCAGAACCATGCCTTCTTCGATGCCGAGGCGCTTGGCGAGCGAGCCGGCGGCAACGTTGCGCACGACGATCTCAAGCGGAATGATCTCCACTTCCTTGATCAGCTGTTCGCGCATGTTCAGCCGGCGGATGAAATGCGTCGGAATGCCGATCTTGTTCAGATGCGTGAAGATATATTCCGAAATACGGTTGTTCAGCACGCCCTTGCCGTCGATGACATCGTGCTTCTTCTTGTTGAAGGCCGTTGCATCATCCTTGAAGAACTGGATCAGCGTGCCAGGCTCGGGACCCTCATACAGGATCTTTGCCTTGCCTTCGTAAATACGGCGGCGACGATTCATGGAGTTTTCTCTGTAGTTGCCCGTGCTCTTGGGAAGCACGGCTTGAAGTCTCAATTCGGGTCCATATCGGAAATGAACGGATTTAACAATCTCTGGGGCTTGACCGTCCACCATTTGCGCGTCTTGGCGACAGTTGCGGCCGGCTTCGGCACACGCCGACTGTCGCGATAACATTCTATCACAAAAGCGCGGGCTACCGAAGCAGGCGCTTGAAGAGTGGCCGAAGCTCGCCCCATATGCGTGTAACCACTTGAAAAAAGGGAGACATCCATGTCGACGCTCACTGAACGCCAGGCCGCCTTCGAATCGAAATTCGCCCATGACGAACAACTGAAGTTCCGCGTCGAAATGCGCCGCAACAGGCTGGTCGGCCTCTGGGCAGCAGCACTTCTGGGCAAGGACGACGCCGAAGCCTATGCAAAGGAGGTCGTGGCCGCCGATTTCGAAGAAGCCGGCAACGAGGACGTCGTCCGTAAGATCGCTGCCGATTTCCAGGCCGCCGGCCTTACCCAGTCGGCCGATGATGTCAGAGAAAAGATGGCGGAAATCTTGGGCGAGGCCGTGCGCCAGGTGGAGGCCGGTTGAGAACCCGAACCTTCTTCAGCCTTTCAGGCGGCTGAGGAACTGCGCAAAGACCATCGTGCCTTCCGGCCATGGCCCATGGCCGGATTCCGCGTTGATGTGGCCCGACTCACCGGCATCCACCAGGAAAGACCCCCAGGCATTGGCCATGTCCTCGGCATGTTCGTAGGCGCCGAAGGGATCATTGCGGCTGGCGACCGTGATCGATGGGAAGGGCAGGGGATCGCGTGGATAGGGGCCGAAGGTCATCAGATGCCGCGGCCGGATCTCCGGATTGGCGACATCCGGCGGCGCCACGAAAAAAGCGCCGGCGATCGGTCTGGTGAACTGCGGGACCGCCTGGATGGCGGTGGCGACACCCAGCGAGTGGGCGACGATAACCACCGGGCGCTCGGCTTCGTTGACGGCCTCGACCATGCGGGCGACCCAGTCCTCGCGCACCGGCTTTGCCCAGGCCTCCTGCTCCACGCGCCGCGCGGTGGACAGTTTCTGCTGCCAGCGTGTCTGCCAGTGGTCCGGCCCGGAATTGGTGTAGCCGGGTACGATCAGAATATCAGCTTCAGAGACTTTCATGATGCCGCCATGTGGCGGCAGGCTGTCCGATTGTCAAGGATGGCCAAGTGCCGCAGTCGCGCTCAGCAATAGGCGCGGCAGTGGGATTCGATCTTGGCGGCCGTGTTGGTCGAGCGATCGAGCCGCACGCCGACGGTATCGCCGCGACGCCAGTAGACCGTGCCGGAAAGCCGCCCGACGCGCTCCGACGCGACTTCGATCCGGTCCCCGACCCGGGCGAGCGCCGCGCCATCATTCCGAAGGCAAAGTCCCTCGGTGGAGAGGTTCATGACGGTCGCAGGAGCGGCGCCGGCGCTCGAACGGGCTACGCAGGCAAACATCGTCAGAACACGTTTCCGGCTGCGGGGATCGAAGGGCTTCGGCTGCATGGTCTGGGCTCCTTGCTCAAATCATGAAGAAAGTCTTAACACCCATTCTCTAAGGACTTGTTAAGCAAAAACCCGGCATTTTATCGATGCCGGGCTTTTCCATGCGCTGGAGACAGAAACTGTCCGAAAATCAGCCGAAAACGCGGCGGAAGATCGTGTCCACATGCTTGGTGTGGTAGCCGAGGTCGAATTTCTCGCGCAGTTGCTCTTCGCTGAGCAGGGCGCGCACTTCGGCATCGCCGAGCAGTTCTTCGAGAAAATCCTTGCCCTGTTCCCAGACCTTCATGGCGTTGCGCTGCACCAGACGGTAGCTGTCCTCGCGGCTTGCTCCGGCCTGCGTGAGGGCCAGCAGCACGCGCTGCGAATGAACGAGACCGCGGAACTTGTTGAGGTTCGCCATCATGTTGTCGGGGTATATGACGAGCTTTTCGACGACGCCGGCAAGGCGATGCAGGGCGAAATCCAGCGTCACCGTCGCATCGGGGCCGATGGCGCGCTCGACGCTCGAATGGCTGATGTCGCGCTCGTGCCACAGCGCCACGTTTTCCATGGCCGGAACCACCGCCATGCGCACGAGCCGCGACAGACCCGTCAGGTTTTCCGTGAGCACCGGATTGCGCTTGTGCGGCATGGCCGAGGAGCCCTTCTGGCCCGGCGAGAAGAACTCTTCCGCTTCCAGAACTTCCGTGCGCTGCATGTGGCGGATCTCGATCGCGACATTCTCGATCGAGGAGGCGATCACGCCGAGGGTGGCGAAGAACATGGCGTGCCGGTCGCGCGGGATGACCTGGGTCGAGATCGGCTCGGGCTGAAGGCCGAGCTTTGCGCAGACATGCTCTTCGATCCGCGGATCGATATTGGCGAAGGTGCCGACGGCACCCGAGATCGCCCCGGTGGCGACTTCGGCGCGCGCCGCTTCGAGGCGGGCGCGGTTGCGGGCCATCTCGGCGTAGAAGCGCGCGAAGGTGAGACCCATCGTGGTCGGCTCGGCATGGATGCCGTGGCTGCGGCCGATCCGAACCGTGTCCTTGTGCTCGAGCGCCCGCGCCTTCAGCGCCGCAAGCACGCGGTCCATGCCGGCAAGCAGCAGGTCGGCAGCGCGCACCAGCTGGATGTTGAAGGTCGTGTCCAGCACGTCCGATGACGTCATGCCCTGGTGCACGAAGCGCGCGTCGGGACCCACGATTTCGGCGAGGTGCGTGAGGAAGGCGATGACGTCATGCTTGGTGACGGCCTCAATCTCGTCGATGCGCGCAACGTCAAAGGTGGCGGCGCCACCCTTTTCCCAGATGACGCGTGCGGCATCGGCGGGGATCACGCCGAGCTCGGCCAGCGCGTCGCAGGCATGCGCCTCGATCTCGAACCAGATGCGGAACTTGGTTTCGGGCGACCAGATGGCCACCATCTCCGGTCGGGAATAGCGCGGGATCATGGGCTCTTCAGCTTTCTTCGATGTGGGAGGAACGGGTTTTGCCGCAGCCTCTAGCAAAGATGACCACGCTTCACAACGCCGCTACGGCTTCTCAGCGCCCGGACCATGCAAGCAGCAGACTCGTTGCAAGAAGCAGCGGAAGACCGAGCGGAAGGAAAAGCGGCACCCCGATCACCAGGAACTGGTAGGAGGCGCCAGCCATGGTGAAGATCTGCTGCAGGCACCAGATGTAGGTGAAGACGGGCGCATGCCACTGCGCATAGAATGTCCGGTAGTCGAGCGCGAAGACAAAAGCGGTCACGGCGACCGTGAAGACCGTCAGGCACAGGAAATGGGCGGCAAAGCGCGTTTCGCGCCGTGCGCGTCGGGTCGCGACATGCGCAAGAAGGCCTGCCGGCATCCATGCCAGCGCCCCACCGGCAAAATAGACGAGAAGGATGGGGACGAGACGCCCTGTTTCCAGCCGGTTGCGCAGGTAGAGCGCGGCCAGCACTGCGGCTGCCATCGCAAGGCCCCACAGGATGGCACCGCCAAGCCAGTATCTCCGTGACGGGAAGCGACGCGCAGGCAGGCGGAGGCGGGCAGCATTGTCCTTTCGCACCCCGTGCCCTTCCGCGCTGCCGCTCATTTCGTCGGGCCGACGGGCAGGGGTACCGCGATCCAGCGTCCGTCTGTCGAGCCTTCGAAACCGCGGGAAAGAACCTGGACCATCACGACATGCATCTCGTTCATGTCGAGGGGCATATAGGTCACGACACCGCCGATCCGGTAACCGGTGACGCAGCGGCGGCTCGTCGGCACCTTGCCGGCGTCGTCATGCAGGACGCGGCTGACCGCCGTGCCGGCCGCCTCCGTCAGCGTCAGACGAAAGCTCTTCAGCACGGGCACGAAATCCTTGCAGATCCCCTCGGCCGGCACATCCACCGTCTCGAGCTTCAGGCGGTAAGGCTTGACGAAGTCGGGCGCACCCGGCAGGGCGCGATAGGCCAGCGTGTCTGCGGGCGAATCCACTTCGGTCTCCGGATTGAACGCGACCAGATAGCCCGGACGGTCCGGCAGACGGTACGCATCGATCAACGGCGCGGCCAGGCGGCGCGCATCGCGGCGCGCGCGTGCCAGCGGCGTCTGCTCGTCATCGCCAACAGACCGCACCGGGCTGCCATCAACGAAGGCATCGCGGACAAGATCGATCGCGAAGATCGAGGAATAGGGGAAGCCGGAGCCATCCTGGACGCCGAATTCCTCGAAGGCGAAGATTTTCCCGTCCTCGGAAAAGCCGATGGGCGCAAACTGTGAGACGTCCGACGCCCCGGCGGCGACCGGAAGCAGCATCGCGACTGCGGCGAGGAGCGCGTGCGCGAGCCTCATGACAAGGCGCGGTCCGCACCGACACGCAGCGCGGCGATCCGCTCCTGGTAGCCGGCCGGCGTTCCCGCGGAAAAGACCGCAGAGCCCGCAACGAACACATTCGCCCCGGCCGCCCGTGCGGCCCCGATCGTTTCCGGCGTAATGCCTCCATCCACCTCGATCTCGATCGGGCGATCACCGATCATCTTGCGAATACGCCGGATCTTGTCGACGGTCGATGGAATGAACTTCTGCCCGCCAAAGCCCGGATTGACCGTCATGACCAGCACCATGTCGACCGTGTCGAGCACATATTCGATGACGCTTTCCGGCGTGCCCGGATTGAGCGAAACGCCCGCCTTGCGGCCGAGAGAGCGAATGTGCTGCAGCGAGCGATGCAGATGCGGTCCAGCCTCGGCATGCACTGTGATGACGTTGCAGCCTGCCTTGGCGAAGCTCTCGATGAAGGGATCGGCGGGCGCGATCATCAGGTGGCAGTCGAAGGTTGCCGTCGTATGGCGGCGAAGAGACGCAATCACATCGGGACCGAAGGTGATGTTGGGAACGAAATGGCCGTCCATCACGTCGAGATGGATCCAGTCGGCGCCGGCGGCCGTGACATCGCGAACCTCCTCGCCGAGACGGGAGAAATCGGCGGCAAGGACCGAAGGCGCGATGCGGACGGGATGGCTCATGGCGGGTCTCCTTCTTCAACAGCGCGCATAGCATCCGCGACCGGGTCGAACAACCGCCGCCTGACGCCAGCGGATCAATCAGGCTCTACAAAACGTCCGTCTCGCCAGACCATCAGCCGGTAGGGCGAGGGTGCAAGGTCACGGGCTCCGGTGAAACTGACCGTGCCAATGGCGGTCTGGAACGTACCCTTGGCGATGGCTTCCGCAAGCGGCACGGAGGTCGCCTCGGCCGACCCTTGCGCTTCGGCGGCAAGCGTAATCGCGGCCGCCGCCGGCAACACGTAGCCTTCTGCCACCATGCCCTCTGCCTGCATCTGCTGCACCATCGTCGCTGCCGGGGGCAGGGCGCTGTAATCAGGCAGCGTGACGGCCTCCACGCCGTTTGCGAGCGGGACGGTCTGGTCGGCAGCGTTCAACTGGTCGCCGCCGAGAACCTGGAGAAAGAGCTTTTCGGATGCCGCGTCCCGGGCAAGGATCGCCGTGTCGTTATGATCGCCACTGGTGAACACATGGGTGGCGCCGCTTTTTGCAAGCCGGCGCACAAGCGCGATCTGCTGCTCCTGCGCCGGGCGGAACGTATCGGTAAAGACCGCACTCATGCCCTTTTCGGCCAGTCCGTTGCGGATCGATTCCGTCAGGTCGCGGCTCTGGATGGTTCCGTCGTCGAGAAGTGCGAAGGGCACGTCCTGCCAGTTGCGGGCAATGAAGGCCGTAATGGCTTCGGCCTCGTCGGCCTGGCCGGGCACGAGGCGAAAGAAGGGCCAGCCCTTCTTCAGCGCATCGCCCATCAGCACGTCGGATCGCACGCTGAGGCTGATGGCGGGAATACCGGCTTCGGCAAGAGCGGGCAGGGCCGCCGCCAGCCCTTCTGTGCAGAGAAATCCGATGGCCGCCTGTGCGCCACTGGCGGCGAGAGCCTTGGCGAGCGCATCCCCGTTTCCGCCGGCCTCGCTGCCGGTGGCCTCGCAGCTTTCGTCGATTTCGACAATCTCCACATCCTTCTGCTTGGCCGCAAAGGTCGCGCCTGCGCGGATCTGGTCTCCGAGAATCTGGAAGGGGCCTGACTGCGGCGCCACCACGGCAACGCGCATCACCGCGGCATAAGCCGGGCCAGCAAGAAGGCCGAGCGCAAGCGCGATGGGCAGGATCGGTTTCAGGGCATTGCTCCGTTGTGGATGGCGCCTTTTTAAAGGTGTGACGACGGGCGTCAAAGGAAAAGATGCTGCGGTAAAGCGCATGTGCTTCCCCTTTCGCACACATCCGTTATGTAGGGCGGCGACGTAGAAGGCCGGACAGGATCCGGAGAGACATTTTGGAATCATCGCAAATCGACCCGCGGCTTTACCGCGACGCCATGGCGCGGCTCGCCGGCCATGTCCAACTCGTCACGACAGGCGAGGGCGCGACACGACGCGGGGTGACCATCACGGCCGCCTGCTCGGTCTCCGACAGCCCTGCGACCGTGCTCGTCTGCCTCAACGCGACCAATCCGAACAATGACATCTTCCTCGAAACGGGCTGTTTCGCGCTGCATGTGCTGGGGGCTGCCCAGCAGCCGATAGCCGATGCCTTTTCCGGCCGCGAAGGCCTGTCTGCCGAGCATCGTTTCGCGCTTGGCAACTGGATCACGCTTGCCACGGGCGCGCCGGTGCTGGCGCAGGCGCCGGCCGTCTTTGATTGCCGCCTGGCGCAGACCGAAGTCGTCGGCACCCATCGGATACTGATCGGAGCCGTCGAGGCCGTCCATCTGGGCGAGGCCGACGCTGCACTGCTGTATCTCAATCGCGCCTACCACACGCTCTGACGACATTCTCGCTCGTTTTTGAAGGGTTTACGGGGTGGACAAGCCGCTCACGTTTTCGTCAGGATGGTGGAACTGCCTTCGTGCCCCTGCGTTGCGCATCTCAACTGCGAAGTCGACAGTATCCGTCAAGCTTGGGAGACATCGATGGACAATGCCGCCATCGAAGAGATGTTTGAAAGTCTGGGGCCCGTTTCCATCCGGCGGATGTTCGGTGGCAAAGGCATCTACTGCCAGGGCATGATCATTGCCGTCGAGTTCGAAGGTGGCATCCTCCTGAAGGGCGATGCTGAAAGCGCCACGACGCTGGAGGATGCCGGCGCCGTCCGCTGGGCCTACCAGGCAAGGTCAGGCAAACAGACCTACATGCCCTACTGGTCGATCCCCGAATCCGCCTATGACGATCCGGACGACATGGCGCGCTGGGTCCGCCTCGCCTTCGAAGCCGCCGTCCGGCATGAAGCGACCGCTTCCGCCAAACCGTCAACGAAGAAGCGGAACGACGGCCTGCGTGAAGGCTGAGAGCGGCGTCGGCAGGTCATCAAGCGCAAACCAGCCGAATTCCGACAGCTTGTCTGGCTCGGTCAACCGGGGTTCGCCGGAAAAGCGCGTCGCGACGTAGAGAAGGGAAACCCAGTGCTGGCCATCGGCCGGTATGATCTGCTCCGTCACACCGAGAAACTCGGCATCTGCGATCACAAGACCGGTTTCCTCTATGGCTTCGCGCAGGGCGGCATCCTTGGCGGGCTCCATGGCATCCACCTTGCCGCCGACGATGTTCCAGTAGCCGGCTTCCGGCGCTCGCAGGCGGCGATAGAGCAGGAGCTTGCCATCCCTGACGATAGCGAGACCAACGCCAACGCCCGGGAAATCGATTCCCGGGCGTTGCGTCAATGTGATTGGGGAGGCCATCGCCGGAGGCGGTTCAGGCCTTGCCGGCGATCAGCATGAAGGCCGGAATGTCGTCGCCGAAGCCAACCGGCGTCGGACCGTCGTCCTGGTCGCGACGGTAGCGGTTGCGGCGATCCCGGTTATCGTCGTTGGCGGCCGGCTGCGGGGCGCGACGGCCCGAGCGCGGTGCATTGTTGTTGCGGGGATCAGCCTTGCGTTCTGCGTTCACGTCGGGTGCCTTCTGTTCGACTTCAACCGTTTCCACTGCGACTTCCGGAAGCTCGGCGACGATCTCGTCGGCCGAAGCCCGGCGCGGCGCGCGATCACTGCGATCCCGCTCGCCCTTCTCGCGACCCCGGCCGCCGCTCCGCTTGTTGCGGTCGCGACCCTTGTCAGGCCGGCCGCGCTCTTCCTGTTCCGTCGGTTCGGGAAGGGCGGAGAGATCGCCGTTCAGCCATTCGATCTTCTGATTGATCAGTTTCTCGATGGCGTCGGAGAACTTCGTGTCACGCTTGGTCACCAGCGTGAAGGCGGCACCGGACCGGCCGGCGCGACCCGTGCGACCGATACGGTGCACATAGTCCTCGGCATGGATCGGTACGTCGAAGTTGAAGACGTGGCTGACATCGGGGATATCGAGCCCGCGTGCAGCAACGTCGGAGGCAACCAGCAGCTTAATGTGGTTGTCCTTGAAATTGGCCAGCATCGTCATGCGCGAGCGCTGGTCCATGTCGCCATGCAGGGCGCCGACGGAAAAACCGTGGCGGTCCAGCGACCGGAAGAGGTCTGCGACATCCTTCTTCCGGTTGCAGAAGATGATTGCGTTTTTCAGGTCTTCCTGGGCGCGGATCAGGTCGCGAAGCGCGGATCGCTTCTCGTAATCCTTGCCGTTGCAGGCAACGAAACGCTGCGTGACGGTGGTCGCGGTCGAGGAGCGGGCCGATACCTCAACGCGCTCCGGATTCTGCAGGAAGCGGTCGGCGAGCTTCTGGATCTCCGGCGGCATCGTGGCCGAGAAGAAAAGCGTCTGGCGCGTGAACGGGATGAGCTTGGCGATGCGCTCGATATCCGGGATAAAGCCCATGTCGAGCATGCGGTCGGCTTCATCGATGACGAGGATTTCCACGCCCGTCATGAGCAGCTTGCCGCGCTCGCAGTGATCAAGAAGGCGGCCGGGGGTGCAGATCAGGACGTCTGCGCCACGCTCGAGCTTGCGATCCTGCTCGTCGAACGACACGCCGCCGATCAGCAGCGCGATATTGAGCTTGTGATTCTTGCCGTATTTTTCGAAGTTTTCGGCCACCTGTGCGGCCAGTTCGCGCGTCGGCTCGAGGATCAGCGTGCGCGGCATGCGCGCCCGGGCCCGACCCTTTTCGAGAAGCGTCAGCATCGGCAACACGAAGGATGCCGTCTTGCCCGTGCCAGTCTGTGCAATGCCGAGAATGTCGCGGCGCTGCAGGGCCGGCGGGATCGCGCCCGCCTGGATCGGCGTGGGGATCGTGTAACCCGCGTCGGTGACGGCAGACAGGACTTTTTGGCTCAGGCCAAGATCAGAGAATGTGGTCAAAGGGAAATCTGTTTCCGTTCCGGTTCGAAAGCGAACACTGGTTAGCCGGCGGAAAGCGGCCCGTCGGGTGAGGGCTGCATAAGCCCAAGCGCCCGGGAAGTCAAGAAAACCGGGTAGTTGAGCCGGCCAAACAGTAAATTTTCGACGTTTTCGCACTTTTCGCATCGAAAACGCGGTCTAATACGAAAGAAAAATGACGAAAACGACTGCAAACAGTCGAATATTCGACCTGGCAGACCTCGTGAAACCGCACGACCTGCTGCAGCCACGGCCTACTCGATGTAGTGCCCAAGCTTGATGCCTGCATTCAGGAACCGCATGGGATCCACGGCCTCGCCGTTGATGCGGACCTCATAGTGCAGATGCGGGCCGGTGGAGCGGCCGGTGTTGCCGGCACGGCCAATCGTCTGGCCGAGACGCACCTTGTCGCCTGCGACGACCGTGATGGCGGAAAGGTGTGCGTAGCGCGTCGTGACGCCATTGCCGTGATCGACCTCGACCATATTGCCATAGCTTCCGGCCTTGCCGGCGGAGACAACCGTACCGGCTGCGGTCACCCGCACGGCCTGGCCGACCGTCGCGCGAAAGTCGATGCCGGCATGCAGTGCCAGCCGTCCGAAGAAGGGATCGACGCGATTGCCGAAGCGGCTGGTGATCGGGCTGGTCGGGGCGGGGTTGCTGACGGGAACCCGTCGCGCTTCGTTGCGAACCGTATCGAGTCGCGTCAGCGCGGTATCCAGCGCCACGAGCGAGCGGCTGAATGTGTCGGTCTGCTCCGGCTCCACGAACGGCCCGCCGATGGCGTCGGCGTCATCCTGGGTCGTGAGCGCGGCGGTCTCAACCGACGGGTCTGCATCGGCGGGTGTATCGATGGAGGCTGTCCGCAGCGCCGGGAGGTCGATGCCGGTGCGCTGCAGGATGCGGGTAATCTCCGATGCGGCCTTGTCGGCATTGGCCGTCAAGGTTGCGATCCGATCCATCTGCTGGCGCTCGATCGACTTCAGAGACAGGGTCACGCGGGAAAACATCCGGTCTGCCTTGTCGGCCGCACTCTCGCCGACGATCGTACCGCTGCGCAGCGTCGGCGAATCAAAAGCCGGCGGCGATGCGTCCCCAGCATCTGCATGCGCGCGTCCGGAGATCAGCCCTTGGATGGCGGCTGCGCCGCCATGCACGGCCGCGCGCTTGTCCGGCTGGTAGGCCTGCGGTTCGATGCCGGGTGTCAGTCCGTCGTTGGCGGAGCTTTCGTCGGTCGCGCCCGTGTCTAGGCCGATCGTTTCGGCCTTGTCCATGAGCTCGCCGAGCTTGCCATGGCGGCTGGAGAGAGCCATCTGCTGGCGCAGCAGCGTCTCGACTTTTTCCTCGACCACCTGCTGGTCGAGAAGCTGGCGGCTCGTCACGCGATCAACCTGCGCCCGAAGAGCGGCAATGCGATCCTCGTAGTCATGCTGCATGCGCGCCTGGCGCGCCATCGTGCCGCCGATCAGATCGTCCCGCAGCACCAGATAGGCCGTCGCACCGAGATAGCCGACGGCAAGAGCCGCACAGACGCAGACAGACACGGCGGCCATCCAGGGCCGGACCGTCATGTGGCGAACCTTCTCGCCGCTGGCGAGGATCAGCACATGGCTTGTCGCGCGCCTGCCGAAAACGCGATCTTCCGGTCGTTTTGAGGACACCTGTCTCTCCCGTCTGGTGGCGCGTTTTCGCGAGTCCCGAGATGGGATGATTAGACATCGTTAAGGTTAACAAAATCTTTCGATCGCCCTGAAACCCCTGTATTTCAGGGCTTTCAGTGGTTCGTAGCTGCCGTCATGGAGCGGTAGAACGAGGGTGTGAGGCCAGCTTCGGCGCGCGCGATGTCGTTGAAAGGCGCCTTGAGCGGCCCGCGGAAATTCGCGCGCACGAGCGCCTGGAAGGTCGCTGCCGGATCTTTCCGCTCACGGGCGCAAAGGAACCGGAACCACTTGGCGCCGACCGCCACATGGCCCTTCTCGTCCTCGTAGATGACTTTCAGAACCTCGGCACTCTCGATGTCACCGACTGCGCGCAGCCCGACCTGAAGGGAAGGCGTCACATCCAGCCCGCGTGCTTCGAGAATGAGCGGCACGACGGCCAGTCGGGCGGTGAGATCGTTGCGGGTGTCGTGGGCGGCCTGCCACAGGCCGTCATGGGCGGGAAGATCCCCATAATCGGCGCCGAGAGCGCGCAGCCGGTCGCGCACCATGCGGAAATGCTTGGCTTCCTCGAAGGCGACCTGCATCCATCCGTCAAAGAAGGATTGCGGCACGCGCTCGGTCGCGAATCGCGCCACGATGTCGAGGGCGAGATCGACGGCGTTGAGCTCGATATGGGCGAGCGCGTGCAGGAGGGAGATGCGGCCATGCAGCGTGTGCAGCGACCGCTTCTTGACCTGGGTCGGTGGCGTGAGAACCGGTTTGTCCGGCCGGCCGGGCCTGTCCGGAACCGTCAGATCGCGCGGCGAACGAAGCGACAGCCGGCGGGCATGCCAGAGCCGCGCCGTCGCCTGCGCAAGCTCGGTCTTCCGGTCGAGATCGGCCGAGCAGATGGCCTGTACGGCACCGCCGCGCAGGCTTTCGATCCCCAGCCGCTCCAGATCGGGACGCGGCACACTGTGCTGGTCTTCAGCCACCGCCATGCGGTCAGTTGCCCGCCGTGACAGCCGCAAGAACCTCTTCGACGTGACCGGCCACCTTCACCTTCGGCCAGATCTTCTCGATGCGGCCATCCGGGCCGATGAGAAAGGTTGAGCGCTCCACGCCCATGTACTTCTTGCCATACATGCTCTTCTCCACCCACACGCCGTAGGCGTTGCAGACGGCCTGATCCTCGTCAGCACCGAGCGGAATGGCAAGTTCATGTTTCTTCACGAATTTATCGTGGCTCTTCACCGGGTCGGGCGAGACGCCGAGAATAGCGGCGCCGGCTGCCTTGAAGGCCGCAGCATGTTCGGAAAACGCCTTGGCCTCGACCGTGCAGCCGGAGGTGTCGTCTTTCGGGTAGAAATACAGCACGAGCCGCTTGCCGGAGAAATCGGCGAGCGACACCGTCCCGCCGCCGTCGCGCGGCAGAGAAAAGTCCGGCGCGGGGCTTCCGATCGACAGTTCAGTCATGGCGTTACCTTTCTTTGGTCGGATTTCGATGACAGAGGGACCGAAATGACGCTGCCGCCTGGCAGCGGCACAATGAGGGCGCCGACACCGCGCGACAAGAGCACGGAACCATTCGGACGGTCGCTTTTCCACAAACGTTCGGGGGACGGGCCGGCTGCAGCTCACTTTCGGTCTGGCAGGCAACTTTACGGATTGCCCGCGACGACGGATCAGGCCACAAGATGGGATAAGGGTTTGGAGACGCAGGACGGCATGGGAGACATTCGCGGCGAGAAGGTTGCTTTTCGCAAGCAGGATATTGTCGCTCTCGACGCCTTGCCATCGGCCCAGGCCGAGGACGCCCTGATCGTCGATTGTCCGCCGCCCCGTCGCATGGTCAGGCGCATCGTCAAGCTCCTGTCTGCGCTCGTCATCCTGGTCGTCGTTTCCGTCGGAGGGCTGGTCGGCCTGATCGAGGCCGGCGCCTTCGATGCACCCTTGAATGCCCGCGCGCGCACCGCGCTGGAAAAGGCGATAGGCCGCAACGTGACGGCATCGGTCGGCAGCACCGTTCTGCGCATCACGTCGGCCGGCGCCCTCGCACTCGAGGCGCGGGATGTATCGGTCACGGAGCCTGATTCGGCCACGAACATGCTGGAAACCGACTCGGTTTCGCTTTCGCTCGATCCGCTGGCGCTTTTTCGGGGAAGGATCGCAATTTCCCGTATCGAGGTCAGCGGGCTTTCGCTGTCACCCGATGTCTTGCCGCGCGGCCAGCCGATCGATCTGACGAAGGCGCAGATCTCTGCCATACCGGACGTACTTGATGAAACCTTCCGGCAGGTGGAGCTCCTGTCCGATTTCGTCGGGCGCTCCGGCACGCATGTGGTTCGAATTTCCGATGTCGACTTTACCTTCGCGGGACCGCGCCGCAGGCCGATCGCGCTGAACATTGACTCCCTCGATTTCGACCGTCTCGCCGATGGGTCGATGCGGATTGCCGGCAATTTTTCTGTCGATGGTGTGCCCGCTCTGCTGGCGCTCAACGTCGATCAGCGCGACGGCGCGATGCAGGTGCTGTCCGGCACGGTCTCCGGAATGACGCTGACGCCCTTCATCCATCGTGCCGCGGATGCGAGCGAAAGCGCCTTCGGTCTCGATGCCTCTGCAGACCTGAGGGTCGAGGCGCGAAAGGCAGGCAACGACAAGCCAGCCGTCCTGACGTCGGATCTCGATATCCATGCAGGGCGCTTTGATGCCGGCGGCACCTATTCCGAAACCAAACCGTCGCGCCTGTCCATGGCCTACGATTTCGAAAAGCGCTCGCTGGAAATCCTGCCATCAACGATGAATCTCGGCGTTTCACGCTTTCCGCTGAGCGGGGCGATCGTCGATCTCGATCAGCGCGAGGTCGGTGCACCGCCGGGCTTTGCGATCAGCCTGCTCGTCAAGGGCGGCGTCAGCCAGCCGATCGACGTCAACGAGCCTCCGATCGTCTTCGATGCCAAGGCGGAAGGGCGCTACCTTTCGGCCGACCACCGTCTCGAATTCAACGATCTCGCCGTTTCGACGCCGCTTGGCGCGATGTTCGGCTCTCTCGCCCTCAGCTTTTCGAACACCTCGCCGGAAATGTCGCTGGCCGCGATTACCGACAGGCTGGAGACGGCGGCCGTCAAGCAGCTCTGGCCCTGGTGGATGGGCAAGACCAGCCGCCGCTGGGTCGTCGCCAACATTTATGGCGGCACGGTCAACAATGGTCGCATCTCCGTCTATGTGCCGCCGGGTGAACCGATCGACAAGGTCGGGCAGAAGGAGGCGCCGAATTCCAATCTCGACATCACCTTCGCCATGGAGGGTGCGCGCGTCAGCGTCGCCGGCGATATTCCTCCGGTCAGGGACATGGCCGGCGACTTCCATCTCAGCAATACCCGCCTGTCGATCAACGCGAAGTCCGGCACGGCCTTCTTCCCGTCCGGCCGCACCGTGGCCCTGACAGGGGGCGATTTCGTCATTCCCGACACATCGGAAAAACCGCTGATGGGTGAGATGAAGATCGGCGTGGAAGGCAATGCCGATGCGATCGCGGAACTTGGTACCTACAGGCCCATCCAGGCCTTGCAAAAGACCCCGTTCAAGCCCGAGGATTTCTCCGGCACCGTGACCGCCACGGTCGGCGCCCGCTTCGGCCTCGTTTCTGCGCAGAACCCTCCGAAGCCCGTGTGGCAGACCGAGATGACGCTGTCCGGCGTCAGCCTTGCGACGCCGTTGGCGGGCCGCACGCTCAGCGCCATCGACGGCCGCCTGCGGATCGACAATCGCGAGCTGACGCTGGATGCAAGCGCCAAGGTGGATGGCGTGCCGCTTGACCTGGCCGTCGTGGAGCCGGTCGACGGCAAGGCTGATGTGAAGCGCAGCCGCACCGCCAGCGGTACGATCAAGGCCGCCGATCTCCATCGTCTGGTGCCCGCCCTCAAGGAAGTCATTGATGGCAGCATCGCGGTGGAGGTCGCACTTGGCGAAAATGACCGGCAGACGGTGAGCGCCGATCTTGGCCGCGCCGGCGTCACGCTGCCCTTCATTGGCTGGCGCAAGGGCGCTGGGATTGGCGCCAGGCTGAATTTCACCGTCGAGAAAGGCGAGGGCAGCGCGCTGGAGCTTCGCGACGTCGACTTCGAGGGTGATGGCTTCGGCTTTGCAGGCGCGATGACGGTCGATAAGGGCGGTCTTCAGAAGGCGCGTTTCTCGGACGTGCGGCTGACCACCGGCGACAGCTTCGCGGCCGAGATCGCCCGGGCCGCCAATGGATACGCGGTTGATGTGTCAGGCGCTTCGGCCGATATCCGCACGCTTCTGGCGCGCCTGAAATCCTCGGATGAAACTGGCGCCGGGGCGGATGGGAGTGTCAGCAACAACCCCTCCGTCGCCCTGAATGCAAGGCTCGACCGGCTTGCAGGCTTCAATGGGGAAAGCCTCTCGGGAGTGACCCTGAAATATGCCGCACGCGGTGGCGAGATCACTGGCCTCAAGCTTGCCGCTGAAACGGGAAGCGGCCAGGCTGTCGCCGCGAACCTTGTCAGCGAGGGCGGCGATTCCATCATCGAGATGACGAGCGGTGACGCGGGTGCAGTTGCCCGCTTTGCCGATATCTATCGCAACATGCGGGGCGGCCTGTTGAATCTCAAGCTGCGCGACCGCGGCGCGAATTCGTGGCGCGGGGCCATCGACATCCGCAAGTTCGCATTGGTGGACGAGAGCAAGCTGCGCTCCATGGTCTCCACACCGTCAGGCGCCGACGGACGCAGCCTGAACGAGGCCGTCAAGCGCGACATCGACGTCAGCACCGCCCGCTTCGAGCGCGGCTATGCGGAGCTCCTCTATGACCAGGGTGCGCTGCGGGTCGAATCGGGCGTGGTGCGCGGCGTTGATGTCGGCGCGACCTTCCAGGGCACGGTGCGTGACAGGCGCGCCAACATGGACATGACCGGCACCTTCATGCCGGCCTATGGCCTCAATCGTCTCTTCGGCGAACTGCCACTGATCGGCGTGATCCTCGGCAACGGCCGCGACCGTGGCCTGCTCGGCATCACCTTCAAGCTCGACGGCCCCTTCGACAAGCCGCGCCTGACGATCAATCCCCTCTCGATCATCGCGCCCGGCGTCTTCCGCTCGATCTTCGAATTTCAATAGACAAAGAAATGGGCCGGGCTTCCACCCGACCCTTTGATGTGCCGCGGCAGAGCCGTCAATCCATCAGGTTGGACGCACGAGAATGTGCTTCTTTTTGCCGAGCGAGAGCTTGATCACGCCGTCGGCGGTCACATCGGCCGTGCCGACAAGGCGGCGTTCATCCGACATGGCGGTATCGTTGACGCGCACCGCACCGCCCTGAACATGGCGACGGGCTTCGCCGTTCGAGGCGGCAAGGCCGGCGCGGACGATAAGCGCGAGAAGGCCGACACCGGCCTCAAGCTCCGCCGTGGGCACCTCGACCGAAGGCAGGTTGTCGGCGAGCGCGCCTTCCTCGAAAGTCTTGCGCGCCGTCTCCGCCGCCTGCTCGGCCGCTTCGCGACCATGCAGCATGGCCGTGATTTCGGTGGCGAGGATCTTCTTCACCGCGTTGATCTCCGAGCCGCCCAGCGCCGACAGCCGGGCAATCTCGTCCATCGGCAGCGTCGTGTAGAGCTTCAGGAAGCGCGAGACATCGGCGTCTTCCGTATTGCGCCAGTACTGCCAGAAGTCATAGGCCGACAGCATGTCCGGGTTCAGCCAGACGGCGCCGTTGACCGACTTGCCCATCTTGGCGCCGGAGGAGGTGGTCAGCAGCGGCGAGGTCAGCGCGTAGAGCTGCGGCGTGCCCATGCGGTGGCCGAGGTCGATGCCGTTGACGATGTTGCCCCACTGGTCCGAACCGCCCATCTGCAGCCGGCAGCCGGTGCGCTGGTAAAGCTCCACGAAATCGTAGGCCTGCAGGATCATGTAGTTGAATTCGAGGAAGGACAGCGACTGCTCGCGGTCAAGCCGCGTCTTGACGCTGTCGAAGGACAGCATGCGGTTGACGGAGAAGTGGCGGCCGACATCGCGCAGGAATTCGAGGTAGTTGAGACCACGCAGCCAGTCGGCATTGTTAATCATGAGCGCGCCGCCCTTCGGGCCGGCATCGTAGTTCAGGTAATTCGAAAATACGCGCTTGATGGAGGCGATGTTGCCCTCGATCGTATCGACCGTCATCAGCTGGCGCGCCTCGTCCTTGAAGGAGGGGTCGCCCACCATGCCGGTGCCGCCGCCCATCAGCGAGATCGGCTGGTGACCGGTCTTCTGCATCCAGTGCAGCATCATGATCTGGATCAGGCCGCCGGCATGCAGGCTCGGCGCCGTCGGGTCGAAACCGATATAGGCCGTCACGCTTTCCTTGGCGAACAGGGCGTCGAGGCCGGCTTCATCGGAGATCTGATGAATGAAGCCGCGCTCGCTGAGCGTGTGCAGGAATTCGGACTTGAATGCGGACATGGATGAGACTTTCGGACGTTGCGGTTCGACGCCCGGCGCTTTAGCACTGTTTCGGAAGGCAGGCAAAGGGCAGGCGGAAGACCGCGCCCGGATTGGAAAAGTCGCGCATGAAGGACGGACGGTTCACCGCACTCGGGTTGATGAGCGGCACCTCGATGGACGGCATCGACGCCGCGGTGATCGTCACCGACGGGGAGGGCTTTGTGGACCGCTTTGGCTTCCATGACACGCCCTATACGGACGGCTTTCGCCGCCGGCTGGAGAGCGGCCTGAAGGATGCTCTCGCCATCCGTGACCGCACCGACCGGCCGGGTGCACTTGCCGACCTCGAACGCGACCTGACGCTGCTGCATGCCGTCGCCGTCAGGGATTCGCTGGCCGCCTTTGGTCTCAAAGAAGATGCGGTGGATGTCATCGGCTTTCACGGTCAGACGGTGCTGCACCGCCCGCTGGAGCGCCTGACCGTCCAGATCGGCGACGGCGCGCTGCTGGCGCGGGAAACCGGCATTGCCACCGTCTACGACATGCGGGCCGCCGATATGGCGGCGGGCGGGCAGGGTGCACCGCTGATCCCGGCCTATCATGCAGCACTCGCCTCCAGTCTTCCGGCAGATCTGCCGCGCCCGGTTGCCTTCCTGAATATCGGCGGGATCTCTAACCTGACCTTTATCGGCACGGATGGCGCATTGGCAGCATTCGACAGCGGCCCCGGCAACATGCTGATCGACCAGTGGATGGCGGCCCATGACCGGCCCCCCATCGATCGCGACGGGCAGGTGGCGGCGACCGGGGCGGTGGACGCAGCGCTGGCGCAGCGCTACCTCGCCCATCCCTTCTTCACGTCGAACCGCCTGCTGTCGCTGGATCGCGGCGATTTCACACCGCCCGCCAAGGGAGAGATCGGGTTGGCGGACGGCGCCCGCACGCTCGCCCATGTCACGGCGGCCGCCGTGCTTTCCTCGGCGCGGCGTCTGCCGGAGAAGCCGCGATGCTGGATCGTCTCCGGCGGCGGGGCGCGCAATCCCGTCATCTTGGAGGAACTGGCCGCCCTTGCCGGCGACGCCACCGTCGTGACGGCGACGGATGCCGGCTTCGATGGCGCGGCCATGGAGGCGGAAGCCTGGGCCTATCTCGCGGTTCGTTCGCTGAAAGGGCTTGCGCTCACCTATCCCGGCACGACGGGTGTTTCCGCCCCGATGACAGGCGGCGTGCTGGCCCGGCCGGAAGAACGTCCGTGATCAGGCTTTGAAGTCGTAGGCGTTCAGCGCCGGTGGGGTCCAGCCGGCAAGGCTTGCCGGATCGGGCTTGTAGATTTCAACGAGGAGCGGATGGCAGCGCGCCTCGTCGCTCGAATGCACCGTGCCGCAATCGCCGCCGGGGCAGGCCGACAGCGCGCCCAGGAGATCGATCTCGGCGAAGAACTCGAGGAAATCACCCGGCCGCACCGGGCTTGCCTTCATGAAATACTGCTGCGTATCGCGGGTGAAGCCGGTGCACATGAAGACGTTCAGCACGTCATGCACATGCGGCTCGGCTTCACTGATCGAAAGACCGGTTTCGCCGGCAAGCGCCCGCGTCAGGTTGTTGTGGCAGCAGTGGTGATAATCGCCGCCGCCGCTCAACAGCTTGTGCGTATAGGGATCGCACCGCGTGCCGATCACGTCATGCACACCGCCGCCATGTTCGTCAAAACCGTACCAGCCGAGCGTGTCATGGGTGATGGTTGCCATGGGCCGCAGATGCGGCAGGTTGCTCCAGAGGCGATCGCCGGTCGTGACATGTGTGGCGTGCAGCGCCCGCGTCTTGCCGGAGAAGAATCGCTCCTTGAGATCGTTGGCGTTCCACAGGTTGAGGTCGCCGACCTGCGGCCCCTCGATGCTGACGATGCGGAAGAAATGGCCCTGCGGCACCTTGAAGGTCCGCCCCTCGCGCGGCGGGACCACGACCGCATCGATCTTCTCCATCGTTTCGCGTGCCGCCGCCAGCAGGCCCATCGGTGCCGGCGGCAGGGTCGAGACCGGGTAGCACACCACGGGCGCCACGGCCCGACGCGCTTCGGCATCGGCAGGAGCAGGAACGGTGGAACGATCGACCATGATGGTGCCCGCCTGAAGGAACGAAAAGGAATTCTTACCGGATGCGCTTCGCCGCAGGCTCGGGAACCAGTTCGCCGGAAAGACGGCGATCCAGATAGTCTTCGCATTCGGCCATCAGTGTTTCCACCTGACCGTTGAAGAAGTGGTTTGCGCCCGGCACCGATTTATGGGTGATCAGGATACCCTTTTGCGCCTTCAGTTTCTCGACAAGTCCGAGAATATCCTTTTCCGGCGCTACCTTGTCCACATCGCCGGACACGATGAGCCCCGACGAGGGGCAGGGGGCGAGGAAGGAGAAGTCGTAGGTGTTGGGCTGCGGCGCGATCGACATGAAGCCCTCGATCTCCGGACGGCGCATCAGAAGCTGCATGCCGATCCAGGCGCCGAAGGAATAGCCGGCCACCCAGCAGCTCTTCGAATCTGGATGCAGGCTCTGCACCCAGTCGAGCGCCGAGGCCGCATCGGACAGTTCCCCGGCACCATGGTCGAATTCGCCCTGGCTGCGGCCGATGCCGCGGAAATTGAAGCGAAGCGTGGTGAAGCCGCGCTTCTGGAACATATAGAAAAGCTGATAGACGATCTGGTTGTTCATCGTCCCGCCGAACTGCGGGTGCGGATGCAGAATGATCGCAATCGGCGCGCTCTTCTGCTTCGACGGCTGATAGCGCCCTTCGAGGCGGCCTGCAGGTCCGTTGAAGATGATTTCGGGCATGGGGTCTCCGGGCGTTTTCGACCGGAAATAAGCCATCCCGGCCGCATGACAAGTCTTGACGAAATCAGTCAGGTTACCTAGAAATCAGTTTAGAATTATTCAAAACTGGATCGGGCGCTGACGCGTCGAAGGTCTCGGTTGTGAGTGTGGTGTCTTACGGCAAGCGCCATCCGGATTTCAAGGAAAATGACACATGATCGGGGGCAGGGCTCCTGAGAGGGTGTCGATCGGTCACATGACGGAACCACGGCTTTACATGGACTGGAACGCAACCGCGCCGCTCGACCCGGCTGCGCGCGATGCCGTGCTGTCGGCCCTTTCCCTTCCGGGCAATGCCTCCTCCGTTCATCGCGAGGGCCGTGCCGCCCGTGCCGTCATTGAAACCGCGCGCCGCGACGTGGCCGCGCTCGTCGGCACAAAGCCGGCCCATGTGGTCTTCACCAGCGGCGCGACAGAAGCCTCCAGCCTCGCCCTGTCGCCTGTGCTGCGGATGGGCCGGGCACCGCTTGCCGTCAGTCACCTCTATGTGTCCGCCATCGAACATCCGGCGATCCGCGCCGGTGGCCGTTTTCCGGCAGACCGGGTAACGGAAATTCCGGTGACGCCGGCGGGTGTGGTGGATCTCGACGCACTGTCGGCTCTTCTTTTGGCTCATGATACCGCCGCTGGCCTGCCGATGGTGGCGGTGATGCTCGCCAACAATGAGAGCGGCATCGTTCAGCCTGTCGCGGAGGTCGCCGAGATCGTCCGCAGGGCAGGCGGCGTTTTTGTCGTGGATGCGGTGCAGGCAGCGGGGCGCCTGCCGCTGTCGCTGGCTGCGATCGGCTGCGATTTCCTCATTCTGTCGTCCCACAAGATCGGCGGCCCGAAAGGGGCTGGAGCCCTCGTCTCGGCCGGTGAGGTGATGATGCCGCCGCCGCTGGTGACGGGCGGCGGTCAGGAGAAGGGCCATCGCTCCGGTACGGAGAATGTCGCCGCTATCGCCGGATTCGGCGCGGCCGCACGGATGGCTGCGGAAAACCTCGAGGCGCGCAATGCCGCCATCGCCGCTCGCCGGGATGGGATCGAGGCCGGAATGCGACGTCTGGCGCCGGATGTCATCATTCATGGCGTCGATGGTCCGCGGCTTGCCAACACGAGTTTCTTCACGTTGCCGGGCCTGCCGGCTGAGACGGGCCAGATTGCCTTCGATCTCGAAGGGGTCGCGCTATCGGCCGGTTCGGCCTGCTCTTCTGGCAAGGTGGGCGAGAGCCACGTGCTGGTTGCCATGGGCCAGGATGCCCGGCGCGGCGCGCTTCGGCTGTCGATCGGTACCACGACGTCCGATGCGGATGCCGAGCGCTTTCTGGCCGTCTTCGGGAAAATCGCTGCAAGGCGCAGAAAGACGGATGCGGCCGCCTGAGCGGCAAAGAACCTGCGGAAATGCAATTTTCCGCTTGGCAAAAGGGGTGAATCCATCCTTTTAACCACTACATGAGCGATACGCCGTGAAAGACGTATCGAACGACAAGCTGCCGGACCTTTTCTCCGGCAAGATTGGAGACCGACATGCCTGCCGTGCAGGAAACGATCGACCAGGTCCGCCAGATTGACGTGGACCAGTACAAATACGGTTTCGAGACCACCATCGAAATGGACAAGGCGCCCAAGGGCCTGTCCGAAGAGATCATCCGCTTCATCTCCGCCAAGAAGCAGGAGCCGGACTGGATGCTCGAATGGCGCCTCGACGCCTATCGCCGCTGGCTCACCATGGACGAGCCGGACTGGGCGCGCGTCGATTATCCGAAGATCGACTTCAACGATCTCTACTACTATGCCGCACCGAAGAACCAGAGCGGCCCGAAGTCGCTTGACGAGGTCGATCCCGAGCTGCTGCGCACCTATGAGAAGCTCGGCATTCCCTTGCGCGAACAGGAAATCCTGGCGGGCGTGAAGACCTCGAAGATCGCCGTCGATGCCGTGTTCGACAGCGTCTCCGTCGTCACCACCTTCAAGGAGGAGCTGAAGAAGGCCGGCGTGATCTTCATGTCGATCTCCGAAGCCATCCGCGAGCATCCGGAACTGGTGAAGAAGTATCTCGGCTCGGTGGTCCCGCCGACGGACAATTATTACGCGACGCTGAACTGCGCCGTCTTCACCGACGGCTCCTTCGTCTTCGTTCCCAAGGGCGTGCGCTGCCCGATGGAATTGTCGACCTATTTCCGCATCAACGAGAAGAACACCGGCCAGTTCGAGCGTACGCTGATCATCGCCGAAGACGGCGCCTACGTCTCCTATCTCGAAGGTTGCACGGCACCGCAGCGCGACGAGAACCAACTGCACGCCGCCGTGGTGGAGCTTGTGGCGCTCGATGATGCCGAGATCAAGTATTCCACCGTCCAGAACTGGTATCCGGGCGACAAGGAAGGCAAGGGCGGCATCTACAACTTCGTCACCAAGCGCGGTGATTGCCGCGGTGCGCGCTCCAAGATCTCTTGGACGCAGGTCGAGACCGGTTCGGCCATTACCTGGAAATATCCGAGCTGCATTCTGCGCGGCGACGACAGCCGCGGCGAGTTCTACTCGATTGCCGTGTCGAACGGCCATCAGCAGATCGACTCCGGGACCAAGATGATCCATCTCGGCAAGAACACGTCGAGCCGCATCATCTCCAAGGGCATCTCGGCGGGCTTCTCGTCGAACACCTATCGCGGCCAGGTCTCGGCCCACCGCAAGGCGACGAATGCCCGCAACTTCACCCAGTGCGACTCGCTGCTGATCGGCGACAAGTGCGGCGCCCACACGGTGCCATACATCGAGGCGAAGAACTCGACCTGCCAGTTCGAGCACGAAGCCACCACATCGAAGATCTCCGAAGATCAGCTCTTCTACTGCCTCCAGCGCGGCATCCCGGAAGAAGCGGCCATCGCCCTCATCGTCAACGGCTTCGTCAAGGAAGTCATCCAGGAACTGCCGATGGAATTTGCGGTCGAAGCGCAGAAGCTGATCGGGATCTCGCTGGAAGGGTCGGTCGGCTGATGGCATCGCTCTCCCACCCTGTTCAGCCTGCCGTCCGGGCGAACTTCGGTTCGCTCGGCAGCGAAGAGGCTGCGCTGGCGGACATTGTCCACCGGCTGGTGGGAGCGCTCGACCCCCAGATGATCTGGCTGTTCGGCAGCCGCGCGCGCGGCGGGGCGAGGCCCGATAGCGATTTCGACATCCTCGTCGTGGCGCGCGAAAACGGTGCTTTCGACGGGGATGACTACGACAAGGTCTATGCGCCGCTGAAGGGCACGGGAATCGGTGCGGATATCGTGCCGTGCGATCTCGATGTCTTTCACGCAAGCCTCGGGCTCAAGACCTCTTTCGTGCGTCAGGTGGTCGATCATGGACGCCTTCTCTATGGAGATGTGCCGGCATGACGCCCGAGGAACTGCGGCACCAGCGCATCCGCGCCTTCCGCCAATTGGCACAGGAAGAGTTTGAGGTCGCGCTGGAAATTAAAGTGAAGCACCGGCGTCAGGCTGCCTACTTCCTGCAGCAGTCGGTGGAAAAGCTGTTGCGCGGGGTACTGGAAGTGGCGGGGATACCTGCCGGTCCCATGCACAACATCCGTGCGCTGGCCGAACTTCTCGGCAAGGACCACGTCCTGTTCGAGACATTTGTCGAGCTGGATGAGTTGTCGCCGGCTGCGACGCGTTTTCGCTATCCAAGCCCGAAAGGGACAGTGGCGGATTTTGACGAGACGAAATTTGACGCCCTGGTCCCGAAGATCGAGGCGCTGATGAAAGAGGCGGGGACGTTGATGGACGACTGTCTCGCAGGACATTGACGGTGAGGCGCAAGTCTCCCGTATGACGATCAAACAGGCGGCCCTTGAACCGCCCCATGCTCAGGAACACCACCATGCTTGAAATCAAGAACCTTCATGCCAAGATCGCCGACACCGAGACGGAGATCATCCGTGGCCTGAACCTCACCGTGAAGGCCGGCGAAGTCGCTGCCATCATGGGCCCGAACGGCTCCGGCAAGTCGACGCTCTCCTACATCCTGTCGGGCCGCGAAGACTATGAGGTCACCTCCGGCGACATTCTCTACAACGGCGAGAGCATTCTCGAGCTGGATCCGGCCGAGCGCGCCGCAAAGGGTATCTTCCTGGCCTTCCAATATCCGGTCGAAATCCCCGGCGTTGCCACCATGCAGTTCCTGAAGGTGGCGATGAACGAGCAGCGCAAGGCGCGCGGCGAGGACGAGCTGACGACGCCGGACTTCATGCGCCGCGTCAAGGAAGCCGCCGGCGGCCTGCAGATCGATCCCGCCATGCTGAAGCGTCCGCTCAACGTCGGCTTCTCCGGCGGCGAGAAGAAGCGCGCCGAAATCCTGCAGATGGCGCTCCTGGAACCGAAGCTCTGCGTGCTCGACGAAACCGACTCCGGCCTCGATATCGACGCGCTGAAGATCGTCGCCGACGGCGTGAACGCGCTGCGCTCGCCCGATCGCGCCACCATCGTCATCACCCACTACCAGCGCCTGCTGGACTACATCGTGCCGGATACGGTCCATGTTCTCTACAAGGGCCAGGTCATCAAGTCCGGCGACAAGACGCTCGCCCATGAGCTTGAGGCCAATGGCTATGCCGACATCATCGGTGCGGCCGCCTGATCGGGTGGGGGAAGGATTGATCCGATGAATGTTCATGCTCCCATCACGCTGACGGTCGCCGAACAGGCGCTGCTGGATGCGTTCGATGCGGCCGCCGGCGAACTGCCGGGCGATGCCGCCGTCATCTCCGCCCGCGACCGGCTGCTGCATGCCGTGCGTGTCGAAGGCCTGCCGACCCGCCGCGTCGAGGCCTGGCACTATACGGACCTGCGCGCGCTGCTGCGTGCCGTGCCGGCCGTCGATCCGGCGGCGTCCACCAGAACGGTGGCGCCGCTTGTCGATGGTGCGCATGTGCTGTCGATCCTCGACGGCAAGGCAAGCATCAAGGGCGCCCCGAAGGGCGTTGCCGTCGCCTCCTATGGTGCCGCGCTCGAGGACGGCAGCGCCGCATCCGATCTTGCCGACCGCGGCAGGGACGATGCGATCGGCCGCCTCAACGGTGCCTTCGTCAAGGACGGCCTCTCGCTCACCATCGGCAGCGACGCAGACCTTGAGAATCCGATCGAGGTGCAGGTGGTTCAGGCACGCGGCCAGAGCCATGCGCGCCTGCCGGTCCGCGTCGATGAGGGCGTTACGGCAACCCTGATCGAACGGCACGTGTCCAGCGATACAGCGCCGAGCCTGGTCACCGCGGTCACCGATCTCACGGTCGGCAAGGGCGCCGATGTCACCTATGTCATCGTGCAGCAGCAGGGGGAGGCCGACAGCCATCTCGGCCAGATCCGTTTCACGATCGGCGAAGAGGCCAAGCTGACGCTCTTCGTCATCAATGCCGGCGGCAAGCTGGTGCGCCAGGAAATCCATGGCGCCGTCGTGGGCGAGGGTGCCGATCTCACCTTGCGCGCCGTCAACCTCATGGGCGGCGAGACGCACACCGACGTGACCTTCACAATGGGCCACGACGTGCCGAACACGACCTCGACGGAGATCATCCGCAACGTGCTGTTCGATCGCGCCCGCGGTGTCTTCCAGGGCCAGATCCGGGTTGCGCCGGATGCCCAGAAGACCGATGCGAAGATGGCGTGCAACACGCTGCTGCTCTCCGACGATGCCGATCTCTCGGCCAAGCCGGAGCTGGAGATCTTCGCTGACGACGTGCAGTGCGGCCATGGCGCCACGGTTGCCGATATCGATCCCACGCAGTTCTACTACCTGCAGGCTCGCGGCATTCCGGCCCCCAAGGCGCGCGCCCTGCTGATCAAGGCCTTCGTGGCCGAGGTCGTGGAAGAACTGGACGACGAGCCGCTGGTGGAGGCGCTGGAAGGCGTCATCGAAACCTGGCTCGACCGGCATTCGATCTGACACGCGAAAAACGACGAGGATGACCGGCCCGCCTTTCAGGGGCCGGTCCCGTGATTGAACGAGCCGCGCGGGCGACCCGCAATTCCGGCTCCGGCCAAGGTGATCCGCAATGACCGGCATTCATCCCGCACAGCCCGGCGCCGCCCCGGCAGCCTATGACGTGGAGGCGATCCGCAAGGATTTCCCGATCCTGTCGCGCAGCGTCTACGGCAAGCCGCTGGTTTATCTCGACAACGGCGCGTCTGCCCAGAAGCCGCAGGTGGTGATCGACGCCGTCGCCCATGCCTATTCCAACGAATATGCCAATGTGCACCGCGGCCTGCATTTCCTCTCGAATGCGGCGACCGACGCCTACGAGGCAGCCCGCGAGAAGGTGCGCCGTTTCCTCAATGCCGGCTCCGTGGACGAGATCATTTTCACGAAATCCTCGACCGAGGCGATCAACACGGTCGCCTATGGCTACGGCATGCCGAAGCTTGGACCCGATGACGAGATCGTCATCTCGATCATGGAGCACCACTCCAACATCGTGCCCTGGCATTTCATCCGCGAGCGGCAGGGCGCCAAGATTGTCTGGGCGCCGGTGGACGATCAGGGTGCCTTTCATATCGATGATTTCGTCAAGTGCCTGAGCGACAAGACCAAGCTGATCGCGATCACCCACATGTCGAACGCGCTTGGCACTATCGTTCCGGTCAAGGAGATCTGCCGCATCGCCCGGGAGCGCGGCATTCCGGTGCTGGTCGATGGCTCGCAGGGCGCCGTGCATCTGCCCGTTGATGTCAGGGACATCGACTGCGACTGGTATGTGATGACCGGTCACAAGCTGTACGGCCCCTCCGGCATCGGCGTTCTCTATGGCAAGATGGATCGCCTGAAGGAGATGCGCCCCTTCATGGGCGGTGGCGAGATGATCATCGATGTCTCCGAGGACGGCGTCACCTACAACGACCCGCCGCACCGCTTCGAGGCCGGCACGCCGCCCATCGTACAGGCGATCGGTCTCGGCTATGCGCTTGATTACATGGACGGGATCGGCCGTGCCGCTATCGCCGCCCACGAGGCGGATCTGGCCCGCTACGCGGCCGAGCAGCTGGCCGGCGTGAAGGCACTGCGCGTCTTCGGCACGGCGCCGGACAAGGGCTCGATCTTCTCCTTCGAGATCGAGGGCATTCATGCCCATGACGTCTCGATGGTCATCGACCGCGCCGGCATTGCCGTTCGCGCCGGAACCCATTGCGCCCAGCCGCTCTTGAAACGCTTCGGCGTCACCTCCACATGCCGCGCGAGTTTCGGCCTCTACAACACGCGCGCCGAAGTCGATAGTCTGGTCGCGGCGCTGGAACATGCCCGCCGCTTCTTTTCCTGAGGAATGCCCGATGAGCCTTGAATCCACCGAAGAGAAGATCGACGTGCGCGACGGCATCGTCCATTCCGCCATTCCGGCCGAGGAACTGGCCCGCCTGTCGGACGATATCATCGCCGCGCTGAAGACGGTCTACGACCCCGAAATCCCCGCCGACATTTTCGAGCTTGGCCTGATCTACAAGATCGATATCGAGGACGACCGTCTGGTCAAGATCGACATGACGCTGACCGCGCCGGGCTGCCCGGTCGCCGGCGAGATGCCGGGCTGGGTCGAGAATGCCGTGGGCGCCGTCGAAGGCGTATCCGGCGTCGAGGTTGCCATGACCTTCGATCCGCCGTGGACGCCCGACCGCATGTCCGAAGAGGCACAGGTCGCCGTCGGCTGGTATTGAGCCGGCAAGCCATTGAAGCATTAACGATCCGCCATTACCTTAGGGATGGTGAGGTGCTTCGCGGCGCATAGAAGTTGCGAAGCCCATGACGGAACCGCCGGGCCTTGAACCCGGCCGGCGAAGGAGAAGAGGCAGATGGCCTTTGCAGTGATGAGCCTGACGGAAGCGGCCGCGAGCCGGGTGCGGGAGATCGTTGAGAATGCCGGCGGCGATGCGCGCGGCATTCGGGTCGGCATCAAGAAGGGCGGTTGCGCCGGCATGGAATATGCCGTCGATCTTGTGACCGACGCTGCTGTGAAGGGCGACCTTGTGGAGCGCGACGGTGCCAAGGTCTGGGTGGCACCGGAAGCCGTGCTTTATCTGCTCGGCACCGAGATGGACTTCGAGGTGACGACGCTTCGCTCGGGCTTCACCTTCCACAATCCGAACCAGACATCGGCCTGCGGTTGCGGCGAGTCTGTCGAACTGAAGCCGGCCGACCTTGCCGCCCTGGCGGCTCAGGGCAACCCGGTTGTCCCGGCTGCCGGCACCTGAGGGCGCGCCCTGCACGGTCATCAGCCTAGCTAGAATTGACGATTGCACAGACCGTAACTGCGGGCGAACGCCCGGATGGCGCGAAATCTGGTTGCGCGCCGTTTGCAACAGGCCCGGCACCGTTTATAGGGAATTGGCGTCCCATCCTGGTGTCTTTGATGCCCTTTCAGCAGGACTATGTTGTCCAGGCCCTTTTCAGGGATTTCCCGAGCGCGGTTTTCTTTGCCGATCCGCAGAAGCGTCTTCGTGCGGCCAATCCAGCGGCTTTGAAGCTGTTCGGCTACGCGCTTGATGATCTGATCGATCAACCGGTTCGCCTGCTGTTTGCATCCGACGAGGAATATCAGACCTGCCTGACGAAGCGGGAACGTGAAGCGATCACGCAGGTATCGGTCGACTCTCTCTACAGCTTTCAGCGCTCGGATGGATCGATTTTCCAGGGCCAGATGCGATCGACCCTCGTCAACGCCGCAGACAGCACCGTCAGCGGCTTTATCGGGGTCATCACCGATGTGACGCCGATGATCCGGCTCGAGGAGAAGCACAAGGACGCGGAGCGTCTGCTGGATGCGGCTCTCGGCACGATCGACCAGGGTTTCGCCATCTACGACAAGGATGAGCGCCTGGTGATCTTCAATGCGGCCTACCGCAGGCTCTTTGGCGATGTGGACATCAAGGCCGGCATGACCGGCAGCGAGATCATCGATCTCGCCTCCCGGTCCGGGTCCTTCGGGCAGTTCGACACCGATGCCGAGCGTCTGGCCTGGGCGGATAGCCGCTTGGCGACGTTGCGGCTGGTGTCGTCGCCGTTCAAGATCCTGCGCTATGCCGATGGCCGCCTCTGGCGCTGCGTGGACCGCCGCATGCCCGATGGCAGCACCGTTGCGCTGCGCGTGGACGTAACGGAGGTTCAGGCCGCCTTGACGGCGGTCGAGCGGCGCGAACGGGAATATCTGACGCTCCTGCAAAACCTACCCGAGATGGTCTGCCGCATTTCGCGGGATCTCACGGTGCTGTTCGTCAACGACGGCTATGCGCGTTTCTTCAATCGGCCGATCGAGGACAATGTCGGGCGCAACATTCTGGAGCTTGTTGTAGAGGAGCGCCGCGACATCCTTCGGCGGACGCTGGAGGGGCTGTCTGCCGACAGGCTCCGTGCCAGCTACGAAGCGGTCCATCCGCAGGCGGATGGCAGCGTATGCGTTGTCGAATGGACCTTCGTGGCCGTCCTTGGCGAGAACGAGCCGACGGAATTCGTCGCTGTGGGGCGCGACGTGACGGAGTTCAAGCGCCGTAACGAAGCTCTCAGCCTCTTTGCCGCGACGGTGGCCCACGACCTCAAGGCGCCGCTGCGCCACATCGCAAGCTTCTCCGAGATGCTCGTGGAAGATCTCGCAGACGGCAGGCATGGCGAACTGGCCTTCTATGCCGGCAACATCCGGCAGAGCGCCGAGCGCATGCAGCGGCTGATCCAGAATCTTCTGGAATATGCCCAGATCGCCCATCGCATCACCAAGCATCACTGTGTGGACCTGCACGGCGTGGTGCGCGATGTCATGGCGCTGATGGAAACGACGGTCTCCGAGACGGGTGCCCGCATCGAGGTCGGTCGCCTGCCGTCGATAAGTGGCGATCAGGAACTCCTGAAGCGGCTGGCGCAGAACCTCATTGGCAACGCGCTGAAGTATCGTCGCCCAGACCGCCAGCCGGTTGTCCGCATCTATGGCAGCAGCCATGCGCTGTTCTCCACGCTTGTGGTGGAGGATGAGGGGATCGGCATCGAGCCTGCCCACGAGAAGCGGATCTTCGATCTCTTCCAGCGCCTGCATCGCGATGAGAGCGTCTACAAGGGCACGGGCATCGGTCTGGCAATTGCCAAGAGGATCGTCGAAAGCCATGGCGGCACGATCCGCCTTGATACGAGCTACCGGGAGGGCGCGCGTTTCGTGGTGACGTTCCCGCCCGAGGCCGACGCGACGCCGCTGCCGGCGGACGCCACCGGCGCGGAAGGAAGCTGTGCCTGGTAAGAGGAATGGCCGGATGTAACGCCCGGCCATCACCATTTTCAGAGGCGTGACGCCTGCTTGCCGCCGTTACTCGGCCGCCTCTGCATAGTCCTCCACCGGAGGGCAGGTGCAGACGAGATTGCGGTCTCCATAGACATTGTCGACGCGGTTGACCGACGACCAGTACTTGTCCACCCGGAAGGCGCCGGGCGGGAAGCAGGCCTGTTCGCGGCTATAGGGTCGGTTCCATTCGCCGACGAGATCCTCGACCGTGTGCGGGGCATTCTTCAGCGGGTTGTTCTCCCGGTCCATACGGCCTTCCTCGATGGCGCGTGCCTCCTCGCGGATCGACAGCATGGCCTCGCAGAAGCGGTCGAGCTCCGCCTTGGTCTCGCTCTCGGTCGGCTCGATCATCAGCGTGCCGGCCACCGGCCAGCTCATGGTCGGCGCATGGAAGCCGCTGTCGATGAGGCGCTTGGCGACATCGTCCACGGTGACGCCAGCGCTTGCCGCCAGCGGACGCGTGTCGATGATGCACTCGTGTGCCACGCGTCCCTTGGACGACGTATAGAGCACGTCGAAGGCACCCTTCAGACGGGCCGCGATGTAGTTGGCGTTGAGGATCGCCACCTTCGTCGCCTGCGTCAGCCCTTCGCCGCCCATCATCAGGCAGTAGCTCCAGGAGATCGGCAGGATCGACGCGGAACCGAAGGGCGCGGCCGAGACAGCGCCCGTGCCGCCGAGACCTGGCACCTGCGGGTGGCCCGGAAGGTAGGGGGCCAGATGCGCCTTGACGCCGATCGGACCCATGCCGGGACCGCCCCCGCCATGCGGGATGCAGAAGGTCTTGTGGAGGTTGAGGTGCGAGACGTCGGAGCCGATGTCGCCGGGGCGAGCGAGGCCGACCATGGCGTTCATGTTGGCGCCGTCCATATAGACCTGGCCGCCATGGGTGTGAACGATTTCGCAGATCTCGCGGACATTCTCTTCGAACACGCCGTGAGTAGACGGGTAGGTGATCATGCAGCACGAGAGCTTGTCGGCATAAGCCTCTGCCTTGGAACGGAAATCATCCATATCGATGTCGCCGTTCTCGCTGACCTTCACCACAACCACTGTCATGCCGGCCATCTGGGCCGAGGCCGGGTTGGTGCCGTGCGCGGAGGTCGGTATGAGGCAGACGGTGCGATGCGCCTCGCCACGGGCCTCGTGGTAGGCGCGGATGGTCAGGAGCCCCGCATATTCGCCCTGGGCGCCGGAATTGGGCTGCATGGAGACAGCGTCGTAGCCGGTGACCTGGCAGAGCTTGTCGGCGAGGTCCTGGATCATGTGGCGGTAACCCTCGGCCTGATCGGCAGGCGCGAAGGGATGGATCTCCGAGAATTCCGGCCAGGTGATCGGCAGCATCTCGGCGGTCGCATTAAGCTTCATGGTGCAGGAGCCGAGCGGGATCATGGCCCGGTCAAGCGCCAGATCGCGGTCCGCAAGCCGGCGGATGTAGCGGGTCATCTCGCTTTCCGCGCGGTTCATGTGGAAGATCGGGTGCGTCAGGTAATCCGTTGTTCTTAGGAGATTTTCCGGAAGTCTGTATTCCGGATCGAAGGCCGAGACCTCGAAGTCTCCGCCAAATGCCCGCCAGACGGCCTCCAGCGTGACCGGGCGCGAGCGTTCATCAAGAGAAATCCCGATCCTGTCGTCCCCGATCTTGCGCAGGTTGACGCCTTCGGCCACCGCGGTTTTCAGGATGATGCCCTGAAGCTTGCCGACATCGACGGTGATGGTGTCGAAAAATGCTTCCGGTTCAACGCGGTAGCCGAGTTTTTCAAGTCCCATCGCAAGGCGCACGGTCTTTTTGTGAACACTTTGCGCTATCGCCTTGATTCCCTTGGGGCCATGGAAGACGGCATACATTGAGGCCATCACGGCCAGCAGTACCTGGGCCGTGCAGATGTTGGAGGTGGCCTTCTCGCGACGGATATGCTGCTCGCGGGTCTGCAGAGACAGGCGGTAGGCGCGGTTGCCGCGGGCATCGACGGAGACGCCGACGAGGCGGCCGGGCATGGAGCGCTTGTGCGCGTCCTTGACCGCCATGTAGGCCGCGTGCGGGCCGCCGTAGCCGACCGGCACGCCGAAGCGCTGGGTGGAGCCGATGGCGATATCGGCGCCCATTTCGCCCGGCGATTTCAGGAGCGCCAGCGCCAGCGGATCGGCCGCGACGATGGCGATGGCCCCGGTCTGGTGGAGGCGGGCGATCAGGCCGGTGAAGTCGTGAACATGCCCATAGGTGCCGGGGTACTGGAAGATGGCACCGAAAACATCGACCGGATCGAGGTCGGCGAAGGGATTGCCAATCGTCACCGTCCAGCCGAGCGGCTCGGCGCGGGTCATGATGAGAGCAATGGTCTGCGGATGGCAGTTCTCGTCCACGAAGAACGTCTTCGCTTTCGACTTCGAAACGCGCTCCGCCATCGCCATCGCTTCGGCAGCAGCCGTCGCCTCGTCAAGAAGCGAGGCATTCGCGACGTCGAGACCCGTGAGGTCGCAAACCATCGTCTGGTAGTTCAGAAGCGCTTCCAGACGGCCCTGGCTGATCTCCGGCTGGTAGGGCGTGTAGGCCGTATACCAGGCGGGGTTTTCCAGAATGTTGCGCTGGATGACCGGCGGCGTGATCGTGCCGTAGTAGCCCATGCCGATGAGGGACACGAGCTTCTGGTTCCGGTTGGCCGTTTCGCGCAGCTTGTCGAGCGCCTCGCGTTCCGTCATGGCAGGCCCCCAGGCCAGCGGCACGGTCTGGCGGATGGAGGCAGGCACGGTATCGTCGATCAGCGCATCGAGGCTCGGATAGCCCACGACCTTCAGCATCTCGTCCATTTCGGCCGGCGAGGGTCCGATGTGGCGGCGGTTGGCAAAGTCGTAGGGCTTGTAATCGGTAAAGGTGAAATCGACCGGCAGCGACATCAGGCGACGAGCTCCTGATAGGCGGCTTCGTCCAGCAGGCCGTCGAGCTCGGACGTGTCGGCAAGCTTGATCTTGAAGAACCAGGCTGCACCCTGCGGATCGGAATTTACAAGCGAAGGATCGGAAACGATGGCATCGTTGACCGCGACGATCTCGCCGGCCACGGGCGAATAGACATCCGATGCCGCCTTTACGGATTCGACGGTCGCGGCACTGTCGCCCTTGCCGAAGCTGGCGCCGGCCTCCGGCAGCTCCACGAAAACGAGATCGCCGAGCTGCGCGGCCGCGTGGGTAGTGATGCCGACGGTGGCGATATCGCCGTCGATCTGGAGCCATTCGTGATCGGGGGTGAATTTCAGCATGGGATTATTCCTTTGATCTGGAAATTGTAGCGTCAGTCGCTGACAGGGTGGAAAAACGGCGGTATTCAGGGCTCAGCGCTTGAAGCGCGCCGGAACGAAGGGCAGGGCGGCGACGGTGACCGGCAGATACTTGCCGCGCACCTCGGCAAAGAGCGGCGAGCCGACTGCGGCATGGGCGCTGTCCACGAGGCCCATGGCGACGGGCCAGTCGACGCTCGGTCCAAAGCCGCCGGAGGTGACAGTGCCCACCGGCTGTTGTCCCTCGGCGTCTGCAAAGAGTGCGACGCCGCCGCGCACCGGAGCGCGACCCTCGGGTTTCAGGCCGACACGGCGACGGACGGCGCCCTGATCGAGTTCGGCGAGGATGCGCGTTGCGCCGGGAAAGCCGCCGGCCCGCGCACCGCCGGTGCGGCGGACTTTCTGCATCGCCCATTCCAGCGAGGCCTCGACGGGGCTGATGCCCTCGTCGATATCGTTGCCGTAGAGGCAGAGGCCGGCTTCGAGGCGCAGCGAGTCACGGGCACCGAGCCCGACCGGCTGGACGTCTGCCTGGGCGAGGAGAGCACGCGCAAGGCTTTCCGCAGCGCCGGCAGGGACGGAGATCTCGTAGCCATCCTCGCCGGAATAGCCCGAGCGGGTGACGAAACAGTCCGCACCGTCAATCGTTGCAGGCCGGGCATCCATGAAGCGCATCCCGGCCGCCTCGGGCCAGAGGGCGGCCAGTCCGGCTTCCGCCTTCGGCCCCTGAAGCGCGATCAGGGCGCGATCCTCGATCAGCGTGATGTCGCACACGTCGGCAAGGGCGGCGCGCATATGGGCCACGTCCTCGTGCTTTCGGGAGGCATTGACGACGAGGAAGAGATGGTCGCCGCGATTGACGATCATGAGGTCGTCGAGGATGCCTCCGGTCTCATTGGTGAAGAGCCCGTAGCGCTGCCGGCCCGGCTGTATGCCGAGCACATCGACGGGAACGAGGCGTTCGAGCGCCAGCGCCGCATCCTCGACCCGGCCAGATTTCGGCACGAGCGTGACCTGTCCCATATGCGAGACATCGAAGAGACCGGCGGCGGCGCGGGTGTGCAGGTGTTCCTTCAGGATGCCGTCCGGATACTGGACCGGCATGGAATAGCCGGCGAAGGGCACCATGCGGGCACCGAGAGACAGGTGAAGATCGTGAAGCGGGGTCGTCAACAGGGTGGATGCTGTGTCCACGGTCTGCCTCCAGGTTGTGGCGCCACGCGCCGGCTCATGACGGGCAGGGGACGAATGTCCGCATGCCGTGAGCCCCCTCTGTCCCTTTGCCTGAGATTGTTATCCCTTCGGCGAGCGGATGCTTCTCTCCAGAGTCCTTTCGGCATCTTGTTGGTCCTTTCGCCTGAGAGTTTCCGGGGCGGTTGCTCCTTCGGCACCGGGCGTGAACCTTTCGATCGACCCGACTTCTCCCAACAAGATGAGAGCAGATAACGGGCTCCCCTGCCGTTTGGCAAGAGGGGATGTCGCGCCTGAACAGATAAAAGTCGCTGTCAACAACACGCGTGCGGAGGCGCCCGTGGACTGCCGCAATCGAAGAGAGATGCCGGCAGGTCAGGATTTGCGGCGGACTGGCGGGGTCACGAGCTGCGTCTCTGTCATTTCCTTCGCCGTCAGGTAATGCAGGCGGTCCGGCGGCGTTTCGAGACCGAGAAGCCAGAGATCGGGCTTCACGCCCATCGATTGCAGGTGACGGCCGATTCGGGCCGTCGTTACCTGCGTCGTCGCCATTGCCTCGGCCCCCGTCGGGGCGCGGCCTTCCCGGCCGGATCCGTCATAGATCTGGTGGACGCCGACAATGGCGCCATCCTCCACGCTGCGCCTGACGCCGCCGGCCAGCACGAGCGGGCAGGAGGAGGCGCAGAGCGCACCAGCCTTCACTTCCGTGGCGAGGCCCTTGTCGCGGATGAGCTTCGAAATCTCCAGCGCATCGGCAACGGAACCACCCGGCGAGGACAGAACGACGGTCTTCACATACTCGCCGCGCGCCTCGACCTCGGCCGCAAAGCGCGCTGCCGCGCCGCTGTCGATCGTGCCTTCGGCCAGAAGCGTGCCACCCGGCTGGAGATCGAAACGCATCGGCGCTCGAAGCACGGCCTCGGCCGTCTTGATTTCCGCAGGCGCGCCTTCCGGCTTGCCCTCGGTCAGCGCGGGCGGAAGCACGGGCAGGGACGGGGCGGCACCCGGCTGCGCAGCGCCCGGCACATCGGCTTCCAGCACGAGGTCGCGGTAGTCGAGCACCACGAGGATGGCCGCCACCGACAGGACGGCGGTAAAGGCATGCCGCATCAAGGTGCCGTCGTCGGTGGAGACGAGGAACCGGCCGGTGCGCTTCAGGCTGTCGCTGAGACCCATGGCGTCTCTCCGTCAGGCCGGCGGTCCCTTGCGCGGGGTCTTGCCGGCAAGGTCGAGGCTGGTGACATTGGCAGGCGCGTCGTCAACGCTGTCGGTCGCGGCCTCCAGTGCCGCTTCCATGCGCTCGGCATGATCAGGCATGCCGGCTGTGACCGCACGACTGACACGCAGCGCCTCGATCAGCTCGGCAGCGGTGATGCGTTCGGCCAGCGGCAGGGCATCCTCCTGACGGCGCAAGGCGGAATGAACGATGGCAAGCATGAAGACCAGCACGGCCGGCAAGAGGTCGATGGAAATGGCGCCTGCCCAGCTTGGAATGAAGTCCGAGGCATAGCGCAACACTGCTTCGGCAGATGATAGCGGCACGAATCGGCGTTCTGCGACCGGCTTGCGTGCGAGAATCTCGTCGGCGGCCGCCGAGAGTACCTTGGACTGCGAGGTGACGGAGGTGCGGATCGTCTCCATCACCTGATCCTGCCGCTGCGCAAGGCCTGCTTCCGCGCCGCTCGCTACAGGCGCGATGAAGCCGAGCGAGAGGTCGTCGGCGGCGCGTTTGACCGACGCGGCAATGGATGTCTGCTCCAGCGAGGCAATGACGCCGGAGAGCGCCACGGCTTCGGTTGCGAAGGTGTCGGCACGCGGCTCGATGGCGCCGGGAGCGGAGACGAGACCGCGCATCGTGGCCAGATGCTTGCGCCCGTCATCAAAGAGCGTGGTCACCCGTTCCCGCGACGCGGTGATGCCGTTTTCCAGTTCCTTGAGCTGCGCGGCCATCTGCGAGAGAAGCTGCACCACGGAGCCGGAACCGGTCGTTCCAGTGAGTGCCCCGGTTTCCTGCTCCTGCTGGGCAAGGCGCGAGAAGCGCTCGCTGGCGCGCTGGATATCCGGGAGCAGGCTTTGGGCTGCCAGTGCGTTCTGGTGCGCTTGGTCCAGATCCTGCGTGTAATCCTCGATGGTTTCCGCGAGATGCTGCTCCAGCGCTGCCGAGCCTGCAAGTGCTGCCGCATTCAGCCAGCTCGACATGGCGATGATCATGGCGCAGCCAAGCGCCATGACGCCAAGCATGGCGGTGCGACCCGTCGCGCTGGTCACATGCGGATAGAACCGCGCCATGTAGCTCCAGAAGGCATAGATCGCGACCGAGACGGCGGTCGAATAGATCACCGCCGCGAAGAACACTGCCGTGGCTGAGCCATCCAGAATGCTGCGCACACCGAGATAGGTATAGACGCCCGAAGCGACCGAAAGGACGGCGAGCGCGAAGCGTGTCATGGTCTCGACGGCGGCAATCCCGTCCTGAAGCCTGTGTGCCGCGCCAAGCGCCATGCGGTCGATCTCCCAGTCTGTTTGTTCAGAAGGTTAACAGATCGTGGACGATACCGGCGAAATGAAGGCTTGGGGAGGAGCGGGGGTCGGGACAGGCCGCTTGGCTCAGCCGGCGAGGGGCTCCGGTCCCTCGACGACCAGCCGGTTCTCGATGGCCATACCGCGCGCCGCACCGATTGCCGCTGATTCCGCACGGTCGGATTCGGCGTGCGTTTCAACGCTGCCGCTGAGCACGATGCGCCCCTCGGCTTCCGTCACGGTGATCTGGTCGGCCTGGAGGCCACCTGTCACGGCAATCGCATTCGCGACGGCCCGCTCCAGATCGGCCGCGCCTTCGGCAAAAATTCGCTCCGGTCTTTCGCCCTTATAGAGGTCCGGCTTGAACACCATGGCAGTTCTCCTGGTTGACGGATCAAAGCCGAACAACCCGCGAAAGGCGATTTTGTTCATCTGCCGTTAAGGTTCTGAAATGAATGGAAAAAATAAAGGGTCAAACTTCATCGCCCAAATTTGGGAGCGATCAAATATGTCCGGAAAGGGCGATTGCGCCTTTATTAGGCTCTGCTATCCCATGTCTGTCCACTATCGGACTTCGGGAGAGATTACACCAATGCGCAAGACCCTGCTGTCGGCCGCTGCACTCGCCGCGGCCCTGCTCGCTTCCATGTCGGCTGCCAAGGCCGAAGACCTCGTATTCAAGATCGTCAACGATACGCCCGGCACCCTCGAGCGCTTCTACTCGTCGCCGGTTGGCGTCGATGACTGGGAAGAAGACATTTTCGGCGACAAGGTCGTCGCTCCCGGCGAGACGATGGAAATCACCATCGCCGACGGCCGCTCGGTCTGCAAGTACGACATGCGCTTTGAGTTCACGGAAGATTCCAAGATCGACGATCTCGAGGATTCCCAGGATCTGTGCCAGCTCGGCACCTACACGATCCACCTGAAGTAAGAGGTTGCGCCGGAGGGCTGGGGCCCGCCGATGCGAAGGCCGGCATCGCGCATGCGCGACGCCGGCCTTTTTCATGTTCGGCACCAACCGGATTACTTGCCGGCGGGCAGGCGGGTCTTCAGTGACGCGACGATCTTGTCGGCCAGCGCTTCGTAATCCTCGTCGAAATGGTGACCGCCCTCGATGCCCAGCGTCTCGATGCCCTTGTCCTTGAGTGTGGGGCAGGGATCATCGTCCTCGTCCGTGCCGTAGATGCACTGGATGCGCTTCGGGTCGATCTTGGCGATATCGTCGAGCGAATTGCCGCCCTTGCCTTCGCCGGCAACGCCCAGCCAGCCTTCCACCGAAATCACGTAGTCGACCTCCTTCGAGAAGGCGAGCAGCGACAGCTGGACGACATGGGCCTTGTCGTCGGCGGGCAGCAGATTGTAGGTCGCCGGTAGAACGTCGGCCCCGAAGGAATAGCCGATCAGAAGAACATTCTTGACGCGCCAGTGCTTGCGGTAGGTATCGATGATGCGGGTGAGATCGTCCGCGGTCTCCTGCGGCTTGCGCTCGGACCAGAAGTAGCGCAGCGAATCGACGCCCACCACCGGAATGCCGCGATCCTGCAGCGCGCCGCCAACCTCGCGGTCGAGGTCGCGCCAGCCGCCATCACCGGAATAGATGATCGCCATCGTGTCCATGGTCGGCTTGGCTTCGAGGATGCTGAGCGGCAGGCCGAGCGGATCCTCGGTCTGGTTCTCGGCATTGATGCTGTCATCAAGCGCCTGATCCAGCGTCGTCATCGCATCGTCGTCGCTGTCGCGCGTCACGACGTCGGGGTGATCCTTGACGATCGCCGCGACATGCGCCTTGCCGTCTGCGCTCGCCTTGGGGGTGAAGAGCACCGTCACCGGGGCGGGGAGGTCGCCATCCGTCAGGCCGTACATGACGCGATCGCCGGCCGGTGTCTTCTCAGCCGGCGTGCAGAGATCCTTGTTGGTCAGCGGAATGCCGGCCAGCGGATCGACCGCGATGGCTTCGCCGATCGTGGCCTCCGGGCTCTGGGCGATCATGGCAAGCGCCAGCGCACCACCTTCGCCGATGCCCGCGACGATCGGCGGCGTCAGCTTCTCGGCCTTTCCGACGCGCTGCACCTGGTGGACAAGCGATTCGACATCCGAGATCATGTAGACGCAATCGCCGTCATCGGCCTTCAGCGCCTTGAGATATTCCTGGAAGTCGATGCCAATGACGGCAACGTTCTTTTCCAGAAGGGCTTCGGCTTCCTTCTGCTCGGCCTCGTTCCACCCGTCCCCGTCGGAGATCAGCACGACGTTGGCCACGGGGGGCTCGGACGGCAGCATGATGTGATCGCCGGGAATCATGCCGGTGTCGTAGCGCGGTTGAGCCGTATCCTGTGCGCCGGCAGCGGCGGGCAAAAGGGAAAGGCCGGAAAGAAGAGCAGCGGCAAAAGCCGTTGCGGTCGTCGAAAGCATGCACGTCCTCATTTCGAAATCACTCCCTTGACGCCACCGCCGATCAGGAAGGTCACGTCCATCAATGCAAGCGCAGCGCCCGCGCCGTTCGCCACAGCAAGATAGCGCGGTTCCCAGCGAGGGTGAAATTTGGATTTGAAGGCGCGCAGGCCTTTGAAGTTGTAGAAGCGCTCGCCGTGCTCGAAGAGCAGGCCGCCGATGCGGTCCCACACCGGTGCCGCCTCGCGCCTTGCCATGCCGGAAAGCGGCGCCATGCCGAGGTTGAAGCGCTGGTAGCCGACCTGCTTCAGATGGTCGAGGATGCTGACGAACAGGAAATCCATCGTGCCCTTGGGGGCTTCTGGCGCGAAGCGCATGAGGTCCACCGTGGCCTCCGCCTTGGTGTTCGTCACCATCAAGGTCGCGAAAGCCGTGATCTTGCCCTCCAGCCAGACGACGGCGACCGGCTGGGCGCGGACATAGTCCTCGTCGAAGGCGCCGAGCGAGAAGGTCTTTTCGCGTGCCTGGTGATGATCCAGCCAGCTATCGGAGACCGCCTTCAGCTGCGGCAGGATCGGCTCCAGCTCTTCGGGCTGCACGACGGTGAAGGTAAGGCCGTCGCGCAGGCCGCGGGCATGCGACTGGCGCAGCGTCGCAAACCGCCCGCCCTTGAGCTCGAAGGTCGGCAGGTCGATCATGGCGAGTTCGCCGAGCTTGAAGGCGCGAAGCCCCGTATCGGCGCAGCACGACAGAAGCGACGGCGAGATCTGGTAGAAGGCGGCACGCCCGCCATAGCCGCGTGCCGTTTCCACGAACTGCCAGACGAGTTCGGGGAATTCCGCTTCCACGCCGACCGGATCCATCAGCGCGATCCAGGAGCGGCCATGGATGCCGTACATGATGAAGCTCTTGCCGGAAGCGGAGAACATCAGGTGCTTGTCGCCCATGCGCACCAGATTGGCATCGGCGAAATCCTGCGTGATTGCGATATCGACAGCCTTGCCGAGATCATCCGGCTCGGCCGGCGCCGTGCGGATATGGGCCGGCCGCAAGAGGCCGTAGGCCGTCAGCGCAGCGGCGCCCAGCGTCACGCCGAGAAGCGCACGCAGGCCGCGCGGCGCGTCATCCTCGAAGGTGAACTGCCACCACAGGCGATGGGTATATTCCGTGTCGCGGTAGATGAAGAGCAGCACGACCAGCGCCGAGATCAGGATCACCCCGATCGATGCGGCCCAGAGCGGTCCGAGCGTCTGCGGACGCAGCGCCGCACGGCGGGTATATTCCTTGCTGTTGACGAAGAGCGCGAGGAGCAAAAGCGCCAGCGCCACGGCCTCCACCACGGCAACGGCCTTCAGGAGCGCCATGAAAAGGGCAGCCGCCGACGCGACGACTGCGACCCACCACGCGACATCCACACGCTGGCTGAGGCCACGCGCGGTGACGAGCAGGACGAGGCCGACGATGCTGGAGAGGAAATGCGCGCTCTCGACGATCGGCAGCGGCAGGTAGGACGAGAGCAGGTCAAGCGTCAGGTCTGTGGAGGGCACCACGCTCGAGAAGATCAGCATGGCGCCGAGAATGAAGGCCAGCGTTGAGATCAGCGTCGGCGCGAGGCGCCCGGCCACGGCCGCCGTTTCCGCCACACCCGGCCGTCCGGCCAGTGCCCGCATTTCTGTCACCAGCAGCAGCACGACGGACACCAAAAGCGGCAGCACGTAATAGACGAGGCGATAGAGCACGAGGCCGCCGAGCAGCTGGTCGAGGCTGATCGCCTGCGACAGGCCTGCCATCATCACCGCCTCGAAAACGCCAAGACCGGCGGGAACGTGGCTCAGCACGCCGAACCCGATGGCAGTTGCGTAGATGGCGAGGAATGTCGGCCAACCGACGTGGGTTTCCGGCAGCAGCACATAGAGCACCGAGGCCGAAGCCGCGATATCGGCGGCGGAAACGAGGAACTGGCGTGAGGCCGTCCGGCTGTCGGGCAGGCGCAGCCGCATCTTGCCGAGCTTGACGCTGCGTCCCTCGCGGCCGAGCCAGAAAACGATGGTCACGATAGCGATGATGCCGCCAGCAATGACGCGCAGCCACACGGGGTCGATGCCGAGAATGCCGGCGACGCGCGGCGCCACGGCAAGCGTCGCCAGCGCGCTGACGACCAGCAGGCCAAGCCCGAAGGAGAGTGTCACGAAGCCGATGACCCGGGCGATCTCGCCGGGTGTCAGGCCGAGCCGGCTATAGGCGCGAAGCCGGATCGCCCCGCCGCTGAGCGGCCCGAAGCCAACCGTATTGCCGACCGCATAGGCCGTGAACGCGGTGACCGCAACGGAGGCGAAGGACTTCTTGCGCCCGACATAATCGAGCGCATTTGTGTCGTACATGATGAGGCAGAGAAAGCTGAGGCCGGTGAAAAACATCGCCGCGCCAATATCGGCCCAGGACGTGTCTGAGAGCGCCGCGACCACATCCTGATAGCGGACCTCCTCCGTCAGCCGGTAGAGTGCAAAAGCCATAAGCCCCGTGACCGCCACGATGGCGGCTGCGGTGAAGTAGACGCGATAGGTGAGGAAAATCTGTCGCCAGCCGTCACTGGCGGCTACAACATCGGACCGTTGCTCGGTCGTCATGGACGATCTCCGGGAGTTCGGACGAAAAACCTGGGGTGGACGGGATCGGTACGGACCCGGGAAGGGCAGGCGAGGCCTGCCGGTCGCATCAACGATCCATCAAGAATGCCTCTCACGGCGGTTACCACATCATCGACGCGGGAGCCGTCTGCCAAAGGACAGGCCGACCCCTACGCTTCCATAAGATCACGGAAGCGTGAAACTAGCGTGAGAGACGCCTACTCCAAGGCCGACATCTACGCAAATTAATAAATCGACAGGTTGTGGGACAGGCCGGAACAGGCCGCAATGACGAGCGGATCGGACCTGACGATGCGCATACGGCATCTGTTTGGCGGGCGCCGCGCGGTTTGCGGGCGATCCCGTGCGCCGTCCTCGTGATTCGGTGATGTCGCCGCCCTGCCGCAGGGCAGGGCGTATTGCCGTCATTCCTGCCTCTCAGGCGTCGACCGTCTCGCGGACGTCATCGAGAAGGAAGTGCACGATCACATAGCGCGTCGTGAAGGCGTGGCCTGCGTCCGACCGGCTCTCGACGCTGCCGCCATCGGAGGGATGCCAGGCCTGGTAGTGCGGATTGTTGGCGATCAGCGTGATCGCCTTGCCGGCAAAGCGTCCGCCGAGGCGATAACGCGCCTCAGCCAGCGGCCAGATCTTCTCGAAGTCCGCTTCCGTGATCCGTGCCTTCAGCGCCTTCCGGCTCACCGCCTTGCCCGCAGGTGCACCATCCCTTGCCATTGGCGGTATATGAAGCTCCACCTCCTCGGCGCTATCCAGCAGCTCAGCAAACGCATCCGGCCACATCCGTCTCATGAAACGCTCCTCCCAAAGCTTCAGTCTTGCGAGGAGAACTGTAGCGCGTTTGCGGGGATAGGCAATGAGCCGATAGCGGACAGAACGAGGTTGAACCTGAACCACCACGTGCGCCAGCCGCTTCAGGACGCCATCAGGATCCCGGTGATTGGCAAAGGCGCATGTGTTCCTCGAAGGGATATACGTACATCGTCAGGCCAGGCCGGACTTCCGATCGGCGCAAGCGCGATCACAAGCCGGCGCCCCGGCTTGGGCCGCCCTGCCGAAAACGGAACCGACGCCAATCAGAACCGGTTCGTCCACGCCGATCCTGGCCACCGCTTCCGAGAGGCTGGCCAGTGGACCGGCCCAGCGGCGTTCCTGCGGGCGGCTGACGGAGGAGACCACGACAACGGGTGTGTGAGGCTCCATGCCGTTCTCCTTCAGCCTCTTTTCGATCTGCCCCGCCATGCGTCCGCCCATGTAGAACACCGAGGTCTGGTTGGGGCCTGCGAGCGAGGCCCAGTCAACGGTTTCCGGGAGCTCATGGTGTCGGGAGTGGCCCGTGACGAAGCGCACCTGCTGGGCATGGTCGCGGTTGGTCAGCGATGTCTTCAGCGCGGACGCCATGGCAGAGGCAGAGGTGATGCCGGGAACGACATCCACGGCAATGCCCTCGCTTTCGAGCCGGGCGATTTCCTCCCCCGCGCGCCCGAAGATCATCGGATCTCCCGATTTCAGGCGAACCACGCGTTTGCCGGCCTTGGCGAAGCGCACCATCATGTCGTTGATGTCTTCCTGCCGGCAGCTTTCGCGACCGCCGCGCTTGCCGACGAGGAACCGTTTCGCCTCGCGGCGCGCGAGTTCCAGCACCTCGGCGGAGACGAGGTCGTCGAAAAGGATGACATCGGCTGCCTGCAGCGCCCGCATGGCCTTCAGCGTCAGCAGTTCGGCATCTCCCGGCCCGGCGCCGACCAGCGTGACGGAGCCAGCCGGTGGCGTCTCCCCGCGCTCCTCGGTGTCGGCCATGAGCGCGGCCGCATCGGCCGCATCCGGGGCGTTGCCGGTCGAAAGGCTGCGGTCCACGAAGCGCTCCCAGAAGCGGCGACGGGCCAGCCCCGGAGACAGGCGGGCATTGACGGCCTCGCGCAGCGTCTGCGCCAGCGCTGCCCATTGCTGAAGCGCCGGCGGCAGCAGGGTCTCAATCCGCCGTCGGATGGCCTGGGCGAGGATCGGCGCGGCGCCATCGGTCGAAATCGAGACGACCACCGGCGAACGATTGACGATGGCGCCGAACTGGAACTGGCAGAAGGCCGGCTTGTCGATGACGTTGACCGGCACACCGGCCCCGCGCGCCGCGCAGAAGAAGGCGCGGGCCTCGTCCTCGGTCTCGCAATCGGCGAGCGCCAGCGCCGCATGGCGGAAGCTGCCAATGTGCCAGGGATGCGGATGGTGCGTCAGCGCCTGCCGGGCAACCAGCTCCGCCATGGCCTCGCCCATTTCCTCGGGCGGGCAGTAGAGATCGACGGCCGCACCACAGGCAATCAGCAGCTCCGCCTTCCAGGCCGCGCCGTCCGAGCCGCCGGCCAGCACGACGCGCTGCCCTGAAAGGTTCCAGAACACCGGCAGCTTGGCGAGCGGCGCAATGCGCGCCGGTGTATCATTCGGCAGCAAGGAGATGGGTCGCATCGACAATCCTCCGGATTTCGGGGCGGCAGGAGCCGCAATTGGTGCCGGCATTCAGGCAGGTGCCGACCGCTTCGACCGAGTGGCAGCCACCCCGGACGGCGGCGGCGATCTCGTTGATGCCGACCGAGAAGCAGGCGCAGACGATGGCGCCCTTGTCCGGCTGGTCCATGGCGGGACGCCCGGCGATGAGACGGCTGCGGGCGAACGGATCGGCATGGGAGCGGGCAAGCTGGTCCGCCGCCCATTGCCGCGACACCGGCACCGGCGCCTGCGCGACGAAGAGGGCGGCCGCCAGTCGGTCGCCGTCAAAGACGAGAAGGCGATGATCGCCAGTCTGGCGGTCGGCATAGGCCGTGACCGCCAGGCCCGTGCCGAGCCCGAGGCTCAGCCGCAGCCAGTTCTCCCAGCCGCCCTCCGGCATCGCGCCGGCAAATTCCAGCCGGTGGCCGGCCTCGGTTCGGGCGATCGCCCAGTAGGCGAAGGGCAGATCGGCGGGCTTGCCGGCGCAGACGAGGAAGCCGTGGACGGATGCGGGGTAACGGGCGACGGCGACACGGGCATGTTTGAGCGCCGGCTGGCCGGACACCGGATCGGTGACAGCGGCAACCAATGTATCGACGCGGGCGCTCGGCGCGGTCTCGCCCGTCCAGTGCATGGGCACGAAGACCGAGCCCGGCGCCTGCCGTTCGCTCAGCAGCGCGCGCACGAAGATCGCGGTCCCGGCGCCATTCGAAACCCGCACGAGATCGGCATCGGCAATGCCGGCGGCGCGGGCGTCCTTCGGGTGGATCTCGCAGAAGGGTTCGGCGATGTGGGCCGACAGCCGCGCCGACTTTGCCGTGCGGGTCATGGTGTGCCAGTGGTCGCGGATGCGGCCGGTGTTGAGCGTGAAGGGGGCTGCGGCATCGCGGACCGGGGCCGGGGCTGCCCTGACCGGCACGACGCGCGCCCTGCCGTCGCCGGTCTGGAAACCGCCGCGGGCAAAGAGCCTGTCTGCGGGCGGCGCGCCTTCCGGCTGCGGCCACTGGAAGGGGGCAAGCGCATCATAGCCGTCTGCGTCGATCGTGGCATGCGCGCCGATGTCGAAGCTGCGCTCGCCGTCGTTTTCGAAGGCCGAGAGGGCCGCATGTTCGGCGAAGATGGCGGCCGGGCCGGCATAGTCGAAGGCCGCCGAAAATCCCATGCGCCGGCCGACCTCGGCAAGATGCCACCAGTCGGGCCGCGCCACGCCGGGGGCCGGAAGAAAGGGGCGCTGGCGCGAGATGCGCCGTTCGGAATTGGTGACGGTGCCGGATTTCTCTCCCCAGCCGGCAGCGGGCAGCAGCACATGGGCGAGCCGCGCCGTATCGGTATCGGCCTGCATGTCGGAGACGACGACGAAGGGACAGCCGGCGAGTGCCGCGCGCACCTTGTCGGCCTCCGGCATGGAGACGACCGGGTTGGTGGACATGATCCAGATGGCCTTGATGCGCCCGTCCGCCACGGCCTCAAACATCTCGACCGCCTTGAGGCCCGGCTTGCCGGCCATGGCCGGCGCCTTCCAGAAGCGCTGCACGCGATCACGGTGCACGGGGTTCTCGATCGCCATATGGGCGGCGAGCATGTTGGCGAGACCGCCGACCTCGCGTCCGCCCATGGCGTTCGGCTGGCCCGTCAGCGAGAAAGGCCCCATGCCGGGCCGGCCGATGCGGCCGGTGGCAAGGTGGCAATTGAGGATGGCATTGACCTTGTCGGTGCCGGCGGCCGACTGGTTGACGCCCTGGCTGTAGCAGGTGACCACCCGCTCGGTCTCGGCAAAGAGGCGGAAGAACTGCCGCAGCAGCATGCCGGAAAGGCCGGTGGCCTCGGCAAGGGCCACCATGTCGAGCCGGCCGGCCGCCACCAGCGCATCGCCAAGGCCGGCCGTGTGTTTCCCGACGAATGTCTGGTCGATCCGGTTTGTCTCGGCGAGATGCGCGAAGAGGCCGTTGAAAAGCGCGACGTCGCCATCCGGGCGGACGGGCAGATGGAGGTCGGCGATGTCGGCGGTGGCGGTGCGGCGCGGATCGATGACGACCACTCGGAGGCCCGGCCGCGCGGCCTTGGCGGCGACCAGCCGCTGGTAGAGCACCGGATGGCACCAGGCCATGTTGGAGCCGGTCAGCACCACGAGATCGGCCAGCTCCAGATCCTCATAGCAGCCGGGAACCGTGTCGGAGCCGAAGGCGCGCCGGTGACCGGCCACCGAGGAGGCCATGCACAGCCGCGAATTCGTGTCGATATTGGCCGAGCCGATGAAGCCTTTCATCAGCTTGTTGGCGACGTAATAGTCCTCCGTCAGCAACTGTCCGGACACGTAGAAGGCGACCGAATCCGGTCCGTGTTCTGCAATCGTCTCGCGGAAACGTTGCGCCACGAGATCGAGCGCGTCGTCCCAGTCTGTCGCCTGCCCGTTCACCTGCGGCGCGAGCAGCCTCCCCTCCATGTCGAGCGTTTCGGCGAGCGCCGAGCCCTTGGAGCAGAGACGGCCGAAATTGGCCGGATGATCCGGGTCGCCCCTGACGCTGACGGCGCCGTCGTCCCCGACGCGGGCAATCACCCCGCAGCCGACGCCGCAATAGGGGCAGTTGGTGCGGGTTTCAGCGGGCATCGTCTCTTCCCATCTGGGAGGAGGCACCCCCCTCTGCCTTGCCAGGCATCTCCCCCACAAGGGGGGAGATTGAACCGGAGCGGCTGCCTCGCCCGGCCATGACGGTAGACGCCAAAGGCTTGTTCGTTGACGAGGGAACGCGGAGCGCGCTCCATCCGATCTCCCCCCTTGCGGGGGAGATGTCCGGCAGGACAGAGGGGGGTACGCCAAAGGCTGCCATCACCTTACTCCGCCGCAACCAGAGCCGCGGCCTCAAGCGCAATCGAAAGCTGCCCATCGACATTGCGCACTTGGATCGTCCGCACCTCGCCCTCGTCGGCGCCGAGCGCCTTGCCGGTTTCCAGCGAGATGACGAAGTTGTGCAGCGGGCAGGTTACGGCCTTGCCGTGGACGATGCCCTGGCTCAGCGGTCCGCCCTTGTGCGGGCACTGGTCCTCGATGGCGAAGACCTCGTTTTCGGCGGTGCGGAAGACGGCGATCCTACCCTCCGGCGTCTTCACGCAGCGCGCGCCGCGCAACGGAATGTCGTCGATATGGCCGATGGCGATCCAGTTGGTGCTCATGGTCTCACTCCGCTGCCTGAGGGAAGCCGACGGTGGCCATCGGCTTGAACTCGTGCTTGTCCTTGCCGGAGACGCGCTCCGACCAGGGATCGACCTGGGCGAATGTCTGGCTGAAGACGAAGCGCTCGTAATAGGCGCGGCGCTTGTCGCCATCCTCCATGATCTGCCGGCGGATCTCGTCATGGCCGATGCGTTTGGCCCACTTGTAGATGCGTTCCAGATAGCGGCCCTGCTCGCGATACATCTGCGTCAGCGCCACGATATGCTCTAGCGCCTCGTCCTCGGTCTTGACGAGACCCAGAACATCCGTGCCCTTGATGTCGAGGCCGGCGGCGCCGGCAAAGTGGATTTCGAAGCCGGAATCCACGCAGATGACGCCGATGTCCTTGCAGGTCGCCTCCGCGCAGTTGCGCGGGCATCCGGAGACGGCGAGCTTGAGCTTGGCCGGTGTCCACGAGCCCCACATGAACTTCTCGATGCGGATGCCGAGCCCGGTCGAATCCTGCGTGCCGAAGCGGCACCAGTCGGAGCCGACGCAGGTCTTCACGGTGCGCAGGCCCTTGGCATAGGCTTGCCCTGAGATGAAGCCGGCCTTGCCGAGATCGGCCCAGACGGCGGGCAGGTCTTCCTTCTCGACGCCCAGCAGGTCGATGCGCTGGCCGCCCGTGACCTTGACCATTGGGATTTCGAACTTGTCGACCACATCGGCGATGGCGCGCAGTTCCGCGGAGTTCGTCACGCCGCCCCACATGCGCGGCACGACCGAATAGGTGCCGTCCTTCTGGATATTGGCGTGGACGCGCTCGTTGATGAAACGCGACTGGTAGTCGTCGGCATATTCGTCCGGCCAGTCACAGACGAGGTAATAGTTGAGCGCCGGGCGGCATTTGGCGCAGCCGCAGGAGGTCTTCCATTCCAGTTCCTGCATGACGGCGGGAATGGATTTCAGCCCCTTGGCCTTGATCAGGCGGCGCACGTCGTCGTGACCGAGTTCGGTGCAGGTGCACATGGGCGTGACGGCGGCGGGGTTATAGGCATCGCCGAGCGTCAGCGACATCAGCTGCTCGACAAGGCCGGTGCAGGAGCCGCAGGAGGCGGACGCCTTGGTATGGGCGCGCACGCCGTCGAGCGTCGTCAGGCCCTTGGCCGTGATGGTCGAGGTGATCTTGCCCTTGCACACGCCGTTGCAGCCGCAGATTTCCGCATCATCCGGCAAGGCTGCAACGGCCGCCATAGGGTCCAGGGGAGCGCCCCCCTGGAACGACTGGCCGAAGATCAGCGTGTCGCGCATGGCGGAAATGTCGGTACCCTTCTTCTTCAGGTCGTTGAACCAGGCCCCATCGGAGGTCTCGCCATAGAGAACCGTGCCGATGATGCGATTGTCCTTGATGACGACGCGCTTGTAGATGCCGGCAGTGGCATCGCGCAGCACGATCTCCTCGCGGTCGTCGCCATCGGCAAAATCACCGAGCGAGAAGAGGTTGATGCCCGTGACCTTCAGCTTGGTCGGCGTGTCGGAGTGGACGAAGGCGGGTTTGGTGTCGCCGGCAAGATGGGCGGCGGCCACGCGGGCCATCTCATAGAGCGGCGCGACGAGACCATAGACCATGCCGTCGACTTCGGCGCATTCGCCGACCGCGAGGATATCGCCGTCGGAGGTCTGCATGCCGGCATCGACCACAATGCCGCGATTGACCGCAAGGCCGGCATCCTTGGCAAGCCCGGCATTCGGCCGGATGCCGACGGCCATGACGACCAGCGTCGCCGGGATGATCGTGCCGTTATCGAGTTCGATGCCCTCGACGCGATCCGTGCCGATGATGCGCTTGGTATTGGCCTTGGTGATGACCTTGATGCCGCGTTCCTCGACGGCCTTTTGCAGGAGATAACCGGCGGCGGGATCGAGCTGTCGCTCCATCAGCGTCGGCATGACATGCAGCACGGTCACATCCATGCCGCGCAGCGCAAGGCCTGCGGCGGCTTCCAGACCCAGCAGGCCGCCGCCGATGACCACGGCCTTCTCGCGCGACTGGGCGGCGAGCAGCATGGCGTCCACATCATCGAGGTCGCGATAGGTGATGACGCCGGGCAGCTCCTTGCCCGGAACCGGGATGATGAAGGGAACCGAGCCGGTGGCGATCACCAGCTTGTCGTAGCTTTCCGTCACGCCGTGGTCGGAGGTGACGGTGCGGGCGCGGCGGTCGATGGCAACGATACGGTGGCCCTTGTAGAGGGTCACATTGTTGTCGATGTACCAGCCATCGCCATGGATGATGATGTCCTCGAAGGTCTTTTCGCCCGAGAGCACCGGCGAGAGCATGATGCGGTCATAGTTGACGCGCGGCTCGGCGTTGAAGATCGTGACATCGTAGAGGCCGGGGGCCTGCTCGAAGAGGTGCTCGAGCATGCGGCCGGGGGCCATGCCGTTGCCGATGATGACGAGTTTCTGCGTCATGCCGTCTGCTCCGTCCCGTTCAGGCTGCGCGTGCTCGCGGCGATCATCACGCCGGACAGCGTTGTGTAGGCGCTCGTCCATGCCTCCCTGGTCTGCGGGGTGAAATCGGGCCCGAGACCCTGTTCCAGCGTCCAGAGAAGGGCCGCACCCACGACCTCGTAATGGGCGGGCTGCACGCCATAGGCATTGTGCTTCACGGCCAGCGCTTCGGCGGCGGGCACGATGCTCGGAATGTCCTTGAGGCCGTTGATGACGACGCCGAGCGTCATCATCAGCTTGCGGCCCTGCTCCTTCATGTCGCCCTTGAAGAGGGGCTTCACCTCGGGTGCGATGTCAAAAAGCCTGCCGTAGAAGAGTTCGGCGGCCGTTTCCTTGATGGGCAGGACCTTCGCGAAGGAAGACTGGACGAGATCGATATCGGTGGGTGTCATGGTCGGCTTCCTCTCATTCTGCTGCTTCGACGAAGCGGTGGCGTTCGTAGAGGAACTTCAGCACGGCCTCGCGGGATTTCAGGTAGGTGCGGTCGGCGGAAAGGGCGATGCGGTCGCGCGGACGCGGGATCGGCACATCGAGAACCTCGCCGATGCGGGCGGCCGGGCCATTGGTCATCATCACGATGCGGTCGGAGAGCAGCACGGCCTCGTCCACATCATGGGTGATCATGATCATCGTGTTGCCGAGACGCGCATGGATTTCCATCACCGCGTCCTGAAGATGGGCGCGGGTCAGCGCATCGAGCGCGCCGAAGGGCTCGTCCAGCAGCAGGATCTTCGGCTCCATGGCAAGCGCGCGGGCAATGCCGACACGCTGCTTCATGCCGCCGGAGATTTCGGCAGGGCGCTTGTCGCGGGCGTGGGCCATCTGCACGAGGTCCAGATTGCGCATCACCCAGTCATGCTTCTCGGCTTTGCTCTTCCTGCCCGCACAGACCTTGGATACGGCGAGGTTGACGTTTTCGTAGACGGTGAGCCAGGGCAGCAGCGAGTGGTTCTGGAACACCACGGCGCGTTCGGGCCCGGGGGCGTTGACCTCCTGGTTTTCGAGGAGAACGGCGCCGGACGACACGCGCGTGAGGCCGGAGATCAGGTTGAGCAGGGTGGATTTGCCGCAGCCGGAATGGCCGATGATGGAGACGAATTCTCCCTTGCCGATGGTGAGCGTCACATCCTTCAGCACCTCGGTCTTCACTCCGGCGCGTTCGAAGCTCTTGTCGACGTGGTCGATCTTCAGATAGGCGGTCATGACTGTCGTCTCCTCAGTTGCGGGCCGTGCCGCGGGTGACGACGCTGCCCAGGAGGGCGACGAGCTTGTCGAGGACGAAGCCGGTCACGCCGATATAGGCGAGCGCCACGATGATGTCGGAGAGGCGCGAGGAGTTCCAGGCGTCCCAGATGAAGAAGCCGATGCCCACGCCGCCCGTCAGCATCTCGGCCGCGACGATGGCGAGCCAGGAGAGGCCGACCCCGATGCGAAGCCCGGTGAAGATGTAGGGGGCGGCGGCCGGCACCATGATGCGGATGAAGAATTCCAGCGGATTGAGGCGCAGCACGCGGGCGATGTTGCGGTAGTCCTCGGGAATGTTGCGCACGCCGACGGCGGTGTTGATGATGACCGGCCAGATCGAGGTGATGAAGATCACGAAGACGGCGGAGGGGTTGCTGTTCTGGAAGGCGGCCAGCGACAGCGGCAGCCAGGCCAGCGGAGGAACGGTGCGCAGGATCTGGAAGATCGGGTCGAGGCCGCGCATGGCCCAGACGGACTGGCCGACGACCGCGCCGAGCAGGACGCCGGCCACCGCGGCCAGACCGAAGCCGATCGCCACGCGCTCCAGCGAGACCAGCACCCGCCAGGCGAGACCGATATCCTGCGAGCCGTTGTCGAAGAAGGGATAGGCGATCAGGTCATAGCTGTCGGTGAAGACCTGGGAGGGCGGCGGCAGCGTGGCCCCCGGCCCCGAACAGAGGGCCTGCCAGATGCCGAGAAGTGCCACCAGCACCACCAGCGGCGGCAGGACGGTGCGCAGGAGATACCGGCCGATGCCGGAGAGGGTGCGGCGGGCATGCGGGCGCCGTGCCATCTGCACGACGGTGCCGCCACCTTTGGCGGGGACGGCGGCCAGGGGCGCCTCGGTGATGCTCTTGCGGGCGGTTGCGGTCATGGGTTGGTCCTTTTCGAGCGGTCGGACGCTGGCGGTTCTGGTCGCGAAACGGGTCTCTGACCCCGCCGGCATGGCGGGGGCAGAGTGGCCTCAGGCGGCTGCCTTGATCGTGAGGCTGTCGAGATAGGCCTGCGGATTGGCGGGATCGAAGACCTTGCCGTCGAAGAAGGTCTCGACGCCACGCGAGGTCGAGCCCGGGATGTCGGCGGCGGCCACGCCCAGATCGCTGGCGGCGGCGCGCCAGATGTCCTCGCGGTTCACCTTGTCGACGAGGCCCTTGATATCGGTGTCGGGAGCGAACTTGCCCCAGCGGACATTCTCGGTCAGGAACCAGGCGTCATGGCTCTTGAAGGGGTAGGAGGCGTGATCCTTCCAGAACTTCATCTCAAGCCCTGTGTTTTCCGCCACGCGGCCGTTGCCGTAGTTGATAGTGCCCTTGAGGCGGCCCGCCACATCCTTCGGCGGCACGTTGAACCACTGGCGCTTGCCGAGGATGGTGGCGAGTTCCTCCTTGTTGTCCATGCTGTCGGCCCACATCTGGGCCTCCATCACGGCCATCATCAGCGCCTTGGCGGCGTTCGGGTTCTTCTCGATCCAGTCGGCGCGCAGTCCCAGCGCCTTTTCGGGATGGCCCTTCCACAGTTCGCCGGTCGTGCAGGCGGTGAAGCCGATGCCCTGGTTGACGAGCTGCTCGTTCCACGGCTCGCCGACGCAGAAGGCGTCCATGTTGCCGACCTTCATGTTCGCGACCATCTGCGGCGGCGGCACGACGATGGTGGAAACGTCCTTGTCGGGATCGATGCCGCCGGCGGCCAGCCAGTAGCGGATCCAGAGGTCGTGGGTGCCGCCGGGGAAGGTCATGGCGACCTTGATCTCGTTGCCCGCCGCCTTCTTGGCCGCGAAGGCCTCCTTCAGCTTCGAGGCGTCGATCTGAACGCCGGTTTCGGCATATTCCTTCGCAACGGAAATGCCCTGGCTGTCGAGGTTGAGCCGCGCGACGATGGAGATCGGCACAGGCACGTTGTTCTGCGTCACCTTGCCGGTCGAGATGAGGTAGGGCATGGGGGTGAGGATATGCGCGCCATCGATGCCGTTGGCAGCACCGCCGAGCACGAGATTGTCGCGCGTGGCGCCCCAGGAGGCCTGCTTCAGCACCTCGACATCCGGCAGGCCGTGCTTTTCGAACAGGCCCTTCTCCTTGGCGATGACAAGCGGGGCGGCGTCGGTCAGCGCGATGAAGCCGAGCTTGACCCCGCTCACTTCCGGGCCGCTGCCGGCGGCGAAGGCGCCGGAGGGGAGGGCAAGCCGTGCGGCGCTGATGACAGCGGCAGCGGAGCTGACCTTGAGGATCTGGCGGCGGGTGATGTGCATTCCTGTGTTCTTCGTCATGGTGCTTTGGTCCCTCTGGCGTTCGACGGAGATCCGGAAACAAAAAACGCCGCGTGCCGATCTGCTGGAGCCGGGCGGGAGGAGCCGGGCAGCAAACAAGCCTGCGACGTCGGTGTCTGATGGTTATCTGCGCCACCATGGGCGCTCATCCGTCCTGCGATCGCCGTTGACCGCGGACGAGATAGAATAAGCAAGCGGCGTGCCAGTTTGAAAAAACGCTCGTCCGCCCTTGAAAGAATGCGTCTTTCGGCCCTCCACGCGCTCGGGGTGCGGCCACGGCGTCTTGCGATCTGCTTCTTCCGCAGCCTTATCTCACGCGCAGATGCCGCACTTTTGTGCAGTGCACGGAATCAGCCCTCATCGGTGCCCATGCCCGCCAAGGCCGGCGAGCGGACGGGAAAACCGGCCACATAGGCGGCGAGATCGGAGGGATCGAAGCGCCGACCGTCCATGAAGGTGTCGAGGGCGGCGGCCTCTTCCGGTCCGGGCAGCCCGGCCTCCGGCCCGAGGGCGGCCGTGTAGAGATCCGGCCGGAAGGCAGCGGTGGCCTCAGCGACATGCGCCTCACCGAAGGGCGCCTGGCCCCAGCGCATCATCTGGCTGTAGATCCACAGCGCCTGGTTCGGGCGGGGATAGTTGGCCGCGCCGCGGTGGAAGAGGAAATAGTCCGGAATGTGCCGTTTCGTGCCCCGGGCATCGAGCGAGAATTCGCCGTCGAGCACCCGGCGGATGATGTCGCGGGGAGCGGCGATGAAGCGCGGGGCGCTCAGGATTTCGGCGAGATCGTCGCGGTGAGCCGGATCGTCGCACCAGCGGGCCGCCCGGTCCAGCGCCACGATCAGCCGCGAAACGGTCCCGGCATTGGCCTCGGCCCATTCCGGGCGCATGCCGATCACCTTTTCCGGCGCCAGCGGCCAGATGTCCTGCTTGGCCGCGACGATGCGGCCCGTGCCGCGCTCGGAGGCGATCATGTTCCAGGGCGCGCCGACGCAGAAGCCATCGATGGCGCCGGCCGCCAGCGCATCCGAGGTCAGCGGCGGGGGCACGACGACGAGCTTCACGTCGCGGTCCGGATCGATGCCGCCGGCCGCCAGCCAGTAGCGGAACTCGTAATTGTGCGAGGAAAACGGATAGGTCATGCCAAGGGTCGGCGGCATCTCGCCGCGTGCCTTCCGGTCGGCGAGCACGGCGGCGAGCGCTTCGGCCGTGGCAAGCGCGCCGGCATCGTCGGCAAGCCCCGTCAGGGCCTGCATGTGCTCGAAGATCCGCGCCGACAGCGTGATCGCATTGCCGCCGCGCCCGAGCGAGAAGGGCGCCACCGTCGGCGACGGGTTGGACCCGAGCCCCAGCATGGACGCCACAGGCATCGGCGAGAGCATGTGGGCGATGTCGAACTGGCGGAAGGCGAGCCGGTCGCGCACATTGGCCCAGGACACGTCGCGCACCAGATCCAGCGTCAGGCCTTCCTGATCGGCAAAGCCTAGTTCGGCTGCAACGATCAGAATTGAGGCATCCATGAGCGGGATGAAGCCGGCGCGGAGTGTTTTCTGTTCGCGATCGCGCACCGTAGCCGGGGTTTTCAGCGCGTCGCGACCAATCGATAGGGTCATCATTCTTCTCTCCAGCCCCTGTCGTCCGGCGCTCCCGTCACAGCAGCAATCCCGCTGCGGTGACAACGCTCTGGGCGATATCCGCCAGCTTCTTCTTTTCGTTCATCGCCGTCTGGCGAAGCAGGGCAAAGGCCTGCTCTTCGCTGAGCCCGCGCATTTTCATGAGAATGCCCTTTGCCCGTTCAATGACCTTCCGTTCCTCGAGCGCGTTGCGCGCCTCGGCCAGTTCGCGTTGCAGCCGGCTGAAAGCGTTGAACCGGCTGACGGCCATGTCGAGGATAGGCTTGATCCGCTCTTTCTTCAGGCCATCGACCACGTAGGCCGATACGCCGGCATCCACCGCAGCTTCGATGGCAGCGGAGTCGGACCGGTCGACGAACATGGCGATAGGTCGCGACACCGACCGGCTGAGTTGAAACATATGCTCCATCATGTCGCGGTTCGGGTTTTCGATGTCGATGATGATGACATCAGGATCCATCGTCTCGATCAGACGCGCAACGCCCTGCATCTCATGGATCACCCGGACATGGAGATGGCCCGCGTCGTTGAGCCCTTCTTCAATGATCGACGCGCGTATCGCGTTTTCATCGATGACAAGAATGGAGAGATCTGTTGACGCTTTCTGGTTGCTCAAGACGTCATACCATCAAGATAGACCGCAAAGGACGCGGCGGCTGTGAGAAGCGCAATGTTCGAGCCCATCCGCTGCCAGGCAAGAAGTGCAAGCATCGTACCCAGGAAAGCTGTCGCCAGACCGATCCACAGATCGGCAATCGTGAACATCAGACCGACGGACGTGAGAAAGAGAGCCGACGCGATCGTCATCCGGATTGTGGCCGAGGGAGCCATGGAATCGGCCAAGCGCCAGGTCGCGCTAAAATCTTTCCAGCTCAGCCCCAGCACGATGCAGAGAAGAAATGTGCGGTCTTCCAAGGATGTCTCCTGCTTTCTTGCAGCAGGAGAGACGCAATTCCTGTGCCGGTTCATGCCGACAAAATCGGCGCTCGGCCGTCTCAAGGTCTTCTCCAGGCGATCGGCATGCGCTGGGCTGCCGGCTCGACAGCACGCGGCGCGGAGAACATCGTGGCCGGAAGCGACCACAGCGACGCAGAGCCGGAATTTATAAGAAATAAAATGAAAACAATAATTTATAACGAAAGCTGGCGGATGGGGTGGGATTCGAACCCACGGTACGCTCTCACGCACGCCGGTTTTCAAGACCGGTGCCTTAAACCGCTCGGCCACCCATCCGGTGAGAAGCCTTATTGCGTGAAGCGGAGCCGTTGGCAAGGTGGGGCGGGCGAGGGCGGTGAAAAAGCGCTGGAAACCAAGCGTTAACCATGTCGCCAAACTGTTCCGTTCCGGCACAACCTTGCTTCGCATTTCCGCCACGTTCCTGTCATGAACGTATTGGCCATGACTTGCGGCGGCAGGTTCATCGATGCGACGGGGATTTCGCGCGATGAATGGCCCGCCTTGGCGGATGACGGGACTTCGATGGGACAGATGATGACGACGACGGATGCGCAGGTTGCGGCGCTTCGGTTCACGGCACGGCTCGGCTTTTCCGCGGCGGCGGGTGTGAAGCTCGGCACGCTCGCCATTCTCTGCGTGGGCCTTGCAGCCTGCAAGACGACCGAAACGGCGCAAACCGACAAGAAACAGCGCCCGAAGGAATACTTCGCTGAATCCGTCTACGGCGTGAAGGCCAGCCCGCGCGTTGCCGACGGCAAGAACATCCCGAAGGGCGGCGGCCGTTTCCAGACCGGCAAGCCCTACATGGTCAAGGGAAAGTGGTACACGCCGAAGGAAGAGCCGGGCTACAGCAAGGTCGGCATGTCCTCCTGGTACGGCTCCGCCTTCCACGGCCGCCTGACGGCCAATGGCGAAGTCTACGACAAGTATCATCTCTCCGCTGCCCATCCGACCTTCCCGCTGCCGAGCTACGCCCGTGTCACCAACACGGAGAATGGTACATCGGTTATCGTGCGGGTGAATGATCGTGGACCGTATGAATACGGCCGCATCATCGACGTCTCCTCCAAGACTGCCGATCTGCTGGACATGAAGCGCAAGGGCTCGGCCAAAGTGCGCGTCGATTATATCGGCCGCGCACCGCTCGAGGGCAACGACATGCCCTATCTGATGGCCTCCTACGTGCCGAAGGGCAGCCGCGTTCCCGGCATCAATCCCGAGGGTCAGATTGCCAGCGGCGTGATGGTCGCCTCCAACGAGCCGGCCGCCATCCAGGCGAAGGTGGCGCGCGACGCATCCGCCGGCAATCTGGGAACGCTGACCATTCCGAAGAAGTCCAATCTGGAAAGCGGCGTGCCGGTCACGGCACTCGCCGAGACCGGCGGAGCAACATTCCCGAACGCCGTCTTCTCCGGCGCGGACGGCTTTGCCGCGCTGCCGGCGATCGGCCCGATCCCGCGCGAACGGCCGGGCAATGGCGCCGGCGTCTCCTACGCCTCTGCCTATATGGAAGTGCAGGTGGGCGAGGGGGATTCGCCCTTTGCTCTCGTGCTCGGCAAGGAGAAGCCGCTGACCGAAGACGCTATCCGCGCCTATGCCAAGCGCGCGGCGCGGTAACGGCCGCAACGGCCAGCCGAATGGGCGAGGGCGCCCAGACCCTCGCCAAGCGCCGATGAATCGGTCACGATGATCAGGTGCCATGCCGCTTTGAGCGGCCGGCCGCCGGAAAGCCTTGCCCGATGACAGACGATTTCCCCGTTTCCCGCCGCCGCCTGCTCGGGCTTTCGCGTTTTGCAGCGCTGGGCCTCGTGCCGCCGGCAGCGCTGATGGCGGGCCTGTCGCCAGCCCGCGCCGCCGGTATCGAGACCAAGGCCAAGGCGGTCCACATGGTGGATGCCGAGACCGGCACGGTGCTGTTTTCGCTGAATGCCGACCAGCCGCTGCCGCCGGCCTCGCTCACCAAGCTGATGACGGCCGAGGTGGTCTTCGATGCCCTGAAGCGGGGCGAAATCAGCGAGACGACCGCCTACAGGGTCTCGGAACACGCCTGGCGCACGGGTGGTGCGCCGGCCGGCACGGCGACAATGTTCGCGGCGCTGAAATCCGAGGTGCCGGTTCTCGATCTCCTGAAGGGCATGACCGTCGATCTCGCCAACGATGCCTGCCTGATCCTTGCCGAGGGCATGACGGGGACGGGCGGGCCGGCGGGCGAGGCGGCCTTTGCAGCGAAGATGATGGCGCGGGCAGGGACGCTCGGCCTGAAGAGTGCGGCCTTTGCCAATCCGACCGGCTTGCCAACCAACCCGCAAGACCCCGGCAACCGCATCAGCCCACGTGATCTGGTCAGCCTCGCCGCGCATCTGCAGACGACCTATCCGGACCGCTATCCGTTTTATGCACTCGCCGATTTCGAGTGGAACAAGATCCGCCAGCGCAACAAGAATGCGCTGATCTCTGCCGTACCCGGCGTGGACGGCCTCGCCATGGGCTTTGCCGAAGGTTACGGCTTTTCCGCCGTCGTTTCCGTGGCGCGCGACGGCCGGCGCGTCAATCTGGCGATCGGCGGTCTGGCAAGCGAGAAGGAGCGGGTGGAGGAGGCCAAACGCCTGTTGGAATGGTCGCTCTCGGCCTTTGCGAAGCGCCTGCTCTTCAAGGCCGGCGAGACGGTCGCAGAAGCCTCCGTCTATGGTGGCGCGACGGGTACGGTGCCGCTCGTCACCGACGGTCCGGTGGAAGTGCTCGTGCCGCACGAGACGACGGAGCGGCTGTCGGGCCGCGTCGTCTACCGCTGGCCGCTCTCGGCACCCGTCAAGGCGGGCCAGCCCGTCGGTGATCTCAAGGTCTTCCTCGGGGACACCGAACTGCGCTCCGTGCCGCTGAAGACCAGCGCCGACATTGCTTCGGGAACACTGACGGACCGTTCCTTCGATGCGTTGAAGGAACTGGTGCTGTTCTGGCTGTAGGATGCGCGGTCAGATCGGCGCGCCGGCAACACCCGTCAGCATCTGCACGCCGTTGATCTTCAGGCTGCCATCCGGCTGGCGCAGCAACTGGTAGAGCGCCGTCCAGTCCTTGCCGTCTGGGCCCTTGATCAGCACTTCCTGAACGATGCTGTCGCCATCGACCTTGGAGCGGCCGAAGCTGAAATTGTCCGGCCGGTAGACTGGGCCGTAGCCGCGCTTGACCATGGCGAAGAAGCGGTCCTTGTCCGGATAGAGCGTCCGGATCGCCGGCGAGGCAAAGCCATAGGCCGTCTCGGCATCGTCATCGAGGAAGGCCTGGACCTGTGCGGCAATGATCTTCTGGCCGTCCTCGACGGGACCGGCGAAGGCGCGCGGGGTGTAGATAAGCGCCAGCAGCGTCAGGAGGACGCCGGTGACGAGCAGGATGAGGCTGTGACGGTTAGCGACCGATCGCGCGATGGTGACGGCGCGGGCATGGTGCGGTAGACGAGAATGCCGGGACAGGTGCATGAAAACCTCGCGACAGGGCGCGTCCGAAGCAGACGCGGGTATCAACGGTACGCAGCCAGCGTCGGGATGGATCAGGAGGCGAGACTGCAGCATCTGCAACGGGCGCGCTGTACCCAAGTCACGCCATTGAACGCATTTGCATGTCGCACTTGAAAATAGAATGTACCCAGCCAAATCCAAAAATCAGATAATATAGATTATGGAACTGGTTGATATCGGCTTGCTGGCCCCGCCGCCGGCTTTCACGCCCGTTTGAGCCTCGAACCGTCGTCGCCCGGCGCATCGTCACATCTCGCCCGACACCTCCCGGCGGCGTTGTTCGAGTTCTTCGCTGTAGCGGCGCAGCGTGTGGCTTTCGGTGAGCAAGCCGATCGGCTTGCGGTCGATCAGGTTGTTGACGACGACGAGTGCTTCGCTCTGGCCTTCCTCGAAGAGCGCGGCGGCCTGTTTGATGTTCATGCCGGGCAGAAGCAGATCGTCGGTGTGGCTGATGAAGCGGTCGAGCGACGGATTGGTGTCCGGGCGGTCGGTCAGGTCGGTATAGACTTCCGGGACATGGATCAGGCCGGCGTAACGGCCGTCCGTGTCGACGATGACGACGCGCTGGGTCGAGCCGAGAGGATACAGCGTGCGGAAGGTTTCGAGGTCGAGATTGCGCTCTGCCGTGCGGACATCGGCGCGCATCAGGCGGCTGACGGTCAGGTCGCGCACCCAGCCGACATCATGGGCGCTGCGGATCGTTTCGCCACGCAGATGGAAGCGCCATGTGGCAAAGGAATAGCCGAAGGTGATGCGCACCAGAAGCGAGGCCGCGATGACGGCGGCGAGCACCAGCAGCGTGATCTCGAAATCACCGGTCATTTCGAGCGCCAGGAAGGTCATGGCAAGCGGGCCGCCGATGACAGCGGCGGCAAAGGCGCTCATGCCGATGACGGCATAGACCTGGACCGGCAGGAAAAGCGCCGGATCGAGCGCGCCGAGCATCAGTGCGAAGATCTTGCCGATCAGCGCGCCCATCAGCAGTGATGCGAAAAACAGGCCGCCGCGAAAACCAGAGCCAAGGGAAACGGCGCTGGCGGTGGCCTTGAGCAGCAGCAGCCCGGAAAGCGTGGCAACGCCGACGGAGGCTTCCATGTTGATGTGCAGCGCGCCGTGGCCGGCCGACAGAACCTGCGGCGAGATCAGCGCCAGAAGACCGACCACGAGGCCGCCAAGGGCGGGACGCACAGCCGTGGGCAGCCGGCTGCGGCGCGCAAGTGCTTCGACCGAGGACACGGCCTGCATGAGCAGGATGCCAAGCCCGCCGCAGACGAGTCCCAGCAGGATGGCCGGCCCGTAATCGGAATGGCTGAGCGGCCCGGAGGCTTCAAGGCTGATCGTCAGGCCCTTGGTGGCGATCTGGTCGATGACGAGCTTGGCGGTGAGTGCGGCGACGATGACGGGTGTCAGGGTCATCACCGTATAGGTGCCGATGATAAGCTCGATCGCATAGAAGGTGGCGGTCAGCGGCGCATCGAAGGCGGCGGCAATCGCGCCGGCGGCGCCGCAGCCGACGAGGATGCGCATGTCCCCTCGCCTCAGCTTGACGATCGTGCCGATCTTGGACGCGATGGCCGATGCGACCTGCGTATAGCCGGCTTCGAGCCCGACGGAGGCGCCGAAACCGTTCGAGACGATGTTCTGCAGGCAGACGATGAGGCTGTCGGTGAGCGACAGCCGGCCGCCATAAAGCGCATTGGCCTCGATCGGGTCGCGCATCGGCTTCTTGCGCCAGCGCGAGAGGACCAGCACGATCATGCCGAGGATGACGCCGCCGGCAAGCGGGCCAAGCACGACAACGGGAGCGCTGAGGGCGCTGCCGCTGAGAGAGCCCTGGACGCCAAAAATGCTGGCGTGCAGAAAGCGGCTGAGGAAACCGATGGCCGCAACCGCAAGGCCGGCCAGCAGGCCGCAGGCAATTGCCAGAAAGACAAGGGCCAGTTCACCCCGCCGGAGAAGGGCCAGGATGCGGCCCTTGCGAACGTTGTCGAGGAAGCGTGTGGGTGTCGGTGACAGGAACGGCGTTTTCTGCATGAGCCCTCCTCGCCCCGCTGACCAAAATCAGGCCGCGTCGCTGACGGTGACCTCAATGCGCAGCCTATCATAGGCCGGCTCCACGTGGACGGGCGTGGACGCCATGACGGTGTCGTAGTCGAGCGGCGTATGCATATGGGTCAGGATGGCGCGGCGCGGGCCGATGCGCTCGATCCAGGAAAGTGCCTGATCCAGCGACAGATGGCTCGGATGCGGATGGTATTGCAGCGTATCGATGACGAGCGTGTCGAGGCCCTGAAGCTTCGGCAGCGTTTCGGCCGGAAAATCGCTGACATCGGTGCAATAGGCGAAGTCGCCGATGCGGAAGCCGAGCGAGTGGATCGCGCCGTGCTGCTGGCGATGCGGCACGATGCGGATATCGCCGCCGGGGCCGGAGACGACGATCGGCGGCAGCGTGTCGGGGATCAGATTGGCTTCCACGATCGGCGGATAGCCGCTGCCGGGCAGCGAATGCAGGCAGTAGCGGAAGCCTTCCGCGATGCGCTCCATGGTGAAGGCATCGGCAAAGATCGGAACGGGCCTGCGCGCGGAGATGAAGTAGCCGCGCAGATCATCGATACCGTGCAGATGATCGGCATGCGAATGCGTGTAGAGCACGGCGTCGATGTGCTCGACCTCAGAGCTGATCATCTGCTCGCGGAAATCGGGTCCGGTATCGACGACGACAACGGTCTTCTCGCCACTCTCGGCGATCTGCTCGATGAGGAGCGCGGCGCGCAGCCGGCGGTTTTTCGGATTGTCCGGGTTGCAGGCACCCCAGTCGCCGGTGATGCGGGGCACGCCGGGAGACGAGCCGCAGCCGAGGATGGTGAAGACCTGCCGGACCGCCATGGCGTCAGATCCTCGGCATCCGCGAGAAGCAGCGGAATGCATTTTCGGTCGTGATGCGCGCGACCTCTTCGTAGGACATGCCCTTCACCTCGGCCAGAACTTCCGCTGTGTTCACGACATAGGAGGGCTCGTTGCGCTTGCCGCGCCAGCGTTTTGGCGCGAGGTAAGGTGCGTCGGTTTCGACCAGCAGCCGGTCGAGCGGAACGGTGGCGGCAATGGCGCGCAGATCCTCCGACTTGGGGAAGGTGAGGATGCCCGAAAACGAGATGTAGCCGCCGAGTGCCACGCCGGTATCGGCAAGCGCCTGTCCGGAGGAGAAGCAATGAAGGATGAAGGGGAAGGCCCCCTTCCCGCTTTCCTCCGTCAAGATCGCCGCCATGTCGTCATCGGCCGAGCGGCTGTGGATGACGAGCGGCAGGCCGGTGATGCGCGCGGCCTCGATGTGACGGATGAGGCCGGTCTTCTGGTCGGCGGGCGTCTGGGTGTCGTAGAAGTAGTCGAGACCCGCCTCGCCGATCGCGACGATCTTCGGATGGGAACCCGCAAGCCGCACGAGATCCTCGGCGGTGACATCCAGCTCTTCGTTGGCATTGTTCGGATGCGTGCCGACCGAGCAGAAAACGTTCGGATAGCGGTCCGTAAGCGCCAGCAGCGTGTCGAGCCGCCGCACGCGGGTGGAGATCGTCACCATCTGGGCGACGCCGGCAGCCGTGGCACGCGCGACGAGATCGTCACGCTCGGCGTCGAAATCGGCGAAATCCAGATGGCAGTGGGTATCGATCAGCATTGCGAACGCAGCTCCGCTCAGGCCGGATCGACCGGCGGGACATAGCGCGGGAAGACCGGCTTCGGGGCTTCGAGCGGCGTGCCCGCCTTGAGGCGGCCGGCCGCACCGAGCGACGCGAAGCTGCGCTGGTCGGCGGGCGCGGCGACGAGGTCGAGCAGCTTTTCGGCAGAGGCCGGCGTGATCGGCTGCAGGAGAATGGCGATCTGGCGCACGACTTCGGCCGTGACGTAGAGCACCGTGCCCATGCGGGCCGGATCGGTCTTCTTCAGCGCCCAGGGTTCCTGCCCCGCGAAATAGCGGTCTGCCTCCGAGACCACGGCGATGATGGCGGCGACGGCCTTCTGGATCGCCTGCTTCGAGAACTCCTCCCGGCAGATGGCAAGCAGGCCGTCGGCAGACGCCAGCATGGCCGTGTCGTCTTCGGTGAAGGCGCCCGGCGTCGGGATCGCGCCCTCGCAGTTCTTGACGATCATCGACAGCGAGCGGCTGGCGAGATTGCCGATGCCATTGGCGAGGTCGGCATTGATGCGGGTGGCGATCGCCTCTTCCGAATAGCTGCCATCCTGGCCGAAGGAGACTTCGCGCAGGAAGAAGTAGCGCACCGGATCGAGCCCGAAATGCGTGACGAGATTGACGGGATCGACGACGTTGCCGAGCGACTTCGACATCTTCTCGCCCTTGTTGAGCAGGAAGCCGTGGGCATAGACGCGTTTGGGCAGCGGCAGGCCTGCCGACATCAGGAAGGCCGGCCAGTAGACGGCGTGGAAGCGGATGATGTCCTTGCCGATGATGTGCATATCGGCCGGCCAGTATTTGGCGCGCGGACCATTCTCGTCTTCGACGTAGCCGGTGGCGGTGATGTAGTTGGTGAGCGCATCGACCCAGACATACATGACATGCTTCGGGTCATCCGGAACCGGAATGCCCCAGTCGAAGGTGGTGCGCGAGATCGAGAGATCCTTGAGGCCCGATTTCACGAAGGAGATCACCTCGTTGCGGCGCTCGGAAGGACCGATGAAATCCGGGTTCGCCTCGTAATGGGCGAGCAGCTTTTCGGTGTAGTTGGAGAGGCGGAAGAAATAGCTCTCCTCCTCGACCCACTCCACCGGCGTGCCCTGCGGCCCGTAGCGCACGCCATCGGCGCGAAGCTCGGTTTCCTCTTCCTGATAATAGGCTTCGTCGCGCACTGAATACCAGCCGGCATAGCTGTCCTTGTAGACGTCGCCGGCCTTCGCCATGCGCCGCCATAGCTCCTGCACCGTCGCATGATGGCGCGGCTCGGTGGTGCGGATAAAATCGTCGTTGGAAGAATTCAGGAGGCGGCCCATCTCGCGGAATTCGTTGGAGTTGCGTGTGGCAAGCTCCAGCGGCGTGATGCCTTCGGCACGCGCCGTCTGCTGCATCTTCTGGCCATGCTCGTCCGTGCCGGTCAGGAAGAACACATCCCGGCCGTCGAGGCGCTGGAAACGGGCGATCGCGTCGGTCGCGATCAGCTCGTAGGCATGCCCGATATGCGGCTTGCCGTTCGGGTAGGAGATGGCGGTGGTGATGTAGAAGGGCGTGGTATCGGCCATGGCGGCAACTCGTTCGCAACGTTACGATATTCTGGATGGTTGCTCTTAGCCCATCCGCCCGGCGGAAGGAACCTTCGCGGCCGCAATAAATGCGCCGCCGAAGTCCGGCTCCTGCCTCTCACCCTACCCGGTCATCGCCCCGCGCATGTCGTCGAGGATCTGCAGCACCGTCTGCTTGCGGTCGAGATTGTAGCCGATGGAGATGGCGATCTTTTCGGTGAGCGACTGGGAGAGGCTGGCGAGACGGTCGGCGCGGCCGAGATCGCCGGCAAGGGCGGATGCCCTCGCCTCCGCCACGATCCGCCGGCCGGCCAACTCGGTGAAGAACAGGAAGACCGTCTCGGCATCCTTTGCCGAGAGGAGATCGGCAAGCTTGTGCATCTCGCGCCGCGTGGAAGGCCCGGGCTTCAGGATGGTTTCGAGCGCGGCCATGATGTCGAGGCCGCCATAATGGATGAGCTTCAAGGCTTCCGCGACGCTGCCGCCGGCAGCCGCAAGAATGCGGTCGGCGCTCGCGGCCGGAAGCGTCACCTCGAGCGCGGCGAGTGCCGCGGCGAGATCGGCTTCGGCAAGCGGGCGCAGCGGCAGCGGCATGCAGCGCGAGCGGATGGTGGGCAGAAGCTTGCCCGGCGCATGCGAGACCAGCATGAAGAGGACGCGGCGCGGCGGCTCCTCGAGGATTTTCAGGACGGCATTGGCCGCGTTGCGGTTCATGTCGTCGGCGGCATCGACGATGACGACGCGCCAGTTGCCGGTGCCCGAGGTCTGGCCAAGGAACTTGCCGGCGCGGCGGATCTCGTCGACCGTGATGGCGCTTTTCAGCCGCCCCGCCTTCTCGTCCAGCGGACGGGTGAGGTGGAGCAGATCATGCGAGGCGCCGGACGCGATCTGGCGCGTCACGGGATGATCGGGATCGGGCGGCGTCAGCATCAGCGGCGCGCGCGCCGGATCGGGGTGGCGCAAGAGATGGTTGGCGAAGCGGAAGGCGAGCGTGGCCTTGCCGATGCCGCGCGGCCCTTCCATCAGCAGTGCATGGTGCATCTTGCCGCCCGCATAGGCTTCCGCGAGGAAGGATTCCGCTTCCCCGTGGCCGAACAGGTTCGGATTGAGCGCCGGCGAAACCGCGCCTTCGAGCAGATCGGGACTGTCTTCGCTCATCGGGTCTTTTCCGGTTCGCGCCGCCGACGGCCGCCGAGCGTGGGCAGGAGCGGCTCGACGATATCGAGGACGCGGGCGGCGAGCGTTTCTACCGGCAGGCCGGCATCCACGACGCGGCAGCGCAAGGGCTCGGCGGCTGCGATATCGAGAAAGGCTTCGCGGCGCTTTTCGTGCGTGTCGATCTCCTCCATCTCGAAGCGATCAAGCTGGCCGCTGACGGGCGAAGACGACTGGTCGGCGGCCGCGGGGGTGCGGGCCCGCTCCAGCCCCTCCGCCGCCGGCAAGTCGAAGATGATGGTGCAGTCCGGCACTACGCCGTTGATGGCGACGCGCTCCAGCGATTCGACGAATGCGGGATCGAGATTGCCGGTGATGCCCTGGTAGACGCGCGAGGAATCCATGAAGCGATCACACAGAACGACCGCGCCGCGCGACAGCGCCGGGCGGATCAGCTGCTCGACATGATCGCTGCGCGCGGCGGCAAAAAGCATGGCCTCGACGCGCACGCCGAACTCCTGCGCCGCACCGGAGAGAACCACATGGCGCACCGCTTCCGCGCCGGGCGAGCCGCCGGGTTCGCGCGTCGTGACCACGTCGTGGCCGCGGGCGCGCAGCGTCTCGGCAAGGCGGCGAAGCTGCGTGGACTTCCCCGCCCCTTCCCCGCCCTCGAACGTGACGAACAAACCCGATCCGTGACCCACTTCGCCTCTCCGACGCACGCTCTTCAAAAAGGTCTTCCTCCCCAAGGGAAACCGGCCTGCGCCGCTGACTCGCTGCCCCGCCGCCGAGCATAACCCGGCTGCGGTGCAGGGTGCATCTTTTCCTTTGGAGAATTTCGATCCTCAGACGGGATCGATATCGCCCTTCGCCCAGGCTTCCTGCGTTTCGGCCATGAAATCGGCAAAACGGCCTTGTTCGATCGCGGTGCGGATGCCCTGCATGAGGTCCTGATAGTAGGCCAGGTTGTTCCAGGTCAGCAGCATGCCGCCCAGCGCCTCGTTGGCGCGGACCAGATGATGCAGATAGGCGCGGGAATAGTCGCGCGCCGCCGGGCAGCTGCTCTCCTCGTCCAGCGGACGCATATCCTCGGCATGGCGGGCATTGCGGATGTTGACGCGGCCGCGGCGGGTAAACGCCAGGCCATGCCGGCCGGAACGCGTCGGCATCACGCAGTCGAACATGTCGATGCCGCGCGCCACGGATTTCAGGAGATCATCCGGCGTGCCGACACCCATCAGGTAACGCGGCTTGTGGGTGGGCAGATGCGGCAGCGTGGTCGAGATCATGTCGAGCATGACATGCTGCGGCTCGCCGACCGCCAGACCGCCGATCGCGTAGCCCTTGAGGTCGAGCGCCGACAGCGCCTCGGCCGACTTGACGCGCAGCGCCGGGATATCGCCGCCCTGCACGATGCCGAACATGGCCTTGCCGGGCTGGTTGCCGAAGGCGACCTTGCAGCGCTCGGCCCAGCGCACCGACATTTCCATGGCGCGCTCGATTTCCTTCGGCTCCGCCGGCAACGCCACGCACTCGTCGAGCTGCATCTGGATATCACTGTCGAGCAGGCCCTGGATCTCGATGGAGCGCTCCGGCGACATGTGGTGCAACGCGCCGTCCACATGGCTCTTGAAGGTGACGCCCTGCTCATCGAGTTTGCGCAGACCGGACAGCGACATGACCTGGAAGCCGCCGCTATCGGTCAGGATCGGATAGGGCCAGCGGATCAGCTCGTGCAGGCCGCCGAGCCGCGCCACGCGCTCCGGACCGGGCCTGAGCATCAGGTGGTAGGTATTGCCGAGGATGACATCGGCGCCGAGATCACGCACCTGATCGAGATACATGGCTTTCACCGTGCCGACCGTGCCGACCGGCATGAAGGCCGGCGTGCGGATCGTGCCGCGCGGCATGGTGATCTCGCCGCGGCGCGCCGCGCCATCGGTGGCGAGAAGGTTGAACTGGAAGGTCTCGGTCATTCAGGTCTTCCGGAAAAGCAGGCTGGAATCGCCGTAGGAATAGAAGCGGTAGCCGGTCTCGATCGCATGGGCATAGGCACCGCGCATCGTCTCAAGACCCGAGAAGGCGGAGACGAGCATGAAGAGCGTCGATTTCGGCAGGTGGAAATTGGTCATCAGAATATCGGCCGTGCGGAAACGGTAGCCCGGCGTGATGAAGATGCCGGTCGCACCCGACCAGGGCATGATCGTGCCATCCTCGGCCGCGGCACTTTCAAGCAGGCGCAGCGAAGTGGTGCCGACAGAAACGATGCGCCCGCCGCGCGCCTTGACGGCATTCAGCGCCGCCGCCGTTTCGGGCGAAACATAGCCGATCTCCTCATGCATGCGATGATCGTCGGTGTCGTCGGCCTTGACCGGCAGGAAGGTGCCGGCGCCGACATGCAGCGTCACGAAATGCCGCTCGACACCGCGCGCCGCCAGCTGCTCGAAAAGATCGGGCGTGAAATGCAGGCCGGCGGTGGGCGCCGCGACGGCGCCCTCCTCGCGGGCATAGATCGTCTGGTAGTCGCGCCGGTCCTCCGCATCCTCCGGGCGCTTGGAGGCGATGTAGGGCGGCAGCGGGATATGGCCGACGGTGGCGATCGCCTCGTCGAGTGCAGGGCCGGAGAGGTCGAAGGCCAGCGTCACCTCGCCCCCCTCGCCCTTTGCCGTCACGGTCGCATCGAGCTGGCCGGCAAGGCAGGTGCTGTCCTGCCCGCCGCCGAAGCGGATGCGGTCGCCGGTCTTGATGCGCTTGCCGGGCTTGGCAAAGGCCTTCCAGGCATTGGCCGCGATGCGCATGTGCAGCGTCGCAGACACCGGCTGTTCGCCGGCTCCGTCCCGAAGACGGAAGCCTTCGAGCTGGGCGGGAATGACGCGGGTGTCGTTGAAGACCAGCGCATCGCCAGGCTGCAGCAGATCCGGCAAGTTGCCGACGGTAAAATCGGCGAGCGTCGGCGCGGCATCGGGGCGCACGACGAGGAGACGAGCGCTCTCACGCGGATTGGCGGGACGCAACGCGATGCGCTCTTCCGGCAGATCGAAATCGAAGAGGTCGACGCGCATCAGGTCACCCGGATCAGGACGGCGCCGGCAATCAAGAGCAGCGCGCCGGCGATGCGGCCAAGGCTGATTTCGCGCACGGCTATTCCAAGCAGGCCGATGCGATCGACGATGATGCCGGCGATCAGCTGGCCGGTGACGGCAAAGGCCATGACGGCGGCGGCGCCGATGCGGGGCGTCAGCAGGATCGCAGTCGTCACATAGACCGTACCGAGCAGGCCGCCGGCAACGAACAGCCAGGGCTGCGGCACGGAGAAGGCCGGCCAGCGCCCCTCGACCTGCGCGGAGACGGCGGTCGCGATGCCGAGCGCGATCGCGCCGGCCAGAAACGAGACGCAGGCGGCCGCAAACGGCATGCCGAGACCGCGGGCAAGGGCCGCGTTGACGGGGGCCTGGATGGTGATGCAGGCACCGGCGATGATGGCGAGAAGCGCCGAAAAGAAGACGGCCATCGTCCAATCCTTCGGGAAACGGCGAACGCCGCGCCCCCAAGGGTCGACATCCGATCCTGTCAGGACTGGATATCGAACCCGCGAGGGACGCGGCGCCGCTCTGAAACGTAGGCGTCGTCTATCAGGCCGCGAGGTCGGCGGCAACCTTCATGGAGACGATGGTGTCGGGATCCTTGACGGGTTCGCCGCGCTTGATCTTGTCGATCACTTCCATGCCCTCGATGACCTGGCCCCAGACGGAATACTGCTTGTTAAGCCAGGGCGCATCCGTGAAGCAGATGAAGAACTGCGAGTTGGCCGAGTTCGGGTTCTGCGAGCGGGCCATGGAGCAGGTGCCGCGAATGTGCGGCGTTGCGGAGAATTCGGCCTTGAGGTCCGGCTTATCCGAACCGCCCATGCCGGCACGCGACGGATTGAAGGCAGCGCCCCCCGTCTTGCCGTACTGCACGTCGCCCGTCTGGGCCATGAAGTCCTCGATGACGCGGTGGAAAACCACGCCGTCATAGGCGCCTTCGCGCGACAGTTCCTTGATGCGGCCCACGTGACCGGGTGCGAGGTCGGGGAACAGCTGAATGACCACCTGGCCCTTCGTCGTTTCCATGATGATGGTGTTTTCCGGATCCTTGATCTCGGCCATGGCCTGTCTCCTTCTATAGTCTCTGAGATGTGCTCGGAGGTTGGCGGGCGAGGAAACCTCGCCCGGATGGACCGCAGTCTCCGTTCCTGTCCCCGGAACGGTGCGGCCTTGCGAAATGGTCTCGGCGCTTAGCGGCCGACGGTGACCTTCACCATGCGGTCGGGATCGGTGACTTCGCCGTTGCCGCCGTCGCCGCGCTTGATCTTGTCGACATTTTCCATGCCTTCGACGACCTTGCCGACCACCGTGTACTGGCCATTCAGGAAATCGCCGGGCGCGAACATGATGAAGAACTGCGAGTTGGCCGAGTTCGGATCCTGCGACCGGGCCATGCCGACCGTGCCGCGCTCGAAGGGTACGTCGGAGAATTCGGCCGGAAGATCCGGACGCGAGGAACCGCCCGTACCGGCAGAACCGGCGTCGTAATTGGTGCCGATCTTGCCATGCGCAACGTCGCCGGTCTGGGCCATGAAGCCATCGATGACGCGGTGGAAGGCGACATTGTCATACTCGCCGGCAGCAGCCAGCGCCTTGATCTGCGCGACATGCTTCGGCGCGATATCCGGACGAAGCTCGATGACAACAGGGCCGTCCTTCAGCTGGATCGTCAGATACTCCTTGGCCTGCGCATAGGCCGAACCGGCCAGGCAGGCGACAGCGACGAAAGCAACGGCGGCACGTTTGAAGAACATGAAAACGATCTCCGGATCTGGGCGCTTTTAGCGCCGGTAATGGTTGATGAGCGCCTCGTGGACGACGGGTGGCACGAAGGTGCTGACGTCGCCGCCCATGGCCGCGATCTGGCGGACCAATGTGGCGGTAATGGGCCTGACGGCGGTGCCGGCCGGCAGGAACACCGTCTGGATATCGGGCGCCATGGCCCGGTTCATGCCCGCCATCTGCATCTCGTAGTCAAGGTCCGTGCCATCGCGCAGGCCCCGGATGAGGAGTGTCGCGCCATGGTCGCGCGCCGCATCGACCGCCAGCCTGTCGAAGGCGACCACGGTGACGGCGGAGATATCGGTGACGGCAGAAAGAGCCTGGCGGATCAGCGCGGCGCGGGCCTCGAAGGAGAAGAGCGGCGTCTTGCCGGGATGAACGCCAATCCCGACGACGAGGCGGCTGGCGATCGCCAGCGCCTGCTGCAGCACGTCGAGATGGCCGTTCGTCATCGGATCGAAGGAGCCGGGATAGAAGGCTGTCGTCATTCCCGTCCGCTCTCCTGTCCCGCGTTTCGGATGGCAGCCTTTTGTCACGGACGGGCGCGCGCCGCAAGTCGAGGCCGCCACCTGCGACAGCCTTTCCCGGCTTGTTCCCCGCGAAACAGCCTGGCTCTCACCTGAATGTCATATGAAGAGCCAGTTCACGCCGGCGTCACATCAGGTTTGCTAGCGTTTCACAAGAAGAGTTGGAACTATTTCTCGATCTCGCCCGTTAATGGCACGAAAGAAAGGATGACGACCATGCTGATAGCGCTTCTTTCGATGGGAATGTTCTTTGCCATGCTGTTCGCCACCTTGCGCGCGCTGAAGGCGGAGGGCGAAAACGAAATGTCTCACCGGTTGCTGTCCGACCGCTGACACCAGGAGAACACCGATGGCTGCAGCAATGATGCTTGCGTCAGCAGTGATTAGTATCGTGTTCCTGTTCGACTTTACCCGTACGCTCGCCGAACTCCACCGCGAACGCCAGGCGCTCATTCGTGAACGCCAGAGCACCAAGGGTTTCAGCGTTTGAACCTGTTTCTATCGGTGAGGACCTAAAGTAGCCCCAATTGGGGCGAAGGTTCCTCCCCGACATCGTGAGTTTACTGAAAGCCGAAGCTTCTCACACCTCCTCCAGTCGGAAGCTTCACCCGGAGACGCCACCGCCAAGGCTTCCCGGGCAAAATGGAAAGCCGGACGGTTCCCTGCCCGTCCGGCTTTTTCTTTGCGCGGTGTCCACGCTTTTCGCTCCGTGTCCACACGCTCGCGGTATTCGCAGCGTTCCACCACCGCGTCATCCTCGGATCGAGCCCTAGATGACGCTGGGAACGCAGTACGGCCTGGGGCGAGATCAGAGGCCTTGGTCGACGACCAACGCCCCCTCACCCGCCGACATCACTCTTCGACCGAGCCTTCAGCGGCGTCACCTGCCGGCGCATCCGTCGCAACCACGGCCTCGCCCTCGATCGTCTCGACAGCCTCGCCCTCATCCTCGTCCGCCGGCTCGCTGATGCGCTCGACGGAGACGACCTTCTCGTCCTTGGCGGTGGAGAAAATGGTCACGCCCTTGGTGGCGCGGCTGGCGATGCGGATGCCGGCGACGGGGACGCGGATCAGCTGGCCGCCATCGGAGACGAGCATGATCTGATCCTTGTCCTCGATCGGGAAGGCGGCGACGAGAACGCCGATTTCACCGGTCTTGGCCGTGTCGGTGGCGCGGATGCCCTTGCCGCCGCGGCCCGACGTGCGGAAGTCGTACGAAGACGAGCGCTTGCCGAAGCCCTTCTCGGAGACGGTGAGCACGAATTGTTCGCGCGCCTTCAGCTCCTCGTAGCGTTCGTCGGACAGCTGGCCTTCCTCGACCACCTCTTCGCCGACAAGCGCGATTTCTTCCTCATCCACACCGGCGGCGCGACGCTCCAGCGCCGAGCGCTTGAGATAGGCCGCACGCTCCCAGGGTTCGGCATCCACATGGCCGACGATGGTCATGGAGATGATGCTGTCCGCATCGGCGAGCGAAATACCGCGCACGCCGATCGAGTTGCGGCCGGCAAAGACGCGGACCTCGTCGACCGGGAAGCGGATCGCCTGGCCGAGCGCGGTGGTGAGCAACACGTCGTCGCGGTCCGTGCAGGTCTCGACGGAGAGGATTTCGTCGCCCTCCTCCTCGAGCTTCATGGCGATCTTGCCGTTGCGGTTGACCTGAACGAAGTCCGACAGCTTGTTGCGGCGCACCGTGCCGCGCGTCGTGGCGAACATGACGTCGAGGTTTTCCCACGTTGTCTCGTCTTCCGGCAGTGGCATGATGGTGGTGATGCGCTCGCCGGCTTCCAGCGGCAGCATGTTGATCAGCGCCTTGCCGCGCGACTGCGGCGTGCCGATCGGCAGGCGCCAGACCTTTTCCTTGTAGACGATGCCGCGTGAGGAGAAGAACAGCACGGGCGTGTGGGTGCTGGCGACGAAGAGGCGCGTGACGAAATCCTCGTCGCGCGTCGCCATGCCGGAGCGGCCCTTGCCGCCGCGCCGCTGGGCGCGATAGGTCGTGAGCGGCACGCGCTTGATGTAGCCGAGGTGGGAAACGGTGACGACCATGTCCTCGCGGGCAATCAGGTCCTCGTCTTCCATGTCGGGACCGCCCTCGACGATCTCCGAGCGGCGCGGCGTGCCGAACTCGTCGCGGATCGAGGAAAGCTCGTCCTTGACGATCGTCATGATGCGCAGGCGCGAAGAGAGAATGTCGAGGTAATCCTCGATCTCGGTCCCGATCTTGTTCAGCTCGTCGCCGATTTCATCGCGGCCGAGCGCCGTCAGGCGGGCAAGGCGCAGTTCGAGGATGGCGCGGGCCTGCTCCTCGGAGAGATTGTAGGTCAGGTCCTCGTTGATCGTGTGGCGCGGATCGTCGATGAGACGGATCAGCGCTTCCACGTCATGGGCCGGCCAGCGGCGTTCCATCAACTGCTCGCGCGCCGTCTGCGGATCCGGGGCGCGGCGGATGAGGTTGATGATCTCGTCGATATTGGCGACCGCGATGGCGAGACCGACCAACACATGGGCGCGGTCGCGCGCCTTGCGCAGCAGGAACTTGGTGCGGCGGCTGACGACATCCTCGCGGAAGGCAACGAAGGCCTTGAGCATGTCGATCAGCGTCATCTGCTCCGGCTTGCCGCCGTTCAGCGCCACCATGTTGCAGCCGAACGAGGTCTGCAGCGGCGTGTAACGATAGAGCTGGTTGAGGATGACGTCGGCATTGGCATCGCGCTTCAGCTCGATGACGACGCGGTAGCCCTGCCGGTCGCTTTCGTCGCGCAGGTCGGAAATGCCCTCGATGCGCTTTTCGCGCACCAGTTCGGCCATCTTCTCGATCATCGTCGCCTTGTTCACCTGATAGGGAACTTCAGTGATGATGATCTGCTCGCGATCGTTGCGCATCGGCTCGACATGGGCGCGTCCGCGCATGATGACGGAGCCGCGGCCGGTCTCGTAGGCCTGGCGGATGCCGGAGCGGCCCATGATCAGCGCGCCGGTCGGGAAGTCCGGGCCCGGAATGATCTGCATCAGTTCGGGAAGTTCAAGGCCGGGATTGTCGATGAGCGCGATGCAGCCGTTGATGACCTCGACGAGGTTGTGCGGCGGAATGTTCGTCGCCATGCCGACCGCAATGCCGCCCGCGCCATTGACGAGCAGGTTCGGGAACTTGGCGGGAACGACGACGGGCTCGGAGAGCGTGCCGTCATAGTTGTCGCGGAAATCGACCGTTTCCTTGTCGAGATCGTCGAGAAGCGCATGCGCTGCCTTCTGCAGACGGCACTCGGTGTAGCGTTCGGCCGCCGGCGGATCGCCGTCGATGGAGCCGAAATTGCCCTGCCCGTCGATGAGCGGCAGGCGCAGCGACCAGTCCTGCGCCATGCGCGCCAGCGCGTCATAGATGGCGAGGTTGCCGTGCGGGTGATACTTACCCATCACGTCCCCGGTGACGCGGGCGCACTTGACGTATTTCTTGTTCCAGTCGATGCCGAGTTCGGACATGCCGTAGAGAATGCGCCGGTGCACGGGCTTCAGGCCGTCGCGCACATCCGGCAGCGCGCGCGATACGATCACGCTCATGGCGTAATCGAGATAGGAGCGCTGCATTTCCTCGATGATCGAAATCGGTTCGATGCCGGGGGGCGTCTTACCGCCGCCGGGGGGAGTGAGGTCCGTCAATGTCGTTCACGATCTCTGTTGGAATCAGATGGATTTTTATAGCGGATCGCGCCATGGAGCGCCAATTTCCGCCGTGGTTTTGAACAGTCTTTTGGCCTGTTTAGCGGCAAATGCACCGATTTTGCGTCATCTCCCCTGCCCTAGACGCCCAAAGGGGCTGGAAAACCGGCCGGCGAAAGGGAAAGCGCCGGCAATCCCGCCGCCTGCCCGTTTCAATCGCCACCGAAATCAGTCTAGCATGGGCGCGGCGCACGGGGATCGCGCGGGGAAAAACAATGCTCAACACCGACCTTCTGATCAATGCGCTGACCACGCTGCTGGTGACCATCGACCCGCCGGGCATGGCGCCGATCTTCCTCAGCCTCACCGTGGGCATGACCCGCTCGCAGCGCATGCAGGTGGCGCTGCGCGGCACGCTGATCGCGCTCGGCATCCTCGCAGCCTTCGCGCTGTTCGGCGAAAGCATTCTCTCTCTGCTCGGCATTTCCATCGGCGCCTTCCGCATCGCCGGCGGGCTCCTGCTCTTCGTCATCGCCTTCGAAATGATCTTCGAGAAGCGGCAGGAGCGGAAGGAGAAGACCGGCGAGGTGGCGATCACCCGCGACCACATGCACAATATCGCCGTCTTCCCGCTCGCCTTGCCGCTGATCGCCGGCCCCGGCGCGATCTCCGCGACCATCCTGCTCTCCGGCGCCTTCGACGGCGCGGCCGGCCGCGTGCAGCTGCTGCTCGTCATCATCGCAAGCCTCGCCATCCTGCTCGCATCCATGGCGGTCGCCGACCGGCTGGACCGGTTCCTCGGCGTGACGGGACGGGCGATCCTGACGCGGCTTCTCGGCGTGATCCTCGCCGCCCTCGCCGCCCAGTTCGTGGTGGATGGCGTGCGGGCGTCCTTCACGACCTATGCGGGGCCGTGAACGGCGGCGTCACATCCGGCCGGTCGCCCTTGCCCGGGCATGCCAGGAGAGGGCCTCCTCCAGAATGTGCGGGGTGTGGCCGCCGCGCTCGCGATTGGCGCGTGTCACATAATCGGCCAGCGCCGGGCGGAAGGCGGGATCGGCGCAGGCCGCAATGATGCGCCCTGCCCTTTCCCGCGGCGCGAGACCCCGCAGATCCGCAAGGCCGTGTTCGGTGACGAGGATATCGACATCGTGCTCGGTGTGATCGACATGGCTGACCATGGGCACGACCGAGGAGAGCGCGCCCTTCTTGGCGGTGGAGCGCGCGATGAAGATCGAAAGATAGGCGTTGCGGGCAAAATCGCCGGAGCCGCCAATGCCGTTCATCATCTCAGTTCCGAAGACATGGGTGGAATTCACATTGCCGTAAATGTCGAATTCCAGCGCCGTGTTGATGGCGACGACGCCGAGGCGGCGGATGATCTCCGGGTGGTTGCTGATCTCTTGCGGACGCAGCACCAGCCTGTCGCGGTAGCGATCGAAATCGGCAAAGACGCGCTGCGCCAGCTCCGGCCCGAGCGTCATTGAGGCACCGGAGGCAAAGCGCAGCTTGCCGGCATCCATCAGTTCGAAAGTGCTGTCCTGCAGCACCTCGCTGTACATGACGAGATTGTCGAAGGGACCGGTCTTCAGCCCTGACAGGACCGCATTGGCGATGACGCCGATACCGGCCTGCAGCGGGTTCTGTGTCAGGTCCAGCCGGCCGGCGGCCGTTTCGCTTGCGAAGAAGGCGAGAAGATGCCCGGCGATCGCGCTCGTCTCGGCATCCGGCGCCTCGACGCGGGCGAAGCTGTCGGCCTTGTCGGTGACGACGATGGCGGCGATCTTGTCGGCGGGGATGCGGATCGCGGTGGTCCCGACCCGGCTATCGGCGGTGACGACGGGAATGGGCGTGCGGCTCGGCCGGCGCTCGGGCAGATAGATGTCGTGCAGCCCCTCCAGCGCCGGGCTGTCGCCCATGTTGAGCTCGACGATCACGCGTTTGGCAAGCGTGGCGAAGCTTGCGGAATTGCCGACGGAGGTGGTGGGAACGATGGCGCCGTCGGCCTTGACCGCGACGGCCTCGACGATGGAAATGTCGATGGGCGCAAGCTGGCCGGAGCGCAGCTGCTCGACGGTTTCGGACAGGTGCTGGTCGATGAACATGACCTCGCCGCGATTGATGGCGGCGCGCAGCACGGCATCGGACTGGAAGGGCATGCGGCGGGAAAGAACGCCGGCCTCCGTCAGCCGCCGGTCAATATCGTGGCCGAGCGAGGCGCCGGTCATCAGGGTGATTTTCAGGGGATCGGTGAGCGCGCGGTGCGCAAGCGCCAGCGGCACGGCTTTCGCATCGCCGGCCCGGGTAAAGCCGCTCATGCCGACGACCATGCCGTCCGTGATGAGGCGCGCCGCATCCGCCGCCGTCATCAGCCGCTGCATCAGGGCATCGCTGCCGATCCGCGCCCGGATATCCTCGTGAGACCATGTCATATGCCCGCTCCTTGTTGGTGGCGTGCCTCTCATCCGACGGATCGGCGGCGCGGGCCTTGATCTGGTTCAAGGGGGTGCGATCGGTTTCGTGTCAGCTCCCTTGCCGAACCACCGCGCCGATCACATTGACGAGGATGCGCGACGCCACGATGGCAGACTGGTTGCCGACATCGGCCGGCGGATAGAATTCGACGAGATTGAACCCGGCAATGCGCGCGTGCCGGCCAAGCGCGGCGATGAGATCGATGATCTCGGCGTAGGTCAGGCCACCCGGCGCCTGCGCGACCACGCCTGGCATGACCGAGGGGTCGAGGCTGTCGCAATCGAGCGTGATCACGATGCGGGCGTCTTTCGGCACCTGCGCCACCACCGCGTCGATGCCACTGGTACGAACCGCACGGGCCGGAACGAAGCGGCTGCCATAGGCCAGCGCATCGTCGACATCGGCTGGACGGGCGCTGCCGACCCCGCGCATACCGACCTGAACCATGCCAGCGACGTGCGGCATTTCGCTTGCGCGGCGCATCGGGCTTGAGAAGCCGAAACGCTCGCCGAAGCGTTCCTCCCGCCAGTCGATATGGGCATCGATCTGCACGACGACGATGGGCTCGCCGCCGCTGAAGCCCGACAGGAACGGGATGGTCACCGAGCAGTCGCCGCCCATCAGGATCGGGACCGCCGACGACGACAGGATGGATTGCACGGTCTCTTCGATGCGGAGCCGATTGGCGGCATTGTCATGCGCGGTGGTGTCGATATCGCCGCCATCGATGCAGCAGACCGGCCCATCGCCAAAGAGCGGCCCGCCGAGATCGAAATCGAAATGCCCGATGAAGCCGGCATCCTCCTGGCTGGCGGCACGGATCGCGGCTGCGGCGGCTGCGTGTCCCGCACAGTCCTGCTCCGGATAGGCGGTGGCATGCCGAACGCCGGCAATGACAGCTTTCGGCGCAACACCGCCTTCAGGCACTGTCGGCAGACCGAGAAATGTCTGTTCGGTTGCTTTCATTGCCGGCTACCCCTTTCATGACCTGGCATCCGGTCAGCCGCACCCAGGGTCCCCTCATCCGGATCGCCTTCCGCCGGCCGATCCGTCGCCGTTCGCCAGCCGAGGAGGCGCTGGGCAGCAAACCAGGTGAGGCTCGCCCAGGCAAGGCCGGCGCACCAGCCGCCGATGACGTCGGTCGGGTAGTGAACGCCGAGGAAGATGCGGCTGAGACCGATGATGAGGGTGAGGACGAGGGCGGTGGCCATGAAGAAAAACCGCAGCCGCTTGCGGGTTTCCAGCCGCGACAGGAGCGCGCCCAGCGTGAGGTAGACGATCGCCGAGAGCATGGCGTGGCCGCTCGGAAAGCTGAGGTCGTGGACCTCGACGAGATGCGGGACGAGATCCGGCCGCGGGCGGCCGACGCCGATCTTCAGGAGATTGCTGAGGCCCCATCCACCGACGATCGAAACGACGAGGAAGAGCGCGGTGCGTTCGGCCCGCGCCAGCACCAGATAGAGCGTGACGAGCGTGGTGATGAGGGTCAGCACCGTGACGCCGCCAAGCGCGGTGATGTCGGTCATCACCTTGGTGAGCCAGGCGGGACCGATCAGCACGGAGGGATCGCCCGGCGTGCGCAGCGCCGTGAGGATCGCATCATCCAGCCGGTGCGTCTCGCCCTCTATGATCTCGCGGGCCAGCACCAGGAAGACGAGCACCAGAAGCGAGGCCCCGAGCACCATCGACCACGCGAGAAACTCGCGCCGCCAGGGACGCCGGGCCAGGATGGTGCGGAGGAGTGTCATGCCGTATGGCGCCCTTTTGTTGTGTTCGTTCGGGCGACTATGTGGGGTGGTGGAGGGCAGTGTCGATGGGGTGACGGGAATTTGTGGGGGAACTGGCGGTTTGCCGACGTGTTGGTCGGGTTCTTCCCCGGCACATACGCGGCGATGACTGCAGTCGTGGCATGGATCCTCGGGTCAAGCCCGAGGATGACGGCGGGTGGGGTTGGCGCGCCACCCATTGAGCGGCACCAACCTGCGGAGCGGCCAAAATGACCGTGCGCTCTGCCGCCTCGCAATCAAGCCCGCGCGCGTCCGCAGTGAGAGCTATTATCGGCATCCGCAACGCCCGTCATGCTCGGGCTTGACCCGAGCATCCATGCGGCAAGCGCAGGGCCAGTGGATGGATCCTCGGGTCAAGCCCGAGGATGACGGCGTTTATAGCGTGGCGCCCGCCCGGCAGTGCCGGCAGCCGAATGTCTGGCGAGAGGCTGAGCCGGCATCCGATGCCGCCCCCTTACCCCACGAAGGCGCGTTCGATGACGAATTCGGCGGGTTTGTTGTTGGCGCCCTCGGTAAGGCCGGCTTCCTCGAGGATGGTCTTGGTGTCCTTCAGCATCTCGGTCGAGCCGCAGATCATGCCGCGGTCGATCGAGGGATCGAGCGGGGGGACGCCGAGGTCGGTGAAGAACTTGCCGGAGCGCATGAGGTCGGTGACGCGGCCCTGGAAGGCAAAGGGTTCGCGGGTGACGGTGGCGTAGTGCTTGAGCTTGTCGCCGACGATCTCGGCCAGGAACTCGTGGTTCTTGATCTCCTCCACGAGGTCGAAGCCGTATTTCAGCTCGGCGACTTCGCGGCAGGTGTGGGCGAGAACGACTTCCTCGAACTTCTCATAGGTCTCGGGATCACGGATGAGGCTCGCAAAGGGTGCGATGCCCGTGCCGGTCGAGAACATGTAGAGGCGCTTGCCGGGGGTGAGTGCATCGAGCACCAGCGTGCCGGTCGGCTTCTTGCGCATCAGCACCTTGTCGCCGGGCTGGATCTTCTGGAGATGCGAGGTCAGCGGACCATCCGGCACCTTGATCGAGAAGAATTCGAGCTCTTCGTCCCAGGCGGGGCTGGCGATCGAATAGGCACGGTAGATCGGCTTGCCCTCGACCATCAGGCCGATCATCGCGAATTCGCCGGAGCGGAAGCGGAAGCCTGCCGGGCGTGTCATGCGGAAGCGGAACAGGCGATCGGTATAATGCGCGACCTCGGTCACCGTTTCAACGAAGACGCCGGCCGGCGCGGTTTCGGCAAAATCCTCGGTCTTGGCGGGAGCATTCATCGGATAGGGCGTCCTCAAAATCGTGACGATGGCGGTCAACTATCGCCGCATAAATCAGGCAGGCAGCATTTGGAAGAAATTCCATTCCAAATAACACGCTTTTCGCGCGATGCGGAACGCTTCACGCCGTCGCATGGCCGCGCCAGCCCGGGCGAGGCCTCAACAACCGCAACGGCGCCGCGTCAGGAGACGCGCCGCCAGCTGTAGCCGCCGGCCTTGGTGGCCGGCCGCGCGGTCGGCTGGTAATGGTGATCGATGCCCGGCAGGCGTCCCTCGGCAAGGCGCTGGAGGGCAGTCGCATTGGTGACGGCGAAGCTGTCGATGCCACAGCGCAGCATGTGCGGCACCTGGTCGATCAGCACGTCGCCGACGGCGCGGACTTCGCCCGAATAGCCGAGACGCGCGCGCAGCAGCGAGGCATGGCTGAAGGCGCGGCCGTCATTGAAGGCGGGGAAGGCAAGCGCGACCAGCGCGATGCGGTCGAGATGGGGCGCAAGCGCCGTCACATCGTCGGCCGGCGCGATCAGCACGCCGAGCCCCTCGCCGCCCGCTTCGGCGGCGGCAAGGAAATCGGCAAGCTTGAGGATCGGCCGTTCATTGCCGCCGGCCTTGGTCTCCTCGGTCTCGATAACCCAGGAATCGTCGGCGACGAAGCCGGTTTCGGTCCAGATGCGGGTCGTCATGTCAGATCTCCTCAGGCCGCGGCCTGCGCATTGCCGTAGAGCGCCGTCTTGAAGGGCTGCGGGCCGACGCGCCTGTAGGCGTCGAGGAAGGTTTCGTCCTTAGAGAGGCGAAGGCCGAGATAGGTATCGACGATCGTCTCGACGGCATCCGTCACCTTCTCGGGCTCGAAGCCGCGGCCGATGATCTCGCCGATCGAGGTGTTCTCGTCGGCCGAGCCTCCAAGCGTGATCTGGTAGAGTTCCGCGCCCTTCTTCTCCACACCCAGAAGGCCGATATGGCCGACATGGTGGTGGCCGCAGGCATTGATGCAGCCGGAGATCTTGATCTTCAGCTCGCCGATTTCAGCCTGCCGCTCGGCGCTGCCGAAGCGATTGGAGATATCCTGCGCGACCGTGATCGAGCGGGCATTGGCCAGCGCGCAATAATCAAGGCCCGGACAGGCGATGATATCGGTGATGAGGCCGGCATTGGCGGTGGCGAGCCCCTGGGCGACCAGCGCGCGGTAGACCGCCTCGAGATCGGCGAGCGCCACATGCGGCAGGACGAGGTTCTGCTCGTGGCTGACACGGATTTCGTCAAAGGCGAACTCCTCGGCGATGTCGGCGACGGCCTCCATCTGCACGTCGGTCGCATCGCCCGGAATGCCGCCGATCGGCTTCAGGGAGATGGTGACGCTGCCGTAATCCGGGTGCTTGTGCGGATTGACGTTCTGCTGCACCCAGCGGGCAAACTCGGGATCGGCCTTCTTCCAGGCGGCAAGGCTCGCCCAGCCCTCGGGACGCTCGGTCAAAGCCGGCGGCGCGAAATAGGCGGCGATGGCCTGCACGTCGGCATCGGGGAGCTTGAGTTCGGTGTCCTTGAGGTGAACGAATTCAGCCTCGACCTGGCGCGTCAGTTCCTCGATGCCGGTCTCGTGGACGAGGATCTTGATGCGGGCCTTGTACTTGTTGTCGCGCCGGCCGTGCAGGTTGTACACGCGCATGATGGCGGTGGTGTAGGACAGAAGATCCTCTTCCGGCAGGAAGTCGCGGATCTTCTTGGCAACGAGCGGCGTACGCCCCTGCCCGCCCCCGACATAGACGGCAAAGCCGAGTTCGCCGGCCGCATTCTTCTTCAGGTGCAGGCCGATATCGTGGACCTGAATGGCGGCGCGGTCGCGCTCGGCCCCGGTCACGGCGATCTTGAACTTGCGCGGCAGGAAGGAGAATTCCGGATGGACGGACGACCACTGGCGCAGGATCTCCGCATAGGGCCGGGGATCGGCGACCTCGTCGGCGGCCGCACCGGCGAAGTGATCAGCGGTCACGTTGCGGATGCAGTTGCCCGACGTCTGCAGCGCATGCATCTCGACCGAGGCAAGCTCATCGAGGATGGCAGGCGTGTCGGACAGGCGCGGCCAGTTGTACTGGATGTTCTGGCGCGTGGTGAAATGGCCGTAGCCGCGGTCATATTTGCGCGCGATATGGGCGAGCATGCGCATCTGGCGGCTGGACAGCGTGCCATAGGGGATGGCGACGCGCAGCATGTAGGCATGCAGCTGGAGATAGACGCCGTTCATCAGCCGGAGCGGCTTGAAGGCATCCTCGGCCAGCGCGCCCGACAGGCGGCGCTCGACCTGGTCGCGGAACTGGGCCACGCGGGCGGACACGAAGGCGTGGTCGAACTCGTCATAGCGATACATATCGGCTCTTCCTCAGGCGGTCTTTTCGGCGTGCAGGCCCTTGTAGCCCACCGCATAGTCGATGCTCGGGCCTTCGGCGCGAATGCGTTCGCGAAGACGCAACGGCCTGAGCACGCCATCCACTTCTTCGATCTCGATGACGTTCACGTCAACCACCTTGTTGTCGGAAAAAGCCTTCTTGCCGGCCGATTCGAGCGCCGTGACGGCCTCGGCATGGCGCGCCACGAAGGCGTCCTGCAATGATTCCGTCCACGCGCCGGCAGCATCGAGCCAGACGGAAATGCCATCGGCCAACCGGTTGGCGGTGAGGACCTTGTCGACCATCAGCGGTGTTCTCCAGTCTGCAATATCGAAATGTCGGATGCGATGCGTTCGTAGTCGCCGTCCGCCCGCGCCGCAAGGGGCGAAACGGGCACGACAGGGCGCCCGGCGGCCAGCGGTTCGGCCAGCGGATTAGAATGCGTGAAATTGGCACCCGCCACGGCATCGCCGATGATGACCATGACAGGCCCGGTCAGCTCGTCGCGATGCTCAAGCGCCGGCAGATCGGCAAGCGTGCCGTGCAGCATGCGGCGGTCGGCGCGCCCGGCATTTTCGACCACGGCGACGGTGGTTTCGGCGGACACGCCGATCTCCATCAGCCGTCCCGCGACGGAAGCCGCAACCGAGCGGCCCATATAGACCGCGACGGTCGCGCCGGAGATGGCAAGGCGGGCCCAGTCCGGCAGGATATCGCCCTTGAGGTCGTGGCCGGTGGTGAAGACGAGCGAAGACGAGACGCCGCGCAGCGTCGCCGGCAGCTCGAAGTCGGCCGCCGCCGCAAGCGCAGAGGTGACGCCCGGAACGATCTCGTAGGCAATGCCGGCCTCGCGCAGCGCCGCCATTTCCTCACCTGCCCGGCCGAAGACGAGCGGATCGCCGGCCTTCAGCCGCACGACGCGCTTGCCCTCGCGCCCGAGCGTGACGAGCAGCTGGTTGATCTCGCTCTGCGGCTTGGAATGGCAGCCCTTGCGCTTGCCGACCGAAATGCGCTCGGCATCGCGCCGGCCGAGATCGACCACGGCCTGCGGCACCAGCGCATCGAAGAGAATGACATCGGCTTCCATGAGAAGCCGCTGGGCGCGCAGCGTCAAAAGGTCTTCCGCCCCCGGACCGGCGCCGACCAGGAAGACGCGGCCCTCGGACGGGCCGGACGCCTTCAGCATGCGGGTCGCGGTGCGGCGCGCAGTGGAGAGATCGCCGGAAGCGACCGCTTCCGCCACATCACCGGTGAAGAAGCGCTTCCAGTAGCCGCGCCGCGCATTGCCCTTGGGCAGCAGCACCTCGACGGCGCGGCGGTAGGTCTGCGCAAGCTGCGCCAGACGGCCAAGCGACGGCGGCAGGATCTGGTCGATGCGGGCGCGGATCATCTGGGCGAGAACCGGCCCGGCGCCTTCCGTGCCGATGGCGACGGCGACGGGCGCGCGGTTGACGAGCGCGGGCGTCAGGAAATCGCACCAGTCCGGCTGGTCCACCGCATTGGCGGGAATGCCGGCGGCGCGCGCCGTGCGCACGATTTCACGGTCAAAGGCAGCATCGCCGGTGGCGGCGAAGACGAGCGTTGCGCCATCGACCTGCGTGGCGTCGAAAGGGGCGCGGACCGTCTCGATGCCCCGTTCGGCGAGCAGCGCGGCGTAATTGGCCTCCGGCTGATTCGCGAAGGCAACGATATGCGCCTGCGTGTTGAGGAGCAGCCGCACTTTCGCAAACGCCTCGTCGCCATTGCCGAACACCGCGACACGCTTGTCCGCGACACGGAAAAAGGCTGGAAAAACGGTAAGGCGGTCAGTCATGGGCAGAGAAAGGCGATCCTGATCGGGGTGGCAGGAATATCCTTCATCCCGACGGCGAAATGAAGGTACGGAAATGCGATTGCGGCTCCTTTGACAACTTCTTTTACCAGAAGCCATGGCCAGGGGGAAAAACGCTCCCCGGCGCCGCTGCCGCGTGGCGCACCCAAACTTGCGGTGCATTCCGGTTTCCGGCCGTTGCAAGAGCGCGCGACGGCCCGCTAAATGGTGCCGGGAACGGAAGAGAGACGACGAAGGAGAGCGGCGATGACCCTGACCAGCGAAACGACCCCGACCAGCGACAGGACGGCGGGCGATCTGGCCGACCGGCTTCTCTCCGTCATCGAAAACGACATCCTGCCCCTAACGGAGAAGGGCGTGGCAGCCGGCAACAAGGTGTTCGGCGCGGCGATCCTCCGCAAATCCGATCTCTCGCTGGTGCTGGCCGAGACCAACAACGAGACGGAAAACCCGCTCTGGCACGGCGAGGTGCACACGCTGAAGCGCTTCTACGAGATGGGCGAACGGCCGGACACGAAGGATCTCGTCTTCCTCTCCACCCACGAGCCCTGCTCCATGTGCCTTTCGGCCATCACCTGGGCGGGATTCGACAATTTCTACTATTTCTTCAGCCACGAGGACAGCCGCGACGCCTTCTCGATCCCGCACGACCTGAAGATCCTCAAGGAGGTCTTCAAGCTGGAGCCGGGACAGTATGCGCGCAAGAATGCCTACTGGGTCTCCGACGCCATCGCCGCACTGATCGCCGCCTCCCCCGAGCGCGCAAGCCTGGAAGCCCGCGCCGAGGCGATCCGGGCGCGCTATGCGGCCCTTTCCGACAATTACCAGTCGTCCAAGGGCGACAATGACATCCCGCTGAACTGAGCTGATCGGACCTCCCCATGCAGCCTTCGACCGACATTGCCCGCCTCATCGAGATCATGGCGGCGCTGCGCGACCGGGAGACCGGCTGCCCCTGGGATATCGAACAGACCTTTCAGACCATCGTGCCCTACACGATCGAGGAGGCCTACGAGGTAGCCGAGGCGATCGACACCGGCGACATGGACGACCTGCGCGACGAGCTGGGCGACCTGCTGCTGCAGGTCGTGTTCCATGCCCGCATGGCGGAGGAGGCCGGAGAGTTTTCCTTCGGCGATGTCGTCAACGCCATCACCACGAAGATGATCCGCCGCCATCCGCATGTCTTCGCCCGCTCCGACGCCGATACGCCCGCCGCCGTGAAGGCGCAGTGGGCGGCGATCAAGGCCGAGGAGAAGGCCGAACGCACCGCCCGCCGCGCCGCGCGCGGGATCACGCACACGCCGGGGCTGCTCGACGCTGTCAGGCGCGGGCCGGTGCTGACGGAGGCGCTGGCCCTGCAGGAGAAGGCCGCGACCGTCGGCTTCGACTGGTCGGACGCCGCCCCCATCCTCGACAAGATCGAGGAGGAGATCGCCGAATTGCGCGAGGCGCTGGCAGCGGGCGGGACGGACAAGGTGAAGGGCGAACTCGGCGACCTTCTCTTCGCCGTCGTCAATATTGGCCGCCATGTGAAAGCCGATCCAGAAGAGGCGCTGCGTGCCACCAATGCCAAGTTCCGCCGCCGCTTCGGCCATATCGAACAGGTGCTGGCCGACATGGGCGAGGACATCGGCGCCGCCACGCTGGAGCGGATGGAAGAACTCTGGCAGGACGCCAAGCGTCTGGAACCGGCAGCGGAGGGTGAGGCAGCGAGCGCGGCGGCGGTAGGGTCGGCTTCGGAGGACGCCGATACGTCGGGTGCTGCGACATCGCCTGCGAGCTTCCCCGCGACATCGACGCTGGATGGCGCCGTCTCCGCCGGGCGTCGATGAGGCGGTGATGCCGCTCGCTCGCCGTCATCCGCTGCTGTCGGCCGCCGCAATCCAGATCGTGGCGCTGGTGGTCGCCCTTGCGCTTTTGGCCGGGCTGCGCGCCGCTCTTCCCATGGACTCGGCAAGCGGCGGCGAGGCGGACCCCGGCCTGCCGCTCTGGCTGCTGATGTCCGCAGCACTGGCCGAGGCCGGCATCGCCGCCGGGCTGACGCGCCTTGCCGGACTGCCCGTCTGGTGGATCTGGATCGGCGCCGGCTTTCCGCTGGCGATCTGGCTGACGCTGATGACCGCCGGCACCTTGCCCGCCTGGCCCTTCGGGCTCGCCTTCCTGCTGCTCTCGCTCGTCTTTTCCAACACGGCGCGGGAGCGCGTGCCGCTCTACCTGACGAACCGCGTGACGGCGGAGGCGCTGAAGGGGCTGATGCGCGAGCGCGGCCTGACGAGCGCCCTCGACCTCGGCTCCGGCCTCGGCGATGTCGTGCGCGCGCTCGACGGCGAAGGCCGCACCGCGCGCGGCGTGGAGACCGCCCCCTTCGCCTTCGCGCTGTCCTGGCTGTTCTCCCGCCTCACGGGTCGCGGTTCGATCGCGCGGGTCAGCCTCTGGGAGACCGATCTCGGCGACAGCGATCTCGTCTACGCCTTCCTCTCGCCCGAACCCATGCCCGCCCTCTTTGAGAAGGCCAGGCGTCAGATGAAGCCGGGCAGCCTCTTCGTCTCCAACAGCTTCGCCGTGCCGGAGGTGGAGGCCGACGAGGTATGGGAGCTCTCCGACCGGCGCGGGACGCGGTTGTATCTCTACGGGATGGGTGGGGGGTAGTTTTTTCGCGGTCGTGCGTGGGAGCACCCCCCCTCTGTCCTGCCGGACATCTCCCCCGCAAGGGGGGGGAGATTGGCAGGGCGCGCCGGCAGCATGCTCATTCAATGGCTTCGGAGGGCGACATGACGGGATCGTGCCGGCTGCGATGTGGAGCGATGAGCCTGCCTCTTGCCAATCTCCCCCCTTGCGGGGGAGATGTCCGGCAGGACAGAGGGGGGTAGCACCACACCCCATACCGGGCCCACCCGCACCTGCGCGCCCTCCGCACCAACACCCCCGCGCGCGACAACGCCGGGGTTACGGTCAGGTCGGACGGGGCGCGCCACCGGCGCGGGATGGGATGGAAAAGGAAAAGCGCCCGTGGCGCGCCCCGTTCGGCGGTTTTTGCTCGCAAGCCTGATCGGTAGAACGGAAACCGGCTCGTCCCGGCATCTCGTCCGGCGCAAGGGACGCGGCTTTGAAAGACGTCCCAGACGCCAGGTTTTACAGGACGGCGGTCTTCCACCCGCCGCCATCGCGTTCCTGTGGCCTTGCGGCCTCCCCGGCAGGATTCATGCAGCCCACCGGTCGATCCTTTCGCGAACCCGCGACGGAAGGGCATGCGTCCCTCCCCTCCGTCTTGCGCCGGCCCCGCCTCGCCGGCACGCCTGCCGGTGCATCCGATGGCGGAGCGACGACGATGATAGGCCGCCCGCGCCGGAGGGGGAAAAGGGGGCAAATACGGGGCGCGATGAAACGGATTCAGGGCGTGCAAAGTGATAGCGCACATGCTTTGCAGGGGACAACCGACGGAGAAACACACTCCTTGCGTCGTCCTCGGGCTCGACCCGAGCACCCATGCGGCGCCGCGCCTGTGGCTGTGGATCCTCGGGTCAAGCCCGAGGATGACGGTGAGTGGGCGGTGCCGAGGGCGAGGAACCGCATCCCTCAGCGGATTTCGACGCCTCTGATATACCCGAACAGCCATTCCGACTGCCGTCATGCTCGGGCCTGACCCGAGCATCCACGCCGTACCCGATGCGCTTGCGGTGTGGATGCTCTGCCTAGGGGCGAGAACACGGAGGCTGGCTTCGCCTTGCGTCTCCAGAGAAGGCCGCACGGTCGTTAAGCCCGCGACAACGCAAAAAGGCGGCCCGCAGGCCGCCTTTCGGATAGGTCGGAGCATGAACCGCAGATCGCGGATCAATGTTCCTTGGTGGCGTAGACCGACTTCTTCGTGAGGTAGACGAGGCCGGTGAAGATCAGCAGGAACACCATGACCATGAAGCCGGTGCGCTTGCGGTCTTCCAGATGCGGCTCGGCGGCCCACATCAGGAAGGCGGAGACGTCGCGGGCGTACTGGTCGACCGTCTGCGGCGAACCGTCGTCATAGGTGACCTGGTCGTCCGAGAGCGGCGGCGCCATGGCAAGTGCCGCGGCGTTCGCGAAGTACGGGTTGAAATGCGTGCCTTCCGCGACGGTGACGCCTTCCGGCGGCTCCTGGTAACCGGTCAGCAGCGAGTGGATGTAATCCGGGCCGCCTTCCTGGTACTGGGTGAAGATGTCGAAGACGAACTGCGGGAAGCCACGGGTGATGCCGCGGGCCTTGGCGAGCAACGACATGTCCGGCGGCGCCGCGCCGTTGTTGGCGGCCGCTGCCGCTTCCACGTTCGGGAAGGGCGACGGGAAGTGATCGGAGGGAACGGCCTTGCGGGTGAACATTTCACCGTCGCCGTTCGGGCCGTCCTGCACTTCGTACTCGGCGGCGAAAGCCTTTACCTGCGCATCCGAATACCCGAGGCCTTCCAGCGTGCGGAAGGAGACGAGGTTCATGGAGTGGCAGGCCGAACAGACTTCCTTGTAGACCTTGAGGCCGCGCTGCAGCTGGCCCTTGTCGTACTTGCCGAACGGGCCGGCGAAGGTCCAGCTTTCCTGCTTCGGCTTCAGGATCGGATAGTGACCGGCCTTGGCGGCATGTTCGGCGAGCGCGGCGAGATCGCCGTGCTCCTCGGCAGCCATGGCCTGGCCGGAAAATCCGGCCAGCGCGGCGATCAGAGCGATGCTCGTGACAAGCTTCTTCATCGATGTATTCCTCTCACGCGCTCTCAGGCTTTGGCCGCAGCGGTCTTGCCGCTCTTTTCAAGGACCGCTTCGGTGATCGAGTTCGGGATGCGCTTCGGCGTCTCGAACAGGCCGAGCAGCGGAAGGATCACGAGGAAGAAGCCGAAGTAGTAGGCCGTGCCGGTCTGCGACAGCGTCACGTAGATGCCGTCCGCCGGCATGGCGCCGAGCCAGCCCAGCATGATGGCATTGGCGACGAAGATCCAGAAGAACAGCTTGTACCAGGGACGGTAGACGGCCGAACGGACCTTGGACGTATCGAGCCAGGGCAGGAAGAACAGCACGATGATCGCGCCGAACATCACGAGAACGCCACCAAGCTTGGAGTCGATCGGGCCGACATTGAAGGTGATGGCGCGCAGCATGGCGTAGAAGGGCAGGAAGTACCATTCCGGAACGATGTGCGCCGGGGTCTTCAGGGCGTTCGCCATGATGTAGTTGTCGGGGTGGCCGAGATAGTTCGGCATGTAGAAGACGAACCAGGCATAGACGATCAGGAAGATCGAGACGCCCAGCGCATCCTTCAGCGTCGCATAGGGCGTGAAGGGCACGGTGTCGGTCTTCGACTTCACTTCGACGCCCGTCGGGTTGGTCTGTCCCGTGACGTGCAGCGCCCAGATGTGCAGCACGACGACGCCGGCGATCATGAAGGGCAGCAGGTAGTGCAGCGAGAAGAAACGGTTCAGCGTCGGCTGATCAACGGCAAAGCCGCCGAGCAGGAACTGCTGGATCCACTCGCCCACCCACGGGAAGGCCGAGAAGAAGCCGGTGATAACCGTGGCACCCCAGAAGGACATCTGGCCCCAGGGCAGCACGTAGCCCATGAAGGCGGTCGCCATCATCAGCAGGAAGATGACCACGCCGAGGATCCAGAGGATTTCGCGCGGGGCCTTGTAGGAACCGTAGTAGAGACCGCGGCCGATATGCAGGTAGACGGCGATGAAGAAGAACGACGCGCCGTTCGCATGCATGTAGCGCAAGAGCCAACCGTGGTTGACGTCGCGCATGATCTTCTCGACGGAGGTGAAGGCGACCGTCGTATCGGCAGCATAATGCATGGCGAGCACGACGCCCGTCAGGATCTGCACGATGAGCATCACCGCCAGCATGGCGCCGAAGGTGTAGGCATAGTTGAGGTTACGCGGAACCGGGTAGGAGATGAAGCTGTCGTGGACGAGACGCGGCAAGGGCATGCGCGAGTCGATCCACTTCTCGATCCCCGTCGACGGCTGGTAGGTCGAATGATCTGCACTCATTATCAGGTGTCCCCTCAACCGATCTTGATGACAGTGTCGTTGACGAACGAAAAGGTCGGAACGGCAAGGTTCTGCGGTGCCGGGCCCTTACGGATACGGCCGGCCGTATCGTAGTGCGAGCCGTGGCAGGGACAGAACCAGCCGCCGAAATCGCCGGACTGGCCGAGCGGCACGCAGCCGAGATGCGTGCACGAGCCGATCATGACGATCCAGTTTTCCTTGCCTTCGCCGGCCGAACGATCGATGTCGGTCGCCTGCGCGTCCGGCGCGATGTTGGCATTGCGGGCGATCGGATCCTTGAGATCGGCAAGCTGGACGGCTTTGGCCTCTTCCACTTCCTTGTCGGTCCGGTTGCGGATGAAGATCGGCTTGCCGCGCCACTTGGCCGTCAGCGACATGCCGGGCTGCAGGCTCGACACGTCGACCTCGATGGAGGCGAGCGCCAGCGTCGATGCGTCCGGACGCATCTGGTCAATGAAGGGCCAGGCTACGGCCGCGGCGCCGACGGCACCGGCCATGCCGGTCGTCAGGTACAGGAAATCTCGGCGAGTCGGCTCGCCGGACGTTTCGCTCGTTGTCTCGTGTTCGCTCACGGTCAAACCATCCTCTCACGCATTTCTCTTGCGGAAACCGCACATCTTGTCGCCCGGTGCTCCGTCGAACCGCATCCCGGACACGAAAGCGGCCTTTCGCCACCCCGCCGGAACGGGTCTAAACCCTTGCCCCCGCATGCAGTTGAACGAAGAAATTGCGCCAGATCAATAAGCGAGCTTGAAACACGGAAAGGATTTTTGAACCCTCCTCCCGTGTGCCCCGCCTCGCCTGCCATCGGCCGGACACAGATTCCCCGTCAATCCGCCGCGTTCTATGCGCGAACAGCGTCCATGTCCAGTGTCGCAATGGCAACGGGCCACAATGTCGCGGGATTGCCGCTTGCTGACTTGACGGGGCGCAAGCGGCTGGAATGGCGGGGAAAACGCGTCAGCCGCCCCTCGCCTATTCCGCCGCCGCCTCGTCGCGGGCGATGAAGCCGCCGGACTGGCGGTTCCAGAGATCGGCATAGAGCCCGCCGCGGCGGATAAGGTCGTGATGGGTGCCGTCCTCGACGATCCGGCCGCGATCCATGACCACGAGTCGGTCGAGGGCGGCAATGGTCGAAAGCCGATGCGCGATGGCGAGCACGGTCTTGCCCTGCATCAGCCGCTCCAGATTGGACTGGATGGCGGCCTCCACCTCCGAATCAAGCGCCGAGGTGGCCTCGTCGAGGACGAGAATCGGCGCGTTCTTCAGCATGACGCGGGCAATGGCGATGCGCTGGCGCTGGCCGCCGGAAAGCTTGACGCCGCGCTCGCCGACATGGGCATCGAACCCCTTGCGGCCGCGCTGGTCCTCCAGCCGCTCGATGAAATCCAGCGCCTCGGCCTTGTCAGCCGCGTCCCTGAGCGCCTTTTCGTCCGCATCCGGGCGGCCGAAGAGGATGTTGTCGCGGATCGAGCGGTGCAGCAGCGAGGTGTCCTGGCTGACCATGCCGATCTGCCCGCGCAGGCTTTCCTGCGTGACGGCCGCAATTTCCTGTCCGTCGATGAGGATGCGCCCGCCCTCGACGTCGTAGAAGCGCAGCAGAAGGTTGACGAGTGTGGACTTGCCCGCACCCGAGCGGCCGACGATGCCGACCTTTTCGCCGGGGCGAACCACGAGCGAGAGATCATCGATGACTCCGCTCTCGCGGCCGTAGTGGAAGCGGACATTTTCGAAGCGGACTTCGAGTCGCTGGATGACAAGCGGCTTCGCCTCCGGCCGGTCCACAAGGCCGATGGGCTGCGAGATGAGGTCCGCGGAGTTCTGGATCGTGCCGATGTTGCGCATGATGCCGTTCAGCTGCGTCATCAGGCGTCCGAGCAGGAAGTTGAGCCGAAGCACGAGCGCCATGGTGAAGGCGACGGCGCCCGAGGTGACGAGGCCGGAGAGCCAGAGATGGATCGACAGGGCCGCCATGGAGACGATCATGACGCCCGAAAGCAGCGACATGGAGGCGCGCACGGCGGTCAGAAGCCGCGTGAAGCGGATGATGGTTTCCTGGAAAATGTCGAAGCCGGCCCGCATGTAGCGGTCGTTTTCCTCGTCGCGGCCGAAGAGGCGCAGCGTCTGGATATTGGAATAGGCATCCACCATGCGGCCCGACAGCATGGAGGAGGCTTCAGCCGAGGCGCGCGAATGCTCGCGGATGCGCGGCACGAAATAGCGCGCAAGACCGGCAAAGGCCGCGATCCAGAGGAGGACGATGGCGGCGAGCTTCAGATCGAGGCTGCCGATCAGCACCAGCGTGGAGACCGCATAGATCGCCACGAACCAGATGCTCTCCATGAAGGAGGTCATGACATCGCCGGTCGCCTGCCCCGCCGACCAGACCTTGGTGACGATGCGGCCGGAAAAATCGTTCTGGAAGAAGGAGATGGATTGGCGCGCCACATGCACGTAGGACTGCCAGCGCACCAGATTGTAAAAGCCCGGCGTGATGACCTGCTGGTCGATCAGCGCCGTCAGGAAGGCGACGAGGAAACGCACCACGCCGACGAGCAGCAGCATGGTGAGAAGTTCGAGCCCGTGGGCGGCGATCAGCCCGCTCCAGCCGTCGCCGGGCTTCAGCGTATCAAGAATGTCGACGATACGGCCGACATACCAGAAGGTCGCGGCCTCGATGCCGGCGGTGGCGCCCCCGAGCACGAGCATGAGGAAGAAGGGGAGCTTCGCCTGACGCAGGTAGAACCAGATGAAGGCGAGAAGCGGCTTTGGCGGCTGCAGCGTGTCGCGCTCCGCAAAGGGATCGATCCAGGTTTCGAAGGTTCGGAAGAGCCGGTTCATCATGGCGCTGATATAGCCCCTTCCCGCGCTGCGGCAAATTAAACTTCGTCAAGGAAGGTGCCCGGCAGCACGCCTGCGGCGCAAGAGTGGGGCAAACATGCGGCCAAAGCGTTTTGGATGCTTGCCAAGCGGCGACGAGAGCCATAGATCGCGCCCATGCCGTCTCCCGATGGCAAGCGGCGGCGCTTCGAACGCCGCCCATTTTCCGATGACAGCCTGCCGGCGAGCTCCCATGAGCCGGAAGGCCCCGTCAACCGTCGCGTCCGCCCTCAGCCTCCCGAAGGAGCGGCGCACTTTCGACAAAGGGTTCACCCGTGGCATCCATTCCACAGACCAAGGCGGCGGCCGCATCGTCCGGCGCCGCTACGACCGCTTCCGGTCCCACGAGCTTTCGCTTCGCGCTCGTCGCGCTCACCTCGCTCTTCTTCATGTGGGGCTTCATCACCTGCCTGAACGACATTCTCGTGCCGCATCTGCGCAATGTCTTCTCGCTGAACTACACGCAGTCGATGCTGATCCAGTTCTGCTTCTTCGGCGCCTATTTCCTCGTGTCGCTGCCGGCCGGCGCCATCGTCAAGCGCATCCGCTACAAGTGGGGCATCGTCGCCGGCCTCGTCGTCGCCGCCATCGGCTGCGGCCTCTTCGTGCCGGCGGCCTCCGAGCGCTCCTACCCGCTCTTTCTCGGCGCGCTCTTCGTGCTCGCCAGCGGCATCACGCTGCTGCAGGTGGCCGCCAACCCCTACGTCACCGTGCTCGGCCCGCCGGACACGGCCGCAAGCCGCCTGACGCTGACGCAGGCCTTCAATTCGCTGGGAACCACGGTCGCCCCGATGTTCGGCGCTTTCCTGATCCTCGGCGGCGCGGCCGCCGCGACCGCCACCATGACGCCTGAGCAGATCGACGCCGTGAAGGCGGCGGAAGCCGCGGCCGTCAAGCTGCCCTATATGGGCCTTGCCGCGGCCCTTCTCGCCCTTGCCGCGCTCTTTGCGGCGCTGCGCCTGCCCGAAGTGGACGATCTCGAAGACCTCTCGCCGATCGCCGACACGGGCTCGGCCTGGAGCCACAGGCATCTCGTGCTCGGTGCCGTCGCGATCTTCCTCTATGTCGGCGCGGAAGTCTCGATCGGCAGCTTCCTCGTGAACTTCCTGGGCGAATCATCGATCGCCGGCATGCCGGAGGCCGAAGCCGCCCATTACGTGGCCTATTTCTGGGGCGGCGCGATGATCGGCCGCTTCATCGGCTCGGCCGCGATGCGCACCATCCCCGGTGGCAAGGCGCTCGCCTTCAACGCGCTGGCGGCGACCGCACTCCTGCTCGTCACCGTCTTCACCTCGGGTTCGCTCGCCATGTGGGCGGTGCTGGCTATCGGCCTCTTCAACTCGATCATGTTCCCGACGATCTTTTCGCTGGCGCTCCACGGCCTCGGCCGCCACACCAGCCAGGGCTCCGGCATCCTGTGCCTCGCCATCGTCGGCGGCGCCATCCTGCCGCTCGCCCAAGGCGCGCTCGCCGACACGTTCGGCATCCAGCACGCCTTCCTGATGCCGGTCATCTGCTACCTCTACATCGCCTATTACGGAGCAAAGGGCAGCCGCCCGGCGTAAGGGCGTGCTGGTCGATATCTGGGCACTCCCTCTCCGTCATGGTCGGGCTTGACCCGACCATCCATGCAGCAAGCCGTGCGGGCGTGGCGTGGATCCTCGGGTCAAGCCCGAGGACGACGGTGGGAAGAGACGCTGACGAAGACAACAAAGGGCGCCGTGATCTCTCGCGGCGCCCTTTGTCATTTCGGTGTCGTCTCACTGAGCCGGCACAGTCTCCGTCGCCGCCTCTTCCGTGTCGTCGGCGAGGAAGCCGCCGGACTGGCGGGCCCAGAGGGCGGCGTAGATGCCGCCGTGATCGACGAGTTCGCCGTGGCTGCCGGTCTCGACCACGCGGCCGTGCTCCAGCACGATCAGCCTGTCCATCTCCGTCAGCGTCGACAGGCGGTGGGCGATGGCGATCACCGTCTTGCCTTCCATGAGGGCGAAGAGGTTTTCCTGGATCGCGGCTTCCACTTCCGAATCGAGCGCCGAGGTCGCCTCGTCGAGGATCAGGATCGGCGCGTTCTTGAGGAAGACACGGGCGATCGCGATCCGCTGGCGCTGGCCGCCGGAGAGCTTCACGCCGCGCTCGCCGACCTGCGCATCGAGGCCACGACGGCCCTGCATGTCCTCGAGATCGACGATGAAGTCCCAGGCATTCGCCCGCTTCGCCGCTTCGACAATCTCCGCATCGCTCGCCTCGGGCCGTCCATAGGCGATGTTGTCGCGAATGGAGCGGTGCAGAAGCGAGGTATCCTGCGTGACGACGCCGATCAGGCCGCGCAGGCTATCCTGCGTCACCGTCGCGATGTCCTTGCCGTCGATGGTGATGCGCCCGCCTTCCAGATCGTAGAAGCGCAGGAGCAGGTTCATCAGCGTCGTCTTGCCGGCACCCGAGCGGCCGACGAGGCCGACCTTCTCGCCCGGACGAATGTCGAGCGTCAGGCCCTCGATGACGCCACCGCCCGCCTTGCCGTAGTGGAAGGTGACGTTGTCGTAGCGGATCGCACCGCGCGGGGCCGTCAGCTGAGGGGCTGCCGGCTTGTCAACGATGTCATGCGCCTTCGTCATCATGCTCATGCCGTCATAGACCGTGCCGATGGCTTCGAAGAGGGCTGCGACCTCCCACATGATCCACTGCGACATGCCGTTGATGCGCATGGCAAGGCCGATCGCGACTGCGATGGCGCCGACCGAGATGGTGCCCGTGAGCCAGGAATAGATGCCGAGGGCGGCCACGGCGAAGATCGCCACGGCATTGTTGATGTCGACGAGAATGTTGAGCGCCGAGATCTGCCGCATCTGCCGGTGGACGGTGCCGAGGAAGGCACCCATGCCCTCGCGGGCATAGTGTTCCTCGCGGCCCGCATGGGAGAAGAGCTTGACCGTCGCGATGTTGGTGTAGCTGTCCACCACGCGCCCCGTCATCATCGAGCGGGCATCGGCCTGGTCGCTCGAGGACTTGCGAAGCTTCGGGATGAAGTAGCGCAGGATGGCCGCATAGGCGATGAACCAGACGACGAGCGGCACCACGAGACGCCAGTCGGCGGCAATCACCAGCGCCAGCATCGAGACGAAGAAGCTGATCGCATAGACGAAGACGTCGATGATCTTCATGACCGCTTCGCGCACGGCAAGCGAGGTCTGCATCACCTTGGTGGAGACGCGGCCGGCGAATTCGTTGGCGAAGAAGGTCATGGAGTGGCGCAGCAGATAGCGGTGCATCTGCCAGCGCGCGATCATCGGATAATTGCCGGCCAGCGCCTGATGCATGGTCAGCGTGTGCAGCGTACCGACGAGCGGCAGGCCGATGAGAAGCAGCGCCGCCATCCAGATCAGGTGGGTGCTTTCGTCCTGCAGGAACGTCTCGCGATTGGCCGTCGACAACCAGTCCACGATGTTGCCGAGGAACTGGTAGAGGAAGACTTCGCCGAACGCGATCAGCATGGAGCAGAGGCCGAGCAGCGCCAGCCACGGCCCGGCCGGGCGCGTATAGTGCCAGCAGAAGGCGAAGAGACCCTTCGGCGGTGCGGTCGGCTCCTCCGTCGGGAAGGGATTGAGCCGGGATTCGAACCAGGCGAACATGGAAAAACTCCTGATAGGGGCCGCAATCAGCCGGGAACGGACCGTGGCGGCAGGACATATGTCGAAAGCAGGGAGCCGGTCTCAAACGGTCACGAACCGGATACCCTTGGGCGGGGCAGACCGGACGGCACGGTATCGATGTCAGAGCAATCGATGCGGACGGCAGAACCGGTCAGGGGCGCGAAGCGCCGCCAAGCCATGCGGATGGCGCAAGAAACAGAAATGTCATTCGGCAGCCCTCCGTCGGTTCGCGTTGAGATGGGATATGTCTACCGGCTTTTGCAGATGCTCGCCAGCCCGCCTGCCTGCATTTTCGGCAGAAGCGGCCGGCCTGTTGCCAAATCGGCACAGATCGACTACCCGCCGAAACGCCTGCCGCCCGACCCGGCGGAACAGCAAACGCGAGGAACTGCCAGGAGATGGCCATGATCGACATCGCGCTCTATCAGCCCGACATTGCCGGCAATACCGGCACGATCCTGCGCTTTGCCGCCTGCCTCGGGCTCGGCGTGCACGTCATCGAGCCCGCCGGCTTCGACCTTTCCGACCGCAACCTGAAGCGGGCCGGCATGGACTACATCGCCGCAGCCGCCCTGACGCGGCATGTGACCTGGGCGGCGTTTCAGGACTGGCGGCAGCAGACCGGCCGGCGGCTGGTACTTTCCAGCACGATGGCCGCCCTCCCCTATACGGACTTCGCCTATGCGGATGGCGACATCCTGCTCTTCGGTCGCGAAAGCGCCGGCGTGCCTGAGACTGTGCATGCGGCGGCGGACGCCCGTGTGCTGGTGCCGATGAAGCCCGGCATGCGCTCGCTGAACGTCGCGGTGACGGCGGCGATGGTGGCGGGCGAAGCCTTGCGGCAGACGGGCGGGTTTGGCACCGTGTGACGACGGACGGACGGCTGGCGGTCAATCCATCACGTTCGCCAGCGCGCGGGGTGCGGAATTGGCGATGCCGAAGCCGAGGCTTTTCAGCGCGGCGCGGGCCCGCTCGGCGCCGAGACGCACGGCGTTTTCCTGCAGGTCGCTGTTGACGAGGCGGCCGATGCCGCTGTCGTCCATGCTGTCGAGGATCTGGGTGAAGCTGGCGGAGGTCTCGACCCGCGCGGCCGCCGAGCCGACGACGGTGCGGGCCGTGGTGAGCCCCCCGAGCATCGCATCGATGGCGCGGATCATGCCTTCGAGCTCGTCCAGGCGCGTGTTGCGGTCAAGCCCGATCTCCTCGCCGGAGGTGGGGATCTCCGAAATGCCGCCGATCAGATGATAGTCGAAGCCCGTGCCGGCGCGGGTGCGGCCGGTGTAGCTGCGGGTCAGCAGACCATCCTCGGCATTGCCTTCGGCGATGAGGTTGGTACGCGACGTATCGACCTCGATGGTGCGCACGAGCGGCCGGTCTCCGGTCGGCTCGACGGCGGCAATGATGGAGCGCACCCCCGGCTTTTCATGGGTTTCGGTCTTCAACCAGTTCTGGCCGCCGAAGCCGGCCTTGGCGATGACGGCGGACAGCTGCGCCTTCAGGCGCTCGATCTCGCTGTCGAGACGGCCCTTGTTCTCGGCCGATTCGGCCTGGGCCTGAATGAGGCGCTTGCGGATCTGCTCGACGACGGCCCGCGCCGTCTCGATGCCGATGGCGGCGGAATCGGCAAGCGCTGCGGAGAGTGCAGTGGCATCTTCGGCACTGGCGAGCGACAGGCGCTCGGCGCCGAGCGCGCCCGTGGCCGACCAGTAACCGCTCGTATCGGCGGCAACGGCGGTGGTGATCTTCTTGGCGGTCGCGCCGCGCACAGGCGCGCGCTGCTGTACCCGGTTGACACCATTCAGAAGCGAAAGGGCCGAAGCCGTCGCTGCGCTAATACCCATGTTCGTCATGCTCGAAGTCCCCTGTCCCAAGACCGGCCGTCATGGCCGATGCGAGCCCTTCGAGCCGTGTCACGCGGTTCTTCGAGCCTCTGCGGGGAATATGAGGATGATCTTTTGCAGAACGCTTCGCGCAATTGCTAAAATTTGAGCCAATCGTCATTTTTCGAGAATTGGCTGTTGGCGAAGGGCTGTCAGTCTGCCGTCGGCAGGCGGCGCATGGTGAATTCGATCTCGCCGCCATCGGTCTGGCGCCAGCTTTCCACCTCGGTCCAGTAGGCGGCCTTGGGCCAGGCGTCGAACCATTCCCGCGCCTTCTCGCGTGCCGCCGCGCGGTCCATGCGGAACGTCTCGCGCACGAAGGGATCGCGCCGCTTCGACTCGCCCGACGTCTCGCCGCGCCGGCGCTCGATCTGCCGTCGCAATCCTTCCAGCGGTGGTAACGGTCTCATGCCTGCCATCGGATGCCCTCGCTACGGCCTTCAAGATAGGCCGATGCGGCGCATTTTGCGAGTCTTTCCAGATGATTGCGGCCCCTCGGCGCACCTGACCGTTGCAATTGACGGCCGAATGGTCGAACTGTCATGCAGGAGTGACAGTGTGCCGGCGCCGCTTCGGCCCCGCGCGACCGCGACAGGATCGACACCATGGAACGACCCCAGCTGCCCAAGGGCCTGCCCGACGACATCGAGACGCGGAAGGCGGAGGCGCGCCAGTGGTTCGAAAGCCTGCGCGACACCATCGTCGCGGCCTTCGAGACGCTGGAGAACGAACTGACCGGACCGAATGCCGACAAGGCGCCGGGCCGGTTCGTGGCCAAGGACTGGCAGCGCGACGGCGGCGAAGGCGGCGGCGGACGCATGTCGATGATGGAAGGCCGCGTCTTCGAGAAGGTCGGCGTCCACACATCGACCGTGCATGGCGAGTTCTCGCCCGAGTTCCGCGGCCAGATCCCCGGCGCGGAGGAAGATCCCCGGTTCTGGGCCTCCGGCATCTCGCTGATCGCCCACCCCGTGAACCCCAACGTGCCGGCCGTGCACATGAACACCCGCATGGTGGTGACCACCAGCCGCTGGTTCGGCGGCGGGGCCGATCTGACCCCGGTCCTCGACCGGCGGCGCACGCAGGACGATCCGGACACGCAGCTCTTCCACCGCGCCATGCAGCTCGTCTGCGACCGCCACGCCGACATCGCCGACTATCCGCGCCTGAAGGCCTGGTGCGACGACTATTTCCACCTGAAGCACCGCAACGAGCCGCGCGGCGTCGGCGGCATCTTCTACGACTGGCTGCACTCGCCAGCCGAAAAGGGCGGCTTCGACGCCGACTTCGCCTTCACCCGCGACGTGGGCCAGGCCTTCGCGCTCGTCTATCCCCGCATCGTGCGCGGCAATCTGGAAACGCCCTGGACTGAGGCCGACCGCGAGGAGCAACTGGTGCGCCGCGGCCGCTACGTGGAGTTCAACCTGCTCTACGACCGCGGCACGATCTTCGGGCTGAAGACCGGCGGGAACGTGGAGTCGATCCTGTCGTCCATGCCGCCGATGGTGAAGTGGCCGGCGTGAGGGTCTGACTGGGCGGGTGCGCCAGCCCCCCCTCTGCCCTGCCGGGCATCTCCCCCGCAAGGGGGGAGATCGGCAAGAGGCGTGCCCGCTGCCCCGATCAGAACCAGTGAAATTCTAGAGGCCGGAGAGAGGCTTGCGGAGCTTGCCGCCTTCGGATCTCCCCCCATGCGGGGGAGATGTCCGGCAGGACAGAGGGGGGTGCCCCCACCCACCAAACCTGCGGCCCGCCCCTGCCCTCAGATCACGCTGAGCGACCAGGAAACGATCTGGGCGGCGACTTCAGCGAAGGCCTTGTCGAGGCCGGCGACGAAGGCCTTGTTGCCGGAGCCAGCGACCGGGAGTTCGGCGCGGAAGGCCTTCTGGGCGACGATCGAGCCGTTGCGGTCGTTGAGGAGCTTGGCGGAGATTTCCACGATGGCGCGCTGCGGACCTGCGGTGGAGACCTCGAAGGCGCGGATGTCGGTCAGGAGCTGGTAGTCGATCGCAAGCCCCTCGCCCGGCTTGCCGACGCCGCCGAGGCGGCCGGTCGATTCGAAGGCCTGCACGAGCTTCGACTGCACCATGCGCGGCAGGCGGTCGCTCCACTGGGACTGTGAGAGATATTGCAGCTCGGCGCCGGAGAGCCGCACGACGATCTGCTCGCTGTCGAGCGCCTTCAGCGCGGTCGGCTCCGGCACGAGAAGCTGACGGCCCTTGGCGGAACGGCCCTCGACGGCCGGCATGCTGCTCAGCGTGAACGTGTCGTTCTTGGCCTGCCCGGCACAGCCGGCCAGCGTAAGGACGGAAAGCGCAAGCAACGTTGCGGCCCGAAGGACGGGAAACCGGACCGAACCGACTGAACGACGCGCCATCTGTACTGAACCTCTCATAAACCTGTCCGCAATGTAGAGGCCGCGGACCCGAAAGCAATTGACACCACGCGCCAAAGTGCAGGGAAACACACTCTGCACGGCGCTCTTCCCCATGCGCCTGCGTCGACGCCGGAAAGGTCTCGCCGCGCCCCGAACCTACCGGCGCGTACGCCCGTCATACTGTTTGACCGTTTCGCCACCGAAGATCAGGCGCTGCGGATCCTTGTCGAAGGTCGAGATCGTATCCTGCAGCGTGCGCATGGTGCGGCGCGTCTCGTCCACCAGCGCCTGCACGTCGCGCAGGCCCGAGCCGGAGAAACGCTTGATGTTGTCGGCGATCGGACCGATCTGCGCATTGAGATTGTCGGCAACCGCGCGGAACGACTTCAGCGTATCCTGCGCCTGCGCCGAGAGCGACGGCGCATCGGCATCGCCGAGGAAACCATCGAGCTTGACGAGGATGCCATCGACGCGCGTGGAAGCGGCGTTGAGCTTTTCGATCATGTCGCGGGCCTGGTCGATGGTCTTGTCGATATCCGGGCGGCGCTGGTCGATGGTCTCGCCGAGCCGCTGGAAGGAGGCGACCGCCGCGCGCGCATCGGCCGATGCGGCGGTGACATTGTCGACCGCCGAGCCGACCTTGGCCGGATCCACGGAAGCGACCAGCGCATCGACGCGCTTCAGCGTCTCCTGCGCGTTCTTGCCGAAGGTCTCGTAGGTTTCCACCGTGCGCTTGATGCCGGAGACAGCGTCCGCCACCTGGCCGGAGGCGGCGCGAAGGTCGTTGCTCATCGTCTCGACGTTGGAAACGATCGTCTCGACCTTCTTGGTATCGACCGCGCGCACGAGGTTGTTGGCAGCCTCAAGGGTCGAATCGAGCTTGGCGGACGCCGAGTTGATCGAGTCCGACATGTTGGCGACGCTTTCGAGGAATTTGTCCACACCGTCGGCATTGTCGGCGAGCGACTTGGTGAAGCGCTCGGCATTGCCGATCGTCTCCGTCAGCGGCCCGCGCACGTCCTTGACGAAGCCCTGGAGGTCGCCGATCGCGGTATTGGCGCGGTCGAGGATCTGGTCGGCGGTGGTCAGCAGCGTCGTGACGCTCGATTCGTCGGCGGTCAGCGTCGCCGCCTGGCCGGTCTCGAGCGCCTTGGCGAGAATGTTTTCCTCGCCCTTCTTGCCTCCGGACAGTTCGATATAGGCCGCGCCCGTCAGGCCCTGGATTTCAAGCTTGGCCGTGGTGGAGCCCACGACCGGCGCATCGACGGAGACTTCCGTGCGGGCGACCGAATAGCGCGAATCGTTGGAGTTGATCGCCAGACCCTTCACCGAGCCGACGGGAATGCCGTTGAAGCGCACGGGCGAGCCGACACTGAGGCCGTTGGCGGAACCGGGAATGGAGATGACGAGCGGCGCCATCTCGCCGCCGCGGCCATATTGCGACATCCAGTAGACGAACCCGAAGGCCGCCGCGACGACGAAGACGGTGAAAAAACCGACGATCGTGTAGTTGGCTTTGGTTTCCATGCGTTCCGGCCATCTTCCTTGCGGGGCAGGCGTTTCAGGGCTCGATGCCCGTCGCGCCGACGTCTTCAGTCACCGGCGCCTCAGCGCCGGCCATTCATGCCTGACTTGTGTCACCGACAACCACGGAGCGCGCCCGCTTGCCCTTGAAATAGGACTGCACCCAGGGGTCGTCGAAGGCGAGCATGTCGTCGAGCGTCCCCTCGACCAGCACCTTCTTCTTGCCCAGCACCGCGATCCGGTCGCAGACCGAAAACAGGCTGTCGAGGTCGTGAGTCACCATGTACACGGTCAATCCCAGCGTGTCGCGCAGTTTGGCGATGAGATCGTCGAACTCGGCGGCACCGATCGGATCGAGGCCCGAGGTCGGCTCGTCGAGGAAGACGAGGTCCGGGTCGAGCGCCAGCGCCCGGGCGAGCGCGGCGCGCTTGATCATGCCGCCCGACAGTTCCGACGGATATTTGGACGCCGCCTCCGGGGCGAGACCGACGAGATCGATCTTCAGCCGTGCCAGCTCGTCCATCATGTCCTGCGGCAGATCCAGATATTCGCGCATCGGCACCTGGATGTTCTCGAGCACCGTCAGCGAGGAAAAGAGCGCGCCGTGCTGGAAGAGCACGCCAAGGCGCATGTCGAGCTGCAGGCGCTCGGCATCGGTGGCCGCGTCGTAATCCTTGCCGAGGATTTCGATCGTGCCTTCCTTGTGCGGCAGGAGGCGCAGCACCGTGCGCATCAGCACCGACTTGCCCGTGCCGGACGCGCCCACGAAGCCGAGGATCTCGCCGCGATAGACATCGAGGTCGAGCTTGTCGAGCACGGTGTTTTCGCCGAAGGAGACGGTCAGTCCCTTGACGGAAAGGATCGCCTCGCGCGCCTCGCCCTTGCCTTCGCTCGTGCCGGGCGGTTGCCGGGTCGCATCCTCTGTCGGACGCGGGCTGGTGTCGGTGTCCATCCGGTCCTCCCTTAAAAGTCGATGGCGGCGTAGAACATGGCGAAGAGGCCATCGATGAGGATGACCACGAAGATAGACTTCACGACCGAGGCCGTGACGTGTTTGCCGAGAGATTCCGCGCTGCCGCCGACTTTCAAGCCTTCGACCGCAGAAACAACGCCGATGATCAGCGCCATGAACGGCGCCTTGATCATGCCGGCGAGCACGGAGGAGATATCGACGGCCTCCTGCAGGCGCGACAGGAAGGTGGCGAATGTGATGCCGGAATAGGCCCAGGAGACGAGCGCAGCCCCGGCAAGGGCCGCGAAATTGGCAAGGATCGTCAGAAGCGGCAGCACGATCGTCAGCGCCACCAGACGCGGGAAGACCAGCACGCCGATGGGGCTGAGGCCCATGACCTTCAGCGCATCCACCTCCTCGCGCATCTTCATCGAGCCGATCTCGGCCGTGATCGCGCTGCCGGACCGGCCGGCGATCATGATGGCGGTCAGCAGAACGCCGATTTCGCGCAATTGCAGGATGCCGACGAGATCGACCACGAAGACTTCGGCGCCGAAATAGCGCAGCTGGAAGGCCCCCTGCTGGGCGATGATGGCGCCGATCAGGAAGGACATCAGCAGGATGATCGGCACGGCCTGCACGCCCATGCGGTCGATCTGGTTGACGATGGCCGCAGGCGACAGCCCGCTGCCGCGCCCGAGCTTCAGCTGCGCGCCGCGCACCGCAGAGCCCAGAATATACATGGCGGCGATGAGATCCTGCCAGGACGACACGACGGCGCGGCCGATCGGCGAGAGGATTCGCTCGTAAAGCGGCGGCGGTCCCTTGCCTTCCGTCTTGGGCTCCGGCAGGCGCTCGGGCAGAGCCTCGATGAAATCGGCGTAGCGGCTGTCGCCGGCTTCCAGCGTCACGCCCGCATCCTTGCCGCCGAGACCGGCCATGAGGCGGCGGATGAGCCAGGCGCCGGACGTGTCGATGCCGGTGACGCCGGAGAGATCGATGACGGCGGGGCCGTCCTGTTGCGGCATGGACTTCAGCTCGCGCGCCAGCGCCGGCGCCTGCGTATGCCGCCAGTCGCCGCTCAGCATGAAGCGCGCCGTGCCGTCCTCGCCGGTTTCGACCGTGATTCCGGCCGTTTCCGGTTGCTGTCTGATCTGTGCCTTCACGCGCCCCGAACTCAATCTTGCGAAAGTGACGATATCTTAATTAGGTCACCCCTGACCGAGTGTCATTAGCGCCGCACGCTTTTCAGGTCGGAACCGGCAGGGTGTTGCCTCCGGGCCGCAATCGCCAGCCGGTGAGCGCCAGCCCGCAGCCGACGCTCGCCACCACCGCCATGACGTAGAAGGCCTGGACATGGTAGAGCGCAAAGAGGCTGCCCGACAACAGCGTCAGAAGCGCCGTGAAGGAGCCGTTGTAGAAGAAATAGAGCCCCTGCGCGGAGGCTTCCTGCGCCTCGGCCACGCGCCGCACCATCATGTTCTGCATGCCGACATGCATGGTGGCGAAGGTGAAGGCGTGGAAACATTGCAGCACGAAATAGCCGGGAAAGCCGAGATCGTGCGGGAAGATGATCCAGCGCAGGACGGCGAGGAAGCAGCCGGTGAAGATCATCGTCCACAGGCTGAAGCGGCGCAGCAGCGCGCGGGCGAAGATGAAGACGAGCACTTCCGCAAAGACGCCGGCGCTCCACAGCATCGCGATCGCCGTGCCGGAAAAGCCGATCTGCTGCCAGTAGATGGCCGAGAAGGCGAACAGCATGGCATGGCTGCCATTGACCAGCGCCACGCCCAGCATCAGCAACTGGAGATCGAACTGGCGCAGCGCCTTTGCCGGCGGGCTTGCAAGGCCCGACAAGGGTGTCGGCTGGCGCGGCCGCCCGACGCGCGGCGCAAGGATCGCCGTGACGATCATCAGGAAGGAGCCGATCGCCATCATCGGGAGCACGACCCCGCCGCCATGACGGCCGATCAGCATGCCGCCGATCATCGTCGCGCCGATGAAGGCGAGCGAACCCCAGAAGCGCATGCGCCCGTAATCGAACCGCCAGCGCCGGACCCCGGTCAGCGTGATCGCCTCCGTGATCGGCAGATAGGGCGAGAAAAACGCCTGGTGCAGGCCGTAGGCGATGAGGATGGCGAGGAATCCGTTGGTGGTGAAGAGCGACAGCGCCATGACGAGCGTCATGGCGGCGGAGACGACGAGGACATTGGCGCGCTCGCGGATGCGATCCGCAATGACGCCGGCGACCGGCGCCGTCAGGACGCGGATGAACATGGGCAGGCCGAGCAGCACGCCGATCTCGTTATCCGTCAGCGACAGCCCGTGCAGCCAGACGGGCAGGAAGGGCATGGCGACGCCGTTGACGATGAGGGGCGCGGAAAACAGCAGGGCGATGCGCGCCTCGAAAAAACGGGGCGCATCCGCCCGCGAAACGGTCGGCGAAGCGGCAGACATGGACGATCCATCGGAAGAGACGACGAATCGATACCATGCGTCGGCCATGACCGGAAAGCGTGCACCGCAACACGGGGGCGCATGGATCGCGACGGTTGCAAAAATGTCTCAGCCGTCGCGACTGCCAGGCGTGGCGCGCGCCGCTCACGCGGCATCGCACGGCGGGAGAGCCGTCCGGATGCAGGACCGGGCAACAGCGCCGCCTATGCGGCGGGGCGGGCCAGAATGCCTGATAGCATCTGCTCGGTCATGCGCGCCTCTTCCCCATCCGTCTCCGTGACGGGCTGGGCGGCGCCCGCCTGCTGCCAGGTCAGCAGTTCCATCGTGCCGTCCATGTGCTCGACGACGGCCGTGCAGCTTTCCACCCAGTCGCCGGTGTTGATGTAGCGGATGCCCTCGATATCGGCGATGACGGCATGGTGGATGTGGCCGCAGATGACGCCGTCGGCGCCGGCCTCGCGGGCCTCGTCCGCCACCACCGTCTGGAACTCGCCGATGAAGTTGACGGCATGCTTGACCTGAAGCTTGGCCCAGGCCGAAAACGACCAGTAGCCGAGGCCAAGGCGCCGGCGGATGGCTGCCAGCACGACATTGATGGCGATGGCCGCGTCATAGGCCCAGTCGCCGAGATAGGCGAGAAGGCGCGCATTGCGCACCACCACATCGAACTGGTCGCCATGCAGCACGAGATAGCGGCGCCCGTCGGCGGCCGTGTGCATGTGACGGTCGGCCACTTCGATGCCGCCGAAATGGGTGCCGGGGAAATCGCGCAGGAATTCGTCGTGATTGCCGGGAATGTAGATGATGCGGGCGCCCTTGCGGGCCTTGCGCAACAGCTTCTGCACGACGTCGTTGCAGCCCTGCGGCCAGTACCAGGAGCGCTTCAGCCGCCAGCCATCGATGATGTCGCCGACGAGAATGATCGTCTCGGCCTCGTGGTGGCGCAGGAAATCGAGCAGATAGTCGGTGCGCGCCGCCTTGGATCCCAGGTGAACGTCCGAGATGAAGAGGGTGCGGAACTTGCGCGGCTCGGGGATTGCGTTTTTGCCGGACATGCTGCCTCCCGCGGGTTTGGCTTGACGACTGCCCGCAGTGAAAAACAGAATCGTGTTTCAGCGTTATGACATCGGCCGTGGAACGCCCGGTTCTCGCGAAAACCTAATCGTTAGAACGCCCTGCCTCAGCCTGTACCTTGGTCGCAAATCATGCCAGAAGGTCCGCGTTTGAACCATTTCGAAGGAGTGAGCGGGCGATGAGCATGGGCGAGAAGGATTCACGGGCGGTTCCGGCCACGGGCGATATCGACCAGCAGGCCCTGTTCTTCCACCGCTATCCCCGCCCGGGCAAGCTGGAGGTGACGCCGACCAAGCCGCTCGGCAACCAGCGCGATCTGGCGCTCGCCTATTCTCCGGGCGTCGCCGCGCCCTGCCTCGCCATCCGGGACGACCCGGCGGCGGCCGCCGCCTACACCGCCCGCGCCAACCTCGTCGCCGTCGTCTCCAACGGCTCGGCCGTGCTCGGCCTCGGCAATATCGGCCCGCTTGCCTCCAAGCCCGTCATGGAAGGAAAGGCCGTCCTCTTCAAGAAATTCGCCGGCATCGACGTCTTCGACATCGAGATCGACGCGCCGGAAATCGACCGCATGGTCGATGTCGTCTCGGCGCTGGAGCCGACCTTCGGCGGCATCAATCTGGAAGACATCAAGGCGCCGGAATGCTTCGAGGTCGAGCGCCGTCTGCGGGAAAAGATGAATATCCCGGTCTTCCACGACGACCAGCACGGCACGGCGATCATCGTCGCCGCCGCCATCCTCAACGGGCTGGAACTGGCTGGCAAGGACATTGCCAAGGCGAAGATCGTGACGTCAGGCGCCGGTGCCGCCGCACTCGCCTGCCTCAACCTGCTCGTCACGCTGGGCGCCGCGCGCGAAAACATCTGGGTCCACGACCTCGAAGGCCTCGTCTATGAGGGCCGCGAGGTGCTGATGGACGAGTGGAAGTCGGTCTACGCCCAGAAGAGCGACAAGCGGACGCTGGCCGAGTCCATCGGCGGCGCCGACGTCTTCCTCGGCCTTTCCGCCGCCGGCGTGCTGAAGCCGGAACTGCTGGTGCAGATGGCCGAGCGCCCGCTGATCATGGCGCTCGCCAACCCGAACCCCGAGATCATGCCGGAACTGGCGCGTGCCGCCCGCCCCGACGCGATGATCTGCACGGGCCGCTCGGATTTCCCGAACCAGGTCAACAACGTGCTCTGCTTCCCCTATATTTTCAGGGGTGCGCTGGACTGCGGCGCCAACACGATCAACGAAGAGATGAAGATGGCCGCCGTGCGTGCCATCGCGGCGCTGGCGCGTGAGGAGCCTTCCGACGTTGCGGCGCGGGCCTATTCCGGCGACACGCCGATCTTCGGGCCGGATTATCTCATCCCCTCGCCCTTCGACCAGCGCCTCATCCTGCGCATCGCGCCCGCCGTGGCGCGGGCTGCGGCGGAATCGGGTGTCGCCGAGCGCCCGATCACCGACTGGGACGCCTATCTCGACCAGCTGAACCGCTTCGTCTTCCGCTCCGGCCTGATCATGAAGCCGGTCTTCAACGCCGCCAAGAGCGCGTCGAAGAAGCGCGTCATCTTCGGCGAAGGCGAGGACGAGCGCGTGCTGCGCGCCGCCCAGGTGCTGCTCGAAGACGGCATTGCCGAGCCGATCCTGATTGGTCGTCCGCAGATCATCGAAACGCGCCTGCAGCGCTACGGCCTGCGCATCCGCCCGGAAACCGATTTCGAGGTGGTGAACCCGGAAGGCGATCCGCGCTACCGCGACTATGTGGACGAATATTTCGCCCTCGTCGGCCGGCTTGGCGTGATCCCGGAAGCCGCCCGCACCATCGTGCGCACCAACCAGACCGTGATCGGTGCGCTTGCCGTGCGCCGTGGTGACGCCGATGCGCTGATCTGCGGCGTCGAGGGACGCTACAGCCGGCATCTGCGCGATGTCTCGCAGATCATCGGCAAGAAGGCCGGCGTGCTCGACTTCTCCGCCATGAGCCTGTTGATCTCGCAGCGCGGCGCGACCTTCTTCACCGACACCTATGTGACCTTCAACCCGACCGCCGAAGAGATCGCCCAGGCGACTGTGATGGCGGCGCAGGAAATCCGCCGCTTCGGCATCGTGCCGCGCGCCGCGCTCGTCTCGCACTCCAATTTCGGCTCCCGCGACAGCGAAAGCGCCTTCAAGATGCGCAAGGCGATCGGGCTGGTGCGGGAACTGGCGCCGGACCTTGAGGCGGATGGCGAAATGCACGGCGATTCGGCGATCTCCGAGGCGCTCCGCCACCGCGTCATGCCGCACTCGACGCTGTCGGGCGAAGCCAACCTTCTGGTCTTCCCGAACCTCGACGCCGCCAACATCACGCTCGGCGTGGTAAAAAGCATGACCGACAGCCTGCATGTCGGCCCGATCCTGCTCGGTGCGGCGCTGCCGGCCCACATCCTTTCGCCGTCGGTGACCTCGCGCGGCGTGGTCAACATGGCGGCGCTCGCCGTGACCGAGGCCAGCTACCCGCTCTGAGGCGGAGGGCAAGCCTATACGGCGGGGCGCTGTGGAGCGTCCCGTCTATGCCGGACGCGTGAAGAGAGCCCTCCTCGCCGCCGGCGCGGCATGCCGCGAGACTGGCACAAGCTCCCTGTGGTTCCAAGGGAGACTGTGACGCACGCCCCGATGATCGCGTGCCGGAGGAACCGCATGGCCGACACCGACGCTTTCGACACTGTGATGGCCTATCTCGAGACGAGCCCGGAAATCGACATCGACCATGTCTATGGCCTGATGCGAGAGCATTATGGCTTGACGGATCTCATGTATCTCGAAGCCGAGCGGATCGGCGGCCACTATCACGCCCGCTCCCTGGAATGCACCCATGCGCGCAACCGGGCCGGACCCTGCTTCAGCGCCGAGGGACGGGTGGAGGATCGCGCCCTTGTGATGGCGCTGCAGAGTTTCCGCCCGCTGGACTATGATTACGTGCGCCGCAGCGCCGGCGCCGACGCCTATCTGACGGTGACCGTGACGGCGGACGACCGGCCGATGCAAGGGCTTGCGCTGCCGCAGGCCTGCCCGCCCGGCCGGGCCGCCGTCCTGATCGTGGAAGCCGGCATGGCGTCTTCGGACTGGCGCCTCTTCCTGCACCGGCACCAGCGCGACCTGCAGTTCATCGCAATCCTCTTCCATTCGGCGCTCACAGACCGCTCCGGCGCGCCCGCGCGACCGGATGTGACACTGACACCGCGGGAAAGGGCCGTGGTCGATGCCACGCGCAAGGGGCGCCCCGCCCGCGAGATCGCCGCAGGCCTTGGAATGGCCGAACAGATGGTCGGTTTCTTTCTGAAAAACGGCCTGCGCAAGCTGGAAGCCATCGGCGCGGGAACGCCCGCACCGCTGATCTCCTGAGCGCTGCGCCGGCCGATACGGTTGCATTAACTTCAAAACCGGGTGCGCCGTTGCCAGCGCCGTGCCGGACGCTATGATAAGGGCAGGAAGGTCGCCGACGCCGGTTGTCGCGGCGACCCGGCCCTTTCGTCGTCCTTGCAAGGTGTTTGCCCGTGATCGCCGCGTCGCGCATCGCCCTCATCCTGTTCCCGCTGCTGGCCGGTGCCGAAAGCGCCCATGCCGCATCCGCCGTGTGCGAGCGGCTTGAGGCGCGGCTGGCGGGCCTGCCGAAGGTCGTGAGCAATGCCGAACCCGTCGCCGTGACCGACATGGCCGGTGGCCTCTCCCGCCTCAACCTCGACCTGCGCAGTGCACGCATCGAATTGCGCCGGCTCGGCTGCTCGTCCGGCAGCATCATTGTGGTGGGTGGGCCGAACGAAGAGGCCTGCGCGGCGCTCGAAGGGCGTGTCGCGGGCCTGGAGGCGGAGCTGGGCGCCTTGAAGGAACGCCGCCGGGCCGCCAACGGCATGGACACCGAGGCCACACGCGCCATCATCCAGTCCGCGCTGTTGAGCAACGGCTGCAACGAAACCCAGGCGGATGTGATCGAGGCGTCGTCGACCGGGGCGACCGAGCCGCGCAACATCCTGAAAGACCTGCCCGAGATCGACGAGAACGTGCCCTTCATCGGCGGCGAGGGATCGAGCGTCCTGACGATTCCCGGCAGCCGCCGCGGGCCCTATCGCACCATGTGCGTGCGCACCTGCGACGGCGCCTTCTTCCCGATCACATCGGACGCGACGCCGGAGGATTTTCCGCGCGATGCGGCGGCCTGTTCGGCCCGATGCCCCGGGGCCGAAACGGAACTTTATTACCATAACCTCACGACCGAAGAGAGCGACCAGATGGTCTCCGCGACCACCGGGGCGCCCTATTCCGATCTGCCGAACGCCTTTGCCTACCGCACCCGCGACCGCGCCGGCGCCGCACAGTGCGGCTGCCAGCTGCCAAAGACGGCGACGCTCAGTGGCGAGCCGGAGGACGGGGCAGCGCAGCCGTCGAAGGCCGAGACATCGAAGGTTCAGACATCCAAGCCCCTGCCGGCGCTTGCCGAAACTCCGCTGCGCGCCACCACCCAGTACGAACGTCCCTACGACCCCAAGAACACCCGCGTCCGCGTCGTCGGCCCTACCTTCCTCCCCTCGGAAGAATCCCGCATCGACCTCAAGAACCCGGCCGGGCCGGGATATCAGCCGGTGCAGAACTGAGGGATTGGGGCGCAGCCAGAACCGCAAACGGGCTTTGTAGCAGCGCGATTTCGCGCTATCTTCGCACGACAGTCGGAGACAGGCGATGACGACCGAAACCATCAGTCTCGAATTTCTGGCGCGTCAGGCAAAGGTCCAGATGGACGAAATGCGCCTGATCCGCCAGGAAATGGCAGGGTTGCGCAATGATATGGCCGGTGTACTGCGCCTCGTCACCGCAAATTATGAACTCACCCGCCGTGTCGAGCGACGCGAGACGGAACTGCGCGACGACATCGAGTTGATGATCAAAATGGAGATCGGCGGCTCTTTCGCCAATGTCCAGACGGCAATGGAGCAATCCCTTGCACGGATCGAGAGGCAGGTTGTCGAAGTCGCGGAACGGGTCGATGAACTCGAAGACAAGCCCTGAGATTTGGAGCACGACCGCGGGCTGGCCCGATAGCCGCGGTGCTCCCGTCCGTCCATCCGATGCCGACTGCGGAGCGTCTCATCCCCCGAACAACGCCGTCCCCGCACCCCATCCCTCATCGCTCACCAGCTCCTCGAGCGGCAGGCGCTGGCGCCAGCCCTTGATGGCGAGTTCGGGTGCGTCGTAGAGGGTCCTGACGTGGCCGAGGCAGAGCCAGGCGACAATGCGGACATGATCGGGAATGCCGAGAATGGCTTTCACCTCCGCCTCGCGGAAGATCGAGACCCAGCCGACGCCGATGCCTTCCGCGCGGGCGGCGAGCCACAGGTTCTGGACGGCGCAGACGGTGGAATAGAGATCCATCTCGCTCTGGTGCGTGCGGCCCAGCACGACGCGGCCGCCGCGGCTCGGGTCGCAGGTGACGCAGAGATTGACCGGCGCCTCGCGGATGCCTTCGAGCTTCAGGGCGCGGTAGCGGTCGCGGGCGCCGGCCTCGAACATGGCCTCGGCTTCCGCATTGGCCGTGGCGAAGGCGGCATGCACCCTCGCCTTCACGGCCTCGCTGGTGACTCGGATGAAATTCCACGGCTGCATGAAGCCGACCGATGGCGCGGCATGGGCGGCGGCGAGCAGGCGGCGCAGGAGTGCATCGTCGATCGGTGTGGGCTCGAACTGGCCGCGCACGTCGCGGCGTGTCTCGATGGCGCGGTAGACGGCGGCGCGCTCCGCCGGATCGAAGGGGCCGGCGGCATGGCGATGGGATTGCCAGGGGTCGCAATCCGGATCGAGGCCGGGATCAGAACCGGCATTCGCCACGCGTCGTGCGGCATCCCCGTCGGCGGTCGCCAACGCCCCGGCAAACCCGGCATGATCGGCCTGGACGGTCGCTTGTCCATGATCCGTCGCCGTAACACTCGTGCCCGGCTGCACGCTCCCTGAGCCGGCACACCGGTCGCCAAAGCTGTCCATCATCCTCATCCTCCCCTTGAGCGGATGCCGGCGATCGACCATGCCTTGATGCATGCTGGCGGACGACCGGTCTCGAGGACGCCGGCCCTGTCAGAGCCTCGCATCCCGCCGCAAACCAAGCGTCCCGCCGTCCATACGGGTCCGCTCCATGGTTATCAGGCCGGTCTTCTGACTTCGCGGATCAACCGACGCCCTCGCCTTCCCGATATCAAGCGATACCAGTGGCTTCTGGTGAAATCCTCAGATTTCACCCGAGGGGCCGTCCCCGCTGACAGCGTTGGGCACGTTCCGGACTTGCACCGGATTCCCGATTCTCCCCGACCTCAAGCCGGGGCACCTGATGGCCGGGACTTCACCATTTGTGCTCACGCTTTGCAAGAGGCGCGATCGTGGCGCGTCACCGGTCGCGGAAGCGGTTCGTGATCGGGTAGCGGCGATCGCGGCCGAAGTTCTTGCGGGTGATCTTGACGCCCGGTGCGGACTGGCGGCGCTTGTATTCGGCGATGTAGAGCAGGTGCTCGATGCGATGCACGGTCGCGACATCATGGCCGCGCGCGACGATCTCGTCGGTGCCCATCTCGCGTTCCACCAGGCATTCCAGGATATCGTCGAGCACCGGATAGGGCGGCAGCGAATCCTGGTCGGTCTGGTTGGGACGAAGCTCGGCGGACGGCGCCTTGTCGATGATGTTGATCGGGATCACCTCGCCGGAAGGACCGAGCGCGCCCGCCGGCACCGCGCCGTTGCGCCAGCGCGAGAGGGCGTAGACCTGCATCTTGTAGAGGTCCTTGATCGGGTTGAAGCCGCCGTTCATGTCACCGTAGAGCGTGGCGTATCCCACCGACATTTCCGACTTGTTGCCCGTCGTCACCACCATGGAGCCGAACTTGTTGGAGACGGCCATGAGGATCACGCCGCGCGTGCGGCTTTGCAGATTTTCCTCCGTGATGCCCTCTTCCGTTCCCTCGAAGAGATCGGAGAGTGCCGAGGAGAAGGCATCGACGGGTTCGCCGATCGGCACGGTGTCGTAGCGCACGCCGAGCGCCTTCGCGCAGGCTTCCGCGTCCTTGAAGGAATCCGAGGATGTGTAGCGGTAGGGCAGCATGATGGTGCGCACCCGCTCGGGCCCCAGCGCATCGACGGCAAGCGCCGTGCAGATGGCCGAATCGATGCCGCCGGAAAGGCCGAGCACCACGGATTTGAAGCCGTTCTTGTTGACGTAGTCGCGAAGCCCCAGCATGCAGGCCGTGTAATCGGCCTCTTCCGCTTCCGGGATCGTCGCGATCTCGCCCGGCTCGCAGACCCAGCCATCGGCGGTGCGCGACCAGTCGGAGAAGGCAAGGCAGGGCTGAAACTGCGCAAGCTGGAAGGCAAGGCTCTTGTCGGCATTGAAGGCGAAGCTCGCGCCGTCGAAGACCAGCTCGTCCTGCCCGCCAAGCTGGTTGGCGAAAAGGATCGGCAGGCCGCTCTCGATCACCTGGCGCAGCACGACCTGATGGCGCACATCCACCTTGCCGCGATAATAGGGCGAGCCGTTCGGCACCAGCAGGATCTCGGCGCCCGCTTCGGCCAGCGTCTCGCAGACGCCCGCATCGTTCCAGATTTCCTCGCAGATCGGCACGCCGATGCGCACGCCGCGAAAATCGACCGGACCGGAAATCGCACCTTCGACGAAGACGCGCTTTTCGTCGAACTCGCCGTAGTTTGGCAGATCCACCTTGTCGCGCACATGCAGGATGCGGCCGCCATCGAGAACGGCGGCACTGTTGTGGCGACCCGCCTCCCCCTGTCGCGGCAGGCCGATGATGAGGCCGGGGCCACCATCGGCGGTCTCGGCCGCCAGCGTCTCGAGCGCCGCCCAACAGGCTTTCAGGAAGGCAGGCTTCAGGACAAGGTCTTCCGGCGGATAGCCGGAAAGGAAGAGTTCGGTGAGGAGCAGCAGATCGGCGCCGCCCTCGGCCGCCTCGGCGCGTGCCCTGCGCGCCAGCGCCAGATTGCCGGCGATGTCGCCGACCGTCGGGTTCAACTGCGCGACGGCGATGCGCAGGCGGTCCGGCACAGCAGACGGGGAAGCGGAAGCGGTCATAGGCGGGCCCTCTCGGTCGGGATAGCGATCCGTTCGAGGTGCCATTTAGAGCATCCCGACGGAAAACGAAATCCGTCTCGGCGCCGTGATGTCGCGCGGGGGGTGAGGCAACCCTGCGTGACCGAAATGCCAGGTCAATGGGGATTGGCAAATGTCAGCGCGCCCGGACGCTTGACTTATTCATGCGCCATTCAACATGACATCTCTATGACAGTAGCATGACACTGACGTGACGCCAGGATGACAGCCTCGCTGCAAACCTCCGGGCACGCGATGCGACGCAGGCGGAAAAGACCGTCTGCCGGAGACAGACTGGAGACGATCTTGGCGAGTATCGACACGGCAGCGACCCCGCTTGTGGGCGCCCTTCGCGGCGAAACGACGGTCCTCCTCGGCCGCGATGCCGCACGCATCGATGCAGCCTTCAGCATGGTCGCCACGCTTCTCCTGTCGCTCTCGCTTGCGCTGCTCCTGACCGCCGGCATCGAGATCGTCCAGCGCGGCTCCTTCGCCGAAACGCTTGCCTATTTCGGTGATCCGATGCGCCCTGCCTGGGCGACCGTCGGCGTGTTCATGCTGCTCTTCCTCGGCCTCGACGGCATCTTCGGCCGCGCCCATTATGCGAGCCTCGTGCTGGCGCCGGTTGCGCTCCTGCCGGCGCTGATTTCGAAGCAGAAACAGATCTATCTCTCCGATCCGCTCTACCCGACCGATTTCCTGTTCGGCCGCCAGATCATGGAACTGATGCCGGTTCTGGTGCGCGACCGGCCGGGCACCGCGCTGGCGATCGCCATCGGCATCGTCGTGGCTGTCGTCGGGCTCGGCACGCTCCTGGTCTTCGCTTGGCGCCGCTTTCCGCGCCTCAGCCGCCGCGAGCGCATCGGTCGCCTGATCTTTGCCGTGCCGCTCATTGCCGGCTTCGTGCATATCATGGATTTCAACCAGTTCTCCTGGCTGCGCGACCGGCTGAACATCATCCCCATCATGTGGGACCAGACGGAAAACTACCGGCATAACGGCTTTTCCATGGCCTTTGCGCTGAACCTGCCCATGGCCAATGTCAGCGCGCCTGCCGGCTACATGGGTGACGCGATCAACGCGATCGAAAGCCCGGTCGTGCCTGCCGGCACCACCCATCGCGGCAAGCCGGATGTGATCGTGATCATGAGCGAGTCGCTCTTCGACCCGACCCGTCTGCCGAACGTGACCTTCTCGGCCGATCCCATGCCCACGATGCGCGAGATCCAGTCCGGCAATGTCATGTCGCCGGAGTTCGGGGGCATGACGGCGAACGTGGAATTCGAGGCACTGACGGGCTTTTCCAATGCTTTCCTGCCCTATGGGAGCATTCCCTACCAGCAGTATATCCGCGACCCGATCCCTTCGCTTGCCACCTTCTTCAAGGGCGAAGGCTATGTCTCGCGGGCCATCCATCCCTTCCAGAGCTGGTTCTGGAACCGCTCGGCCGTCTACAAGGCCTTCGGTTTCGACACCTTCCGCTCGGAAGAAAAGCTGCCCGCGATGCAGAAGCGCGGCATCTTTACCTCCGACGAGGCGCTGACAAAGGAAATCATGCGCCAGGCCGACCAGATGGAAGATCCGTTCTTCTTCTTCACCGTGACGCTGCAGGGCCACGGCCCCTACGAGCCGAACCGCTATGCGCAAAACACGATCAAGGTGGAGGGCAACCTGCCGCCGGCCGACCGGCAGGTGCTGGAGACCTATGCACAGGGCGTGAAGGAAGCCGACGACAGCCTGAAGATGCTGATGGACTGGGCGAAAGAGCGCGACCGCGAGACGATCATCGTGCTCTTCGGCGATCACCTGCCGCCGCTCAACACCGTCTACCCCAACACCGGCTTCATGCCTGACGTGACGGCCAGCCGGAAGGGCCCGCTCGACGTGATGAAGCGCACCCACGAGACGCCTCTGATCGTCTGGTCGAACAAGACAGGCCCGGTGCGCGACCTCGGCACGATCAGCCCGGCCTTCATCTCCTACCAGACGCTGAAGGCGAGCGGCTACGAACATCCCTATTACACGGGCTTCCTCGGCCGCGTCTTCAACGACTACCAGATCGTCGACCGCTTCATGCTGGTCAACGGCAAGGACGAGATGACGGCGGACTGGGCGCGCAGCAAGGACATCCCGGATGTGGTGCGCGATTACCGCTTCCTTCAGCACGACATGATGTTCGGCAAGCGCTACGGCACGGAACGCTTCTTCCCGACCCATGCGGACCTCTTTCCTCGCCCGCTTGGCTGACGGACGGCCGTAAGGATCAGAAAAGAGAATGAATAACGGCCCGAGGCACCGGTGAGGATCGCGAGATCGCCACCGATGCCTCGGGCTTTTTTTCCTTGGCGGCACACGGAAAGAGGGTGCCAACGGCCCACCCTGTCACGCAGGAAACAGCGTCCGGGGCCCTTTGTGATCACAGTGTCATGGTCGGACCGAATAAGTAACGTCCGGCTATCGTTCACCACTGTTGAAAGCCATGCCCCCGCCCCGGCGGCCCGGCATCACATTCGGGACCCTGACGCGATGCACGCCCCTGTATCCTCTGCACTCGTATCCTCCGCTTCTTTCACCGCGACCCTCACCGCGCCGCACGCCATCGGATTGGCAGGCACGACCACGGGCACGTTGACCGGCACACTCACGCCCACGCTGGCGGCCGGCGGCTCGCCATTCGCCTCGTCGTCCGCCCATCCGGCAAACACTTGCGCCGGAACGACGCTTGGCCAGGCGGCAGCCTTCGGCCCTGCCGTTGCCGATGGCGGCGCGCCAGATCGCGATGCGGTGCTCGCCCATCTCGGCCTCGTCGCACGCGGCACGATCGGTCTTCTTCCGCAGTTTCCGCGCCTGCGCCGCCTGATGGGTTCGCAGCAGCGATGGCTTCTCTGCCAGGCGGCCTTTGCCCTGCATCATGAAGCCGCGCAGGCGGGCGAAGAGACCGAGGCTGTCCCGGGCCTCACGGCAGGTCATCTGCTTGATCTCATTCTCGAATACCACGCCGCCAGCCGCAACACGGTCTCAGCCTTCGTGCAGGAAATGCGCGCCGCCCGGGTCTTTACCGATCTGCCCTCCAGGGGAGACCGCCGCGTGCGGCCGCTCGCCCCCGGCGAAGCGGCGAGCGAGGCCATGCGGCAGTGGTTTCTCGGCCAGTTGCAGGTGCTCGACGTCATCGATGGCGGCGCGCGCGCCTGCCGTTTGATGGCCGACCCTGCCCTCATCGCCATCGCGCAGCCGCTCGCCGCCCGCACGCTGATGGCCGACGACGCGTGGCGCGAGCCCGCTGGCCCGCTCGGCTGCATTCTGTGGACCGATGCCGGCAATCTCTTGATCGACGATCTCATGGCGCGCGCCGCAACGCTGGCACCCGCCTCCGGCATCCGCACCGGCATGACGCTGGAAGTCGAGGAGTTCGGTGTGACGGCGCTTGCCGACCGCTATGCGGTATCCTGCACCCATGTGCGCCGGCTGTGCGCGCAGGCGGAGGAAACCGGCATGCTGCTGCGCACCGGCAAGCGCTCGTGCCGCCGGCTCATCATCGCGCCGGCGCTGACCCAAGCCTACGCCGACTGGCAGGCAAGGCGCCTGACGGCGATCGACGCGGCCTTCCGGGCCGCGCTGTCGATCCGCAGTGGCGCCGCAGAACCGCCGGTCCGCGCGCGCCCACGCCTTGCCGTTTCCTGAACGGACGGATCATGCCGAGCAGCCCCCTTGCCGGATATCTTCAGCGTTGCATATGACAGGGTGGCAGTCTAAACGCGCTGCATGATCCGCCGGCATTCGTCCGGGATCGGCGGGAAACCGCTGGCCCGATCAGGCGAAGGTGAAACAGGAAGCAAGGGGCCTGACGGTTCGGCATGAACCGGACGGACCAGGGGCACCGATCGCGGCGATCCATTTGCCGTCGGTGGCCAGAGTGAATTGAGACGCATGACCAGGTTCGCCTCTCCAGACACCGGACCCGGCTCCCGCCAGACCGAAAGCGCGGGACGAAAGCCGCGCCCGGACCTGACCGACCCCGCCGTGATTGCGACGCATCCCGATTTCGAGGCGCAACTGAGCGCGATCGGCCGGGCCCTGACGGGCATTCACGACACGGCGCCGCAGATGGTGCGCTACATGGCGAGCATCCAGCGCTGGCTTCTCACGCAGTCGCTCTTTGCGCTGCATTTCAATCGCGATCCGGCACGGCCAACCACCGGCATCACCGCGTCGCGCCTGCTGGAGATCGCCATCCGCACGGGAGCCGCAAGCCGGAACACCGCCGCCGCCCACTTGGCCGAACTCATCGCCTACAAGCTGGTCGAGGATGCGCCGGATTGTTCCTCCAAACGCGTCCGGCCGCTTGTGATGACCGAAAGGACCGAGGCTGCGATGGCCTTGTGGTTCCGGGCGCATCTCACGGGCCTCGATGCGCTCGACGGCGGCGATCGTGTCGCAAGGCTCGATGCCGATCCCGATCTCTTCCCCCGCGCCCATGGCCGGGCCGCCGCGGTCCTCGTCGACAATCCCGCCTGGAACACGCCACCGGAATCCGTGGGCGCCTTCGTGTGGACCGATAGCGGCAGCAACGTGCTGCACGATCTGTTCTCCCATATTCCCGAGCCCGCCGACAGCATCGACGGCCGCATCGCGATCGGACCCTATTCGCTGACGGCACTGGCCGAGCGCTACCGCCTGTCGCTGACCAGCGTGCGACGCCTGTTCCAGAAGGCGGAAGCCCTGGGCGTGATCGGCTGGGAAGGATCGACCCGGTCCCGCCGGCTGTGGATCGGCGAAACACTGGTGCGGGACCACGCCGGCTGGCAGGCGGTCAAGTTCGCCGCCATCGCGCAGGCCTTCGCCGAAGCCCTTGCGGAGCGCGACGCCGAAGCGGCCGAGTAGCGGACGAGGGAAACCAGCCTTTCCGCCGACGGCGTCAGCCGTCTGTCAGAAGCCCCGGCCGGCCTTTCGCGAACTGTTGCAGACCATCGGCAATCTCGTAGAAATCCGCCTTGTCGGCCGCAAAGATGTGATAGCCGGGCTGAAGACCGCTCGGCTGGTCGAAGGCCCCCGCCTGGATCGAGATGCCCTCGGCACCCTCATAGGACCAGAACAGCGCTGAACCGCACTGGCGGCAGAAGCCGCGCCGTCCGTGCGCGCTCGATCCGTACCAGGTGATCTCGCCCTCGCCGCTGATCGCGACATCCGCGCGCGCCGCATTTGTCGAGGCATAGTAGAGCCCCGTCTGCCGACGGCACTGGCTGCAATGGCAGAAGACGACCTCGCGAAGCGGACCGCTGACCGCAAAGCGCACGGCCCCACACAGGCATCCTCCCAACCGCTCCGTCATCGCCAATCCCCCTTCCACCGCTTCGGATGGCCGAACTTGGCCGCAATGGAGCGACCTGTCCAATTCAGAGAATTGAAGCGAAGGATCAAGCGCCGCGATGCGTGCACGCGTCCCCCGTCCACAGCACACCCCATGGATCCGTCTTCAAATTGGCGTAGATGAGAGAGATCGAAGTCCATCTTCTCCGCCCGAGTCGCGGCGCCAGGCGCCCGCCGGACGTCCTGACGCTGACGAGGCCCCAACGATGACAAAGCGACACAGCCACGCCAACCGCCATTTCGGCAAGCCGATCGACGCACTGGGCGCGGTCGAACGGCGTGTTCTCGACCGGGCGGAGGAGCATCTGGTCATCTCCACCGACGTCAATGCCGCCATCTCGGCGCATGCCACCTTCGGCCAGCGGCTCGCCGACCGCATCGCCCGCATCGGCGGCTCCTGGGGCTTCATCATCTCCTTCATCCTGTTCCTGGTCGCCTGGTCGCTGATCAACACGGTGATCCTGACGGCGGATGCCTTCGACCCCTACCCCTTCATCTTCCTCAATCTCATCCTCTCCATGATCGCGGCCATCCAGGCGCCGATCATCATGATGTCCCAGAACCGCCAGGCCGAACGCGACCGCTTCGAAGCCGCCAAGGACTACGAGGTGAACCTGAAGGCCGAACTGGAAATCCTCTCCCTGCATCGCAAGATCGACATGGAGGTCCTGTCCGAACTCGCCAGCCTGCGGGAGGAACTGGCTCGCCTGCACGCGAAGCTGCCGGAAACGAAGCATTGAAGGGATGGCCGGCATGCGATGAAGGGCGTGGAGCGAAAGCAAAAGGGCGGGCCGCCGAAGCGACCCGCCCTTTTTTGATCCGTCCTGTCGCGGCCGATCAGCCGTTGACGACCATGCGCTTTTCGTCGCGGCCGGTCTTCATGCGCTCGGCAAGAAGGAAAGCCAGTTCCAGCGCCTGATCGGCGTTGAGGCGCGGGTCGCAATGGGTGTGGTAGCGGTCGCCGAGGTCGGCGCCGGAGAGCGCACGCGCGCCACCGGTGCATTCCGTCACGTCATTGCCGGTCATTTCGATATGGACGCCGCCCGGATGGGTGCCCTCGGCACGGTGGATCTGGAAGAAGCTTTCGACTTCCGACAGGATCCGCTCGAAGGGACGGGTCTTGTAGTTGTTCAGCGTGATCGTGTTGCCGTGCATCGGGTCGCAGGACCAGACGACCTTCTTGCCCTCGCGCTCGACCGCGCGGATGAGGCGCGGCAGGTGCTCGGCAACCTTGTCGTGGCCGAAGCGGCAGATGAGCGTCAGGCGTCCGGCTTCGTTGGCCGGATTGAGGAGATCGATGAGCTCCAGCAGGCCGTCGCCGGTCAGCGACGGGCCGCACTTGAGACCGATCGGGTTCTTGATGCCACGGCAGTATTCGATATGGGCATGGTCAGGCTGGCGGGTGCGGTCGCCGATCCAGATCATGTGGCCGGAGGTGGCGTACCAGTCGCCGGACGTCGAATCGACGCGCGTCAGCGCCTGCTCGTAGCCGAGCAGGAGAGCCTCATGGCTGGTGAAGAAATCCGTCTCGCGCAGGCCCGGATGGTTCTCGGCGGAAATGCCGATCGCCTTCATGAAATCCATGGTTTCGGAGATGCGGTCGGCGAGCTTGCGGTAACGCTCGGCCTGCGGGCTGTCCTTCACGAAGCCGAGCATCCACTGGTGCACGTTTTCGAGATTGGCATAGCCACCCATGGCGAAGGCGCGCAGCAGGTTCAGCGTCGCGGCCGACTGGCGATAGGCCATGATCTGGCGTTCCGGATTGGGCACGCGGGCCTCTTCCGTGAACTCGATCCCGTTGATGATGTCGCCACGGTAGGAGGGCAGCGATACGCCGTTCTGCGTTTCCGTGTTGGACGAACGCGGCTTGGCGAACTGGCCGGCGATGCGGCCGACCTTCACGACAGGCTGCTGGGCGCCGAAGGTCAGCACGACAGCCATCTGCAGGAAGGCGCGGAAGAAGTCGCGGATCGTGTCGGCGCCGTGTTCGGCGAAGCTTTCGGCGCAGTCACCGCCCTGCAGCAGGAAACCCTGGCCATCGGCGACCTTGGCGAGCGACGCCTTCAGGCGACGCGCCTCGCCGGCAAAGACGAGTGGCGGAAATTTCGCGAGGCGTGCTTCGGTCGCCTCCAGCGCGGCCGCGTCCGGATAGTCCGGCACCTGCTGGATCGGCTTGTTCCGCCAGCTGTTCGGGGTCCAATTCTGTGCCATGTCGTTCACCTGTTTTCCGTAGCGCCCGGATGCCTCCGCATCCGCCGGGAGTGCGTCCCGCGCGCCAGCCTCGCCCGTGCACCGTGCAGCGGACAATAGGATGCGGGCTTATAGACGTTAACGTTCGCGAAAGCTAGCGGATTGACGGCGTAGGGGCACGTATCTGCGCCGCAATGCCGGGCGCCCATGGAAAGGGCGCACCTTCCGCCTCCCGTTCGCCCGCGCCCGCCGGATCGCCCCCATCGTACCAATCACCCAAAGTGGGACATGCTTCGTATTTTAAAGGATGCGGAAAGAAGATGGAAACATCCTCCCGATAAGGTGCCCCGGCAATGGGAATTAAACGCATACCGTGCAGGATCGCTGGGCGCATGGCCGCTCATCCCGCGCAACGCCGATGTGCTGACGCTCGAAGGATGTTTCAGATGAGATCCACGCTTTCACGTCTCTGGAAGGATCGCCGCGGCAATTTTGGCATGCTTTTCGCGCTGACGGCGGTTCCGCTGGTTGCGGCCGGCGGCCTTTCGGTCGATTTCGCCCGGGCGCTGAGCACGCAGAACGACCTCAAGGCGCAGGCCGACACGGCCGCGCTCGGCGTTCTCGCGCCCAACTCCGAGACGGTGGCCGCCGCCATGGGAATGTCCGGCGACGGGACGGTCGCGATCGGCAGCGACGCCATGGCGCGCCTCGTCAAGGCTCAGCAGGGCGACGAAAAGCCGAGTGATCTTTCTTCGTCTGCGACCACCTTTCAGGGCACGGTGACCAAGAAGGGCCGCACCCTGTCGGCCAATATCACCTTCACCCAGGAGGTGCCGACCACGCTCCTCGCCATTATCGGCCAGAACGATCTCGTGGTCTCCGGCCAGTCGACGGCCGTGCTCCAGACGCAGTCCTTCATGGACTTCTACATGCTGCTCGACAACACGCCCTCCATGGGCGTCGGTGCCACGCCAGCCGACGTCGCCAAGCTCGTCAACGCCACGTCCGACAAGTGCGCCTTCGCCTGCCACATCGTGAAGGACGGCGTGGAAGATCCCAACAGCTACTACAACCTCGCCCGCAAGATCGGCGCGACGATCCGCATCGACGTGGTCGCCAAGGCCACGGCCGCGCTCATGGACGAGGCAAAGGCGCAGATGCAGTTTGCCAACCAGTTCCGCATTGCGGCCTACACCTTCGGCGAGAAGGCCGAAGACGTGAAGCTGCAGAAGGTGGCGTCGCTGACCAGCAACTTCACCGCCGCCAAGAAGAAGACCGATGCCATCAAGCTGATGAGCATCCCCTACAACGGCTACAACGGCGACCAGCAGACGAGCTTCGACGACGCGCTGACCAAGATCAGCAGCGAGATCGACACGCCCGGCACCGGTGCATCGATCAGCGACCGCGAAAAGATCCTGTTCTTCGTCGCCGACGGCGTCGGTGACAGCTACAAGCCGTCCACCTGCACCAAGCGGACAACCGGTGGCCGCTGCCAGGAGCCGATCGACACGACCTACTGCCAGAAGCTCAAGGATCGCGGCATCCGCATCGCCGTGCTCTACACCACCTACCTGCCGCTGCCGACGAACGACTGGTACAATACCTGGATCAAGCCGTTCCAGAGCGAAATCTCGACGCGCATGCAGACCTGCGCTTCGCCCGGCCTCTTCTTCGAGGTGAGCCCGACCCAGGGCATTGCCGACGCCATGAAAGCCCTCTTCTACCGCGTCATCGAGAGCCCGCACCTGACGAACTGAGGACCGGACGAGCCTCGACGCAAAGAGCCCCGCCGCCGCATGTGAACCGCCCCCGCACGCTGGACTGTCAGCGTCGGGGGCAACGCATGCGGGGCGTGGCATTTTCATGCGGCGCTCTTCGCGGTCAAAAGCCCGGACGCGATCAACGGACGCAAAAAAGCGGGCGCATCCGGGATGCACCCGCCAGTCAAGCAATCGGATCGATCCTGGGGATAGCCGATCCGCAGACCATGCGCGGATGCCGGGGAAGCATGCGCGCAGGAAAGGATGTGGTGTGGCGGCCGGTGCGACGGCTCAGACGAGCCCGGCGGCCCAGATGCCGGCCTTGACGAGGCCATAGACGCCGGCGCCGCCGGCCGTCAGCATGCCGCCGCAGATCACGGCGAAGGTGAGCAGCAGCGCCCAGTTGCGGCCCGTGGCGGGACGCGTGCGCGTCACAAGCCGCGGCTCCACGACAACGCGCGTCGAGGCGCGGCGGACGGGGGCCAGACTGGGTTCCGGCGCGGTTTCAGGCTGCAGGGCAATCGCTGCCATGTCACGTCTCCATTCAAGGGATGATCGCACCATAGCGCGCTTCTCACCGCCTGTCAGAAGAACCCGGAACCAGCCTTAGCCGCCGGTAAGGAGATTGGGTCAATAGTGAGTAAAATTCGAACAACCCGTTGATATCACGGACTACTGACGCACCCCGTCTCGGATGCGGTAGCTTGGCTGGTACATGGTCACAAGCTCTTCGGCAGCGGTCGGATGCACGGCCATGGTGCGGTCGAAATCGTCCTTCGTCACGCCGGCCTTCAGCGCGATGCCGAGAAGCTGCGCCATCTCGCCGGCCTCGTGGCCGAGAATGTGGACGCCCAGCACCTTGCGGGTCTCGGCATCGACCACGATCTTCTGGATCGTCTTTTCCGTGCGGCCCGAAAGCGTCGCCTTCATCGGCCGGAACTCGGCGCGGAAGACATCGACGGCCGCATGTGTCTTGACCGCCTCTTCCTCCGACAGGCCGACCGTGCCGATCTCGGGCTGAGAGAAGACCGCCGTTGCGATGAGATCATGGTCCGGCGAGGTCGGATTGTGCTTGTACTCGGTCTCGATGAAGCACATGGCCTCGTGGATGGCGACCGGGGTCAGCTGCACGCGGTCGGTGACATCGCCGAGCGCATAGACGCCGGGCGCACTGGTGCGCGAGAAGGCGTCGACGCGGATCGCGCCCCGCGCATCGACAGTGACACCCGCCGCCTCCAGGCCGAGGCCGGCCGTATTGGGCACGCGCCCCGTCGCCAGCATCACCTGATCGACCACCAGCGAACCGTTCTGGCCGGTCTCGGCAACCCGCCGGCCCTCGCCGTCCACCGTGACGGCGGTGATGACGTCGCCGAGGATAATCCGGATGCCCTTGGCCTGCATGGCCGCCATCAGGCCGCGCCGCATGTCGCCATCGAAGCGCGAGAGAATTTCCGCGCCGCGATAGATCAGCGTCGTCTCGACGCCCAGCCCATGGAAGATATTGGCGAATTCGACGGCGATATAGCCGCCGCCGGAAATCAGGATGGAGGCCGGCAGGCGCTTCAGATCGAAGGCCTCGTTGGAACTGATGCAGTGTTCGGCGCCGACAAGCCCCGCCGGCGCCTGCGGCCGGCCACCTACCGCAATCACGATCCGCTCGGCCGTGACGGTTCGGCGATCGGCGAGAAGCCGGACCGTATTGGCATCCACGAGTTCGGCCCGGCTCTCGATGATCTCCGCACCAGCATTCTCCAGCCCCTTGCGATAGAGGCCTTCGAGACGGGTAATCTCCTTCTCCTTGGCGGCCACAAGCCTTTCCCAGGAGAAGCTGCGCTCGCCGACACTCCAGCCGAAGCCTTCCGCATCCTCGAAATGCTCGGGGAACTGCGAGGCATAGACATAGAGCTTCTTCGGCACGCAGCCCCGGATGACGCAGGTGCCGCCGAAACGGAATTCCTCCGCAATCGCCACCCTCTTGCCCATCGACGCCGCCAGCCGCGCACTGCGCACGCCCCCGGAACCGCCGCCGATGACGAAGAGATCATAATCCCGGGCTGCCATGCTCAATCCTCGCGAAACCCCGGATGCCAGCGAGAACCGCCGCCGGGAAAAGACAGGGCCGCCGATAAGGCGGCCGACGGGAGAGATATAGGGTATGGGGGGCGGGTGTGGGAAGGGTGGCGGGCTGGCAGATCGCAGCTCTCCACGCTCGACGTCGAATGTTATAGGTGACGTCAACTTTGGCGGGAGGCAGACATGGTGCGTATCATTGAATGGAACGGCACGGAGATCGTCGCGGGGATCGAACGGCTGACCGACATCATGATCGATTGCATCGAAGGCGGCGCACTCGTCGGCCATATCCTCCCCGTTGATCGCGACACGATCGCCGCCTATTGGCGCGACGTGGCAGCATCCACCGACGCCGGGGAGCGCATCGTCCTGATCGCGGAGGCAGACGGCGTGGAAGCGGGTACGGTGCAGCTCTTCCTTTCACCTGAGCCGAACGCCCCGCACCGTGCCGAGGTCTACAAACTGCTCGTTCACCGTGACTTTCGATGCCGCGGGCTCGGCGAGGCGCTCATGTCGACGGTTGAGGATGTTGCCGCCCGGTATGGCCGTACCCTTCTGCTTCTCGATACGGTGCAGAACGGCGCCGGTGAAAGGCTTTACCGGCGTCTCGGCTGGGAGGATATCGGTGTCGTCCCGCACCACTTCGTCGATCCATTTGGCACGCCACAGGCCTCGGTTTACATGATGCGTCACCTGCGAGCAGAAACCCTGACCCTATAGATCCGGCCGAGCTGCTGACCGATGACGTGGCGACGCCGCGTTCATGGACGAGGCCTTTGCGTCCGAGGATGCGGGATACATCGCCCATGCGCTCGGCGTCGTGGCGCGGGCCAAGGGCCTGACGGACATCGCCCGGCAAACCGGGCTTTCTCGCGAGCAGCTTTACCGCTCCTTCAGCGGCAACGGCAATCCGACATTGAAGACGACGCTTTCCGTGATGAAGGCGCTCGGCCTGCGGATCGCGCTCCAAGCTTCGGCCGGCGATCAACGCTGAGTGAGCCGGACCACAAAAAAGCCCGGCACGACGGCCGGGCTTTGAAGGGGTGCGCTGACGCCGCTGCTTACTGCTGCGGCTGGGCGTCCGGGGTGGCGACGGGCATGTCGGCGGCACCCTGGGCAGGCGTCTCGGAGCCGATCTTTTCATCGAGCGACTTGGTGGCGTCCTGGCTGAGATCGCGGGAGATGCCGGCGGCCCAGATGTCGGCGGCCTTCAGGAGTTCGCGCGATGCGATCGGGCCGTTGTTCAGCAGCTTCTTGCCGGCGTCGGAATTGTAGAAGGCAGTGATGGCGTTCAGCTCGTCCACCGAGAAGGTCTTGGCATAGATGGTGGCGGCTTCGTTTTCGAGATCGGCACGGCGGGCGGCGAGCGCCAGCGCCTTTTCGTCCACCGTCGCGGTGATCAGGTCCTGATGGTTCGGCGAGGCCTGGATCAGCGTGTTCTTCAGCCGCTCCGCCAGATTCGGCAGGATGTTGTCGAAGCTGTTGGTGACGCCGAGCGCGGTGATGGTGGCGCGGGCCGCCTTCAGCTGGTCTTCCGTCACTTCCTGGGCGCGCACGGCCGGCGCGGCGAGCGTGGCGAAAAGCGTGGCGGCGGCGAGAACCTTTCCGAAGCCGGAAAGCGTGGTGCCGAAAATCGTGCTCATAGAGTCATTGCTCCTGTCTGTTGGCGGCCGCGCCGGGGAAACCGGGGGCCGGACGTCTCGAGAGGGCGCGCGACCGGGTTCGGCCCGCGCCCCCGATGGGGATGGCCTTTTCAGGCCGAAAGCGTGCGGGCGCCGTTCGGTCCGGCGATGATCGCGAGCGAGGCAAGACCGATGAACAGGCCGTGCTCCACGACACCGGGGATGAAATTGAGCGCACTTGCGAGCGCTTCTGGATCAGGAATACGGCCAAAAGATGCATCGAGGATCAGATGGCCGCCATCCGTCATGAAGGGCCCGTCGCCGCCTTCGCGCACAACGATATCGCCGGAAAGGCCAAGCCGAGCAGCCACCTTCTCCACCGCCTTGCGCGTGGCGACCAGCCCGAACGGGTTCACCTCGATCGGCAGCTTGAAGGCGCCGAGCGTATCGACCACCTTGGTCTCGTCCGCAATGACGATCATGCGCGCCGATGCGGCCGCCACGATCTTCTCGCGCAACAGCGCGCCGCCGCCGCCCTTGATGAGGCGGAGCTTTGCATCCACCTCGTCGGCACCGTCGATGGTGAGGTCGAGTTCCGGCAGTTCGTCGAGCGACTTCAGGCTAATGCCAAGTTCGAGGCAGAGCCGCGCCGTGCGCTCCGAGGTCGGCACGCCTTCGATGCGCATGCCGCCTGCCACCTTCTCGGCCAAAAGACGGACGAATTCCTCCGCCGTCGAGCCGGTGCCGATGCCGAGCCGCATGCCGTCCTCGACATGGGAAAGCGCCGCCTCGGCGGCCTTGATCTTCATCTGACGGGCGTCCATCGCGCCGTTCGCTCCCGTTGTTTCCTGTCTCCGGATCACCCGCGCCCGTCAGGCGCGGCCCGGATTTCGTCTGGACGTTTACACGCTGCCCGCCGCAAACGAAAGTCCAAATGAAAGTCGATAAGCGCGCGAAAACGCCTTGCGCACAGGCGCGCGACGTTTATCCATCGTGGCCGACCCTGTCGCCCGGAGCCCCTGCCTGATGTCCTCGCCTTCCATAACCGCCGCCCCTCGCCCGCTCGTCGTCTTCGATCTCGACGGCACGCTGATCGATACGGCGCCCGACCTCGTCGCCAGCTGCAATCATTCGATAGCCGGCGAAGGACTTGAGCCGCTCAGCCGCGCCGATCTCAACGAGGCCTTCAGCCACGGCTCGCGCGCGATGATCACGCGGGCCTTCACGCTGCATGGCCGGGAACTGACGACCGACACGCTCGACCGGCTGCAGGCGATCTTCCTCGATCATTATCTCGCCGGCATGCCCGGCGCCTCGCGCCCCTTCCCCGGCCTCATCGACGCGCTCGACCGGCTGGAGGCGGCAGGCATTGCGGCGGCCGTCTGCACCAACAAGCTCGAAGCCCCGGCGCGACGCCTCCTCGATACCCTCGACATGACGCCGCGGTTTGCGGCGATCACCGGCGGCGACACATTTCCCGTGCGCAAGCCGCATGCCGACCACCTCATCGGCACGATCCGGCTGGCCGGCGGCGCGCCCGACACCACCGTCATGGTGGGCGACAGCCTGAACGACATGCTGGTCGCCCGCAATGCGGGCGTCGCCGCCCTCGGCGTTCCCTTCGGCTACACGGACGTGCCGATCGCCGCGCTCTCGCCCAACCACGTCATCGACCACTATGACGAGCTGGACGCCGCGCTCTTTGCCCGGCTGACGGGGCGCTAGCGCGTTATCCGATCGAGCTGAGACAAGGATTGACAGGCCCCTGCGGAACGACCGGGGCCCGAGGCGATGCGTTGCGGCTGGGGGCGTTTGGTTATAAGTCAGGGTCCGAACACAACATCGTCGTCATCCTCGGGCTTGACCCGAGGATCCACCGGCATCCGACAAGTTCGCGGTATGGATCCTCGGGTCAAGCCCGAGGATGACGCATACGGTGGGCGGCGGAGGATGACAGCGGCACCAAACCCAGCCGCGCACGTCGCCGGGACGCCGCCAATGCCAGAGGGATCATCCCATGACCAACCAGACCCGCCCCACCGAACTGCGCGTCTCCAGAGACCGCCGCACCCTGACGGTGAGCTTTGCCGATGGCGCGCAATTTGCGCTGCCGGCGGAGATGATGCGGGTGCTTTCGCCCTCGGCCGAGGTGCAGGGCCATGGGCCGGGCCAGAAGGTGACGGTGCCCGGCAAGCGCAATGTCGCGATCCTCACCGTGACGCCCACCGGAAACTACGCCGTGCGCATCGGCTTCGACGACATGCATGACAGCGGCATCTTCACCTGGGCCTATCTGCGCACGCTCGGCGAAACGGGCGCCGACCTCTTCGCCGCCTACGAGCAGGAACTCGCCGACAAGGGCATGAGCCGCGACCACGCCGAACGGCCGCGGTAAAGGCCCCTCTCAGCCCTCCTCCCCGGCCTGCTCGGCGAGAAGCAGGCCGATGACGCGCTGCATGGAGCGGGCGACGGCCTCGCAGTCCTCAGCCGGGGCGTCTCCGAGCATCCGCTCGATGAGCGCCGTCTGCACCACCATCGCCTGCTGCGTCAGGTCACGTCCCGTCTCGGTCAGGAAGAGCCGGAGCACCCGGCGATCCTTCTCGTCGCCGCGCCGCTCGATGAGGCCGCGCTTTTCGAGTTGCGGCAACAGCATGCTCATGTTGGAGCGGCCGACCAAGAGCTTGCGGGCCAGCGCCTGCTGCGAAATCCCCTCGAAGCGATAGAGATTGATGAGGATGTCGAGATGCGGCGGCTTGATGTCGAGCGGGGCAAGGGAGCGCGCCAGCGACTGCTGCATCAGCTGGCAGGCCTGGCCGATCGAGATCCAGCTGGAAAAGCGCGGATGATCCCAGGGAAAGGCAAGCGCGGGGGCATCAGGGGCTGACGGTACGGAAGAGGCTTGTGTTTTGTTCAATGTTGTACTTTATTGTTCATTGTTGAACAGAAATTGGACCCCCATCATGGCATCCTTTGGCATCGCCGTCATCCGCAACATCCTGCGTGGCGTGGAAACCGTTTCGCCGGCTGCGGCCGCCAGGCTGGGGCTGAAGGTCTTTTCGCTCGCCCCGCCCAAGCCGCCGCGCCGCGCGAAGGAGCGTGAGGTCTTCGCCGCCGCGCAAGGTGTGATGAGGCGCGCCAGGCGGGAAGCGCTGCCCTTTGACGGCGGCGCCGCGCTTGCCCATGTCTTTGCTCCCGCCAGCGGCGCCGCCCAGCGCCGCATCCTCGTCACCCACGGCTGGGGCTCGCGCATCGACTACATGACCGCGCTGATTGGCGCGCTGACGGCGGCGGGCGCGGAGGTGGTGGCGCTCGACTGGCCCGGCCATGGCGGCGCGCCGGGGCGGTTCCTGACGATGATCGAGGCGGTCAAGGCGATCGACGCCGCCTGGCGCCGCTACGGTCCCTTCGACGCCGGTATCGGCCATTCCTTCGGCGGGGCCGCGCAGGCCGTCGCCGCCGGTGGCGTGCTCAGCGGCGTGCCCGCGCACCGCCCTGCGGCTCTCGTTACCATCGGATCGCCGAGCGAGATGCGCTGGCTCTTTGCCGACTTCGCAAAGATGATGCGGCTGAAACCCGCAACGCAGCGCGCCATGGAAGCCATCATCGAAGACCGCGCCGGCCGCTCGCTCGACGGCTTCTCGGCCGCTGCCATGCTGGGCGAATCGGATCTCCGCATGCTGGTGGTGCATGCCGAAGACGACAAGGAAGTCGCCGCCCACCACGCCCGCGCCTATGGGGAAGCGGTGCCGGGCGCCGAACTCTTCTGGGCCAACGGCTACGGCCACCGCCGTATCGTCTCGGCAGCACCCGTGCTGGCGCGGATCGTGGGTTTTGTGGGGGAAACGGGGCAAAGGCAGGCGGCGTAAGGGTGGTGCCGGGCTAAAGCGCATCGCGATCTTTCAGATTCGCTCCTGACGCTTTCACTCATTGTTCTATCGCATGTCGTAACCGCAAAACCGCTGCACACTTTTGCGCGACATGCTTTAAGTGCCCGGGGATGCGATCGCTGCACCGGCAGCTCTCATCTCCGCCGTCATGCCGGACTCGATCCGGCGTACAGCCCGCACAGATTATTGATTTTCATTCATTTTCTCGAAACGCGGACGCCCGTCGGCTGGATCTCGGCTCGGGGGCCGGGATGACGGGGAAAGAGGGTGCCCCACCCTCAACGTCGTCCTCGGGCTTGACCCGAGGACCCATGCGGCCCTCTGCGACCTTGGCGGTGGATCCTCGGCTCGGGGGCCGCGGATGACGGAGGATGAGGCCACCGCCGCTTTTCCACCTTCACGTCGGAGTTTGCGAACAAAACCGGGGATGGCGGGTGGGCCGACCTCAGTCCTCCCAGTCCTCGCGCGCCGGCTTCGGACCGTTACCGAGCTTTCGCTCGAGATCGGCGGCCTGGGTTTCCGACAGTGTGAGATCGAGCGTGACGGAGCCGTCCTCATTGTCCTCGCGGGCCGTCACGTCCGCATTGGCATAGACCCAGGAGAGCAGGCCGAGCTGATCGACGCCAAGCGTGATCGTCGTTTCCGTGGCGAGACCCGAGAGCCGGCGGGTGATTTCGGAAAGCAGCGGCTCGACGCCTTCCCCGGTGATCGCCGAGATCGCCATGACGTCGGTGCGGCCGCTGGCGCGCTCGGCGAGCGCATCGTGGGCCTCAGGGCCCAGCGCGTCGATCTTGTTCCAGACCTCGATGATCCGCTCGGAAGCTTCCTTCTCGTCGATGCCGAGATCGGCAAGGATGCGCGTCACATCCGCAGCCTGGGCGGCATTGTCGGGGTCGGAGAGATCGCGCACATGCAGGATGAGGTCCGCCTCGAGCACCTCTTCCAGCGTCGCGCGGAAGGCGGCGACGAGGTGGGTCGGCAGGTTCGAGATGAAGCCCACCGTGTCGGAGAGGATGACCATGCGACCCTGCGGCAGCTTGATGCGGCGCAGCGTCGGGTCGAGGGTCGCAAACAGCATGTCCTCGGCCAGAACCCCTGCCCCGGTGATCCGGTTGAAGAGGGTGGACTTGCCGGCATTGGTATAGCCGACCAGCGCCACGATCGGATGCGGCACCTTGCGGCGCTTGGCGCGGTGCAGCTGGCGGGTGCGGCGCACCTGCTCCAGCTCGCGCTCCAGCCGGACGATCCGGTCCTGCAACAGGCGGCGGTCGGCCTCGATCTGCGTTTCGCCGGGACCGCCCATAAAGCCCGCACCGCCGCGCTGGCGCTCAAGGTGGGTCCAGCTGCGCACGAGACGGCCGCGCTGGTAGTTGAGATGCGCAAGCTCGACCTGCAGCGTGCCTTCCTTGGTGGAGGCGCGGCGGCCGAAGATTTCGAGGATGAGGCCGGTGCGGTCGATGACCTTGGCGTTCCACTCGCGCTCGAGATTGCGCTGCTGGACCGGTGTGAGCGGATGATCGACGATGACGAGGCCGGCATCCATCTCGACGAGCGCCCGGCCGATCTCCTCGATCTTGCCGGTGCCGAGCAGCGTGCCGGGCTTGGGCTGGGCGACGGGAACGACGGCGCGCCAGACGACCTCGAGATCGATGGCGAGCGCAAGGCCGACGGCCTCTTCCAGCCGGCTCTCGTCCGTCCGCTCGGGCGCGGCAACGGTCTCGCTGTTGCGCCGGTCGGCTTTCAGGACCGGGACGATGACGGCGGCGCGCATGTCGTCGCGCCGCGTCTCGAGTTCCGGAATGATGGATGTGTGTTTCTTCGGATGCTTGGTAATGGGATCAGACCGTCAGGATGCGCTGTCTTCGCTCTCGAACATCTGCATCGGCTGACCCGGCATGATGGTCGAGATGGCGTGCTTGTAGACGAGCTGGGAGTGGCCGTCACGGCGCAGCAGCACGCAGAAATTATCGAATGACGTGACGACCCCCGTCAGCTTCACGCCGTTGATGAGAAAAATTGTCAGGGAAATCTTCTGTTTGCGAACCGTGTTAAGAAAAAGATCCTGCAGGTTCTGAGAACGTTCCGCCATGGCGCCGCTTCTTTCTTATTGTCCGACTGGCAGCCGGTATGGTCATCACTAAACACATGGAATGAGGGCAGACAAGATTCCCCCCGCCTCTCCATCGATTTTGGTATCAAATCGATCCACCTTCCGCAACGTCCAAAACCATCAACGAAAGACGCATCGTGGCAAGGCTGCCGCACAAAAAATGGGGCAATGACGCTCAGAAATACTGGATGCTGACCCGGAAGAGCTGTTCGACGTGGCGCACCGCGTCCTGACTGGCGAAAAGCACCACCCGGTCCTTGGTGCGAATACGCGTCTCGCCATCGGGACGGATCACCTTGCCATCGCGATAGAGCGCGCCGATGCGGATGCCGTCGGGAAGATCGAGGTCGCGCAGGCACTGGCCGACCAGCGGCGATGTATCGAGCGCCTCGGCCTCGATCACCTCCGCATGGCCCTGCTGCACGGAATAGACGGCGCGGATGCGGCCCTTGCGCATCTGCTGGAGAATGCGGGAGATGGTCACGGCACGCGGGTTGATGGTCGCGTCGATGCCGGCATCGTCGGCAAAGTCATGATAGGCGGGATCGTTGATGAGAACAAGGCTCGCCTTGGCGCCGAGACGCTTGGCCATCATCGACCCCAGAATGTTGATCTGGTCGTTGTTGGTCAGCGACACCACGAGATCGGCATCCGCAATGTCGGCGCGCTGCAAAAGCTTCTGGTCGAGGCCCGAGCCGTTGAGGACGACGGTGGAGCGCAGCTCGTCGGCAATCTGAAGCGCCCGTTCGCGGTTCGCCTCGACGATCTTCAGCCGCGTCTTCGGCTGGTGCTTCTCGATCATCTGCGCGACGTAGAAGCCGATATTGCCGCCGCCGAGAATGATGATGCTGCCCGCCTCCTGCTCCTCATGGCCGAAGAGCGAGAGCGTGCGGCGAATGTGGTCGCGCTGGCAGACGACATAGGCAAGGTCGCCATTCAGCAGATGATCGCCCGACTGGGGAATGATGAGCGTGCCGCCGCGCGAAATGCCGACCACGGTGGCCATGAGATCCGGGAAGAGTTCGGAAAGCTGGCGCAGCGGCGTATCCACCACCGGGCAGTCCTCCATGCACTCGATCGCGACCATGGCGATATGGTCGTCGGCAAAGCGCACGACATCCGTCGCGCCCGGAAAGGCGATGCGGCGCAGCACCATCTTGCCCACCTCGATCTCGGGCGAGATCGTCACGTCGATCGGCATGTTGTCGCGCGAGAAGAGGTCGAGATATTCCGGCTTCAGATAGTTCTGGGCGCGGATGCGGGCGATCTTGGTCGGCACGTTGAAGAGCGAATGGGCGACCTGGCAGGCCACCATGTTGATCTCGTCATAGAGGGTGACGGCGATGATCATGTCCGCCTGATCCGCGCCGGCGCGCGCCAGAACATCCGGATGCGCGCCATGGCCGATCACGCCGCGCACGTCGAGCGTGTCGGTCATCTTGGCGATCAGGCTGGCGGAGGTATCGATGACGCCGACATCGTTGTCTTCCTGCGACAGGCGCTCGGCGATCCCGTAACCGACCTGTCCGGCGCCGCAGATGATGACTTTCATGAGACCATTCCGGTATCGGGAGGGCGAAAGGACAAGGCGCGCCCGGGGATCAGACCCCGAGCGACTTCAGCTTGCGATGCAGCGCCGAGCGCTCCATGCCGACGAACTCCGCCGTGCGCGAGATATTGCCGCCGAAGCGGTTGATCTGGGCGATGAGATAGTCGCGCTCGAACATTTCGCGGGCTTCGCGCAGCGGCAGCGTCATGATGTGCTGGTCGCCCTGCACGGAGATCTTCGGCAGCGTATCGCCGACTTCGCTCGGCAGCATGTCGGCGCTGATCGGCGTATCCGGGCCGTCGCTGCGGGCAAGAATCATCAGCCGCTCGATATTGTTGCGCAGCTGGCGGATATTGCCCGGCCAGCCATGGGCCTGGAGCACGGCCAGCGCATCCTCGCCGATCTTGCGGGCCCGAATGCCGGCCTGCTCGCAGATCTGCCGCATGAACATGTCAACGAGGAAGGGAATGTCCTCGCGGCGCTCGGCAAGCGCCGGCACGCGCACCGGAATCACCGCGAGACGATGGTAGAGGTCTTCGCGAAACGCACCCTCGGCGATCAGGCTTTCGAGATTGTAGGCGGTGGACGAGATGATGCGGACATCGACCTTCACCCGCTTCGACCCGCCGACGCGCTCGAACTGCTGGTCGACCAGCACGCGCAGGATCTTGTTCTGCGTGTCGCGCGGCATGTCGCCGACCTCGTCGAGATAGAGGATGCCGCCATGGGCCTCTTCCAGCGCACCGGTCTTGCGCGGCTGGCCGGTCGTGCCCTCGGTGCCGAAGAGCGCCATTTCCATGCGCTCCGGCGTGATCGCGGCGGCATTCAGCACGACGAAGGGACCCGTGGCGCGCGACGACTTGCGGTGGATCATGCGCGCCACCAGCTCCTTGCCGGAACCGGACGGGCCGTTGATCATCACGCGGCTGTTGGTGGGCGCGACGCGCTCGATGGTCTGGCGCAGCTGCGAGACGGCGACGGAGGTGCCGATCAGCTCCACCGGATCCCCGGAGCGCTTCTTGAGCTCGGAGACTTCGCGCTTCAGCTTCGAGGTCTCCAGCGCGCGCTCGGCGATCAGGATCAGGCGATCGGCCTTGAACGGCTTTTCGATGAAATCATAGGCGCCGCGCCGTATGGCCGAGACCGCGGTCTCGATATTGCCATGGCCGGAGATCATCACGACGGGAAGGTCGGGATGGCGCGTCTTGATCTCGTCCAGCAGCGCCAGACCGTCGAGCTTGCTGCCCTGCATCCAGATGTCGAGGAAGACCAGGCGCGGCAGGCGGTCGTTGATGGCCGCGAGCGCACTGTCGCTGTCATGGGCGGTGCGCGTCTCGTGTCCCTCGTCGGAGAGAATGCCGGAAACGATGTCGCGGATATCCGCCTCGTCGTCCACCACCAGAATGTCAGCCGCCATTGGTCTTTTCCTTATCATTCACGGTCTTGTTGCTCATCGGGCCGGCGTCGGCCGTCTCGGACGAGACGCTGGGCAGGACGATGCGGATCATGGCGCCGACCCCGCCATCGAAATCGGGCGGCGCGTCATGCAGTTCAAGATGGCCGCCATGGTCCTCGATGATCTTCTTGACGATGGCGAGGCCGAGCCCGGTGCCCTTTTCGCGCATCGTCATGTAGGGTTCGAGAATGCGGTGGCGGTTTTCTGTGGGCAGGCCCTTGCCGTTGTCGATCACGTCGACCACGAAGCCCGTGCCGGTATCGTTGGCACGCGCCCGGACGAAAACCTTGCGCTCGTCGCGCACGGCCTCCGGCGGCAGCGCCTCGATCGCCTCCACCGCATTCTTGACGATGTTGCCGAACGCCTGCCCCAGCATGCGGGCATCGAAGGCGCCGATCAGCGGCTCATCGCCGAAATCGCGCAAGAAGGTGATCTCGCTGCTGCCCATCTCGCGCAGGAAGACGGCGTCCTTGAGGATGTCGCGCAGGTCGGCCGCCTCCTTGGAGGGCTTCGGCATGCGGGCAAAGGCGGAGAACTCGTCCACCATGCGGCCGATATCCTCGACCTGCCGGACGATCGTGTCGGTACACTGGTCGAAGACGGCGCGATCGCTCTCGTCGATCTGCCGGCCATAACGGCGCTTCAGGCGTTCGGCCGACAGCTGGATCGGGGTCAGCGGGTTCTTGATTTCGTGGGCGATGCGCCGCGCCACGTCGGCCCAGGCGGTGGAGCGCTGGGCGATCACGAGGTCGGTGATGTCGTCGATGGTGATGACGTGGCTGTCCTTGCCGTCATGCGCCTCTTCGCGCGTCACCTGCACGTTGAGCGTCCGCTCCTTGCCGCCGCGCATGATGTTGATCTGCTGGCGGTGCTCGGGACGATGGCGGGCGGCGGCTTCCGTCAGCACCGCGTCGATCTCGGGTGCGATATCCGCCAGACGCTCGCCGACGATGTCGAGCGCGTTCTTGGCCAGAAACGCCTCCGTCGAGGGATTGGCGATCGAGATGCGGCGGTCTTCCTCGACGCCGATGACGGCGGCGGTCACCCCCGACAGCACCGCCTCGATGAAGCGGCGGCGGTCGTCCATCTCGTCCTTCGCTTCCATCAACTGGTCGCGCTGGGTCCGGATTTCCGCAATCATCTTGTTGAAGGTGCTGGAAAGGCTCGCCACGTCGCCATCCACGGCGCGCACGGGAACCACGACGCCGAGATTGCCCGACGCGACAGCATCGGCAGCGCTGATCAGCAGCCGGATCGGCCGCACGATCCGGTCGGCGACCGCGATCGCCGTCCAGATGGACGCAAGCAGCACGATCAGCGCAAAACCGATATAGAGGACGCCGAAGGCGAGCTGAAGCGAGGTGCGCCCGGCCTGCAGCGACTGGTATTCGGCCGTGTTCTCCTCCATCAGCCGCATCGAATCCATCACTTCCGGATCGACGGTGCGCACCGTGTAGAGATAGGTGCCAGCAATGTTGGAGAGCGGAATGACCGCGCCGACGAGATTGGTGATGCCGGGCGGGATCAGCGTCGGCTGGCCGGCCACCGTGCTTTTCAGCGCATCGGTCGGGATGGCCGGCAGCGGCCGGTCGGTCGGGATATTGGCCTGGAGAATGGCGCTGCCATCGCCACGCACCAGGAAGGCGCCGAGCATGCCGCGCCCGCGCGCCTGCCGCGTCATCAGGTCCACGAAGCCGGTGCGATCGAGGCTGTAGAGCTGGCGGTTGCGGTCGAGATCGCTCGCCATGGACGCCGTCTGCCCCTGGAGATAGCTCGCATTTTCCAGCACATAGGCCTTGGCGACGTTGAGCGAGGACTTCACGATCGCCTGGGTTCGGATCGAGAACCAGCGGTCGAGGCCGACATCGAGCGTGATGGAAGCAAAGATCGCCACGAGGATCGCCGGCGTGATCGCGACGATGGAAAACAGCGCCACGATGCGCACATGCAGGCGCGCCGCAGCACGGCCGCGCGAGCGCGCCTTCAGAAGCCGGGTGATTTCGCGGGCGATGAGGAAGATGAGGCCGACGACGAAGACCGCGTTGATCGCCGCGCAGGCGATGACGACGTTCGGCTCCGGCCGGATCGGCGTCAAGCCGAGCAGGATGGGCAGCGAAACGATGGCGCAGATCAGCGCGCCCGTCGCCAGCAGGAGCCCCGGCAAGGCGAAGGACGACCGCCGGTCGGTGACCATCTCCGTCCCGCCTGCGGCTCCCGATGGCATCGCCATGCCGTCAGCCATCGATCATGCACCTTCCCCTGCCGTGCCGGGCGCATTCCGCGTCCGGCGTCGTCTCTCTGCCGCGTCCGGGCCTGATGCCCCTCGTGCCACCTTGCGCCGACACCTGAACCACCCGCGCGCCGAAACCGACGCGACAGCAGATCCGGACGTCTGCAGGAAGCACGCGAGAGGCGGCCGCGGCTGCGAACCTCGTTGATCGCATCAACCAAGCCAATGTGGCGAAAATGCAACGCTTCGCGGGGGCAAGTCAAGCGCGGGGGAAAGGTTGCCGGGTGATGCAATGATTTATCAGCCGTGCCATCTGCCATCCAAGGTCGAAGGCCCCTTCCGCAAACCGTTTCGATAAGGTCGAACCCGCCCTCTACGTCATCCTCGGCCAACGAGCCGGGATCCACCGCCCCGCCCGTAAACGCTTGAAAAATGGATCCTCGGGTCAAGCCCGACAATGACGACATAAAGATTGTCGCCTCGAAACACACGGCTTTCACGACCCTTGCCGCAAGACGGTTGGTCGGCGTGACGGAACCAGGAAATCAGATGCGTCGTTACCAGTGCCGGCTTGGGGCCGGGATGACGGACAGGAAGGCGCCAACGCCTCACGTCATCCTCCGTCTTCCGCCCGCACCCCTCACGCGCCGCGCGAGGAGCGGTAGACGGAGACGCCAAGTTCGCGAATCTTCTTGCGCAGCGTGTTGCGGTTGAGGCCGAGCAGGTCGGCCGCCTTGATCTGGTTGCCGCGCGTCGCGGTGAGTGCGGCGAGAATCAGCGGATATTCCATCTCCGCCAGCACACGATCGTAGAGGCCGGGCGGCGGCAGGCTGTCGCCGAAGCTGGCGAAATACTGGCGCATGTTCTCTTCCACCGCCTGCGAGATCGTCAGCGCGCCGGAGCGCGAGGAGGCCTTCTCGATCGGGCTGTCGGGAATGTCGGCGCGCAGCTCCGCCTCGATGATCTCGCGGGTGATGACATCCTGCGGGTAGAGCGCGGTCAGCCGCCGCACGAGGTTTTCCAGCTCACGCACATTGCCCGGCCAGGGATGCGTCTTCATGAGGTCGAGCGCTTCCTGGTCGAACCGCTTGACGTCGAGCCCTTCCTTTTCCGCCATCTGCACGAAATGGCGCACGAGATCGGGGATGTCTTCGGCACGGTCGCGCAAGGGCGGCAGGCGCAGCGGCACGACGTTGAGGCGATAGTAGAGGTCTTCGCGGAACAGGCCCTGATTGATCGACTGCTTCAGGTCCTTGTTGGTGGCCGCGACGATGCGCACATCGGAGCGGATCGGCGTGCGGCCGCCAACCGTCGTATACTCGCCCTGCTGGAGAACGCGCAGCAGGCGCGTCTGCGCATCCATCGGCATGTCGCCGATTTCATCGAGGAAGAGCGTGCCGCCTTCGGCCTGCTCGAAACGGCCGGTGGAGCGCTGCTGCGCGCCGGTGAAGGCGCCCTTCTCGTGGCCGAAGAGTTCGGACTCGATGAGATCGCGCGGGATCGCAGCCATGTTGATGGCGACGAAAGGCCCGTTGCGGCGCTTGCCGTAATCATGCAGCGCGCGCGCCACCAGCTCCTTGCCGGTGCCGCTCTCGCCGGTGATCATCAGCGTCAGGTCGGTCTGCATGAGACGCGCCAGCACGCGGTAGATTTCCTGCATGGCGGCGGAGCGGCCGACGAGCGGCATGCCGTCCTGGCTGTCGTCGTCGAGCTTCACCGGCCGGCGCTTCGGCTCGGCCAGCGCCCGGCCGATGATGGCGATGAGCTCGGTCAGGTCGAAGGGCTTGGGCAGGTAGTCGTAAGCGCCCTTCTCAGACGCCTTGATGGCGGTCATGAAGGTGTTCTGGGCGCTCATCACGAGCACCGGCAGATCGGGCCGCGCCTTCTTGATGCGCGGCAGGAGGTCGAAGGCGTTCTCGTCGGGCATGACGACATCGGTGACGACGAGATCGCCGTCGCCGGCGGCGATCCAGCGCCAGAGCGTGGCGGCGTTCGAGGTGATGCGCACCTCGTAGCCGGCGCGCGACAGCGCCTGGTTCAAAACGGTGCGGATGGCTGCGTCGTCGTCAGCAACGAGGATCGTGGCGCCAGTCATCAGGATGTGCCCTTTGTCGGAATGGGTCCGTCTTCGGGGGCCGTCAGCCCCTTGGAAGCCGGCATGAGAACGCGGAAGGTGGTGCGGTGGCCCTGGCTGTCGCATTCGACAATGCCGCCATGGCCGCCGATGATCTTGGCGACCAGCGCAAGGCCGAGACCCGAGCCGTTGGTCTTGGTGGTGATGAAGGGATCGAAGAGATGCGGCAAGAGATCGGACGGCACGCCCGGACCGTTGTCATGCACGCAGAACTCCAAGGGCAGCGAGACCTTTTCCCGCGTGCCGGCCACCGAAAGCCGGATGCCGGGGCGGTAGGCGGTCGTCAGCAGGATCTCGCCATCCGGCTTGTCGCCGATGGCCTCCGACGCATTCTTCACGAGATTAAGGAAGACCTGCACGAGCTGGTCGCGGTTGGCAAAGACCGGCGGCAGGGAGGGATCGTAATTCTCGGTGATCTTGATGTCGCGCGCAAAGCCGGCTTTCGCGATCGCCTTCACATGATCGAGCACGGAGTGGATGTTCAGCGCAACGCGATCCACCGGCCGCTCGTCGGAGAAGACTTCCATCCGGTCGACCAGCGACACAATGCGGTCCGTTTCGTCGCAGATGAGCCGGGTCAGCGCCCGGTCCTCGTCGGTGACGGAGGTTTCGAGCAGCTGTGCGGCGCCGCGAATGCCCGACAGCGGGTTCTTGATCTCGTGCGCCAGCATCGAGGCAAGGCCGGTAACCGAGCGCGCCGCCCCGCGATGGGTCAGCTGACGGTCGATCTTGTCGGCCATCGAGCGTTCCTGGAAGACGACGACCACGCAGCCCGGCGCGCCGAGCACGGGCGCGACATAGAGATCCACCAGCTTGTCGGCGCCGAGCCGCGGCGAGGAGAGATCGACGCGGTATTCGTTGACGGGCGCCAGACGCTCGCGCACCTGGTCGATCAGCGTCAGAAGCGGGCTGCCGAAGGGAATGAAGGCGCGGATTTCGTGGCGGGCCAGATAGTTGGCGCTGGCGCCGAAGAAGGATTCCGCCTCCCAGTTCGCAAAGACCACATGGCCGGTCTCGTTGACCATGATCACCGGGTTCTGGATGGCGTTGAGAACCGCGAGCGGCAGGGCGTGCTGATCCTTGATCCCCTCGGGCAGCGGACGTTTCGTGCTCATGCGGCCATATCCCCTTCGCCCGTCGCCGCGCGCGCCCGTTCGCCTGCGGAGAGAATTGCTTCGCTCACGCGCGCCAAGACCTCGGCCGGAGCGTCCGAGGTCATGATCGCGCTCTTCTCGGCCGGTGCGAGGCCGGGCGCGTGGCGATCGAGATACCAGCCGACATGCTTGCGCGCATGGCGAACGCCACCCTTCTCGCCGTAGAAATCCATCATGCCACGGTAATGGCTGGAAAAGATCGAAGCGATGCCCGCCCGGTCCGGCTCGGTGGCTAAGCCGGCGACGACGCCGGGATGCCAGGGGCGGCCCTGCGCGGCACGACCGATCATCACGGCATCCGCACCGGAGCGGCGCAGGATCTCCTCGGCATCGGCGCGGCTGTCGATATCGCCGTTCGCGACGAGCGGGATGGTGAGCACATCGCGCACGGCGCGGATCGCGTCCCAATCGGCGCGGCCGGTGTAGAACTGCATGCGGGTGCGGCCATGGACGGTCACCATGGCAACGCCCGCCTCCTCGGCGCGCCTGGCGATCAGCGGCGCGTTGATCGACTTATCGTCCCAGCCGAGCCGCATCTTCACCGTCACGGGGATCTTCACCGCCTTGACGGTGGCCTCGATGAGGGAGAGCGCATGATCGGGATCGCGCATCAGCGCCGAGCCGGAATAGCCGCCGATCACCTTCTTGGCCGGACAGCCCATGTTGATATCGACGATATCTGCGCCGTTGGCCTCGCAGACCTTCGCGGCCTCCGCCATCCAGTCCGCCTCGCGGCCGGCGAGCTGCACCATATGCGGCCGGCCGCCGGCATTCTCCATGCGCAGCCAGGATTCGCGCGCCTTGCCGACCAGTTCCCGGCTCGCCACCATCTCCGTCACCACGAGGCCGGCCCCATGCGCCCAGGCCAGCCGCCGGAACGGCACGTCGGTGACACCGGACATCGGTGCCAGAACGACGCGGTTGCGCACGACGATCTCGCCGATCTCGAAGGAAGATGATAGAGTGGGACTCAGCAAATGCATATCTTTCAGGCACGCCGCGTTCGTGCATTATTTTTAGACAGAGACGCCGGCGCTTGCCAAGCTCTTTTATGAGGCAACGCACAAATTTCGGTCGGCGACCTCCGGCCGCTTCTGGCCTTGCGCGTCCGGGCGCGATAAACCACGCCGGCCGGCAAACAGGAAGCCTCAAAGCGCCATGAAAGATGAAGTTTTTCTAAATTGGGCCACGCCCAGCATCGGCTTCGTGGTGGTCGCCGCAGGCCGCGGCGAGCGGGCCGGCCAGTCTGTCGAGGGGCCGAAGCAATATCGCCGCATCGGCGGCGTGCCCGTCATCCGCCGCACGCTGGACGTGATTCTCGCCTGGCCGGAGACGGCAGCCATCATCATCGCCATCCACCCCGACGACACGACCCTCCTCGAAACGGCGCTTGCCGGCCTCGACACGGCTGCCCGCGAGCGGCTCGGCGTCATCCATGGCGGCGCGACGCGGCAGGCATCGGTGCGCGCCGGTCTCGAAGCGCTGGCGGCGACCGGCGTCAGCCACGCCTTCATCCAGGATGCCGTTCGGCCCTTCATCGACGCCACGCTTCTCGACCGCTGCCGGAACGCGCTTCTCGCCGGCAAGGCGGCCGTGCTGCCCGCCCTTCCGATCGCCGAGACCATCAAGCGCGCCGATGCCGATGGCCTCGTCCTGGAAACCGTGCCGCGTGCCGGCCTTTACGGCGCCCAGACGCCGCAGTGTTTCGCGCTCGCCGACATCATCGCCGCCCATCATGCCGCCGGCGAAAGCGGCCGCCACGACTTTACCGACGATGCCTCGATCGCCGAATGGCACGGTCTTGCCGTGCATCTGGTGGAGGGCAGCACCGACAATGTGAAACTGACCTTGCAGAGGGATATCGCCTTGGCCGACGAAACGCTTTCCGCCCGCGCCCAGCCGGCATTCGTGCCCGATGTGCGCACCGGCAATGGCTACGACGTGCACCAGCTGGTGGACGGCGACGGCGTGACGCTCTGCGGCGCATTCATTCCGCATGACCGCAAGCTATCAGGCCATTCCGACGCCGATGTCGCGCTGCATGCGCTGACGGACGCGCTGCTCGCCACCTGCGGCGCCGGCGACATCGGCGATCACTTCCCGCCATCGGACCCGCAATGGAAGGGTGCCGCCTCGCGCATCTTCCTCGAACGCGCCGCCGAAATCGTGCGTGCGCGCGGCGGCATCATCACCAATGCGGACATTTCCATCGTCGCGGAAGCGCCGAAGGTCGGCCCGCATCGCCTTGCCATGCGCCAAAACCTCGCGGCCTTCCTCGGCATCAGCCTCGACCGCTGCTCGATCAAGGCGACCACCAACGAGACGATCGGCTTCGTGGGCCGGCGCGAAGGCATCTGTGCCATCGCAACCGCCACCGTCGTCTATCCCGGGAGTGCCGCATGACGCTCTGGCCCGGGGATATCGAGGCGACAGCCGCCGACCTCATCGCCAGCCTCAAGGCCGCCGGCCTGATGGCGGCGACGGCGGAAAGCTGCACGGGCGGGCTGATCGCAGGCGCGCTGACGGAGATTTCCGGCTCCTCCGCCGTGGTCGATCGCGGCTTCGTCACCTATTCCAACGAGGCGAAGATGGACCTGCTCGGCGTCTCCGCCGACACGCTCGCCCGCGTCGGGGCCGTATCGCAGGAGACCGCGCTGGAGATGGTAGCAGGCGCGCTGAAAAACTCCCGCGCCGATGTCGCCGTCGCCGTCACCGGCATTGCGGGTCCGGGCGGCGGCTCGCCGGAAAAGCCGGTCGGGCTGGTGCACATCGCCGCCGGCACCAAGGGCGGCGCGCGGCTCCACCGCGAAATGCGCTATGGCGACCTCGGGCGGACCGGCGTGCGGCTCGCCACGCTCAGCACCGCGCTGGAGATGCTGCGAGACGTAGCGTTCACGACATGACGGGAGACGATCAGGCCGCGCCGTAGATCGCGTCCGCCCGCTTCTCGAAGGCCTCGGAAAACAGCCGAAAGGCGCGCTCGAACATCGTCCCCATCATGGCGCCGAGCAGCATGTTCTTGAACTCGTAGTCGATGAAGAAATGCACCGAACAGGCCCCCTCGCCGGCCGGCTCGAAGCGCCAGCGATTGTCGAGATAGCGGAACGGTCCATCGACATACTTCACGTCGATCGCAAGCTCCGGCCGGTTCAGCAGAACCTGCGTGGTAAAGGTCTCGCGGATCGCCTTGTATCCGATGGTCATATCCGCAATCAGCAGCTCCTTGCCATCCCGCTCCTTGCGCGTGCGCACCGACAGCGCCTCGCACAGCGGCAGGAATTCCGGGTAACGCTCGACATCGGCAACGAGATCGAACATCTGCACGGGCGAATGGGGAACGGGGCGGCGGGTCTCGAACTTGGGCATGTCTTGGCAGTTAGTCCCGCCGATGGCACTTGGCAAGATGGCTGAAGGACGCGGGCATGCCGCCAACCCGGTTTTCGCACATTCGCGCGGCATGCAACGACGAACGGCTCAGACGACAGGCGCATCGAGACGCGCGGTGAACATGTCGAACAGGTCGAGATTGTACCGGTGAGCGTTTTTCCGAACGCTATGGTTCGGCAGCCCCGTTTCCGGCAGCCCCCAGTGAACGTGGCCGGGTAGAAGCCCGTCCAGGGTCTTGTACCAGCGGACGAGCGTCGGCTGAAGACGCACATGCAGGTCAAAGCGATCCCGCCTACGCGTCGTGTCGCCATCGCGTTGCCGGCGGGCCACATCGGGATCGATGACCTTGACGAAATAGGCATCGCCGAAGCCCAGTTTTCCGGCGCGCATCGCCTCACGCGTCGCATCGCGCTGGAACGCCCACTGGCTCGGCGGGTGCAGGCCGATCTGACACAGTGACCAGTTGAAATGCAGCTTCATCGGGTCCGTGTCGCAGACGGCAATCTCGCGATCCGCCTCCATCGTCAGCGCATCTCCCCAACGCTTGGCGTTCCAGTCGGTCCAGTATTGCGCCGTCGCGCGCCCGGTTTCCGGTTGGGACTTGCGATCAGCCGGATAACTCTCAGGAACAAGGCAATGACCTGCATGCCGGCGGCACCATGTCGTCTTGCCGGCGGCGCTGATGCCTTCGATGATGATGATCATGCCGGCACTCCCTATCTGACCACCAGCACACGTTGCCCGGGCAGGGTGTCGCCCCCTACCCTTCGAGAAGCCGTCGCATCGCCCGACGGGATCGCAACAGGCAGACCGGGATCGTCGGTCCGTGGCGGTCGATCTGATCAACGATGATGGGGGCGTATTTGCGTTCGAAGTTCCAGATATAGGACAGGAAATCCTTGTCCGGCCATGGTTCGGGGCAACCCGGCGCCATATCCGGCCGGACCGTTCCCCGGTAGCGGAGAACCCGCCGCGCCAGACCGACGAAACAGTGCAATCTTGGCAGGCGAACCCAGAGGATGAGATCCGTTCGCGGCAGGCGAATGTCGAAGCTCGACGAGCCGGTGCCATCCATGACCCACCGCTTCTCGGCCGCGAGACGCACCGTCAGCGCGCGCTGCTCAGCCCGGTCGCGCTCCACCCAGCCGGGCAGCCAGCGCACATCGCGGTCAAGAGACTGAAGCGGCAGCGCAAAACGCTCCGCAATGGCGCGCGACAGAGTAGATTTGCCGCCGCCGGATGAGCCGATCACGACAATCCGACGGGCCTTGCGAAGACAAAGGACCGCCTCTTCAATCGTCACGACGTTGGCCATAGCTGCCGTCCCCCGGCCTTGGCGGATGCGGCCCTTACGCGACCGCTTCCGTCACCTTCTTCTCCCGCGCCGCCTTCAGCCGGGCGAAATCGTCGCCGGCATGGTGGGAAGAGCGGGTGAGCGGGCTGGAGGAGACCATCAGGAAGCCCTTGGAATAGGCGACGGTCTCGTAGGACTTGAACTCGTCCGGCGTGATGAAGGCCTCGACCTTATGGTGCTTGCGGGTCGGCTGCAGATACTGGCCGATCGTGAGGAAATCGACATCCGCCGTGCGCAGGTCGTCCATCAGCTGGAGCACTTCGTTGCGCTCCTCGCCGAGCCCCACCATGATGCCCGACTTGGTGAACATGGTCGGGTCGAGCTCCTTGACGCGCTGCAGGAGGCGCACGGAGTGGAAGTAGCGCGCGCCGGGACGGACCGTCAGGTAATTGCCGGGCACGGTTTCCATATTGTGGTTGAAGACATCGGGCTTGGCGGCGACGACACGTTCCAGCGCGCCGGGCTTCTTCAGGAAGTCCGGGGTCAGGATCTCGATGGTGGTGGTGGGCGAAGCGGCGCGGATCGCGAAGATCACCTTCTCGAAATGCTCGGCGCCGCCATCGGCGAGGTCGTCACGGTCGACGGAAGTGATGACGACGTGCGAAAGGCCCATCTGCCTGACGGCCTTGGCGACGTTTTCCGGCTCCTCCATGTCGAGCGCGTTCGGCTTGCCGGTCGCGACATTGCAGAAGGCACAGGCGCGCGTACAGATCTCGCCCATGATCATGAAGGTCGCGTGCTTCTTTTCCCAGCACTCGCCGATATTCGGGCAGCCCGCTTCCTCGCAGACCGTCACAAGCTTATGGGAACGCACGAGTTGGCGCGTCTCCATGTAGCCGGGCGAATTCGGGGCCTTGACGCGGATCCAGTCCGGCTTGCGGGCCACTTCCGTATCCGGGCGGTGCGCCTTTTCGGGGTGGCGGGGACGGGCCTCTCGGCCGGCGACTGCATCGAAGAGTGTAACCATCTGTCTTAAGGATCCCGTCTCGCCGGTCACGCCGGCAACCTGCCTTATATAGACGGCCTGAAACAAAAAGTCAGGCCGTGTCTTTCGACCCGGCCTGACGCGATGTGCTGGTTTTTTTAAGATGCGTCCTATCGCCTGACGGCTCGTGCGATGGCGATGAGGATGCAGGCGCCGATGAAGCCGACGACCAGGTAAACCAGAAGCCCGGTGCCGGTGTAGACACCGGCAAGGCTCAGCACGAAGTTCAGCGCGGCCGCGCCGATGATGCCGAGTACGATATTCATGAGAAGGCCCATATTGCTTCTCATGAACTGCTCGGCCAGCCAGCCGGCGATACCGCCGACCACGATTGCACCGATCAATCCGACGCCGTTCAGGTCCATTGCAAATCTCCTGTGGGTTCATGCATTGCCGCTTATGAACCCGCAGGATGATCTTTTGTTCCGCCCGGCGTCGGAATTCGACGAAAAATCAGGCGTTCAGCACCTTGCCATAGGCGTCGAGCACGCTTTCCTTCATCATTTCGGACAGCGTCGGATGCGGGAAGATCGTGTGCATCAGCTCTTCCTCTGTCGTCTCGAGGTTCATGGCGACGACGAAGCCCTGGATGAGTTCGGTCACCTCGGCGCCGACCATGTGGGCGCCGATCAGTTCGCCGGTCTTCTTGTCGAAGATGGTCTTGATCATGCCCTGGTCTTCGCCGAGCGCGATCGCCTTGCCGTTGGCGGCGAAGGAATAGCGGCCGACGCGGATGTCGCGGCCCTGTTCTTTAGCCTTGGCTTCCGTGAGACCGACGGAAGCGACCTGCGGGTTGCAATAGGTGCAGCCCGGGATCTTCGCCTTGTCCATCGGGTGAACACCGGGAACGCCGGCGATCTTCTCGATGCAGATGACGCCCTCATGCTCGGCCTTGTGGGCCAGCATCGGCGGTCCCGCCACGTCGCCGATCGCATAGAGGCCGGGGACATTGGTCTTGCCGTAACCGTCGATGACGATGCAGCCGCGATCGGTCTTCACGCCGAGCGCCTCGAGACCGAGGTTCTCGATATTGCCCTGCACGCCGACGGCGGAGATCAGGCGGTCAGCGGTGATCGTCTGCACCTTGCCGTCCTTGGTCTCGACATGGGCGGTGATCGAATTGGCACCCTTCTCGACCTTCGAAACCTTGGCTTCGGTGATGATCTTCAGGCCGCGCTTTTCGAGCTGCTTGCGGGCAAAGGCGGAGATTTCGGCATCCTCGACCGGCATGATGTTCGCCATCAGCTCGACCACGGTGACGTCGACGCCCATGGAGCGGTAGAAGGAGGCGAACTCGATGCCGATGGCGCCCGAGCCCATGACGACCAGCGACTTCGGCATGAAATCCGGCTTCATCGCCTCGAAATAGGTCCAGATCAGCTTGCCATCCGGCTCGATGCCGGGCAGCGCGCGCGGGCGCGCACCGGTGGCGACGATGATGTGCTTGGCCGTATAGGTGCCTTCGCCGAGCACGCCCTTTGGAACCGGGTTCTGCGGCTCGACCACGGGCTTTGTCATCTTGCCGACCACGATCTCGTTGGGCTTGGTGAGCTTGGCCTCGCCCCAGATGACGTCGATCTTGTTCTTCTTCATGAGGAAGGCGACGCCGCCATTGAGGCGGGCCGAGACGCCGCGCGAGCGCGCCACGACATCCTTCACCTCGGCCGTCATCGTGCCGTTCAGCGTCAGGCCGTAGCTCTTGGCGTGGTTGGCATGGTCGAGGATCTCGGCCGAACGCAGGAGCGCCTTGGTGGGGATGCAGCCCCAGTTGAGGCAGATGCCGCCCAGATGCTCGCGCTCCACGATCGCGGTCTTGAGGCCGAGCTGAGCGGCACGGATGGCGGTCACATAGCCGCCCGGGCCCGAACCGATGATGATGACGTCGTAAGCAGTCGACATGAGCGCTTCCACTCCTTCTTTCTTGTTCCGTCTCGCCGGGGTCCTTCAAAATGGGCCGGCGTGTGTCGAAAGAGCGGAAGCATGTCCGCCCCTCAGGGCACCGGGTCGGGAACCGCTTCCGGTCGCGACAGGAGCCCGTAGATTTCGTCCTTCAGGGCCATCCGGCGTTTGCGCATGTCCTGCATGCGAAGATCGTCGGCGGGCTCTATGTCCGTCTCGGCGCGATGGAGGGCGCGATTGACCTCGTGATAGGCCTCGGTGATCCGATGGAAGTGCCCGTCCGTCGCCCTCAGATGGCGGATGGCGGCGACATGCTGCGGAAAGTCCTCGGCCAGTTCATGCGGTGTGTTCGACATGGAAACATCTCCCCTTCTGGTGACATCCCCACGCTACGCCAGCCCTTCAAACCCTCCTTGATCCCGATCAAAGCCTTGAGCAAGCCGCCCTTAAAGCCCGAGCATCATGCTGGCGACGGGCGCCAGTGCACGGCCGATGGCGCGCGTGTTGTCGGCATCCAGATGCACCCCGTCGAGCGGCGTGGTGACCGCGACGGAGCCCGCATCGAAGAAGCCGCAGCCCGTCTCGTCGGCAAGATCGGCGTAAAGCGTCGAAAGCATGGACGACTGTTCGACGCCGCCGGCAAACATCGCCGCAAAAGCCGTGTTGGCGGTTTCGCACAGCGCCGGCGGCGAAACGATCAGGATCTCCGGCGTCTGGTCCTGGCCAAGCGGCCAGGCATGGTGCCGGATGATCTCGATCAGCCGTTCCATGCCCTGCACGGCGGAAAAGGCGGGACCGGCGACGACGGGCTTCATGTCGTTGGAGCCCAGCATGATGATGACAAGATCCAGCGGACCGTGCGTCTGCAGGATGGTCGGCAGGATGCGCGCCCCGTTGCGGTCGCAGTCGGCGGTGTGGTCGTCGTAAGCGGTGGTGCGGCCGTTCAGCCCCTCGGCGATGACCTGCACGCCCTGCCCCAGCGCCACCTGCAACACGCTCGGCCAGCGGTCCGCCAGCGCATGGCGCCCGGGCCCTTCGGCATTGTATCCCCAGGTCAGGCTGTCGCCGTAGCAAAGGACGGTTTTCATCTCTCTCCTCCGACCGGCCTTCACCGGTCCTGTCCTCCACGGCACAACCGCGCCGTCATCGACCCTTCGTCAGCGCCTCGACCTTGCGCTCCAGCTCGAAGATCCGCTCCTCGAAATCGCCGGTGACGAATTTCGACATCATCGTATCGGCCGTCAGCGCCTGGCGGATGGTCTTCTGGCCGCTTTCCAGCTTGTCGAGCCGCTGCTTGACATCGTCGAAATCCGTCCGGACTTCATTAAACCGCCGGTCGATGTCAGCGCGCATCTCCCGCAGCAGCAGCAAAATCATGTTTTCCGGTTCGCTTGCCATGCCGTTCGCTCCTTGAAGCTCAGGTGACCATCAATTCCCTTCAAACATAAGTCATGCCGAATGCGATTTCATCCTTTGAGGCGCGATCAAGCCGGCAGATCAAACCAGCGGCTCCGAAGTTCGGCCGCGTTGACAGACCGGACACTTCCTGATGTGGCAATCGCACCCGTTGGCGCTATACTCCGCGGCGCAGAGCAGGCATTTCATTTCCCAGATTCGCTGATTGTAATGGGTGGTGGACGGGCGACCGGTGTCGCCCATCACCTGTTGCGAGCGGGGATTGATATCGCCCGCCTTCGGCATCAGACCAGCATGCCCATCGGGCTCTCGATGTAGCGCTTGAAGGCGCCCAAGAGTTCCGCGCCGAGCGCACCGTCCACGCAGCGGTGGTCGGTGGAGAGCGTGACGGTCATGGCGTTGACGATGACCATCTGGCCCTTCTTGACGACGACGCGCTCCTCGCCCGCACCGACCGCAAGGATCGTGGCGTGCGGCGGGTTGACGACGGCGGCGAAGTTCTTGACGCCCATCATGCCCATGTTGGAAACGGCCGTGGTGCCGCCCTGATATTCCTCGGGCTTCAGCTTCCGTTCCTTGGCGCGCTTGCCGTAGTCCTTCATCTCGTTGGAGATGGCCGACAGGCTCTTCGTCTCGGCCTTGCGGATGATCGGCGTGATCAGGCCGCCCGGGATCGACACGGCAACGCCGACATCGGCGTGCTTGTGCTTGACCATGGCATTGTCGGTCCAGGAGACGTTGGCATCAGGAACGTCGCGCAGCGCGAGTGCCAGCGCCTTGATGACCATGTCGTTGACCGAGACCTTGTAGGCCGGCTTGCCGTCCTTTTCGGGTGCTGCCGCATTGATCTGGGCACGCAGGGCGAGCAGGGCATCCAGCTCCACGTCGACGGAGACGTAGAAGTGCGGGATCGTCTGCTTGCTCTCCTGCAGACGCTTGGCGATGGTCTTGCGCATGCCGTCATGCGGCACGAGCTCGTAGGAGCCCTGTTCGAAGAGCTTGAGCACGGCCTCTTCCGACATGCCCTTGGCAAGGGCGGGTGCCGGTGCTGCACCGGATGCCGGCGCCGCGGACGCAGCAGCCGGAGCGGCCTTGGCGCCACCGCCGGCAATCGCCTTCTCGATGTCGCTCTTGACGACGCGGCCATGCGGGCCGGAGCCCGAAATGGCGGAGATGTCGAGACCGGCTTCCTTGGCGAGGCGACGGGCAAGCGGCGAGGAGAACTTGCCGTTCGATGCGCCGGCCGACGCCGTCTTGGCAGGCTGTGCGGCCGCAGCCGGTGCAGCCGCTGCGGCCGGCTGGGCGGCCGGTGCCGGGGCCTCGGCCTTGGCGGGCTCGGCCGCCTTGGCTTCTGCCTTCGGGGCCGCGCCACCGCCAGCGGCGGCAGCCGACACATCCTCGCCATCAGCGGCGAGGATCGCGATCAGCGTGTTGACCTTGACGCCCTCGGTGCCGGCGGCAACGACGATCTTGGCAACGACGCCCTCATCGACGGCTTCCACTTCCATGGTCGCCTTGTCGGTCTCGATCTCGGCGATCACGTCGCCGGACTTGACCGTATCGCCTTCCTTGACCAGCCACTTGGAAAGGTTGCCCTCTTCCATGGTCGGAGAGAGCGCCGGCATGGTGATATTGATCGGCATCTTGCCTCTCCTCCCCTTATTTGTAGCAGACGGCCTTCACCGCCTGGACGACCTCGCCGACAGTCGGAAGCGCGAGCTTCTCGAGATTGGCGGCATAGGGCATCGGAACGTCCTTGCCGGCGATCGAGAGGATCGGCGCATCGAGATAGTCGAAGGCGGCGCGCTGGACCTGGTTGGCGATGAAATCGCCGACGGAGGACTGCGGGAAGCCTTCTTCGACGGTCACGAGACGGCCGGTCTTCTTGACCGATTCGATCACGGTCGGCAGGTCCATCGGACGGATGGTCCTGAGGTCGATGATCTCGACATCGACGCCGTCCTTCTCCAGCTCGGCGGCAGCCTTGACCGCATAGGTCATGCCGATGCCGAAGGAGACGATGGTCGCATCCTTGCCGGCGCGGTGAATGCGGGCCTTGCCGATCGGCAGCGTGAAGTCATCGAGCTTCGGAACCTCGAAGGACTGGCCGTAGAGGATTTCGTTTTCGAGGAAGATGACCGGGTTCGGATCCTGGATCGCCGCCTTCAGCAGGCCCTTGGCGTCGGCTGCCGTGTAGGGCATGACGACCTTGAGGCCCGGAATGTGGCTGTACCAGGCGGCATAGCACTGCGAATGCTGGGCCGCGACGCGCGCGGCGGCACCCGAGGGACCACGGAACACGATCGGCGCACCCATCTGGCCGCCGGACATGTAGAGCGTCTTGGCAGCCGAGTTGATGATGTGGTCGATCGCCTGCATGGCGAAGTTGAAGGTCATGAACTCGACGATCGGACGCAGGCCCGTCATCGCCGCACCGACGCCGACGCCGGCAAAGCCATGCTCGGTGATCGGGGTGTCGATGACGCGGCGGGCGCCGAACTCCTGCAGCAGGCCTTGCGTGATCTTGTAGGCGCCCTGGTATTCGGCAACCTCTTCACCCATGACGAAGACGTCGTCGCTCTTGCGCATTTCTTCCGCCATGGCGTCGCGCAGTGCTTCACGCACCGTCATCGTCACCATTTCGGTACCGGCCGGAATATCCGGATCGGCAGCGACAGCCGCCTTCGGCTGGGCCGGAACGGTCGCGTCGGACTTGGCGGTCGGCTCGTCGGCTGCCGCGCGGGCCTTGCCGCCCTCGGCATCGGCAGGCGCTTCGGCCTTGGCCGGGGCAGCGGCTGCTGCATCGGCGCTTTCGCCATCCTGCAGGAGAACCGCGATCGGCGTATTGACCTTCACGCCTTCGGTGCCGGCGGCAACGAGAAGCTTGCCGATGACGCCTTCGTCGACGGCCTCGACTTCCATGGTCGCCTTGTCGGTTTCGATTTCGGCGATCACGTCGCCGGACTTGACGGTGTCACCCTCGTTCTTGACCCACTTGGAGAGGGTGCCCTCTTCCATGGTCGGAGACAGGGCGGGCATGAGAATATTGATCGGCATCAGGTGTCCCTCCCCGAATTACAGCAGGATATCGGTGTAGAGCTCGGATACATCCGGCTCCGGATCGGCCTGGGCGAAATCGGCACTGTCGGCGACGATGTCGCGGACGTCCTTGTCGATCGCCTTCAGCTCGTCCTCGGTGGCCCATCCCTGTTCCAGGATGCGGGCCTTCACCTGCTCGATCGGGTCATGCTCGGAGCGCATCTTCTGCACTTCGTCCTTGGAGCGGTACTTGGCCGGGTCCGACATGGAGTGGCCGCGGTAACGGTAGGTGAGCATTTCCAGGATCACCGGACCCTTGCCGGACCGGCACTGCTCGACAGCCTCGTCGGCCGCCGCCTTGACGGCGCGCACATCCATGCCGTCCACCTGGTAGCCCGGAATGCCGAAGGAGGCGCCGCGCTGCGAAAAGTCGGTCTGGGCCGAGGCGCGCGACACGGAGGTGCCCATGGCGTAGCGGTTGTTCTCGACGATGTAGATCACCGGCAGCTTCCAGAGCGCCGCCATGTTGAAGCTCTCGTAGACCTGGCCCTGGTTGGCAGCGCCGTCGCCGAAATAGGCGAGCGAGACATTGTCATTGCCGCGATAGCGGTTGGCAAACGCCAGGCCCGTGCCGAGCGAGACCTGCGCGCCGACGATGCCGTGGCCGCCGTAGAAATGCTTCTCCTTGGAGAACATGTGCATGGAGCCGCCCTTGCCCTTCGACAGGCCGCCGCGGCGCCCGGTCAGCTCCGCCATGACGCCGCGCGCGCTCATGCCGCAGGCCAGCATGTGGCCGTGGTCGCGGTAACCGGTGATGACCTGGTCACCCTCCTTCAGCGCCAGCTGCATGCCGACGACGACGGCCTCCTGGCCGATATAGAGGTGACAGAAGCCGCCGATGAAGCCCATGCCGTAAAGCTGGCCGGCCTTCTCCTCGAAACGCCGGATGAGCAGCATTTCGCGGTAGGCCTTCAGATCTTCATCCTTGGAAAATTCGACGATGGTGCCGCCGTTGAAGTCTTTCTTCGCCGGCTTGGCGGACGGCTTGCGGCTGGAAACGGTCGCGGGTTTACGCGGGGCCATTCGTTCCTCCCTATGGTTTGCCTCGGCGCACACCATAGGGAAAGTTGACGCGGACAGCAATGCCCTAATTGCATGCCTCACATGAGGCGCAAGACATTGAAATCAATATGAGAATTTCAATTAACTCGATTTCGGTTAATTGCACTCAGTGGAAGATGGTGATCTCATCGGCGCGCGACATGTTGAGCGCTGAACGCGCCTTTTCATCGAGCATGTCCCGCTCAAGCGAACCATCGCTGAGCAGCGCCACTTCCCGTTCCAGAACCTGACGTTTGTGCGTGAGTTCGGACAGCCGCGCCTCCCGCTCGGCCTTCTGGGCTTCAAACACCTCCGTCGCCTTCAGCCCCAGCGCACCATGCACGCTATGATAGCCGAAATAGGAAACGAAAGCGACAGTGATGAGAGGAACGATGAGGCGACCATAATGCCGCTTCCGGTGATGCTTGGTCCACATGGAAATACCCTGCTACGCAATACGGTTTTCACTGTAGCGCCAAGGTATTAACCGAGCGTTGACCATGCCCGCGAAAATGCGAAAGCCCCCGCATCCGGCAAGGATGCGGGGGCTTTCGTGTGGGTGCCGGGATCACAAAGGGGTGAAGCTCAGCCCTTCAGGATGCCGCGGCCCATGTAGCGGGCCTGGCTGCCGAGCTGCTCTTCGATGCGGATCAGCTGGTTGTACTTGGCGGTACGGTCGGAACGGGCAAGCGAACCGGTCTTGATCTGGCCGCAGTTGGTGGCAACGGCGAGGTCGGCGATCGTCGAATCCTCGGTCTCGCCCGAACGGTGCGACATGACGGCGGTGTAGCGGGCCTTGTGGGCGGTCTCGACGGCATCGAGCGTTTCCGACAGCGAGCCGATCTGGTTGACCTTGACGAGGATGGAGTTGCCCACACCCATCTTGATGCCGCTGCGCAGGCGCTCGGAATTGGTGACGAAGAGGTCGTCGCCGACGAGCTGTACCTTGCTGCCGATCTTGTCGGTCAGGTACTTCCAGCCGTTCCAGTCATCCTCGGCCATGCCGTCCTCGATCGAGAAGATCGGGTACTTGGCGGCAAGCTCGGCGAGGTAGTCGGCCATGGCTTCCGGCTCCAGCACGCGGCCTTCGCCTTCGAGGTGGTACTTGCCATCCTTGAAGAATTCGGTCGAGGCGCAGTCGAGCGCGATCACCATGTCGTCGCCCGGCTTGTAGCCGGCCTTTTCGATCGAGGTCATGATGAAGTCGAGGGCCGCCGGAGCCGAAGCGAGGCCGGGCGCGAAGCCGCCTTCATCGCCGACATTGGTGTTGTGGCCATCGGCAGCAAGCTGCTTCTTCAGCGTATGGAAGACTTCCGAGCCCATGCGCACGGCATCGCGGATCGATTCGGCGCCGACCGGAACGATCATGAACTCCTGGAAGTCGATCGGGTTGTCGGCATGCGCGCCGCCATTGATGATGTTCATCATCGGAACCGGCAGGTAGCGGGCATTCGGGCCGCCGACGTAACGGTAGAGCGGCAGGCCGGCAGCAGCGGCTGCAGCCTTGGCGACGGCGAGCGACACGCCGAGGATGGCGTTGGCGCCCAGGCGGCTCTTGTTGGCTGTGCCGTCCAGCTCGATCATCGCATTGTCGATCTCGATCTGGTCTTCGGCATCGAGACCGCCGACGGCCTCATAGATCTCGCCGTTGACGAATTCGACGGCGCGCTCGACACCCTTGCCGAGGTAGCGCTTGCCGCCGTCACGCAGCTCGACAGCCTCGTGGGCGCCGGTGGACGCGCCGGAGGGAACGGCGGCGCGGCCGAAGCTGCCGTCTTCCAGATGCACGTCGACTTCCACGGTCGGATTGCCACGGCTGTCGAGGATCTCGCGGCCGATGATGTCGATGATGGCTGTCATGGTCTCTTCCCTATTGCGGATGGGTGGAACAAGCAGGCCCGACGGGCGCGGGCCGGAGAAATTCAGTCAGACGGCACCTGTCATAATCGAAGACCGCGAAATTACAATGGCGCCACGCGCAAGGCTGCGCTGCGGATGGCGCTGTCACGAAAATTTCGCAGAACCGGCCGTTAAATCGATTAACCCGAGCCAAATCGATTTATGCGGCGCGCTGCTTGGCAATGTCGTCGAAGGCAAGCAGCGTTTCGAGAAGGCGGGGCATATCCGTCAGGTGCACCATGTTCGGGCCATCGGACGGGGCGTGATCGGGGTCTTCATGCGTCTCGATGAAGACACCGGCGACACCGACGGCGACCGCCGCACGCGCCAGCGTTTCCACGAACTCCCGCTGGCCGCCGGAAGAACCGCCCTGCCCGCCCGGCTGCTGCACGGAATGGGTCGCGTCGAACACGACAGGCGCGCCGAGACCCGCCATGATCGGCAGGGAGCGCATGTCGGAAACGAGCGTGTTGTAGCCGAAGGAGGCGCCGCGCTCGCATAGAAGCACGTTCGGATTGCCGCTCTCGGTGAACTTGGCGAGCACGTTCTTCATGTCCCAGGGCGCAAGGAACTGGCCCTTCTTCACGTTGATGACGCGGCCGGTCTTCGCGGCAGCGACCAGAAGGTCCGTCTGGCGGCAGAGGAAGGCGGGGATCTGGAGGATATCGACGGTCGCGGCAACCTCGGCACACTGTTCTTCCGTGTGGATGTCGGTCAGAACCGGGAAGCCGTATTCCGCCTTGAGATCGGCAAAGACCTCCATCGCCTTTTCAAGCCCGATGCCGCGCTTGCCCGACAGCGAGGTGCGATTGGCCTTGTCGAAGGAGGACTTGTAGACGAGGCCGATGCCGAGCGCCTTCGTGATCTCGACGAGTTTTCCGGCGATCATGAAGGCGTGGTCGCGGCTTTCCATCTGGCACGGGCCGGCGATCAGCGACAGGCGCTCGGACTGGGAAAAGACGACCTCGGTGGAGGCTCCCTTGACGACGACACGGGCGTTGGCTTGCATGCTCAGTCTCCGAAAATGAAGGCGACGCCCTGGCCGGCGGCCTTGGGCACGATCAGGCGATCGGCCTTTCTGATGAAGGGAACGGCGCGGGCGGCGAGAAGCCGTTCCGTGACGCCGAGATCGGCCACGGAAAAGCGGATGGCCGCGCCGCGCAGGCCGCGCTCGCCGGCTTCCGACGAAAGCCCGTAAAAGGCGGTGAGACCCGCAGGCGTCAGCACGGAGACGGGCACGTTCGGGGTATCGATCCGCATGCCGAAGGAGCCGGCGTCCACGCGGCGCTCGCCGCTCGCCACCTGGAGCAGATACTGGAAATCCGTCGGGTTCGGCTCGGTGAGGATGACCTCCGCCAGCCCCGTCACGCCGTTCTCGTGGACCTCGAGCGTCGAGCGATCGGCCGGCAGCGGATTGACGCGCTGGCAGGTGAAGAAGAAGAAGTCGGGCGCGCGGAAATCCGCTGCGAAGGACAGCCGGAAGCTTCCGATGCCGCTGCGGCCATCGGGCAATTTCATCTCGCGCGAAAAGGCAAGCGGCTGGCCGCCCGAAACGCCGGCGGCGCGAAACGCCTCGTCGTCGGCGGCTGCCTGCCGGGTGCCGAAAACGACGGCCGACAGGCCCTCCCCGCGACGGAAGCGGAAGGCGAGATCGCGCGCGACAAACGCGTTGCCGGTGCGGGCCGCCTCTTCCGCCACCTCGCGCTCGCCGATCGCCAGCGGCTCCAGATAGGTGCCGTCGATGAAGAAGACGCAGGCATTCTCCGTGCCGAAGGGGTGCTGCGCATCGGCGGCAACCGTGAAGCCGAGCTTGCGGTAGCGCTCGCGCGACGACACCAGGGAGTCCACCGGCAGAACGAGATGATCGACGGGACGGGAAACGGGCGGCTGTTCAGGCATGCGGGCTCCTCGGCTTGCCACCACCCGGCCGGGGCCTTGAGCCGCGGCGCCGGTTTCGGCTCGCCGCGATCGGATGGCCCCTGCGGCCGGCATCGGAGTGACGGCGGCATGGCTGCGCCTAACACCCTCAAAATGATGCATCTTCGCCGTCCGGCGGGGAATCCCGGCGGACGGCTGGAAGCCTTACCCGGTTTTGGCGCGCCTTGGCAAGCCGGCTCCCCTCAGCGATGTTCCCGGAACCCGCCAGCGATCAGCCGGTCGAGCGACAGCGGCCCCGGCCCGGCGATGATGATGAGAAGCAGGCACGCCGCCCAGGTGCCATGGGTCGGCCAGGCATCGGGATAGACGAAGATCTGGATGACCAGCGTCATGCCGAGAAGGGCGAGCGCCGAAAAGCGCGAGGCAAGCCCGATGACGAGCAGAATTGGAAAGAGATGCTCCGCGATCGCCGCCAGATGCGCGGCCAGCCAGGGATCGATGAGCGGCAGGCGATATTCGTTTTCGAAGAGGTAGATGGCGCTGTCGTTCAGCGCAAAGCCCGTGACCTTCGTCTGGCCGGACTGCCAGAAGACGCCGGCAATGCCGATGCGCGCGACCGTACTGGCGAGGCTGAGCGGGATGCGCTCGAAGAGGGCGATGAGGCGCGCGACGAATGCGGCCGGACCGTGGGCGACCGGGCCGTCTGTGATGAGGGTCATGGCAGGCTCCTTCATGGCGTCCCGCAGCGCCGGGTTCACGGGCCTGCGGACGGAGGTGGTGGACGGTCAGAAATCTCGGGTGTCGGATGCGATGCCGGCAAAGAAGCCGCCGGCCAGCAGCAGACCGAAAGCCCCCTGCAGGTCGAAACGGGCATCCGCCGCCATGCCGGCCCCGGCCGCCGCGCCGAGCGGATCGCCGGCCTTAAGCGCCGAGAGAAAGGCGAAGACGCCGGGCGGCAGCGGATTGACGGCGACCACCAGCCCCGGCCGGGAGATCGCGACGGCTTCCGGCAGCCAGTCGGCAATCGGCCGCGGCGTCTCGCCCTCGCGGTTCATCGCCCAGATCGTGTGCACCGGGTGTGGCGAGGACAGGAGCTGCAACGCCGGATGCGGCACGAGGCGAAGCGCTGCCAGCCGCTCCGGCAAAAGGCTCGCCAAGGGGGCGGGATCGAGCGGGGCGGCATCCGCGGCATGATAGGCATGGCCGCGCGCCGCCTCGAGCCGCAGCACATCGGCAAGATAGGGCACGCCCTCAGCCGGCGGGAAACCGGCGACGAAGGCGCCGAACGTGTCGCCATAGAACATCAGCACCGGCGAGCGCGGCGGCTCTGACAGGACATAGGCCTGTGCAAGCGCCGAAAAGAAGGCCTCGCCGACGATGCGCCGCGCCACCGGAAAGCGGCTTTCGAGCGCCGCGACCAGCGAATGCCCGACATTGTTGCGGTAGACGCCGTAGCGGCGAAGGGGTGGCGCCGCGCTGACGGAGGCGAGACCGGCCGGCACCGGCGCGGCCGGGGCAAGCAGTCCGGCGGCAAAGGCGCTGTAGATCGGGGCGGTGGACATGACCTTTCGCCCCTCACGCAGCCTGCCGGGTGGTACGCGCGCGGGCAAGGATCGCCCCCGCCGCCTCGGCTTCGGCCCGCAACACCGGCCAGTCCGGCACGTCATTGTCCCATTCGATCAGCGTCGGACGCGGCCCGGCGCGCGCGATGACGCTTTCGTAGAGCGCCCAGACGGGATCGGCGACGGCCCGGTCGTGGGCGTCGATGAGGAGGGCCGCACCGGTCTCGTCGCTGTCGATGGCGTGCCCGCCGAGATGGATTTCGCCGACATGCTCCAGCGGAAACCGCGCGAGATAGGCGGCCGCATCCGCACCCCGGTTGGTGCAGGCCACATGCACATTGTTGATATCGAGCAGCAGGCCGCAGCCGCTGCGCGCCACGATCTCGCTGAGGAAATCGGTTTCCTCGATGTGACTTGCGGCAAATTCCAGATAGGTGGCCGGATTTTCAAGCAGCAGGCGCCGCTTCAGCACGCCCTGCACCTGATCGATATGCTCCACCACGCGCGCCAGCGTCTCGTCCGTATAGGGCAGCGGCAGCAGGTCGTTGAAGAAGGTCGTCTCGTGGGTCGACCAGGCGAGATGCTCGGAAAAACTTTCCGGCTCGTAGCGCTCGCAGACCATGCGCACCCGCTCCAGATGATCGCGGTCGAGCGGCTGGATGCCGCCGATGGACAGGCCGACCCCGTGGATCGACAGCGCGTAATCGGCACGCAGGCGGGAAAGCTGCGCATGCGGCGGACCGCCGGCCCCCATGTAGTTTTCCGCATGCACCTCGAGGAAGCCGACGGGCTGCGGCGCCTCGACCAGCGCCCCGAAGTGCTCGGGCTTGAAGCCGACACCGGCGGCGGGCGGCAAAGTGGAGGAACGCATGGCTCACCTCTTCAGTCTCGGGCATGGGATCGATCAGGGCTTTGCAAGGAAGGCGCCCGGCGGCAGACACCGCCGCCGGACACGCGGTAAGACTGGCTGCCGGATCAGACCGGGGCCGGGCCCTGGGTCAGCGAGCCCATGCCGTTCGGCGTCTTCATGGTGACGCAGGTGCCGGCGGGCACGAGCTTCCAGGCATTCTGCTGGTAGTCGATCTTCGACGTTCCGGCGCAGGTCGTGCCGGCGCCGGCGGCGCAATCGTTCTGGCCCTTCAGCGCGACGCCGTAGCACTTTTCCTTCGAGGCATCCTCGGCATGGGCAGCAGGCGCAAGACCGGCAAGGGCGGCAGCGAGCGAACCGGCAAGGGCGAGCGAGGCAATCTGGGTCTTCATGGCGGGGTTCTCCGTTGGTGAGGCAGGCACCGCTCTCGGTGCTGCAAAAGGTCATTCGCAACGGGGCAGACGGTCGTTACAGCGGCCACGAAATTTTTTTCATCCCCGGGCCGGAAAGCCGAACAATAAGAAAAACAGGAAATTTTCATCGGCCTCGTGTAACGAAAGCCGGGGCCGGAACGTACGGGGGATGTGTTGGACAGGCATGCGCGCGACGAGGAGTGGGCCGGCTGGCTGCGCGCCGCTCTTGACGGCGACGCGGCCGCCTATGATCGTTTCCTGCGCGCGGTCACGCCGCATCTGAGGGCGATGGCCCGTCGCCGGGTGGCGGCGTTCGGCGCCCCGGCCGCAGAGGCCGAAGACGTGGTGCAGGAAGTGCTGATCGCCATCCACCTGAAGCGGACGAGCTGGGATCCGGCCCGCCCGCTCGGCCCCTGGCTCGGCGCCATCGTGCGCAACAAGCTGATCGACAGCCTGCGCCGGCGCGGCCGCCGGGTCTCCATCCCCATCGAGGATGTGATGGAGGGCCTGGCTGCCGAGACCGACACGCGCGACGACGACCGGCGCGATGCAACGCAACTGCTGCAGAAGCTCAAGGAGCCGCAGCGCAGCATCGTGCAGGCCATTTCGCTCGACGGCGTGCCGGTGCGCGACACGGCGGCGCGGATGAACATGACGGAAGGCGCGGTGCGCGTGGCCCTGCACAGGGCGCTGAAGACGCTCGCCGCCCTCTACAGGAGCAACGAAACATGAAGACCGACGCGCTGATCCGCCTGATGGCTGCCGATACCCGCACGGGGCCGACGCTTGGCCGCGCGCTGGTCGTGGCACTCGCCGCCGGTCTTTCCGCCGCCGTCACGCTCTTCTTCATCGAACTCGGCTTCCGCCCGGGGCTGCCGGACGCACTCGCCACGCCGCGTGTTCTCGTCAAGCTCGCCGTCGTGGTGCTGCTGTCGGCCGCCTCCCTCATGCTCGTTGCCCGCGCCGGCCGGCCGGAAGCCGACCTTGCCCGCCCGGCCCGCGCCCTCCTCGTCCCCGCCGCGATCATCGTTGCGGCCGTCGGCGGCGAATTCCTCGTCGTGCCCGAAAGCGACTGGCGCACCAGCCTGATCGGCCACAATGCCGCCGCCTGCCTCGCCATGGTGATGCTGATGGGCGCGGTGCCGCTGGTGGCGCTTCTCTTCGCGCTGAAACGCGGCGCGCCGCAAAGCCCGGCGCGCGCCGGCGCCATTGCGGGGCTGACGGCAGGCGCGCTCGCCGCGACGCTCTATGCGCTGCACTGCCCCGACGACAGCCCCTTTTTCGTCGCCACCTGGTACACGCTGGCGATCGGCGGGCTGACGCTCATCGGAGCGGTCGCGGGCGCCCGCATGCTGCGCTGGTAGGCCACCCGCCCCGTTTCCGCTGGTCTCATGGCTCGCCGTTTCCGCTAGGGTCAACCTTGATTCGCCGCTCCCGCTCGTCATGAAGAATGCGACGGGGCGCGAAAGCCGCGACACGACATGCCCCCGGTGACCATGGAAACCAGCCTCTACCCGCCCGTCAAAGCCTTCCTCGAAACCGCCGGCTACACGGTGAAGGGCGAGATCGGCGGCTGCGACCTCGTCGGCCTCAGCGATGGCGACCCCACGGTGGTGGTCATCTGCGAGCTGAAGATGACCTTCAACCTCGAACTCATCCTCCAGGCGGTCGACCGCGCACCGGTGGCCGACGAAGTCTGGATCGCCGCCCGCGTATCCGCCAAGGGCAAGGGCCGCGACGCCGACCGCCGCTACCGCGACCTCTGCCGCCGCCTCGGTTTCGGCATGCTCGGCGTCTCCGATGCGGGCACGGTGGAGATCATCGTCGGCGCCGTCACCCCCATGCCGCGCACCAACCCCAAGCGCCGCTCCCGCCTGATGCAGGAACACAAAAAACGCCGCGGCGACCCCACCCTCGGCGGCAGCACCCGAGCGCCCCTCATGACCGCCTACCGCCAGCAGGCGCTGGCCTGCGCGGCGGCACTGGCGGAGGGACCGCTGAAGGTGAAGGAGATCCGCACCACCGTGCCGGAGGCGGCGAAGATCCTGCAAGGCAATGTCTATGGCTGGTTCGAACGGGTGGAGCGCGGTGTCTATGGGCTGACGGAAGCCGGAAGGGCGGCGCTGGTCAGGTGGCCACAGGATCAGGCAGGCGAGCGCACATAGGCATGTGCCTCGCAAGGCGAAAGGATTGTGCGCCTCTACAGAGCCTTCTGCATGATCCAGTAGGTTGCCTCATCCTTGGAGAAGGACTCCACCTCCGACCAGCCGGCCTTGCTATAGAGATCAACCGCGCTCGCGGTATAGAGCGACAGGCGATCGATCCCTTCCCGGCGCGCCAGGCCTTCCAGTTCCGCAATCAGACGCAGCCCATATCCGTTGCCGCGATGGGCATCCGCGACATAGAGGCCTGCAAGCCAAGGATTGAGATCGGGCCGCCCCTCGAGATCATCGAGGCACAGCGCCACCATCCCGACAGGCTCCTCCCCCTCCAGCAGAACAAGCACGGTCGGCATCAGCTCGCTGTTGGTCGCCTCGGCCTCCATCAGAAGCATCTCGTCCAGCGACATCGCATCCTGAAAGAAGGCCTCCCACCGCCAGCGTGCGGTGGTGGGCACGAGGTCGGGGCGCGCGGCGGTGGAGACGATCATCGGCGTCATCACGGTCTCAGTTCGAAATCTGGTTTGATTCTAAAGGCTATTCTGCGGCTGGACGGGGGCCCGGCGCCTGTCGGGCAAAGGTGCGCGCCAAGTCCAGGAACGCCCGCATCCCGGCCGAGAGATTACGCCGCCCGGGATAGTAGAGGCACAATCCCGCAGATGATGGGGTCCAGTCTTCCAGCACGCGCACCAGCCGCCCGGCGTTGATGTCGTCGATGATATCCGCCTCGATGAAATAGCCGACGCCCATGCCGTTGAACACAGCCGATCTGACAAGGCTCGCATCGTCGAGCGAGAGCGGGCCGGAAACATCGATGAGAACCTGCTGACCGTCTTTCTCGAAACGCCAGCGGAAGAGCGAGCCGTCTGGAAGGCGGATGCGGATACAGGGTTGGCGCAACAGATCGGTCGGGACTTGTGGCGTTCCATGTCTTTCAAGAAAAGCCGCGGTTGCGACGACGGCGTGACGTTGCACATCTCCAAGCGGGACGGCGATCATGTCGCTCGGCACGAGACTGGCGAGGCGGACGCCAAGGTCAAAACCGTCGCGAACGATATCGACCATCCGGCCCTCGGTAACGAGATCGACATGCATATCGGGATACTGCGTCAGGAAGGCGATCACCAGCGGCTGCATGATCGCGCGTGCGGCAAAGGGTGCCGCATTGATGCGCAGCGTTCCCGTCGGCGTCTCCCTGTGCGCCTGAACCGTTCCGAGAGCGTTGCGCAGGTCTTGAACCGACGGCCCGACTGTTCCGACGAAGAGCCGGCCGGCATCCGTCAGCGAAACGCTGCGGGTCGTGCGATTGAACAGACGCACGCCCAGACCCGCCTCCAGACGCGCGATCGTATGGCTGAGCGCCGTGGTGGACACGTCCAGATCAATCGCCGCAGCACGAAACGTGCCGCAGCGCGCCACCGCGAGCACGGCGTCAAGCTCCTTCAGACCGACATCCAACATTATCCCGAAATCCGCAATTTGACATGCATGATTGTCCCACTTATTCGATGGATCGTCGAGATCTATCTCTGGGTGGCAACACCAACCACCGGAGATTTCCCATGAACATGCCAGACTTTGTCGGTGCATTTTTCCGTGCAGGCCAACACGACGACGCGGACAGCCTCAGTCAAGCATTCACGACGGACGCCGTCGTGGAGGACGAGAAGGCACTTCACCACGGACGTGACGCGATCCGCACATGGTGGATGGCCGCAAAAGCGGCCTCGCAATTCGTCGTGGTGCCGAAAAGCGCAGTCCGGGAGGGCGACACGGCCGTCGTTCGCGCGACCGTCAGCGGCAACTTCGCCGGCAGCCCGATCGACCTGACCTACACCTTCACATCCGAAGGTGGAAAGATCAGCAGGCTGGAGATCCGGCCATGACGGACTTTCTTTCATTGAAAGGCAAGCGGGCCCTCGTCACGGCCGGCACCAAGGGGGCCGGTGCCGCAACGGTCGATCTCTTCGTAGAACTCGGGGCAAAGGTGCTGACGACCGCGCGCAGCCGGCCCGACGGCATGCCCGAGGAGATGTTTGTGGAAGCGGACCTGACGACAGCGGCAGGATGCGACACGGTCATCAGGGCTGTCGGCGACCGTCTCGGCGGCGTTGATATCATTGTCCACATGCTCGGCGGCTCCTCCGCACCGGCCGGAGGGTTCGGCGCGCTGAGCGACGAGACCTGGGAAAACGAACTGTCGTTGAACCTCTTTCCCGCCGTGCGGATCGACCGGGCCCTCATTCCCGGGATGACGGACCGCGGACATGGAGTGGTTCTGCATGTCACCTCCATCCAGAGCGTGATGCCGCTCGCGGAAGCCACGGTCGCCTACGCGGCCGCAAAGGCTGCGCTATCGACCTACAGCAAGGCGATCTCCAAGGACGTCACGCCAAGGGGCGTGCGCGTCGTACGTGTTTCGCCCGGTTGGATCGAGACCGAAGCGTCCCTGCGCCTTGCGGAACGGCTGGCAGCAGAGGCAGGAACCGACGTCGAAGGCGGCAGGAAAATCATCATGGACAGTCTCGGCGGAATCCCGCTCGGCCGGCCCACCAAACCCGAAGAAGTCGCAAGTCTCCTGGCTTTCCTGGCCTCCGACCGCGCCCAGGCGATCACAGGCACCGAATACAGGATCGACGGCGGAACGATCCCGACCGTTTAAACAGACAGGGCCGAACCCCTCCGGCCCGGCCCTGCTCCAAATCTCATATCGGACGCCCGAAGGCCCCGCCCCTCAAACCAGCCGGCTCTGCTCCAGCGCCGCTTCCACGAAGCTCGCAAACAGCGGATGCGGGTCGAGCGGGCGGCTCTTCAGTTCCGGGTGGTACTGCACGCCGATGAACCACGGATGATCCGGGTATTCGACCGTTTCCGGCAGGAGGCCGTCCGGGGACATGCCGGAGAAGACGAGGCCGCAGCCTTCCAGGCGCTCCTTGTAGTCCACGTTCACCTCGTAGCGGTGGCGGTGGCGTTCGGAGATGTCGGTGGAGCCGTAGATCTCGGCGATCTTCGTATCCTTCTTGAGCGCCGCCTTGTAGGCGCCGAGGCGCATCGTGCCGCCGAGATCGCCGGAAGCCGCGCGCTTTTCGAGCGCATTGCCCTTCACCCATTCCGTCATCAGGCCGACCACGGGTTCGGCCGTCGGGCCGAATTCGGTGGAGGAGGCCTTTTCGACGCCGGCGAGGTTGCGGGCCGCTTCCACGACCGCCATCTGCATGCCGAAGCAGATGCCGAAATAGGGCACCTTGCGCTCGCGGGCAAAGCGCGCCGCGTTGATCTTGCCTTCCGAACCGCGCTCGCCGAAACCGCCGGGAACGAGGATGCCGTGCACCTTTTCAAGCCAGGGCGCCGGATCTTCCTTCTCGAAGATTTCCGACTCGATCCATTCGAGCTTCACCTTCACATGGTTGGCGATGCCGCCATGGTAGAGCGCCTCGATCAGCGACTTGTAGGCGTCCTTGAGGCCCGTATACTTGCCGACGATCGCGATTGTGACCTCGCCTTCCGGGGTCTTGATGCGGTCGGAGACCTGCTTCCAGGGCTCCAGACGCGGCTTCGGCGCAGGCTCGATGCCGAAGGCGGCCAGCACTTCGTCGTCGAGGCCTTCCTTGTGGTAGGCGAGCGGCACGTCGTAGATCGAGGAAACGTCGAGCGCCTGGATGACGGCGGACGGGCGCACGTTGCAGAACAGCGACAGCTTGCGCCGCTCGGCTTCCGGGATCTCGCGATCGGCGCGCACCAGCAGGATATCCGGGTGGATGCCGAGCGCCTGAAGTTCCTTCACCGAATGCTGGGTCGGCTTGGTCTTCAATTCGCCCGCGGCCGGAATCCACGGCATCAGCGTCAGATGGACATAGACCGCCGTGCCGCGCGGCAGATCGTTGCCGAGCTGGCGGATCGCCTCCATGAAGGGCATGGCCTCGATGTCGCCCACCGTGCCGCCGATCTCGCAGATGACGAAATCATAGTCGTCATTGCCTTCGGTGACGAAGGCCTTGATCTCGTTCGTCACGTGCGGAATGACCTGCACGGTGGCGCCGAGATAGTCGCCGCGCCGTTCCTTGTCGATGATGTTCTTGTAGATGCGGCCGGTGGTGATGTTGTCGGTCTTCGTCGCCGAACGCCCCGTGAAGCGCTCGTAATGGCCGAGATCGAGGTCCGTTTCGGCCCCGTCATCGGTCACGAAGACTTCCCCGTGCTGGGTCGGGCTCATCGTGCCGGGATCGACGTTGAGGTAAGGGTCGAGCTTGCGGAGCCGGACCCGGTAGCCGCGGGCCTGCAAGAGAGCCCCGAGAGCGGCGGCGGCAATGCCCTTGCCAAGGGAAGAGACCACGCCGCCGGTGATGAAAACATATCGCGCCATGGGAGTCACCGGATATCGTTTCAGGACCTTTTCCGCCACCCCCAAAATCACGCCCTCCCCGTTTATCCACGGGCAAAGGCGAATAGGCTGGCGAAACGGACTGCACAAAAGAAAACCGGCGGAAGACAACTTCCGCCGGCGGTTCAGATCGTCACGGGCCTTACTGGCCGGTGGGGACGCCCGAGCCGGTGTTGGCCGGGGCGGTGTTGGTGCCGGTCGCCGGCGTGCTGGACGGCGTCGTCGTGGTGGCCGGAGCGGTCGTGGACGGCGTGGTCGCCGCGCCATCGGTGGCGCCTGCCGCCGGAGCCTGCGTGCCGGTTGCCGGGGTGGAAGACGGCGTCGTCGAAGGCGTGGTGGTCGTTGCCGGTGCCGTGGAAGACGGGGTCGTGGTGGACGGCGTGGTGGTTGCAGGGGTCTGGCCGTTGGTGGCCGGAGCCGGGGTGGCGCCGCCAAGCGAATCGAGCACGCCATTGCCGTTCGACGTCGTGCCGGGGATACGGTCGAGAATGTCGGAGGCACCGGGCTGGAAGCGGGCGAGAATGCCCATGCCGAGCGCCAGGCCGAAGAACAGCACGGCAAGGATCGCCGTCGTGCGCGTCAGGGCATTGGCCGTGCCGCGCGCCGACATGAAGCCGGAGCCCCCGCCGATACCAAGACCGCCGCCTTCCGAGCGCTGGATGAGCACGACGCCGATCAGCGCGACCACGACCATGAGATAGATGACGAGCAAGACGGTCTGCATGTTTTCAAGGTTCCCGGCCCCGTGGGCCACAATTCACGTTCGGCGGGTCCATATACCAATGCGCCGCCCATTCCAAGCCCCGATGCATCGGGGCCCGGTCGATCTGTTCCTGCCTGCGGGCCCGCCGACCGGCAGCCATCAGGCGCCGGCCGTGAGACCTTCATAGGCGCCATAGATGGCGAGGAAGTCGGCCGCCTTCAAGCTCGCGCCGCCGATCAGCGCGCCGTCGACATTGGCAACGCCCATCAGCTCGGCCGCGTTGGAGGGCTTGACCGAGCCGCCATAGAGGATGCGCATGCGCTTGCCGGCGTCACCAAAGCGCGAGACGAGCTCGGCGCGGAGCGCCGCATGGGCCTCTTCCACGTCGGCCGCCGTCGGCGTCAGGCCCGTGCCGATCGCCCAGACGGGCTCGTAGGCGATGACGGTGTTTTCGGCCGTCGCGCCATCCGGCACCGAGCCGAGAAGCTGGCGGGTGAGAACGGCGATCGTCGTGCCGGCCTTGCGCTCGTCACCGGTCTCGCCGATGCAGACGACGGCCGTCAGCCCTGCCGCATGCGCCGCTTCGGCCTTGGCGCGCACCAGCGCGTCGTCTTCCTTGTGGTCGGTGCGCCGCTCGGAATGGCCGACGAGCACGTAGGTGCCGTAGCAATCGGCGATCATGGCGGCGGAAATGTCGCCCGTATGGGCGCCCGATTCCTTCGTGTGGCAGTCCTGCGCGCCGATGGCGAGCGGGCTGTCGGTCGCAAGCGCGGTGGCGACGTAGAGGAGCGTTGCCGGCGGGCAGATCAGCGTATCGACCTTGGCCGAGAGCGGGCCGACGACGCCGGCGGCGATCGCCTTCAGCTGGTCCAGGCTGTCGCGCGTGCCGTTCATCTTCCAGTTGCCGGCCACCAGCGGGCGAATTTCGGGCGTCATGCGGGGTCCTTCCTCTGTCTCCACGGTCCCTTCGAGGGTCGTCTCCACGATCCCTCCGAGCGTCACCGGCGGCTCTACCAGAGGCCGGCCGCGAAGGAAAGCAGGCGTTTTCCGGAATGTCGGCCGAGGATTTATTAGCACCAAGGAAAGCCGTTTCCTGACGGTCTTCTTGGTGCTACGTTTCGACGCGGATAAGGGCGATACCGGCCGGGGGCGGCCGTCGGCCCAGCGGTTGGGGGACTGCTCGCATGATCAGACAATTCGGCACGGCCTGCACGCTTCTCTGTCTCTCCATGGCGCCGGTGCTGGCGCAGGACGTGCTGTCGGAAACGACGCCCGACGAGCTGATCCGCCAGCTGACACCGCATGGCGCACGCGACCTCGGCGGCGCGATGGGCGGCGGCGCGCGCCAGCCGCAAAGCGGCGTACAGTTCCAGGGCAGCAACAACAGCCAGACCTATCAGGCACCGGCAGCAAACCAGGCCTACCAGCAGCCGGCCACGCAGACCTATCAGAGCCAGCAGAGCGGCAGCTACCAGCAGCCGGCGGCACAGGGCTACGAGGCCAAGCCGCAGACCGACTACCAGCCGGCCGCGACCCAGACCTATCAGGCGCCTGCCAACCAGGCCTCCACCTATCATGCACCGGCCGCCGGCTATGCGGCGGTCAATTCCTACGGCGACAAGATCCAGGCGACCGTCAACCTCGCCGTGACCTTCAGGCTCGGATCCGCCTCGCTGACGCCGGAGGCACAGAAGCTGCTCGACACTGTAGGCGAGGCCCTGCAGTCGCCCGAACTCGGCAATTACCGTTTCCTGATCGGCGGCCATACCGACGCCGTCGGCGGGCGCGAGGCGAACCTGACGCTCTCCGAGCGGCGCGCGAAGACGACCAAGGCCTATCTGACGCAATTCTACAAGATCGATCCCGACCGGCTCGTGGTGCGTGCTTTCGGGGAGGACTACCTGCTCTTCCCGGATTATCCGACCGATGGCCGCAACCGACGGGTGGAGATTTCGACGCTGCAATAGCAGGTTTCGGGAGGAACGGATCTGGCGGATCGCCGCGCTCGGGGGGACGAGGGTCGGGCCGCAGCAAGTGGGGCAGACATGCACATGAAATGGGGAGCAGCCGGGGCAAGAAGCCTCCCGGCCCCTTCAGGGACTGGATCTGGTCACCCGGCAAGCCATGCGCGGCCGGCTTGCGGGCGCGTGTCGCGCATCCGGGGTCTGGCGCATGCGGGCGCTGTGGCGCTCCTCGTGGCCCTGCCCTTCCCCGGTCTTGCAACAGCGGCTGACCGCGTCGCGCTGGTGATCGGCATGGCGGGCTACAAGACCATCAACCCGCTGCGCAACACGCCGGCCGATGCAGCGCTCATTGCCCGCACGCTGAGAGACCTCGGTTTTGAGACCGAGACACTGAACGACGCCACCCTGCCGCAGCTGAAGGCGGCCATGAAGGATTTCGCCTTCAAGGCCGAAACCGCCTCCATCGCCCTCGTCTACTATGCCGGACACGGGGTGGAGGTGGGTGGCCAGAACTATATCGTTCCGGTCGATGTCGCCGTGCAGAATGCCACCCAGCTGCCACAGCAGGCCGTGTCGCTCAAGGAGGTGCTGGCGACCGTCGAGAATGCCCGCCAGCTGCGCATCGTCATCCTCGATAGCTGCCGCAACAATCCCTTTCCCGATGCCGCAGCCCCGGCCGTGACGGTGGCCGCCGTGACGGGCGATGCTGGCAACCTCGCAGCAGGCGCGCTTCCCGCCGGCGCCTTGCCGAAGCCAGCCACCGAAAGCAAGGCTGCCGCCGCAAACGAAACGCCGGCCACGGAGACCGCGGCCCGTTCCGTGGTTCCCGCCCTGCCGGATGGCGCAGCGCCCGAACAGGCCGGTGCCGCAAACGCAGGGGCGGATGCAGATGCCACGCGGGGGCTCAAGCGCGGTGGCCTCGCGCCGGCCTCCCCCGAGCGCGGCATGATGGTGGTCTATGCCGCCAAGGACGGGGAAGTGGCGCTCGACGGCAAGGGAGACAACAGCCCCTTCGCCACGGCACTCGCCGACAATCTACGGAAACCCGACGTGGAAATCGGCCTGATGTTCCGGCAGGTGCGCGACGAGGTGATGGCGCTGACGGCCAACCGCCAGCAGCCGCATTTCTACGGCTCGCTGACGGGCGTCCCCTTCTTCCTTGCCGGCAATCAGGCGAAGACCGAGGCGTCCCCGGCCGACAAGCCGGCCGCCTGGCAGAAGCTCGCACCCGACCAGGAGGTACAGCTGGCAGCCCTTGCCGGCGACGGCGACACCCGCGCCATGATCGGCCTCGGCTACATCGCGCTCACCCCCGATCCCGTCAAGTTCGATCCGAAAAAGGCGCTCGACTTCTTCACCGCCGCCGCTGCCAAAGGCGATGCAGAAGCCATGTACGAACTCGGCAAGCTCTACGAGAAGGGCATCGGCACGCCGCAGGATGTGGCCAAGGCGCTCGATCTCTACCGCCAGTCGGCCGAGCGTGGCTTTGCCGATGCCATCAACGATCTCGGCTTCCTCACCTATCAGGGCACGGAGGGCCTTGAGCGCGATCCGGAAAAGGCAATCGCGCTCTTCACCCGCGCCGCCGAGCTGCGCCACCCCCAGGCCATGTTCAACGTTGCCGCACTGATCGACGACGGCATCGTGCCCGGCAAGGGACCGGACGACGCGGCCCGGTTCCTCTATCTGGCGCTCCGCTCCGGCGTCGAGGACGTGCTGACCCAGCTGACGACCAAGCCGACCATGTTCAAGGCCGAGACCCGCAAGGCGCTGCAGAAAATCCTGTCGGAAAACAAGTTCTACGAAGGAACCTTCGACGGCGCCTTCGGCAAGGGCACGCAACGCAGCCTGCGCCTCGCCTTCGGCAAGGACGGCTAAAACGGGCTACCCCCCGCGCAGCCGACGGCCGCAAGGCCCGCGCATAAGGGGGAACGGGCGGCGTGGCGATGCCGGCATGGGCGACGTCGTGCAGATGGCGCGGCAAGAACGACAGGCAGACCGGACGGACCGGCAAGACCGAGGGCAACACCGGCAAAGAGGGCGGGGCAATGAGCGAGACGATGCATGGGAAAGCGCCGGAGGCAGGGCGTGACCGGTCGGGCAATTCCGAAACGACGGTCACGGGAATGACGGGACCGGCAACGGACGCGCCGCCGACGGCAACGACACCGTCGCAACGCAGAAAGGCGGACCCCCGCCGCCCTGCCCGGCGCTGGCGGTTCCCGACCGCCCTGGCCATTTCGCTTGCACTGGCAGGTGCGGACAGCGTGGCCGTCTACGCGCAAACGACCGGGCCGACCAGTGGTCCGACGGGCAATACGACCACGCCGAATGTCGGCTTTGGTGACTCCGATGTGGGTGGCGAAACTGGCCTCGAGACCGCCTTTACCACCAGCATCATCCGCAACGTCGAAGCGGTGAAAGCCGAATGCGGCCGCTATGACCCGGTCTACCGCATCGACTGCCTCCAGCGCGGCCTTCGCCTGACGGCGCAACGCATTCCCCGCAACGCCGCCTATGGCGACATGAAGCGCGCGATCCTGCGCGCCGCCGACAAGCTGGACGCCATCGTGCGCGCCAATGTCGATACCCGCGCCCCGAAACTCGATGCCAAGCCCGGCGCCAATCCGCGCTTTGCCCGCAACCGCAGTTACCGCGCCATCAAGCGCGAAAACCTCGCAAAGGCCATGGCCGCGGCAAGCAGGGTTGTCGATGAACTGCAGACCGAACTGCTTCGCGCCGCCGACAACTCCGAAAAGCGCCAACAGCACTACCAGCGCGTCGCCGTCGCCGTGCAATCAACAAAGGTACTGCTGCGCTCCTAACGCTGCGTGGGAATGAAAAAGCCGCCGGGACGAGACACCCCGGCGGCTTTTCAACTCCTTGAGGTCGCGTCACCCCATCTGGCTGCCGACGAAGTCCTTCACGATGCGCACGATGCCGCGGCCGAGCAGGTCGTCGAGGGCGTCGCAGAGCTGGTCGACGTGCTGGCGTTCGCAGATCAGCGGCGGCAGCAGGCGGATGACGTTTCGGTTGTACTCGGTAAAGGCCACTAGCGTGTCGTAGTCGCGCAGGAGCAGCGCGCCGATGAAGCCCGAGAGCGAGCCCTTCAGCTTGTCGTCCAGCATCGCGACCACGGGGCGGAGCACCATCGGCAGGGTCTGGCTGAAATCCTGGAATTCGAGGCCGACCATGAGGCCCTGGCCGCGCACTTCCTTGATGATCTTCGGATACTTGTCCTTCAGCGCATTCAGCCGCTCGACGAGATAGTCGCCCTGGATGGCAGCGTTCTCGATCAGGTCCTCGTCATAGAGCACGTTCAGCGTCTCGATGGCCGTGATGCAGGCCTCGCCGATGCCGCCGAACGTGGCCTGGGCGTGGATCATCGCGGTCTTCGGCGTGCCATAGGCCTTCATGTAGATCTCGCGGCGCGCGATCATCGCGGCGACCGCTGTCTTGCCGCCGCCGAGCGACTTTGCCACCGCCGTCACGTCCGGCACGATGCCGGCATGCTCGAAGGCGAAGAAGCGGCCGGAGCGGCCGACCCCGCACTGCACCTCGTCGGCGACGAAGATCACGCCGTGCCGGTCGCAGAGCGCGCGCACCTGCTGCCAGAAGTCCGGCGGTGCGATGTTGATGCCGCCGCCGCCCTGGATGGTTTCCAGAACGATGACGCCGATGGTGGGATCGCTCTCGAAGGCGCGGCGGATGGCGTCGATATCGCCGAAGGGCACCTTGATGTTGTTGTCGAGCAGGCGGAACTCGCCGCGATAGAGCGGCCCGTCGGTGATCGACAGCACGCCCTTGGTCTTGCCGTGGAAGGAGTTCTCGGCATAGACGACGCGCGGCCGCTTCGGGCCGGCAGCGCGTTCGGCCACCTTGATGGCCGCTTCCATGGCTTCCGAACCGGAGGAGCCGAGGAAGACCATGTCGAGATCACCGGGCGCGATTTCCGCAAGGTTCTTGGCAAGCGCCGCGGCATATTGCGACATGAAGGCTATCGCGATCTCGTGGCGGTTCTCGTCCTGGAACTGCTTGCGCGCCGCGATGATGCGGGGATGGTTGTGGCCGAGGGCCAGCGACCCGAAGCCGCCGAAGAAATCGAGAATCTTCCGGCCGTTCTGGTCGATGTAGTACATGCCCTCGGCGGTCTCGACCTTGATCTTGTTGAAGCCGAGCAGCTTCATGAAATGCAGCTGGCCGGGGTTCAGGTGATCCTTGAAGAGCGACGTCATGTCGGCGACGCTCATCTCCTTGGCCTGTTCCACCGTCATCAGGTTCGGCTTGCGGATCGAGCCGTCAAGCTTGGGGGCGTCGAGTGCGACGCGGTCCGGTCTGTCGAGCATGGTCGTCTCTCCCCTCATTCGGCCGGTACGGCGGCGGGCTGGGCATAGGCCCGGCCGGCCTTCTTGGCGCGGTATTCGTCATAGGCTGCGATCAGCATGGCGGCGTCGTTGTATTCGGCCTTCCAGCCGAGGTCCCGCTTCAGGCGGCCCGTTTCGCGCACGCACATCTCGTCGGCGATGAGGTACTGCTCGGGGTCCATGATCGGCAGGTTGATGCGGTCGAAGGCGGCCAGCGTCGCCTTGACGGCAAAGGCCGGCGTCGGCAGCAGGAAGGACTTCGAACCGGCATGGCGGATGAGGCCGCCGAGCAGCGCGCGCACCGACGGCGGATTGTCCGAGCCGAGATTGTATTCCGCATTCGGCACCCCGCCCTTCCAGGCCAGACGCGCCGCTTCCGCGCAGTCGAAGACGGAGATGAACTGGTAGGGGTTCTTGCCCGAACCGATCATCGGCACCGGCAGGTTGGCGTCGATGAGCTTGAAGAGCTTTTCGAGAATGCCGAGGCGGCCCGGGCCGATGATGAGGCGCGGACGGAAGATGGTGATGTTGAGACCGCGCTTGCGCCAGTCATAGGCCAGCTCCTCGGTCGCAAGCTTCGACTTGCCATATTCGCCGAGCGGCGCGGCCGGATGGTCCTCCGACTGCGGCGACTGCACCGTGTGGCCGTAGATCATGTCGGTCGTGAACTGCACGAGCTTCGTCGCACCGGCAGCCGAAACGGCCTTCATGATGTTTTCAGCGCCGTAATAGTTCACCGGCCAGAAGAACTGCCAGCGATCGGCGCGCTTCTGCAGCGGCGACAGCATCTTGGCAGCCATGTTGTAGACCATGTCGTCCGGGCCGATCTCGACCTTGGCGACGCTTGCGGGATCGGTCACGTCGCAGCGCACATGCTGCGCGCGGGCATAGATCGGCAGGTCCGACTTGGCGATGTCGGCGATGAGGACCTGTTCGCCCTCATTGAGCAGGCGTTCGGCAAGATGGCGGCCGACGAAACCGTCGCCCCCGAAGATCACATGTTTCATGACTGGCTCCCGATATTCATGTCGGCGTTTTGAGTGGCGAGGGCAGGTGTTTCGGCCGTGTCATGGGAGGACATCCCGGACTGGGCGATCAGCACCGTGCCGACGCAGATGAAACCGATCCCGGCGATGCGCCAGGCGTTGATGTCTTCCTTGAAGAGGAAGTAGGCGAAGACGGCCACCGCCACATAGGCGAGGCTGAGGAAGGGATAGGCGAAGGACAGCTCGACCTTCGACAGCACGAAAAGGTGCGAGGCCATGGAGATGACGAAGGTCAGAAGGCCGGCGAAAACCCAGGGGTTGAAGACCACCTGCAGGAGCTTCAGGATGATGTTGTCGGACATCGGAGACGCAAGCGTCGACATGCCCTGCTTCAGCATCAGCTGCGCGGCCGCGTTCGTGAGAACAGTAAACAATATAAACGGGATATACTTCATGACAATGTCCCTTTTTCCAGCATGCGGTGTACCGGACAAGACGTACTATTCGATGAAGAACAGTGGTTTATTTTAATCGAAGACCTTCGGTTACCGATTGGTGAGCGCAAGCGCCGTGCGCCTCCAGAAATCGGACAGGAGTGCGGGATCGCGCGCAGCTTCCAGCCGCTGCCAGCCCGGGAAGGAGGCGGCAAAGGTCTGGGGTGCCATGCGCTGGTCCTTGTAGGGATTGATCGCCCCGCCGGCCGCGAGAACGATGGCATCGAGCCGGTCGAGAAGCTGCAGTGTCGAAGCCCCCTGATTGGAAAAATCGAGTGTCAGCGTGAAGCCGGGGCGCGCAAACGACAAAAGCCCGCGCTGCGGCCGATCACCGAACTTCTTCAGCACCGTCAGGAAGGAGGCATGCCCTGCCTCCTGCGCCGCCAGCATCAGCGCGCGCACCGTCGCTTCGCCGGCTTCGGCCGGAAAGACGCTCTGGTGCTGGAAGAGACCGCGCGGCCCGTAGAGACGGTTCCAGTGCGAGATGGCGTCGAGCGGGTAGAAATAGCTCGTCCAGGGCACGGTCGAAACCTGCTCGCCGGGCCGCACCTTGCGGAAATAGAGTTCGTTGAAGGCCTTCAGCGTCAAGCCGTTGAGGAGATTGACCGGCGGCGTGAACGGCACCGACGGGCGCACCCACTTCTTGGGAATGTCGGGGATCTCGCCATCGGCATTGGCGTGGTCGCCGGCCAAGAGGATGCCGCGTCCGAAACCCCTGCCCTTGGCCAGCTGGTCGATCCAGGCGACGGAATATTCGTGCGCGGCATCCACCGCTTCGACCTGCGCGAAATAGTCCGAGAGGGTCTCGAAGCGGATGGCATGCTGCTGCACATGCACCGCCGGCACCTTCATCAGTTGCAGCTCGGCCGTCAGGATGACGCCCGTAAGCCCCATGCCGCCGATGGTGGCGGCGAAGAAATCGGGATTTTGCGTCGGCGCGCAATCGAGCACCGACCCGTCGGAGCGCAGCAGCGTGAAACGGCGCACATGATGGCCGAAAGTGCCGCGCGCATGATGGTTCTTGCCATGCACGTCATTGGCGATCGCGCCCCCGATCGTGGCGAAGGCGGTGCCGGGCGTGACGGGCAGGAAAAAGCGGTGGGCGGCGACATGCTCGATGACCTCGCGCAGCGTCACCCCGGCTTCAGCGACCAGGACGCCCGTCCCGGGATCGAAGGACACGATGCGGGCGCGCGGGCGCATGGTGATCAGGCTGCCGGCATCATTGTGGCAGCTGTCGCCGTAGGAGCGGCCCTGGCCGAAGGGCAGGAAGCCGCCCGCAGCATGGCTGCCGATGCGGTTCTCGTAGGCATCGGGCGTGATCGCGCGACGCGGTCGCGTCAGGATCCGGCCCCAGCTGGCGAAATCCTCCACGCCTCAGCTCCCCAGCGTGCCGGCGACGACGAGCACCGCGCCGATACCGACGGTGAAGATCGAGCGCCAGTCATGCATGATGAAGACGACCGGATCCTCGTGCAGCATGCGCCGGCGCGCCAGCATCCAGATGCGCAGCAGCATGTAGAGCACCAGCGGGCAAAGCGGCCAGAGCGCCAGCGGATTGGAATACATGGCTTCCATCTCGCGGCTGTGGACGTAGAGCGCCAGAACCAGCGCGGCGGTGAAGGCCGAGGCAATGCCGGCCTGGCCGACCATGTCGAAGTCCACCGCCTGATAGCCGCGGCCGGGCACATAGGCATCCGGCTCGCCGTCGAAATCGTTGAGCTCGACGTACCGCTTCACCAGCGCGAGGCTGAGGAAGAAGAAGATCGAGAAAGCCAGCAGCCAGAAGGAGAGTTCCGTGTCGGTCGCAGCCGCGCCGGCAACGATGCGCACGGTGTAGAGACCCGCCAGCGTGAAGACATCGACGAGAAGCTTGCGCTTCAGCACGAAGGTATAGGCCGTCGTTGCCACCGCATAGAAGCCGAGCACGAGGGCGAAATCGAAGGGCAGCAGAAGGGCCAGCGCCACGGATGCGACCGTCAGGCAGCCGGCCAGCACGATCGCGACCGGCACGGACATCTGGCCGCTCGCCAGCGGACGGAACCGCTTCTTCGGATGCCGGCGATCATTGCCGAGATCGGAGAGGTCGTTGATCACATAGACAGCCGACGCCAGGAAGGAGAAGGCGAAGAAGGCGATGATGACCGAGAACAGCGCATCGAGGTGCAGAACCTCGTGATTGAGGATCATCGGGACCGCGATCAGCACATTCTTTGCCCACTGGTGGACGCGGATGGATTTCAGTGCCGCAAGCGGGCTGATCCGGCCGACATCCAGACGCTCGGCATCGTGATCGCGCCGCCAGGCTTCGGCAGCGGCATCGGGTGCGACGACAATGGCGCGCCGCGCGGCGGAAAAGACCGGCACGTCGTCGCGGCTGTTGCCCATATAGTCGAAGCCGCCCTCCCCGTAGCGCGCCACCAGCGCATCGCGCTTGCGGCTATGCGTCAGGTTCAGCGTCTCCGTGGAATGCATGATGTCGGTGAAGAGGCCCGTATGGGCGGCAATGTCGCGCGCGACACTTTCGGCAGCCCCCGTGACCAGCACGATCGGCCGGCCCGTCAGCTTCTCGCGCTCCAGCCGCGCGAGGACTGCGTCGCGGTAGGGCCAGTCGGCAGCCACGCGGCCGGAGCGGCGCGCAACCTCCGCCTTCAGGCACGCCTTGCCCTTCAGCGCCCAGCCGATCATGGCAAACAGCAGGAGAGGATTGCGCAGCAGGATGATCGCCACGCCCTCCCACAGCGTGTCGGCGGCCACAAGCGTACCGTCCAGGTCAACGCAAAGCGGAATGTGCCGCGTGTCGGTCCGGGCGTCCATGAATGCAAATCCCCTGTTTCGACCCTTGAGGCGGCGCGTCCGAGGGGGACCGGCCAAGGCCTCGTCAATCAAACCGTTCGGGAGCATGCTGACTGTTGTCCCGCCGCATTGCTTCCCGCATGGACGGAGATTTGCACGGCCGGGTTGCCGGAGTCGTAAAGGCGACCGATTTTCGGACACCCATCTGTTTCCGTGGTTAAGAAAGCGCAGACGAACTCATTAGACTTTGAACGATCTGGGCCAGTATGGAGCACATGGTTCATTCCGGGCCAGCCTGCCGGGCCTGCCGGCGCCGTGACCCGGCTTCGACCCCAGGGTCAAAACAAGCGGAAGGAGTATGTCCGGTGAAGCGGCTTTTGCCAGAAATACTCTAGCGGGCCGATGCGAGGAAGTTGATCGCCGCGCGCCAGTCCGTCATGCGCACCGGCGTTCCGTGCGAGCCATCGGTAAACAGCACGAAGCGCACGGGATAGCCGGCCTTGTGCAGCGCCTCATAGACTGCCTGCTGGGCGCTTGCGGGATAGACGCTGTCGCGCCCGCCATGGGTGAGATAAAGCGGCAGGCGGGCCTTGTAGGCTGCGGACGTGCGATAATCCGGATCCGCCGGTCCGCCCATGACGATCATGCCGCCGAGCGCCTTGACGGTCGCGGGGTCGCGCGCAATGCCCCAGCAGAGAAACGAGCCCATGGAGGCGCAGGCGACATAGACCGGCCGGCCGGCCGTGCGGGCCGAAAGGGCCACGACGAGAGCGGAGAGATCGGCCGCCCCTGCCTGATCGAAACCCTTCATGCTGGCGCTGTAATAGGTGCCGCCATTGGCAACCGCCAGGTTCTTGATGCGGTTGAAATTGCCGCCGAAGGAGAAGTCGTTGGCGCCAAGCCGGCGGTCCCCGCCCCGGCCATGGATGAAGACGACGCTGAACGCACCGCCTTCGGCCGGCCCCGTGCGGGCGACATCGATGGCCCCGCGCGTCGTCATCACGCTTTCCATCGCCTGCTCACGCTTGATGCCGAGATCGACATAGGCCCGCTTGACCCGGCGCTCAGGAATCTCGTCGCGGCCGTTGATGTCGCGCATCTCGTCGTAGCCGACCGTCAGCCGCGCCCCGCCATCGGCCGTTTCAGTGACGGGATTGTAGGCGAAAAGATCGTCCTTGAAAGGTTTCAGAAGCTCGGCCGAGGCCGGCAGCGCCAGCGCGAGGCCCGCCAGAAGGGCAAGGAGACGGCAGGCTGCCGGGCACAAAGCGCGGCGCGCGGCGGCGGAGATGAAATGAACTGTGGACATGCGGACCGGAATCTCCTTCGCTTCGGCAAGAGCCTTGCCACCGGCCCTTCCGCAACGCAACCGTTCTGGAGTAAACGGAACGGGAACAGCGCCAGAGCATACAGGGTGATTCGCGGCAGCCCCAAGGCAGCGCGGCGCCCGAAGGCCCGGAACCGGCAAGGCTGGACGACCCCGGTCGGCTGCCCGCCCGGTCCCCATGCGGACGCGACCGGACGCACGGCCACCCATTGACGAGAACGACCCGAAGGACGGCATGACCGACGATCTCTTCTCCGCCATTCCAGCCGCCCCGAAGGCACCGGCCGCTTCCGCCGCAGCCCCCCGTCCGGCCGCCACGACACCGGCTGCCGTGCAGCGGGCCGCAAGCCCGATCGCTGCCGAAAGCCGCGAAGCCCCGGCCGGATCGGATACCGGCAATTACGACGCCTCCGCCATCGAGGTCCTGGAAGGGCTGGAGCCCGTGCGCCGCCGCCCCGGCATGTATATCGGCGGCACGGACGAAAAGGCGCTGCACCACCTCTTTGCCGAAGTCATCGACAACTCCATGGACGAGGCGGTCGCCGGCCACGCGAACTTCATCGAGGTCAGCCTTGATGCCGAGGGCTTTCTCACCGTCACCGACAATGGCCGCGGCATTCCGGTGGAGAACCACCCCAAATTCCCCGGCAAGTCGACGCTGGAAGTGGTGCTGACCGTGCTGCATGCCGGCGGCAAGTTCGACGGCAAGGCCTACGAGACCTCGGGCGGCCTGCACGGTGTCGGCGTCTCCGTCGTCAACGCGCTGTCCGACGTGCTGGAGGTGGAAGTCGCCCGCAACCGCAAGCTCTACCGCCAGCGCTTCTCGCGCGGGCTGCCGCAGGGCGGGCTGGAGGAGGTCGGCGACGTGCAGAACCGGCGCGGCACGCGGGTGCGCTTCCACCCCGACCCGCAGATCTTCGGCGAGAATGTCCGCTTCGATCCGGGCCGGCTGTTCCGCATGTCGCGCTCCAAGGCCTATCTCTTCGGCGGCGTGGAAATCCGCTGGGTCTGCGATCCCGCGCTTTTGCCGGAAGGTTCGGACGTGCCGGAAAAGGCCGTCTTCCACTTCCCCGGCGGCCTGAAGGATTATCTTGCCGCCACGCTCGGCAAGGACTTCACCGTCACCCGCGAGATCTTCGCCGGCCGCACCGAAAAGACCGGCGGCCACGGCGCGCTGGAATGGGCCGTGACCTGGTATGGCGGCGACAGCCAGGTGCACTCCTACTGCAACACCATCCCGACCCCCGAGGGCGGCACGCATGAGGCGGGCCTGCGCATCGCGCTCACCAAGGGGCTGAAGACCTACGCCGAACTGACCCAGAACAAACGCGCCGCCATCATCACCACCGACGACGTGATGATCTCGGCCGCTGCCATGCTGTCGGTCTTCATCCGCGAGCCGGAATTCGTTGGCCAGACCAAGGACAAGCTTGCGACCGTCGAGGCGCAGCGCATCGTCGAAAACGCGCTGCGCGACCCCTTCGACCATTATCTCGCCGGCAATCCGGGGGAAGCGGCCAAGCTCCTCGACTGGGTAATCGAGCGCGCCGAGGAGCGCGTGCGCCGCCGCAAGGAGAAGGAAGTCAACCGCAAGAGCGCGGTGCGCAAGCTCCGCCTGCCCGGCAAGCTCGCAGACTGCTCGCAGAACACCGCGGAAGGCGCCGAACTCTTCATCGTGGAAGGCGACTCGGCCGGCGGCTCCGCCAAGCAGGCGAGAAACCGCGCCAACCAGGCGATCCTGCCCCTGCGCGGCAAGATCCTCAACGTCGCCAGCGCCGGCCGCGACAAGCTCTCGGCCAACCAGCAGATCGGCGACCTCGTGCAGGCGCTCGGCTGCGGCACGCGCTCGAAATACCGCGAGGAAGACCTGCGCTACGAGCGCATCATCATCATGACCGATGCCGACGTGGACGGCGCCCACATCGCCTCGCTGCTCATCACCTTCTTCTATCAGGAAATGCCGGAACTGGTGCGCAAGGGCCACCTCTTCCTCGCCGTTCCCCCGCTCTATCGCCTGAGCCAGGGCGGCCGCACCCTCTATGCCCGCGATGACGCGCACCGCGAGGAACTGATGCGCACCGCCTTCAACGCCCGCGGCAAGGTGGAAATCGGCCGCTTCAAGGGTCTCGGCGAGATGCTGCCCGCGCAGCTGAAAGAAACCACCATGGACCCTTCGAAGCGCACCCTGCTGAAGGTCGAGATCGACGAGGTGGATTTCGAAGGCACCCGCGAGGCCGTGGACAACCTCATGGGCACCAAGGCCGACGCCCGCTTCCGCTTCATCCAGGAACGCGCCGCCTTTGCCGACAATCTGGATATTTGAGGGTGGCGCACTCCGCCCTCACCGCAACCGCTTCTCCATGAAAAGGCTCAGCGGATCGGGCTGGTAGCTGCCGAAGGGCGGGATTTCGGTGTAGCCGCCGGAGCGGTAGAGGCCGATGGCTTCCGGCTGGTGGATGCCGGTTTCGAGGCGGATGGCGGCGAGGTTTTCGGCGCGCGCGGTTTCGGCCAGCGCGTCCAAAAGCCGGCGTCCGATCTTCAGGCCGCGGGCCGCGGGATCGACGAACATGCGCTTCATCTCCCCCGTTCCGTCGCCTGAAAGCACCAGCGCCGCGCAGCCGACGACGGCGCCGTCATGGCGGGCGACGTGGAAGCGGACATTCGGCTGCTCCAGCGTCGAGACATCGACGAGATGATTGCTTTCCGGCGGATAGAGCGCCTGCATGTAGCGGTCGGACTGATCGAGAAGCGCGATGATCGCCTCCTGCCTTGCGGGTTCCAGCGCGATCGTGACGCTCATCTCGGCTCCGGTGGTCCATGGTCGGGGCTTCGGTGAAACGACATTTGCCCGCCAGCGTCAACCCCGTCCGGCGGCAAGGTTCAAGCCGGACAACGGGCTGAAACAAAAAGTTTTCCGTGACGGTCGCCGCGGTCATAGTTTGACACGGGTCGCCGGTTAGGCATTTCCTTCGTGTGAGCACAAGACCACGGATGCCTCGGCCGCATCCCTGCATCAGGAACCGCCATCGATGAAGACCGCGCTTATCGTGATGACCATTCTCGGCTGCGACGACAGCGTCACGCAATGCCATTACGTCGCGACCGTGGAGAAGGGCTTTACGACCATCAGCGAATGCGACAAGCGCTCGGAAACCGAGATCGCGACGCATCAGAACAAGAACTATCCCGTTATCGTGGCGGTCTGCGAAACGCCGGACAGCGCGGCCATCGCCCATGATGCCGAGGCGGACCAGGCCATCGCCAGGGCAGCCGCCGCCGGCAGCCAGGCCGGAAACGCGGCGGCATCGCAGCCGGTCGGCTCCGAAACGCTACCTGCCCCTGTCGGCAGTGCCGGGACGCTTGAGACCACCACCACCGCTCCCGCTGGACAGCCGGCCACCCTGCCCCGCCGCGCGCTCGACCTCATCACCGGCGTTCTGCCGAGCCGCGACCAGTTGAAAGCCGTGGTGACGACGCCGGTCCATACGCTGGAAAACGGTTACTCCTGGGTGGCGCGCCGCTTTTCCACCGACTGACCGGCACCCAACCGGAAGTGCTCTCAGAGATTGTCTGGAAACGCGACGACCGAGAGCCGCGACGGGACTGTGTGTCCGGCCGTGTCCGACACCGCCGGGCGCAGGAAACCTCACCGGATGAACGACGCCGCGTGTGCGGTCAGCGTCTCAGACCAGCCCTGCGGCAATGAGGCTGAGCCCGCTCGCCGCCACGGCCTCGCGCGCCGGGCGCGGCGTCAGACCCAGCACGCGCCTGACCTTGTCGTTGGAGACCCGCGTATCGCGCCCCAATTCACGGATGATGGGGGTCAGCGAGCGATCGAACCGCTCGACCAGCCGCGTCACGAGATTCGGAAGCTCCAGACGCGGCAGCTTGCGCGCGTGATCAGGTGCGGTCACGCGCAGGATGCCCATGATCTCGCGGAAACTGAGGCTTTCGGCGGCGACGATGAAGCGCTCGCCGACCGCCTCCGGTGTCTGCAGCGCCAGCACATGGGCACGCGCGACATCACGCACGTCGGCGACCGGAAGCGACAGCTTCGGCACGGCAGGATAGACGCCGCGCATGGCCTTTGCCACGAGGCCGACCGAGGTGCCGTAGGTCTTGCCGATCAGGGGACCGAGCACGAGGCCGGGATTGATGACCGAAAGATCGAGCCCCGACTCGGCGGCAAACTGCCAGGCCACCTTCTCGGCGAGCGTCTTCGAGCGGTAATAGGGCGTCGTCAGCGGACCGTCGGGATCGGTCCAGTCCTCTTCGGTGAAGGGAGAGCGGCCACTGCCGTAGCACACCGCCGCAATGGAAGAGGTCAGAACGACGCGACGAATGCCCGCCTCGCGCGCGGCCTTCAGCACGCGCAACGTCCCCTCCCGCGCCGGCCGCACCAGATCATCGTCCCGCTCTGGCACGCGCGCCGGAAAGGGCGAGGCACAGTGGATGACGGCATCGACACCCTGCATCGCAGTCGCCCAGCCGGTACCGTCGAGGAGGTCGGCAGCGGCAAAACCGATCTCGGCGGGCAATTGGCCGGCCGCAGCGCGGATCGACGCCTCCACCTCCGGGCCACGCGCGAGATCGCGCAGCGTGCCCCGCACCGAAAACCCGCAGCGGATCAACTCCGCGGCGATATGGCGGCCGATGAAACCGCCAATGCCGGTAACCAGCACTGTTCCCATGTCACCCTCTCCATCCAACCGGTCGGCAGATACTGTGCCGAAGCGCAGACAGGCCGTCACCTTCGCCCGGCCCGACGGCCGATGCAAGACGGCGGGTCAGCACCGGCGGCAACATGGAGAAGAAGACGCCTGGGAAAAGGAAAAACGCCGGAGCGCAGAAGGCCGGGTGGACGACGTAAGGCCGATTGCCAGGCCGCGCCCGGGGGTGCCTCAGGCCGCCTCGCGGACGACCTGATTGGCATAGGCGCGCGCGCCACGGCGGCGTTCGGCGATCGACAATTGCTCGAGAATGGCACGAACGGCGGGCGAGCCCGAAAGCGCGGTGCGGGTCTGGCCGAGCCTGACGAGAAGGTCGGCCGCAACGCCGGTCGTCTCGCTGCCGAGCAGCCGGCTTCGTTCGACCCGCCACAACAGCACGGCCTCGGCAAACAGTGCACCGATTTCAGGGCTCAGGCCGGCGCTTTGGAAGAGCGCACGGATGGCATGAAGGCGGCCGTCGGACAGAATGGAGCGCACGCGCCGCTCGTTGAGCGTGGAAAGAATGACGATCGCGGCGGCGAAGAAATCGATGCGGCCCGTGACCAATGCCTGCAGCAGGAAAGCGGGCGTCAGGCGTCCCGTGTCCCGAAGATGCGCCACGAGGCGTGGCAATTCGGCCTGTGGCGAGCTGCCGGCCATCTCGACGGCGGCATTGTCGCAGGCCTCGCGGGCGATGCGATCCACCCGCTCGCCCCCGACGACGGAGCGGACGAGGCCGGAAAGCGCCAGCGCCTGCCCCACCTTCTCGATGAGGATGTGGCGGACATCGCTCGGCAAGGCATCGCGCTGCAACAGCGCCTCGCGGGCGCGCGGTTCGTGACCATAGCGCTCGGCAATGCGGCGCAGCGTGCGCGCAATGAGGTGCGCATGGGGATTGTCGAGCAGGATCAGCATTTCGGCGAGCCCGCCGATCTCGACGATCGCGGCGGAGACGGCGGGAGAAAGCTGCCGGCGCGCAGCAATCACGCCGCGGATCTCCGGCGTCCCGCGGGCGGCAATGTCCACCAGGTCGTCATCCGTCAGCACCGGTGAGCGGAAGATGACGGTATAGGCGATTTCCGGCTGGTCGGAAGCGAGCGGCAGGATGAGCGAGCGCGGCGTCTCGGCGCTGTCGGCGATGGCCTCGGCGAGCGCCAGGCGCACCTTCGGTGAGGGATCGTCCAGCAGGAAGGTCATCGCCATTTCGGCTGCGTGCTGGTCCGGACCCTTCAGCGACCGCTGGCGATAGGCGCGCCCCAGAGCGCTGGCCGCCCGCGTCCGCTCCGCAACCTTGGCCGTTTCCGCCCAGCACAAAAAAGAATGTATGATCACGTACGCCCCACCCGACAAAGACTCGACTTGTCCTCATCGAGATTAGGCGGGAAAGGTTTATGATTGGTTCACCATGTCCTTTAAGAGACTGGAAAGGCTCGCGCCGAAAGCCTTCCCGCCCAGAAGAATGCTGTCACCCGCCTAGCGTGCGGCGCCCGGCCGCATGAGCTCGAAGACATCGCCGGCATCGGCATAGTCCATGTAGCCGAGCCGGCCGACGGGACGCGCAAAGCCCATGTCGAATCGCCCGTCGCGGATCGCCTCGTCACGGATGTGAATGCCGACCACTTCGGCGATCACCATGAAATTCTCCGATGGCGCGCCGTCGATGCCCTTCGGCTGGAGGATGTCGGTCGCCCGGCACTCCAGCGCCGCCAGCGCTTCGGCCACGAAGGGCGCGTTGACAAGACGACCCGGTTCCGGCGTCAGACCGGCCAGCACGAATTCATCCACATCAGGCCCGACAGGCGCGGACGATGCGTTCATCGCATCGATGATGGCCCGGCCGACGAAGCTCGCCGTAAAGACCCCCGTCTGCTTCACATTCTCCACACTGTCCTTCCAGCCGGAGGACGAGAACATCACGAGCTTCGGCCGGTCGCTGATGGCGTTGAAGAAGGAATAGGGAGCGAGATTGCGCACGCCATCCTTCGACAGCGTGCCGATCCAGCCGATCGGGCGCGGCGAGACGATCGCCTTGAAGGGATCATGCGCCAGCCCGTGGCGATTTTCGGCGGTCTCGTAAAACATCAGTCTTCACCGCCGACCCAGGTGACGATGTCGGAAAGTGCCGGGCGCGGACGCTCCGTCGGCGGCACGGTGGCCGTGCCGATATGGATGAAGCCGGCGACCTTTTCGCCCGCTTCGACGCCGAGAATCGGGAAGGCGCGCGCGTCGAAGGCGTACCACTCCGTCAGCCAGTTGGAGGAAAAGCCGTGCGCATTGGCAGCCATCAGGAGATTGAGGCAGACCGCACCCGCCGACATGACCTGCTCCCATTCCGGCACCTTCACATGCGGGGCCGCCCGGCTGATGACGGCGATGACGAGCGGTGCGCGCGTCAGCCGCGTCTTCTCCACCTTCACCATCTCCTCGGAAAGATTCGGCTTGTCACCCATGGCGATCTCGGCCAGCGCCTCGCTGATGCGCACGCGCTCGGCGCCGCGATAGACGATGAAGCGCCAGGGGGCGAGCTTGCCGTGATCGGGCACGCGCGAGGCCAGCGTCAGCATCTCCTCGATCTCGGCGCGCGACGGGCCGGGCTCGGCCATCTGGAAGGCGGGAATGGAGCGGCGGGTGGCGAGATAGTCGGGGAGCGTGATTTGCGTTTTCATCGGGCGGAAATTCCAATAAGCATGTCGCATCAGGATGCCGCATTCATGCAGACGGCGGGCGACAAGACAAGGTCGGGTCAGAACGCGAACCGGCAGACGCGCCTTCGGCACATCGCGGCACGCTTGCGGATGCGGCTCCGGCGAGCCACGAAATTGCCACAGGCCCGCTTCAAGTGGAGTCTGACGCTCAGGAAGTCAACAGCACCATGCCAAGCCCCCGCCCGTTTCCCGGTTCCGAGATGCTCCCATGCCGCCGGCCGATCGGCCTTGCGCTGGCCCTTCTTGCCGGTCTTCTGGCGGGACCGATGACGGCAGAAGCGCAGGAAGGCGCCGACGCCTTCAAGACCTTCCCGCTCGGCACCGAGCAGCAGCAGCCCGCCTCGCCCGCCCAGACGCCGGCGAGCGGCTTCAATCCGCTGACGATCGAGGAAGCCGTGCCGAAGACCCGCGACGTTCGGCTGGAAGCGCTGCTGGTCGAGAAGGGCAAGCCCGTGGAACAGGGACTGACCTGGCGTATCTTCTCGCCCATTCCGGGCGCCGACGGCAAGTTGCCGCTGCTGGCCACGGCCGAGGGCGGCTCGGCGGCCCTGAACCTCGTCCCCGGCGAATATTTCGTCAATGTCGCCTTCGGCCGCGCCGCCGCAACCCGCAAGATCCGCGTGCCCGAAACCGGCGCAGTGGAGCGCCAGCAGCTCGTGCTCGATGCCGGCGGCGTGAAGCTGAACGCGGTCTCGGGCGCGGATGTGCGCATTCCCCCGGACGAACTCTCCTTCGCCATCTACTCCTCGGAGGAAAAGGAGGATGGCGAGCGCACGCTGATCATGGCCGATGTGAAGCCCAACGCCGTGGTGCGGCTGAATGCCGGCACCTATCACGTCGTCTCCAACTATGGGGACGTCAACGCCACCATCCGCGCCGATATCCAGATCGAGGCAGGCAAGCTCACCGAAGCCACCATCCAGCACCGGGCCGCGAAGCTGACGCTGAAGCTCGTGGCCGGACCCGGCGGCGAGGCGATCGCCGACACGGCCTGGTCGATCCTGACATCTTCCGGCGACACGGTCAGCGAAAGCGTCGGCGCCTTCCCGACCATCGTGTTGGCGGAAGGCACCTACATCGCGGTCGCCCGCAACAAGGACAAGATCTACCAGCGCGACTTCACTGTTCGCGCCGGCGTCAACACCGATGTCGAAGTCCTGCTCTCCCAGCACCAGGCCGAACAGGGCGCCCGCGCTGCCGCCGTCGCGGACTGATCAGCCAAACGTAATCTGCACGATCTCGTCGCTATCGGGCTTCAGCTCGATGTTCACGCGCTGCGGATTGTAGTCCTGCGTGACCATGTCGCCGGTGTGGTAAACCCGCAGCGGACGGCCGACGAGGCTGGAGACCGGGCTGTTGACGGAGCCCAGCGTCTGGCCGGGCTTGAAGACATCCCAGGGGAAGCGCTTGTTGGTCTCCAGCGGCTGCGCATCATGCAGGCCGAATTCCTGTATGCTGCGCTGGCTGTGGATGCGGATGCCACGCAGCGGCTGCTCATGCCCCCAGTAATTCTGGATATCGACGGGCACATGCAGCGTCGCCGTGATGGTCGACAGGACCATGTTGGCCATCGTGGCCGGCGGCTCGGCAGTGAAATCAAAGTCCTGGTAGCCATCCTGCGGCGTATCGACGTAGAACCACGGATCAAGGCTCGGCGAGGACCAGCCCGTGCTGGTCACCTGCCCCACCGCCGTGATCACCACATGGCTCGGCGTGTGATTATCGATCTGCAGGACGACTTCAAGAATATCGCGCACACGTTGCATGTCTCGCCTCCGAAACGGCCCGGCCAACATCTGTCCGGTTCGGCTGCGATGCTACCGGCACGGCGTGCGGAATCAACCGCAATTCGCATCTGCGAACAGGGTTTGTCGCAGCCCGCCACGCGCCTGTCGGCGCCTGACTGGCGCGCCGGGGCCATTTGCAAAGTCGCCTGCCCTGACTATGCTCCGGACCTCAGCGCCACCCGGAGACCCGCTTGAGCAGCGACCGCCTTTTCGACGACGTCTTCCTGTCCGAAATCTACGACGCCTGGCATCCGCGCGGCGTGCGCGACGATTTCGATTTCTACATGCCGCTGATCATGCGTGCACGATCGGTGCTGGATATCGGCTGCGGCACAGGGACGCTTCTTGACGAGGCCAGACGATCCGGCCATCGGGGACTGCTTTGCGGCATCGATCCGGGCGCAGGCGTGCTGTCGCGGGCCTATGCCTTTCCGGATGTCGAATGGGTTGAGGGAACCCTGCCCCGGCCGGACTGGACGGCGCGTTTCGATCTCGCCGTCATGACCGGCCACGCCTTCCAGGCGATCCTCTCCGATGCCGATGTCGACGCGTTCCTCTGCGGCGTCAGGGAGTGTCTTGAACCGGGCGGGCTCTTCGCCTTCGAGACCCGCAATCCGCTCGTCCGCCCGTGGGAGCGCTGGACGCCGGATCGGCCAGCGCTGGTGTGCCTCAAGGATGGCACCGAGGTCACGATCGTGACGACCGTGACGGCGGCTTTCGATGGCCACACCATCGCCTTCCGTCACGACTTTCTCGGCAACCATCCCGCCCTGCCGCTCATAAGCGAGAGCCGGTTGCGTTTCCTTGATGCAGCGGCCCTCGCCCAACGCGTGAGCGAATGCGGCTTCGTCATCGAAGCGCTGTACGGCGACTTTCAGGCGCGACCGCTGACGGCCGAAAGCCCCGAGATCATCATTCTTGCAAGGCGGGCTTAGACGCGTGCCCGCGCCGCCTTAGGCGGTACGGCGCAGCCTGCGGCGCGGTGGCGGGGCGAGCGAAAAGACCGAGGTGTAAAGGCGGCTCATCAGATCCTTGCGGTCGGTGATGGCGGCGATCTCGCTGTAGGGCAGCATGCGGCCGATGCGCGCCGAGATCGTGCTGCCGGACAGGCGGCGGAACTCGCGGATCAGCAGCGAGAGGCGCAGCGTCAGCGACAGCTTGCTGGCGAGATGGAAGAGGCGGCCGTTCTGGCCCTCGAAATAGACGGGAATGACGCTGGCGCGGGCCGACTGGATGAGCTTGGCGGCAAACATCTTCCACGGCAGGTCTTCCGCGCGCCCGAACCCCTTGCGGGCCGTCGCGACACCGCCGGCCGGAAAGACGACGACGGTGACGCCTTCCTTCAGCAGCCGCACAGCCTCGTGGCGTGTCGCCATGTTCAGCGCCAGCGCCTCCTTGGTCTCCTCGAACGAGATCGGCAGCGAATAGGGCGCCATTTCTGGCACCTTCAGCAGTTCGTTGTTGATGAGGACACGGAAGGGGCGGCCAAGCTCTTCGGCGAGCGCCAGAACGGCGATACCGTCGCCGATGCCGAAGGGGTGGTTGGCGACGATGACGATCGGGCCATCCGGCAGGTCGCGCGGCGGCCATTCGCCGCTCACCTGCATCTTCACATTGATGAGGTCGAGCATCTCGCCGAACACACGTGCGCTCTTGCCGACGATCTCCGTCTTCCAGCGCTCGTAGAGCTTCGCATAGCGATTGCGGCCCGACAGGCCTTCGACGGACCGGATGAACCACCGCTTGAGGCGGGGATCATTGGCATTCGCGTAGGACAATTCCTTGAACTTCAAGCGTCGCACCTCGTCATCGCGCCGTCATACGCCGGAAATATTACACTTTTCTGACAGAGCATGTGAGGGGTTTGCAGGCGTTTGCGCAGCCAAATTTGCCGGCAATCCCGGCAACCGCCCAACCGGACACCGCTCCCCAAAAGAAAGGGGCCGGCCATCAGGGCCAGCCCCCATTTTCATCAAAGCCCGCGCTGGGCGCGCTTGCGCTTCACATCCGGCGGCGTCGCCTCGTCGATCAGCGCCGCAAGCGCCGCGTCGAGTGCCATCGGCGTCTGGTTCTGCGAACCGAGGCGGCGGATGTTGACGGAGCGCTCCTCCGCCTCCCTCTTGCCGCATACGATGATCACGGGCACCTTGCTGACCGAGTGTTCGCGGACCTTGTAGTTGATCTTCTCGTTGCGGAAATCGGTCTCGACATGGAGACCGGCATCGCGCAGAAGCTCCGCCACCTCGCGGCCGTAATCATCGGCCTCGGACGTGATCGTCGCGACCACCACCTGCACCGGCGCGAACCACAGCGGCATATGGCCGGCGAAGTTCTCGATGAGGATGCCGAGGAAGCGCTCCATGGAGCCGCAGATGGCGCGGTGGATCATCACCGGCTGCTGCTTTTCCGAGGCCTGGTCGATATAGAAGGCGCCGAAGCGTTCCGGCAGGTTGAAGTCCACCTGCGTGGTGCCGCACTGCCATTCGCGGCCGATGGCGTCCTTCAGCGTGTACTCGAACTTCGGACCGTAGAAGGCGCCCTCGCCCGGCAGGATGCCGGTCTTGATGCGGCCTTCCGACTGCGCCTCGATCGTCTTCAGCACGTCCATCATCACGCTTTCGGCGCGATCCCACAGCGCGTCGGTGCCGACGCGCTTTTCCGGGCGCGTGGAGAGCTTCACGACGACCTCGTTGAAGCCGAAGTCCTCATAGACCGAGAGGATCAGCGCATTGATGCGCAGGCACTCGGCCGCCATCTGCTCATCCGTGCAGAAGACATGCGCATCGTCCTGCGTGAAGCCGCGAACGCGCATCAGACCGTGCAGGGCGCCGGAGGCCTCGTAGCGATGCACGATGCCGAATTCCGCAAGGCGGATCGGCAGTTCGCGGTAGGACTTCAGACCATGCTTGAAGATCTGCACGTGACCGGGGCAGTTCATCGGCTTCAGCGCGAAGACGCGGTTGTCCGCTTCCTTGTCGTCGGGATGCGTAAAGGCATAGGCCGACTTCACCGCGAACATGTTCTCCTGGTACCAGCCCCAGTGACCGGAGGTCTCCCAGAGCGAAGCATCCAGCACCTGCGGCGCGTTGACCTCTTCGTAGGCGCCCGCCAGCCGCCGGCGCATATAGGCCGTCAGCGTCTGGAACATGCGCCAGCCCTTGCCGTGCCAGAAGACGACGCCCGGGCCTTCCTCCTGGAAATGGTAGAGATCCATTTCGCGGCCGAGCTTGCGATGATCGCGCTTTTCGGCCTCGGCGAGGATGTGGAGGTAGCGGTCGAGATCTTCCTGCGTTGCCCAGGCCGTGCCGTAGATGCGGGTCAGCATGGGATTGTTGCTGTCGCCGCGCCAGTAGGCGCCAGCCACCTTCATCAGCTTGAAGGCCATGCCGATCTGGCCGGTCGAGGCCATGTGCGGCCCGCGGCAGAGGTCGAACCAGTCGCCCTGATAATAGATCTTGAGGTCCTGCCCTTCCGGGATCGCGTCGACCAGCTCGACCTTGTAGCGCTCGCCCTTCTCGGCAAAGACCTGACGCGCCTTCTCGCGCGGCCAGACTTCCTTGGTGAAGGGTTTGCCGCGGCCGATGATCTCCTTCATCTTCTTCTCGATGACTGGCAGGTCATCGGGCGTGAAGGGCCAGTCGTCGCCGCTGTCGGGGTGGACGCGCTTGAAGTCGTAATAGAAGCCGTTCTCGATCACCGGACCGATGGTCACCTGCGTGCCGGGCCAAAGCTCCTGCACGGCCTCGGCCATCACGTGGGCCGTGTCGTGGCGGATGAGCTCGAGCGCGCGCGGATCCTCGCGCGTCACGATCTCGATCCGGCCGTCCGTGACGGGATCGGAGAGATCGGTGACGACGCCATCCAGCGCAATCGCGACCGCCTTCTTGGCGAGCGACTTGGAAATGGATTCGGCCACATCCCGGCCGGTCGTGCCCGCCTCATAGGAGCGGACGGAGCCATCGGGGAAAGTAAGGGAAACAGACATCAAAAATCTCCTGATCCAGTCCCGCCTACGAATGCGGGTGGTGCATGGGACAAAAACGGCCCGGATGGCCGCGCGCTGCGCGGTATAGGGGGATTTGGGCGCGATGGGAAGGGTGGGTCACGGGCGCAAGCCTCGCCTCACGCGACCTTTTCGACGATTGTCAGCTTCATGCCAAGCGCTGACAGTACACGCGCCACCGTATCATAACGCGGGCGGGCGCCTTCCTTCAGGGCCTTGTAAAGGCTTTCGCGGCCGAGACCCGCTTCCTTTGCAATTTCTCCCATGCCTTTCGCCTTTGCCACATGGCCGAGCGCCGCGAGAAACACATCCGCGTCCTCATCTTCCAGCGCAGCGGACAGGAAAGCGGCGATCATCTCGTCACTGTCGAGATAGTCGCTGACATCGAAGTCTGTCGTGATTTCGGTCGTCATCGCGTGTCCTTTCCCAGCGCATTTGCAAGTTCGATGGCCCGCCGGATGTCGCGCGGCTGGGAGCTTTTGTCTCCGCCGATCAGCAGCAGATAGAGGGTTTCGCCACGCCGAGTGAAATAGAGACGGTAACCCGGTCCGTAGTGGATCCGCATTTCCGACACGCCACTGCCCACAGGAGCGCAATCCCCCAGATGGCCACGCTCGGCGGCAACAAGGCGGGCAAGGATCCGCGCCCGCCCTTGCAGATCGCGGAGATCTCTCAGCCATCGATCGAATGCCGCCGTCTTCTCGAACTTCACCATGAGAAAATGTATCCCAATGGATACAATTCGTCAAGAGCACCGCGTCTCGGGACGTCCCTCACCCCTCGGCCACGAGCCGGTTCCGCCCCGCCTGCTTGGCCCGGTAGAGCCGGCGGTCGGCAGCTTGGACGAGGGCGGGCAGGTCGGCGCCATCGACGGGCGTGCGGGCCAGTCCGAGGCTGATGGTGACGGGCGTGCCGTCGCGGGTCTCGAGTTCGCCTTCCACCGCGCGGCGCAGCGTTTCGGCGACCGCCGCAAGGTCGACATCCACGCCATCGGCGAGCACGACGAATTCCTCCCCGCCATAGCGGTAAAGCTCCGTCGAGGGCGGCAGGCGGCCTTGGACCAGGCGAACGAGGTCGCGCAGCACGCGGTCGCCTTCCGGATGGCCGAAGCGGTCGTTGACGGCCTTGAAGTGATCGGCATCGAGAATGATCAGGCCGGAAAGCGCCGAGCGTGCGGCAAGCGCCTGCCCGTCCGTCTCGAAACGGCCGCGGTCCAGCGCACCCGTCAGGCTGTCGCGGCCGGCATGGGCGAGCAGGTTTTCATAGCGCTCGCGGAACGTCAGGTCGTTGAAGACATCGCCCAGCGGCCGGCCGGAAGCCGTCTGCACGACGCCGCTCGTGGCGCGCACGTAAAGGCCGATGGCGACGGAATAGAACAATGCGGCCCCCATCTTGGCATACCAGCCACCCCAGAACACCGCGCTCGGGGCGCCGTTCACGGTCTGGAGTGCGGCGTAGAAGCCGATCTGGTCAAAGGTCAGCACCGCCGCCCCGCAGAGGAAGAAACGCAGGATGACATGACCGGGCAGAAGGCGGCCCAGGCGCTCGTAGAGCAGGATGATGCCGATCGCGTCGACATAGAGCAGCAGCGTGCCCCACACCATCAGCCAGCCCATTTCGTTGAGGAAGGCGATGTCCGCAAAGCGGCCCGGCACGACCGGCAGCGTCTCGTGGAAGCGCAGCGCCAGCGCGATGAAGAGCACCAGGAAATTGCCGATGAAGAGACCGTAGATCGGCTGGCGCACCGTGGACGCATCCTCCTTCACGTAAAGAAGCAGGATCATCATCAGCTTGCCGGCAAAGAAGACGACGGAACCCGGCGAAATGATGCCGAATGCGAGCGGAATATAGAAGACGGCCGCCAGATAGGTCTCGATGAAATGCATGACGCCAAGCGCGGCGATGAAGACGCCAAGCCCGATCCGCTGGCGCAGGTGCAGAAGCCCGACCATGACGAAGACGTAAAATGCCGCTTCGCCGAGCAGGAGAAGCATGTTCTGGATATAGAGATGCGGGACTGTCATGCGATGCCTGATTTGGATCCTTCGACCCCGTCAGCGAGGCCCCGTCGGCGAAGCAAGGGAGCCGTTCCCACCGGCCGGTGGAAACGGTGACCGAAAGACCCGGCCGCTACAGCCTGCCCTGCAACGCGCAGGCACATGGCAGGCCGCGTTCGGCTCAGACCTGACGGCTGGCCGCACCGTCCGAAAAGAGCGAGGCACCGTTCTGGTCGATGATCTGGCGCGCCTTGCGGAAGGTCGCGTCGAGCACGTCCTGCTCGCTCGCAAACACGTCGGCGCGAATGAAGGTCCGCTTCAGCACCGCGCCGTCGACGGTCTTCTCGATCGTGCCGGCGATCCGGTACTGCGCGCCCTCGCGCATCGGCGTCGCACGGATCGTGCAGTCACCGTGCATCTGCACGGATTCCTTGGCCGGTGCGGCTGCGGTATCGGAGGAACGACCGAAAAGTTTGGAGAAAAACGATGCCATGTCACTCTCTTAGCGTGAGGTGAGAGCGCCAGGAAAAGCACGCTCCCGATCCGGACTTCGCTGATATGGAGCAAAGCCTTCAGATGACCAGATTGTACAGGATCTCATTGTCGGTGATATCCTCATATTGCAGGTCTGACGCCTCGAAGGCGGCGATGAGACGGGGAAAATTCTCCGGCCGCTTCGTCTCGATGCCGATCAGCACGGAGCCGAAGTTGCGCGCCGACTTCTTCAGATATTCGAAACGGGCGATATCGTCCTCCTCCCCGAGCAGCGTCAGGAAGTCCTTGAGCGCGCCGGGGCGCTGCGGCATGCGCAGGATGAAATACTTCTTCAGCCCCGCATAACGCATGGCGCGCTCCTTGACGTCGGGCAGACGCTCGAAATCGAAATTGCCGCCGGAGACGATCGCGACGACGGTCTGCCCTTCAAGCCGTTCGCGTCCCAGCGCCTCGAGCGCGGTCAGCGACAGCGCGCCGGCGGGCTCCAGCACCACGCCTTCCACATTCAGCATCTCGATCATCATGGCGCAGATCGCGTTTTCCGGCAGAAGCATCACCTGCCCGGACGAAAAGGCGGAAAGCCGTTCGAAATTGATCGTGCCGATACGCGCCACCGCCGCGCCATCCACGAAATTGTCGACGCGCGGCAGGGTCACGATCGCGCCCGCTTCCAGGCTGCGCTTCAGGCTCGGCGCGCCGGTCGGTTCGGCGAAAAGGAAGGCATCGTGCGCCACCTGGCCGGAGAGATAGCCGGTCAGGCCTGCCGACAACCCGCCGCCGCCGACCGGCATGACGAGCCGGTCGATCGTCTCGCCCTCCGGCAACTGCTCGAGGATCTCGGCCGCAACGCTCGCCTGTCCCTCGATGATGTCGTCATGATCGAAGGGCGGAACCATCACGGCGCCGCTCGCCGCCACATGCTCCTGCGCGGCGCGGTAGCACTGGTCGAAAATATCGCCGACAAGGCGGATCGTGATGAAGGCGCCGCCGAACATGCGCGTCTTGTCGATCTTTTGCTGCGGCGTGGTAACCGGCATGTAGACAACGCCCTCGACCCCGAAATGGCGGCAGACGAAGGCAAAGCCCTGGGCGTGGTTGCCGGCCGACGCGCAAACGAAGGTGCGCGGCGCATCATCAGCTGCCAGCATCTTGCGGAAGAAGTTGAAGGCGCCGCGGATCTTGTAGGAGCGCACCGGCGACAGATCCTCGCGCTTCAGATAGACGCGCGCCCCCCAGCGCTTGCTCAGGTGTTCGTTGAGTTGCAGCGGCGTGGCCGGAAAAAGTCCGCGGATCGCCTCTGCGGCTTCGTCCACACCCGCCCTGAATGCGCTGACCGGCTGCATCGACGTCATCCCATTGCGGTTGAAGATGACGACCGCTATGGCATATTGCGGCGCAGCGCACCACGATTTTGCGAGGGATGCGCTGTCTATGGCGGCCGCTGATCGCCGCCCGCAGAGGACCGATCCCCTTGAACGCCATGCTCTTCCGGCACGCCGTGCACGTCTCCGCGATTTTCGGCCTCTACCTCGCTGCCGCCATGCTGCTGCCCGCCTTCGTCGATCTCTATGCCGGCCATGAGGACTGGAAACTGTTCGTCTTCTCCTCCTTCATGGTCGGCAGCTTCTGCGGCGCGACGGCGATCGCGACGCGCTCCGGTCCCCCGCCCTTCTCCAAGCGCTTCGGCTTTCTCGTCGTCAACGTGCTGTGGCTCAGCTTTTCCGTCATCGGCGCGCTGCCGCTCTGGCTCTCGTCCCTCAACCTGACCTTCGCCCAGGCGATCTTCGAATCGGTCTCCGGCATCACCACCACGGGCAGCACGGTCATCGTCGGCCTCGACAACGCACCGCCCGGCCTTCTTCTGTGGCGCTCGCTGATCTGCTGGCTGGGCGGCATCGGCGTCGTGGCGCTCGGCCTCTTCATCATGCCCTTTCTCAGGGTCGGCGGCATGTCCTTCTTCAAGATGGAAAGCTCCGACACCAACGAGAAGACCTTTGCCCGCATCGCGAACTTCACCCGCGCCTTCGTTGCCGTCTATGTCGGCATCACCGCGCTCTGCACCATCACCTATGCCAGCCTCGGAATGACCGGCTTCGATGCGCTGAACCACGCCATGTCGACCATCGCCACCGGCGGCTTTTCGACCAAGGACGCCTCTTTCGGCTATTATGCCGACGATACGGGCCTCCTGGTCGCGGCCACCTTCTTCATGGCGCTGTGCAGCCTGCCCTTTTCCATCCTGATCGTCTTCCTCGTGCGCGGCCGGGTGCATGCGCTGCGCGACCCGCAGATCATCGTCTTCCTGCTCTATCTCACGCTCTTTTCGATGGCCGCAGGCGTCTACCACCGCCTCGTCAATGGCGCGCCCTTCGATGATGCGCTGATCCACGCCTTCTTCAACGTCACCTCCATTCTCTCGACCACCGGCTATGCCAGCACAGACTATTCCCTCTGGGGGCCCTTCGTGGTCATGCTCGCCTTCATCGCGACCTTCGTCGGCGGCTGCTCCGGCTCGACCGCGGGCGGACTGAAGGCATACCGCTTCATCATCCTTTTCAACGCCATCCGCGCCGGCGTGAACCGCCTCGTCTATCCCGACGCGATCTACCACGTGCGCTACGGCGGCAAGACGGTGGATGCCGACACGCAGCGCGCCATCTTCCTCTTCGTCATCATCTACCTGCTGCTCTGGGTGTTCGGTTCGCTGGTGATGGCGCTGCTTGGCTATGACTTCATCACCGCGACCTCTGCCGTCATCACCGCGCTTTCCAATGTCGGTCCCGGCCTTGGTCCGCTCATCGGCCCGGTCGGCAATTTCTCCTCCCTCGCCGCGCCGGAACTCTACCTGCTCTCGGTCATGATGCTGCTCGGGCGCCTCGAAATCCTCACCGTTCTCGTGATCCTGACACCGGTCTTCTGGCGCCGCTGAAATTGGTCGATCGGCGCTGTCCTGACGGCTTGACAGAAAAGGTCAAATGCCGAAGTCTCCGCCCCGCAACCAGCGAGATGGGGACGGACATGATTGCGCGTAAGCTGATGAAGACACTGATGATGTCCGCGACCGCGGCGGCACTTTTCGCCCTCCCGGCGCTCGCCGGCCCGCTGGCTGACGCCGCCAAGAAGGCCGAGGAACAGGCTGCCGCCGGAGACGTGCTCGGCGCCCATGAAACGCTGCGCGAGGCCGTCAGCGAATTTTCCGCGCAACTGCCCTTCACCATCGGCAAGGCCGTGTTCGTGACCAGCGATCCCAAGGGCTACGCCATGTACCAGCCGAAGGACTCGCCGGTCTTCAAGCCGGGCGAGTCGCTGGTCTCCTACGTGGAACCGATCGGCCTGACCTGGAAGCCGGCCGCCACCGCCGGCCAGATCGAAACGCATTTCACCGTGGATTTCGACATCCTGAACCCCGAGGGCCAGGTGCTCGCGAGCCAGAAGGCTTTCGGCGACTTCACCTTCACCGGCTACGTGCGCAACCAGGAAATCTATTCGACCCTGACGATCGATGTCGGCGGCGCGCCGGCCGGCGATTACGTCGTGCGCTACCACTTCAACGACATCAACGGAAACCGCACCGCAACGGTCGATCAGAAGTTCACGATCGCCGCCCAGTAAGGCTGCACGCTGCATCGCCCGCTCCGCGGATCGAAGCCCGCTCAGTCAGGCTTCGGCGCGACCTTGCGCGCAGCGATGTCGGCAAGCATGGCCTCGACGTCGGTAATGGCGGCATCGATGGCCTCCGGCGTGCGCGCCCGCACCACGATCTCTGTCGAGAAATTCTGCCCGTCGAACTTCGGGTAGGAGCCGATGCTGGTCTCCGGATGGCGCTTCTGGATCTCGCCGAGCGGCGTGCCGATGTCGCCCTCGCCGAAATGCGAGCGCACCGAGCGCGACTGCACGGGAACGCCGCCCGAAAGCGTCGGCAGCACGGCCGCGACCATCGCCTGGAACACCTGCGGTACGCCCGCCATCACATGCACATTGCCGATGACGAAGCCGGGGGCCGTGGAAACGGGATTGGGAATGTGGCGCGCGCCGACCGGCATGCGCGCCATGCGCTGGCGCGCCTCGGTAAACTCCATGCCGCGGCGGGCATACATCGCGCCGAGCAGTTCCATGGCCGCGTCATCGTGACGGCATTCGACGCCGAAGGCTGCCGAAATCGCATCGGCGGTGATGTCGTCATGGGTCGGCCCGATGCCGCCGGAGGTGAAGACATAGGTGTAGCGCGCCCGAAGCGCGTTGACTGCCGCGACGATCTCCGGCTCCTCGTCGGGCACGATCCGCACTTCCTTGAGGTCGATCCCGGCAAGCGTCAGGTTTTCCGCCAGGAAGCCGATATTCTTGTCCTTGGTGCGACCGGAGAGAAGCTCGTCGCCAATGGCGAGGATGGCGGCAGAGACGGTTGCTTTCACGGGCATGGCTCCAGAAGGACGAAAAGGGGAACGGGACTGCCAAGGCTCGGCGTGGACAGCCGGTGTCATCGTGTTCTACGCGACGACAATGTGACCGGACCTGTCGCATTTTGTGAACAGTGCGTTCGCAGGCCGCGACTGGCCGATCGATGCCAATCTGTTAGAACGTTTCGCCAGGGACGGGCAAGCGATTTGCCCGCAAACAGATTGTTCGCAAACACCAAGGAGACGACGATGGCAAAGGTACTGGTTCTCTACTATTCCGCTTACGGCCACATTGAAACCATGGCCAATGCCGTTGCCGAAGGTGCACGCTCGGCCGGTGCCGACGTGACCGTCAAGCGCGTTCCGGAACTCGTCTCCGAAGACGTCGCCAAGGCCTCGCACTACAAGCTCGACCAGGCCGCCCCGATCGCCACCGTCGACGAACTCGCCGACTACGACGCCATCATCGTCGGCGCCGGCACGCGCTACGGCACGGTCGCCTCGCAGATGCGCAATTTCTGGGACCAGACCGGCGGCCTGTGGTTCAACGGCAAGCTGGTCGGCAAGGTCGGCGCCATGTTCACCTCCACGGCCACCCAGCATGGCGGCCAGGAAACGACGATCATGGGCTTCATCCCCACCTTCCTGCACCATGGCATGGTCTTCGCCGGCCTGCCCTACGCCTTCCAGGGCCAGATGGGCGTTGAAGCCGTCAAGGGCAATTCGCCCTACGGCGCCTCCACCATCACCGACGGCGACGGCTCGCGCCAGCCCTCCGAAATCGAGCTGGAAGGCGCCCGCTACCAGGGCGCCCACGTCGCCAAGCTCTCTTCCAAGCTCTCGGCCTGATCCATCCGGCCTGTGCCCCTCCGGAGCCCTGCCTGCAGCCATGCAGGCAGGGCTCTTTTCGTTGTCGTCTCCCCTCGCCCGCAAGGCGTGTCCGCGGCGCCGTCTCCCGTGATAGACTGTCGCCGTCTGCGCGACGGAACCGGTCGGCCCTGCGCGTCGTTTTCCCGCTGCACCGGCAACGGCGCCGAAGGATGCCCCCCGAGGAGAACCCCAAGGAGAACCCGATGACAGTCATTCGCTACACGATCGTCGAACATGACGGCGGCTGGGCCTACCAGCTCGACGGCGCCTTTTCCGAAAGCTTCCCCACCCACAAGGCAGCCCTGCGCGCCGCCAAGATCGCGGCCATCGAGCAGCAGGTGGGCGGCGAGGATGCCGAAATCCTCTATCAGGACGACAAGGGCAACTGGCACACCGAACACGCCGATGGCGGCGACCGCCCCGAGACCGAAGTCGTCGACGGCTGAGATCGCAACGGTCACCATCCTGATTCGGCAGCAACCACACACGCCTTGCCTGAATCGCCACATTCGGGCATGAGGGCCCGGATGTGGCCGCTTGCCGAAACTGGTAGACGGAAGGCACTTAAAATGCCTCGGGCAACGCCCGTGTGGGTTCGATTCCCACAGCGGCCACCAGAATTTCAGCCTAACCGCCCCGCCTTCATCCTTTCTTAGCCCCTTGCGGAACACAAATGGAACAGATAGTGTCCGTTCTGGATTTGTTTCCGATTCTGGAGGCCAAGCATGCTGACCCGCAAGCAACAGGAACTGCTGCTCTTCATCCATGAGCGGATGAAGGAATCCGGCGTTCCGCCATCCTTCGACGAGATGAAGGATGCGCTCGATCTGGCCTCCAAGTCGGGCATCCATCGCCTGATCACGGCACTGGAAGAACGCGGCTTCATCCGCCGCCTGCCGAACCGGGCGCGCGCGCTCGAGGTCATCAAGCTGCCGGAAGCCTACCAGCCGACGCTCGCGCCCCGCCGCGGCTTTTCGCCAAGCGTCATCGAAGGCTCGCTCGGCAAGACGGCACCGGCTGCGGCCAACGTGCAGCCCCCCAGGCCGGCCGCAAAGAGCGAGGATGGCGGATCCGTCTCCGTTCCCGTCATGGGGCGCATCGCAGCCGGCGTGCCCATCTCCGCCATCCAGAACACCACCCACGAAATCGCCGTGCCCATGGAAATGCTCGGCAACGGGGACCACTACGCGCTGGAGGTGAAGGGCGATTCGATGATCGAGGCCGGCATTCTCGACGGCGACACGGTCATCATCCGCAATTCCAGCACCGCCAACCCGGGCGAGATCGTCGTCGCCCTCGTGGATGACGAGGAAGCAACCCTCAAGCGCTTCCGCCGCAAGGGTGCCTCCATCGCGCTCGAGGCCGCCAACCCCGCCTACGAGACCCGCATCTTCGGTCCCGACCGCGTCAAGATCCAGGGCAAGCTCGTCGGCCTCATCCGCCGCTACCACTGACACGCACGCCGCCCGTCGCTCCGGGCAGCCGGGCCTCATCGCATCAGGACCGGCGTCGGCCGGCAGGGCGTCACAGGCCTGTCGTGGACGAAACGCAAAAATCCCCCGGTTTGATTGGAGAGCGCTTGCGCTTACTTTGAAATCGGTCTAAACGCCCCTCACATCCGGCGACAAGCCGGACCGCAGCGAGGCCTCGTGGCGGAGTGGTGACGCAGAGGACTGCAAATCCTTGTACCCCGGTTCAATTCCGGGCGAGGCCTCCAACAAACTCAAGAGCTTGACGGACGACACCAAGGCGCGCGCTGAGCGCGTCCGCGGCCTTCTGCGCGGCGCTGGCGAATGCCGCAAGGTGCCTGTCGGCGCTCAAGCTGTCAGCCCTCAGTAAGCTTCGACGGGATGGTGCCGTGGTCTGGCGGCTCGCTTGGCAGAGCAACGGCCACGCGGCGCGGCCCGTACGAGCATCCAGACGCACTCCCCGCATCGCAATGCGCGGCCTCATATTGAAACGGGCGGCCCCACATCAAAAAGGGGCGGCCTTGCGGCCACCCCTTGTGTCCTGTCGACATCTCCTGCCGACGGCTGCAAATCAGAGTTCCGGGCAGCCACGCACGTTGGCGAACACGATTTCATCCGGGCCGCGGCGCGTCATGCCTTCAACAACGATCCGGCGCGGCGTCACACGCACGACCTCGGGATCGCGCAGGCCGGCCTGGCGGGCGGCGAAGCGGGCTTCGCGCTCGCTGCAGCCACGGGCGCGGTCACGCAGACGATCGCGCTCGGCCTCGCGGTCGCGAACGATCGGACGCACGCCATCGGGGCCGATCCTCAGTTCGAGATCCTGGGCGGCGGCCGGTGCGACACCCGCGAAAGTGCCCATGGTCATGGCAATGGCAAGCGCCGAAACAGAGAGAATCGTCTTCATGAAGCCTCCTCGCCCATCTGTGATACGGGCAGTGTTGATCCTGTCGGCGGCTCTTGAGTTTGCTCATGGGATGAGCCGCCGGTTTTCGGGAGGGGTAACGCACGGAATGAAGGCTGGTTCCGGCGCGCAACGGTTTTTGATGAGGGGATGCTTACGAATCGCGGCGCGTCTGTCCCTGGCGCTGCTGCCGGCGGCGCGCCCACCACACGGCAAGGCGCCGGCGCCATCGCCGCACGGCCGGCAGGTCGTTGGACAGCACGAGAAGACCGAGCGGCACCATCCAGAAGCCGAGAATCGGCAGAAAGCCCAGGCAGCCGAAGATGATCAGCGCAATGCCGATGCCGATGCGCAGGCCCCGCGACTGCGGCAGGCGCATGCCAAAGGAGCCCAGCATCAGCTTGCCGGTGCGAGGATCGATGCCGAAACGCGGCTTCGGCTTGTCGTTGCTCTCATGTGTCTGTGTCATGGTGCCGGGAGATGGTTGCTTGTCCACAGTTTGGCAAGGGCTGGAGCCCGACACGGCCGATTCATTGCGGGCCGAATGCATTTTTTTGATTTTTGCGCTTGGCAAATCCGGAAAGCATCAGTATGAGCAGCACCACATCAGCGGCGCAAGCAAACGCCTTCGCCGCAGACGTTCCCTGGTAGCTCAGCGGTAGAGCATTCGACTGTTAATCGACAGGTCGCCGGTTCGAATCCGGCCCGGGGAGCCAAATTCTTCCAAACTTTTCCGTTGATGAGAGAAAAACTCACGCCCATGTGAGCCGCTTCTTGTTGATCGGATTCTCATTTCAGGAAATGATCGGACGAGGTGAAACCTTTGATCCGGGAACACCGTACCTGCGTACACGGTCGGCAATCTCGAAAGTCAGGGTTTTGAATGTCAACGGAAAATCAGGAATCAACAGATCGCGGGCGGTACACCCCCGTCATCGTGTGGTTCCGGCGTGACCTGCGCCTGTCCGACAACCACGCGCTCTCCGCCGCCGCTGACACGGGCCGCCCTATTATCGCGATCTACATCCGCGAGCCGGAAAAGACGGGCAATGGCCCGCTCGGCGCCGCGCAGGCGTGGTGGCTACATCATTCGTTGCAAGCGCTTGCCGACGGCCTCTCGAGCGCCGGCGTGGAGCTTCTTCTGAAGACCGGCAGCGCCGATGCCGTTCTCGACGATCTCATCAAGGAAACAGGCGCCGGCGCGGTCTACTGGAACCGCCGCTATGACCCCAAGGGCATCGCCGTAGACGGCCCCCTGAAGGACCGGCTGAAGAGCGACGGCATCGAGGTCCGCAGCTTTGCCGGCCAGCTCATGCACGAACCGTCGACCCTCAAGACCAAGAGCGGCGGCCCGTTCCGCGTCTACACGCCCTTCTGGCGCGCGCTGGAAGCCGATGGCGAACCGGATGAACCGATCGCCGCCCCCAAGAAGCTGGCGTCCTTTGACAAGAGTCTGAAAGGCGAACGCCTCTCAGACTGGTCCCTGCTACCCGAAAAGCCGGACTGGGCGAAGACCTTCCACGAAGTCTGGGAGCCCGGCGAGGCGGGCGCCGCCAAGCGTCTGAAGAGCTTCGTGAAACAGGCGCTTGCCGGCTACAAGACCAATCGCGACCATCCCGATGGCGAGACGACCTCGATGCTCTCGCCGCATCTCGCCATGGGCGAGATCAGCCCGGCCATGGTCTGGCATGCAACACGCGGCGTTAAGGCGCCGCCGGATGACATCACGCATTTTCGAAAAGAACTTGCCTGGCGCGATTTCTCCTACCACCTCCTCTTCCACAATCCCCACCTCGACCGCCGCAATCTTCAGCCGAAGTTCGATAGCTTCCCCTGGGTCAGCAACAAGACGGCGCTGAAGCACTGGCAGCGCGGCGAAACCGGCTACCCGATCGTCGACGCCGGCATGCGCCAGCTCTGGCGGCACGGCTTCATGCACAATCGCGTGCGCATGATTGCCGCCTCCTTCCTCATCAAGGACCTGATGATCGACTGGCGCGAAGGCGAGGCCTGGTTTCGCGACACGCTGGTCGATGCCGACCCGGCTTCCAATGCGGCGAGCTGGCAGTGGGTGGCCGGCTCGGGTGCGGATGCAGCACCCTTCTTCCGCATCTTCAATCCCATCCTGCAGGGCGAGAAATTCGATCCCGACGGTGCCTATATCCGCCGCTTCGTGCCGGAGCTTGCAAAGCTCGACGCCAAGGTCATCCACCGCCCCTTCGAGGCGAAGCTGGATCAGCTGAAAGCGGCGGGCGTCACGCTCGGCAAAACCTATCCGACGCCCATCGTCGACCATCACGAGGCGCGCGACCGTGCGCTGAAAGCCTTCAAGTCCCTAGAGGAGCCGCAATGACCGCGACCATCCACACACTGCCCTCTTCCTCCGACACCGGGCGCCGGCTGAAGATAGCGGTCATCGGCAGCGGCATTTCCGGTGCGTCCGCCGCCTGGGCCCTGCACGGCGTGCACGATGTGACGCTGTTCGAGAAGGACGCCCGCGCCGGCGGTCATACGGCCACCGTCGATATCGACTATCTCGGCACGCATATCGCCGTGGATACGGGCTTCATCGTCTACAACGAGGCCAACTACCCGAACCTGACGGCGCTGTTTGCCGAACTCGGCGTCGAGACCCATGCGAGCGACATGAGCTTTTCGCTCTCGCTCGATCGCGGCAAGCTGGAATGGAGCGGCGACAATCTCTCCACGCTTTTCGCCCAGAAGCGCAACCTTCTGCGCCCCTCCTTCCTCTGGATGATCCGCGAAATCCTGCGCTTCAACAAGCTCTGCATCGCCGATCGGACCGCAGGTCGCCTGCAGGCCATGTCGATCGGCGAGTACCTGAACTGGCGTGGCTTCTCGCCGGGCTTCACCAACAATTACCTGATCCCCATGGCAGCGGCGATCTGGTCCACGGAAGCCGGCCGGATGATGGAGTTCCCGGCCGAGCATTTCGTCAATTTCTTCGACAATCACCGCCTCGTTCACATGACGCCGCACCGCTGGCGCACGGTCAGCGGCGGCAGCCGCAATTACCTGACGAAGCTTTTGAAGCCGCTCGGCAACCGCGTGAAGATCGGGCTCGGCGTTGCCGGCGTCACCCGCCACGCCCAGGGCGTGACGATCGAGACGACGGACGGCGAAACGCATGCCTTCGACAAGGTCATCTTCGCCGCCCATAGCGACCAGACGCTTGCCCTCCTGCGCGACGCGAGTGCCGACGAACGCGCCATCCTCACCTCTGTCCCCTATCAGGCCAACCGCGTGGTGCTGCACCGTGACCCGGACCTGATGCCGAAGCGCACGCGGGTCTGGTCCTCGTGGAACTATCTGCGCTCGAGCCAGCCGACCGGCGCGCAGGGCGTTGCCGTCACCTACTGGATGAACCGCCTGCAGGGCATTGATGCGAAGAAGCCGCTCTTCGTGACGCTGAATCCCGACCGGGAGCCGGCCCGCGATCTCGTCTTCCGCGAATTCAGCTACGACCATCCGCAGTTCGGCGCCCGCTCCATGGCCGCACAGGCGCGGCTGAAGGGCATGCAGGGCACCAACCACACCTTCTTCGCAGGCGCCTGGACCGGCTACGGCTTCCACGAGGACGGGCTCTCCTCGGGCCTTGCCGCGGCCGAAGCGCTGGGCGGCATCATCCCTTGGCGCCAGACGGGCACGGTGCTGCCGCATCTCGAGGCGGCCGAATGAGCGATCGCGCGACCTGGCAGACCGCATCACGGGCCGGCGCGGACATGGCCGCGAACGGCCCGGCGCCGGATGCCGCCGCCGCCTTCTTCGATGGCAGCGTCATGCACCAGCGCATGAAGCCGGTCGGCCATCGCTTCACCTATGATGTCTTCTCGCTGATGGTGGATCTCGACCGTCTGGAGGAGGCCGACGGCCTGTCGCGGCTTTTCTCCGTCAACCGCTTCAACCTGCTCTCCTTCCACGAGAGCGACCATGGCGGCCGCACGCCGCGCGGCCTGCGCGGCTGGGTGAACGGGCTCCTGGCCGATGCCGGGCTGGAAACGCCGCCGGCGCGCGTCCTGCTCGTCTGCTACCCGCGCGTGCTCGGCAAGGTCTTCAATCCGCTGGCGGTCTACTATGCCTATGCGGCAGACGGGGCGCTGGCCGCGATCATCTACGAGGTACGCAACACTTTCGGCGAGCGCCACACCTATGTCTGCCCGGTGCTTTCGGGTGATGTAAGCCCTGCCGGCATTCGCCAGAGCGCGGAAAAGATCTTCCACGTCTCGCCCTTCATCGCGCTTCACGCCCGCTATCACTTCCGCATGCTGCCGCCCGGCCGCGCGATCCGCTGGCGCATCCTCGAAACGGATGAAGGCGGGCCGCTCCTGTCGGCGACTTTTGCCGGCGATCTCAAGCCGCTGACAACCCGCACGCTGCTCGCCCTTGTCGGCCGCATGCCGATGCTGACAGCAAAGATCCTCGGCGCCATTCATTGGGAAGCGTTGAAACTTTTCCTCAAGGGCGTGCGTTATATTCCTCGACCCGAACCGCCGAAAGCCGAGCAGAGCCTGTGGCAGAACGGTCGTCGTGAACCCCTCCATCGCAAACAGGCAAGCTCGGATAACGTCTCTTCTGCCGGCAACGGCTCCATCCTTGGCGAGGCCGCGGAATGACGCTAGGCTGCCGCACGGGGATGAGGAGACAGGTGAAAGGCGTGACGTCATGAACCCACACAATCGCTTTTGTTCACAGACAGGAACCGTCGAGATGCTCTCCAAGGAGAGCCTCGCCAGCCACCTGCGCGGCCTCCCGGCCCGCGCCAGGCTGGTGCTGAAGGGGCTGGTCAACCTGCAGGCCGGCTCGCTGCAACTGACCATGCCGGATGGCCGCACCGTGATGATCCGCGGCCGCACCTCGGGCCCGAACGCCGCCGTCACGCTGCACAACTGGAACCTGCCGCAGCGCGCCCTGACCGGCGGCACGATCGCGGTCGCCGAAAGCTACATGGACGGCGACTGGGACAGCCCGGATGTCGGCGCCTTCCTGGAACTCTTCCTCGTCAACAGCGAGGTCGGCGCGAAATTTCCGAACGGCGCGCGCGGCGTGCTGCGCCTCATCGAGAAGTTCCGCCACTGGATGAACGAGAACACCCGCAAGGGCTCGCGGCGCAACATTTCCGCCCATTACGATCTCGGCAACGCCTTCTACCGCGAATGGCTGGATCCGACGATGACCTATTCGTCGGCCCTCTACCAGACCGGCGCCAATGACCTGCAAAGCGCCCAGACGGCAAAGTACCGCGCGCTGGCCGAGGCGATCGGCCTCAAGCCGGAGCACCATGTGCTGGAAATCGGCTGCGGCTGGGGTGGTTTCGCCGAGTTTGCCGCCGCCGAGATCGGATGCAAGGTGACCGGCCTCACGATCAGCAGCGAGCAACTGGCCTTCGCCCGCGAGCGCATGGAGCGCAAGGGCCTGTCGGACAAGGTGGAGATCAAGTTCCAGGACTACCGCGACGAAACGGGCGTCTACGACCGCATCGTCTCGATCGAGATGTTCGAGGCGGTCGGGGAGAAATACTGGCCGGCCTATTTCAGCCAGGTCCGCCGCTGCCTGAAGCCGGGCGGCAAGGCCGGGCTGCAGATCATCACGATCCAGAAGGAAAGCTACGAGGAATATCGGGCCAACCCGGATTTCATCCAGAAATATGTCTTCCCCGGCGGCATGCTGCCGACCCGCGAGCATCTTGTCTCGATTGGCCGCGACCACGGGCTCACCATGGTCGCCGACATGGGCTTCGGTCTCGATTATGCCCGCACGCTCGCCGAATGGCGCGAACGCTTCTGGGCAGTGTGGGACAAGGTCGAGGCGCTGGGCTTCGACAGGCGCTTCAAGCGGCTGTGGGAGTTCTATTTCTTCTACTGCGAGGCTGGCTTCCGCGCCCGCAACATCGACGTCCGCCAGGTCGTCTATGCGTGACGATGCGCTGGCCGGGGAAGGCCGGAAAGAGACGGGCCGGACCCGCCTCGCCTACGCCCTCCCCGCCGCGCCGCTCGCGGCACTCGGCCTGCCGCTCTATGCGCTGGTGCCGACCTATTATACCGAGACGATCGGCCTTTCGATCGCAGCCGTCGGCTGGGTGCTCCTCGCCGTCCGTCTCTTTGATGCCCTGACCGATCCTCTGGCGGGCTATGTCGCGGACCGCTGGCGCCCGGCCTTCGGGCGGCGGCGCGCTTTGTTCGCCCTGTCCCTACCGATCTCCGCCCTTTCGGCGCTGATGCTCTACTGGCCGCCGGCCGATGCCGGGCTCGTCTATCTCACTGTCTGGTCGCTGGCGCTGTCGCTCTCCTATACGCTGAGCATGGTGCCCTATTCCGCCTGGGGTGCGGAACTCGCCTCCGATTATCACGGCCGCACGCAGCTTGCCGCGACGCGCGAAATCTTCACGCTGATCGGCACGCTGGTGGCGATCGTCATGCCCTTTGCGCTCGGCTTCGAAACGAAAGGCTTTTCCGGCCTTGCGGCGCTCGGGGTCACCGTCGCCATCAGCCTTCCGCTTCTGGGCGCACTGACCGTCAGCCGCGTGCCGGAGCCGGACGACGCGACCGTCAGCGCCCTGACGCTCAAGGCCGCGCTGAAGGAGATCGCGGCAAACCGCCCCTTCCTGCGCCTGCTCTCGGCCTTCTTCCTGAACGGCCTCGCCAACGGCATCCCCGCGACGCTCTTCCTCTATTTCGTCTCCGCCCGGCTGGAGCTGCCGGACATGCGCGGCCCCTTCCTCTTCCTCTATTTCCTCTGCGGCATCGCCGGCATCCCGCTGGCGTCGCTTGTCGCAAGGAAGCTCGGCAAGCACCGCGCCTGGTCTCTCGCCATGATCGCCGCCTGCGCGGTCTTCGCCGCCGCACCGCATCTGCCGGCCGGCGCGATGGTCGGCTTCGCGCTGGTCTGCGTGCTCACGGGCGTGCTGCTCGGCTTCGATCTCGTGCTGCCCGCCGCCATCCAGGCCGATGTGATCGATGCGGACACAGCCGCCTCCGGCGACCAGCGCAGCGGCTTCTATTTCGCAGCCTGGGGGCTCGCGACCAAACTCTCGCTCGCCGCCGGCGTCGGCATCGTCTTTCCGCTTTTGTCGCTTGCCGGCTTTTCGACGGAGCCCGCCGCCGCCAACAGCGACGACGCGCTCTTCGCGCTCGCCATGCTCTATGCCTGGCTGCCCATCGCGCTCAAGCTCGCGGCCATCGCGCTCATGTGGAATTTTCCGCTCGGAGAAACGGAGCAGGCCGATCTCCGCTCGAAGATCGGCGCCCGCGCCGGAAAGCCGTGAGTCGATCGCGCGTCAGGATTTGCGCGCTGCCGCCCGCTCCCGCTCGACCTTCGGCTTGTTCCAGCCCGTCATGCGGGCCACCAGCGGGAAATAGAGCGCATAGGGAAAGATGCGCAGCAGCTTCAGCACATAGGTGAAGCGCTTCGGGAAAGTGATCTCGAAGGCGCCCGTGCCAAGCCCCTTGACGATGCGCTTTGCCGCCTCCTCCGCCGTCACCAGCGCCGGCATGGTGAACGCGTTCGACGCCGTCGCGGCCGTTTCCACGAAGCCGGGGTCGATGATCTGAAGGTGGATGTTTTCGTGGTCGAGATCGAATTTCAGCGATTCGGCCATGTTGATCAGCGCCGCCTTGGTCGCGCCATAGGCAGCACTCGTCGGCAGGCCACGATAGCCCGTGACGGAAGAGACGATGGCGATCTGGCCGCCCTGGCGCTGGCGCATATGGGCAATCAGCGGCACCAGGCCGTTCACGACACCGGAGAGATTGACGTCGAAGGTCTTCTGGAAATCCTCGACCTTCAGATCATCGCCCGAAACAGGGATGTAGATGCCGGCATTGAGGACGGCGAGCGCCACGCGCCCGTGCTCGTATTCGATCGAGGCCAGAACACGCTTCATGTCGTCGGGGTTGGTGACGTCGCCATCGAGAACGATGATCCGGCCGGGGTCGGAGGAGGCATTCTGCAGCTCGACCAGCTTGTCATGGCTGCGCGCCGTGACCACGACCCGGAAACCGTGGGCCAGAAGGCCGAGCGCGACGGCGCGGCCGATGCCGCTGCTCGCGCCCGTGACCCAGGCCACGCCCTGATCCGGTTTAGCAATGAAAGCGTGGCCCATTCTTATCTCCTGTAAAGGTCCTGTCGACCTATACGTCAGGAGATAGGGCGAGGATCAGCCGATCAAGTCGCCGATCAGCTGCCGGAGCGAGCCGGTGAGCTTCAGCGGCGCATCGACCACGGCAAAGCCGAAGCAGGGGCGCTGGGCTTCCGCCACCGGACGGTGATCGACACTGTCGTCGGCGAGCGAGATATCGCCCCGGCCGAAGCGGCCGCGCGCATCGTTGAAGGCGCCGTCGAGCACGATGGAAAGCTCGCAGCCGTGATGGGTATGCGCCGGAACCGCGCGGCCCGGACGGATCCAGAAGAAGCTGACCTCAAAACCGTCGATCTCGCCGACGATGTGCTCCTTGAAACCGGGCAGCTTGCTGCGCCACGGAATGCGGTCGGCATCATAGCCAACGAATTCGCGGATCGCCTTCGGCATCAGGATCTGCTCGCCGCCGCCCATGTCGACCAGCACCGGAGCCCTGTCCCTGACAGGAGAAACGGCGATCGGCTCTGCCGAAAAGATCGCGTTCAGCCGCTCGTCGCGCCGGGTGATCTGGGCCTCCGGTCCGCTCATCAGCATGTCGCCGCCGACCTCGTCGAACACCGAGACCAGCGGGCGATTGGCGGCCTTGATCTCAAGATGCGCCTCGACGATGACGCGGGCCGGCTCCGGCAGAAGGCCGGAAGCATAATGCGCCAGCAGGGCGTCGATGGTCTCAACTTCTGTCCGCACTCTTTTCTCTAGTCCTGTTTGTTTCGCGCTTGCCATTTGGCGAAGCTGCTCCATTTCAAAGGTCGAGAAACACGCGAGCGTGTGTCCCGTGCCGATCATGGTTTTCATGTTCTCGGTGAACATTACGCAGGTCGTCAAGCGCCGGATCAGTCGCGGGACGGTCCCCGGCAAATAATTTCCGCTCCGAATGATTTTTGTGCCGGATCGCATGGCGACGCAACGGTGTTGCTTGAATTTCCCTTGGGCTGGACGGAAAACAACGCAATCCTGCCCGCACGCGTGCCGCCCACCGGCGCCGTCGTCTCGCACCCCGCGAATCGTTGCCATGAGGAGTCTCCATGCCCGCCCTGCCCTCCGTTCTCGATGCCATTGGAAACACCCCGCTGATCCGCCTCAAGGGCGCATCGGAGCTGACGGGCTGCACCATTCTCGGCAAGGCGGAATTCCTCAATCCCGGCCAATCGGTGAAGGACCGCGCGGCACTCTCCATCATCCGCGCCGCGGAAAAGAGCGGCGCGCTGAAGCCCGGTGGCGTCATCGTTGAAGGCACGGCCGGCAATACCGGCATCGGTCTTGCGCTCGTCGCCCGCGCGCTCGGCTACCGCACCGTCATCGTCATTCCCGAAACCCAGAGCGAGGAAAAGAAGGACGCGCTGCGGCTTCTCGGCGCCGAACTGGTGGAAGTGCCGGCCGTCCCCTACCGCAATCCCAACAACTACGTGCGCCTCTCCGGCCGGCTTGCCGAACAGCTCGCCAAGTCCGATCCGCGCGGCGCCGTCTGGGCCAACCAGTTCGACAACACCGCCAACCGCGATGCCCATATCGAGACGACGGCGCCGGAAATCTGGCGTGACACGGACGGCAAGGTGGATGGCTTCATCTGCGCCGTCGGCTCCGGCGGCACGCTGGCCGGCGTCGCGCTGGGGCTGAAATCCTTCAACCCCGACATCAAGATCGGCCTTGCCGATCCGCTGGGCGCCGCCCTCTACAGCCACTACACGACGGGCGAACTCAAGGCCGAAGGCAGCTCCATCACCGAAGGCATCGGCCAGGGACGCATCACCGCCAATCTCGAAGGCTTCACGCCCGACTTCGCCTACCAGATCCCCGATCAGGAGGCGATCCCGCTCGTCTTCGACCTCATCGAGAAGGAAGGCCTCTGCCTTGGCGGCTCCTCCGGCATCAACATCGCCGGCGCCATCAGGCTCGCCCGCGACCTCGGCCCCGGACATACGATCGTGACGATCCTCTGCGACTATGGTAATCGCTACCAGTCGAAACTCTTCAATCCCGATTTCCTGCGCTCCAAGGGACTTCCCGTCCCGGACTGGCTGACGAAGGCGCCGGAGATCGAAGTCCCCTACGAAACGGCCTGAGATCCATATGCAGACACGCCCCCTCTTCCGCGACGATTTCTATCTCTCGACCGCGGAAGGGATCGTCACGGGTTTTTCCGACGACGGGGGCATCCTGCTCGACCAGACCTGCTTCTACGCGACCTCCGGCGGCCAGCCGGGGGATAGCGGCTTCCTGGAGCGCGCCGATGGCAGCCGCATCGACATTGCCGTCGCCCGCCACGGCGCCACCAAGGACATCATCATCCACCAGCCGGCCGAAGGCGCTGTGATGCCCGATATCGGCGAGGCGCTGGTGCTCCACATCGACTGGCCGCGCCGCTACCGTCTGATGCGCATGCACACGGCCTGCCACCTGCTCTCCGTCGTCTGCCCCTACCCCATCACGGGTGCCGCCGTCGGCGAGGAGGAAAGCCGGGTCGATTTCGACATGGGCGAGACCATCGACCGCGACGCCGTGACCGCCGACCTCATGCGGCTGGTCAACGAAAACCACCCCGTCTACCTCCAGTGGATCACTGACGACGAGCTGCTGGCCAATCCCGGTATCGTCAAGTCGAAGAACGTCCGCCCCCCGGTCGGCCTCGGCCGCGTCAGCCTTGTCTGCATCGGCAAGGACGCCGCCATCGACAGCCAACCCTGCGGCGGCACCCACGTCTCCGAGACGGGCGAAGTCGGCGCCATCCACATTGCCCGCATCGAGAAGAAGGGCAAGGAAAACCGCCGCTTCCGCATCCGGTTCGGCACGCCGGACCCCGCGACCTGAGCGCGGCTCGCCCGCGCCGTACACCCGCCGCCATCCGTGTCCCATTCGAAAGCGAAAATCCCATGAGCGAAGAGAAGAGCCCCTTCGTCGTTTCCGCCAGCTGGCTGGAAGACCGGCTCGACGATCAAAACATACGCATCGTCGATGCCGCCTGGTATCTGCCCGCCCACAACCGCAACGGCCGGGCCGAATACGAGGCCGGCCACATCCGGGGCGCCGTCTTCTTCGATCAGGACGAGATCGCCGACAAGACGACCGGCCTGCCGCATTCCGTGCCGTCGCCTGAGGCTTTTGCCGCCGCCGTCGGCGCGCTCGGCATCGCCGAGACGGATACGATCGTCGTCTATGACGGCCCGGGCCTGTTTTCCGCCCCCAGGGTCTGGTGGCTGTTCCGCATCATGGGCGCACGGAAGGTCTTCGTGCTCGATGGCGGGCTGGATGGCTGGAAGCACGAGGGGCGCGCGCTGGTGACAGTCCAGACCACCCCACAGCCAGCCACCTTCACCCCGACCTACAACGGGGATGCCGTGACAAGCTTCGACGCGATGCGCGCCATCGTGGATAACGGCTCCGTGCAGATTGCCGACGCGCGCGGTCCGGGCCGTTTCCTCGGCACGGAAGCCGAGCCGCGCCCCGGCATGCGGTCCGGCCACATGCCCGGCGCGCTCAACCTGCCCGCCGGCAGTTTCGCAAGCGACGGCAGGCTGAAGACGCTCGCAGAGCTCAAGACCCTGATCACCGAAGCCGGGATCGACCTCGACCGCCCGATCGTCACCTCCTGCGGCTCCGGCGTGACCGCAGCGACGATCACGCTGGCCCTGCACTCGCTTGGCCATACCGACAATACGCTCTATGACGGGTCCTGGTCGGAATGGGGCAGCCGGAGCGACACGCCCGTCACCACCGAGCCGACCCCGAAGAAGGATCGCTGACCGCATGATTGGTAACGACATCCCGCGCATCGGACGCGATCCCGGCCCCGCAACCGCGGCGGCGGCCGAGCAGGAGCCCACGACCGGCACGATCATCGCCCACGTCACCGCGCTTGAAATGACCGCGCCGCCGCGCCAGAGCCTGCCGGTGCCGGTCAACATCCAGACGGCCATCCTGCGCGTGCCGGAAATCCCGCTGCCCTACTACCGTTTCCTCTATCTTCAGGTGGGGCGCCGCTGGCAGTGGACGGACCGGCTGCGCATGGACAGCGACACGCTGGCCGCGACCCTGCACGATCCCCGGAATTCCGTGACTGTCCTTTACGTCAACGGCGCTCCGGCCGGCTTCTTCGAGCTGCTGAAGATCGATGAGGAGACGGTGGAGCTCACCCATTTCGGCCTGATGGAACACGCTCTCGGCCTGGGTCTCGGCAAATGGTTCCTGCTCCAGGCCCTCCACGCCGCCTGGGCGGAGGCCCCGAAGCGCGTCGTCACCACCACCAACAACCTCGACCATCCCCGCGCCGTCCAGCTCTACCAGCGCTTCGGCTTCTCTCCCGTCGCGACCTCGACGGCCGAAGTCACGCCGCTCTCCGACGAGGAACTGCTGGCACTCGCGCAGCGCGCCGGATTGTAACGCACCCGGCGCCCTCCATCATGTCCGTCGGGCCGGGATGCGAGGGCGGCCATTTTCGCGCCCCGCCGATCTCCGCAAGCGCCGATTAACCAAACATCAAGGTTAATGCTTCATTTTTCCGACCATGGCGAACGGGCCGAAAGCCCCGGCCGGCAGGGTGTTGCCCCCGCCTGTCGCCGCCGGTGCCGCTGTGCAGGCGCCTGTCGTTTCAGTGCAGTTCGCGTTCCCTTGGAGTCGGTCTTTTGCGTCAGCGTCATGCTTCTCGCCGCACGGCAGGTCAGTCGGTCCTCGGGCTCCTCAGCCCCGTCCTCCTCGGCATTCTCACCTTCGTCGGCACGCCCACCGATGCCGCCCATTCCGATCTCGCAACCTATCTCTCCGGCATCAACCGGGGCGGCGAACGCTGGCGCATGTATATGACGACCTCGCCCGCCGGCTCCGTGCACGAGGTCGAGATGGTCTTCAACGACCCCATCACCACCGGCGCATTGGCCGATGGCGCAGGCCTTCGCCTTCCCGATGGCCGCATGGCCGCGCTGACGGGGGACAAGAAGAACGAGGCGGGGACGCCGGACGAAGACCGCGTCAACCGCCGCGACAAGAAGGGCCGAATCGTCGCCGTCGTGCCCGTCACCCCGCCCAAGGATTTCACTGCCGGCTCGATCCTCGAGCGCCACTCCATGCTGCTGGAGCCCGATTTCGACGGGAAGGAGCGCATGACCTTCGCCCGCCCGAAGATCAAGGGCCGCGAAATCGAGATCGCCACCGCCTTCTATCGCAAGAAGCCGGAACCGGCCGATCCGCAGGTCTCGCCCATGCTGGCAAGCCTCGTCACCAACACCAAGCCCGACATTCTCGCCACCGCCTATGCCGAACCTGCGCCGGACTACGCCCGCCAGTCGCCCTTCGATTCGATCTTGACCGACAAGGACAGCCGCGGCCGTTTCATCCCGCAGATCTCCCCCGAAGACCACGCCTGGGCCGCAACACCGCTGCCGCCGGAGGTCTTCACCGCAGCGGAGCAGGAATGCCTGGCAAACGGGATCTATTTCGAGGCGCGCGGCGAATCCCTCAAAGGTCAGGCCGCGGTCGCGCAGGTGATCCTCAACCGCGTGCGCAATCCCGCCTATCCGAAGACCATCTGCGGCGTCGTCTACCAGAACGAACAGTGGCGCAATCGCTGCCAGTTCTCGTTCGCCTGCGACTTCATCAAGGACGTGGTGCATTCCCACACCCACTGGAAAATGGCCAAGGAAGTCGCCATGGCCGTCACCGCGGGCAAGATCTGGTTGCCGGAAGTGGGCTCCGCCACCCATTACCACGCCACCTATGTGCGCCCGAACTGGGCGCCGACGATGAAGCGGGTCGGCCAGATCGGCAAACACATCTTCTATCGCACCTATGGCGGCGGCTGGTCCTGATTCCAGACAAGGCGATGACGCTTTCGTGAGGCGGTGCAATTCGTTGCGCCGCACAAGCGATTCCCCAGAGATTCCCTGCGGCGAATCCGACCTTCGTCTTATCCCTTTGATTTCATGAGAAATTAATGCGCTGCAATGCGCAAGCCCCTGCCTTGACTAGCGGGAGGCCTAAAACTATGTTGCGGCCGACTTGAAAACGGGCCGCCACCGCGCAGTTTCAGCCCTTGTCATCCCGCCGCAGCACATGATGCGGCGCGAAGCGAAAGGGAGAAAAGGCCATGGCGGAGAAACCCGAAGACAGTCCCGAGGCACGCCTGAGGAAGCTTGAGACCAACCTCAAGGGGCGCCGGCGGAACGATGAGGAGATCAAGGCCGCTGACGAGCGTGCGAGCGAGACCCGCAAGGGTTACGCCATGGCTGTCAAGCTTTCGAGCGAATTCATTGCAGCCGTCATCGTCGGTGCGATTCTGGGCTGGCTTTTGGACAATTTTGCGGCTACAGGGCCGTGGGGAATGATCGTGTTCCTTCTCCTCGGCTTCTGTGCCGGCGTGCTGAACGTGATGCGCGCGGCGGGAATGGTGGCTTCGCCCCATCCGGTCGACCGCATGGGCGGCAGGGATAAGAACGACGGGCCCTGACGGCCGGTCGGATCGCGAACAGGCCGGCCGCAAGGCGGGCAACAAGACAGAGAGAGCGGCTGTGGCAGGCGACAAGGTAGATCCGGTACACCAGTTTGTGGTCAACAAGATCGTTCCGATCGAAATTGGCGGCATCGACTTCTCCTTCACCAATTCCTCGCTCTTCATGGTCGCCGCCGTGGTTCTCGCCACCGGCTTCCTGTACCTCACGACCTCGCAGCGCGGCCTCATTCCCGGCCGCCTCCAGTCGGTGTCCGAGCTCTCCTACGAATTCATCGCCTCGATGCTGCGCGAAGGCGCCGGCAGCCACGGCATGAAGTTCTTCCCGATGGTCTTCTCGCTGTTCATGTTCGTGCTCACCGCGAACCTGCTCGGCATGGTGCCCTACTTCTTCACGGTCACCTCGCAGATCATCGTCACCTTCGCTCTGGCGCTCTTCGTCATCCTGACGGTCGTCGTCTACGGTTTCTACAAGCACGGCTTCGGCTTCCTCGGCCTCTTCGTGCCCCATGGCGTTCCGGGTGCGCTTCTGCCGCTCGTCGTCGCGATCGAGGTCATCTCGTTCCTCTCGCGTCCGATCAGCCTCTCGGTTCGTCTCTTCGCCAACATGCTGGCCGGTCACATCACGCTGAAGGTGTTCGCGGGCTTCGTTGCCACGCTCAGCACGCTCGGTGCCGTCGGCATTGGCGGCGCGGTTCTGCCGCTCGCCATGACGGTGGCCCTCACCGGTCTCGAATTCCTCGTAGCCTTCCTGCAGGCCTACGTCTTTGCGGTACTGACGTGCATGTACCTCAACGACGCGGTGCACCCGGGCGGTCACTGAGGATTGAACGTCGTCGGCGCCCTGTCTTCCGGGCGCCACAAGAATAGCCGCAACAACCATTTCGAAGGAGTTTCACATGGAAGCGGAAGCAGCAAAGTACCTCGGCGCAGGCATCGCGACCCTCGGCATGGCCGGCACGGCTCTCGGCCTTGGCAACATCTTCGGCAACTACCTTGCCGGCGCCCTGCGCAACCCGTCGGCTGCTGACGGCCAGTTCGGCCGCCTGGTATTCGGCTTCGCCGTTACGGAAGCTCTGGGCATCTTCTCGCTGCTCATCGCTCTCCTCCTGCTCTTCGCCGTCTGATATCGGCAAGGCACGACCGCGGCGCGCCAGCGTGCGCCGCGGTCGCTCGATTTGAGTGCACCTGGAGGTGAGCATGTTTGTGACCGCGGCCTACGCCCAGTCAACCACGACAGAGCCGACCGCAACGGAAGGCGCAGCAGCAGGACATGACGCCGCTGCTCCGGCCGGTGAGCTTCACACCGAAACCGGTGTAGCCCACGAAGGCGGTCACGGAGGCGTTTTCCCGCCCTTCGACACAACCCATTTCGCATCGCAGCTTCTCTGGCTCGCGATTTCCTTTGGCCTGTTCTACCTCCTGATGAGCAAGGTCATCATTCCGCGCATTGGCGGAATTCTCGAGACACGCCACGACCGGATCGCGCAGGACCTCGATGAGGCCGCCCGCCTGAAGGCCGAGGCCGATGCGGCCATCGCATCCTACGAACAGGAACTGGCAGCCGCCAAGGCCAAGGGCAATGCGATCGCTTCGGAAGCGCGCGATGCCGCCAAGGCCAAGGCTGACGCAGAGCGCGCCGCGCTCGAAGCGGACCTGACCCAGAAGATCTCCGCCGCCGAAGTCCGCATCGCCGACATCAAGGCGAAGGCGCTGGCCGAAGTCGGCACGATCGCCACCGAAACGGCAGGCGCCGTCGTCGAACGCCTCATCGGCCCCAAGGCCAGCGAAGCCGACGTAGCTGCCGCCGTGCAGTCTGCAAAGTAAGGGAGACGCGCCATGGATTTGACCTCCCTTGCAACAGTCTGGGCCTTTGTCGGCCTTCTCATCTTCCTCGGCCTGATGGTGTACCTGAAGGTTCCGGGCATGCTGGCCAAGTCGCTCGACGACCGCGCCAACAAGATCAGCAACGAGCTGGCCGAAGCCAAGCGTCTGCGTGAAGAAGCCCAGGCGCTCGTCGCCGAGTTCCAGCGCAAGCGCAAGGACGCCGAGCAGGAAGCCGCATCCATCGTCGCCGCTGCCAAGCGCGAAGCCGATGCGCTGACCGCCGAAGCCAAGGCGAAGACGGAAGAATACGTCGCCCGCCGCACGGCTCTGTCGGAACAGAAGATCCGCCAGGCCGAAAGCGACGCGATCAACGCCGTGCGTTCCGCCGCCGTCGATCTGGCCATCGCCGCCGCCGAAAAGGTGATTGCCGCCAAGTCCGACGCTTCGACCCAGAACGAGCTGTTCAACAGCGCGCTCGGCGAAGTCCGCGCCCGCCTGAACTGACGCAACCTGAACCGAGCGGGTGCCGGCCGCTGACGCGCGGCGATCCGGATCGGGCAGGAACAGAACACATGAAAACGCCGGAGTGCTCATGCGCTCCGGCGTTTTGCTGTTGTGGGGTGCCGGTTCCTGGATGACCGGGCCTGAAGCAGGTATCCTGAAAATGTTGCGCGGTTTCAGGAGAAAGACATGCGAGAACGATATCGACTGCGTGTCGCATCAATCCCGGAACACGCGACAGGCTGCCGTCAGTGGCTGTCACACGCGCGCCGCCTTTGCAGCGCCCGGCGATGTCCATCCGAAACGCTGTCGCTTCGCAGACCGAGTATGCCCAAAGACCGGATACGGCCATTCGCCGGATCGGGTCTGGCGCAGAACGAGGGCGTAACCGGCACCTTGTAAGCGCCGGCCACCCGGGAAACGTCTCTTACGCCACCTGCAAGGCACGCTCGGCCGGCTGGACCTCGTAGCCCAGCGCTTCGGCCACCGGCGCATTCGTCACCCGTCCCCGGTGCACATTAAGGCCGGCGCGCAGATGCCGGTCCTCGGCAATCGCCTTCAGGCCGCGATCGGCCAGTTGCAGGCCGTGGTGGAGGGTGGCGTTGTTCAGCGCGTGGGCCGAGGTGACAGGCACGGCGCCCGGCATGTTGGCGACGCAGTAGTGGATGACACCGTCCACCACATAGGTCGGGTCGGAATGGGTCGTGGCATGCGAGGTCTCAAAGCAGCCGCCCTGGTCGATGGCGACATCGACGATGACCGCGCCCTGCTTCATGCCCGACAGCATCTCGCGCGTTACCAGCTTCGGCGCAGCCGCTCCGGGGATCAGCACCGCGCCGATCACGAGGTCGGCTGAAAACACCTCCTCCTCCAGCGCGTCGATGGTGGAATAGCGCGTGTGGATGCGGCCGGCGAAGAGATCGTCAAGCTGGCGCAGGCGCGGCAGGGAGCGATCGAGGATCGTTACATCCGCCCCGAGCCCGACGGCCATGCGCGCCGCATGCAGGCCGACCACGCCGCCGCCGATCACGGTGACCTTGGCCGGCAGCACGCCCGGCACGCCGCCGAGCAGGATGCCGCGTCCGCCATTGGCCTTCTGCAGGGCCGTGGCGCCCGCCTGGATGGAGAGCCGCCCGGCTACTTCCGACATGGGGGCCAGAAGCGGCAGCCCGCCGCGCTCGTCCGTCACCGTCTCGTAGGCGATGGCGGTGACGCCGCTGTCAAGCAGACCCTTCGTCTGGGCCGGATCGGGCGCCAGATGCAGGTAGGTGTAGAGGATCTGGCCCTCGCGCAGCTGAACCCATTCCTCCGGCTGCGGCTCCTTAACCTTCACGACCATGTCGGCCTTCTCGAAGATCTCCCTGGCCGTGCCGACGATCTTCGCGCCGGCGGCGCGATAGGCGTCGTCGTCAGCGCCGATGCCGGCCCCGGCCTTGGTCTCGATCAGCACCTCATGGCCGTGCGCCACATATTCGCGCACCGCACCCGGCGTCAGGCCGACGCGATACTCGTGATTCTTGATTTCCTTCGGACATCCGACCCGCATTGTGCTCCCTTTCCGCGGCCTTTCCTGAGGATCGAGAGCCTGACTCCGGAAAGCGGAAATGTCCTTGCAAAGTTTCGGCTGCGAACGCTAAATTCAGAATATCCTGCGAATCTGAAACGATATGATCGAAGGAAATTCGAATGTCCGCCCTGGATGCCATCGATACTGCGATGCTGAGAGTGCTTCAGCACCACGGCCGCATTTCCAATGCGGAACTGGCCGAGAAGGTCGGCCTGTCGCCATCTGCCTGCTCGCGCCGGCTGGATATTCTCGAAAAAAGCGGCGTCATCAGCGGCTATCAGGCGAGATTGTCGCACCGGGCGCTGGATTACAAGATCATCGCCATCGTCCACATCTCGCTGTCCGGCCAGTTCGCCAAGACGCTGTCGGAATTCGAGGCGGCGGTCAAACTCTGTCCGAACGTGCTTGTCTGCTATCTCATGTCCGGCGAATACGACTACATCCTGCGCATCGCCGCGCGCGATCTGGAGGATTACGAGCGCATCCACCGCGACTGGCTCTCCGCGCTCCCCCATGTGGTGAAGATCAATTCGAGCTTTGCCCTGCGCGAGATCATCGACCGTCCCAATGTCGGCCTGTGACACCGGCCCTCAGTGCGGCCGCGACACGGCCCACAGCCGCCAGGGCGCCCACCAGACGAAATGCGGCGCAAGCTGCTCCGGCACAGGATCGAAGCCATGGGTGCCGCCCGGTCCGCAGCGCAGCACGCGAAACAGCGCCATGAACCCGCCGCGCCACAGGCCGAAGCGCGCCACGGCCTCGTAGCCATATTCCGAGCAGGTCGGCGCATGCCGGCAGGACTGGCCGATGAGCGAGGAGAGCGTGAGCTGGTAGGCGCGGATGAGGACAAGGCCGAAAAGCCGGCCGGGCGTCTTCGGAAAAGCGCCCTGCCAGTTGCGGGAAAAGCGCCGGGGCGGCGCATCGCTACCCGTCTCCTTGTCGTCGGAGCACATAGGATGCTCGGAGCACATGGCTAGACGGCAGCCGACGGCGCCAAGGCACCCTCAGCCTCCGCCTCGATCTGGTCCAGACAGGCGCAGACGGCATCGAAGGTCAGAAGCGTCGAGGCATGCCGTGCCTTGTAATCCTTAACGGGCTTGAGAAACCGCATGTCCGAAAACCGCCCCTCGGGTCCCTCCCCCTCAGCGGTCAGCATGGCGACCATGGCCTGGCGGGCCGCACGCACCTCCTCCACGGAAGCGCCGACGACATGGGCCGCCATGATGGCGGAGGACGCCTGCCCCAGCGCGCAGGCCTTTACCTCATGGGCGAAATCCACCACCTGCCCGTTCCGCACCGCAAGATCGACCGTCACCCGTGATCCGCAGAGCTTGGAATGGGCCGATGCGGTCGCGTCCGGTGCAGCAAGCCGGCCGATGCGGCCGATATTGCCGGCAAAATCGAGGATGCGGCTGCTGTAGATATCGTCGATCATCGGTTCGTCCTGAGCGGCCCGTCCGGCCAAGAGGCGGCCGGGCCCTGTCAAAGTTTCAGCATTTCGTCGGCAGCGCTGATCCGTAACGAATTTTGCGCCGTATGTCGGAAAAAAGCACAGCGCGTCGCTCACGTGCTCTTTCACGGATATAGCGCCATACTATATGCTATGTCGTGTTGGGGTGACAGGTCCGCAAGACCTGCGGCTGTCGCCTGTTGTTTGGGAAACCGTGCCGGAAGGCATCTGCGACACGAAATGCAGATGTCCGGAAAGCCCCGGAGCCCGCCAACGGAACCCACACCTGTCTGACAGGTGCTCGGCCAGCGGCGTAGCGTCCGAATGATCATCGTCGTACCGCGATCGTCGCGCAAGAGGCCGTACCATGGATGCCATCGTGAAGAATTTTCCCTCCTTCGCCGACAGCGAAGGGGATCGCCCCACCCAGAAGGAAGCCGAGGACGCGATCCGCGTTCTCCTGCGCTGGGCCGGCGACGATCCGAACCGTGAGGGCCTGCTGGATACGCCCAAGCGCGTCGCCAAGGCCTACAAGGAACTTTTCTCCGGCTACGACCAGGCGCCGGAAGACGTGCTCGGCCGCACCTTCGAGGAAGTGGCAGGCTATGACGACATCGTGCTCGTCAAGGACATCCCGTTCTTCTCACACTGCGAGCATCACATGGTGCCGATCATCGGCAAGGCCCATGTCGCCTACCTGCCGAATGGCCGCGTGCTTGGCCTGTCCAAGATCGCCCGCGTCGTCGAGATCTTCGGCCGCCGCCTTCAGACCCAGGAAACCATGACCTCGCAGATCGCCAGGGCCATCGACGAGAGCCTGCGTCCGCGCGGCGTTGCCGTCATGGTGGAGGCCGAGCATATGTGCATGGCCATGCGCGGCATCCAGAAGCAGGGCTCGACAACGCTGACGACGACCTTTACCGGTTCGTTCAAGACCGAGCCGGCCGAACAGGTCCGCTTCATGACCATGATCCGGGGCTTCCGCTGATCTGAAACGCGGGGCTCCGGCACCAAGCGGGAGCCCAGCATGACCATCACCTTCGAACCCGCGCCTTCCGACAAGCCGACGCTTGAGGAAGGCGTTTTGTTGTCACCGCGCTTCGATGCCCATGGCCTCGTGACGGCCGTGGTGACGGACGCCCGCGACGGCGAACTGCTGATGGTGGCGCACATGAATGCCGAGGCGCTTTCGCTGACCATAGAGACCGGCATCGCGCATTATTACAGCCGCTCGCGCGGCAAGCTCTGGAAAAAGGGCGAGACCTCTGGAAATCTCCAGACCGTGCGCCAGATCCTGACAGACTGCGACCAGGACGCCATTTGGCTGAAGGTCGAGGTCGCGGGGCATGACGCGACCTGCCACACGGGCCGCCGTTCATGCTTCTACCGCAGCGTCACGCTGGAGAACGGGCAGGCCCGCCTCACCGTGACCGGTGGCGATCCGAGCTTCGACCCCGCTGACGTCTATGGCAAAAATTAAGCATCTGCCCGGTTTCAGCACAGACATTCCGACACTTCATCGAAATGAAACCAAATTTCGGCTTTACTGGTCAGACACCGCTTCTGGCACTGGATTTTTCCCATGAAGATCCCAGCAACCGGCAAAAGCGGCTGCACGGCCCGTTCTGTGGCGACGCAGGCGGGCGGGCAAGGACCGGCACGCATCTGCGCGGCGGCCTGACTGGAGGGCAACGTGTTGAACTGGAGTTTCCTGCGTACCCAGAGTGCTGACGGCCCAAGCCAGCAGATGGGTGCAACCACGCCCCTCATTCCCGAGCCTGCCCCACCCCGCAAGGCAAAGATCGCGCTGGCGCTGGGCGGCGGCGCGGCGCGCGGCTGGGCCCATATCGGCGTCTTGCGCGCCCTGGACGAAGCCGGCATCGAGGTCGGCATGATCGCGGGCACCTCGATCGGCGCCCTCGTCGGCGGCTGCTACCTCGCCGGCAAGCTGGATGAACTGGAGTCCTTCGCTCGCTCTCTGACGGTCCGGCGCATCGCCGGCCTTCTCGATTTCGCCATTGGCGGCGGCGGCCTTCTGGGCGGCCTGCGGCTCACCAAGCGCATGCAGGAACATCTGCAGGATCTGTCGATCGAACATCTCGACCGCCCCTTCGTCGCCGTCGCGACGGAAATCCAGACAGGTCATGAAGTGTGGATCGAGCGCGGCTCGCTCATCACGGCGATCCGCGCCTCCTACGCCCTGCCCGGCATCTTCGAACCCATCAAGTGCAACCACCGCACGCTGGTGGATGGCGCGCTGGTCAATCCGGTCCCCGTCTCCGTCTGCCGCTCCTACGAGCAGCCGCTGGTCGTCGCCGTGAACCTGCACTACGACCTCTATGGCCGCTCCGCCGTCGTCAAGCACACGGCCGCAGTTGTCACGCCCGAAGACGAGAAAGCGGCCGCCGCCCACAATCCCAATTCGCGGCTTGGCGTCACCAGCGTCATGGTCCAGGCGTTCAACATCATTCAGGATCGCATTTCGCGCGCGCGCCTGGCGGGTGATCCACCGGATCTGGCTTTGCTGCCGAAGCTCTCCGATATCGGCCTGTCCGAATTCCACCGCGCATCGGAAGCGATTGACCGGGGCTATAATGAGGCCAGCGCCAAGCTGGCCGAGATCCGCCGTATGCAGACGGAAGCCCTGCGCTGATCATCGCCTGAAATCCTTGGCACAGAGCGCTTGTGCGTGGTGACGGCATCCCGCCACCACGCCGAAGGGCGCCAGCGCGTCAAGCGTCCGGATCAGCCGGCGATATAGGCCTTGATGTGCTCGGCTTCGCGCTCGATCGCCTCGATGTGGTGGCGCACCACGTCGCCGATCGAGATGATGCCGGACAGCCGCCCGTCGCGCTCCACCGGCAGGTGGCGGGCACGCAGACGCGTCATCTTTTCCATCAGCGTGCCGACCGTCATGTCCTCGGTGCAGCAATAGACATTGCCCCACATGAAGGCGGAGACCGGCTTTTCGAGGCAGTCCGCACCATGCTTGGCAACGGAAGAGACGATATCGCGCTCGGCGAGAATGCCGACGATGCGGTCATTGCCTTCGACGACGATCAAAGCGCCGACATGGTGTTCGTTGAGATAGCGTGCGGCCTGTCGCATCGTGACCTGCGGTCCCACGGTGACGACGTTGCGGCCCTTCTGATCCAGTATGATCTTGACATTCACGGACATGCACATCCTCCCATTGATGTGGCGAAACTTCCGCTCGGGGCTCTCCCTGCCCCGATCATGCGGAAGTGGTCATGGTGCGCCCGAGATAGGGCGAAATCAAGCACCGATCGCGGACACATTACCGGGAGGTTAACGCGAGGAGCGGCTTTTGGGTCCGTTCAGGCCTGACGCGGGTCGAACAGGCCGAACAGCAGAAAGCCGAAAAGAAAGCCGCCGACATGCGCTTCCCAGGCGATCGGCGCGCCACCGACCGCAAACAGCGAGGCGACGCCGACCACCAGATTGGTGATGAACCAGATACCCGTGAAGACCAGCACGGAGCGGTTCGACAGGGCCTCCCCGATGCTCAGTCGCCGGTTGAGATGGGCAAACTGGCGACTCACCCGCCCGCTTGGCGAAAAGACGAATCGCGCCGCTGCCCCCATCAATCCCGAAACCACGCCCGAGGCACCGATGACCACGCTCATGTCGTTCCAGTGCATGGCCAGGTGCAGGGCAATGGCGCCAACGGCCGACAGGAGCCAGAAGAGCACGAAGCGCAAGGTCCCGATCCGCCGAACCACCGGCGCGCCGAAGGCGACCATCCAGAACAGGTTGAAGATCAGGTGCTCGAAGCCGCCATGCAGCAGCGAGTAGGTCACCGGCGACCACAGCCATGCAAGCCCCTGATCGGCCAGCGGATGGGAGTAGCGCGCCGGCAGGAAGGCAAAGTTGAAGATGAGTTCGGCGTCCTGCTCCGGGCTGAGCAGATAGACGCGCACCAGATGGATGAGGATCAGGACCGCGCTCATGACCACGAGCGGCGCAGGCAGGTTGAACGCCGGCTCGCGGCGCGGCGGCTCCGGCGCCAATTCGGGTCTGGTGTCTTCCGTACCGTTCATCCCTGGCTCCGCTTCCTCGCGCCCCGCGCTCGCCCGCCGCATCGGCCAGCCGACACGGGATCGCGCCAGTGGCCACGGTCAGGCATCCTGCGCCCGCCCCGCGATGTCTTATCGAAGCGCCCGGACGCCTGCAAACTGATTTCGCCGCCCGTTCGCGCGCCAGCGCCATGTCGCGTGCGTCCCATCTGGCACGCTTTTCGCATTGTCCGTATCGACGCCGGAAATCCCGCGTTTGTCTGTTCCATGATGGGGCAGGTTACGGAGAATGACACGAATGCGCACGCCGCTTTCCGCAAGGCTGTTCCAATACTGGACGGAGCTTCGCGCCGGACGCCCCATGCCGCTTCGCACGCAGATCGATCCGGCCTCCCTCGCAAGCATCCTGCCGGATCTCTTCATCCTCGAGGCCGAAGCCGATGGCGACCACCGGTTGCGGCTTGCCGGCACGCGCGTCTGCACCCTCTTCGGACGGGAATTGCGTGGCACGCCGTTTAGCCGCCTGTGGCGCCGCGACCAGCACCGCCAGACCGCCCGCACCGCCCGCCGCGTGCTGGAGGAGGCCAGACCCATGAGCCTGGCGGCTGCGGCAACCACGCTCCACGACGACCGCCTCCGCTTCGACATCCCCTTGTTTCCCCTTGCGGATCCAGACGGACAGCCGACGCGGCTTCTGGGTGCCATGGACATGATCGGCCTTCAGATGTCGGAAGCGGCGCTGCCGATTATCGTCTTGGAACAGACCGGGCTTTCCGTCATCGTTCCCCCGCCGGCACCCGCGCCGGACAACGAAAAGGACCGCTCCGCAGACCACGACTGGCGATGGAAGGGTGCCGCACGCCGCCTCGGGCCGCTTGGAATTCTCGACGGCGGATTATCGTGAAAGTCGGTGTATGTGAGACACCGCGTATTAACCTGCTGGCGCTACAGTCCCGCCTGTACGTTCTCTTGTGCAGGCAGTCCATCATGTATCAGTTCCAGCAGACCGGCGTCTCCCAGGCGAAGCAGTATGACGAGGGCGCCTTCCAGCGCGTCGGCGTCAGGCTGTCCGGGCGTCTCATGCTGTCCAATCATGAGGAATATGATTGCATGGCGGCAGAGATGTCGCCGGGCGACGCCGTGATGATGTGCGAAGTCATGCCCCGCAAGGGCGAACGCATCATCGCCTACATGGATCATGTCGGCCGCATCGAGGGCACGGTCGCCCGCTTCGCCGATGGCGGTTTTGTCCTGCAGATCGTCGCGCCCGAGCGCAAGCGTGAAAAGCTCGCCGCACAGCTCACCTGGATCGCCAACAAGCACGAACTCGGCCTGCCCGAAGATCGCCGCCATGATCGTATCCAGCCGCGCCGCACACGCACGACCCTTTCGCGCGAGGATGGCAGCGTCGAACCCTGCCGCCTGATCGACCTGTCGCTGTCGGGCTGCGCCGTCGATGTCGACAACCGCCCGCCGCTCGGCACGCCGGTCCTGATCGGCTCGATCCGCGGCCGTGTCGTCCGCCATTTCCAGGAAGGCGTCGCCATCGAGTTCGTCGGTGTCCAGACCCGCGAGACGCTCGTCGAATTTCTCTGAGCTGTCGAGCACCGCTCGCCATCAGCCGGCCCATCTTTCACCGGTCCCACCCGGCTTTTGATCCCCGTCGCATGTCAAGCTGACGCGTCATCGCTTCGGCGTCGGACAATGCCCCCGATCGGCACGCCATCCTGATCTGAACCTCGCTCTCCCATCCTCAAGGCCGTTGCCCGCCCAGGCGACAGCCACAGCCACGCATCGCCCGCAAGAACGACCAGGTCGCTCCCGGGATGCGCTCGCATGCTCTTTCCGCACCGTTGAAGACACGCCCCATGGCGACCGCACCAAACCTGCGACGTCCGTCGCGGCAACGGATCTGTGTCGAAACGGAACCCGGCACGCCCGCCGCACCCCTCATGCGTGCCGAGCTGAAACATTTTTTTTCGCCGACTTTCATCAGGCACCGGCAGGAAATCGGCTTTGCCTCGCACAGGATCAGCGCCACGCCGCACACCCGTCGAGACCGCACCACCTCCTCGGCTGCGAGCCTCCCTCCAGCACGAAGCAAATTCAATGGGATAGCAACCGGCGCGCGGGATTTGTGACAAAATTTATTCAAACGTCGCACGCGTTTTACTCAAAACAATGGAAAGATTTACTCAAGTTTTCTTCAAGTAAAATCCAAATATAGATTGAATTGAGCTACGCAATTTCGCGATGGATCAAAATATATCTGGCATTGTCAAACCATAACGGGGAGACAGACATGCCAACACCTCTCGCGAAGTCAGCATTGCTCGGCCTGATCGCCTCGACGCTTCTGGCCCACGGCGCATCCGCAGTGCCGGCCAACATGCAGATCATCGGAACGACGAACCCGCCGATCGGGCACTACGAGTTCTGCAAGGAAAACCCGGGCGAATGCCGCTCCAACGGTCAGGACCCGGGCCCGGAACTGCTGACGAAGGAAAGCTGGCGCCAGATCCTCGCCGTCAACTACGACGTCAACGAGAAGATCAAGCCGATGACCGACATGGAAATCTACGGCGTCGAAGAGCGCTGGGCTTATCCGACGACTGTCGGCGACTGCGAGGATTATGCGCTGCTCAAGCGCCGCGAACTGATGCAGGCCGGCTTTTCGCCTGCAAACCTGCTGATCACGGTGGTCCTGCAGCCCAATGGTGACGGCCACGCCGTTCTGACGGTGCGCACCGACCGCGGCGACTTCGTGCTCGACAATATGCGCACCAAGGTCCTGCTGTGGTCCGACACGGAATACACCTACCTCAAGCGCCAATCGTCGGAAAACTCCGGACGCTGGGTCAAGATCGAGGACGGCCGCGCGCCTGTCGTCGGTAGCGTGCGCTGATTGCTCTTGAGGCGCGGGCCGCGGCCCGCCGCCTTGCCAGACACGGGGAGGCGCGGTGTCACGGTCCGCGCAACCTCGGGAACGCCCGGGCCTCTGTCACCCTGTCCCGCCCGGGCACATGAGGCCGGTCCCGTTGTCCCCGGGGCCGGCCTTTTCCGTCCTGCGACACCCGTGGCCATCATGAGACCGAGTGAGATGCGTTTCGGAACGACGATCCTTTCGGAAGACGCGCTCGGTGCACCCATCGGCATGCAGACGATCGAATGGCACGCCTGGAGTTAACGGTTCATTAACCATGTCAGCCGAAAGCTTGCGGCAGGAGGGCCACCCGGCCCGACTCCCCACCTGACGCAAGGATGCCTGCGCATGTCCAACCTTGCCGCTACCGGCGCCCATGAACCGCTGATCTCGCCGCGCTTTCTCTACCGGCTGACGGCCTGCGCTGTCGTCCTGGCGCTGGCGACCGCCGGCCTCAATCTGGCAAGCCGCCAGCTCGGAGACAGACTGGCGCTGGCCGGCCATACCACCTCCACCACCCTGCGCCACCAGTTGATCGGTCCTGACAGGATCGTCATGGCGGACAATTACATCCGCATGGAAGACCAGCGCCGCGACGGCGTGACGGAACGCCTCGACCTCTACGCCACATGGCCGGACATGACAGGCTATACGGCCGAAAACCGCCGCGCCTTTGATGACGTCACCCATCCCGAAGGCCTGATTTTCCTGCAGTTGTCGCAGAGCACCATGTCGCGGGACATGTCGGGGCGCCTTGAGCCCATCTATCGCCAGCTGTTCGAGGGCACCCCCTCGCCGGCCGCCGCCGGCCTTACGCTGCATCACCTCAAGCCGGGAACCGGCTATGGCGACGATGTCTTCTACACGGGCAAGCTGGACAATGGCGACGATTACGTCGTTCGCTGCCTGGCGCCGGGCGCCGGCAGCGAGGTCACGGGCGCGGACTGCATGCGGGATATCCACATCGGAAACGACCTGCTGGTGCTTTATCGCTTTTCCGCCCGGCTTCTGCCGCAATGGCAGGCGATCGAACACAAGGTCTCGTCCTTTGTGCGCGCACGGCTGAACCGCTCCTGAGAACGGCAGCCGGGAATGAGACCGAAGACCAGAAAAGACGAACAATTCGCGCAATGCCGGAAACCACCCATTCACCTTAAACTGATTGGTAACCGTGACGAGGCTAAATTCCGGGGAACGGTTGCTTGGAGGCGGCTCCCGGACAGTCCCACACCATCATCCCCGACGTCAGCTTTGACCAGGGGAGCACGTGATGGATGGAATGAAGGCGTTAGTGCGTGTCATGCGCGTCAGAATATGACGTGCGGCGCCCTAAAGATCGAAATGAAGAGTAAGCGAGTGTCCCAGAACAATATTCTCGGTTCCGCCGGGCGTCGGATCGCCGCCCTGACGAAATCTGCAGGCCGCATTGTACTTGCGGGCGTAGCGGCAACCTTCATGATGACCGCCGCCGCATCGGCCAATCCCAAATATTCCGGGATTGTCGTCGATGCCCGCACCGGCAAGGTTCTCTACGGCGAGGACGCTGACGATCTGCGCTATCCCGCGTCGCTGACCAAGATGATGACGCTCTACCTGACGTTCGAGGCCTTGGAAAACGGCCGCGTCAACAAGAACACACCGGTTCCCTTCTCCCAGCATGCCGCCCAGGAGCCGCCATCCAAGCTCGGCGTCGGCTCCGGTCGCGCCATCACGGTCGAACAGGCGATCCTCGCGCTGGTCACCCGCTCGGCAAATGATGCGGCAACCGCGCTCGGCGAACTGCTCGGCGGCTCCGAAGACCGCTTTGCCAGGATGATGACGCAGAAGGCCCGCGCGCTCGGCATGACGCGCACCGTCTACCGCAATGCGAACGGCCTGCCCAACCCGGCCCAGATGACGACGGCCCGCGATCAGGCCCGTCTCGGCATGGCGCTGCGCCAGCATTTCCCACAGTATTACGCCTATTTCTCCACCCGCAGCTTCAAGTTCGGCAAGCAGGTGATCGGCAACCACAACCGTCTGCTCGGCAATGTCCGCGGCGTTGACGGCATCAAGACCGGCTACACCCGCGCCTCCGGCTTCAACCTCGTGACATCCGCCCAGCTCGATGGCCGCAGCATCGTCGCCGTCGTCATGGGTGGCACCAGCGGCGGTGCCCGCGATGCGCAGATGCGCCGCCTCGTTGCCGCCTATATGCCCAAGGCCTCGCGCCGCGGCGGTGGCGCGGAGATCGAACAGCCGGCCATGGCCGCCGTCGAAGTCCAGCAGCAGGCTCCGGCCCGCGTCGCAGCCCGCTCCGTACCCGAAACCGTCGAGACGGCTGCAGCTGTACAGGCTGCCAACCCGGCGCTTGCCGGCATGGATCTGCCCCACAACGGCCCGGTTCCGAGCGTGCGCTATAATGGTGAGGCAGCAGACGAGGCTCCGGCCGCGACCCGCGAAGTGGCCTATGCCGCCGCACCGCGCGTCACCTCCCGCAACCCCGTCGTGATTGCCGCCAACACGCTGGACGCCCAGAACGCAGCGCTTTCGGCTGGCGAAGCCAATCCGGCCGGTGTCGATGCGCAGGTGACGAACTCCGTTCCCGCCGCCGCCCCCGTCACGGCGAAGGCCAAGGTCAAGGCAACCGCCCCCGAAGCCAACGACGCCAAGGACACGCCGAGCGGTTGGGTCATCCAGATCGGCGCCACCGCCGACAAGTCCCAGGCCGACGCGCTCCTGTCGAAGGCCAAGGACAAGGGTGGCAAGGCGCTCCGCGTCGCCCAGCCCTTCACCGTTGCCTTCGGCGATGGCGGTGCCACGGTCTACCGCGCCCGCTTCGGCGGCTTCGGCTCCCAGGACAAGGCGCTGTCGGCCTGCAAGTCGCTGAAGCGTGCCGGCTTCGCGTGCTGGGCCGCCCAGCAGTAAGCTTTCCGCCGGCCTTCGGGCCGGCCAGGCGGCGGCCTTCTGTGGAAGGTGCCGCACGACAATAGACCGAGCGTGTCAGCTTCTGTGGTTTCACCGGACACGCTCGAGACATTCCGCGGGACTGTGTGTTGTTGCGGCCCGTGTTCCTCGATCAGGTATTGCGTACGAGGTTTGTTATGGCTGTGAATGAGAACATGCCGGGGCAAGGCAACCGCCCCCCGGTGCGACGGGGATCGCGCCTGCGCGGCAATCTCCACCCCCTGCATGAAGCAGCGATCCGCATCGCCGATATCGGCCTTGCCCGTCCCTCTTCGAAGACGAAGGATCTGGTCGGCCTGCTTCTCGTCCACGGCGCGCGTGCCTGGCGTTCGACCCATGACCCGGTGGCGATCCACCTCTACGTCACAAGCATGTCGCATCGCCCGGCGCTCCGGATGCGCCTGCGCTGAAGACAATAAGCGGGAGATATCAGAGAAGGCCGAGTTCGGCCAGTTCGCGGCGCAGGTCCGCGGGCATCTCTGCCGCGCCGGTGCCAAGTGCCGCGAGATCGCGCGGCGCATCCTTGGCCTCCAGATAGCGCCACCCCTGAAAAGCACGCCGCGGCTGGAATTCGGTCTCGATCACCTCGGGACCCAGCACCAGATGACACCGCCCGATGCCCTCGCCATCCGTGAAGGTCTCGATACCGAGAAGCTTCTGGCGGGCCTGCACCTGCCCCTTGATCACCCAGTAGAGCGAGCCGTCCGGCAGAAGCTCCTCGATGCGCTTCGGCACCATGCGGGTGGTATGCCGGCTGTGGGGCTCAAGCCCCGCGGCAAGCGCGGTCAGCGCGCGGTCGGCAACCCACTCGCGCAGATCGTCGACACTGTCCGCGCCGACGCAGAGTTTGATCAGATTGAGGCTCATGGCGCCATGAATAGCGCGGCAGCCCGGCCGGTCAAGGCGCAACCTGCCGCAGGCCGGCCGCGCGGCTCAGCACTCCACCACATTCACGGCAAGACCGCCGGTGGAGGTTTCCTTGTATTTCTCGCTCATGTCCATGCCGGTCTGGCGCATGGTCTCGATGCAGGCATCGAGCGGCACGAAATGCTGGCCGTCGCCCTTCACCGCGAGTGAAGCCGCCGTGACCGCCTTGACGGCGCCCAGCGCATTACGCTCGATGCAGGGCACCTGCACGAGGCCGGCGACGGGATCGCAGGTCATGCCGAGATGGTGTTCGAGTGCGATTTCGGCGGCGTTCTCGATCTGCTCCGGCGTTCCGCCCATCACGGCAGCAAGGCCGGCTGCCGCCATCGCGGCTGCGGACCCCACCTCCCCCTGGCAGCCCACTTCGGCGCCGGAAATCGAGGCATTGGTCTTGATGATGCCGCCGACGGCCGCTGCCGTCAGCAGGTAGTCGCGAATGCCCTCGGCATCCGCATCCTCATGGAAATGCAGGTAGTAGCGCAGCGTTGCCGGCACCACGCCGGCCGCCCCGTTGGTCGGTGCCGTCACCACGCGGCCGCCGGCGGCATTCTCCTCGTTGACGGCCATGGCGTACACGCTCAGCCAATCGTTCGCGAGAAGCGGGTTCGCCTTGTTGGAACGCCACTCCGCCTCCAGCTTGTCATGGATCATCCGAGCGCGCCGGCGCACCTTGAGGCCACCGGGCATGATGCCCTCCTGCGTCAGGCCACGGTCGATGCAGGCGCGCATGACGTCCCAGATATGGTCGAGGCCGGCATCGAGTTCCTCGCGGCTTCTGACCACCTCTTCATTGGCGCGCTTCATCTGCGCGATGGTGAGTCCCGAGCGTGCCGCCATCTCCAGCATCTCCTTTGCCGTGGCAAAGGGAAACGGCACCTTTGGTCCGGACTGCGGCTTGCCCTTTGTGGCGCGCATGGCCTCCAGCTCCGTATCCGTCACCACGAAGCCGCCGCCGATGGAATAATAGATCCGCCGCAGAAGCAGCCGCCCGTCGCGATCGACCGCTTCGAGCGCCATGCCATTGGCATGGCCCGGCAACGGCACCTTCTTGTCGAACACCAGGTCGGTCTTCGGCTGGAACTGGTAGGCCGGATGGCCGGGCGGCGTCACCTGCCCCGTCCGCTCCACGGTCTCGATCAGCCCGTCCATGCGGTCCGGGTCGATCCGGTCGGGCCGCTCGCCCATCAGGCCGAGAATGACGGCCCGGCCCGTACCGTGGCCAATGCCGGTATGCGCCAGCGAACCATGCAGCGAACAGCGGATGGCAGCGACCACGGCATTGGTCGGACGCGGCCACTCGTTGGAGGCGATGAGCTCGAGAAAGCGGTTGCCCGCCGTCATCGGACCCATCGTATGGGAACTGGACGGGCCGACACCGACCTTGAAGACGTCGAAGACAGACAGAAACATCGCGATTGCCCTTCCCGACCGGCCATGGCGCCGGCTCCCGCACATCCGCACCGGCCAGACGCCAGTCCTGCGAAGCAGTGCGACCATTCAAAACGTTGTGCGAAGCCTAACGTCAAGTCGCCGGCGCGCCGGGCGGGCGACCGACATCGGCTTCAACGCCTGCGACATTGCCGGCACACCCGAAATGACGACGGCCCGGCGCGACGCACCGGGCCGGAGGCCATCACCTGGGATATGGGAAGGTGTCAGAGCACCTTGAAGAGGTAAAGAGCCGCCATCACGAGGGCGAAGCCGGCAACCACACGCAGGGTGATCGTCCAGCAGGATTTTTCGACAGTCGATTCCACGAAAGCTCCGAAACGGTCATGCGCCGAAAGGGGGAGCGGCGCCAACAAGGCCGCTGTTTACCTGAGCCAAGCCTGACACACAATAACCAAGCCGGCGAAATTGTGGAGAGCTGCCATGCAGGCCAAGCAGGAATGCCAATGAAATCAACAAAGGCCCGCACCAGGCTGCCGCGTGCGGCAGGCGATTGCGCCATGATCTCGCCCCAAAGATGAAGGCCACCGCACAGCCTGCGTCCAAGCAGGAGGGCCCACCTTGAAATTTCGGCTGGCCGTGCGACAAGAACGCCATGACCCAATATGACCTCCTGGCGCTCGCGCTGTTTGCCTTTCTCTGGCTCGGCTTCAACTGGCTGACGGATACGTCGCGCACCTTTGCGCGCGTCAGCCTGACCCGCCTGATGATCGAGGAACGACGCCGCTGGCTGCGCAACACGCTGCGGCGCGAATTGCGCATGATCGATACGCAGATTCTGGCCGGCCTGCAGCAGGGCACCGCCTTCTTCGCCTCGTCCACCATCTTCGCGCTCGGCGGCTGCTTCGCGCTTCTCGGCGCCACGGAGAAGGTGCAGACCATCTTCGCCGACCTGCCCTTCATCTTCCACTCCAGCCGCGAGGGTTTCGAGATCAAGGTGGGCGGGCTCGCCTGCCTGTTCGGCTATGCCTTCTTCAAGTTCGGCTGGTCCTACCGCCTCTTCAACTATTGCTCGATCCTGATCGGCGCCATCCCCATGATGTCCGATGTGGCCGGCCGCGAAAAAGAGGCCGAACATGCCGTCGAAAAGGCCGCTACGATGAACATCATCGCGGCCATGAACTTCAATGCGGGGCTGAGAACCGTCTTCCTCTCGATCGGCTATCTCGGCTGGTTCGTGAACGCCTTCGTCTTCATGGCGACGACGACTCTCATCATCCTCGTCCTCCTGCGCCGCCAGTTCTTCTCCGAAGCGCGCAACGCCCTTCTTTCGCCCTGACCATCCGGCAAAGGGCAGTCTCTTCCATCCATCGCATCCGCAGCCGCCCGACGGACGGGTAGAGGCCGTGGGACTGCAACCGTGCCATCCCGCCTCACGCAAGGTCGATGGACCATAGCTTTTTCCAGGAGCACACCATGACGACGTCCGTTGCCGCTGAGCGGCAGGCCAACGACCTGTATGCCACGCCCGTCCCCCCGGCCCGCCGGCGGATCGAGGCGATCGACATGCTGCGCGGTCTCGCCCTCGTCGCGATGGCGATCTACCATTTCGGCTGGGACCTCGAGTTTTTCGGCTATCTGCAGCAGGGCACGACCACCGTCGGCGGCTGGAAGATGCTGGCGCGCGGCACGGCCGGCAGCTTCCTCTTCCTCGCCGGCGTCGGCCTCGTTCTGGCCCACGGCACCGGGGCCATCCGCTGGCGGCCCTTCCTCCTGCGGCTCGGCAAGATCTACGCCGCCGCCGCCGTGATCACCGTGGCGACCTGGTTCGCCTTTCCGGACAGCTTCATCTTCTTCGGCATCCTGCACGCCATCGGCACCTTCAGCCTGATCGGGCTTGCCTTCCTGCGCGTGCCGGGCGTGATCTCCATCCTGCTGGGCGCCGCCGCCATCGCCGCACCGCTTTATCTGCGCGCTCCCCTTTTCGATACGCCGGCCCTCTGGTGGGTCGGCCTTTCCACGCGCCCGCCGCTCTCCAATGATTACGTGCCGCTCTTCCCCTGGATCGGCCCCTTCCTCGCCGGCATGGGCGTCACCCGCTTGCTGCGCACGCGCATGGGCGCGCTCGGTCGCCTTGCCGAATCGGCGGCCACAACGCCGCCGCTGACTGTCGCGGCCTCGGCCGGTCGCCACAGCCTTGCCGTCTACCTCATCCACCAGCCCGTCCTGATCGGCCTCGTCTATCTCGCCTCGCTCGTCCATCCCGCTCCGCCGCCGGATCTGAAGGCCAATTACGTCGAGAGCTGCGTGCGTGCCTGCAGCGCAGAGCCGGCCGTCGTCTCCTGCACCGCCTTTTGCCAGTGCACGCTGGACAGGCTGGAAGCCCTCAATCTCTTCGAACCCATGAACAAGGGCGAAATCGACCTGACATCCGATGCGCGCATCACCGAGATGCGCGAGCAATGCACCCTGTCTTCTCCCCCGGTCCCATCCCCCACGCCCTGACCCGAAGGGCGCACAAGCAGCGAAGGAGTGCCACAGTGAATGCCTTCCGCACCAAACCGATGACCTATCCCTGGCCGCCGCTTCTCTTCGGCCTGTCGGCGGCCACCGCCCTGATGCTCGACATGCGCTACCCCCTGCCGGTCGCCGATACCGGCGGCCTCCTGGCGCGGGCCATCGGCTTCACCCTGGTGGTGAGCGCAATTGCCATGGATCTGTGGGCCATCAAGACGCTGATCGAACGCAAGACGGCCGTTCTGCCGCATCACTGCACCCGTCATCTGGTGACCTGCGGGCCCTTCGCGCTGACGCGCAACCCGATCTATCTCGGCTATACGCTGCTTCTGGCCGGCGTCGGCCTGATCGACGGAAATGCCTGGTGCTTCGTCATGGCGATCCTCTTCGTGGCGCTGACCAGCCTCTACGCCATCCACCAGGAGGAACAGCACCTGCTCTCGCGCTTCGGCATCGACTTCGAGCGCTACAGCCGCCGCACGGCCCGCTGGATCTGAGAGATAGGTATACAGGCCGGCGCCACGCACCTAGGCCCGAAACGGCAGATCAGGTGCTGACGCCGATCTCGGCCATGCGCGTCAGGCAGGCCTCTTCCACATTGTCGAGTTCCGACAGCGTGTCGTCGATGTCCTTGCGCTTCTGGCGCAGTTCCTCGCGCTTCTCGTTGACCTTGCGCATGAGAAGCTGAAGCTGGCCGATCTCGCCCGGCGGATCCTTGTAGACATGGATGATCTCGCGGATCTCGGCCACGGTGAAGCCGATACGGCGGCCGCGCAGAATTTCCTGGATCAATCGCCTGTCGGCCGGCCGGAACAGCCGCGTGCGACCGCGCCGTTCGGGGTGGATCAGACCCTCATCCTCGTAAAACCGCAGGGTTCGGGTGGAGATCCCGAATTCCCGCGTCAACTGGGTAATGGTGTAATACTTTTCCACGCCGCACATCCTGCTTTACAGCGGTCCATTTTATTGACTTTTACGTATAAGTCAATTTCCCATGAACCACCAGGTCGCAAGGCCCAGGAAGGCCATGAAACCAATGATGTCGGTGCAGGTGGTCACGAAGACCGCCGAGGAAACGGCCGGGTCGGCGCCGAAGCGATCGAGCAGCAGCGGGATGAAGATGCCGGCGAGCGCCGCCGCGATCAGGTTGATCAGCATGGCGCTCGCGATGATGACGCCGAGCGGCAGATCCTGAAACCAAACGCCCGCGATCACGCCGACCAGAAGGCCGAGCAGCACCCCGTTCAACAGCCCGACCCCCGCCTCGCGGCGAATGATGCGCCAAGCATTGTTGGCATCGAGATCGCGGGTGGCAAGCGCGCGCACCGAAACCGTCATGGTCTGCGAGCCCGCATTGCCCCCCATGCCGGCAACGATGGGCATCAGCACGGCCAGCGCCACGACGCGTTCGATGGTCCCCTCGAACAGCCCGATGACGGCGGCAGCCAAGAAGGCGGTGACGAGGTTGACCAGCAGCCACGGCACGCGCGACCGGCTGGTGGAGAGGATCGTGTCCGACAGCTCTTCATCGCCGACGCCGCCGAGGCGCATCAGGTCTTCCTCCGCCTCTTCCTGGATCACGTCCACCACGTCGTCGATGGTGAGCACGCCGACGAGGCGACTGTTTTCATCCACCACGGCGGCGGAGAGAAGGTCGTATTGCTCGAAGACCTGCGCCGCCTCTTCCTGGTCCATCTCGGCCGGGATCGGATGGTTGGTCTCCCGCATGATCGTCTCGATCTTCACCGCGCGCTTGGCACGCAGGATGCGGTCAAGATCGACGGCGCCGAGCAGCTTGAAGGTGGGATCGATGACGAAGATCTGCGAGAAGGTCTCCGGCAGGTCGCCATCCTCGCGCATGTAGTCGATCGTCTGCCCGACCGTCCAGAACGGCGGCACGGCGACGAACTCGGTCTGCATGCGGCGGCCGGCCGTCGATTCCGGATAATCCAGCGAGCGGCGCAGGCGCACCCGTTCCGTAAACGGCAGTTGCGCGAGGATCGCGTCCTGGTCTTCCTGGTCGAGGTCTTCGAGAATGTAGACGGCATCGTCCGAATCCATCTCGCCGATCGCCGCTGCGATCTGCTCGTTCGGCATCTGCTCGACGATCTCGACGCGGATCGTCTCGTCCACTTCCGTCAGGACCGAGAGATCGAAATCATCGCCGAGCAGGGTGACGAGCGCGATGCGCTGGTCGGGATGCAGCGCCTCGATGATGTCGCCGAGTTCGGACGGGTGCAGCCGTTCGACCATCTGGCGCAGATAGAGCACATCCCGGTCGCCGATCGCCGCCGCGATGTGCATCAGCACGTCGGCGCGCACCGAATCGTCCTCGTCATAGATGCCGGCATCCGGCAGGCGGACATCCGGCGGCACGAGATCGGGTTCGTCGGTGTTGGCAGACATCGCGCGGCTCCCCGGAAGGACGTGAAAAACAGGCCGCCTGCCCCCAAGGAAGGCGACGGCCGGAAGCGGATCGGCGGCCGGCGTCCTCGAAGCGGATCGAGGCATGGCGTGCCCGGCCCACTTGAGCTAGCGCAGTCGGTGGGAGAGGTCCAGCACAAGCGCCACCCTTCCCGCCCCGCCGCCGACATTTTCCGGCAAGCTGTTGCATCCGCATATGAAACACGGCGTTTCCTGTTGCTTGCGACAGGATATCAGGGGACCTATCGGCATCGCCGGCCGACCCGTGGCGCCGTTCGCGAGCGGGGTCGCCAGTCTCGTCCAGAGAGCAAAGCGGACGCGCGCTGGCCCCGTCACGGCCACCGCAACCCGCGCACTCCGCTCAACAGGCCTTCCAGCGCGGTGATCTTGCATTCCGCCTGCACCTTCGCGACAAGAGACACCCGCGTCGCCGCATGCCTGCGGCTGAGGCGGGCCGCGTGGGCAGACCGCCGAGAATGGCCCCGCGCGTCTCCGCAGAGGAACAGAGAGCATGCCCGTTCGCGACATCGTCACCTGGCCGCACACAGCACTGAAGACGCCCTGCCCCGACGTGACGACCTTCGACGCGGCGCTCGCCGCACTGGTGGCCGACCTCACCGATACGCTTACCGCCGCGCGCGGTCTCGGCATCACCGCACCCCATATCGGAAAGACCCTCCGCGCCACTGTGATCCGGCTGGAGGACATGGCCGCACCGCTCGTGCTGGTCAATCCGAAGGTCACGAAGGCCTCGGACAGCCTCGCCACGCATCCGGAAGGCAGCCTCTCGCTCCCCGGCCTCGTGGAAGATGTCACCCGCCCCGCCGAGGTCACCGTCAGCTACCAGACGCTCGCAGGCGACCCCGCCGAAATCCACGCCACCGGCTTTCTCGCCGCCTGCCTGCAACACGAAATCGACCAGCTCGACGGCTTCTTCTGGCTCGACCGCCTCTCCCGCCTCAAACGCGAGCGCCTGCTGAAGCGCCACCAGAAAGCGGCCAGGGGCAAGGCCTGAGCACCCGAGCGAACACGCGGCCATCGACGCCGCCGACTGGCGCTTAGAGGTGCGCCGCAGGCGACGATGACGATCGCCGGACGCGCCGCCATCCGTGCAGGTGCCGGGCAGCGCCCGCATCCGCAGGGGTGCACGCCATTCACCACATTCGCTTTCATGACGTCTGTTGCGAAGACGCGAGGCGGCCGCTGCGAGGCCCTGCCATCGCCCGCCCACCGTCGCCCCCGGCCCGCGAGAATACGATCCACGCCGCAGCCACGGCGATTGACGCATGGATGCTCGGGTCACGCCCGACCATGCCAGATAGCAGGCCGGCCACCGCATTTGATACGCTGATCTATCGTCTGAAACCGAGCCGCTTGTTCTCGCCCGGCGTCTCTGTCGCCGTCAGCTCTGCTGAGAAGACGGGAGGCGCTCGCCATATGCACGGCCATCACCCCATACGCCGTCATCCTCGCCCCCCGAGCCGAGGATCCACGCCGCAAGCGCAGCGGGTGCGAGCTCGCAAAGTCCGGCCCCAAAACAGCCGGAGAAAGGGGCGCGCACCGGCGCCCCTGTCAAACGCTCACCCGGCCAGGGCTGCCGCCACGGCCTCGATGGCGGCGTCGGCCTTGTCGCCGTCGGGGCCGCCGGCCTGGGCCATGTCGGGACGACCGCCGCCGCCCTTGCCGCCAAGCGCGGCAGAAGCGACGCGGACGAGATCGACGGCGCTGACCTTGCCGACAAGATCCTCGGTGACCGCGACGACCGCGCTCGCCTTGCCGTCGGCGGCAACGCCGACCAGCGTGACGACGCCCGAACCGAGGCTTGCCTTGCCTTCATCCGCAAGACCCTTCAGGTCCTTCGGATCGACACCCGTGACCACGCGGCCAAGGAATTTCACGCCGTTGATGTCGCGCCCGGCATCCGTGCCGGCCGCCGAACCGCCGCCCATGGCGAGTTTCCGGCGCGCCTCGGCAAGCTCCTTTTCGAGCTTCTTGCGCTCGTCCATCAGCGCCTCAACGCGCCCCAGCACCTCGCCCGGCTGCACCTTCAGCGTCGCGGCGATCTGGCGTACGCGCTCGTCCTGCTCGGCAAGATAGGCGCGCGCCGCCTCACCCGTCAGCGCCTCGATGCGCCGCACGCCCGCACCGACGGCGCTGTCGCCGAGGATGCGCACCAGCCCGATCTCGCCGGTGGCGCCGACATGGGTGCCGCCGCACAGCTCGACCGAATAGGGCTTGCCGGCCTTGCCGCCGCGCACGCCGCGGCCCATCGACACCACGCGCACTTCGTCGCCGTATTTCTCGCCGAACAGCGCCATGGCGCCCTCGGCAATCGCATCGTCCACGCTCATCAGGCGCGTCGTGACCGGGCTGTTCTGCACGACGATCTCGTTGGCCATGTCCTCGACGATCTTCAACTCCTCGGCCGACATCGGCTTCGGATGCGAAACGTCGAAGCGCAGGCGCTCCGGCGCGACCAGCGAGCCCTTCTGGGCCACATGGGTGCCGAGCACTTCGCGCAGCGCCTCATGGATGAGGTGGGTCGCGGAGTGGTTGGAGCGAAGACGCCCGCGGCGCGCATGATCGACCGTCAGCTGGGCTGCGTCACCCACCTTGATGCGGCCGTCCGATACCGTGCCGGCATGGACGAAGAGGCCCTCGCCGCGCTTCTGCGTATCGGAAACCGCGACCGCGCCGCCCTCGACCGTCACGACACCGGCGTCGCCCATCTGGCCGCCCGATTCGCCGTAGAAGGGCGTCTGGTTGAAGACCAGCTGCACCGTTTCGCCGGCAGCCGCTTCGCTGACGGAAACGCCATCCTTGACGATGGCGAGCACCACGCCTTCGGCCGTCTCTGTGTCGTAGCCCAGGAATTCCGTCGCGCCGTGCTTTTCGCGCAGCTCGAACCAGATCGTCTCGGTCGCCTTGTCGCCGGAGCCGGCCCAGCTCTTGCGGGCCTCGGCCTTCTGGCGCTCCATGGCGGTCGAGAAGGCATCGGTGTCGACGCCGATGCCGCGCAGGCGCAGCGCATCCTGCGTCAGGTCGAGCGGGAAGCCGTAGGTGTCGTAGAGCTTGAAGGCGGTCTCGCCGTCGAGCTTGTCGCCCGAGGCGAGATCGGCGGTCGCATCGTTGAGGAGGCCGAGACCGCGCTCCAGCGTCTTGCGGAAACGGGTTTCCTCGAGCTTCAGCGTCTCCGAAATCAGCGCCTCGGCGCGCACCAGCTCCGGATAGGCGCGGCCCATCTGGCCGACCAGCGCCGGCAGCAGGCGGTACATCAGCGGATCGCGAGCACCCAGAAGCTGCGCATGGCGCATGGCGCGGCGCATGATGCGGCGCAGAACATAGCCGCGACCCTCGTTCGACGGCAGCACGCCGTCGGCGATCAGGAAGGCGGAGGAGCGCAGGTGGTCGGCAATGACCCGGTGGCTGGCGCGGCGGTCACCCTCGGCCTTGACGCCGGTCGCTTCCTCCGACGCCGAAATCAGCGCCTTGAAGAGGTCGATGTCGTAATTGTCGTGCACGCCCTGCAGGACGGCGGCGACGCGCTCGAGACCCATGCCGGTATCGATCGAGGGACGCGGCAGGTTGATGCGCTCCTCCTTCGTCACCTGCTCGTACTGCATGAAGACGAGGTTCCAGATCTCGATGAACCGGTCGCCGTCCTCTTCCTTCGAGCCGGGCGGGCCGCCCCAGATGTGGTCGCCATGGTCGTAGAAGATTTCCGAGCAGGGACCGCAGGGGCCGGTGTCACCCATCGCCCAGAAGTTGTCGCTGGTCGGGATGCGGATGATGCGGTCGTCGGAAAAGCCGGCGATCTTCTTCCACAGCCCGAAGGCCTCGTCGTCGGTGTGGTAGACGGTCACCAGCAGGCGCTTCGCGTCGAGCCCGAATTCCTTCGTGATCAGGTTCCAGGCAAACTCGATCGCATTCTCCTTGAAATAATCGCCGAAGGAGAAATTGCCGAGCATTTCGAAGAAGGTATGGTGGCGCGCGGTGTAGCCGACATTGTCGAGGTCATTGTGCTTGCCGCCGGCGCGCACGCATTTCTGCGCGGTTGCGGCGCGCGAATAGGGGCGCTGCTCCAGGCCGGTGAAGACGTTCTTGAACTGCACCATGCCGGCATTGGTGAACATCAGCGTCGGGTCGTTGCGCGGAACGAGCGGGCTGGAGGCCACGGGCTCATGGCCGTTCTTCTTGAAGTAGTCGAGGAAGGTCGACCGGATTTCGTTCACGCCACTCATCGTTCAGCCCTTTTGTCGTTGAGGCCGCACCATCGGCGCGGTCGCCTCGCCCGCCCTTCGGCGCCGCGCAGGTCTTTCCTGCCGGCACCCAACCGGATGAGCGCTTTTATCGCCCGTCACAAACCCTGTCCAGACAGCAAACCGCAGGGTCGAAAACCCCGGGACGAACGAAGAAAGCCGGCCGTTGCGGACGGCCGGCTTCCAAAACGATTGTCGATCCCGGCCGATCACCAGCCCCGCCGGCCGATCACATGTCGGCCGCATCCAGATCGTCATTGGCGTCGGGACCGCCATTCTGCAGGAACTTGTCGGCGATGAGGCCGGCATTCTGGCGCAGCGCCATCTCGATCTCGCGCGCCACGTCCGGATTGTCGCGCAGGAACTGCTTGGCATTCTCGCGGCCCTGGCCGAGGCGCTGGCTGTTGTAGGAGAACCAGGCGCCCGACTTCTCGACGATGCCGGCCTTGACGCCGAGATCGACGAGCTCGCCGGTCTTGGAAACGCCCTCACCATACATGATGTCGAATTCGACCTGCTTGAAGGGCGGCGCCATCTTGTTCTTGACGACCTTCACGCGCGTCTGGTTGCCGACCACCTCTTCGCGGTCCTTGACGGCGCCGATGCGGCGGATGTCGAGGCGCACGGAGGCGTAGAACTTCAGCGCATTGCCGCCCGTCGTCGTTTCCGGCGAGCCGAACATGACGCCGATCTTCATGCGGATCTGGTTGATGAAGATCACCATGCAGTTCGACTTGGAGATCGAGGCCGTCAGCTTGCGCAGCGCCTGGCTCATCAGGCGGGCCTGCATGCCGGGCAGGCTGTCACCCATCTCGCCCTCGATTTCGGCGCGCGGCACCAGTGCGGCGACCGAATCGACCACGAGAACGTCGAGCGCGCCGGAACGCACCAGCGTATCGACGATCTCCAGCGCCTGCTCGCCCGTGTCGGGCTGCGAGATCAGGAGGTTTTCGAGATCGACGCCGAGCTTGCGGGCATAGACCGGGTCGAGCGCATGTTCGGCGTCCACGAAGCCGCAGATGCCGCCCTTCTTCTGGGCTTCCGCGATGGTCTGCAGCGCCAGCGTCGTCTTGCCCGAGCTTTCCGGCCCGTAGATCTCGATGATGCGGCCCTTCGGCAGGCCGCCGACGCCGAGTGCGATATCGAGGCCGAGCGAACCGGTCGGGATCGTCTCGATCTCGATCACGCTGTCCTTCGAACCGAGCTTCATGATCGATCCCTTGCCGAACGACCGTTCGATCTGGGAGAGAGCCGCTTCGAGCGCCTTGCTTTTATCCACCGATTTGTCCTCTACGAGCCGCAAACTGTTCTGTGCCATCGGTTCACCTTTAGGGTATTGGAGTTGATCAGGCAACGAAGCCGCCGTGGTCAGGTATGTACTCTTTTTGTTCTCATCTTGCAAGGGCCCGCCAAATGATTGGTGAGATTTCATTATCCGGCGCGTGTTCTTTTTTTGTTTTCGGCCCTGCCGAACATCGTGATGTGCGGATGGACGGATGCCGGAGCAGCCCCGCAAGCCCGGCGCGCCCCCGTCTCGATTCGCCGCTTCGGGCGCTTTGCAGCGGGGAAGCGCGGGCATGACGCAGCCAGTGATTTCCGTCTTCGGCGGCGCCCATATCGACCGGCGCGGGCGCATTGCCGGCGAGACCGCGCCGGCCGCGAGCAATCCGGGAACGTGGATGGAGGAGCCCGGCGGCGGCGGCTTCAATGCAGCGCGCAATCTCGCCCGCCTCGGCCATGCCGTGACGATGGTCAGCCCGCGCGGGGGCGATGCCGAAGGCGAGAGCGTGGCGCGCGCGGCGGCAGAGGCCGGCGTCACCGATCGCCCGGCCATCTACCTCGACCGGCGCACGCCCACCTATACGGCCATCCTGGAGCGCAACGGCGACCTCGTCATCGCCATTGCCGATATGGCGCTCTACGATCTCTTCTCGCCGCGCCGCCTGCGCCAGAAGGCGTTGCGCGATCTCGTCGCGCAGTCCCGCCTGGTGCTCTGCGACGCCAACCTTCCCGCCGAAACGCTGGCCGCGCTGACAGCGACGGCAAAGGCGGCAGGCTGTCTCACCGCCGGCATCGGCGTCTCGCCCGCCAAGGTGGTGCGTTTTGCCGATAGCCTGGCTTCGCTCGATTTCCTCTTCCTGAATGCCGCCGAAGCCGCCGCGCTGACAGGGAAAAAGGCCGCGGATCCGCAGGCCTGGCCGGCGCTGCTGTCGGCGTGCGGCTTGCGCGGCGGCGTGGTCACGGCCGGCGCAGGCACGGCGGTCGCCTTTTCGGGTGATGAGCAGGTGACGCGCGCACCGCGCCCGCTGGAGGTGATCGGCGACGTCACCGGGGCCGGCGATGCCCTCGCCTCCGGCTTCCTCGCCGCCCATCTTGCCCGTGAAAGCCTTGCCGGATGCCTGGAAAGCGGCTTCGCGGCCGCGGCCATCACGCTGCGGTCGCCGCTCGCCGTCCATCCGGATCTCTCGCCGGAACGCCTCGCCGCGGAGCGAAAGCGCGGCGGGGAATAGGCCGAAGCGGATCGATTTGACCTTGTCCGGCCCGGCCACTTGCTGGCATGAAGCGGCCACGAACGATTGTGAAAGAGCCGGGTGGTGCCTCCCCCCGCCCCGCCGGCCCAACAGGATGACACTGATGAGCAGACCCTTTTCGCCGCTCCTGCCGATGAACTATTCCGATGAGGTCGCCGCCGCCAAGGCGAACGGCCAGCCGATCGTGGCGCTGGAATCGACCATCATCACCCATGGCATGCCCTATCCCGGCAATCTGGAGATGGCCCGCAGCGTCGAGGCGATCATCCGCTCCGGCGGCGCGGTTCCCGCCACCATCGCGGTCATCGACGGCGTGCTGCATGTCGGCCTCTCGCCCGAGATGCTGGAATCGCTGGCAAAGACCGAGGGCGCCATGAAGCTGTCGCGCGCCGACCTCGCCTTCGCGATCGCGGAAGGCCGCACCGGCGCCACCACGGTCGCCGCCACCATGATCGCGGCGGCCCGCGCCGGCATCCGCGTCTTCGCCACCGGCGGCATCGGCGGCGTGCATCGCGGCGCGGAAGACAGCTTCGACATTTCCGCCGACCTCGACGAGCTCTCGCGCACCGGCGTCATCGTCGTCTGCGCCGGCGCCAAGGCGATCCTCGATGTTCCCAAGACGCTGGAAGTGCTGGAAACGCGCGGCGTTCCCGTCGTCACCTATGGCTCTACGGAATTCCCGGCCTTCTGGTCGCGCGAATCGGGTCTGAAGTCGCCGCTCTCCCTCGACAGCGCCGACAAGATCGCCAATTTCCAGGCCATGCGCGACCTGCTCGGCGTGGATGGCGGCCTGCTGGTGGCCAATCCCGTGCCGGTCGAAAGCGAGATCGACCGCGAGGAAATGGAAATCTACATCCGCACCGCGCTCGCCGATGCCGAGGATGACGGCATTGCCGGCAAGGCGGTCACCCCCTACCTGCTCGCCCGCATCTTCGAACTCACGGAAGGCCGCAGCCTGAAGACCAATATCGCGCTGGTCGAAAACAATGCCCGCCTCGCCGCCGGCATCGCGGTGGCGCTCAACAAGGACTGACGACGCCAGACGACCTGCGGAGAAACCGGCGGCCGCGTCCCGAAAGGGCGCGGCCGTTGCCGTTGAAAGGGGCGAACACCGCCCGCCATATTAAGAAAATTTAATATGCCAAAGGGCTTACCGCACCTGCGAGCAGGAATATAACTTCCCGCATCGCCAGTCCGCACCCGCCGCCGCCCGCCCCCTCCCGGTGTCCCGCCCGCAACGACCCGTGCAGCTGTTCGCGATCCCTTTTCGACTGTCGTCCGCCCGAAAGGACAGCCTTTGAAGACGTCCCGGATCCGCACCGCAAGCCTTTCCATCCTTGTCATAGCCGCCGCCGGCGGGGCCGCCTATCTCTGGCGCGATCGCCTGCCGCCCGCCCTCCTCGCCGCCCTGCCCTTCGGCCATCCTGCCGCAGAGGCACAGACCTCCCCGCCGGGCGGCCAGCCGGCCGCAGCCGATGCGACCGCCAGCGGCCAGACCCACCACCACCACGACAAGACCGGCGGTCAGGATCAGGGCCAGACCACGGCCGAGGCGCCGGCCCAAAGCAGTGGCAATGGCACCGGCGGTGGCCACGGCAGGAATGGCGGCACCGGCGGCCCGGCGGCCGTCAAGACGGTTGCCGCCGTCACCGGCGTGCTGCCGCTCGACATTCCCGCCACCGGCTTTGCCGTCGCCGATCAGACGACGATGCTGACGGCGGCAGAACAGGGTGTCGTCACCGATATCGCGGTCAGCGACGGCGCCACCGTGAAGAGCGGCGATCTCATCGCCAGACTGGATGACCGCGCTGCCCGCGCCGCCGTCGCGAAGGACGAGGCGATGATCCTGCGCGACAGCGCCACCCTTGCCGAAACGGAGACGGCCCTGCGCCGCGCCCAGGATCTCGTTGCCAACAAGGCCGGCGCCCAGCAGACGCTGGACCAGGCACAGGCGGCCCGCGATACCGCCGCCGCGACCGTGGAGGCCGACAAGGCGACGCGCGCGGCCGATCAGGTCCTCCTCGAGCACACCGAGATCCGCGCCCCCTTCGACGGGCGCCTCGGCGAGATCCAGGTCAGCCTCGGCGCAAACCTCGCCTATGGCGCGCCGGTCGTGCGGCTCGTCAAGTTCGACCCCGTCTATGTCAGCGCCCATATGGAACAGGCACTGCTGCCCTGGCTGCGCAGCGCGCTCGCCAAGGGCCCGGTCAGCGTCACCACCGTGCCGTCCGCCAAGGGCGATGTCGCGCACACGGGCACGCTCGCCTTCTTCGACAACACCGTCGATCCCGCCTCCGGCACCATTCTTGTCAAGGCGCGGTTCGACAATCCCGACGGCACGCTCTGGCCGGGACAGGCGGTCAACATGGTCGCCCACATCAACACGGATGACAGCCACGTGCTGGTGCCGACGGTTGCCGTCGAGCCCGGCCAGCAGGGGCCGATCGCCTATGTCATCCGCGACGGCAAGGCCGATGTCGTGCCGGTTACCGTCGATCGCGTCGCCGGCGACATGACCGCCGTCAGCGCGGGCCTTTCGGCCGGCGATCATGTCGTGGTCGAGGGCCAGGCGCAGCTCTTCCCCGGCCGGCCCGTGACGGAAAGCGTCGCAGACGGCACCGCCGCCGACCCCGCCAAGGCCACGCAGACCGTCGCATCGGAGCAGGCACCATGATCCCCCGTTTCTGCATCGAGCGGCCCGTCGCCACCACGCTTCTGGCCATCGGCGTCATGCTCGCCGGCATGGCCGCCTACCGCCTGCTGCCGGTCGCCGCCCTGCCGAAGGTGGATTTCCCGACCATCAGCGTTTCCGCCTCGCTGACCGGCGCCTCGCCCCAGACCATGGCGACCTCGGTCGCGACACCGCTCATCAAGCAGTTCCAGACCATTCCGGGCGTCAGCGAAATCAGCGCCACCAATTCGCTCGGCAATTCCAACATCGTGCTGCAGTTCGATCTCAACCGCAGCATCGATGCGGCAGCGGCCGACGTGCAGGCGGCGATCTCGTTTGCCAACCGGCAACTGCCTTCCAACATGACGACGCCGCCGAGCTACCGGAAGACCAACCCGGCCGATGCGCCGGTCATGCTGCTGGCCGTGCGCAGCGAGACGCTGCCGGGCGCAAAGCTCGACGACATCGCCGAAAACGTCATTTCGCCGGCGCTTTCCACCCTGCCGGGCGTGGCGGAGGTGCAGGTCTACGGCGCCCAGACCTATGCCGTGCGCGTCGAGGTGGACCCCGACAAGCTGCTCACCCGCGGCATCAGCATCACCAGCGTCGACAAGGCGGTCGCGGCCGCCAACAACCAGCTTCCGGTCGGCACCATCGATACGGCCCAGCAGAGCCTGACGATCAACACCAATTCACAGCTCACCAATGCCGATGCCTTCCGCTCGCTGGTGATCGCTGCCCCGAACGGCGCGCCGGTGCACTTAGGCGACGTCGCGACCGTCAGCGACAGCGTGGCCAACGACAAGACCGGCAGCTGGTATGACGGCAACCGCGCCATCCTGCTCGCCATTCAGCGCCAGCCGGGCGCCAACACGGTCGAGGTGGTCGATGCCATCAAGGCAAAGCTGCCTGCGCTGCATGCCGTCATGCCGGCCTCGGTCGAAACCTTCGTGATGAACGACAGTTCGCAGCCGATCCGCGATGCGATCTCCGATGTGAAGTTCACGCTCCTGCTCACCATCGGCCTCGTCATCCTCGTCATCTACCTCTTCACCGGCCACCTCGGCGCGACCGTCATTCCGGGCCTCGCCGTTCCCCTCTCGCTCGTCGCCACCTTCGGCGTGATGTATGCGCTGGACTACAGCATCGACAACATCTCGCTGCTGGGGCTCACGCTTGCGGTCGGCCTCGTGGTGGACGATGCCATCGTCATGCTGGAAAACATCCTGCGCCACGTGGAGGCCGGCATGCCGGTGCGCAAGGCGGCGATCCTCGGCTCGGCCGAGGTCAGCACCACCATCGTCTCCATGTCGATCTCGCTCGTCGCCGTCTTCCTGCCCATCCTTCTGATGGGCGGCGTCATCGGCCGGGTCTTCAACGAGTTCGGCATGGTCGTCACCATCGCCATCCTCGCCTCCGCCGTCGTCTCGCTGACAGTGACGCCCATGCTCGGTGCCCGCCTGTCGGGTGGCCATTCCCGCCCGCCGCTGCTCATTCGCCTGTTCGATGCCGGCTTTGCCGCCACGACACGCGCCTATGGCCGCTCGGTCGGCTGGTGCCTCAGGCACCGCTTCATCATCCTCGGCCTGTTCTTCGCCTCCCTTGCGGCCACCGTCACCCTCTTCATGACGCTGCCGACCAGCTTCTTCCCGACCGAGGATATCGGCCGGCTCAACATCTCCACCCGCGCCCGGCAGGATATCTCCTACGCCGCCATGCAGGCCCTGCAGAACCAGGCCGCCGATCTCGTCCGGCAGAACCCGGCCGTCGCCCATGTCGTGTCGATTGCCGGCGGCAGCGCCCGCAGTCCCGTCAACAACGGTACCATGTTCGTGGAGCTGAAGCCGAAGGAGGAGCGCCCGCCGCTCGACCAGACGCTGGCCGAACTGCGCCGCACGGTCGCCTCCGTGCCCGGCCTGCAGGGCTTCGTCACCCCGCAGCAGAACCTGCGCTTCGGGGGCCGGCAGAGCGCCAGCCAGTACCAGCTCGTCGTGCAGGGTCTGGACGCAGCCACGACCAACCTGTGGGCCGGCAACCTGCTGACCGCCATGCGCCGCGACGGCCACTTCACCGATCTCGTGTCGGATGCCCAGAACAATGCGCTGCAGGCCGACATCGCCATCGACCACGAGAAGATGGCCGCCTACGGCATCGGCACGGATGTCCTGCGCACCACGCTCCTCCAGGCCTTCGGCTCCAACGCCCCGACGCAGATCCAGTCGACCGGCAACAGCTACAACGTCATCGTCGAATATGACCGGTCGAAGCCCTGGGATGAAAACAGCCTCGCCGCCATCCGCGTGCCGGGCACCGGCGGGGCGCTGGTGCCGCTGTCGAGCTTTGCGACGGTGACGCGGGGCACCGGGCCGGTCACCATCAACCAGACCGGCCAGCTCGTCTCCACCACCATCTCCTTCAACCTGCCGCAGGGCATCTCGCTCGGAGACGCCACGAAGACCATCGATGCGATCAAGCGCGACATCGGGGTTCCCGCCGACGTCTTCACCTCCTATGGCGGCTCGGCGCAGATCTTCCAGCAGTCGCAAGGCTCCATGCCGGTGCTGATCCTCGCCGCCGTCTTGACGATCTATGTGGTGCTGGGGGTGCTCTACGAGAGCTTCATCCACCCGCTGACCATCCTCTCCGGCCTGCCGTCCGCCGCACTCGGCGCCCTGCTCGCGCTGGAGGTCATGGGCTTCGACCTCTCGATCATCGCCATCATCGGCCTCCTGATGCTGATCGGCATCGTCAAGAAGAACGCGATCATGATGATCGACGTGGCGCTCGAAACCCTGCGCTCCGGCGCCGGCATCACACCGGGCGAGGCGATCCACGAGGCCTGCATCCGCCGCTTCCGGCCGATCATGATGACGACCTTCTGCGCGCTGCTCGGCGCCCTGCCGATTGCGCTCGGCACCGGCACCAGCTCGGAACTGCGCCAGCCCCTCGGCATCGCCATCGTCGGCGGCCTGCTGGTCTCCCAGGCGCTGACCCTCTTCATCACCCCGGTGATCTTCGTCGAGATGGACCGCCTGTCGAGACTGCCGGGCCGCCTCTTCCGCCGGCGGGCGCATGCGGCGGCGGCTTCAGGAGTGTGAGGCGCGCCGCCGTCAACGACCACCCTCAGCTCGCCGCAGCGCTTCGAGAGCGGCCAGCGAGGAACCGGCGGCCACCCCACCCACTGTCATCCTCGGGCTTGCCCCGAGGATCCACAGCCGCACATTCACAGCGAGCCGCATGGATATCTCGGTCAGGACCCGGACATAGCGGCCCGAGAACGCGCCGCCACCCGCGCGAGCACCTCAGCTGTCCAGCATCTCCCGCACCGCCACGGCGAGCTGCTTCAGCGAGAACGGCTTCGGCAGGAAGCCGAACTTGGCGTCGGAGGGCAGGTTGCGGGCAAAGGCGTCCTCGGCATAGCCGGAGACGAAGATGAACTTGAGGTCGGGATAGGTCTTGCGAAGCTCGCGCAGCAGCGTCGGCCCGTCCATTTCAGGCATCACCACGTCGGAGACGACGATATCGACCGCGCCGTTCAGCTCCTCCATGATGTCAAGCGCTTCCACGCCGGAGCCCGCCTCGTGGACGGTGTAGCCGCGCGTTTCCAGCATGCGCTTGCCGCCGCGGCGCACCGCCTCCTCGTCCTCGACGAGCAGGACGACGGCCGAGCCGCCGGTAAGGTCGGCGGGTTCGGTGGCGGACTGGCCGAGCTGCTTGCCGACGGCGATCGTCTCGGCCGCCTGTTCGGCCACGGGCGCGGCCTCGGCCCCCTCGGCGGCAGCGGCGACCGGCTCCTCGATGTAGCGCGGCAGGAGGATGTGGAAGGTCGTGCCCTTGCCGACTTCGCTTTCCGGATAGATGTAGCCGCCCGACTGCTTGACGATGCCGTAGACCATGGAAAGTCCGAGGCCCGTGCCCTTGCCGACTTCCTTGGTGGTGAAGAAGGGCTCGAAGATCTTGTCGAGGATTTCGGGCGCAATGCCGGTGCCCTCGTCCACGACATCGACGACGACGAAGTCTTCCGCCGGCAGTTCCGTGCGGTTCATTGCCGCCGCTTCCGACGCCGGCAGGTTGCGGGTACGGATCGTCAGCGTGCCGCCATTCGGCATGGCGTCGCGCGCATTGACGGCAAGGTTCAGAAGCACCTGCTCGAACTGCCCGAGATCCGTGCGCACCGGCCAGAGGTCGCGGCCGAAATCGACGTCGATCTTCACATGCGTGCCCGTCATGCGATCGACCAGCATGCGCAGGTCGCCGATGACGTCGGTGAGGTTCAGCACCGTCGGGCGCATCGTCTGCTTGCGCGAGAAGGCGAGAAGCTGGCGCACCAGCACGGCCGCGCGGTTGGCGTTGCGCTTGATCTCCATCAGGTCGGCGAAGCTCGCATCCGAAGAGCGGGCCGACAGCAGCAGATGGTCGGCCGACAGCAGGATCGCCGTCAGCACGTTGTTGAAGTCATGCGCGATGCCGCCGGCGAGCGTGCCAACCGCATTCATCTTCTGCGTCTGCGCCATCTGCGTCTCGAGCGCCTTCTGCTCGGTCGTCTCGACGGCGTAGACGATCGCCGCCTCTTCCGGCGCCTCGTCCGTATGGTCGATCACGGCATGCACGTAGAAACGGAAATGACGCGCCTCGTCCTTCGGGTGCCGGCTGTCGATCGGCGCGATGTCGCCCTGCAGGTCCTTGGCGGCCGCCAGCGCATCGGCAAGCGCCTGCCGCTCGTTCTCGTGCACCACCAGCGCGAGCTTCGCGCCATTGTCCATCTCGTCGCGCGACACAGCGCCGGAGAACATCTTCAGGAAGGGCGCGTTGGTGCGCAGGATGCGCCCGTCGCCATCGATCGAGGCGATCGCCATCGGTGTGTTGTTGAAGAAGCGCGTGAAGCGCATGGCCGCGACGGAGCCCGGCTGGTCGCTGTCGTCACCGGCACGGCGGTTGAGCACGATGGTGCGGCTTTCGCCGGGCGCCCCGTCCCGCGTGGAGGAAACGCTGTGCACCAGCCGCGCCGGCAGGCTCTGGCCGTTCGCCTTGCGCAGGTCGAGATCGAGAACCTTGGTCTTCTTCAGCCCCGGCTCGGCCTGCACCGACTGCACCAGCGTCAGGCCCTCGCCGGCGAGAAGATCAGCCATGCTGAGGCTGCCCGGCTGGAACTTGGTGAGATCGATGCCCAGCCAGTCCGCAAGCGTTGCATTGATATAGAAGATCTCGCCACGGCGTCCGGCCGAGAAGAAGCCGGCCGGCGCATGGTCCAGATAGTCGATGGCGTTCTGCAATTCCTTGAAGAACCGCTCCTGCTCGTCGCGCGACGAGGTGATGTCGGCCACCTGCCACAGATGCAGCGGCTGCTTGTCACCGTCGCGCAGCGGCAGCACGCTCGCCTTCAGCTGGAACCAGTGCGCGCCCGAACCGGCACTGGCGCCGGGCGACAGCGGCCGCAGGAGGCGGAATTCTTCCGCGCCCTTGCGCCCCTCGCGAAGCCCGTTGGTCAGCCGGTAGATGGCCTCCGTGGCCTCGCGGTTGCGCGACAGGATGGCTTCGAGCGGCTGGACCTCGGTCGCCTTGGACGCGCCCGTGAGCCGGGCATAGGCGGCATTGGCATAGACGATGCGCCCCTTGCGGTCGGTGACGACGGCGCCGTCCTCCAGCCCGTCGAGAAAGGCGCGTGCCAGATCGTCGGAACGCGACTGCGGCATGACCTCGATGAAGCCGATCACGGCGGAGACGAGGAAGAAGATGCCGACCATGGCGAGAACGCCCAGAATGCCAAGGCCGATCTCGTTTTCCAGCTGGTTCTTGAAGGCGATGAACCCGACGGCCGAGGCCGTCAGCACGAAGGCCAGCACGATGATCCGCAGCACGGTGCCGGGCCGGGCGCCGCGATCCACGATCGGCATCTGGTAGCCGCTGGCCTGCCGCAGTTTCGTCATCCGGTCCCCTTCGCCCGCGAGCGCGCCCGCGCGCCGCAGGCCCTGCCCATCACCGTGAAATGCACGCATCCGGCGCGTGCGCCGAAAGCTTGGGCCATGCCGGCCGAATCTTTACCGTATGCCGCCCCATATCAGACTCAATGCTTATCAGTCGAAGAGCAATGCACAAAGCACCGCAAGAAAGGCTCCGACCGGCAATTCACAGGCAATTTCCTGAAAAAAAGCAGGACTTTGCAGGCGCTTGACGCGGCTTTGGGCTGGCGTCTGCCCCGATCTCCCGCATGCGCCGCCCCGGCCACCTTGTATCCTTTCATGAATACGCTCTAATGATAAAGCCTTGAAATCGGCGGCAGCCCGCTACCTTCGGGCTGGAGACGACGAAGGATCGGGAGACGGCGCGATGGACACGACGATACTGGGCGATACCGGCGGCCGGCTGATGATTGCCATTCTCGGCGTCGGCATCGGCCTTCTGGTTCTGGTCGGCGTGCTCTGGTGGATGAAGAACCGTCCCTCATCGCCCTTCATCCGCGGCGGCCGCACCCGCCAGCCCCGCCTGGCCGTCCTCGACGCCGCCGCCGTCGATACCCGCCGACGGCTCGTCCTCGTGCGCCGCGACGATGTCGAGCACCTGATCCTGATCGGCGGCCCGACCGATGTGGTCATCGAAAGCCGGATCGTCGGCGCTTCGGCCGGCCAGCAGCCGGCCCCTGCCGCCGAGCGTGGCGCGACGCCGACACCCGAGACACGCGCGCCGGACGGCAGGACGGAGATCGCGTCGGTCGACCGCTGCGCCGCCGAACGTGCGCCCGTTCAGCCGCAATCCGCCCCGCGCGAGCGCACGGCGCCGGCTGCTCAGGTCGATCCCACCATCTCCAATGCCGGCGCGGCCCTCTACGGCGAACAGGCCGTGACCATGCCGCGCCCCACCGCCCAGGTCGCGACGCCCGCAGCCGCACCGCAGACGACCGAGCAGCGCCGCCCCGTGCAGCCGGCGGCTGCGCAACCCGCCCTTCGCGAGACGGCCCGCCCCGAAGACATCCTGGAAGCCGCGCGCCTGCGCGTCATGCCCCAGGCTGCCCAGCCGCAGGTCGTCCAGCCCCAGGGTCCGCAGGCGATCGCGGCCCAACCCGTGGCCGATGCCCGCATCATCCAGCAGCCTGCCCGCAATCCCGCCGGCCCGACCTCGGATTTCGAACGCCTGCTGGATGCCGAAATCAGCGGCGACCTGCAGCGGATCACGCCCGATGCACGCGACACCGCAGGCCGCGGCCAGCCCGCCGCCGCCCCGCGCGCTGCGGCCCAGGCAACAGCCGCGACACCCACCCAGCGCCGCGAACCTTCGTTGGAGGAGGAAATGTTCCGCCTGCTGGAAGAGCGCGACAATCGCGGAAATCGTTGACCTCGGGAGACGGTGGTCCAGGACGGGAACGCCGTTCGAAACGGCGCGCCTCCCGCCGCCGAAAGGGAAAGGTGCCCGTGACCACAGGCGTTTCGCCTGCTCATGGCCTCTGTCTCATGGCCGACCGTTCGCCGGGCCACTGCCCATGAGGATCACACCCTGTCAGACCAGATGGACATCAGGGCCAGCCGGCAGAACAGAAAGATAGGACGGAGACGCTGGAAGAGCGTGACCGGCAGAGCCGGCCGCGCGCTATAGCCCGGTGGTCCAGTCCCGGCAAAGGGGCTGTCCCCGGCAGGCGCGCAGGATCACGCCAGACGGCGATGCTCCAGACGAAAACAGCGCCCGGCGGGCGCTGCTGTCGTGGAGATCATTCGTCGCGGTAGACCTTTTCGCGGCGCTCGTGGCGTTCCTGCGCCTCGATCGACAGCGTGGCGATCGGGCGGGCGTCGAGACGCTTGAGGCCGATCGGCTCGCCGGTTTCCTCGCAATAGCCGTAGGTACCGTCATCCAGGCGCTGCAGTGCGGCGTCGATCTTGGAGATCAGCTTGCGCTGCCGGTCGCGGGCGCGAAGCTCGATGGCGCGGTCGGTCTCGGAAGAGGCACGGTCGGCGAGGTCGGGGTGGTTGGCGCTCTCTTCCGCGAGGTGGTCGAGCGTTTCGCGGGCTTCCCGAAGGATATCGTTCTTCCAGGCATTCAGCTTGGCACGAAAATAAGCCCGATGGTTGGGATTCATGAATTCTTCGTCCTCGGAGAGGACGTAGTTCCTAAGATCGATCTTCTCACTCAACGCGATTCTCCTGAAGAACATCTCGTGTGCGCGGTGTATAGACCCATGAGGGTCCGCATTCAAGCCTGCCAAAGCGACAGCGCGACCGGACGACACTGTCAATTCCTGAGGCTAACAGACTAATATTTCAGCAAAATTATAATCGGGTTGGAAAACTCCCTGTCCGCAACCGCGACTGCGGGGCGCGATCGGAGCGGGCTGGCGGCCAGGAGCCACAAAATCGCCCTTTATTTAAGCAGCGCAAATTTCACCCGCAAAGCGGCCCCGGTGGCCCACCGAATTCGGCCGACCGCCCCCGCCCGCCTTCGCTTTTTCGCGCGTATGGCCTTGAAATTTCTGCCGCCCGGATCGACAAAGCCCTGACGATTTGAAAGCGCCTGCGCTCAAGACCGGGAGACCCGCCCGGCACACCACGCGTCAGGCCGCAGGATCAAGCAGACCGAAACCCGGGAAGGAGCGCCCATGCCCAGCACCGAAGCCTCGCCCTTCCGCCTTTACCTGCTGCGCCACGCCCAGGCGGGCTGGGCCACCCCTGGGCAAAAGGATTTCGACCGCACGCTCGACGACACCGGCTATGCTCAGGCCGAGCTCGTCGCCGACCGCGCTGCCGACAGGGGCTTCAGGCCCGACCGCATCATCTCCTCCACTGCCGTGCGCTGCCGGGAAACGACGGAGGCCTTCCGCCGGGTGCTCGGCGAGGAAACCGACATCCAGTACACCGACGAGCTCTATGCCGCCGGGGCCGAGGCCTACCGCAACATCGCCGCCGCGCAGGACGACGTCGCCTCCCTGATGCTGGTCGGGCACAATCCCATGATCGAGGAACTGCTGCGCGCCCTTGTCGGCGATGATGCCGCGGCGCTGCGCATCCCGCTCGGCTATCCCCCCGCCGGCCTTGCCGTCGTGGAGTTCGATGCCCACCGTGCGCTGACCGCACCCGGACTGGCCACGCTCACCCAGTGGCTGAGCCCCCACGACCACGGCTGACGCACCGCCGGGCGCACCTGGCCTCCCGCCGTCCTGCCGCTCCTTCTTGCCCGGCCGCTTTGATGTCGCGCCCGGCCTTCCTATATGCAGGGTCAGTGAAACCGCAGCCATCCCCCGCGCTGCCATGAGCCTTTCCGGATCCTTCGCCCCGTGGCCAGCTTTCTCCATACCCTGCGCAACGATGCCCGCCTCGTCATCGACAACATCGCCGACCGCGCCGCAAACCTCACCGATCCCGCCATCCGCCTCGGCGTGACGGGCCTGTCGCGCGCCGGCAAGACGGTGTTCATCTCTTCGCTGGTCCACAATCTCCTGAATGACGGCCGCATCCCGGTCTTCGAGCCCATCCGCTCGGGCCGGGTGTCCAAGGTGCGGCTGGAGCCGCAGCCGGACGACGCCGTGCCGCGCTTCCAGTACGAGGATCACGTGAAGGCGCTGGTGCGCGACCGCATCTGGCCGGATTCGACCCGCGCCGTCTCGCAACTGCGCCTCACCTTCGACTACCAGAGCGCCAGCGGCTGGAACCGCATGTTCTCGCCCGGCCGCCTGTCGGTCGATATCGTCGACTATCCCGGCGAATGGCTGCTCGATCTGCCGCTCCTGTCGCAGGACTACGCCACCTTCAGCCGCAACACGGTGGAACTGGCCCGCCGGGGCATCCGCGCCGATCACTCCGGCGCCTTTCTGGCGCTTGCCGCCAGCCTCGATCCGGCGGCCGAGGGACAGGAGGACGATGCCCGCCGGCTCGCCGCCGCCTTTACCGATTACCTCGCCGGCTGCCGGGCCGATCGCCGCACGCTCGCCGCGCTGCCGCCTGGCCGCTTCCTGATGCCCGGCGATCTCGAGGGATCACCGGCGCTGACCTTCGCCCCGCTGTCCGATCTGCCGGATGAAAAACCGGCGAAAGGCAGCCTGCATGCGATGATGGAGCGCCGCTACGAGGCCTACAAGACCCATGTGGTGGAGCCTTTCTTCCGCGAGCACTTCGCCCGTCTCGATCGCCAGATCGTGCTGGTCGATGCGCTGCAGGCCATCAATGGCGGACCGGAATCGCTGGCCGACCTCGAAAGCGCGCTCGGCGACGTGCTCGCCACCTTCCGTCCCGGCCGGAACTCGTTTCTTTCCTCCTTGCTCACGCGCCGCATCGACAAGGTGCTGATCGCCGCCACCAAGGCCGATCACCTGCACCACGAAAGCCACGACCGGCTGGAGAAGATCACGCGCCGCATCGTCGCCCGCGCCATCGACCGCATCGGGCTGTCCGGCGCCGGCATCGAGGTGATGGCGATCGCCTCGGTGCGCGCCACCCGCGAGGCAACGGTGCGCCACGACGGCCAGACGCTGCCGGTCATTGTCGGCAATCCCATCGCCGGCGAGACGATCAATGGCGAAAGTTTCGATGGCGATACGAAAACAGCCATATTTCCCGGTGACTTGCCGGAAAATCCGGACTCACTTTTCGAACGGTCGGACTCAACCTCTGAGGATATCGCCCGCATGGGTCTGAATTTCGTGCGCTTTCGCCCGCCGCACATCGAAGAGACGGCCGGCGGGCTGAAACTGTCCGTGCCGCATATCCGGCTCGACCGCGCCATGCAGTTCCTGATGGGAGACCGTCTCGCATGACCAGCGATAGCGACACCCCGCGCCGCCGCCCCGCCGCCATCCGCCTCGATGATCAGCAGGCGGAACCGGTGCGCGTCAGCGCCGAACCGGCCGCGCCCCGCAAGCCCGCCGCCTTCGACGAGCGGCTGGCCGAAATCGCCGCCGACCAGGACATCTTTGACGACGCCCTGCCGCCTGTCGTTCCGCCGCGCCGCCGCCGCGCGCCCTTCGCCTCGATTGCGCTTGGGGGCCTCGGCATTCTCGTGTCGCTCGGCATTGGTCTCTGGATCGACGGGCTGATTGCCGATCTCTTCGCCCGCGCCGAGTGGCTGGGCTATGTCGCGCTCGCCGCCGCCACGCTCGCCGTGCTCGGCGTTGTCGCCATCGCCATCCGCGAATTCCTCGGCCTGCGCCGCCTTGCCACCGTGCAGGACATCAAGGCCGACCTCGCCGCCGAGCGCCTCAAGGGCACGCCGAAGACGGCCCGCGCCGAGATCGACCGCCTCGCCGCCTTCATCGCCCACCGGCCCGAAACCGCGGCCGGCCGGGCGCGGCTGAAGGAAAGCGACGGCGACATCATCGACGCCGCCGATCTCGTCGATCTCGCCGAGCGCGAACTGCTCGCGCCGCTTGACCGGATCGCCAAGCGCATGACGCTGGATGCTGCCAAGCGTGTTTCGGTCGTCACCGCCGTCAGCCCGCGCGCCATCGTCGATCTCGCCTATGTCGGCTTCGAGGCCGTGCGCCTGGTACGCGGCATGGCCGAACTCTATGGCGGCCGTCCCGGCACCTTCGGCATGCTCCGGCTGATGCGCGACGTGCTGGCGCATCTGGCCGTCACCGGCTCGATTGCGGTGGGCGACAGTCTCGTGCAGGAAGTCGTCGGCCACGGCATCGCCTCGCGGCTTTCGGCCAAGCTCGGCGAAGGCGTGATCAACGGCCTGATGACGGCGCGCATCGGCATTGCCGCCATGGATCTCTGCCGCCCCGTCGCCTTCTCCGCCCTGCCGCGCCCGCGCGTCGCCGACGTGATGGCGGAAATCTCGCCGCTCGGCCGCGATCGCAAATCCGGCTGACGCGGCGACCGGCGGCGGTGTTGCAGGAAAGCCGCAGGCCTCCTGCCAGCCTGTGGAAAGCACCGTGCCTGGCCCTTTTGCCGGCCGCGCCGCCCCCGCGCGAAACCGTCCATTAACCATTCTCGATCAAATGTCGATGCTACGAAAGCCGTCGAACATCAAGGATCGTTCATGTATTCGCGCACTTCTTTGGTTGCCCGCATCCTGGCGGCAGCAGTTCTGTCCGGCGTTTCGCTGGCATCCGCAACGGGCCATGCCGCCGGCAGCGACAAGGCCTTCTTCGACCGCGTCTCCGGCCAGTGGAAGGGCCCGGGCGAGATCGTCGCCGGCAAGTACAAGGGCACCAAGTTCACCTGCGAACTGACCGGCGCTTCCATCGACCAGGGTCCGGCCGGCCTGAAGATGGACGGTTTCTGCCGCGTCGGCGTCTTCAAGCAGCCGATGACCGCCACCATCCAGCGCGGCGGCAAGAGCTACAAGGGCACCTTCCTGGACGGTTCCGACGGCAAGGGCCTCGACGTCATTTCCGGCAATGTCGGCAAGGACAAGGTCGTCGTCGGCATCAACCGCAAGAAGCTGAACGGCGCCATGATCGCCCGCCTTGCAGACGATCGCACCATGAACATCACCATCTCGGTCAAAGTCGAGGAAACCATGGTCCCGGTCATCGGCGTCAGCCTGACCCGCCAGGTTGACGAGATCGCCGTCGGCTCGATCAAGCCGTAAGATCTTACAGAAGACCCTGCCCCGAAGCCCGGCGTTCGCGCCGGGTTTTTCGTTTGCGGGTGGTGACGCGACGCATCTGGTTCACGACCTGATGACGCCGCGGAAAAATCTTGGGAAAGCTATGCGCGCATCCTCTCATCAACGGCGAATCCCTCTCCACCCGGTCATCCTCGGGCTTGACCCGAGGATCCACAGCCACGCCCGTGAATGCCTGAAAGGATGGATCCTCGGGTCAAGCCCGAGGATGACCGGGTGGAGAGGTAGGACCGCACTGGAACGCGATGCCGAAGCTGATAGCCTCGCATCCTGAGTTTCCCTGCCTGCAAGCCAGGTTTTCGTATCCCGCAGCGCGCTGCGCCCCGCCGAGGGCCGCCGCTAAGCCCGCTGCCACCAGCCGCAATCGGCATCCGCCACCTCGATGCCCGCCTTGTCAACGGCCGCCAGCCAGTCGGTCACCGATCGCCCACCCACCATGCCGTCGGGGAAGATGTCGGCGAGTGGCATCAGCACGAAGGCGCGCTCGGTCATGCGCGGATGCGGCACGGTCAGCCGCTCGCTGGCGATCGCGGCCTCGCCCCAGAGCAGCACGTCGATGTCGATGGTGCGCGGCCCCCAGCGCTCGATGCGCTCGCGTTTCATGCTGCGCTCGATGTCGAGCCCGACATCCAGCAGCGCCTCCGGCTGAAGCGCGGTTTCGACGAGCGCGCAGGCATTGAAGAACCATGCCTGGTCTGTCTTCCCCCAGGGCGGCGTTCGATAGAGGCGGGAAACGGCGGTGACGGACGTATCGGCCCGCCCGTCCAGGGCCCGAAGCGCCCGCGCCATCGCCGCGACGGGATCGCCGATATTGCCGCCAAGCCCGAGCGCGGCCCTGACGACGGGTTCGGATGCCATCGTCACGGGGAAACGTGCTCGACGGTCACCTCGACATAATCGAGCACGCCGGGCACCGGTGCGTTCGGCTTGCGGATCGACACCTTCGCGCGGCGCACCTGCGGGAAGGTCGAACAGAGCATGCGCGCCACCTCGTGTGCCAGCGCCTCGATCAGGTAGTAGCGCCGCCCGGTGATGATCTTCTCGATCTCGGTGAAGGCGATGCCGTAATGCACGGTATCCTCGATCGCATCGTTTTCGAGCGCGCTGCCCGGCGTCACGTCCATCTCCGCATCGACGAAGAAGCGCTGGCCGAGAAATTCCTCCTCGTCATGCACGCCGTGGCGGGCAAAGAAGGCGCAGTTCTTGAGCGTGATCTTGTAAGTCGTGGTCATCGCACGCCCTCTTCCATTTCAACTGTCGCGGCCTTTGTTTCCCGGAACCACCGGACCGCCTCCGCGCTATGACACAAGTCGGTGCGCCAGCATAGCATCCGCAACCGCCAGCGCGTCCCTGTTGATTGCGACATCATGCACCCGGAATACCGCCGCGCCCGCTGCCCGCAGCAGCGCCGTGGTGGCCGCAGTCGCCACATCGCGTTCGCCCGCCTCCCGGCCCGTCACGGCGCCGAGAAACCGTTTGCGCGAGGTGCCGACGAGCCAGGGCCGGCCAAACCGGTGCAACGCCCCGAACCGCGCCATCAGCGACAGGTTCTCATCGGCATCCTTGGCAAAGCCGAAACCGGGATCGAGCACGATCTGCCCGTCCGCAATGCCGGCGGCCGCCGCGATCTCCAGCGAGCGATCGAGAAACGCAATCTGGTCGGCGATGACGTCGGCGAGCTTCTCGCGTCCGCGCCCGGTATGCATGATGCAGAGCCCGGCCCCGTGCCGTGCCGCAACGCCGGCAATGTCGGGCTCGCGCTGCAGCCCGTGCACGTCGTTGACGATATGCGCGCCTGCGGCGACCGCCAGGTCAGCCGTCTCCGCGCGGTAGGTGTCGATCGAAAGGATCGCATCCGGAAGCCGCGCGCTGAGCGCCGCGATGACCGGCAGCACGCGCGCCTGCTCCTCGGCCGCCGTCACGGGTGCCGCATCCGGCCTGGTCGATTCGCCGCCGATGTCGAGAATGGCAGCGCCCGCCGCATGCGCCGCGACAGCAGACGCAACCGCCGTCTCCAGCGCAAAATTGACTCCGCCATCGGAAAAGCTGTCGGGCGTGACATTGATGATCGCCATCAGCACGCCCGTCGGCCCGAGCGTCAGCGAACGCTGATGCGCAAGTGTCCAGGTAAAGGGAAGGAAGGGATCGACCATCAAAGATCCGGGACCAGGGCCGCGTGAAACGGAATGTCTATTGCTTTGCATGAGCCTATGCCCCAAGCTTTATGCAAGTTCAATCGTGCCGAGCCATCCCGATGCGTCGCTTTCGTTTCTTGTCCGCCGCACTCGCCGCGCTGCTTGTCGTCTCCACGGCAGCACCCGCCGGTGCCGAACTGCGCTTTTCCAAGAGCTTTTCCTATTTCTCCGTCGGCGGCACCACCGCCGCCGAGCTGGATGGCGCCCTATCCCGCGAGGGGCCGCTGATGAAATCGACCGGCGCCCGCCATCCCGGCGCCACCCGCATCAAGTTCGGCGGCTCCGTCACCTATGTCAGCCGCGGCGGGAAATGCGCCGTCGGCAAGGCCGTGGTGACGCTCAACACCCGCATCATCCTGCCGCGCTGGGTAAACCGCAAGCGCGCCAACCCGGATCTGGCACTCGTCTGGGATACGCTTTCGGCCGACATCAAGCGGCACGAGGAGCGCCACGCCGAAATCGCCCGCAACTACGCCCGCACGCTGGAAACCACCCTGCAGAACCTCCGCCCCCAGACCGATTGCACCGAAATGCAGGCGCTGGTGGCACGCGAGAGCGAAAAGGCCGTGGCCGAACACGACAAGGATCAGGCCCGCTTCGACCGCTCGGAGGCCATCAACTTCGACCGCCGCATGATCCGCCTGCTCCAGTACCGCCTGGACACGATCAAGCGCCAGCAGGCACAACAGTAAGCCGCCGCGCACCGCCTCGGGCGGCATCGCCGGCCGAATCATCGGCCGAAGCGTTTGCGTAAGTCAAAACTGACGTATTCGCAGCCGATTTGCTGCCTTGCCCCACATATCACCGCGCCTTGCGCCGTGGTGGAAAGACAGTCAAATCAGATTCTTGGCGCGCCATGCCCCGGTTGATGGCACCGCAAACCCCTGTGACACAGGCTGTTGCGCATCGCCAGTATTTCACCAGTCATTTCTAGCGATAGTAAAACGTCAAATCGGCGTGTATCTTTCAAAGCATAGTCAGCGTTGATCAGAAGCGATGCCGGTTTGACAGACAACCGGAACAGGCTCTGACGGGAGATGTTGTCCCCGGCGCTGCAATGGCTTCGACATACTTTAACGAATGCTTGTGCGCGCTCGCGCCTCGGCTTCGCATGCGTGTCCGTGTTCTCCTGGCGTGTCCTAATGCGTGAGATGCTCCCTCCCTCATCATCACGCGACGCGCCCGCCTGGCCTCGCTGGTCCTCGACCTGCGAGGCTTTTTTTTGCGCGCATAACGCAACACGCCACCTGAATGAAATCCGGGTGGCACGATCATCGGCAGATGAAAAGAATGGATGCGGCAGGCCTCAGGCCTGGCGTTCCGGCACGTGCACGACGAGCCCGTCGAGCGCCGGGCTCATCTTGATCTGGCAGGAAAGGCGCGACGTCGGGCGGACGTCGAAGGCGAAGTCCAGCATGTCCTCTTCCATCGCTTCCGGCGCGCCGACAGCCGCCGTCCAGGCGTCATCGACATAGACATGACAGGTGGCGCAGGCGCAGGCGCCGCCGCATTCCGCCTCGATGCCCGGAATGGCCTTGCGGACGGCGTTTTCCATGACGGTCGTGCCGTCCTGGACATCAAGATCATGGCGCGTGCCGTCAAAGGCGACGATGGTAAGCTTGCTCATTCGAAACCCGGTGATGTCAGGAGCACGTTCGATGGCCCATGGCCGCCGCACATGCTCGCGCTTCTTGTTCTGGCCGCAGGAACCGGCGCGGGGGCGACCCCGCCCTGCTCGGACATGCGTGGTAAGACGGGAACCGCGAGGCCATAAGGGTCCGGCATGCGCGGCACACCGGATTTCTTCCCTCAATTCGCAAGGCCAGTCAACCGGCAGCGCGCCGCGAAAGCACGTCTCCTGAAACTGTCTCGCAGGTTTGGGCAAAAGACATGCAAAACCAGAATCCTACGGCATGTCACATGGCTTGCGAATCAGGCCGCACGCCGGAAAGCCTCCGGCGCGGAGCGGGCCGGCCCTGCCAGCCAGACCCGCGCCCGATGCCCTACGCCTTAGCGGCAGAGCTTCAGAACGAAATGTTCGGCCTCAAGCACGGCAGCGGAGAGCGCGGACAGATGCGCGTCGGCCTCCGGCTCGGCCTCGATCGTCTCGGCGGCACGGGCAACCATGTGTGCGCCGACGGAAAGGGCTGCGCCCTTGAGGCGATGGGCCGCAGCCTTGCGCGCCTCGATACCGCCCTCGCCCATGTCCTTCATGAGCTGGCGCGACTGGCGCGAGAACATCTGCAGGACTTCGAGCTCCAGCGCCTTGTCGCCCATCGTCTGGTTGGCGAGGTGGACGAGGTCGATCGGGCGAGCCTGCGAGGGGCGGAACATGCCGGAATTGTCAGGCGCTTCGAAGGCAATCTTGAGGGCTGCCATTGGTGTTTTTCCCTTGTTTTACAAATCGTCGGTCGGCGTCAAACGGTGGTTTCGCGCCAGGTGTCACGGGGTGTCTGTGTCCCGGAGCTTATGGCGGATCCGTCACCGGCATCTGTTCCCCGGGGAACCCGTCTCCGGGGGCGTGGACCAAGTGTTAGCCGACGGGCGCTGCTATCCCTTTAAACTGGGGCACAATCGGGGCTGGCGGACGCGGAAATCTACAAGTTTGGTTAACGTCTGTTAAACCCCGCGAAATGCTGCATTTTCGGGCACCTCGCGAAAATTGGCGGTTAAGAAATCATTAGGATTTTAACGTTTGCCGGAGGCGGTTAATTGTGTGGCGGCGGCTTCTGTGTCACTACGGTACGCTTGAGGCTTCCTCCTTTAGCCATGCGTAAAGGCGTGAGGGGGCACTGACGGAACATGGTGGAAAAACCGAGGTTTCGCAGGTGTCCGGCCCTGTGAGTGTGTAAGGTACGTGACGGTCCCGCCCGCGATGATCGCGGGAAACCGGCAGGCCTTCCCGGTCATGACGACCAACGGCGCGATGCTGGCGGCATCCGCCCGGTTTTCGTGGTCGGGCAGATAGTAACGAGGCGTTTCTGTATGGCGACGAAAAAGGGCAACGAATCGATCGATGATCAGGCATTTCGCGCGCTCGAAAATGCCTTGAGAATCGACTTCGACGAATTGAAGTCTTCGCTGAACGACCAGGCGGACCCGGATGCGCCGCCGTCCGGCGTGCCCGAGCCCGTGCCGCAGCCGACGCGCGCCGAACGCCGTGACCGCGATCAGAAGGCCCGCGACGTGAAGGCCCGCGCTGCCGCCCCTGCCCCCGCCGCCGCGACCGAACGGCGTGCCGAAACGCGCGCCGCCGCAGAACCTGCCCCGAAATCGCCCAGCTTTGCCGCCGCCAACGACGATTCCCGCCGCTCGAACTCCGCCCTTCTGCGCGCCTTCGACGTGCGCCAGGGTCGCCGCCCCATGCGCATGGCCGCCATCGTCTCGATCGTCTGGCTCGTCGGCACGCTCGGCATCGCCAATACGCTCTTCGGATCAGAGTTGTGGAGCATCCGCTCGCTCTCCGATCTCTCCGCGGCTCCGGGCGCGATCGGGGTGATGCTCGCCGCCTTCCTGCCCATGGCTGTCTTCTTCCTCGTCGCGCTGCTGGTTGCCCGCGTGCAGGAACTGCGCACCGCCGCCCGCTCCATGGCAGAAGTCGCGCTGCGCCTCTCCGAGCCGGAAACCATCGCCGCCGACCGCGTCATGTCGGTCGGCCAGGCCGTACGCCGCGAAGTCTCGGCCATGAACGAAGGCATCGAGCGCACCATTGCGCGCGCCACCGAGCTCGAAGCGCTTGTCCATTCCGAGGTCAATGCGCTCGAACGCAGCTACAGCGACAATGAGCTGCGCGTGCGCGCCCTCGTGCAGGAACTCGGCCTCGAGCGCGAAGCGATCATCGGCCATGCCGACCGCATCCGCTCCTCCATCGTCGGTGCCCAGTCGCAGCTGAAGGACGAGATCGCCAACGTCAGCGACGAGGTCGCCCGCCGCATCGCGACCTCGGGCGAAGCCTTCGCCTCGCTCATCGAGACGCGCGCCGCCACGCTGAACGAGAAGTCCAGCAGCGCGATCCAGACGATCAGCGCCATGCTGACGACCCGCGCCGATGCGCTCCTGTCGAATCTCACCACCGCCGGCGTGCAGCTCGGCAACGAATTTGACGCCCGCCTCGACCAGCTCAGCCAGACGCTCAACAAGCGCGGCCAGCAACTGCTCGGCCAGTTCGAGACGCGCGCCTCGACGCTCGACGCCAACACCGAAAAGCTCAATGCCGCCCTGAACGAGCGCGCCCGCCAGCTCAACGAGACGCTGATCGCCCGCACCCGCGACCTCAACGAGACCCTGAGTTTCGGCCAGCAGACGATCGCCGGCGGCATCGAGGAGATGCTCCTGTCGATCAACACGACGCTGGAAGACAAGGGCCAGTCCTTCCGCCAGACGCTTCAGTCCGTGGCCGACGAGACCATCATGGATCTCGATCTGCGCTCGGGCTTCTTCGAAGACAAGCTGCAGGCCACCGTCGGCCAGCTTTCGGGCGCGTTCGACAACCGCTTCACCGAGTTCGCCGATGCCTTCGACCGTCGCGCCAGCCAGCTGGACAGCCGCATCAGCAACAGCCTCGGCCGGATCGAAAAGGCCGTGGACGGTGGCTCGGATGCGATCGGCGGCGTGCTGGACGAGCGCATCGACCGGCTGAACGCGGCCCTCACGGATCGCTCGCTGACGCTCGCTGCCACGCTCGGCGCGACCCAGGACTTCATCGAAGACAGCATCAGCAGCAAGACGGTTGCGCTGACGGAGGCCATGCAGGACGCCCACCAGCGCGTCGATGCGATCATGGCGGAACGCTCGACCTCGCTGATCGGCGCACTGGCCGCGACGCGCAGCGCCATCGAGGAAACGATGACCACCAGCACCACCTCCATGGCCAAGGCCATGCAGTCCGTGCAGGAACGCATCGACTCGACGATGGCGGATCGCTCCGCCGCCCTGATCGGCGCGCTCGGCGCCACCCGCAGCGCCATCGAGGAGACGGTGACCACCACCACCGCCTCCATGGAAGACGCCATGCAGTCCGCGCAGGACCGGATCGACGCGACGCTCGTGGATCGCTCCGCCATCCTGATCGGCGCGCTCGGCGCCACCCGCAGCGCCATCGAGGAAACGATGGCCAGCAACGCGACCTCCATGGCAAACGCCATGAAAGCCGCGCAGGAAGATATTGATTCGGTTCTGTTCGAGCGCTCCACTGCTCTCATCGGCTCGCTCGGCGCCACCCAGGCCGCAATCGAGGAGAGCATCGAGGCACGCACCGCGGCGCTGACGGATGCCATGCAGACCGTTCACCTGCGGGTCGATGATGTCCTGGCCGAGCGCTCCACGGCACTCGTCGGCGCCCTCGGCGCCACGCAGATGGCGATCGAGGAAAGCATCGGCAGCCGCACCGACGCGCTCGAAAAGACCATCGGCGAGCGCACGGCGGCCCTGACATCGGCTCTCGAAACCGTCCACCAGCGCGTCGATGGCGTGCTGGCGGAGCGTTCCGGTGCCCTGATCGGTGCGCTCGACGCCACCCAGACGGCCATCGAACAGAGCATCGGCACCCGCACCGGCGCCCTGACGGAAGCCTTGAAGACGGTTCATGACCGTGTCGATACCGTTCTGTCGGATCGCTCCGGCGCGCTCCTCGGCGCCCTCGACGCGGCCCAGGCCCGCCTCGACAACGGCTTCGGCGGTCGCGCCGAAATGCTTCAGCGCACGCTGGTCGAAAGCGAGCGCCGCATCAATGACGGCCTTGCCTCCGGCGCACTCGCCATCGAGACCGCCATGGCCGCCAACACCGATCGGCTGGACGAGGTCCTGTCGAGCCATAGCGAAAAGATCGGCTCCAGCATCGCCGAGAAGATCGAGACGGTGGAAGCCGCCATTGCCGGCGGTCAGCAGCGGCTCGACAAGGTCCTGTCGAACGGCACGGGCGGCATTGCCGAAGCCATCGGCAGCGGCCTCGGCGCCATGGACATCACCCTTTCGGCAGCACGTGACCAGCTGGAAACCACGCTGAGCGCCCATGGACGGGATCTCGGCCGCACGCTGGACGAAAGCCATGATCGCCTGACGACGACGCTGATGGCCCAGAGCCTTCAGATCCAGACCGGCCTCGACAGCAGCATCGAGACGATCGAGACTGCGCTGTCGGGCGGCTACGAGCGGATCGGCGGGGCGATCGGCGGCCACAGCCGCGAAATCGCCGCGACCATCGAAGGCGGCCTTGCGACCATCGACACCAACCTGTCGGCCACCCATGTGCGCCTGGCCGCAACACTCTCCGAGCGCAGCCAGGAGATCACCCAGACCCTCGACAGCCGCATCACCGCCGTCGAGGCTGCGCTGGCGTCCGGCCAGGATCGCGTCGAGCGAACCTTGTCGAACAGCACCACCGCCATCCAGACGGCGCTCGAGGTCGGCCAGGATCGTCTGTCCTCCGCCCTGCTGTCCAGCGGTCGCGAATTTGCCGAAACGCTCGGCTCGGGCCTCGGCACGATCGAACATGCCCTCACCGATAGCCACGAGCGCCTGAGCGCCAAGCTGACGGACGGCATTGCCGACATGGGCGAGCGTGCCCGCATGATGGTCGACAGCGTCGGCGAGCGGTTCGACGACATGGCCACCAGCTTCGCGCTGCGCACCGCCGTGACGGCCGAAACGCTCGGCGACCGCACCGGCGAACTGGGCGATCAGCTTGCCGAACGCGTGGGCACGCTGACCGAAACGATGCTGCGCACCTCGGACAACGCCGCCAGCACCATTGCCGGCACGGCCGAAACGCTGGCCGCAAGCCTGGTCTCCACGCAGGCGACCCTGCGCGGCGACCTCGACAGCCGGATCGAAACGATCCGCTCGACCCTGTCGGACGGCCGCGAGGATATTCGCGGCGTACTCGATGGCCAGTCGGCGGCGATTGCCAACACCCTGTCGTCGGGAACGGCCCAGCTCGAAATCGCGCTGGAGGCCCGCAAGGCCGCCATCGGCCAGACGATCGAGGCCAGCGCTGTCGCGCTCGAGGACCGTCTGCGCTCCTCCACCAGCGCCATCGCCGACCGCCTCGGCGAGACCGCCAACCATATCGGCCGGGCAGCCGACACGCTCAACAGCCAGATGGACAATTCCTTCAACGGCCTCAACGAGCGTCTGGGCGAAACCGCCCTCCAGATCGAAACCAGCATCGGCGTGCTCGGCGAGCGCATCCGCGACAGCGTCACCGGCGTTCAGGCCATGGTGGATCTGGCCGGCCGCGACATCGGCGACAGCCTGGCGAGCCGCATCGTGGATCTCGAACGTGCCGGCACCTCCGCCGCCAGCCAGATCGACACGGCGCTCGGCGCCCGCGTCGGCGATATCGAGCGCGTCACCGCCACGGCCGCCAGCCAGATCGATGCGACCCTTGGCGCCCGGGTCGGCGATATCGAACGCATCACCGTCACCGCCGCAAGCCAGATCGATGCCACCCTTGGAGCCCGCGTCGAGGATATCGAGCGCATCACCGCGACCGCGGCCAGCCTCATCGACGACACGCTGGCCACCCGCGCCGGCGACCTCGAGCGCACGGTCGCATCCGCCGCCAGCCGTCTCGACCACACGCTTGCCAGCCGGACCGGCGAACTGGCGCGCGCCGGCGACAGCACGGCGACCCGCATCGACGAGGCTCTGACCGCCCGCGTCACCGATCTCGAGCGCATCGCCGACACCGGCGCCAGCCGCATCGCCTCCACCCTGGAGCAGGGCACCGCCCATCTCGAAGAGCGCTTCGGGACCATGGATCGCGCCCTTGGCATCGGCCTCGACAATGTCAGCCGCACGCTGGAGACCCGCGCCGGCGCGCTGGCCGTCACGCTGCGCAGCGCCGTGCAGCAGACGACCGAAGAGATCGACGCCGAAGCCCGGCGCGCAGCCGAACGCCTCGCCCAGACGGGCGAGAGCTTCACCGGCGCGCTCGACCTGCAGAGCAGGACCTTTGCCGAAACCGTCGAGCAGAAGGCCAACGAAACCGCTGCCCGCAGCGCATCCCTCGCCCGCGGCGTGACGGACGCCTCGGATGCCGCGATCGCGCGTCTTTCGGAAGCCAACGAGCGGATTGGCGAAAAGGCCCGCCTCGTCAATGCCAGCATCGATGAAGCCGCCGGCAGCGCCGTCGAGCGCCTGTCCCTGGCCGGCGAGGAGATCGGCGAGCGCGCCCGCGCCGTCCAGCAAACCATCGACGTGGCGTCCGCCACTGCGGTGTCGCGCTTTGCCGAGGCCGGCAAGACCATCGACGCCCAGGCCCGCAACGTGTCGACCAGCCTCGGCGCCGTGGAAAAGGCGCTGGAAGCGCGCGGCGACTCGATCCGCGCGACGCTGGACGAGCGCACCCGCGACCTCAACTCGCTGCTCTCCACGCGCTCGGCAGAGCTTGGCCGCCTGATCGACGAACAGGCTCGCCCGCTTGTGGACCGCTATGCCGCGACCGGCGCCCAGGCTGCCGACCAGATCAGCATGGCCGCCCGCGACAGCGCCGACCGGCTGCGCGCCGAAAGCGCCTCGCTGGTGGAAACGATCACCCAGCGCACCGGCGAGACCATCGATGCCCTGTCGAACCGCGCGACCGAAACGGCCGGCGCGATGCAGCAGATGGAATCGCGGCTGGCCGCCACGGCCACCTCGCTCATCGATCGCCTCGCCCGCAGCAACACCGCCATGGGTGAGGTGCTGGACACCGCCGAAAACACGCTCGGCGCGATGGAAGGCAAGCTCGATGCCACCACCCAGCGCATCTCCGACACGGCCGAGCGCGTCTTCGACGTGCTCGCAAGCTCGACCCGCCTCATCGAAGGCCGCGTCGATAAACTGGCGGATGTGTCGTCGCACACGCTCTCACAGATCGGCGGCATCGTCGGTCGCTTCGAGGAGCATTCGAAGGTCCTGAGCCAGGCATCCGACCTGCTCGGCGCGGCACAGTCGAACCTCGCCAACACGCTCGATGAGCGCCAGGAAGCCCTGCGCACCCTGTCGGTGGGCCTTGTCCGGCGCTCGGAAGAGGTGGAGAACACCATGCGCCAGGTGGAAGGCCTGGTGGACGCCGCCTTTGCCCGCGCCGAACAGCGCGCCGTGGAGACGACGGACACGCTGCGCAGCGGCATCCAGTCTTCCTTCGTCGAAATCGGCCGCGTGCTGACCGACGCCGAGACCCGCGCCGCCGCCACCGCCGAAGCCCTGCGCAACACCGTCGCCAAGGCCGGCGAGGATGCAGGCCAGGCCGTCGCCCAGACCGCAAGGCAGGCAGAAGAACGCTCCGCCCAGGTGGCGAACGCCATCCGCCAGGGTCTGCGCTCGAGCTACGAAGAGGTCAACCAGGTCCTTTCCGCCGCCGAGCAGCGCGCGCTCAAGGCTGCCGAAACGCTGCGCGGAACCGCGGCCCAGGCCGGTGCCGAGGCGACCGAAAGCGTCGAGCAGGCCTTCCAGTCGGCCGAAGAACGCTCCAGGGAAGTCGCCCAGCGCCTGCGCGGCAGCGTCACCACCTCGCTCGCCGATGTGGACCGCGTGCTGGCCGAAGCCGGCAAGCGTTCGGAAGGGGCAAGCGAGCAGCTGCGCGCCGTCCTGCGCCAGTCCGCCGACGAGGCCATCACCCGTTTCTCGGGTGCCACGGAAGAAATCCGCCGTGCCGCCGACGAGATCCGCCGCGAACTCGGCGCGACGCGCGAAGACCTGAAGCGCGGCGCCTTCGACCTGCCGGAAGAGGCGAAAGAAAGCGCCGGCGCCATGCGCCGCGCCGTCGCCGAGCAGATCAAGGCCCTGCAGGATCTCTCGGCCATCATCGGTCGTTCCTCCAATGCCCTGGAGTTCGCGACGCCGACGGCGCGCCAGCCCGCCGCGGCCTCTGCTGCGGCAGCCCTGCCCACGACGGCCCTTCCGGCCGGCATGGGGGCAGGCGTTTCGGCAACGATTGCCGCCGGCCTGCCGCAGGCCGCACCGCTGCGCGCCAGCGCCCAGCCGGAGCCGCGCGAGGCCCTGCGCGGCAGCCTCGGCCTCGACCGCGCGACGCAGCCGGCCCAGCAGCCACGCCTGCCGACCGCCGATGCGGCCGCTGCCGACTACCGTCCCCGCCAGGAAGAAGGCGGCGGCTGGGTCCGCGATCTCCTGCGCGCCGCCTCGCGCGAGGAAGCGCCGGCCCCTGCCCCGCGCCAGCCGGATCCGCAGCCCCAGCCCGCACGGCCGGCCACGGAAGCCCGCAACCCGCGCCATGTCGTCGAATCGCTCAACTCGCTGTCGGTCGATATCGCCCGCGCCATCGACCACGACGCCTCCGTCGATCTGTGGCGCCGCTACCAACGCGGCGAGCGCGACGTCTTCACCCGTCGCCTCTATACGCTGAAGGGCCAGCAGACCTTCGACGAGATCAAGCGCAAGTACGACCGCGAACCGGAATTCCGCACCGCCGTCGATCGCTACATCGGCGATTTCGAAAAACTGCTCTCGGACGTCGCCCGCAACGACCGCGACCGCACCATGACCCAGAGCTATCTGACCTCCGACACCGGCAAGGTCTACACCATGCTCGCCCACGCCGCCGGCCGCTTCAGCTGAGCCAACGGCTGCGCAGGACGCAATGAGAAGGCCCGCCGGGAAACCGGCGGGCCCTTTTTTTGATTGGCCGGCCCGCCAGGTCGCAACGATCTCCGGCCTCGTCGCCGGGATGGCCGATGTCATCGTCGTGACGTGGCCGGGGCGACGGCTGTCATCCCGCAACCGCCCGCTTTCCCTAGGCACGCCGTCTGGTCTACCATCGACAGAAGATGGCCCTCAGGGTCGCGAATGCGATGCCGGATCGCGGCGGGGCGATGGAGAGGTTCAAACGATGGAAGTCGGGTTGCAAGAGGTCATGGCCGAGGAGCGCGGGACGCAGGCCGAACAGGGCGCGATTCCCGGCATCCGCGAAACGCACGGCGTCTCCCTGTTCACCATCACGCAGGCGACGACCGCCGTCTTCACGGATCTGTTCATCGGCCTCACCTTTCTCTGCTTCATCCGCTCCGGTGCAAAACGCGTCATCTGTCCGGTCAACGGCGAACTGATCGGCGAGGAAGGCGATCTCATGGTCTTCCCGCCCGGCTCCTTCGTGACCCTGGAAAACCGCCCGGTCCCGCGGGTCGGTTACCGCGCCGATGGCGTCTGTTTCACGCGCGATCTTCTGGATGAGGTCTTTTCCGATCCCGCGCCGCACCAGCCGCCCGCCGGTATCCAGATCCTGCGAGCCGCCGCACACCGCCCCACCGACATCCTGGCGCTGCTGAAGGCCACGGTCACCGAGGAGAGCCTGCCGCCGCTGCTCCTGCGCCATCGCCTCCTGGAGCCGCTCATCTGGCTGCGCCATCAGGGCATCAAGCTGCCGGCGCGCGATGACGAAGCCCCTTCGACCAGGGTGCGCCGCCTGATCGAGACAGACGTCGCGCGGCCTTGGCGCATCGGAGACGTCGCCGGGCATTTCGCCATGAGCGAAGCGACCTTCCGGCGCTGGCTGACGCGATCCGGCCCCGGCTTTGCGCGCATCCTCCTCCATACCCGCCTTGAGCGCGGTCTTGCCCTGCTGCAGACGACGACGCTGCCGATCTCGCAGATCGCGCTCGACTGCGGCTTCAAGACGCCATCGCATTTCTCCGACGCCTTTCGTGAACGGTTCGGCATCAAGCCGAAATCGATCCGGGAGGCAGAGAAATGAGCGATTTTCGATAGTCTTTGATCGGCGGCCGGAAGCGGGCCATCGTTTGCGGGGCTATCCCTGTGGCATGATCAACCGTCCAGAAGGGACACGTTCATGCCGAAGACAGCCTTCCTCCCCGCTCTCCTCCCCGCTCTCCTCCCCGTTCTCTTCCTTGCCGCCACGCTCGGCTCCGCAGCCAGCGCCGCCGACTTCAGGCTCACCAGCACCTCGATCGCGGAAGGCGCGCAGCTTGCGCCGGACGCCGTCTTCGCAGGCTTCGGCTGCGAGGGTGGCAACCGCTCGCCGGATCTCGCCTGGACCGGCGCGCCTGAGGGCACGAAGAGCTTCGCCATCACCGCCTATGATCCCGATGCCCCGACAGGATCGGGCTGGTGGCACTGGAATGTCGTCAATATCCCCGCCTCCGTCACCGGCCTGGATGCGGGCGCCGGCAGCGGCGGCGAGATGCCGGCAGGCGCAGTCGCGCTGAAGAACGACTATGGGAGCGCCGGCTTCGGCGGCGCCTGCCCGCCGCCGGGCGAAGTCCACCGCTACATCTTCACCGTCCATGCGCTCTCGGCCGAGAAGCTCGATCTGCCGGAAAACGCCAGCAACGCGCTGGCCGGCTTCATGATCGGCGCCAGCACCATCGCCACTGCACGGATCACCGCCGTCTATAACCGCTGACGGGCCCGCCCGCAGCCAACTCTGCCACCCTTCCAAAAAGCCGGCGGCGGGAGTCACCTCCCGCCGCCGTCATGCCTTTGTCGCGTGGCCGGCCCGGCCGATCATGCGCTTACCCGATCATTGCATTGTCGGCGCGCTTGATGGCGACGATGGTCGAGCGCGGCAGCTTGCCCTCGCCGTCCGGGAAGGGCGCGTCGGGGTGCTGGATGCCGACGAAGTGGGTGCGCTTGTCGGCCGACCAGGTCTGGCCCGTCACTTCCGCACCCTTCGGCGCCGTCAGGAAGCGCTCGATGCGGCCCGTCACGGGGTCGCCGGCGAGCATCTGGTTGTTGCCCTGGCCGGCAAAATCGCCCTCGTTGGTGTCCTCGCCATCCGTCTGGATCCAGAGCAGGCCGGTCGAATCGAACATCATCCCGTCGGGCGAGTTGAACATGTTGCCCTCGTTGATGTTCGCCGAACCCGCATAGGCATCCTTGTGGACCGACGGGTTGCCGGCCATGCAGAACAGGTCCCACTTGAAGCGACCGTCCGCATGGTCGTCGTTTTCCGGATACCAGCGCACGATCTGGCCGTAGCCGTTCTTCTCGCGCGGATTGACGGCGTTGAGGGTGAGTTCGTCACCGCCGGCATTGGTGCGCAGCTTGCCGTCCTTCATCTCGCCGCGGCGGCTGTTGTTGGTCAGCGCGCAATAGGCTTCCACGGCGACCGGGTTGATGGCAACCCATTCGGGACGGTCCATGGTGGTGGCGCCGACCTTCGAGGCGGCCTTGCGGGTGAAGACGGCGATCTCGTCGGCCTTCATGCCCGTCGTCTCGGGCGTCAGCGCCAGCCATTCGCCGGTGCCGTCGTCGGAAAACTTCGCGACATGCAGCGTGCCCTCGTCGAGCAGCGTGGAGGTGTCGCCGCCCGGCACATAGATGCCGCTGGAAACGAACTTGTAGAGAAACTCGCCACGCTCGTCGTCGCCCATATAGACGATGACGCGGCCGTCGCGGGCAATCGTCACGGCGGCGTTCTCATGCTTGATGCGGCCGAGCGCGGTGCGCTTCACGGGCTTGGACGTGGCATCCGCCGGATTGATCTCCACGACATAGCCGAAACGGTGCGGCTCGTTCGGGTTCTTGGAGACGTCGAAGCGCGGATCGAATTTCTCGTAGGAATAGACCGACTCGGCGGCAATGCCATAGCGCTTGTAGTCTGCCGGCAGGGCGAAATTCGCGTCCGTCGAGCCGAAATAGCCGTTGAAGTTCTCTTCGCAGGTCAGATACGTGCCCCAGGGCGTCTTGCCGGCGCCGCAATTGTTGAGCGTGCCGAGACAGTCGGTGCCGGTGGCATCGGCTTCGGTCTTCAGGAGATCGGAGCCGGCGGCGGGGCCGGAAAGCGTCATCGGCGTATTGTGGTGGATGCGGCGGTTGAAGGGGCTGTCGAGCACGATCTGCCAGCCGTTTTCACCCTCGGCGACTTCCATCACGGTCACGCCCTGCATGTTCTGCAGGATCTTCACGTCGTCGGCCGACTGGGGAATGCCCTTTTCGGCATGCGGCAGGTTGATTTCGGGGTTCACATATTCATGATTGACGGCGATCAGCTGGTGGCCGCCGACCACGAAGAGTTCCATGCCGTCGGTGTTCTCGCCGAAGACCTTGTCGGAATTTTCCACCGAAACGCCCTTGGCCGGATCGACATCCGGGACATTGGAAAAGAGCGGCTGGCCCCATTTGGCAAGCGGCTTCCAGCTGTAGCCGTCCGGCACATGCACGGTCGCGTCCGTCCCGGCCGGAACCGGCGTGAAGGGAAAGCGCGAGGTCGCGGTGGCGGCTTCGGCGGCGGTGGAGCTCATCAGCTGGCCGAGCGTGCCCATGGCGGCGGCAGCCGAACCGAAAGCCAGAATGCCACCAAGGAAGCCGCGGCGCGAAACGGCAGCCTCGACGACGCGGTCGAAATCGGTAACGGCCGGCGGCGGATTCTGCAGCTCGTCCCATTCGTCCCAGCTCAGCTTGAACGTGTCGGTCCTGGTCATGATACCCTCTCTGGCATGGTGGATCGGAAGTGACACAGGCGGGGTAGCGGCGCGAATTTACAGCGCCGTGACATGCCGGCCCCCGGCACGGAAACGTGATCAGATGTTATCGCAGCGGCAAGCCCGCCTTCCGCCCGCCGCCCAAGCTTGCCAGACGACGCGGTTGTCGGGGATAAGTGCGGGCCGGCTATCCCGCAGCAGCGCGCGACGCGATAGACACGAAGCCTCCAGCCGGTTCAGGGTGAGCATCCACCGCGCGCTTGGATGCGGGCCGGCAGCGCAGGCACAAAGGAGAATGGCCATGGTGCGATCGATCTACATGGCGGGCCCGGAAGTCTTCCTGCCGAATGCCCGCGCCATCATGGAGGAAAAGACGCGCCTTGCCCGCGAGGCCGGCTTCCGCGCCATCTGCCCCGGCGACCTCGATATTCCCCCGGCGCCGACCAAGAAGGATTTCGGCCTGTCGATCAGCCGGGTGGATGAGGAGATGATGCTGGAGGCCGACGCGATCATCGCCAACCTTACGCCCTTCCGCGGCCTTGCCGCCGATGTCGGCACGGCCTTCGAGCTCGGCTTCATGTGCGCGCTCGGCAAGCCCGTCACGGCCTATACGAATGTGCCGGAAAGCCATTATGCGCGCACGGTCGCCTATTACGAGGGCCGGGTCACGCGCGGCGAGGACGGGTATATCCGAGGCACGGACGGGCTGTCGCTGGAGGATTTCGAGATGATCGACAATCTGATGCTGCATGGCGGCGTCGAGCGCCGTGGCGGCCTCGTCGCCATCGGCAGTGCAGCCCCCGATGCGCTCTACACCGATCTTGCCGCCTTCCGGCGGTGCCTTGCCCACCTCAAGGACCGCTTCGCCTGATCGGCAAGCACAGGTCCAGCCGAAGCGCGACCGCCTCGGCTGGACGTAGGATGATCCCGTCATCACAGGGTCTGGAAAATGATCCGGTAATTCCCGGACGTGTCAGCGGCGATAGATCAGCCAGCTCTTGCCGCTGTCCTTGCGCATGCCGTCTTCGTAATGGACCACGCGGTTGCGGCCGCCATTCTTGGCGCAGTAGAGCGCCAGGTCGCTCTTCTGGTAAAGGTCGGTCGGGTCGTCGGCTTCCGAGACCATGCAGATGCCGATGGACAGCGTGATCGGGCCGTAATTGATGCCGGTCTTGGAATTCTTGAAGGGCGTTGCGGCCACGGCCGCGCGCACCCGCTCGGCCACGGCCTGGCATTCCTCCGGCGAAAGGTCCGACACGATGACGGCGAACTCCTCGCCGCCGGTGCGCGCCACGAAAGCCTCGCGCGGCACGGTCAGGCGGATCAGATTGCCGACGGTCGCCAGGATCTTGTCGCCCACCGGATGGCCGTAGGCGTCGTTGACCTTCTTAAAGTGGTCGATATCCGCGACCAGAAGGCCGGTCGTGTGCCGAGACTTCTCCGAATTGTAGACGCCCGTCAGCCGCTCGTCGAAGGCGCGACGGTTGGCGAGCCGCGTCAGCGAGTCCGTGTTGGCAATCCGCTTGTACTCGTCGAGTTCCTGGCGGATCGATTCGATCTCGAAGGACTTCTGCACGACGTTCTCGACGCGCTCCTTGCCCTCGGTCATCGTCGCATTGGTCGCATCGGCCAGAATGTTGATCGCATGGCGCAGCAGTTCCACGCCGGTTGCGCTCTTGCCGTTGATGTTGCGATAGGCCTCGCCGAGGATCTGGTTGTAGTTCTCGAGCGCATGCTGCTCGTCGCGCAGCATGTTCAGGATCTCGGTGAGCTGTGCCGACAGGTTGCGATGCGCCGTCTCCAGCGTCGCCGGGCGGTGGATATGCGCAAAGTAGCGCATGCCGATCTCGTCAAGCTCTTCCTGCGTGGCCTTGCTGCCGAGCGCCGCAAGCTCCTTGGTCAGCTTCGGGTTCGAGCCGATGTAAGCCTCGTAATAAAGCTCATAGTTTCGCGGAATCGGCGCGATCCCCATCACGCGCATGGCATGCGTCACCTGGGCTGCGATATCTGGTACCGGCATCTTCTGCGCTGGAGCAGCGGCCATATGACGACCCCACGTCATGATATTTTTCAACTTTTTGTATCATTAGGGATCAATTACTTTCAAAGCGTTAAGCACGGATCGTTGTGGCAAAACAATTCGCACCCCGGCTACGGGTGGATGCACCCAGAAATGAACGCAACGCAAAAGCGGGAGGCGGCAAAGCCAGCCTCCCGCTTTGGTTGCGAAAGCATCAGCCGACGGTTCAGGCCGGGCTGATCATCGTCTCGGGACGGACGACCGCGTCGAACTCCTCGTTGGTGACGTAACCGCCACCCACGGCCTCCTCGCGCAGCGTCGTGCCGTTCTTGTGGGCCGTCTTGGCGATCTTGGCGGCATTGTCATAGCCGATCTTCGGCGCCAGCGCGGTGACGAGCATCAGCGAGCGGTCGAGTGCTGCCTTGATGTTGTCCTCGCGGGCCTCGATGCCCTCGACGCAATTGTCGGTGAACGAGATCGCGGCATCGGCGAGCAGCTGCACCGACTGCAAGAAATTGTAGGCCATCAGCGGATTGTAGACGTTGAGCTCGAAATGGCCCTGGCTGCCGGCGAAGGTGAGCGCCGCGTGGTTGCCGAACACCTGCACGCAGACCTGCGTCAGCGCCTCGCACTGGGTCGGGTTAACCTTGCCCGGCATGATCGAGGAGCCCGGCTCGTTTTCCGGCAGCGAGAGTTCGCCAAGACCGGACCGCGGACCGGAGCCCAGGAAGCGGATGTCGTTGGCGATCTTGAAGAGCGCCGCCGCCGTGGCGTTGATCGCCCCGTGGGAGAAGACCATGGAATCATGCGCGGCCAGCGCCTCGAACTTGTTCGGCGCGGAGGTGAAGGCAATGCCGGTGATCTTGGCGATTTCGGCCGCCACCTGCTCGGCAAAGCCGACCGGCGCATTGAGGCCCGTGCCGACGGCGGTGCCGCCCTGTGCCAGTTCCTGAAGGCCGGGCAGCGTCATCTCGATACGCTTGATGGAGGAGGCAACCTGCGCCGCATAGCCGGAGAATTCCTGGCCGAGCGTCAGCGGAGTCGCATCCTGCGTATGGGTACGGCCGATCTTGATGATGTGGTCGAAGGCCTTCACCTTGGCTTCCAGCGCCGCATGCAGGTGCTTCAGCGCCGGCAGCAGGTCATGGATGACGCGTTCGGCGCAGGCAATGTGCATGGCCGTCGGATAGGTGTCGTTCGACGACTGGCTCATATTGACGTGGTCGTTCGGGTGAACGGGCTTCTTCGAGCCCATCACGCCGCCCAGCATCTCGATGGCGCGGTTGGAGATCACCTCGTTGGCATTCATGTTGGACTGCGTGCCGGAGCCCGTCTGCCAGACGACGAGCGGGAAGTGCTCGTTGAGCTTGCCGTCGATGACTTCCTGCGCTGCCTTGACGATCGCCTCGCCGACGGCCGGGTCCAGGCGGCCGAGCGCCATGTTGGTGCGGGCGGCGGCCTGCTTGACGATGCCGAGCGCACGCACGATCGCCAGCGGCTGCTTTTCCCAGCCGATCTTGAAGTTGCCGAGCGAGCGCTGCGCCTGGGCACCCCAGTAGCGGTCGCTGGCCACGTCGATCGGGCCGAATGTATCTGTCTCGGTGCGCGTGGAGGTCATGCCGTCTCCTGCCTTCGTCCTTGTTTGACGCGCCGGCCGGCATTTGCCGCCCTCTCTCCGGCGCTTTCGGGGCCCTTCTGTGGACCATTGCAAGCGACCTTGTAAAGAGACGGCGCAGGGGCTTTGCGCCCTACAATCGTTTAGAGTGACGGCGCCTGCGATTTTGATGCCGCCACCCCGTTCCGGGCGCCGGAGGAGCGCCACGATCCCCTTGCCCGGCGCCCCTGTTGCAAAATTGCCGCCGTTGCCGGCGACGTTTTCGGACCCACAGATTTTCTTGGATTTTTTGTCATCACCGGTTCCCCGGGAGACAGCGCGTTTTCTTTTCATTCACCATCCTTTCTTATAGGTTGATGGACGTGGGGCGACGCGCGACGGCAGACCGTTTCCCGCGGTGAGCAAGACAGGGAATTCACGACCGATGAAACTGAAGACGACCGCGGCGTTTTGCGCCCTCCTGGCGGGCTGTGCCCTTGTGACCCTCGATGCGCGGCCGGCAGCGGCCTTGACGCTGATGGACATTATTCGTGGCGGTCGCCCGCGCGTCAGCGAGCAGGCCCCGCCGCAGGCGTCGGAAACCAGCCTGCCCGGCGTGTCCCAGGGCATGGCCATCGAAGAGCCGCGGGCAAAGCCTGCGCCTGTGCAGAAGATCACCGGCCCGCGCTACTATACCTACAAGGCAGAGCCGCTGCGCCGCATCGCCACCGCCGGCCTAATTGCCCCGACGATCGCGAGCCAGACGGTGGCCGATCCGGTCGTGACGGGTTCGCTCGACAGCGCCGCAACGCCGACTGTTGAGACGCCGGCCGCCTCCGGCGCGCGCCCGGTCGCGGCGTCCGTCGATGTCCGCGCTCCGGCCGAGATCGCCAAGGCGGTCGAAAGCTTCTATGCCGGCCATGCCGGCCTCGTCTGGGTGGATGGCAACGGCGTGACGCCGAAGGCGGATGCCGTCATCGCGATGCTGGCCCGCGCCGAGCGCGTCGGCCTTGACCCCGCCGACTATGCCGTGGAACGTCCGGCAAATGCCGCCGAGACGACCGATATTGCCGCCCGCCAGAGCGAACTCGTGCGCTTCGACGTGGCGCTGACGGCCGCCGTCGCGACCTATGCCGCCGACACGATCCGTGGCCGCATCGATCCCAACAAGATCTCCGGCTATCACGACTTCAAGCGCAAGGATGTCGACCTCGTCGCGACGCTGAAGACGATCGCCACCTCGGATGCCCCGGCCTTCGCGCTGACGCAGCTCAATCCGTCCAGCCCGCAGTTCATGGCGCTGATGCGCGAGCTGTCCACGCTCGAAGGGGCCGGCGACGGCGCGCCGCGCATCACCATTGCGCCCGGCACGCTCCTGAAGCCCGGCCAGAGCAATCCGGAACTCGCCAATATCGTCGCCGCCATCAAGGCAAAGGGTTCCGACGCGCTGAAGGCCGCCCATCAGGCAACGCTCGCAGCCTATCAGGGCACGCCGGACTACACGCCGGAACTGGTCGCGCTGGTCGAAGCCTTCCAGAAGGAACACGGCCTGAAACCCGACGGCGTCGTCGGCAATGCCTCCATCCGCATCATGACCGGCGGCGACAGCAATGCCGCCCGCATCGACAAGGTCAAGATCGCCATGGAGCAGGCCCGCTGGCTGCCTGCCGATCTCGGCAGCCGCTACGTCTTCATCAACCAGCCGGCCTTCCAGGCCTATTACCACGAAGCGGGCCGCGAGCAGTTCGCCATGCGCGTCGTGGTGGGCTCGAAGAGCAACCAGACCTACTTCTTCCAGGACGAGATCCAGACCGTCGAATTCAACCCCTACTGGGGCGTTCCGCAGTCGATCATCGTCAACGAGATGCTGCCGAAGCTGCGCAACGACCCGTCCTATCTCGACCGCCTGGGTTACCAGGTCGAAGTCGGCGGCCGCGCCGTCGCCTCCTCTTCGGTCAACTGGTACGGCTCCACCGCAGGCGTTGCCGTGCGCCAGCCGCCGTCGAGCGACAATGCGCTCGGCGAGCTGAAGATCCTCTTCCCCAACAGCCATGCCATCTACATGCATGACACGCCGTCGAAGAGCTTCTTCAAGAAGGACATGCGGGCGCTGAGCCATGGCTGCGTGCGCCTTGCCGAACCGCGCAAGATGGCCGCCGCCGTGCTCGGCACCACCGTCGAGGATATCGGCCGCCAGATCGCCGGCGGGGCCAACAAGGCCGTCTCCACGCCGAAGATCCCGGTCTACGTCTCCTATTTCACGGCCTGGCCGAACAAGGACGGCAAGGTCGAATATTTCGACGACGTCTACGACCGCGACATGTACATGCAGCGTGCCTTCGACGCGACGACAAAGGCCCGCAAGGCTCAGGGCTGATAGGGGCAGAACATCGCCCAGCTCACCGTCATCCTCGGGCTTGACCCGAGGATCCACACCGCAGGCTCAGCGTTTGCCGCAGGGATGCTCGGGTCAAGCCCGAGCATGACGGAGGAGAAGGTGGCGCGTCACCGGATTGAACAGTCAACGGATCATCCTGAAACATGAGGTGCCCGCTGGCAGGCTCCCCTTTCACCCACGCTCCGTCGTCTTCGACCGCAAGCACGGTTCTGCCTGCCCACCGCAACCCGCCCACCGCAACCCGCATGCTGCATGTCGCAATCCGCCATCAATCCGCCCTGCCCGCTTTGCATTATGCCTCTGACCGCGCCATATAATGCCGTACCCCGCGCGGCAGGATCAGCAGACCCGTGAACAGCATCGCCACACCGACGACCGGAACCGCCATCGGCGGCGCAAACGAGCCGATGGTCGATCCCTTCGGCCGGGCCGTCACCTATCTGCGCGTCTCCGTCACGGACCGCTGCGATTTCCGCTGCACCTATTGCATGGCGGAAGACATGACCTTCCTGCCGAAGCGCGACCTGCTGACGCTGGAGGAGCTCGACCGCCTCTGCCGCGCCTTCATCGCCAAGGGCGTGCGCAAGCTGCGCCTGACCGGCGGGGAGCCGCTGGTGCGCAAGAACATCCTGTTCCTCATCCGGGCGCTGTCGAAGGAGATCGAAGCCGGCAGGCTGGACGAGCTGACGCTGACCACCAACGGCTCGCAGCTTGCCCGCTTCGCCGCCGAGCTGGCCGACTGTGGCGTCAAACGCATCAACGTCTCGCTCGATACGCTGGACCCGGAGAAATTCCGCCGCCTGACCCGCTGGGGCGACCTCTCCCGCGTGCTCGAGGGCATCGACGCCGCGCAGGCCGCCGGCATCGCCGTCAAGATCAATGCGGTGGCGCTGAAGGGCGACAACGAGGCCGAAATCCCGGACCTCATGGCCTGGGCCCACGGACGCGGCATGGATCTGACGCTGATCGAAACCATGCCCATGGGCGAGATCGACGCCGACCGCACCGACCTCTACCTGCCGCTCAGCAAGGTGCGCGCCGATCTGGCGGAGCGCTTCACGCTCACCGACAGTCCCTACCGCACCGGCGGCCCCGCCCGTTACGTCACCGTCGCCGAGACCGGCGGCCGGCTCGGCTTCATCACGCCGATGACCCATAATTTCTGCGAGAGCTGCAACCGCGTGCGGCTGACCTGCACCGGCACGCTCTACATGTGCCTGGGACAGGAGGATGCGGCCGACCTACGCACGGCGCTGCGCGCCAGCGAGGATGACGCGCATCTTTCCGCCGTCATCGATGCGGCCATCGCCCGCAAGCCGAAAGGCCATGATTTTGTCATCGATCGGCGCAATCGTCCTGCCATCGGCCGCCACATGAGTGTCACCGGCGGCTGATCGCCTGCCGCCAACCCCGCCAGCCATCCAGGGATCCGGAGCCTGCCCATGCGCCGCCTCATCTGCGCCTTCGCCCTCACGCTTCTTGCTACCGCCCCGGCCCTGTCGGCGGAGCGCCCGGCCGGATTGAAGGAGGCGGAGGACGTGGCGAAGAAGGCGCTCGGCGTCGATTGCCTGATGCGCGATCCCGAGGAAACGCCCGTCGTTGCCGATGGCACGGAGGACGCGGCCGGCCACACCGTCTATACCTTCAAGTATCGTCCGAGCTGGTACACGGCCGATCAGCCGGATGCGGAGGCGACCCTCTACAAGCTGCTCTGCTCCATCGGCGCCTACAATCTGCAATTCGCCTTCGTCATCAAGACGCAGGACGACGAGACGCCGCGCCTGCTGTCCTTCGCCAGCCCCGATCTCGGCCTCGACTACGCCGACGACGAGCAGACCAAGCTAAAGAGCCCGCCGCGCATCACCGGCTACAAGGCGACGAGCATCCTCGTCAACGCCCGCTTCGACCTGGCCACCCGGACCATCACCAGCCGCGGCCTGTGGCGCGGCATCGGCGACGCCTGGGACCACGGCCGCTGGGAGTTCAGGGACGACAGCTTCGTGCTCACCCGCTACGAGGTGAACCCGACCTTCGACGGCTTCGACAATGAAAAGACCGACGAAGGCATCGTCGTGCTCGACTTGGCGGAGAAGCCGAAGCCCTGATCGCAGCCGCCCTCAGCCGGCCCGCTCTTCAGCCTCCGCCGCCCATTCCGGCAACGGAAACAGCCAGTCGTAGGCGAGATTGAAGGCATAGGCGTAGACGACGTAGAAGACCGAGAAGGACACGTCCATCACCAGCGCCTGCCAGAGCGACGCCTGCAGATACCAGGCGATGAACGGCACCAGCACGATCAGAAGCCCCGCCTCGAACAGCACGGCGTGCCAGACGCGCGCCCACCAGGATTTCTGCGTCGAGCCGGTCAGCCGCTTCAGCGCCATGTCGAAACCGACATTGTAGAAGAAGTTCCACCCCGTCGCGATGGTGGCGCTGACAACGGTCACCACACCGATGTCATCGAGCGGCATGTGGAACGCCAGAGCGCCGAGCGGCGTCACGAGCAGAAGCCCGATCACCTCGAAACTGATGGCATGACGAATACGGTCGGGAAGCGTGCGCATGGAAAGACCTCCGATAAGCCCGGGTCGTCCCGTGCGAAAAGACCCCGTGACAGGGCAGAGGCCGTCCTCTTTCAACGCGAGCGGATATAGCAAGGGTGGGGCGAAAAGGCAACTTTCGGGCTGTGCGGGCGCCGGGGTTGCCAGACATTGACGGTCAGGCAGACGCGATCCACACTCTGCGAAACCATGATGGAGACCGCCATGCTCCCATTGATCGTCACGGCAGACGGACAGGTCACCCTGACGCCCGAATTGATGCTGCATCTGGGTATTCCGGCCGGTGGAACGCTGGTTGTCGAAGCGCTGCCGGACGGTTCGGTGAAACTCGGTGGAAACGGGCCCGCCAACACGCTCGACGCCTTTTTCACCCTCCTCGACGGGACGCCCCGTCGCGCAACGCCGCTCGGCATCGACGAGATCAACCACCTGACCGCTGCCGGATGGGCGGGGCGCTTGAGCGACGATTGAGGAAGCTCAGAGCACATCGCCGTCCCCGCCCAGACGATCAAGTCTCGCCTATGTCTGCGGACGCGTCCTGTAGGCGTCCAAAAGATCCTCTATCGGCACGCCGTCCAGCGTGGCGCCATACAGACGGCAATCGCTGAAGATGGCGCCGGAGAGATTGATGTGCTGGAAGGTCGATCCGGCAAGGTTCACGTCATTTACATGCCAGCCGGTCATGTTGCTGTCATTGAAGCGGGCACCGGAGAAGTTGATCTGGTTGAAGGACGTGCCGGAGAGATTGGCGTCGTTGAAACGCGACCCGGAAAGATCCGTATCGTTCACGTCGAGCCGTTCCGTCGTGCGATGCAGACGCATCGCTTCGCCGACGACGGAAAACGATAGCGGCCTGTCGACCGCCGACGAATCCAGTTCCGCAGAAAAACCGTTCCAGTCCCTGAAGCCGAATTGCCGGGCGATCAATTCGAGGCAGTCGCTGTGGGAAAGATCGATCTTGCGCTCGGCAAGCGCCTGGCGCAGGGTCTTCGCCATCGCCTTGATGCCATGTGTCCTGAACATGCCAGTTCCTTTCGGGCGATCTCTGCGTCAGGGCTCACATTGCTGACCGATCGCCAAGGGCTGGCGTTACGGAACCGTGTCTCGTCACATGCATTCACCAGACCGGGAACCGGCGTGAGCGGCGGGCTGCACGAAGCCACAACCAGTCCTGCATTTTGGTGCTGGCCTGTCAACCCGCCACACAAAACATAACCGGCGGCCCTTTCGAGCCGCCGGCCAAAATTCAGTCCCCGGCGCTCTGCCCGGTGCTCCTCAAGCCTTACGCCGCGTGGCGCCGATACCCCCCGCCGACGGTGCGCGTGCCGGTCTTGAAGCGCTCGATCTTCTCGTTCAGCGCTTCCACCTGGCTGCGCAGCGTGTGGATTTCGGCGGTGCTTTCCTCCACCATCGCGGCGTTCTGCTGGGTCAGCTGCTCCACTTCGTGAACGGCGGTGTTGACCTCGTTGAGGCCGCGATACTGCTCCGCGGCAGCCGCCTCGATGGTGCTGACGAGGCCGTGGATCTGGTTGATGTGCTCGTTGATGACGCCGAGCGCCTTGCCGGTATCCTCGACCAGCGACACGCCCTCGCGCACCTGTCCGGCGCTTTCGGAAATCAGGCCCTTGATCTCGCGGGCCGCACCCGCGCAGCGCTGTGCCAGTTCCCGCACCTCCTGCGCGACGACCGCAAAGCCGCGACCGGCCTCCCCGGCGCGCGCCGCCTCGACGCCGGCATTCAGCGCCAGCAGGTTGGTCTGGAAGGCGATTTCGTCGATGACGCCGATGATGGTGCCGATCTTCTCCGAGGAGCGGTTGATCGCGGCCATGGCGGCAACGGCGCGCGTCACCACCTCGCCGGAATGGCGGGCATGGGCCGAGGTCTCGTCGACCGACAGCGTCGTGCGCCGCGCGCTGTCGGCGGTGCCGCGCACGATCTCCGTCAGTTCGCGCAGCGCCCGCGTGCTCTGCTCGAGCGCTGCGGCCTGCTGTTCCGTGCGCCGCGCCAGATCGTCCGACGAGGAGGCAAGGTTGCCGGTCGCGCCGTTGATTTCCTGCGTCACGTCGCGCACGTCCGAAAGCGTGGCGCGCAGCGCCTCGACGGCGGCATTGTAGGTGCGGGCCATGACGACATAGTCCGCCGGCAGGCTTTCGGCCATGCCGGCCTCCAGATTGCCTTCCGCGAGCTTGGAGAGCACGTCGGAGAGCGCTTCGAGCGCCTGCATCTGTTCGGCTGCGACGCGAGCCCGTTCGCTGGCCTGACGTGCTTCCTCTTCTGCCGAGCGCGCACGCTGGGCCTCCGCCTCCCGCTCCAGGCGAATGGTCTGGCGGGCATTGTCGCGGAAGACGGCGACGGAGCGCACCATGTCGCCGATCTCGTCGCCGCGCTCGCGTCCGTCGATCTCGATGTCGAGTTCGCCGCGCGCCAGCCGCGTCATCACATCCGTCACGCGCTTCAGCGGACCACGCAGCGTTTCCACCAGCATCAGGCCGCCGATGATCGCCAGCACCGTACCGGCCACCATGGCGAAGATCGAGAGGTTGGCCGACGCCTGGCTGTCGCGCTTGCCGGCTTCCTGGGCGGTGGAGACGAAGGCCTCCAGCGTCGCGGAGGCGCCCGCGACCAGCGCCTGCGCCTTGCCGCGAGCCTCGACCCAGCTGGCGCCGACCGAAATGGCGCGCGCGCTGTCCTTCTCGATCACGGCCAGCAGCGGCTCCAGCTTGCCGCTGAGATCGCGCAGGGCATTGTTGCGCGCACCCTTTTCGGCAAGCTCGGCCGTGGTGGCGCGCAGCGTGGCAAGGTCGGCCATCAGCGCATCGCGGCTCGGCTGGTCGAGCTTGCGGTGCAGTTCGCTGACATGCAGGGCAGCCGAATCCATGGCGCTGAAGGTCGCGCTCATCAGCCCCACCAGGTCGCGCAGCACCGTCACGGTCGCATCCATGGAAACGAAGCGCGTCGCCGCCGTGTTGGAGAACTCGGCGCCCTGCTTGATGAAATCGGCCTCGTATTTGGCGAAATTGCTGAGCACGGGCACCAGTGCCGTCTTCTTGGCCACGTCATCCTCGGGGCCGGCGATGATCGCCGCCACCTTGTCGGCGTCCGCCTTCACGGCGGCGATCTGCACCTTGATCTTCTTCGAGGCGATGGCATCGGCCTCGCCGATCTGCTTCAGGAGATGCGGAAGATAGGTCTTGGCAGCGGCAATGCGCGCCTCGGGCGTGGCGGCCATGGAGACCGGCAGGCGGAATTTCTTGATCCGGTCGGCCAGCCCCTGCGAGGCGGCGGCATCGAAAAGCAGCGCCTTGGCAAAGCCTTCCTTGTCGCCCGCTTCCTTGCGCACGAGATCGAGCTGCTTGCGCGCCGTCTCGCCGGCGGTCTTGACGCCGTCGAGCGCCCCGGCCAGTTCGTCCGTCACCTGCCGGCGCTCCTGTTCGATCGTCCAGAGACCATCGAGCGCACCGCTCATCTGCTGCGGAAGCGCCAGAACCGGGGCGATCTCGGCGCGATCCGACGCCTCCGTCAACAGACCGTCCAGCGACTTCACGCCCGTGTCGAGCTCGCCGATGGCAGCCGTCAGCTTGCCCCGCGCCGTCTCGTCGGGCTGGTCGATAAAGCCCTGCAGCGCGGAGCGCAGGGCCTGGAAATCCGACAGCGTGCTGATGGTTTCGCGCGTCACCGTCATATGGCCGTTCAGCGTCGTCGCGGTAAAGTAGCCGACAAGCCCGATGCCCGCGATCAAGGCCACGAGCGGCACGACGAAAAGCAGCACCTTGGTGATGATTCTCAGGCGCTGGAGAAGGCGATCGACGAAACCCATGATAATCCCCGATTGATTTTCGTTCATTGCATCGACCACCACCGGTCTCCCCCCGGTCGGCGCCGCGCGCACCGCCCCCCGGACGGCGCAACACGGCCGCGCGATGCGGCGATGTCGAAACATCCCCAGATTGATCCGGTTCGAATAAATTTTTACTTACCAGCGCATCGCTACAAGTCGGGCTGTCCTGACCTGACACTCCGCAAAAATCGGGGTGCTCCAGCCGGTTCTGCCGAGAATTTTGGGGCATGACGGCTTTTCAGGCGGGCCGCATGCTATATGACACCGTGACGAAGGTGGCCTGACCGCCGGCACGCTGCCGGAGAGCCGCCGAAGACCAGCACGGAAGCCGAATGCCCGCCGCCTCATCTCTCTCAGCCAATGTCAAAGGCGTCATCTTCATGGCCCTGGCCATGGCCGGCTTCAGCATGAACGACGCGCTGGTGAAGTCCGTCACCGGCGAGATGGGCACCGCGCAGATCATGTTCCTGCGCGGCCTGATGACCTCCGTCCTCGTCATCGCGCTGGCCTGGCATTTCGGCGCGCTGCGCCCCGGGCGCGTGGCGCTGACCCCGGTGCTCGGCCTGCGCATTCTCGCCGAGGTCGGCGCATCGCTCACCTATATCAGCGCGCTCGGCCAGATCCCGCTTGCCAATGCCGCGGCCATCCTCCAGGCCCTGCCGCTCGCCGTCACGCTGGGTGCCGCCCTCTTCCTCGGCGAACCCGTGGGCTGGCGACGCTGGCTCGCCATCATCGTCGGCTTCATCGGCGTGCTCATCGTGCTGCGCCCCGGCCCGGAAGGCTTCACACCGGCGGCGCTGAGCGTCGTCGCCTGCGTCGTCTTCGCCGCGATCCGCGATCTGTGCACCCGGCGCATCGCCCGCGAGGTACCGTCCCTCTTCATCACCGTGCTGACATCGGTGGTCATCACGCTCGTCGGCGCGGCCCTCATCGTGCCGGGCGGTGGCTGGAAGCCGGTAAGCCTCGCAAGCCTCACCCATCTCGCCGGCGCCAGCTGCCTGCTGCTCATCGGCTACCAGTGCATCGTGCTTGCCATGCGCAATGGCGAGATCTCCTTCGTCGCGCCCTTCCGCTATACGAGCCTCATCTGGTCGATTGGCCTCGGCCTCGTCTTCTTCGCGGAAGTGCCCGATATCTGGATGATTTCGGGCATCCTCGTCATCGTCGGTTCGGGCCTTTACACCTTCTACCGCGAAAACCGCCGCCGCGCCGCCGCGATCGCCCAGTCGGCCGAGCCGGTGACACCGAAATGAGCGCGGCCCGCCCCTTGCCGGCCGTCATCCTCGCGGGCGGCCTGTCGCGCCGCATGGGCACGGACAAGGCGGCGGTGATGCTCGCCGGCCGCCCTCTGCTCTCCCATGTCCTCGCCCGCCTCGCCCCGCAGGCCGCCCCGCTCGGCGTCAACCGGCCGGACACGGGAACGAGCGCACCGGATGCGCCCGCCTTCAGCCTGGTGCCCGACCATCTCCCCGACCGCCCGGGACCGCTGGCCGGCATCCATGCCGCCATGCTCTTTGCCCGCGAACGCGCCTGCCCCGCCGTGCTCACCACGCCGGTCGATGCGCCCTTCATCCCGACAGACGTCGCCGCCCGCCTCGCGGCAGCCCGCGAGAGCGCCAACGATCCCGACCGAACCGTCATCGTGGCCGAAAGCGCCGGCCGCACCCACCCGGTCGCAGCCCTCTGGCCCGCAGCCCTTGCCGAACATCTCGCCGCCTTCGTCGCCACCGACGAAAAGCGCCGCGTCACCGGCTTCCTCGCCGGCCTCAGGACCGTCAATGTCGAATTTGCCGTGACGGACACGCCGGAAGGCCCGCTCGATCCCTTCTTCAACATCAACACGCCGGAGGATCTGGCAAACGCCGCCCGCCTCCTGCCCTACGCCTGATAACGCCAATGACCGACCGCCTGAAACGCCCCCCGATCCTCGGCATTGCCGGCTGGAAGAATTCCGGCAAGACCGGCCTCACCGTCCGTCTCGTGGCGGAACTGACGCGTCGCGGCCACCGCGTCTCCACCGTCAAGCACGCCCACCACGATTTCGACATCGACAAGGTCGGCGCCGACAGCTTCCGCCACCGCGAGGCCGGCGCCCATGAAGTCACCATCGTCTCCGGCACCCGCTTTGCCATCATGCACGAATTGCGCGGCGCCCCCGAACCGGGCTTCGAGGAAATCCTCGCCCGCCTCGCCCCCTGCGACATCGTCATCGTCGAAGGCTACAAGCGCGAACCGATCCCGAAAATAGAGGCCCGCCGGCTGGACGCCGCCAACCGCACCCCGCTCGCCGCCCTCGATCCCCACATCATCGCCATTGCCGCCGACCACCCGGTCACCGACACGAAGCTCCCCGTCTTCGACCTCGACGACACGCTGGCGCTTGCCGATTTCGTGGAGACGATCACCGGCATCGGCGCTGCGGACATGGATGAGGAAACGGGCGGAAGGGATTCGGCGGATTAGGTTTTGGTGCGGTAGGTGGGTGGGGCACCCCCCTCTGTCCTGCCGGACATCTCCCCCGCAAGGGGGGAGATTGGCTGGGCGCCTCCGCTCGCTTTCACCTCAACGTTCTCAGGCCTTCTGACTGACGGGAGCCGTCCACACAACGCTGTGGCCTCTGTCAGGGCAAGAGCCATCCGCTGGCGGATCTCCCCCCTTGCGGGGGAGATGTCCGGCAGGACAGAGGGGGGGTACGCCGCCCAGCACACCACCAGCACACCGCCAGCACACCGCCAGCACTCCGCCAGCCCACCTGCCGCCTCACTCCGTCGTCCCGTCCGTCCCCCGCGCCCCCGTATCCTCCAGCCGCACGAACCGGTAACCCCGCGCCTTGAGGTCGAGAATGCCGCGCACGACGCCGGCGCCAGCCTCGCGGCCCGGCTGGTTGAGATGGGCGATGATGACATCCCCGTCCCGCGCCTTCGAAAAGGCCCGCTCCGCCGCAGCGGCCCCGAGCAGCGCGCCGCCATCGCCATTGATGGAGTAGCCGGCCACCGTCAGCCCCAGCCCGCGGATTTCGGCGATCGCCGAGGGCGAGTATTTCGCGGTCGCGCCGCGGAACCAGCGGGGCGGCTGGAGGCCGACGGCGGCAATGGCGCTGGCGCCGCCCGTCACCTCGCTTGCGACTGCCGCGGCACTGCCGGCCGCCGCGATGCCGTAGACCTTCACGGGACGATCGACCGCCGGCACATGCTCGGCGCCGTGATCCTCGATTTCGAAGAGATCGGGATGGGCGGCAAAGAGTGCGGCCGTCGGCGCGTTGCGGCGCAGCCAGCGGGCCGTGACGAAGATGGTGGCGGGGATGCGGTTGTCGACGAGCGTGGAGAGAATGCGCTCATCCGTCTTGCCCATGCAGGCATCGAAGGTCAGCGCCACGCGCGGCGCGTCCTTGGACGCTTCCGCGATCCGCAAATTGAGCCGCGGCTCGACCAGCCCGTCCTGCCCGGCCATGGCGGCGACAGGCGCACAGGAAAGAAGAACCGCGAGCGCGAGGCCGGCACGGGGGAGAACAGTAGGAAACGACATGGCGATGGTACCGTCAAACGAGAACCGGCCCGCGCGAGGGCGGGCCGGCTTTCGAGATCGTCCATCACTGTGGCGGCAGCATGTCAGCCCGCCACGCGGGCGTCAGTTCGCCTGGGCGTCAGTTGGCCTGGGCAACCGGGCGCACCAGCGGCGTCACGCGGCGGATGGTCACGCGGCGGTTCTGCTGTTCGGCCTCGCTCGTGCGCACCTTCAGGAAGCGCTCGCCATAGCCCTGCGTCACGAGGTTCTCCGGCGGAATGCCGTAGACTTCGGTGAGCAGCACGGCAACGCTTTCCGCACGCTTGTCCGACAGGATCAGGTTGGACTGGTCCGAGCCGACCGCATCCGTGTGACCCTCGATGAAGAAGGTCTCGCCCGGATCCTTCTTGAGGATCTGGCTCATGGCGTCGGCCACCTTGCGCATGGTCTTGGCCTGCGTCATCGAGACTTCGGCGCTGCCCGTGGCGAAGGTGATCGTGTCGAGGTCGATACGGCGCACCTTGTCACGCAGGCGGGCCGAGGTGCGGACTTCGTCGATCGTGTAGACGCGTTCCACGCGCTCCACCGGCGGCTCCGACAGGAACTCGTAATAGTCCCGGTTCGGCTCTTCCGAATAATCGACGATATAGTCGCTGACGGGAATGCGCAGGCGCATCGGCGGCAGCTCGTAGCCGACATCCACCAGTTGCGGACGACGCGGGCCTTCATCGGCCTCCGGCGCGTAGATCAGCAGATATTCTTCCCCGTCGCGGCCGATGCGCGAACGCTGGATCACGTCGCCATATCGGTTGTAGACGGTAACGATCTGGACGCCGTTCTCGCGCACGATGGTCTCGCGGGTGCGGCCACGCGACAGCTCGTCGTAGTAGACCTCCTGCGAGTCGCGGCGCAGGCGCGGGCGCTCGTCGCCGCGCACGATGATACGGTCGCCGACGGCCAGAACCGTGCGATTGTCCACCTGCTGCTCGACGCGGACCTGCGTCACCTCATTGTTGATGACGGTGTTGTTGTTGTTCACGACCGTGTTGTTCGTGGTGTTGTTCACCTCGGTATTGTTGGTCGTGTTGTTGATCACCGTGTTGTTGATGACGGTGTTGTTGATGATGTTCGTCGTCTGCGGCACGGCAAATTGCGGCGCTTCCTGCACGCGGGTGCCCTCTTCCGTCAGGCGCGCCTTGACGGTGGCGGGATCGACGGTCTGGCCTTCCTGCGCAAGGGCAGCCTGCGCGTCGGCGTCGGTGGTCGGAGGCGGCGCCTGTTCCTGGGCCTGCACCTCCTCGCGCAGCGCACGGCGCTGCTCGCGCGCCGCCTGTCCGCCCTGCAGATCGGCGTCCTTGTCGCTGTCGAGCACGGCCGCACCGTTTTCGACCGGAAGCACGATCGTGTCGTTGGTCGAAGCCGGATCGGCGGCAATCTGCTGCTTCTGCTCCTCGGTGCGGTTGTCGACGACGGGCTCGACCGGCTGCGGTGCCGGCTGCTGGGCCTGCTGGTCAGCCGGCGGCTGCTGCGCCGGGTCGGCGGGCTGCTGGGCCTGATCGGTCACCGGCGGCTGGGCGGCAGGCTGCTGAGCCTGGTCGGCCGGCGGCTGCTGGGCGGGGTCGGCAGGCTGCTGCGCCTGATCGTTGACGGGCGGCTGCTGCGCGGGCTGCTCAGCCTGATCGGGAGCCGGTGCCGGAACCGGGCAGTCGGCCGGACGCTCCGCACCCTCGGGCACGGCGCAAGGATCGGCCGTCTGCTGCTGCTGTTGCTGCTGCTGGGCCTCCTCGGCGGCCTTCTGCTCGGCCTGCCGCTTCTGTTCTTCGGCAGCCTGCTGCTCGGCCTGGCGCTTCTGCTCTTCGGCGGCCTGCTGTTCGGCCTGGCGCTGCTGCTCCTCGGCGGCCTGCTGCTCGGCCTGACGCTTCTGCTCTTCGGCAGCCTGCTGTTCGGCCTGGCGCTTCTGCTCCTCGGCAGCCTGCTGCTCGGCCTGACGCTGCTGCTCTTCGGCAGCCTGCTGTTCGGCCTGGCGCTGCTGCTCCTCGGCGGCCTGCTGCTCGGCCTGACGCTTCTGCTCTTCGGCAGCCTGCTGTTCGGCCTGGCGCTTCTGCTCCTCGGCAGCCTGCTGCTCGGCCTGACGCTGCTGCTCTTCGGCAGCCTGCTGTTCGGCCTGACGCTTCTGCTCTTCGGCAGCCTGCTGTTCGGCCTGACGCTTCTGCTCTTCGGCAGCCTGCTGCTCGGCCTGGCGCTGCTGTTCTTCGGCGGCCTGCTGTTCGGCCTGGCGCTGCTGCTCCTCGGCAGCCTGCTGTTCGGCCTGGCGCTTGGCCTCTTCCTCGGCGGCCTGCCGCTTGGCTTCCTCTTCGGCCGCCTGCTGCTGCTGAAGGAGCAGCAGTTCTTCCTGGCTCGGACCGCCGTCAGCCGGTTGTCCTTCGGCCTGCGCCAGTTCGAAAGCCTGCGTCAGATCCTTGGCCAGTGCCGGCGGCACGGCAACGGCGAGTGCCAGCCACGGCATCGCCACGGTCGCAAACAGCTTGCTACGATAGGTCATCCTGTTTCCTCTCGGCTTTTGTCATGGCGCGCGTTTCGTGCCGGAAACGGGCCTTTGTCGTCATCCGTCTGCCTGTCGAAACGGGCGGCAACGGGGCAAATTCAGCGACATCCGCGGACAGTCTCTGTCCGGCACGCGGATGCCTTCGAGACCATCACGGGTAGCGCCGCCGCGCTTAACCTGGCCTGAACGTAGTGTTCATCTTTCATTCGCAAAGGGGGGAGCGGAAGTTTCAGACAGTCGCGCGGGCCGCCGGACGAGTTTGGCGGAAGAGCCGCATTTTGGGGTTGATTTCGCCCCGGCAGGCGTAGAAGTATCTGACAAGGCCGCAGAAATAGATGTGCGCCTGACGGCCCCGGCAGAGCACAGCGTCGCGCCGGGATCGATAACAAAGGGGATTTTGATGCGTATGTTCGCAAAACTGGCTGGCGCCGCCACGGCTGCCGTGATCGCATTGTCGGCGGGTTCGGCCCTTGCCGATGGCGAGAAGATCGTCATGGGCACGGAAGGCGCCTATCCGCCCTTCAACAATCTGGAAGCCGACGGCTCCCTCACCGGCTTCGACATCGACATCGCCAAGGCGCTCTGCGCGGAGATGAAGGCCGACTGCACCTTCGTCACGCAGGAGTGGGATGGCGCGATCCCGGCGCTGAACGCCAAGAAGTTCGACGCCTTCATCGCCTCGATGTCCATCACCGCCGAGCGCAAGCAGAAGGTGGACTTCACCAAGAAGTATTACAACACGCCGCCGGCCATCGTCGTGCCGAAGGATTCGACCATCACCGAAGCGACCGAGGCCGCCCTGTCCGGCAAGACGCTCGGCGCCCAGTCCTCCACCACCCATTCCAACTATGCCGAAGCGCATATGAAGGGTGCCGAACTCAAGCTCTATCCGACCGCCGACGAGTACAAGCTCGACATCGCCAATGGCCGTATCGATGCCGTCATCGATGACGTCGTGGTGCTCTCGGAATGGCTGAAGACCCAGGACGGCGCCTGCTGCAAGCTGCTCGGCACGCTGCCGGTCGATCCCGTCATCAACGGCGAAGGCGCCGGCATTGCGGTGCGCAAGGGCGACGATGCCCTGCGCGAAAAGCTCAACGCCGCCATCGACGCCATCCGCGCCAATGGGAAGTACAAGGAAATCAACGCGAAGTATTTCGACTTCGACGTCTACGGCGGCTGATTGCCCTTCGGGATGCCCGGCCTGAGGCTCGCGCCGGGCATCCCCATATCGACTGAAAACAACAACAAGAACAGCCGGCTGGCCATGCCGCGCATCGCGCGATGCCAGACGACGGGCTGAGGGGAAAAAATCGGCATGAGCGGTCTTTTTGCCGCCATCTCATCCGCCATCGGATGGGTCCTGTCCATCATCGATCCGTTCTGCGGTCCGCTCGGCCTGTTCCGCTGGCTGGCAGGCGATACGCTGCTGGCCTGCGGCGATACCGGCTGGGGAGACGAGATCGCGCAGGGCTTCCTCGTCACAGCCTCGCTCGCGATTGCGACCCTTCCGGTCGGCCTGGCCATGGGCTTCTTCATCGCGCTCGCCAAGCGCTCGACAGAACCGCAGCTCAGGCTGGCAGCCAACATCTACACCACCATCTTTCGCGGCCTGCCGGAGCTTTTGACCCTCTTCATCGTCTATTACGGCCTGCAGATCCTCGTGCAGCAGGCACTGGCCGCCCTCGGCTATGAAGGTGCGGTCGAGATCAACACCTTCTTCGCCGGCATGATCGCGCTCGGCGTCGTCTTCTCCGCCTATTGCTCGGAAGTGCTGCAATCGGCCTTCCAGGCTATTCCGCGCGGCCAGTACGAGGCCGGCGAGGCGCTCGGCCTGCGCCGCGGCCAGACCATGCGCAAGATCATCCTGCCGCAGCTGGTCCGCATCGCCCTGCCCGGCCTCGGCAATCTCTGGATGGCGCTCCTGAAGGATACGGCGCTCGTCTCCGTCATCGGCCTTTCCGACATCCTGCGCCAGACCGGCATCGCGGCCCGCGTCACCAAGCAGGCCTTCGAATTCTTCGGCATCGCCTGCCTGCTCTTCCTGGTACTGGCCTTCCTCTCCTCCGTCATCTTCGCGGCCATCGAGCGGCGCTTCAACCGGTCGGAGGTACGCCGATGAGCCATGTGACGACGCTCATTCCGCCTGCCCCGCCGCCGCCGGCCGAAGCCCGGCCCTACACGCTGCAACGCTTCCTCGGCTCGGTCGCGCTCGGCATCTGGCTGGCGCTGTCGATCGGTATGTTCCTCACCATCGTCAACGGCTGGGATCCGGAGAAATTCACGAAATACGGCCCGAGCCTCCTCTCCGGCCTCGGCGTCACGCTGACGCTCGTCGGCACCTCCATCGTGCTCGGCGCGCTTCTCTCGCTGCCCATCGCGGCGGCGCGCATGTCCAGCAATCCCGTCGCCTCCTGGGCCGCCTATATCTACATCTACCTCTTCCGCGGCACGCCGCTGATCACGCAGCTCTTCCTGATCTATTACGGCTTCGGCAGCTTCCGCCCGGAGCTGGAGGCGGTGGGGCTCTGGTGGTTCTTCCGCGAGGCGTGGAACTGCGCGCTCTTCGCCTTCGTGCTCAACACCGCCGCCTACCAGGCCGAAATCCTGCGCGGCGCCATCAATTCCGTCGCCCGCGGCCAGCATGAGGGTGCCGCCGCCCTCGGCCTGCCCCGGCGCGTCGCCTTCTACAAGGTCATCCTGCCGCAGGCGATGATCGTGGCGCTGCGTCCCTATGGCAACGAGATCATCTTGATGGTCAAGGGCTCGGCCATCGTCGCCATCGTCACCGTCTTCGACCTGATGGGCGAAACGCGCCGCGCCTTCTCGCGCACCTTCGATTACCAGATGTATCTCTGGGCGGCCGTCCTCTACCTGATGATCGTCGAAATCCTGCGCAACCTCTGGAACTGGCTGGAACAGCGTCTGACGCGGCACCTGAAGCGGTGAGCGCCCGTCACGCAAACCCCTGCCGCGCGGCCGGGTAAAACCTCAGCCGGCCAGTGCGCCCGGCTGGCTGACGGATGGCTGGCCAACGGCCGGTTGGTTGGCCGGCAGCGCCCCGCTTTGCTCGTCCAGCCAGTCCAGCATGCTGCGCGCGACGCTCGGCCAGCGCTCGTCGATCATCAGCATGTGCGACGTCTGCGGGAAGATCACGGGCGCGGTGCCGAGCCGCCGCGCCGTGCGCTCGACATCCCCCACCGAGATGAAGCGGTCCTCGCGGGCCCCGATCACCAGACGCGGCATGGCCGCATCCGGCAGACCCGGCGGCAGCTTCAGCAGCATTCCCATCAGCGCCAGAAGCGATTCCGCCCCGCACTGGTCCAGCACATAGTCATACTGCGTCTCGACCGGACCGCGCGACAGCAACAGATGCCGGAACGCATCCGCATCATCCACCAGCGGCGAGAGATCGAGCCGGGCAAGGCATTTCATCACGCCGAGCGGACTTGCCTTCAGCGATGCGAAAAAGCCCGACCAGCAGCCGTAATGGGGCACGGAGGCCATGAGGACGAGCCCCGACAGCGCCTGGCGCGCCGCGACATGCTGCGCGATCAAACCGCCCATGGAGTGGCCGATAAGGATCGGCGCCCCGAGACGGCGCACGAACCGGGTGACATCGTCCACATAGCCGCCGATCGTGCCGAGCTTGATATTGCCCTCGCTGTGTCCGTGGCCGCGCAGGTCGAGCGCGAAGCAGTCGTAACCGGCCCGCGCGAAGGCGGGCATGAAGTATTTTTCCCAGTACCAGGTGGACGACCAGGCGCCGTGCACGAACAGCATGTCGCCGCGCCGCGGACCGGCAGCCGCCCTTAGGCAGCGGCCGGCGATCGTTCCCCTGGAGCCCTCGATGAAGAACTCCTCCATGGCCGTCATTCCGCTGCGGCGAGCGTCTGGGACCGGTAGGACGGCGCGGTCGTCACGGGCCGGGCACGCGCCAGCTCCGCTTTCAGCCGCGCGCGAAATGCCATGTCGTTGACCGTGATCGTATGGCGCGGCGAATCCACCTGGTGCACGTCCGGGTGGGCGAGTTCCTGGTCGATGAGCGCGGAGAGCGGCCTGGCCGGCTCCCACAGGCCGGCCAGATGGCGGGCGGCCAGCTTCGATTGCAGCTCGGCGCCCGGCCAGATGCAGCCGATCGGCTGGAAAAGGCCGATGAAATAGAGGTTCTTCAGCCGCTCCGGAATCATCTTCTGGTAAAGCCGCACCGGCCCCTTCGACAGATCGATCAGCGAGGGATCGAGGAAGGGATGGGTGATGTGATAGCCGGTGCAGGCCACCACCACGTCATATTCCTCCGACGTGCCGTCGACGAAATGCACGCGGTGCCCCTCGAACCGCTGGATGTCGCGCTTTGGGAAGACCTTGCCGTGGCGGATGGCGAGATAGAGATCCGAATTCAGCGTCGGATGCGTCTGCATCAGCTCGTGATCGGGCTCCGGCAGGCCGATGTCGCGATTGTGCCCCTGCGTCATGAGCAGCAGCCACTTGAACAGCCTGAGCTGGATGCGCTTCGGCAGCCACTGCAGCTGGTAGTACAGCTTGTCCACGGGCCGGCCGAGCATGAATTTCGGCACGAGATAGTAGCCGCGCCGCCAGCTGATCGATGTCTTCTTCGAAACGCGCGCCGTCTCCACCGCCACGTCGCAGGCCGAGTTGCCGCCGCCGATCACCAGCACCCGCTGGTCGGCGAAGGGCGCGGCGCGCTTGTAGTCATGGGAATGCATGATCTTGCCGGCAAACACGCCGGGATAGCTCGGCATGCGCGGCGTGTGATGGTGGCCGTTGCACACACAGACGGCATCAAAGATCTCCGTGCGCGTCTCCGTCTCCCCGCTGCGGCGCCAGGTCACCGCCCAGCGATCGCCCGGTTCCGGCGCGCAGCGCGTCACCTCGGTCTCGAAGCGGACGACCCGGTCCACCCCGAACCGCGCCGCATAATCGGAGAAGTATTTTGCCAGAATCCGGTGCGACGGATAGTCGGCCACATCCGCAGGCAGCGGAAAATCCTCATAGGACGAGGTGTGCCGCGAGCTGATGATATGCGTGGTCTCGAACACGCTGGAATGGCCGGTCGGATCGTCGAAGCGCCAGTTTCCACCCACGCCCTGGCATCGGTCGAAACCGACAACCTCGAAACCCAGATCCATGAAATTCTTGATCGCCGTGATGCCCGCAGGCCCGGTGCCAATGACAGCCACTGTCTTCGTCATCTCTGTCTCCTCCCAGAAGAATGAAGGGAGCTTGACAAAAAATGACGGATGCGTCAATTATTTTATGACGTATGCGTCATTTTGCTGTGGCACGAGACTGTGCGACAGTGGGCCATGACCCTGACGAAACGCGAATCGAACAAGCTCGCCAACCGCGCCGCCATCCTCAACGGAGCGGTGGATGTCTTCATTTCCTTAGGCTTCGGCGCCGCCACCGTGCGCGACATCGTGCGCGCCAGCGGGCTGGCAATCGGCTCCTATTACAATTACTTCGACAGCAAGGAGGATGTCTTCGCCGCCCTCGTGGAGGAGATCATCACGCCGCTCGCAACCCGGCTGAAGGCCTCCCGGCGCGAGGCCCGCACAGTCGAGGACTTCGTCCGCGGCCCCTTCGGGATCGCCATGGATTTCGCGCTCGAAAATCCCCGCCCCGCCGCGCTGATCGCCCGCAACCAGACCCTCTTTCGCGAGACCTTCTACCTCGGCCGAGCCGCGACTCTCGTCCAGCGCGACCTTCAGACGGATCTGGAGGCCTGGGTTGCCGCCGGGAAAATGGCGCCGCACGACAGCGCGCTGATGACGGATGCCATGCTGGCGCTCGGTTTCGACGTCGTCGTGCAGGCCGCCCTGTCGCAGACCCGCCACCCGGCGCGGCTCGACTTTCTCGTCGATCTCTTCTGCAGCCGCCTGGCCCCGGCAAGCGGCACCGCCTCGCCGACCGACAACCGCTCCCGCCCCGACGTGATCGATCCCGCGCCAGGACATCCGGCAGGCACGCACCCGTAAAGCATGTCAGGCAATCGGCGCTGACCCTAGCGCCCCGCCGCCAGCCGCTCTGCGCGGCCCTTGCGGTACTGCGCCGGCGAGACATCGTGCCAGCGCTTGAAAGCGCGGGTGAACGCGCTGATCTCGGCATAGCCGAGCCGTTCGGACAACTGGCCGATCTGGAGATCGGTGTTGACGAGATAGTCTTCCGCCATGTCGCGGCGCACCTGGTCGACGAGATCGGAAAAGCTGGTATTCTCCTCCGAAAGCCGGCGCCGCAGCGTCCATGCCGGGATCGACAGCACCTCGCTCACCATCGGCAGGTCCACGGGACGCACCGCGAGATTGTCGCGGATCGTGGTGCGGATGCGATCGATGAGCGACGGCGGCGTGTTGCGCAGGCCAAGGCCGGTCAGGTTGGCGCACAGAAGCTGCAGCAGTCGCGGATCGGCATGCGGCATCACGCCTTCGGCCGCCTCGCCGCGAAACACCAGCGCATTGGTGGGCTGGTTGAACAGCACCGGCGCACCGAATGCCCGTTCGATGTCTCCCACATTTTCGCTCGCGCCGTGTTCGACATGCACCGCCTCCGGCGCCCAATGCGTGCCGGCTGCCGAGCGGAAGACGTTGCAGAACATGCCGAGCGTGATCAGCGCATCCTGCGACCGGTCGGCAATGCGCTGGCTGTCGATCCGGTAGGTGAGATGATAAAGCCGCTCATGGCGGTCGAGCGTCGTGATGGTCTGCTGCTGGTGATAGCCGAAATAGCGGGCGAGATTGGCGGCAGCGTCGAGAACAGTCGGCGACGAGAGCGCGATATAGCCGATCAGCCCCAGCATCTCCGGCGTGAACTGCTGGCCATAGTCCAGCCCGAAATTCGGATCGCGGCTGCGCCGGGCGGCCTGCTCCATCACCGCGCAATACTGATCGAGCCCGATCGTCGCCGTCGGCGTTTCCAGCACCTGCGGGTCAAGTCCGACATTGCCGAACAGGCTGTCGGCGCAAAGTTTGCGGCTGGCAAGGAAGTCGACGAGCCCCGTGCCTGCCGCGGCAAGCACCTGTACGGATCCCGATCGCGAGGAGATGCAAGGCATTGCGTGCTCCCGTTTCCTTATCCGGCAACATTAGTCGAGCCTGTGAGCAAGTGCAACATGGCGGGGGCCGAACGGCGTTGCATTGCTCCCCAGCGTCAAAACTTTGCACCGCGCCGTCAAGCCGAAGGACCCGGCATGAAGTAGACATTCGTCAAATGCGGGATGAACCGCCCCGGGACGGCCCGCCCTTGACGAGGGAGACTCTGCATGGCCTTCAGGACCACGCTCGGCACGCAGCGCTACGTGTATGACGATCTCCGGCAGGTGCTGGCGCGCGCCTCGCACCGCCGCTCGGGTGACGATCTCGCCGGGCTTTCGGCCGAAACCGACGCCGAGCGGATCGCCGCCCGCTACGCGCTGGCCGACATTCCGCTGAAGACTTTCCTGACCGAAGTCGTCGTGCCCTACGAGGCCGACGAGGTCACCCGCCTCATCATCGACAGCCACGACGACACGGCCTTCGCGCCCGTCGCGCATCTGACGGTCGGCGGCCTGCGCGACTGGCTGCTTGCCGCCGACAGCGCGGCCCTTGCAGCAGTCGCCCCCGGCCTCACGCCCGAAATGGTCGCCGCCGTCTCCAAGCTGATGCGCAATCAGGATCTCATCGCCGTCTCCCGCAAGTGTCGCGTCGTCAAGGCCTTCCGCAACACGCTCGGCCTGCCAGGCCGCCTCGGCACGCGCCTGCAGCCCAACCACCCGACGGATGATCCGCGCGGCATCGCCGCCTCCGTGCTCGACGGCCTGCTCTACGGCGTCGGCGACGCCGTCATCGGCATCAACCCGGCCACCGACAACATCCCGAACGCCATCGCGCTGATGGAGATGCTGGACGAGGTGCGCCAGCAATACGACATCCCCGCGCAGACCTGCGTGCTGACCCATGTCACCAACGCCATCGAGATCATGAACCGCGGCGCGCCGCTCGATCTCGTCTTCCAGTCCGTTGCCGGCTCCGAGGCCGCCAACCGCTCCTTCGGGATCGACCTTGCGGTGCTGCGCGAATCCTACGAGGCAGGCCTTGCGCTGAAGCGCGGCACGGTCGGCCAGAACATCATGTATTTCGAAACGGGACAGGGCTCGGCCCTGTCGGCCAACGCCCATCACGGGGTCGATCAGCAGACGATGGAAACCCGCGCCTACGCGGTCGCCCGCGCCTTCGATCCGCTGCTGGTCAACACGGTCGTCGGCTTCATCGGTCCGGAATATCTCTATGACGGCAAGCAGATCATCCGGGCCGGCCTGGAGGATCACTTCTGCGGAAAGCTGCTCGGCCTGCCGATGGGCTGCGACGTCTGCTACACCAACCACGCCGAAGCCGACCAGGACGACATGGATCAGCTGATGACGCTGCTGACGGTCGCTGGCGCCACCTTCCTCATCGCCGTGCCGGGCTCCGACGACATCATGCTCAACTACCAGAGCCTCTCCTTCCACGATGTGCTCTATCTGCGCGAAACGCTGGGTGTCAGGGCCGCCCCGGAATTCGAGGTCTGGCTCGACCGCATGGGCCTTGCCACCCCGGAAGGGGGCATCCGCGAACTCGCGGTCGGCGATCCCCGCATGTCGCGTCTTCTGTCCAATGCGAGGCTGGTGGCATGAAAAAAGAACCCTTCAACGACGTGATCCCGAATTCCGATCCCTGGTCGCGGCTGCGCGCGGCAACCAAGGCCCGCATCGGCCTTGGCCGCTCCGGCCATGCCATGCCGCTCGAGGCCGTGCTGGATTTCCAGCATGCCCATGCCAGCGCGCGCGATGCCGTGCATCGTCCGCTCGATGTGGACGCCCTTTCCCGCGACCTTCACCCGCATGAGGTGATCCGGGTCCGCAGTGCCGCACCCGACCGGCGCACCTATCTCACCCGCCCGGACCTCGGCCGCACGCTCGGCGACGAGACCGCGACCGGTCTGGATGCCGCCGGCCGCGGCTTCGACATTGCCTTCGTCATCGGCGACGGCCTCTCGGCCACGGCGGTGCAGATGCACGCGGCAGCCCTCGTCAAGGCCTGCGCGGAGCGCCTTCCGGGCTTCCGCATCGCCCCTGTCGTCATCGCCACCCAGGCCCGCGTCGCGCTCGGCGACGATGTCGGCGAAAGGCTCGACGCCCGCCTCGTCGCCATGCTGATCGGCGAACGCCCTGGCCTCAGCGTCGCCGAAAGCCTGGGCGTCTACCTCACCTTCGGCCCCCGGCGCGGCCGGCGCGACGACGAGCGCAACTGCATTTCCAACATTCACGGCAAGGGCGGCCTGTCCTACGTGGACGCCGCCAACAAGCTTGTCTGGCTGGCAACCGCAGCACTCAGGCTCGGCCTCACGGGCGTCCAGCTGAAGGACGACATGGGCGCCGGCACGACGCTCGACCAGACGACCGCACAGGCCGAACTGGAGGCCGCCGCGAAAACGGAGTAATCCCCCCACCCCGATCACGCTCATCAATCATAAGGGAACAGCCATATGAGCCAACATCAGGACATCACCCTCAAGAAGACACTGAACACGTTCCATCTCTGGGGCATCGCCGTCGGCCTCGTCATCTCCGGCGAGTATTTCGGCTGGAGCTATGGCTGGGCCAGCGCCGGCACGCTCGGCTTCCTGGTCACCACCACGGTGATCGCGGCCATGTACGTCGCCTTCATCTTCTCCTTCACCGAACTGACGACCGCCATTCCGCAGGCCGGCGGCCCGTTTGCCTATTCGCTGCGCGCCTTCGGCCCCACGGGCGGCGCCATCGCCGGCTTTGCGACCCTGATCGAATTCGTGTTTGCCCCGCCGGCCATCGCGCTGGCCATCGGCGCCTACCTCAACATCCAGTTCCCGAGCCTCGATCCGAAGATCGCCGCGCTCGGCGCCTATATCGTCTTCATCACGCTCAACATCATCGGCGTGCAGATTGCCGCGACCTTCGAGCTTTTCGTGACGATCCTGGCGGTCGGCGAACTCCTGGTCTTCATGGGCGTCGTCTCCCCGGCCTTCAGCTTCGCCAATTTCGCAGCCGGCGGCTGGGGCGGTGAGGATACGTTCAGCATGGCGGCCGTCGGCGGCATCTTCGCGGCCATCCCGTTTGCCATCTGGTTCTTCCTCGCCATCGAAGGCGTGGCGATGGCGGCCGAAGAGGCCAAGGATCCGAAGCGCACCATCCCGATCGCCTACATCACCGGCGTCCTCACCCTCGTCGTGCTGGCCTTCGGCGTCATGCTGTTTGCCGGCGGCACGGGCGACTGGAAGTCCCTGTCCAACCTCAACGATCCGCTGCCGCAGGCCATGAAGACCGTCGTCGGCGATTCGAGCGGCTGGCTGCACATGCTCGTCTGGCTCGGCCTCTTCGGCCTCGTCGCCTCCTTCCACGGCATCATCATGGGCTATGCCCGCCAGATCTTCGCCATGTCGCGTGCCGGCTTCCTGCCGGAGTTCTTCTCCCGCCTGCATCCGCGCTTCCGCACCCCGCATGTCGCCACCATCGCCGGCGGCGTCATCGGCATCGCCGCCATCTTCAGCGACAATCTGGTCTCCATCGCCGGCCAGTCGCTGACGGCCAGCATCGTCACCATGGCCGTCTTCGGCGCGCTGACCATGTACATCATGAGCATGCTCAGCCTCTTCAAGCTGCGCCGCACGGAACCGGCCCTTGCCCGGCCCTTCCGCGCACCGCTCTACCCCGTCGCCCCGGCCTTCGCGCTCGGGATGGCCATCATCGCCTTCGGCGCCATGGTCTACTTCAATACGCAGATCTTCGCCGTCTTCGCCGCCATCATGGTCATCCTCGTCCTGCTGACGCGCCTCACCCGCCGCCAGGTGACGGCCGTCACGGCCTGATGTGATGGAAAGGTCCACCCGGGGCGAGGGCTTCGGGTGGATGCCCGCAGGCAGCAAGCAGCAGGCAGTCGGCATTCGGCATTCGGCATTCGGCATTCGGCATTCGGCATTCGGCAGGAGAGTGCTCCGGCCATCCGCGCCGCCTTTCAACACCCTCCCGCCTGTTGGCGACCGCCTGTCTCCCGCGCCCCTTGGCAGCACTCCCCTCCAACTGCTGCCAACCCCTTGCTTTCGCACACAATTTTCCTTAGCCGGCTCGCATGTCAAGACTTGATTAACCAGAAAGGTTTTTCATCATAGGGACCATCATTAACCACGATGAGGTCCAGCATGACGAACGAAATGGCGCTTCAGCTCAAGGGTTACGGCCTGACGACGGCCCAGATCCTCTACCGGATGCCCGACCACCCCTCCCTGCTGCAATCCTATGTCTGGCAGCACTACGACATCGCTCCCGATTTCCCGGAGATGAAGAGCTTCCTCAAATTCTGGCAGGAAAAGCTCGACGGCCCGCTCCACTCGGTGCGCTACACCCACCGCAAGCTGATCTCCGCCACCGAGTGGCGCGCGCTCAAGGGAGAGATGATCCTCCACTGAGACGACCCGGCGACATCCCCGGCCCGGCCGTTGCGGGACCACGCCGGCAGGCGCTCTGCCGAAGCGCATTGCATTTGACCGGCGCGCGCCGTAAGACGCGGGCATGACCAAGAAGATTGACGAAGAGGCCCTCGCAGAGGCCTATAACCGGGCGCTTGCGCTCGAAAAGGAAGGCCGCGTCGACGAGGCGGTGGCCGCCTATCACGAGGTCCTGGCCATCGACCCCGAGGACCATGGCGGTGCCGCCGTGCGCATCGCCTCCATGGGCCGTGGCGAGACGCCGATGAAGGCGCCGGACGCCTATGTGGAAACCCTCTTCGACCAGCACGCCGAAGTCTTCGATGACGTGCTGGTCGAACAACTGGGCTACTGCGTGCCGCTGCTGGTGCGCCAGAAGCTGACCGATCTCGGCCTCGGGCCGTTTGCCCGCCTGCTCGATCTCGGCTGCGGCACGGGGCTCACGGGCGGCGCGCTGCGCGACATGGCCGAGGACATCACCGGCATCGACATTTCCGAAAACATGGTCGAGATCGCCCATGAGAAGGATCTCTACGAGACCCTCTACGTGGCCGAGATCATCGATTTCCTCGATGACAACGATGACGAGCCCTTCGATCTCGTCACCGCCACCGACGTGCTGCCCTATCTCGGCGCGCTCGAACCACTCTTCTTCGGCGTGGCCGACAATCTGAACGCCGGCGGCCTTTTCGTCTTCTCCAGCGAAACGCTGCCCGACGACATCATGGCCGGCCGCGGCTTCATGGTCGGCCCGCACCAGCGCTTCGCCCATGCACTGTCCTACCTTGCCGAGCGCCTCGCCGAGACCGGCTTCAGCCTCGTCGATGTCTCGGACATCACGGTGCGCATGGAAGAGGGCGCGCCGATCCCCGGCCACCTCGTCGTCGCACGGCGCAACCCGGACTGATTCGAGAAGGACAAGGGGTCTCCCATGGCAAAAGTCGCATTCATCGGTCTCGGCGTCATGGGCTTCCCCATGGCCGGCCACCTGAAGGTCAAGGGCGGCCACGATGTCACGGTCTACAACCGCACGGCCGCCAAGGCGCAGGCCTGGGTCGAAAAATTCGGCGGCGCCTTCGCCCCGACGCCGGCAGAAGCCGCCCGCGATGCCGACTTCGTCTTCACCTGTGTGGGCAATGACGACGATCTCCGGCAGGTGACCACAGGCGAGAACGGCGCCCTCTCGACCATGAAGGCGGGCGCCATCCTCATCGACAACACCACGGCCTCCGCCGAAGTCGCCCGCGAACTCTTCGCGGCGGCGAGCGCCAAGGGCATCGGCTTCATCGACGCCCCCGTCTCCGGCGGCCAGGCGGGTGCCGAAAACGGCGTTCTCACCGTCATGTGCGGCGGCGACCCCGAGATCTTCGACAAAGCCCGACCCGTCATCGACGCCTTTGCCCGCATGGTCGGCCTCATGGGCCCGGCCGGCAGCGGCCAGTTGACGAAAATGGTCAACCAGATCTGCATTGCCGGCCTCGTGCAGGGACTTGCCGAAGGCATCCATTTCGGCAAGCGCGCCGGCCTCGACATCGAGAAGGTCATCGACGTCATCTCCAAGGGCGCCGCCGGCTCCTGGCAGATGGAAAACCGCCACAAGACCATGAACGAAGGCCGCTACGACTTCGGCTTCGCCGTGGACTGGATGCGCAAGGACCTCGGCATCGTGCTCGCCGAAGCCCGCGAAAACGGCGCCCGCCTCCCCGTCACCGCCCTCGTCGACCAGTTCTACGCCGACGTCCAGACCCTTGGCGGCAACCGCTGGGACACATCCTCGCTGCTCGCGCGGCTGGAGAAGAAGTAGGCGGGTGAGCCTTCCTCCAGGTCCGGTTTGTAATCTGTCACGAAGGCCCGCGGCCATCTGGTCGCCAACCTCGGACGCGACGCCCGCTGTTGAACCGGCGCCTCCAACAAGCCCGTCATGCTCGGGCTCGACCCGAGCATCCACGCGGCAGACGCGGCCGTGGCATGGATCCTCGGCTCGGTGGCCGAGGATGACGGCGGGTGTTGAACCCGCACGACCCAACGAGACGTCCAGCATTTCGGCTAGACCATGATAAACTGAGCCCTACCGCGCTTCATATCGGTCAGAAGGAGCAATCATGGCGAAGAACGAGCCTATCGGACTGCCGGCTGAGGACGGGGACGAACACGATTTCCCCGTTTCCCCGGAAGCACTCGACCGTGGCCAGCGCGCCCGCCTCATCCGCCGCACGCGCACGGCCCTCGGCCTCTCGCAATCGGAATTCGCATCCCGCTTCCATGTGCCCGTCGGAACGCTGCGCGACTGGGAGCAGGCCCGCGCCACCGCACCCGATTTCGCCGTCGCCTATGTCCGCGTCATTGCCCGTCATCCGCAGATGGTTGCGGAAGCGGTTGCGTAAGCTGAAGTGAAGGCGCCGCCGGCCTTTCGATCACCATCTCACCTGTCTTGCGGTCGATCCCAGCTGTAGAAACACCAGCGTCAAGAGCGGCCTTCCGCGCGGCACGCCCCATCGACGCGACGCGATCAAGGTTTCTAAGGATATGTTTGCTGAGATCGCTCATACGACACTCCGTGACTTCGAGAAACGACACGCCCCAGCGCCGGCAAAAACCAGCCTCTCAATCCTCCGCCGACTTCGCCTGGTCCAGCACCATGTAGTCCAGCGGCAGCTGCGTCGTGTACTTGATCTGCTCCATCGCAAAGGCCGAGGAGACGTCGCGGATTTCGATCTTGGCGATCAGCCGCTTGTAGAAGGCATCATAGGCGGCGATGTCGGGCACCACGACGCGCAGGAGGTAATCCACGTCGCCGCTCATGCGATAGAACTCGACCACCTCGGGAAACTCGCCCACGACTTCCGAAAACCGCTTCAGCCATTCGATCGAATGGGCATTGGTGCGGATCGAGACGAAGACGGTGACCTTGGTGTTGACCTTGGCGGGATCGAGCAGCGCCACGCGCCCGCGGATCACGCCATCCTCTTCCATCTTCTGGATGCGCCGCCAGCACGGCGTGGTGGAAAGACCCACCTTCTTGGCGAGATCGGCAACGGCGAGCGTGGAATCCTCCTGCAGCAGGCGCAGGATCTTGCGGTCGAGACGGTCCATTTGGTTCCCCAGCGATAGAATTATTCTTCTATAAGCAGATTATTCGCCGGATGGAAGAATATTTTTTCAATCGATCAGCGCCGCCACCCGCCGCCGCAGTTCCGGCAGCACCTCTTCCGCAAACCACGGATTGCGGTTCAGCCAGCCGCTGTTGCGCCAGCTCGGATGCGGCAGCGGAATGACCGAGGGGCCGGAGTTGCGGTCGAGATACTGGCGGAAGCGCCGCACCGTCTCCGTCATGGAGGCGGGGCAGTCCGGCCCGATATGCCAGCGCTGCGCATGATGGCCGATGGCGAGCACCAGCGAAATCTGCGGCATGGCCGCCATCACCTGCGCCCGCCAGCGCGGCGCGCATTCCCGGCGCGGCGGCAGGTCGCCGCCATGCCGGTCATAGCCCGGAAAGCAGAAGCCCATCGGCACGATGGCGAAGCGATCCGGATCGTAGAAGCGCGCGCGATCCACCGAAAGCCAGTCGCGCAGCCGGTCGCCGGAGGGGTCGTTGAAGGGTTGGCCGCTGTCATGCACGCGAATGCCGGGCGCCTGCCCCGCGATCAGGATGCGCGCCGTCGGGGAGAGAACCGCCACGGGCCGCGGCTCGTGCGGCAGCCGGTCCTCCGGCCCCCTCACAGGCGCCTCCACGCAGATCCGGCAGGCTGCAATGCGGCTTGCGAGATGCACCAGCTGTTCCGCGCGCGCGGTTTCCTCGTCCACCGTCTCCATCATCCGCCCTCCTGATCCTTCTCAGCCGATGAGACCGCTCAGCCAGCGCCAGAACCGGCCGATCACGCCCGGCAGGTCATGCGGCATTTCGGCAAGCCCACCCTGTCGGCGTCGCCAGTCGGCCGGCCGCTCGAAATCGCCGGCCCAAAGGCCAATGCGCTCGGCTGCTGCCGCCCGCTCCTCGTCGCGGTAGCCGCCAAAGGCCACCGCCATGCCGGAACGCACCATGGCCGCGTTCAGATCCCGTCCGCCAGCGTCGAAGCACACGGCGAGCACCCGCCCATATCGGTCCTGCCCCTCGGTGATGCAACGAATGGGCCTGTCGCCGATCAGGGCAGCAAGGGCATCCGCCGCCCGTCGCCCGCAATCCTCGGGCCCGGCATCTCCCAAGCAGATCTGCCCGCGCTCCGGCGCATCCATCCGGGCAAGCCGCAGGCGCGTGGCATCGAAGGCAAGCGTATCGCCATCCACGATCCGCGGCTGCCCGACAAGCCGCCCGCCGGCCTCCGGCGACCGTTCCTTCACCGCCACCAGCAATCCGGCAAGACACAGGCCAAGCAGCAGCAGGCCATCGCGCACCCATCGCAGCCGGGCCGGCGAAAGACGGTGTCTGTCCTGGCGGTTTTCCGCTCGTCGCATTCTGGCGGCCACCTCTACTCCCCTGCCGAGGCAGCAACTTCTTAAGGATTCCTGACTAGGCTGCAACAACTTGCAACCCTAGTGCAGACCATGATTTTCGCCCCATCGACCGACAAGAACATCGTCGACAAGTCGCGCCAGCCTCGCAACAAGGCGGTGAGCAAGGCCGTGCGCGACACGCGCATGCGCCTGCAGTCGGGCCTTGGCAATACCGGCGCCTTCGACAGGGAGATGCTGGAACTCTACATTCATTCGATCGGGCAGAGCGCGCTCGCACTTCCCGTCCTGCTGATCGTCGTTGCAGGCGTCATGTTCTACGTCACGGGCAATCCGCAGGTCATTTTGTGGCTGGCGGCATCGCTCTCGATCCACGCCGTCGGACTGATGCTCGCGCGCCGCGCCTGCCGCTCCGAGCTGACGGCGGAACGCGTCGGCCGCTGGCGGCGCCTGATGCTGGCGGCGTCCTTCGGCATGGGCCTGTGCTGGTCTTCGTTCCTGGCGCTCGGCTGCGACAGTTGCAACACGGCCAATTTCCAGCTGGCCCAAGGTACCGTCCTGCTGATTGCGCTGGCGACGATGGCGATGAGCACCGTGCTGCTGCGCGGTGCGCTGCTTGTGGGCTTCCTGCCCGTGGTCGCCACGCTCGTCACCCACGCCATTCTTGATCCGCAGGCCGGCACGGCGCTGCTCGGCGGCCTCGTCACGCTTTCGCTGGCCTTCCTCGCCTTCATGACGCACCGCATGCATGCCGCCAATCTCAGGATCCTTGCCATGCAGACGGAAAAGGACGATCTGATCGCCGAGCTGGAAGTGGCGAAATCCATGTCCGACGAGGCCCGCCGCCGCGCCGAGGAAGCCAACCTCGCCAAGTCGCGCTTCCTCGCCTCCATGTCCCACGAACTGCGCACGCCGCTGAACGCCATCCTCGGCTTTTCAGAGGTCATGTCCACAGAGGTGCTCGGCTCGCTCAACAATCCCACCTACAAGGAATATGCCGACGACATCCACCGCTCCGGCCAGCACCTGCTGAACCTCATCAACGAAATCCTCGACCTCTCCCGCATCGAGGCCGGCCGTTACGAGTTGAACGAGGAAGCCGTGCATGTCGTCGAGATCGCCGAGGATTGCATCGGCATGGTGCAGCTGAAGGCGCGGTCGAAGAACATTTCCATCCGCCAGCAGTTCGAGGCCGGCATGCCGTCCGTCTGGGCGGACGAGAAGGCGATCCGCCAGGTGACGCTGAACCTCCTGTCGAACGCGGTGAAATTCACCCCGGCCGGCGGCCTGATCACCGTCAAGGCCGGATGGACGGCAACGGGCGGCCAGTATGTCTCGATCCGCGACAACGGCCCCGGCATTCCGGAAGAAGAAATTCCCGTCGTGCTCTCCGCCTTCGGCCAGGGCTCCATCGCCATCAAGAGCGCCGAGCAGGGCACCGGCCTTGGCCTGCCCATCGTCCAGGCCATCCTAGCCAAGCACGAGGGCCAGTTCATCCTGCGCTCGAAGCTCCGCGAAGGCACGGAGGCCATCGCGATCCTGCCCGCCAAGCGCGTCCTTCAGGCGACCCCGGCCGAGGAAACGACAGCCATCGAACGAAAGCGCCGCAGCTTTGCCTGACGGCGCGCTGTCTCAGCCCGCCATCAGCGGCGTGTAGATCACCACATAGGCCGCATAGACGCCGTTGGCGACGATCAGGCAGAGGCAGGCGAGCGAGCCAAGATCCTTGGCATTGCGCCCCATGTCGGAAATTTCTGGCGACACGCGATCGACGATTTCCTCGATGGCCGTGTTCAGCGCCTCGAAGGCGATCATCAGCAGGAAGAGAATGCCCATCGCCACGTACTGGAAGAAGGTGGCGCCCACGAGCACGAAGAGCACGGCAATGACGCCGATCGCCATCAGCTCGTGCCGGAAGGCCGATTCGCCGATGAGCCGCTTGGCGCCGCCGAAAGAGTAGGTGGCGGCGGCGAAGAAGTGGCTGATGCCGGTCTTCTTCTTGATCGGCCCGCGCTGGGTCATTGTCGCTTCGCCTCCTGCCGCCATGCGGGGTCTTCCTCTCCGTGTCCTGTCGGTGGGCGCGCGGTCTGTCGCACGCGCCTGCATCCGCCGTCGCTACCTATGCGACGAACGCCCCGGCTTCAAGACCCGCAGTTCCTGACGCGGGCCTGAAGGCGATCACGCTTCCTTGTTGGAAACGCCGGCCTGCGCGAAGGTCGCCATGCCGGAATGGCAGGCGGCGGCCGCTTTCACGATGCCGGCGGCAAGGGCTGCGCCCGTGCCCTCGCCAAGCCGCATGCCAAGCGCCAGAAGCGGCGTCTTGCCCAGCATCTCGATGGCGCGGATGTGGCCCGGCTCGGCCGAGACATGGCCGATCAGGCAATGGTCGAGCGCGGCCGGGTTGGCGGCCTTGAGGATGGCGGCAGCCGAGGTCGCGACATAGCCGTCGATGATGACGGGTACCTTCTGCATGCGCGCGGCGAGGATCGCGCCGGCCATCGCCGCAATCTCGCGCCCGCCCAGACGACGCAGCACTTCCAACGGATCGGACAGGTGCGGGCGGTGCAGCGCCACGGCCTTCTCGACCGCCGCAACCTTGCGGGCCAGAACCTCGCCCTCGGAGCCCGTGCCGGGCCCGACCCAGTCGGCGGCCGTGCCACCATAAAGCGCAAGGTTGATGGCGGCAGCGATCGTCGTGTTGCCGATGCCCATCTCGCCGATGCACAGCAGGTCCGTGCCGCCGGCCACCGCCTCCATGCCGAAGGCCATGGTCGCCGCACAGTCGCGCTCCGAAAGCGCTGCCTCTTCGGTAATGTCGCCCGTGGGATAGTCGAGCGCGAGGTCGAAGACCTTGAGGCCGAGATCGTGCGTCACGCAGATCTGGTTGATCGCAGCGCCGCCGGCGGCAAAGTTTTCCACCATCTGCTGCGTCACCGAGGACGGATAGGGAGTGATGCCGTTCTTCGTGACACCGTGATTGCCGGCAAAGATCGCCACCAGCGGCCGTGTCACCGCCGGCGGGCGGCCGGTCCAGGCAGCGAGCCACATGGCGATTTCCTCCAGACGCCCGAGCGCGCCCGGCGGCTTGGTCAGCTGCTGGTCGCGGTTGCGCGCCGCAACGAGCGCGGCGGAATCCGGTCCCGGCAGATGGCGAAGCAGTTCGCGAAAATCGTCGAAGGGAAGCCCGCTGGCGCTCATGGGTCGGTCCTTAGAAGGTTCTGGAAACGTCCGGTCTGGCTGCGACACGCCGCCGGAATCGGCCATGGCCGGGCAGGCGCGCGTCGCGGTGCCCTCTCATAGTGCGCGCCCCGGCAGGCGGCAACCGCATTTGCGACCTTGCCTGTGTCGTCGTCGCGTTTGCAGCCCGATGCAGGACCATCGCATGATGAGATCAGGGGAAGGCGATTCGGCGCGATGAGACGCCGGCGGGGAGGAACTCATGCGGCTGCGGGATTTCACGGACGATCTGGCGCGCTCGATCGCCTTCCTCAGCCGCTTTCCCGTGCCGGAGCGGCATTTCGTTGGCTTCGACGGCCGCCTTGTGCGCGCCGCCCGCGCCTTTCCGGCCGCAGGGCTGATGATTGCACTGCCGGCCGCCGCCCTCCTGTCGATGATGGATGCCTTCCGGGCCGATCCAACGCTTGCCGCCCTGCTGGCGGTCGCCATCCTCGCCATCGGCACCGGCGCCCTGCATGAGGATGGCCTTGCCGATGTCGCGGACGGCCTGGGTGCGACCCATGACCGCGAAAAGGCGCTCACCATCATGAAGGACAGCCGCATCGGCACCTTCGGCGGTCTCGCCCTGATCCTCAGCGTCGCCATCCGCGTCGCCGCCATCGCCGCCCTCGTCCCCGCCGTCTCCCCGACGGGGCTCGGCCTCATCCTGCTCGCCGTCGCAGCGCTGTCGCGCACCGCCATGGTCTGGCACTGGCAGGCCCTGCCGCCCGCCCGCCGCGATGGCATCGCGGCCTCCGCCGGCGTGCCGGATGCCGACGCTACCCGGTTTGCGATCGTCAGCGGGCTTGGCGCCGGCCTCGTGCTGCTGGCCCTTGCCGGCGCGGGCCTCTTGCCCACGCTCGTCTCGCTCGGGCTTTCTGTCGGCGTCCTCGTCCTTTTCGGCCGCTTCATCGAAAGCCGGCTCGGCGGCCATACGGGCGACACAATCGGGGCGGCACAGCAGATGACGGAAATGGCGCTGCTGACAGCCCTTGCGCTGACGGTGTGAAAGCCAGATATATCATCTCTGTAACAACCCGAACGCTGTCGCCGACCGCCCCATGCAATCGCCCTGCATCCTCGTCTGCTCCATCGATCTCGCGACCGGCTATTGTTTCGGCTGCGGACGCACGCGCGACGAGATCGCCGGCTGGATCGGCTATACCAATGCCGAGCGCAGCGCCGTCATGGCCACCCTGCCCGCCCGCCTTGCGACGGTCGAGCGCAAGCCGCGCCGCGAGACCCGCCGCACCCGCATGGCCCGCGAACGCAATGCACCCGCGGGCAGCGACGATGGAGGACCGGAGGACGAATGAAACGGCTGTGGGTCGCACTCTCCATCCTCGGGATCGGCCTCGCCCTGCTCATCGCCAACCATGAGCGCGGCAACACCTTCGGTCTTGCCAATGACAGCTTCGAATCGCTCGTCAGCCTCTCTGCCATCGCCGTGTTGATCGGCTCCGGCATCGTCGCCAGTCGCCGCCAGTTCGGCGATACGCTGCGCATGGCGGCCGTCTGGCTTCTGATCGCGCTCGCCCTCGTCAGCGCCTATCTCTACCGGCAGGATCTGGAAAATTACGGCCAGCGCCTTGCCGCCGGCCTCCTGCCCGGCCGTGCCACCGTCATCACCGACAGCGAAGGCGGCCAGGAAGTCGTGCTCCACAAGATGCTGAACGGCCATTTCCAGGCCGATGTGCAGGTCAACGGCGCCACCCTCGACATGCTCGTCGATACCGGCGCCAGCTCCGTCGTGCTGAGCTTCGAGGACGCCCGCCGCGCCGGCATCGACACCGGCGCCCTCACCTTCAGCCTGCCCGTCATGACCGCCAACGGCCAGGCCATGGCCGCCCCCGTCGATCTCGCCGACATCGCCATCGGCCCCATCACCCGCAAGGGCATCCGCGCCGTGGTCACCAAGGAAGGCCAGCTCGACCAGAGCCTGCTCGGCATGAGCTTCCTCTCGACACTGGACTTCCTGCAGATGCAGACGGACGAGCTGAGATTGAGGGATTGAGATGACGACCAGGATCTTCGAAGGCGGCTGCCTGTGCGGACATATCCGGTACCGCCTGCGTGGCCCCGTTGCATTTCCCCACACCTGCTCCTGCCGCATGTGCCAGAAGCACACCGGCGCGCTGACGGCGTCCTGGGTCGAGGTTGACCGCGACGCGATCGACTGGACCGGCCCGGGCGAGGCCCCCGCCACCTGGCGTTCCTCGGAAAAGTCCTCCCGCGCCTTCTGCCCCGCCTGCGGCAGCTCCATCGGCGCCGTTGACGACGCCCCGGTGGTGGCGCTTCTCACGGGCACCTTCGACAAGCCGCACCTGCTGCCACTGAAACCCCTCTCCCATTCCTACAAGGGCCAACGCCCCCGCTGGTGGCACGTGACCATCGACGGGGCGTAAAGCGCCCCCCGCCTCAGTTCCGCAGCCGATACCCTGTCTTGAAGATCCACGTCAGCAGGCCCATGCAGATGGCGAGGAAGACGAGGATGATGGCCGCGCTGATCGCCGGATTGACGTCGGAAATGCCGAAGAAGCTCCAGCGGAAGCCGCTGATCAGGTAGAAGACCGGGTTGAGGTGGCTTGCCGCCTGCCAGATGGGCGGCAGCATGGTGACCGAATAGAAGCTGCCGCCGAGGAAGACGAGCGGCGGGATGACCAGCATCGGGATCAGGTTCAGCTGCTCGAAATCCTTCGCCCAGATGCCGATGATGAAGCCGAACAGGCTGAAGGTCACGGCCGTGAGCGCGAAGAAGCCGATCATCGCCAGCGGATGCTGGATGGAGAGATCCACGAAGAACGACGCCGTGGCGAGGATGATGAGCCCGATCATCATCCCCTTGGTCGCCGCCGCCCCGACATAGCCGAGCACGATTTCCGCCATGGAGACGGGCGAGGACAGGATCTCGTAGATCGTCCCCGTGAATTTCGGGAAATAGATCCCGAAGGAGCCGTTGCCGACGCATTGCGTCAGAAGCGTCAGCATGATGAGGCCGGGCGTGATGAAGGCGCCGTAGGAGACCCCGTCGATCGCCTGGATGCGCGACCCCACCGCCGCGCCGAAGACGATGAAATAGAGCGAGGTGGAAATCACCGGCGAGACGACGCTCTGCAGGATCGTGCGCCGCGTGCGGGCCATTTCAAAGAGGTAGATGGCCTTGACCGCTTCGAAATTCATCGTCCGCCCTCCACCAGTTCCACGAAAATGTCTTCCAGCGAGCTCTGCCGCGTCGCGATGTCCTTGAAGCCGACGCCCTCGGCCGAAAGTGCTGAGAGCAGCGCCGGAATGGCCGCCCCCGCCTTGTCGGGATGGCAGTCATAGACGAGACGCGTGCCCTCGCCCTCCAGCGTCACGCCGAAACCGGCGAGCGCCGGCGGCACCGTCGTCATCGGCTCCGTCAGTTCCACGGAGAGCTGCTTGCGGCCGAGCTTGCGCATCAGCGCCGCCTTTTCCTCCACGAGCAGCAGCGTGCCGCCATTGATGACGCCGATCCGGTCGGCGATCTCCTCCGCCTCCTCGATGTAGTGGGTCGTCAGAATGATGGTGACGCCCGATTCGCGCAGCTTCTCCACCACCTGCCACATGCCCTTGCGCAGGCCGACATCAACGCCCGCCGTCGGCTCGTCGAGAAAGAGCACGCGCGGCTCGTGCGACAGCGCCTTGGCGATCAGCACGCGCCGTTTCATGCCGCCCGAGAGTTCGCGCAGCATGTTGTCCTTCTTGTCCCAGAGCGAGAGATCCTTCAGCACCTTCTCGATATGGCCCGGATCCGCCTTCTTGCCGTGCAGGCCGCGGGAGAAGGACACCGTGTTCCACACGGTCTCGAACTGGTCGGTGGTCAGTTCCTGCGGCACCAGCCCGATCAGCGACCGCGTCGCGCGGAAATCCTTGACCACGTCATGGCCGCCGACCATCACCTGACCGCCGCTGGGGTTCACGATGCCGCAGATGATGGAGATCAGCGTCGTCTTGCCGGCGCCGTTCGGCCCGAGCAGCGCGAGGATCTCTCCCTCTTCGATATCGAGGCTGACGCCCTTCAGCGCCTGGAAGCCCGACGCATAGGTCTTGCGGAGATCTTTGATGGAAACGATGGGGGCCATGGGAATTCCCGAAGGGAGAAGCGGACCGGGCCTATATGGGGCGATTCCATGGCGGTTACACCCCCGCCGGCCACATTCGGCGACACACAGCCTTCGTCACACGCCCGTAACGTTGTTTGGCGATGGTCCGCCCGCAAGACCGGCGAGGCACCCCTTCCGCACCGCCGATGCATTCTTCGCCGGTCCGACCCCGGCCTTTTTTCGCTGCGCCCGAATGCCTCAGTCGCAGTGCTTGTAGCCTGATTTGCGCGTGCGCAGGTCGAAGTGGAAGTGATCCTTGTGGAACGGATCGCTGCCGGGTCCAAGCACGGTGGCGAAATATTTGCAGCTGTCCTCGCGCACCGCCTTCAGCAGCCCCTTTTCGCGGAAGGCGAAGAAGCCCGGCTTGCGCACGTCGATCTCCTTGCCGTTCTTCAGCACGAACTGGCCGACGTCGATCGCGTTGCCGCGCGCATGTTCCGACATCGGCCCGCGCGAGCGCGAATTCATGCGCCGGCAGGAATAGCCCCCGAGCGGCTTGATGACCTTGACGCCGGAGAAGTAGCGGTAGCGCGACGACGGCACGAGTTCGTACTTCACCCACTGGGCAAAGGCCGCCGTCACCTGGCAGTTGAGCTTGACCGAAGGCTTCACGTCGATGCCGCCGGAAAGCCCCGTCAGCTCGATCGGATAGTCGATGCCGCAGGCAGGGCCATTGTAGATGCGGGGAATGTCGCGAAACTCGACGCCGAGCTTGCGCAACTGGCTGCGGCAGGCGACTTCGGAGGCCGGCATGACATCCGGCAGCGCCGGCCGGCTCATCTGCGGCTCTTCCGACATCTCGACCGGGTTTTCCACCCGCGGCAGCATGGCGAATTGCTCGGCCGCCTGCCTGGCCCTGAGCGCGCGGATTTCCGCGTCCCGCGCCTGCTGGCGGCCGGCAAGCTCCGCCTTGCGGGCATTTTCCGCCGCGATCTGTTCCGGCGTCAGCGGCGGCAGGTCGGGGTCGTAGCCCGGATTGGCGCTTGCCGTCGCGGTCGCGGGCGCGGACAGAAGCTGGACGTTCTCCTCGCCGATGCCGCCCACGACCGGCTGGGTCGTGTTGCCCTCGGCAATCTGCTGGTGTTCTTCCTGCGCAAGACCGACGACAGGCGTGAGGCCCAGCATCTGATCCATGTCGACGCCGCCGGGCGGCACCTCGGTCATGCCGGAAGCGGCCGCCGCCGTCTGCGTCACGGGTGCCGTATCCCCCTGCTCCATCAGCGGCTGGTCGAGCGCCGCCTGGCGGGCGGCCTGCGACTGGCGACGCTCCTGCTCGACGGGATAGGCGCGCTCCTCATCGACGCGACCTTCGAGCACGGGCCTGACGGCACCCACATGGGTGCGCGTATCGATGCGCGAGGATGGCGCGAGATCATCGGTGGAACAGGCGACAAGCGCCGTCGACAGGAGGAGCGCAAGCGCGGCCCGCAAGGGGCGACGAGCGCCGTCCGTACCTCCAGCAGGATGGCCGGGCGGCAGACAGGAACCGCCGCGGCGGGAAAGAAACGCAATACCCATTCTCACCCCGCCCGCCTGCGAACGCAGAACCCGTTGACAGGGTCCGGCCGCAACAGCGCGTCATAGGGCACCGGATGTCGCCCGCCCCCAGACAAAAGGAGAATTTGGGCTGAATGCAGGAGACCGGCGCTCCACGTCTTTCGATGGAAAAATTCTATCCAAACAGGGTAAACGAAGCGTTGCGCCGCAACCTTGAGAAAGAAGGGGGGCGTCGCGACAAAGGCGCGATCATGGCGCGTACAGCGCCGTCGGCTGTGTGTATAAGATGGCGACCGATACGCCGAAGGAGAACCGCATGAGCCCGTCCCCTGCCCGCCCGAAGGGCGAACTGACCCTGCGCACGCTCGCCATGCCCGGCGATGCCAATGCGGCCGGCGATATCTTCGGCGGCTGGGTCATGGCGCAGATGGACCTGTCCTGCGGCATCCGCGCCGCCGAGCGTGCCCGTGGCCGCGTCGTCACCGCCGCGGTGAAGGAAATGGCCTTCGAAATGCCGGTGAAGATCGGCGACACGCTGTGCATCTACACCGACATCGAGCGCGTCGGCCGCACCTCGATCACGCTCAAGGTCGAGGCCTGGGCGCAGCGCTATCTGTCCGATGTGATGGAGAAGGTGACCGACGCCACCTTCGTCATGGTGGCGCTGGACAAGGGCGGGAAGCCGACGCCCGTTCCGCCGGAAAAGACCGTGCCGCCGGAAAACGGCCAGGCGGGCGTCTGAACGCCCGCGCGGCACGGGTTCGACCGTAAATCAGCCCTTGAAGATGAAGGATGCGCCGATGGCGATCAGCGCAAAGCCGATCGCGTGGTTCCACGTCAGCTGCTCCTTCAGCCAGAACACGGAGAAGGCCGAGAAGACCAGCAGCGTGATGACTTCCTGCATCGTCTTCAGCTGCGCGGTCGAATAGACCGTATGGCCGATGCGGTTGGCCGGAATGGCGAGGCAATATTCGAAGAAAGCGATGCCCCAGCTGACGATGATCACCAGCCACAGCGGCGCATTGCCGTATTTCAGGTGCCCGTACCAGGCGAAGGTCATGAAAACGTTGGAGCAGAGCAGCAGCGCGATCGGCCAGATGGCGGCCGGAGAGAACGCGAAATTCATGGTAGTCCTCGTTGTTGGGATTGACCGCCCGGCTGCGGATGCAGCGCCCGGCCAGGTGAGTCATCGCGGCCCACACTGACAGGCACGCAAATAGCAGAGTTTGTCCCGGCGTCCAGTGCCGCGCGCATGCCGTCGAAAGCGCCGCCTCCCTTGTATTGGAGCGGTTATGTTAAGCCTGCATTATATACCCGCGTGCGAGGATTCGAAGTGACGGGAGCATGGCCCCCACGAGGATCGCATGCAGGTTTCGGACATCAACATTGGCCGCGCGTTGACGCAGGACGAGCAGTATCTGGTCGACCAGTCCCAGGCGCGCGCCATCCTGAAGGCGATGCCGCTTACCCTGATTGCCAATACCTTTATCGCCGCCTCCTCCGCTGCCTTCATTTGGAAGGAAGACCACGACATCCTGATCCCGGTCTGGTTCTGTTGCGTGGTCCTGTCGAACATGTGCCGGCTGGCCAGCCTGCCCTGGCTCAGACGCATGAGCCAGCAGCCACGGCGGGCGCGCCGCGTGATCAATATCCTGACGGCAAGCGCCTTCGTCGGCGGCGTGATCTGGAGTTCGGTCGCCTTTCTCGGCGCCGGCCTTGATACGCAGGGCAGCCATGGGCTTGTCGTGTTCATTCTGGCCGGCATCTCCGCCGGCGCCATCATCCAGAGCAGCGCCTGCGCCCGCCCGCCCATGGGCATGTCCGTCCCGGCCCTCACCGCCGCGATCGTCGCCCTCTCCATGCAGGGCACCTTCACCGCCCTGATGGTGGTCCTCAATCTTGCGCTGTTCCTCGTCATGCTGACGCGCTCCTCCTTCATGAGCGAGGCCGCCTTCATCCGCACCGAGATCGCGCGCATCCGCTCGGCCGACCTTGCCCGCTCCCTTCAGGAGGCAAACCGCAAGCTGGAGCGGCTGGCCAACACCGACCCCCTCACCGGCCTCGGCAACCGCGCCGCCTTCAATGCGGACCTGGATGAGGCCGTGGAATCGGCGCTCGACGGAACGCATTCGGCCGTCCTGATCCTGTTCGATCTCGATCGCTTCAAGCAGATCAACGACACGCTCGGCCACACCGCCGGCGACATGGTGCTGAAGACCTTCGCCAGCCGCCTGCTCGCCGTCACGGACGGCCAGGACAGCGTCTCGCGCCTCGGCGGCGACGAGTTCGCCATCGTCATCGGCGGCCCCAACGCCTTCGACCGGGCCGTCGCGGTGGCCGATATCATGCTCGAGGCAGCCGGTGAGCCCATCGATGTCGGAGGCCGCCAGATTGTCGTCGCCACCAGCATCGGCATGGCACAGGCCCCGCAGCATGCGCGCTCCGCCAAGGCGCTCTATGAAAGCGCCGATACCGCGCTTTACGCCGCCAAGCAGCAAGGGCGCCAGCGGGTCTGCGTCTTCGAAACGGCCATGAACGCGCAGCTCGACCGCCGCCGTGTCGTCGAATTCTACGTCCGCCATGCCCTCGAACACGCCCTGATCGAGGTCCGCTTCGCCCCGCAGCGGCATCTGCAGACCGGCCAGATCGTGGGCTTTCAGGCGCTGCCGCACTGGAAGGTGCCGCAGATCGGTGCGGTGAACACCTGCGAGATGGTTGAGGCCGCCGCCGCGCTCGGCCATTCCAAAAGCCTGACCCGCTACATCGCGGAGCGCGCCGCCGCCTTCGCCCTGCGGCTGAGGACGCTCGGCCGGTCCGACATCGCAGTCTCCCTCAATGTCAGCGCCACGGAATTTCACCTCTACCGGGTCGATGCCATGCTGCGCGATGTGGTCGGCGCGATCGGTCTTCCGCCTGCGGCCCTGGTGGTCGAAGTGCCGGAACAGGCCATGCATGTCGCCGACGACCTGCGTTCCGCGATCCGCACGATCGGCGACGCCGGGTTCCGCCTGGCGCTCGACCGCTTCGGCACCGCCCATGCATCGCTCGGCCAGCTCGCCGGCATGCCGCTGGGCTATGTCAAGATTGCGCCGTGCGTCTCCTCCGGCCTTGCCACCAATCCCGAAAAGCAGCTCGTCATGAGTGCCTTCGTCGGCATTGCCCGGGCGCTTGACGTCGATCTGATGGCTGATGGCATCGAAACGGAGGAGCAGGCCGTCGCCCTGCGCCTTCTCGGCTGCGCTCTGGGACAGGGCGCGCTCCAGGGCGGACCGATGGCCGCCGACGAGGCCGTCCGCAGCCTCGCCCCGGCAGTCCGCCAGCCGGCCGGCATCGCCGCCATCGCCTGATCCGTTGGCGTGTCCATCCGCGCGCACCCGCGCCGGACGGACCCCTGCATGCTTTCGAACGTAACACCGTCCTAATGGAACAAATGGCGCGGACAGGCATTGCTCGCGCGCCAGACCCTGTCGACCTCCCGGCAGCAGGCCTCGGCCAGTCGCTGGAGATCCCCTTGCAACGCGCCACTGTCGCCGGACAATCCCTCGTCGCGCTCGCCGCGCTCAATTTCTTCCTCGCCGATGCCCGTGACGGGCTGGGCCCCTTCCTCGATGCCTTCCTCGCCACCAACGGGTGGTCCTCCATGTCGCTCGGCCTCATCGCCACCTTCGGCGGCATCCTCGGCATGGTAGCGACGCCGATCTTCGGCGCGCTGGTCGACAACACGCCCTACAAGCGCGCGCTCATCGTCATCCCCGTCCTGCTCGTCACCGCCGCCGCCCTGTGGACGCTGCTGCAGCCCGACGTCGCCATCGTCATCGGCGGCCAGACGGTCACCGCCATCGTCGGCGCCGTGGTCGGCCCTGCCCTCATGGGCCTCACGCTCGGCCTGGTCGGCGAGGCCGCCTTCCCGCACCAGGTATCGCGCAACGAATTCTGGAACCACGCCGGCAATGTCGTGTCGCTGGTCGGTGTCTATGCCGCCACCACCTTCTTCGGCATGCAGGGCATCGTCGGCCTGATGATCCTCACCGCCATCGGCACCTGCATCGCGGTGGCCTGCATTGATGCGAAGAAGATCGACCACAATGTCGCCCGCGGCCTCGGCCATGACGAGGGCGAGCCCGGCCCCTCCGGCTATTCGGTGCTCGTCAAGACGCCGGGCCTCATCCTGCTCGCGGTGATCCTGATGGTCTTCCACTTCGGCAATGCGCCCATGGGCCGCCTCATCGCCCAGGAATTCTCCATCCAGCTCGGCACCCCCTTCCGCACCACGGCGCTGATCACCGGCGTCGCCCAGCTCGCCATGATCGGAGTCGCCGTCGCCGCCCCCTTCATGATCCGCCGCCTCGGCCTCGCACCCGTCATCCTCATCGGCCTGATCGCCCTGCCGATCCGCGGCCTGATTGCCGGCACGGTCCATGATTTCTGGTCGATATATCCGGTGCAGATCCTCGACGGCGTCGGCGCCGGCCTGCTCGGCATCGCCACCCCGGTCGCGGTCGAGCGCCTGCTCTCCGGCTCCGGCCGCTTCAATGTCGGCCTCGCCGCCCTCATGACCATCCAGGGCATCGGCGCCTCCTTCAGCAATGCGGTGGCGGGAACGCTGGTCTCGGAGGGCGGCTACAGCCTCGCCTACCTCGTCCATGGCGGCATCGCCATCGGCGCCATCGCCCTCTTCCTCGTCTGGCGCCACCGCATCGTCCCGCCGGCCCCGACACCCGCCCGCCGGGCCGCCTGACACTCTCGGCAGGCGCGGCTGGAAACGCGGGTGCCTCCTCGCCCGCGTTTCCCTTTTGTACCCGCCACCTCTTCCCTTCCGCCGGGACTCTCTCCATATTCCGCCCATGGCCAGAACACCGAAATCCTCCGCCCCTGAAACCGATGGCTTCGGGGAAGCCCCGCAGGCGTCCTTCGAGGGCGCGCCGCTCTCAGGCTCCGTCTCCGACTGGGTGAAACAGCTCGAAGCCGAGGCGGAGGCCTCGACCGTCCAGAGCCGCCGCGAGGTCGCCTCGAAGGCCGGCAAGCACCGCAAGGCCGTGGAGATCGCCGCCTCAAAGGCTCGGGAATCGGAAGAGAAGGAAACGTCTTCGGCCGCAGGCCGCAAGTCCGAACGGACGTCCGAGCTCGTGCGAGGCACTTCCCGCGACGCCGCAGGCGCGCAAAAGACAGCCCCCGGCCCCGACCGCAACGCCAGCAGCTCGAAAACCTCGCGCGGCGTCTCCATCGGCGGCTCCTCCGATCCGAAGACGCGCGCCGCCGCCGGCCTCAATCCCGTTGCCGGCATGGATGTCTCGCTGGAGGAGGCCGGCAGCCTCGCGCCCGGCGCCGTCACCGCCACCGTCGATGCGCTGGCCAAGCTGATCGAGAGCGGCAATCCGCTCTTCAAGGACGGCAAGCTCTGGACCCCCCACCGCCCGGCCCGGCCGGCGAAATCCGAAGGCGGCATTCCGATCCGCATGGTCTCGGAATACCAGCCGGCCGGCGACCAGCCGACGGCCATCGCCGATCTCGTCGGCGGCCTCGAAACCGGCGAGCGCAGCCAGGTGCTGCTCGGCGTCACCGGCTCGGGCAAGACCTTCACCATGGCCAAGGTGATCGAGCAAACCCAGCGCCCCGCCGTCATCCTCGCGCCGAACAAGACGCTGGCCGCCCAGCTCTACAGCGAATTCAAGAACTTCTTCCCGGAAAACGCGGTCGAGTATTTCGTCTCCTACTACGATTACTACCAGCCGGAAGCCTACGTCCCGCGCTCCGACACCTATATCGAGAAGGAAAGCTCCATCAACGAGCAGATCGACCGCATGCGCCACTCGGCGACGCGCTCGCTGCTGGAGCGCGACGACGTCATCATCGTCGCCTCGGTCTCCTGCATCTACGGTATCGGCTCGGTCGAGACCTACACGGCCATGACCTTCCAGATGCAGGTCGGCGACCGGCTCGACCAGCGCCAGCTTCTGGCCGACCTCGTGGCGCAGCAGTACAAGCGCCGCGAGATGGATTTCCAGCGCGGCTCCTTCCGGGTGCGCGGCGATACGATCGAGATCTTCCCCGCCCACCTGGAGGATGCCGCCTGGCGCATTTCCATGTTCGGCGACGAGATCGACGCCATCACCGAATTCGATCCGCTGACGGGCCACAAGACCGGCGACCTGAAGTCGGTGAAGATCTACGCCAACAGCCACTACGTGACGCCGCGCCCGACGCTGAACGGCGCCATCAAGGCCATCAAGGAAGAGCTGCGCCTGCGCCTCGCCGAGCTCGAAAAGGCCGGCCGCCTGCTGGAAGCCCAGCGCCTGGAGCAGCGCACCAAATACGATATCGAAATGCTCGAGGCGACCGGCTCCTGCCAGGGCATCGAGAACTATTCGCGCTACCTCACCGGCCGCCGCCCCGGCGAGCCGCCGCCGACGCTTTTCGAATACATCCCCGACAATGCCCTGATCTTCATCGACGAAAGCCACGTCACCATCCCGCAGATCGGCGGCATGTATCGCGGCGACTTCCGGCGAAAGGCGACGCTGGCCGAATACGGCTTCCGCCTGCCCTCCTGCATGGACAACCGCCCGCTCCGCTTCGAGGAATGGGACGCCATGCGCCCGGATACGATCGCCGTCTCCGCCACGCCCGGCGGCTGGGAGCTGGAACAGTCCGGCGGCGTCTTCGCCGAACAGGTCATCCGCCCCACCGGCCTCATCGATCCCCCGGTCGAGGTGCGCTCCGCCAAGACGCAGGTCGACGACGTGCTGGGCGAGATCCGCGAGACCGCCGCCAAGGGCTACCGCACGCTCTGCACCGTGCTCACCAAGCGCATGGCCGAAGACCTCACCGAATATCTGCACGAGCAGGGCGTGCGCGTCCGCTACATGCACTCCGACATCGACACGCTGGAGCGCATCGAGATCATCCGCGACCTGCGCCTTGGCGCCTTCGACGTGCTCGTCGGCATCAACCTGCTGCGCGAAGGCCTCGACATTCCCGAATGCGGCTTCGTCGCCATCCTCGATGCCGACAAGGAAGGCTTCCTGCGCTCGGAAACCTCCCTCATCCAGACCATCGGCCGCGCGGCGCGCAACGTCGATGGCAAGGTCATCCTCTATGCCGACCACATCACCGGCTCCATGAGCCGCGCCATGGAGGAAACCGCCCGCCGCCGCGAAAAGCAGATGGCCTACAACCTCGAACACGGCATCACGCCGGAATCGGTCAAGGCCCGCATCTCCGACATCCTCGACTCCGTCTACGAACGCGACCACGTCCGCGCCGACATCTCCGGCGCCGGCGGCAAGGGCTTCGCGGACGGCGGCCACCTCGTCGGCAACAACCTGCAGGCCCACCTCAACGCGCTCGAAAAGAGCATGCGCGACGCCGCCGCCGACCTCGACTTCGAAAAAGCCGCGCGCCTGCGCGACGAAATCAAACGCCTCAAGGCCGCCGAACTCGCCACGATGGACGACCCGATGGCGAAGCAACAAGAGGCGTCGAGTGCCGAAGGCACGAGGGGGAGGCAGGAAAAGCTGGCCGCCACCCCTCTCCCGTCATCCTCGGGCCCGACCCGAGGATCCATAGCCACACCCACCGACACCCCCGGTCAGGCACCGTCATCCTCGGGCTCGACCCGAGGATCCACGACCACACGCGCCGACGCCCCGTCCTACTTCGCCAAACCCGCGCTCGACGACATGGGCCCCGGCACCGACACCGAAATCCCGGCATCCGGACGCGGCGGCGCCCTCTTCCGCAAGAACACGCTGGACGAAATGACCGTCGGCCGCACCGAAAAACCCGTCCCCGGCAAACTCCCGGAAAAACCGAAGCCGACCACAAGCACCAATCCCTCTTCTCCCCAGCGGGGAGAAGGTGCCCGAAGGGCGGATGAGGGGGTCCCCACACCCAAAAACCCCACCGACGATCCGCGCCCCATCATCCGCGCCCGCCCAGGCGCCGGCTCCTACGAGGACCCGGCGGAGCAGAAGCGCAAAGGCAGGACGAAGGGGAAGACGGGCCGGCCGGGAAAGTAGGTTGGCTGCGTGTCTAAAAATGGCCTTCAAAGTCAGGCATTCTTAGAGTGTGCAGTCTCCTGATGTAGTTCATTGTAGCGAACAAGAGCGTCTCCGAGCGCTTCTATCGCTTCAGCTTCCCTGCGGGCATAGACGGGGCCAGAATTGGACATCATCAAGCTCGGACATCCTTCTTTGTAGCTTTGAAATTTTCCGTCTTTTTTACGTTTAGTTCTACTAAAGAAATCACGATAGCGTCTGGGCGTGATGCCAAAAAAAGGCACAAATTCTACAGAGCCAAACTTGGAAAATGATCCCCGTGAAGTGCCTTCGATTTTAACCGAATCCGGATGCAAGTCACTGGTAAGACTCTTGGGATAGGGCTCCAAAAAAATGACTTTGGAAAGACCTGACGAAACAATATGCTTTGAGCACATATGACATGGAAAAGTGGTACAATATATTGTACCCCCCTGAATTGAAATCCCCAATCGTGCAGCATCACTGATTGCAGACATCTCAGCATGTACTATGCGCCCATATTCCAAAGCGTCCATAAACTGAGAATTATCCAATTGCGCCAACTTTTCTTTCGTCAACTGGTCGTCCGGACTTATAATGCTGATTATTTCTTTTAAAAGCTCTTTCTTGCGAAGATCATTACTGTCATGACCGAGCTTATATTCACGTGCATCAGCAGGGTCATCACACCAATACGTCCCGCCGCCAGCTTTAGGGACCTCATTAGAACCAAGCGCCGCGATTTCTCCGGTCGGGCGAAAGATGGCGGCTCCGACTTGCCGAGACAGGTCCAGACTTCTGAGTGCAGCTGAATGTGCCAAGTACATTCCATATTCAAGGTGATTTGGTGAATACCCATTATGACCAAAAAGTAGATCTATGAATTTCTCGATTTGATCGGCAACAGAAACGCCTGCGTCAGTTCGATCATCATTCACCACTACATCAGCATACTGAAAGATCTTCCCAACTTTTTGCCCATTGGGCTCACCTTCTTCATCCTCATCCCGCACCACTAAATCCTCGGCAATTCCTCGATATTTGTTGCCGTCTCTTCGATTGTGGTCTCTGGCTATGATCTTTGAAAGGTTGTCTACTCTAACATCCCTAGCGGAATATACGGATAACTGTATGAACCGATTTCCATATATTTGATTAAGTGCGCTGAGTTCGTCCTCTGTTTTGAGTTGATCAATTACAAACGCGATTCCTTCAGCGTCCTGATCACGCTTATCTCGAGCGTTAGATATCTCAGACATAGCAAAGAGAGACCAGACTTTCGATCCAATGTGATCTCTGGCAAAATTTCCGAATTTTATGTATGAGTCTATGCGATCATTCTTTTTATCTGGATCAAGTCCGGAATAATTAAGCAATTTCGCTACATCAGGAAAAAGAGATGATATTTTAACATGATGAAACGCAAATTTCTTTTTCAGAAACTGCTCTCTCAAGCTTGAAATTGTAGAGTCAAGACTGGTTCCTACGGGAGAAACGATTCCTATTACAATTTCGGGCAAAATGTTATCAGAACCCTGGAACTCTTCCGTAGCCATGTCGTTAGCCATTTGTTAATGAGGCGATGCGAGCGTCTAGACTCACAAATTACACGCAGGGGGTGAACATGGCAACCGAACGTAAGGTTGAGACAAAAGCAGAAGCGGCTCCTGATCGCCACACTGACATCCTTAATCGCTTGCAATCAGCCGCGGACAAGAGCCGAGTGACATTTGACGGTGCTATTGAAGATTTTCGCAATCGGTTCACGGTTGGATCGACTCAGTTCACCGTGGACAGCGAGAACTAAGTCGGACGTAATTAAATAAAGGGGTCTGTTTTCTGACCCCTTTATGTCAACACTATGCATTCTTTATATTATATTTTTCATAAATACTCTTATCCTGCATCGATGACTGAGGAAGCTCTCTTATTTGCGATGGGAAAATCCATCTCACCGGTACACTACGTTACCGGAACAGTCCCGTAAGCGGTTTCCAATTGCATTAATTTCCCCCTCCATCCCCCTCCCCCCGCAGCGCCCCTACACTCTCCCCGTCCCGCCATCGGATACACCGGAAGACGTTCCGGCGAGGTGGGGCCGGCGCCTGGGGTGGGGGAAAGACGTAAGTCCTCATCTCAGGGGTGCGCGGAAAATGGTCTCCCTCCGGTGACGGGAGGCGTGGTGCGGGGGCGTCGGACCGGCTCCTGCGTCATGGTCTCCATGCGAGCGCCGGATGTGCCTGTGCGGCATGCACGGGGTGGATGCACGGTCGGCTTCGCCGGACCAGATGTCCGCCGGGCCAGATGTCGGAAGGGACAGCGTTCCCTCGGCCCTGACCCGGATGGACCGGCGATCGTTCCGTCCCGCGGTGGCTTCGGCCATGGCGGGGCGCGGATGAAGAGAGCGCCGGCCGGGCAGACACCCTCCAGAGAGACCGGAGTCGCGTGCAAAAACCGCTGAACGGGGCGCCGCAAGGTGTCATTACAAAACATTTCGCACCGGCAGCTTGCAGCGCCCCGTCCGAAATGACCGACTGAACCGGCCAAACCCGGGCGCTCCGCGTCCGGGGCAGCCATCGCGCGTCCGGCGTCAGGCGCACCCCGTCCCCCGCACGAAAGGCGCCCGCTCATGCCAGAGCATCCCCTTCCCCGGCCGTCCCTCGCCCAACAGCCTCTCTCCGCCCCTGTCCGACCTGAGGAGATCTTTGCCGATCTCAAAAAGCCCGAACCCGCAAAGCACGCGCCCGCCCCGGCGGCAAAATCCGTTCCCGCCGGGCTCTGGCCCTGCCATGGCTGGCTGGCGCCGCCGCGTCACGGCTGGGTCTCCTTCCATGCCGATCCCGTCGCGAGCCGGCTGCCCGATCGGCTGCGCCTCACCACCAGCCGCTGCCGCGATCCAGAATTCGCCCGGCTGGCCCACTGGGCGGAGCGGGCGTTCCTCGCCGCCGTGGTCGAGGCCCTGTTTGGCCCCGAGTATTTCTGCCGCCGGCGGCGCTGCCGGCGCGCGCACCGCTGCCTCGGCTTCGCCGCCGGCCTGGTCGAACCGCCCTGCCTCATCCGGCTGCACCACCGGTGGCGTGACGCCCTCGTCTGGCTGCTGGGTCTTAGCCTCGACATGCGCGCCTTCGCCGAGGCGGAGGGCGATCTCTTCCTCTCGGACGATCCGCGGCGCCGCGCGCTCGAAGACCTTGCGGCCGGCGTCATTTTCCAGCGCCCGCGCCCCGGCCATCCCGGCGATGTCAGACGCATCCGCCGCTTCCTGCGCGCCCGTGCGGCAGCCGCTGCGGCCCGGCCGCCCCGATCACAGAATGATCACGAAAGTGTCATCGGCAGTTGATAGGGGATCACGGTCCCTGACACCCATGAGGTTTCCTCCCATGTCTGACCGCCTTTCCACTCTCCTCGTCTCCACCGCGCTCGCCACCGGCCTGCTCGGCGCCCTCTGTCCCGCGCTCGCCGCCGATGCGGCGCATCCGACCAGCGTCGCCAAGCCCGTCGAGAAGGTCGACGGCCAGTCGGCCGACAGCGTGCTGTCGCCGGAGCTCGATCGCGTCGCCGCCGCCAAGGGCGCCATGACGCTCGATGGCGCGACCCTCGTCATCCATTCCTACGGCTATGCCGGCGACGGCCCCTTCGTTCCGGAAGCCGGCGACGTGCAGAGCAAGACGCATGACGTCGAGGCCGTGAAGACCGAGCCGGACAAGAACACCTATCTCGTGCTGGACGGCCAGAAGGGCGCCGACGCCGCCTATAATTACGGCACGCACTTCCTCTTCCAGGGCCACGAATCGGCCGTCGAGATCAACGGCCAGCCCTATGGCTACGTCACCCGCATCAATCTCGATGCCACCGATGAGGCGCACCGCGTGACGCTGCTGGCCTCGCAGGATACCGAAGGCAAGCCGCTGCAGATGTTCGACGGCTCCACCTGGAACCCCTTCACCAAGCAGCTCCTCCTGACCTCGGAAGAGGGCAAGGATGGCGGCGTCTGGCTCTCCACGATCGATTATCCGGCCAAGGTCACCACGCTGCACGGCGTCTTCGGCCACGCCTCCTATGAAGGCGTGCAGGTCGACAAGGACGGCAATATCTGGCTCGTGGAGGATGCCGGCGGCAAGACCTCGAAGACGCTCGAAAAGGCCAAGCAGCCGAATTCCTTCGTCTACCGCTTCGTGCCGAAGGACAAGACGGACCTCTCCAAGGGCGGCAAGCTGCAGGCCCTGCAATATGCCACCGCCGATGGCAAGCCGGTCACCTTCCACGCCGACGACATGGATGGCGACATCAAGTCGGAAGGCCTGAAGGCGCTGCACACCTACGGCACCACGCTGAAGGCCAAGTGGGTCACCGTCCACGACACCGACAAGGACGGCACCGAACCCTTCATAGCCTTCGAAAAGGCCCGCGAAGCCGGCGCCTCGCCGCTGAAGCGTCCGGAAAACGGTCTCTTCCGCCCGGGCACGGATTTCACCGAATTCTACTTCACCGAAACCGGCGACACCAACGTCAAGACCGCCGCCGGCCGCGAATATGGCGGCTTCGGCGCCGTGCTGAAGGTCAAGCTGCCCTCCGCCTCGGCCGATGAAGGCGAACTCTCCATGGCCTATCTCGGCGACGCCGCCCATTCGGGCGTCGACAACATCGCCTTCTGGGACAAGGACACGATCGCCGTGGTCGAGGATGACGGCGATACCGCCCACTCGCAGCGCAAGGCCTATGACAGCGGTTACCTGATCGACCTCAAGGCGGATTACGCCACGGGCGCCGAGCCGGTCCGCTTCCTCGCCGAAGGCCGCGATCCCTCCGCCACCATCGACAGCGCGCTTTCGAAGGATGCCGAGGAAACCGGCTTCAAGAACGACGGCGACAACGAGATCACCGGCATCCACGTCTCCGACGGCAATCCGACGGTGGAAGGCCTGCTCGGCGTGGCCGTTCCCACCCCCTTCGCCAATGGCTGGCGCGTCTTCTACACCCAGCAGCACGGCGACAACATCACCTGGGAGATCGTCGCGAAGAAGTAACCGCGCGATCGCAAAAGACGAAGCCGGCGCAGCCCCCGCAAGGGCTGCGCCGGTCGCTTTTTGAAACGAATGGAAAAGCCCTTACTCGGCCGCCTTCGGCACGTCGTCGGCCGCGTCCGGCTCGATGTCGGGCGCCGCATCGGCCCCGGGGGCGCTTGCATGCACCGGAGGCGCGCTGTCGTGCGGCGCGGGCTGGCGCTCTGCAAGTCCGCCTCTGTCGCTGTCGCGGGCGTCCAGCTCGTAGGCATAGCCGTCCAGCATGCCATAGGCCTGCTCGATGGCGGCGATCTGCTGCTCGGTGGAGCGGATGGCATCGGTGATCGACTGCGAGCGGGCGCGCAGCATCGAGCCCAGCACGTCCGTTCCCGGCCGGCGCGCCAGCCGGTCGATATGGTGGCGCACCCGGTCGCGATGGCGCTCCAGCTCCAGGATGTGGAAACGGTTCTTGAGAATGTCGTCCGAAAGCTTGCGCCGCATCGCTGCCACGGGATCGAAACTGCCGGGCATGCGCTCGTCGAGGATCATCTCGTTGACCAGCGCCTCCAGCATCATCAGCCCCTTCAGCGCCTTGGGGTCGGCCATGTCGGGGTCGTAGCCGGTGTCGTCATAGACCTTGCGCCGCACCGGATCCTTCAGCAGTTCGTGCGCCGCCGTCAGCTGCGCAAAGCTTTCCACGTCGCCGCCCTGGTCGGGATGGGCACTCTTGGCGGCCTGGCGAAAGGCAGCGCGGATTTCCGCCTCGCCCGCGTCCCGGGCGACACCCAGCGTTTCATAAGGGTCGATCACGCCTTGCTCCCCCATCTCTCTCGCCAGCCTGTGCTTCACGCCTGCCCTGCGGCCTGCCCGGGTGCAGACCCCTGTCGCAGGCCTCAAGGGGTACCGGCTTCGTCCGCACCCCGCAAGCGCGCGGCACGCCGATCCCCAGATGGCTTGCCCGCTGCCTTGGCCCGCAAATGGGACGAAAGGGCGGCATGGCTGGTGGCATGGCGTCTTCTTTCGGTCCGCGCCTGCCAGCATGAACCGACTGCGCCGCCGCCGAAAGGCCAAAAGTTGGGCGTTGCTTTTCCACGACAAAACTGTCAAGGCTATCGGCGTTCGGGCGTTTTCTATCCCGGAGACTGGACTGACTGTATGCCCGGCTTGCCGGGTAGCTGACCGCAAGACCCTATGGCCTCCGGGCCGCAGGCATGGGCCGGCGTCGTAGACGTTCTTTCCCCGTTATCGTGACTACTCGACAAAACGCCATCCGCACCTATCTCGCGGCGGCAAACTGCAAAAAGGGAAAGAGGATCTCCCCCCATGGCCACCAAGGGCACCGTTAAGTTTTTCAACCAGGACAAGGGCTTCGGCTTCATCACGCCGGAAGGCGGCGCGAAGGACGTGTTCGTTCACATCTCCGCTCTCCAGGCTGCCGGCCTGCAGACGCTGAAGGACGGCCAGCAGGTCACCTTCGACACCGAGCCGGATCGCATGGGCAAGGGCCCGAAGGCCGTCAACATCCGCGCTGCATAATCTGCGCGCCGCCCTCCCCCGGAGGGTGACAAGGATTTCGAAACATGGCGGCTCCGGCCGCCATGTTGCGTTTCAGGGGTCGAAAATCAGGGGGGCTAAAACGGGAGCGCACCGCGACGGCGCGAAAAATCCCGCCGCCGTTTTTCCACCCTCTGTTCCAGTCGCCTAGGCTGACAGCGCCTCGTTGCTGTCGCCCTGGTCGGTTTCCCCCGCGTCCATCCGCACCAGCACCGCATCGAAGGCCTTTGCAATCACCTCCGGCCCGGCATCCATGCGCGCCGCTTCGGAGGACAGGATCTGCCGGTAGCGCTTCGCCCCGGCCATCCCCTGGAAGAGGCCGACCATATGCCGCGTGACGTGAATGAGCCGCCCGCCCTTTTCGATGTGCCGCGCCGCATGGTCCTGCATGGCGGCACACACGCGGCGCCAGAAGTCGGCATCCCGCGGCGCAAGGTCGTGTGCGCTCGCACCCGTCAGCGGATGCGGCACATGGGCATCCACCGTGGCCAGAAGGCTGCTGTCCTGATAGGCCGCGCGCCCCAGCATCATGCCGTCGAGCCCTTCGCTCGCAGCAATGCCTTCCGCCAGCGTCTTCAGCCCGCCATTGATCCCAACGAAGAGATCGGGATGCGCTGCCTTCAGCCGATGCACGATCGCGTAATCGAGCGGCGGAATATCCCGGTTTTCCTTCGGCGACAGGCCCTGCAGCCAGGCCTTGCGAGCATGGACCCAGACGGCATCGGCACCCGCCGCCTTGACCCGCGCCACCAGGTCGAACAGCGCCTCCTCCGGCTCCTGCTCGTCCACGCCGATCCGGCATTTGACGGTGACGGGAATCGAGACCGCCGCCTTCATCGCCGCCACGCAGTCGGCCACCACATCAGGCTCGCGCATCAGGCAGGCGCCGAACGTGCCGGACTGCACCCGGTCGGAGGGGCAGCCGACATTCATGTTGATCTCGTCATAGCCGAAGCCGACACCGATCCGCGCGGCCTCCGCCATCTTGGCGGGATCGTTGCCGCCGAGCTGCAGCGCGACCGGGTTCTCGCAAGGCTCGAAACCGAGCAGCCGCTGCCGGTCGCCACGGATCGCCGCATCCGCCACGATCATCTCGGTGTAGAGCAGCGCATGGCGCGACATCTGCCGGGCAAAAACCCGGAAGTGACTGTCGGTCCAATCGATCATCGGGGCAACGGCGAAGACCGGGCCAGCGAAATAGCGGCCCCGCCCGGCGCTGCCGATCTCGCCAACGCCCGTCGTTCCAACCTGTGCGTGATCCGTCATGGCCGGCATCCTTTCGTCGCGCGGCTCCTACCACGCTGCACTGCAATGAAGCAAATGCCCGCAATTGGTGCGCTGCATGTTGACCTTGCGCCGCGAATATGCGGAGGTGCCTCATAAAAAACAATTTCGTGATACGATTTTACCGTACCGAAATAAATGAATCAAAAAACGGGAGAGGATCATGCAGGAGGAGAATCTGTACCGGATCGTCGAGGTCAGCTTGCGCCAGGGCTCTGCCCGGCGGGACATCGGCATCATGACCGTTCGCCAGGCGCTCGCACTGCCGCAGGGCGCGACCATCGAAGTTTCGGACCCGGCGCTGAACTCGCGCAGCAACGGCCATTACCTGACGCGCGAACAGCTCAAGCAATACGCTTGCGGCTGATTGCAGGATTTCCACGGTGGGAAGAGCGGTGCTGCAGCATGTCTCCCGAAAGTGCGCAGCGGTTTCGGGAAAAAGACATGCGAAAACAAGAAACGAAAGCACATCGCATGAATCTCGAATCAGGCGACGTGCTTTAGGCTTTGCGCGAACGTAACGCCTTAGTGAGAGACCATGCAGCCGCTTTTTCCGCCGCCCGAAACCATTCTCCTGCCCATCGAGGGCGAAGCCGCCGGCTTTCCGGTGCGCCGGGTCTATTGCGTCGGCCGCAACTATGCCGACCACGCCCGTGAGATCGGCCACGAACCGAACCGGGATCCACCCTTCTTCTTCCAGAAGAACCCCGACAATCTGCTGACCGCCGGGCGCGCCTTCCCCTACCCTTCACAGACCAATGACGTGCATCACGAGGTCGAGTTCGTCGCCGTGCTGGCGAAGGGCGGATCGGACATTGCGCCGGAAGACGCCCTCTCCCATGTCTATGGCTATGCCGTCGGCATCGATTTCACCCGCCGCGACATGCAGGCCGCCGCCAAGGCCGCCGGCAAGCCGTGGTCGGCGGCCAAGGCCTTCGAACACTCCGCGCCAATCTCGCCCATTATACCCGCCGCACGCCTCGGCCATCCCTCGACGGCCCGCATCTGGCTCGACGTCAACGGCAAGCGCCGGCAGGACGCCGATATTGCCGACATGACCTGGGGCATGGCCGATATCATCGCGCACGCCTCGCGGCTTTTCACGCTCGCTCCCGGCGATGTGATCTTTACCGGCACCCCCGCCGGCGTCGGCCCCGTCAAGCGCGGTGACACGATCACCTGCGGCATCGACGACCTCGGGACACTCACCGTCAGCGTCGTGTGAAGCGAAGGGAACGCGCCCCATGCCTCTCTATGCCATCGATGGCCAGCGTCCCACGCTTCCCCCGGAGGGCCGCTACTGGGTCGCGCCCGATGCCCATGTCATCGGCCGGGTCGATCTCGGCGAGGATGTCGGCATCTGGTTCGGCGCCGTGCTGCGCGGGGACAATGAGCTGATCCGCATCGGTGCCCGCACCAATATCCAGGAAGGTGCGGTGCTCCATGTGGATCCGGGCTTTCCCGTCACGATCGGGGAAGGCTGCACCATCGGTCACCGCGCCATCGTCCACGGCTGCACCATCGGTGACAACAGCCTCGTCGGCATGGGCGCCACGATCCTCAATGGCGCCCGCATCGGCAACAACTGCCTCGTCGGCGCCAATGCGCTGGTCACCGAAGGCAAGGTCTTCGAGGATGGCAGCCTCATCGTCGGCGCGCCCGCCAAGGCCGTGCGAATGCTGGATGAGGCCGCGATCAACGGATTGAAGCTCTCGTCAAGCCATTACGTGAAGAACTGGCAGCGTTTCGCCCGTGGCCTCCAGCGGATCGATCCGTGACAGCCGTCAGGCGGCACAGGCCGCGCAGATGCCCTTCACCTCGATCAGCGTCTTGGAGGGCTTGAAACCGCGTTCCTTCGCCCAGTCGGCCAGCCGATGCTCGATCCCGTGGTCGTGGAATTCGATGACCTGGCTGCACCGCTCGCAGATCGCAAAGGCCGTCAGTCCGTGGGAGGCACAATTGTCATGCGGATGGGCGCAGGCGACGAAGGAATTGATGCTCTCGAGACGGTGCACGAGCCCCTTCTCGATCAGCTTTTCGAGCGCCCGATACACCTGCAAGGGCGCGCGGAACCCCGCATCGCGCAGCTTGTCGAGAATTGTATAGGCACTGAGCGGCTGGTCGGCAGCCCGCAGCGCGTCGAAGACAAGCGCCTGGTTGCGCGTCAGATCGTGTTCACTCATCAATGCCTCCATTTCCCCCCGAATGCCCCTCCGCTCCGGCCAGCCTATGCTCATGGTCGCGGCCCGAAAGCCGTCTGCCGACTGGCAGCAGGCTGAGCACGAAGATCAGCAAGGCCGCGACGACGATCGATGGACCGGAGGGCGTATCGTAATGCAGCGAGCCATAGAGACCGAGCGTCACCGAAAGGGCACCGATCACCGACGCCATCACCGCCATGACCTCTGGCGTGCGCGCGAAACGCCGCGCCGTCGCGGCCGGAATGATCAGCAGCGAGGTGATGAGCAGGATACCGACGATCTTCATGGCGATGGCGATCACGGCCGCCAGCAGCAGCATGAAGAAGATCTTGGCCCGCTGCGGCTCCAGCCCCTCCGCCTCCGCCAGTTCAGGATTGACGGTGGAGGCGAGCAGCGGCCGCCAGAGATAGATCAGCGACAGGATGACCAGCACGCCGCCGCCCCAGACGATGTCGATATCGCTCTCCGTCACCGCGAGGATGTCGCCGAACAGGAAATTGATGAGGTCGACGCGCACCCAGGTCATGAAGGCGAGCAGAACGAGGCCGATCGACAGCGCCGAATGGGAGAGAATGCCGAGCAGCGCATCGGTGGACAGCGCACCGCGCTTTTCAAGCAGGATGAGCAGCAGCGACACGGCCACCGCGACGGCAAAGACGCTGACGATGATGTTCATGTCGAAGAACAGCGCCAGTCCAACGCCGAGCAGCGCGGAATGCGCCATCGTATCGCCGAAATAGGCCATGCGCCGCCAGATGATGAAACAGCCGAGCGGCCCGACCGTCAGCGCCAGACCGATGCCGGCCACCAGCGCACGGGTGAAGAAATCGTCAAACACGCGGACGCCCCTCTGGCGTGTAGCCGTTCAGGCGCAGCACCGGCTGCGCGGGCTGCGGCGCGTGCGGATGCCCGCAGGAGCAGGTGCCGTTGCCGGCATCACGGTGCGCATGGTCGTGGTGCCCGTCGTCGGGATGGCAGTCCGCCGTCACCGTGCCGTCGGCATGCAGCACGCGTCCGTCCGGCAGATGGGTATGGTCGTGGTGATGGCTGTAGACGGCCAGTGTCTGCGCAGCCCGCGCACCGAACAGCTTCAGATATTCCGGGCTGCGGCTCACCACCTCCGGCGTCCCGCGGCAGCACACATGACCGTTGAGGCAGATCACCGTGTCCGTTTCCGCCATCACGATATGGAGATCGTGCGAAATCAGCAGGATACCGCAGCCTGTCCGGTTGCGGATCGTCTTGATGAGATCGTAGAGGGCGATCTCGCCGTTGAAATCGACGCCCTGCACGGGCTCGTCCAGCACCAGCAGATCGGGACGGCGGGCGATCGCGCGGGCCAGAAGGGCGCGCTGGAATTCGCCGCCCGACAGACGCTGAACCTCGGCCTTCAGGAGATGCGCGACGCCGGTCGCCTCGACCGCATCGAGGAGTTCGCGCCGCGTCAGCGGCCCCGTCAGCGTCATCAGCCGCTCCACGGTCAGCGGCAGCGTCCAGTCCACGGCAAGCTTCTGCGGCACATAGCCGACCTTCAGCCCGGCCTTGCGCGTCACCCGGCCCTCGTCGGCCTTGTAGACGCCGATCGCCATTTTCGCGGTGGTGGATTTGCCCGACCCGTTCGGCCCGATCAGCGTCACGATCTCGCCGCGCCGGATGGAAAAATCGACGCCGCGCACGAGATAGCGCCCCTGCCGCCGGATGCCGGCCTGGCTCAGCGAGACGAGAATGTCGCGCTGGTGGTCAGCGGCAGGCGTGCCCGCTGCCTGCGCGCCGGCTGCCGTCACGTCGGTGGAGATCGGTCGATCGAGCATCAGTCAAGGATCCCTGTTGCGCCATGCTATCGCACACGTTATAGCGTTACGCAATTCATGTAATAACATTACATATCAAGTTCAACAGGATCCGGCCGCTCTCCCGCTACCGGACCTGGCAAAGACGGAGACCCCATGTCGCGCCTTACCACCGCCCTTTTCGCCTCCACCATCCTCCTGGCCGCATCGGCTGCCGCCGCGGCAGAACCATCCGTCGTGGTGACGATCAAGCCCATCCATTCGCTGGTCTCCGCCATCACCGAGGGCGTGGTCACGCCGACGCTCATCGTCGATGGCGCCGCCTCCCCCCACACCTATTCGCTGAAGCCGTCGCAGGCCGCAGCGCTCGAACAGGCCAACGTCATCTTCTGGGTCGGACCCAATCTCGAAGGCTTCATGGAAAAGCCGCTGGAGGCGCTGGCGTCCAAGGCCAAGGTCGTCGAACTCCAGGATGCGCCGGCACTGATCACCCTGCCGTTCCGTGAAGGCGGCGCGTTCGAGGCGCATGACCACGACGAGGAAGGCCATGACCACGCCGAGGGTGAACACGCCCACGCGGATGAGCACGCCCATGAAGGCGAGGCGAAGCCGGCCGAAGAAGCCGGCCACGAGCATGGTCATGAGCACGAGCATGGCGGCATCGACGCCCATCTGTGGCTCGACCCGCAGAATGCCGCCGCCATCGCCGACGAGATCGCGAAGACGATGAAGGCGGCCGATCCAGACCATGCCGCGGCCTACGACGCCAATCTGGCCAGGCTCAAGACGCGCCTGAAGGATCTGGAGACCGAGATCGCCGCCACCATCGCGCCGGTCAAGGACAAGCCCTTCATCGTCTTCCACGACGCCTACCAGTATTTCGAAGGCCGCTTCGGCGTGAAGGTCGCCGGTTCGATCACCGTCAGCCCCGAGACCATGCCGGGTGCCGCCCGCCTCAAGGAAATCCAGGAAAAAATCGGCACGCTCGGCGCCACCTGCGTCTTTGCCGAGCCGCAGTTCGAGCCCAAGCTCGTCAACACCGTCATCGAGGGGACCAAGGCCAAGGCCGGCGTTCTCGACCCGGAAGCAGGCAGCCTGACCGCCGGACCGGATCTCTATTTCCAGATGATGACGGGCATCGCGACCTCGCTCAAGACCTGCCTGTCAGCGCAGGGGTAAGACCTCTTTCCTCGCGGGACAATGGCTTTCCGCACCGGAAAATCCTCGTCGCAGGGCGCCGCAAGGCCCCTGCGACTTTCGTCTAAGAACATCACTCATCGCTTGAAAAGCCCGTTCCATGCTTGCAACCACGGTTGAAATCGGCACTCATGAGAACGTCCGGCAAGGCAACGGATAAGGCCGGATGGGGAGGCTCACATGCAATCACTACTCGGCCTGAGCCGGGTCATCGACACGATCACGGAGTGGATCGGCAAGTCGGTCGCCTGGCTTATTCTGGTCGCCGTGCTCGTCAGCGCCGGCAACGCCATCGTGCGAAAGATCTTCAACGTCTCGTCCAATGCCTGGCTGGAGGCCCAGTGGTATCTCTTCGGCGGCGCCTTCATGCTGGCGGCCGCCTATACGCTGAGCCAGAACGAGCACATCCGCATCGACGTGGTCTACGGCAAGTTTTCGCGCCGCACCCAGCACTGGATCGATCTCTTCGGCCATTGCGTCTTCCTGATGCCCTTCGTGCTGCTGATGATCTGGTATCTCGTCCCCTATGTGACCATGTCCTTCCATTCGCAGGAGGTCTCCTCCAGCGCCGGCGGCCTGATCATCTGGCCCGCCAAGGCCATCCTGCTCGCCGGCTTCCTGCTTCTGGCCGCCCAGGGCGTGTCGGAGATCATCAAGAAGATCGCGATTATGCGCGGCGTCATCGATGATCCCGCCCCTTACGTTCCCACCCATGCGCCGCTCGACATGGACACGCCGACCGGGGAGAAGCACGGATGATCGAGTTCATCGCTGAAAACCTCGCGCCGATCATGTTCGTGTCGCTGATCGTGTTCCTGCTGATGGGATACCCGGTCGCCTTCGCGCTTGCGGCCAACGGTCTGCTCTTCTTCATCATCGGCGTGGAGCTCGCGCCGTTGTCCGACAGCATCAACCTCTCCTGGCCGCTGTTGAATGCCATGCCGGAACGGCTCTGGGGGGTGATGTCGAACGACACATTGCTCGCCATCCCCTTCTTTACCTTCATGGGGATCGTGCTGGAGAAATCCGGCATGGCCGAAGACCTGCTGGACACGATCGGCCAGCTCTTCGGGCCCATCCGCGGCGGCCTCGCCTATGCCGTCATCTTCGTCGGCGCGCTTTTGGCCGCAACGACCGGCGTGGTCGCAGCCTCCGTCATCGCCATGGGCCTCATCTCGCTGCCCATCATGCTGCGCTACGGCTATGATCGCAGCATTGCCTCGGGCGTCATCGCCGCCTCAGGCACCCTGGCGCAGATCATCCCGCCCTCGCTCGTCCTCATCGTTCTCGCCGACCAGCTCGGCCGCTCCGTCGGCGACATGTATGCCGGCGCGCTGATCCCCGGCCTCGTCCTGACCGGGCTCTACATGGCCTATATCCTGCTGATGACCTTCCTGAAGCGGGATTCCATGCCGGCCCTGCCGCTGGAGGCCCGCACCCTTGGCGCGGGCGTCACGTCGCTCGCCGTCGCCCTCGTCGTGGCCGGCCTCTTCGCCTACGCCGCGCACGTCTATCTGTATCCGACGCACGGCGCCAATGCCGACATTCTTGGTGCCACGGCGGGCGTTGTCTTCATCTATGCCGTCGCGCTCATCGACAAGGGCGCGAAGATCAACATGATGTCGCGCCTTGCCCAGCAGGTCATCATCGTGCTGATCCCGCCGCTGGCGCTGATCTTCCTTGTGCTCGGCACCATCTTCCTCGGCATCGCCACGCCGACCGAAGGCGGCGCCATGGGCGCCGTCGGCGCCCTCGTCATGGCGGCCGCCAAGCGCCGCCTGTCGCTCGACGTGATCAACCAGGCGCTGGCAGCAACGACGCGCCTGTCGGCCTTTGTGCTCTTCATCCTGATCGGTGCGCGCGTCTTCTCGCTCACCTTCTACGGCGTCAACGGCCATCTCTGGGTCGAGCACCTGCTCGTCTCCATGCCCGGCGGCGAAACGGGCTTCCTCATCGCCGTCAACCTGCTCGTCTTCTTCCTGGCCTTCTTCCTGGATTTCTTCGAGCTCGCCTTCATCATCGTCCCGCTGCTGGCGCCAGCGGCCGACAAGCTCGGCATCGATCTCATCTGGTTCGGCGTGCTGCTCGGCATCAACATGCAGACCAGCTTCATGCACCCACCCTTCGGCTTCGCGCTCTTCTACCTGCGCTCGGTCGCCGCCAAGGTCCCCTATCTCGACAAGGTGACCGGAAAGCGCATGGAACCGGTGACGACCGGCCAGATCTATTGGGGTGCCGTGCCCTTCGTCGGCATCCAGATCCTGATGGTGGCGCTGACGATCATGTTCCCGCAGATGGTCATGCACTACAAGGGAACGGGTGCAACGGTCGATCCGAACACGATCAAGATCGAAGTCCCCGGTTTCGGCACCAATGGCGGCCTGCCCGGCCTTGGCACCGACAATGGCGGCGGTCTCGGCCTGCCCGGCGGGCTGAACGGCCTTCCCGGCGGCCTCGGCGGCACCCCTCCAGCAGGCTCCGATCCCGCTTCCGGCCAGCCGCAGCAGAAGCCCGCCACCGACCTCTCGGCACCGCCCGCCTTCAACTGACGGACAAGGCGATATCGGCAAACAAAAAAACAGCCGCCCCGATCCACCCGGGGCGGCTGTCGCTTATGATGAAGGCATTCGGCTGCAGGAGACAGGTATGCGCTTCAAACATCCCGTAGGACGGACAGGTCTTCGACCATCGCGTCTTTCGCATCTCCCACACGGATGCACGCGCCACCGCAGCGAGCGCGCGCCTCGCCCGGCACGCACACGGCCGGACATGAAAAACCCGGCACCGTTTCCGGCACCGGGTTTCGTCGTAGCGTTGATGGATGCCAGCTTACAGCTTGCCGCCGCGCTGCTGGATCATCATGAACGTGTCGTAATTGTATTCGGCGATCTGCGCATTGAGGTAATACTCGCCACGGAATGCCTTGATGGACTCCCAGATCTTCTTGAAGGTCGGGTTCTTGGCTTCCATGTCCGCATAGACCTGGTTGGCCGCATCGAAACAGGCCGACAGGATTTCCGGCGAGAACGGGCTCAGCTTGGCGCCGGCAGCCACCAGACGCTTGATCGCCGGCGGGTTCAGCCAGTCGTACTTCTGCAGCATGTTGGCGTCAGCCGCCTGGCAGGCCGTGCGCAACAGCGACTGGTAAGCCTTCGGCAGGCCGTCGAAGGCCGCCTTGTTGAACATGGCATGCACCGTCGGACCACCTTCCCACCAGCCGGGATAGTAGTAGTAGGGCGCGACCTTGTAGAAGCCGAGCTTTTCGTCGTCATAGGGGCCGACCCATTCGGCCGCGTCGATCGTGCCCTTTTCGAGGGACGGATAGATGTCGCCGCCGGCGATCTGCTGCGGCACGACGCCGAGCTTTTCGACGACCTTGCCGGCAAAGCCGCCGATACGCATCTTCAGGCCCTGCATGTCCGCGACGGTCTTGATTTCCTTGCGGAACCAGCCGCCCATCTGCACGCCGGTATTGCCACCGGGGAAGCCGACGAGGCCCTGGGTCGCCAGGAACTCGTTGAACATGTCGATGCCGCCGCCATGATACTGCCAGGCGTTATGGCCGCGCGCGTTGAGCGCAAACGGCACGGCCGCGCCGAGCGCCCAGACCGGATCCTTGCCCCAGTAGTAGTAGGACACCGTATGGCAGGCCTCGACCGTTCCGGCAGCCGCCGCATCGGCCGCCTGCAGGCCGGGCACGATTTCGCCGGCCGCGAAGACCTGGATCTGGAAATTGCCGTCGGTGGCTTCCGAGACATATTTGGAGATGACCTCGGCGCCGCCATAGATCGTGTCGAGCGATTTGGGGAACGACGAAGTCAGGCGCCAGTTCACCTTCGGGGTGCTCTGGGCAATGGCCGGCGCAGCCAGCGTCGAAGCGGCCGCAGCCCCCAATCCGCCGAGGCTTGCACGCTTGATGAATAGACGGCGATCCATGTTTCCTCCCTTGATCCGCCAGGACTTTCCCCCACCGGGAAAGACGCGCCCCATGCTCCCACAGGGGACGCAGCAACCTGTTGCAGCCAGTTCTAAAATACCAGCACCCTGCCACCGTTACATAACGGAGGAGTTGTGTCCAGCGCGGGCAGAATGGCCTATTTTCGACTTTTGTCTAATGCTCCGGCCTCGGGGCAAAATCCCGCTTCACCCTTTATCTCCCTTAGACCCGTACCGTCTTTGCGCTAGGCTTTCGGCATGACGACAATTCCTCCAGGACCGAAGCGCGATCCGGCGGCAGAAGACCGCACGAGCCCGTCAACGCGCTCGCGGCCCACCCTGAAATCGATTGCAGACCTCACCGGGCTCGGCGTCACCACGGTCTCCCGCGCCTTGAAGGATGCCCCCGATATCGGCATGGACACCAAGGCGCGCGTGCGGCAGGTTGCGCGCGACCTTGGCTACCATCCAAACCGCGCCGGCCTTCGGCTCCGCACCGGAAAGACCTTCGTCATCAGCCTCGTCATGTCGCTGGAAGACGAGGTCATGGGCGCCACGAGCCCCGTCGTGCTCGGCATATCCGAGGTGCTTGCCGCGACGCCCTACCACCTGATGGTCTCCCCCTACAAGCAGACCGAAGACCCCCTCGTCCCGGTTCGCCACATCCTCGAGACGGGAGCGGCCGATGGCCTCATCCTCTCGCGCACGCAGCCGGACGACCCGCGCGTGCGCCTGCTGCTGGAGCACGACTTTCCCTTCGCGACCCATGGCCGTACCGAAATGGGCGTCGAGCATCCGTTCCACGATTTCGACAATGAGGCATTCGCCTTCGAGGCAGTCCGGCGGCTTGCCGGGCGGGGCCGGCGCCACGTCCTGCTCCTGCCGCCGCCGTCCCATCTCACCTATTTCACGCACCTCAAAAGCGGCTTCGAAAAGGGCCTCGCGGCGTTCGGCCTCACCGGCGCAATCATGGAGGACATGAACTCCGACGATTCGCTGGAGACGATCCGTGACCGATCAGCCGTGATGCTTCGCAAACACGGTGCCCCCGATGCCCTCATCTCCTCGGCCTCATCCAGCACAACGGCGCTCGTCGCCGCTCTCGACCTCGCCGGCTTGCGTCTGGGTACTGATGTCGATGTGGTCAGCAAGGTCGGCAACGACGTGCTGCGCTGGCTGCGCCCCGACCTCATCACCATCCACGAGGACTTCCGCCTTGCGGGCCGCGAACTTGCCCGCGCCGTCCTGGCGCGTATTGACGGGGAAAATGCCGATGCCTTGCAATCCCTCAGCACCGTCTGAAGAGCCGCCGCGCCCCTCGAAACAAAAACGGGGCCGCCAGAAATGGCGACCCCGCAATAACAAGCACCGCTGGCGGAAAGGCTCAGCCGCCCAGCCCGCTGCCCCAGGGACCGTGATGGCTGTCGGCGCCATCCACGCGGTCGAAGCCATGCGCGCCGAAGAAGTCGCGCTGCGCCTGGATGATGTTGGCCGTGCCGCGGCCGCGGCGGTAGCTGTCGAAATAGCCGAGCGCCGAGGCGAGCGCCGGAACCGGCAGTCCGCCGAGCGCCGCCGCCGAAACCACCCGGCGCAACGCACCATCGGTTTCCTTCACCAGACCCGCAAAGGCCGGCGTCACGATAAGGTTGGCAGCATCGGGCGCCTTGGTGAAGGCCGAGGTGATCTCGTCGAGGAACTGCGAGCGGATGATGCAGCCGGCGCGCCAGATACGGGCGATCGTCGGCATCGGGAGGTTCCAGCCGAATTCCTTCGAGGCACCCGCCATCACGGCAAAGCCCTGCGCATAGGCACCGATCTTGCCGGCCAGCAGCGCGTCTTCCAGATCCTTGAGGAACGCCGCCTTGTCGGTGACGGCAAGCGGCGCGACGGCGGGAAGACCGAGAACCTTTTCAGCCGCCTCGCGCTCTTCCTTCATGGAGGAGATCGAACGCGCCGCAACGGCCGCCTCGATGCCCGTGGCCGGAATGCCCATGGTCTGCGCCTCGATCGCCGACCACTTGCCGGTGCCCTTCTGGCCGGCCTTGTCGAGGATCATGTCGACGATCGGCTTGCCGGTGATCGGGTCGGCGACGTGGAGAACCTTTTCGGTGATCTCGATCAGGTAGGATTCGAGACGCCCCTTGTTCCAGGTGCCGAAGACCTGGCCGATCTCGTCGGCGCTCATCTTCAGGCCGTCGCGCAGGATGCCGTAGATTTCAGCGATCATCTGCATGTCGGCATATTCGATGCCGTTGTGGATCGTCTTGACGAAATGGCCGGCGCCGTTTTCGCCGAGCCAGGCCACGCAGGGCTCGTCATTGTACTTGGCGGCGATCGAGGTCAGCACCTTCTCCACGCGCTTCCAGGACTCTTCCGTCCCGCCCACCATGATAGAAGGACCATGGCGCGCGCCCTCCTCGCCCCCGGAAACGCCCATGCCGATGAAGGTGAGCCCGGAATCCTTCAGCGCATCGAAACGGCGCATCGTGTCGCGGAAATTGGCATTGCCGGCATCGATCATGATGTCGCCGGCCGAGAGATACGGCTTGAGCAGCGCCATCTGCTGGTCGACCGGGTCGCCGGCCTTGATCATGATGATGATCGGCCGCGGCGGACGGATGGCCGCCACAAATTCTTCAATGGTCTCGCAGCCGATCACCTGATCGCTGAGCGCGCCAGCCTCCTGCACGAATTCGCGGGTGCGTTCGACCGTCCGGTTGAAAACGGCGATCTTGTTGCCCTTCTCGGCAATGTTGAGCGCCAGATTTGCGCCCATCACGCCAAGTCCGATAAGCCCGATTTCCGCCTGTGCCACGTGTAAGCCTCCGTTTGACTTTTGTCGCGCGTGTTGTGGCACCTGAATCGATTTGGGACAAGGCATGTTTACGGGAAATCAGAGCCTTGGCCGATCGTCCTGATCATCCAGCACCCGCCAGCTCGCCCCCTCGAGATCGTCATACTGGCCGCTCTTCAACGACCACAGGAAGGCAAAGAGCCCGAGGCCGCCGAGAAAAAGCGCGACCGGAATCAGATAGACCAGCGTGTTCATGCGACGCGCTCCCCGCCAAGCGGAATGCCGGCGCTATCGGCATTGCGCAGGTCGCGCCGAAGACCGCCCTGCCCCTTGAGCCGCAGCGCATTGACGACGACCACGAGCGAGGAGGTCGACATGGCGATGGCGGCCACGAGCGGCGTCGCATAGCCGAGAATGGCGATCGGAACGGCGATGACATTGTAGCCGATGGCCAGCGCGAAATTCTGGCGGATCAGCCGGCCCGCCCGTTGCGAGACCGCGATGGCCAGCGGCACGGCGCCGAGATCCTGATGCATGAAGACGAAATCCGCCGCCTGCCGGCCGACATCGGCCGCCGTCGCCGGCGCCATGGACACATGCGCGGCACTGAGAGCCGGCGCATCGTTGATGCCGTCGCCGACCATCAGCACGTGGTGACCGTGGCGGCTCGCCTCCTCGATCGTCCCGCTCTTGCCGCGTGGGGAAAGCCCCGCAAACCACCGCTCGATGCGAAGGCGCCGCGCCAGCTCCGCCACCACGGGCTGCCGGTCGCCGGAAAGGATGGCAAGGTCGAGCCCGCGGTCCCTCAGCGCATCCACCGCCTTGGCCACGCCCGGTCGCATCTGGTCCTCGAAACGGAACACCGCCGCCACCGTGCCGTTCCTCGACAGCACCGCCTCCGAGAACGCCCCGGCGTCGGGCTGCTCGGAGCCGCCGGCAAAGGCGCGGCTGCCGAGCCGCCAGACAGCACCGTCGATCTCGGCCTCCATGCCGCCGCCCGGAATCTCCCGGAGCGTTTCGAGCGACCGGACCGGTGCGCCGGCCGCCGCATGCAGCGCCATCGACAAGGGATGGCGCGAGCCGGCCGCCAGACTGGCAGCCCGCATCATCACGTCCGGCGTCACCGCGTTGCCATTGACGAGGCGCGGCTTGCCGATCGTCAGCGTACCGGTCTTGTCGAAGAGCACGGTGTCGATTTCGGCCAGCCGCTCCATGGCCGAGCCATCCTTGACCATGACGCCCCCCTCGAAGAGCCGTCCGGCCGCAACCACCTGCACCACGGGAACGGCAAGGCCGAGCGCACAGGGGCAGGTGATGATGAGAACCGCAACGGCAATCAGCATCGCATGCTGCACGTCGCCCTCGACCAGCATCCAGCCGATGAAGGAAAGCAGCGCCAGGAGATGCACGGCCGGGGAGTAATAGCGCGCCGCCCGGTCGGCGATGCGGCGGTAGCGGGCGCGTCCGCCCTCGGCCGCTTCCATGAGCGTGATCACGTCGGCAAGGAAAGAATCGCGCGCCGATGCGGTCGCGACAAGCGTCAGCGCGCCCGTCAGGTTCAGCGTACCCCCCTGCACCGCCACGCCGGCCTTGACCGGCACCGGCGCGCTCTCGCCGTTGACCAGCGAGCAGTCGAGATCACTTGCTCCCGTCAGGACGGTTCCATCGACAGGAATGCGGTCACCGGCCGCAACCAGAATGCGATCTCCCGGACGAATGTCGGCCGTCGCGCGGTATTCGCGCGCGCCGTCATCACGTTCCACCATGGCGCAGCGCGGCATCAGCCGCGCCAGACCGCTGATCGCCGACCGTGCCCGCCCCCGCATCAGATGGTCGAGCGTACGGCCGATGAGCAGGAAGAACAGCAGCGTGACGGAGGCATCGAACCAGGCATGCGCACCGTGGTGGATCGTCTCGTAGAGCGACATGCAATAGGAGAGCGTCACGGCCAGCGCGATCGGCACATCCATGTTGGTGCGGCCATGCCTGAGCGCCCGGAAGGCGGAGAGGTAGAAGAAGCGCCCCGCATAGATCAGCGCCGGTCCGGCGATCATCGCCGAGATCCAGTGGAAGAGATCGCGCGTGGCATGATCGGCACCCGACCACACCGACACCGACAGCAGCATGATGTTGGCCGCCGCAAAACCCGAGACGGCGACAGCGCGGATCAACCCCTGCAGCTCCCGGTCGGTCTCCTCCTCGCCCGGCGTGAAGAGGTGCACGGCATAGCCCGTGCCGGCAAGGGGGGCCAGGATGGCACGCGGATCGACCGGCCCGCCCTCGCCCGCCTCGCGAAACACGACGCTGAGACGCCGCGTGGAGAGATTGACGCGGGCGCTCAGAAGATCTGCCTGCCCCGCAAGCGCGCCCTCGAGCGTCGTGATACAGGTGCCGCAATGCACGCCCGGCACGCTGAGGTCGATCTGGCGGCAGCCGTTGCCGAGCGGGCGGCTGGCAAGCAGCAGTTCCTCCGATGGCGGTAGCTCACCGCCCGCGCCGGCCATGTCGAGGGCCGCTTCCGTCCCCGGTGCGCAGCAGCTCATGGCCGGCCTCCCGTCACAACGAGCCGTACCGCCTCCCGGTAAAGCCGGCGGGTCTTGCCCTGTGCATCCGTGCCGGTCGTGTCGATGTCGGCGATCCACTGGCCGGGCTTGATGGCGAGCGTCGCCGTATAGGTTCCGTCCCCCTTCGGCGTCAGGTCAAAGATCAGATCCTCGTGGCTTTCCACGGGCCGGCGGAACGCGGCCTGTACGCGCGCAACACCGGCAAGCGGCGTGCCGTCGGCCGCAAGCAGCCGGTAGGTGACCGATCCGCTGTCGGCCGCAAGCGTCGTGCGGATGCCGCTCGCCGTCAGCGCCCGGGCCTCCGCCGCCTTCTCGTTGAATTCCTGGCTTGCGACATAGGAATTTTCGACGACGAGGCCGCTCCAGGTGGAGGTCGCATACCAGGCCATCAGCAGGTTGACGGAGATCACCGTGCCGAAGAATGCGATGAGGATCGCCAGCATGTGCCAGCCGGTAAAGACCTTCTCGCGCGGTTCAACCATGCTTTTCGCCATCATTCTTCTCCCGGTGCGTTGAAATGGGCGTTGTAGATTTCCCGCTCGTGGCTGGCTGTGTCCTCGGCGATGAAGCGCAGACCCGCATCATCGTCGTCCACGTCGGACAGCGCGTCCTTCGGCAGTGTCACGAAGACCTTGAGCGTCGTCACCCTGTCGGGGCTGACGGGCACCGCGAAACTGCGGCCATCGCCCGGTGCCTGACCGGCGATCCGCATCACCGCACCCGGCAGGCCCTCCATGGACAGCGTGATGACACGCTCCTCGGGGATCATGTTCAGGAGCTTCACGACATAGCCGTTGCGCACCGAACCATCGGATTCGAGCACGAATTGCGGGTTGCGGTCGTGAAGCACGTTGAGCTCCAGCCGGTCGCGCGACAAAAGCGCCATGAGCAGACCCACGCCGACCAGCGTCCAGACCCCCATGTAGAGAAGCGTGCGTGGCCGGAAGATCACGTGCCAGTCGAAATGCCGGAGCTTTTCGGTAAACGCGCCGCTCGCGTCCCGCACCCGCGTCGGGTCGATCGCCCCATCGGCGCCGCGCGCCAGTGCCATGTTGGCCTCGTAGTCGCTGAGCGTCGCATAGGAGATCAGCCCGCGCTCGCGGCCGATCTTGTCCATCACGCCATCGCAGGCATCAATGCACAGCGCACAGGTGATGCATTCCAGCTGCTGGCCGTCGCGAATGTCGATGCCCATGGGACAGACGACGACGCAGGCATTGCAATCCACGCAGTCGCCGACGGAGGCACCGGCCGCGATCGCCTTCTTGGCATGCTTGGTGCGCGGCTCGCCCCGCCAGTCATTGTAGGTGACAACCAGCGAATTCTCGTCGAGCATGGCCGCCTGGATGCGCGGCCAGGGGCACATATAGGTGCAGACCTGCTCGCGCATGAGACCGCCGAAGACATAGGTCGTCGCCGTCAGGATGGCGATGGTGATGTAGGCGACCGGCGCGGCGGCGCCCGTCAGCACATTGAGAAGCAATGTCGGCGCATCCGCGAAGTAGAAGATCCAGGCACCGCCGGTCGCAACCCCGATCAGCAGCCAGATCGCATGCTTGCTCGCCCGCTTCCACAGCTTGTCGATGCTCCAGGGCGCCGCATCGAGCTTGATGCGGGCATTGCGGTCACCCTCGATAAAGCGTTCGACCACCAGGAAGAGATCGACCCAGACCGTCTGCGGACAGGCATAGCCGCACCAGGCGCGACCAACGGCGGAGGTGACAAGGAACAGTCCGAACCCCGCCATGACGAGCAGGCCGGCGACGAAGAAGAACTCCTGCGGCCAGATCTCAATGAAGAAGAAATAGAAGCGACGCCCGGCGAGATCGATCAGAACGGCCTGATCCGGCGCATAAGGACCACGATCCCAGCGGATCCAGGGCGTCAGGTAATAGATGCCGAGCGTGACCAGCATTACCAGCCACTTGAACTGCCGAAACCGTCCGCTGGCGCGCTTGGGAAAGATCTTCCTGCGCTTCTCGTAAAGCGGCTTGCGCAGCTTTGCCGAATTGACCGGCTGCGCATCGTGGCGCTCGACATCGACGGTTTCGAGATCGGGGGCGGTGTAGAGATTCATCGGGCATGTCCTCGTGGTGACAGCCTTCTCCCATGCACCTCCGCCGGACACCTTGACTTAAGTCAATCTGCGGCATTGTGGCGCTTGCGCGGGCATGGTAGGAATGAGAACAAAACAGGATCAGACTTGCGGGAGAAGCCGATGCCCAGCGCAGAAACCACCACGCGTCCGCCACGCGACAACCGGATCGACTACGTGGAATTCAACGTCACCGATATCGCCCGCTCGAAGGCTTTCTACGGGAGCGCATTCGGCTGGCAGTTTGTGGATTACGGGCCGGCCTATTGCGAATTCCGCGACGGGCGCCTGGCCGGCGGCTTGACGACCACGGCACCGGTGCGTGCAAGCGGTGGTCCCCTCGTCATTCTCTACGCCGACGATATCGAAGCCGCGGAAGCCAGGGTGACGGCGGCCGGCGGCACGATCAGCCAGCCGATCTTCACCTTCCCCGGCGGCCGGCGCTTCCATTTCACCGATTCGGACGGCTACGAACTCGCCGTCTGGACGGAGAACGCCGGACCGCCGTCCGCCTGAGAACGGACATACCCCCTCGCGGCGGGCATCTCATATCGCGGCGGACAGGCAAAAAGGCCACGCAGGTCTCCCCGCGTGGCCTCGCCTCTCCCCGGCCCGGTATGAGCGCTTGGAGCGCTGTCCGATCTGACAGGATCAGATCGGCGCTCTAAGCCCGCTTTTTTAAAGCATAATCTTGTCGATCCTCGTTTCACTCGGGTCGGATTATGCTCTATTCGCCGCCGCCCAGCGAATGCACGAAGACGGCGAGTTCCTTGACGGTCGTATCGCCGAGGCGGGCCTGCCAGGCCGGCATCACGCCGTGCTTGGGTGCGCGCATCTGCGCGATGATCGCCGCCTCGCCCTTGCCCTTCAGCCAGATGGCGTCCGACAGGTTCGGCGCGCCTACATCCCGGTTGCCCCTGGCGTCCTCGCCATGGCAGGCCGCGCAATTGTCGGCGAAGATCTGCTTGCCGGGTCCGACAAGCGCCGCATCAGACGGCGTGTCCGACAGGCTGACCACATAGGCCGCCGCCTGCTTCATCTGCTCGGGCGTCAGCAAGTCGGCAAAGGACGGCATTTCCGAGACACGAGTATCGGGGTCCTGCGTGTAGCGGATGCCGTGCAGGATCGTCGTGTAGATCTGCTCAGCCGAGCCGCCCCACAGCCAGTCGTCGTCGTTGAGGTTGGGATAGCCCGGCCCACCCGCCGCCCCCGTGCCATGGCACTGGGCGCAGTTGACCTTGAAGGCGGAGGCACCCGCGGCAATCGCGAACTGGCTGAGCTGCGGATCGGCAACGATCTGATCGACGCTGGCAGCGGCGATCTTCTCGATGAACCCGGCCTGCGCCATCTTGGCATCGGCGAGTTCGGTGGCAACCTCGGCGCGGCTGGAATAGCCGAGAAGCCCCTTGGTGGATCCCGTCAGCAGCGGGATCGAGGGATAGGCGATCGCATAGCCGATGGCCCACAGGATGGTGAGGTAGAAGGTCCAGACCCACCAGCGCGGCATCGGATTGTTCAGTTCGCGAATGCCGTCCCATTCATGGCCGGTGGTCTCGACGCCACTCAGTTCGTCCACATGTTTCTCGGCCATGATCAATCCTCCTTCAGAGGGATTTCGGCGGCGCTGGCGGCTTCCTTTCCGCCGCCGGGACGCAGGGTGAAGAGGATGACGCCCGCAAAGAACAGCGTCATGGCGAGCAGCCCCCAGCTGTCGGCGAAATGCCGCATGGCAGTGTAGGTTTCCATCGGGGTGCTCCTTACCGGTAGCCGGTTGCGGGATCGTAGGTGGAGAAATCGACCAGCGTGCCGAGCATCTGCAGATAGGCCACGAGTGCATCCATCTCCGTCAACCGCTTCGGATTGCCGTCGAAATCGGCGATCTTCACCTTGGGATAGCGGGCCTCGAGCCCGGTCGTATCCGCGTTCGGATCGACCTGTGCCTTGAGATCGGCCTCGGCATTGTCGATCATCGCATGGTCATAGGGCACGCCGACATCGGCATTGGCCTTCAGGTTCGCCGCCAGATTTTCGACCTTGAGATCGGTCGTCGCCAGGAAGCTGTAGCCCGGCATGATCGATTCCGGCACGACCGAGCGCGGCTCGGTCAGGTGCTGCACGTGCCATTCGTCCGAATAGCGGCCGCCGACACGGGCGAGATCCGGCCCGGTGCGCTTCGACCCCCACTGGAAGGGATGGTCGTACATGGACTCAGCCGCAAGGCTGTAGTGGCCGTAGCGCTCCACCTCGTCGCGGAACGGACGGATCATCTGGCTGTGGCAGACATAACAGCCTTCGCGGATGTAGATGTTGCGGCCCTCCAGCTCCAGCGGCGTGTAGGGCCGCATGCCTTCCACCTTCTCGATCGTGTTCTCGAGGTAGAAGAGCGGTGCGATCTCCACGATGCCGCCGATGGAGACGACGAGCAGCGAGCCGACCAGGAGGAGCGTCGCGTTGCGCTCCAGGATCGCGTGTTTGTCGAGAATGGACATGGGTCATGCCCTCCTATTCTGCCGGCTGAAGGACAGGCTGGGCGCCCGGAATGGGGGCTTCCTGCCGTTCGTGGCCGAGGATGGTCATCAGGATGTTCCAGGCCATGATCAGCCCGCCGGCGAGATACATGGCGCCGCCCACCGCACGCAGCACGTAGTAGGGATGCAGCGCCGCCACCGATTCCGCGAAGGAGTAGACGAGGAAGCCCTGGTCATCATATTCGCGCCACATCAGGCCCTGCTGGATACCGGCCACCCACATGACGGCGGCGTAGACGACGATGCCGAGCGTGGCGAGCCAGAAGTGCCAGTTGACGAGACGCAGGCTGTAGAGGCGCTGGCGGTTCCACAGTTTCGGCGTGAGGTAGTAGACCGCGCCGAAGGTGATCATGCCGACCCAGCCGAGCGCACCGGAATGCACGTGGCCGATGGTCCAGTCCGTATAGTGGCTGAGCGAGTTGACCGCCTTGATCGACATCATCGGCCCCTCGAAGGTCGACATGCCGTAGAAGGCGACGGCCATGACCATCATGCGGATGATCGGGTCGGTACGGATCTTGTCCCAGGCGCCCGAAAGCGTCATCAGGCCGTTGATCATGCCGCCCCAGGAGGGCATCCACAGCATGATCGAAAACACCATGCCGAGCGTCTGCGCCCAGTCCGGCAGGGCCGTATAGTGCAGATGGTGCGGACCGGCCCAGATATACATGAAGATCAGCGCCCAGAAGTGGATGATCGACAGGCGGTAGGAATAGACCGGGCGGTTGGCCTGCTTGGGGATGAAGTAGTACATCATGCCGAGGAAGCCGGCCGTCAGGAAGAAGCCCACGGCATTGTGCCCGTACCACCACTGGGTCAGCGCATCCTGCACGCCGGAGAAGACCGAATAGCTCTTCACGCCGAGGAAAGAGACCGGCACCGCCAGATTGTTGACGATGTGCAGCATGGCGATCGTCACGATGAAGGCGAGGTAGAACCAGTTGGCCACATAAATATGCGGCTCCTTGCGCAGGATGATCGTGCCGAGAAAGGCGAGGAGATAGGCGACCCAGACAACCGTCAGCCACAGGTCAACATACCATTCCGGCTCCGCATATTCGCGCCCCTGCGTGATGCCGAGCAGATAGCCCGTGGCGGCCATGACGATGAAGAGCTGGTAGCCCCAGAACACGAACCAGCCGAGCGTGTCGCCGCCGAAGAGGCGGGCGCGGGAGGTGCGCTGCACAACGTAGAAGGAGGTTGCGATGAGAGCATTGCCACCGAAGGCGAAGATGACCGCCGAGGTGTGCAGCGGGCGCATGCGGCCGAAATTGAAGAACGGCTCGATGTTGAGATCGGGATAGGCGAGCTGCAGCGCCACGACGACGCCGACCAGAAAGCCGACCACGCCCCAGAAGGTGGTGGCGATGACGCCATACTTGACCACCGTATCGAAATATTCCGTGCGGTTGCCGGCGCTGGCCGCAGCCGGCGCAAAGCTGATGCGGCGCAACAGGAGGACCGTCGCGACCAGCAGCGTGAAGAACAGGACCCACATATGGGCCTGGAAAAGCGAGTCCTGCGCAAACCCGGCGCCCAGCAATGCCAGGAACGCGCCGATGCCCACGAAGGCGGTTTCGGTACTGTATTTCATCGTTGGTCCCCCAACTGATTTCGCGGATTGCCCGGGCTTGCCGCCTTGATGCGGCTCCCCTCTTCGGCTGGGTGAGACTTGTCAGATCGGGGGGGAAGCGACCTTGATCCAGATCAAGGCCTGAAGGACCTCGGTGGCAGACAATGAACACCTGAGATTGGGCCATTTGCCGCACCCGCGGCTGGAGCGGAGGATATGCCGTGGCAAGCTTCAACACGCCGCACGGGGCGTCACGCGAACCTGATGCCGCCGTCCGTACACACCTGCCAGAGAGCAGCGAAGGTTTCGCCGAGAGCCTGCTGAGGCTGGAGGACATCCATCGCGAAAAGCTGGCGGTCTGCGACCAGCTGGAGGCAATCGCCGACAGCCTTCCTGCCGAGATCAACCGGCAGCGCTGCCTCTATGCGGCCAAAGCGATCGCCCAGATCGTCCGACAGGCCCATCGTTTCGAGGAAACAACTGTATTTCCGGCGATCTCAGCCCGCTTTCCCGGCGCGCCGAACCTCGCCGACACGCTGCGTCGCCTGCAATTCGAGCATTGTGAGGATGAGGGTTTCGCCGACGAGCTGTCCGACGCATTGCACAGGCTTGCAGCTGGCGATCCCCGCGTTCATCCCGAAACGATCGGATACATGCTGCGCGGATTCTTCACCACTGTGCGGCGCCATATCGCCTTCGAACGCGAGCACTTGATCGGGGCAACACGCGGACTGGCAAACTCTCAGTCCTGAGACCCTGCGCCCCGTCGTCCGACGAACCGCATTGGGAAGCTGAACTCGACCGCCTCAGGCGGCGATCGAACGACGGCGGTCGGCAGTCTCTTGCAGGATAAGGATGGCGCCGATCAGCTTGCCGGGACCTGCGTAGCACGGCGTCATCCTGCATCGCACCACAACCGTGCGGTTCCCGCTCGTCTTGGTGAAGGTGTAATCGACCGTCTCGCCTGCAAAGCAGGCATCAAGCTTTTCCTTCACCCGCAACTCGAAACGCTGGATACCCACGAACTCCACGATGTGACGTCCGATCAGGTCCATCGGGCGCTGATCAAGATATGCGGCATTGGCAGGGTTGGAGTAGAGATACCGGTAATCGGTCGTGACGACAGCGATCCGGTCAGGCATGGCATCGAGGATGGCCTCGTTGAGATAGGTTTCCTGCGACAGCGGGTTCGGCTGGAAAATTTCCGGCAGCCGCATCCCGTAGCGTCCCCTCGAAATCGCATCCTCATCGAAGTAGCGGTCCGCGAGCTGCGATAGGAGTTCACTGTTGCGCGTCACACAGGCGAAATCCTGCGCCTCGACCTTAGTGAGCGCGGTAAAGAACTCGAACTGGATTCTTGCATCGTCGAAGCCATCTGCTTCGATCTCGTGAATGGCGTGCAGCAGGTCATCCAGCTCACGATCAAGGCTATCGACCAGTGCATCGTTGGATGATTCGATGGCCTGCTGTAGCTGTGCGTGCTTCAGCCAGAAACGATCAACGAGATCCCTCAAGCGCTCCCCCCAAACAGAAACCGCGGCTGCAGGTCCAAAAACAGGAACCGCCAAGAATATCAAGATGCTGCTGGTCGGCAACAGGTGGCGGCAGTCTTCGGACTCTGCCTTCGAAGCCCCACCATCTTTCCGAGCCTGATTCGAATTTGCAATCTGTAATCGAAATCCGAGGTCAGGTCGTCAGTATAATCGGCTATCGGCAAAAAACAAATTCGTAAGTTATCGGTACCTGTGTCGAACGACGTAAATTCTGTCGCACTCACAGAGAGCGCTTGATGTTCCACCGGTCGTGATACCAAAGCCACTGGCCGGGATATTCACGCACCCAGCTTTCGACCTTGTCGTTCAGTACCTGCGCCGTCGCATTTACATCCACGCGGCCATCGGGCTTGCGAGGAATGGCAATTGCCGGCTCCAGTTCCAACCTGTAGCGATTGTTGGGAAGACGTATGCAGCGAGCCGGAAAAACGTCGCACTCGAACTGGCGCACCAGCTTGGCAAGCAATGGATTTGTCTGCACATCGCGCCCGAAGAATTTCGTCTTCACGCCCTTGTGGAACTTCTGATCAACAAGAACGCCGACCCCTCCGCCCTTCTCCAGCTGACGCGCCAGAGTGAAAGAAGATCCCGCATGGGAAGGAACCAGCCGGCCCATGCGCTTCTTCCGAAAATCGAAAATCTTCTTTGCGATATAGGGATTGTTCGGTGGGCGAAAGAGCACGGTCACGTCCAGCCCAAAGGCCGATGCGGCGACCGGCAACAGCTCGAAATTCCCCGAATGCGCGGTAAACACGATGAAAGGTCGCGGATTGGCGCGCAGATCGAGAAAGCTCTCTATACCCGACACTTCGATCCGGCCCGGCGTCGCCCTGTCCGGGTCGAAGTCGAAAAGCGTGTCGAGAAAAACATACTCCGCAGCCATCCGGCCGATATTGCCCCAGCTTTCGAGCGCGATCGCCTCCAGCTCGGCCTCGGACTTCTCCGGATAGGCATTGCGCAGATTGGTGAACGTCAGCCTGTGGCGCGACGTGAGTTTCGGGCCGAGCCAGCGCGCGAATCGATCGGCAAACCGGATCGCCGGATCGGCCGGAAAGAGCTTCATCACGGTAAGTGGAAGAAACGCCACCTGGGCGTTGAACCACTGGCGGGCATGCTCCGCCGACAGCACCAGCCGGGTGATCAGCATCCTCATCGGCGTCAGTCGAGCCTCAGCACGATCTTGCCAAACACCTGCCGACCCTCCATGCGCTCCAGAGCCCGGTCGATATCCGAGAAGGTCACTTCCGTATCGATAACGGGATGCACGAGGCCGCGCGCCATCTTCTGCATGGCATTCGCCATGTTCTCCATGCGGCAGCCGAAGGAGCCGAAGAGCTTCAGTTGCTGCTGGAACAGCATCATCAGGTTCATCTCGGTGGAGACGCCCGAGGTCGAGCCGCAGGTCACCAGACGCCCACCGCGCTTCATCACGAGCATGGACCCCGCCCAAGTATCCTTGCCGACATGTTCGAAGACGACGTCGACGCCCTTTTTCTTCGTCAACTTGCGCACCACGCCTTCGAAGCGATCGGTGCGGTAGTTGATGACGTGGTCGGCACCGAGCGCCCTGGCCTTCTCGATCTTGTCATCCGAGCCGACGGTCGTGATGACGGTGCAGCCGATCTTCTTGGCAAGCTGGATCGCCGCCGTGCCGATGCCGGAACCGCCGGCATGCACGAGAATGGTCTCGCCGGGCTCGAGCCTGGCATTGTCAAAAAGCATGTGCTCGACCGTGCCGAAGGTCACCGGCGCCAGTGCGGCCGCCACGGCGTCCACGCCGGGCGGGGCGGGAACGAGCAGGCGTGCCGGCAGGTTCACCTTCTCCTGCGCGAAGCCGTCGAGGTGAAAGCCGTGCACCCCGCCCACATGTTCGCATAGATTGTCGCGACCCTCGCGGCACGCACGGCAAAGGCCGCAGGTGCGCGCGCCGTAGATGGAAACGAGCTGGCCGGGAAGAACGTTGGCAACGCCCGGACCGATCTGGTCCACCACGCCGGAGGCTTCCGCGCCGATCACGAGCGGCATCTTGCGCTTGGCAAAGGCCATGCCGCGCCAGCCCCACACGTCGATGTGGTTCAGCGCCACGGCCTTGACCCGCAGCGTCACCTCGCCCGGACCCGGCGCATCCGGCTCCGGCAGGTCGGTGATTTCAAGCTTGCGGTCGTCGATGAGCTGCAATGCGCGCATGGTCTTGTCCTTGTTTCAGTCGTCCGGTCTCGGCTGGCCGCTTCAGGCCGGCTCGCGCGTCATGACGAGGCTGGCATTCTGGCCGCCGAAGCCGAAGGAGTTCGACAGCACGGCCGAAACGCTCGCTTCGCGCTTCACATTCGGCACGACATCGAGTTCGATGGCCGGGTCCGGGTTCTGGTAGTTGATCGTCGGCGGCAGCGTGCCGGTCAGCATGGTCTGCAGCGAGAACACCGCCTCGACCGCTCCGGCCGCCGTCAGCGTATGGCCGATCATCGACTTGTTGGAGGAGACGGGAATCGCCTTAAGCTGTTCGCCGAAGACCGAGAGCATCGCCCCATATTCCATCTTGTCGTTTTCAGGCGTCGAGGTGCCGTGGGCGTTGATATAGCCGATCGCATCCTCGTTGATGCCGGCATCCTCCAGCGCCGCGCGGATCGTCGCGATCGCGGGGCCGCCATCCGGCGAGGAGCGCGTGCGGTGGAAACTGTCGGCCTTCTCGCCGCAGCCTTTCAGGATGCCGAGCACTGTCGCGCCGCGCGCCAGCGCCGATTCCAGCGATTCGAGAACGAGCGTCGCTGCCCCTTCCGCGATCACGAAGCCGTCGCGATCCTTGGTGAAGGGCTTGGAGGCCTTTTCCGGCGGGTCGTTCTGGGTGGAGAGCGCCGAGAGCAGCGAAAAGCGGATCAGCGCTTCGGCGCTCACGGAACCATCGGTCGCGACCGTCAGCGCCCGCTCCGCCCGTCCTTGGCGGATCGCCTCGACGCCGAGCTGGATGGCGGTTGCACCGGACGCACAGGCGGTCGACAGCGTCACCGGGAGACCCCGCGTGCCGAAGCGATCGGCCAGCCGCTCAGAGATGGCGCCGAACAGGACCGCCTCGTGGAACACGGGATCGGGCCGCTCGCGCAACGCCGCGAGGAAACGGTTATAGGCGTCCCCGGGCTTCTCCGAGGGTTTGGACCGGTCGGCAAGCGCAAAGCGTGCCTCCCATTCCGGCTCGATGGGCGGCGCCGCGAGAAACAGCGGGCCACCAAAATCACCGGACAGTCCCGCCTGCGCCAGCGCCTCAATGGTCGTCTCGCGCGCCATGGCATAGGAGCGCTCGACGGCATTTTCCGCCGGTAGATCAATGAAATCGACCGTACCGCAGATGCGGGTGGAAAGACCATCGGTGGGGAACCGCGTTATCCGGTGGATGCCGGAAACGCCGCCGGTCAGCGCCGCCCAGTTATCGGCAAGCCCCTGCCCCAGCGAGGTGATCACGCCCATGCCGGTGACGGCGACGATCGGGCGTCCCTGATGATCGGTGAACTTCGTGCTCATCGCGTGTTATCCCCGTTGCGGCGCGGAAAGGACGGCGACACCTTCGCCGCGGGCATGGCCGACCGTGGTGACAATCGCCGTCTCGAGACGGCCCGAGGCCGGCTTCTCCGAGGGATCGAAAGCCGGTGCCGGCGCGCCGTTCGAAAGAGAAAGTGCGGCAAGCGCAAGCCCGAGCGGAAAATGCGCCTCCAGCCCGTGGCCCACCAGACCACCATAGGCCCGCATCGGCAGACCGGGAAAGCGCTGGCGCAGGAAGTCGCGCTCGCGGCCAGCCAGTTCCGGAAACCCGGTCGTACCGCTATAGATCATCGATGTCTCGGCCGACGGTGTGCCGGCAGGCGCGGTGAGGCAGTCGAGACGCTTTTCGAAGCGCCCCTCCTCGCGATTGCCGCGATCGCCACCCACCGCATCGATCGTCGCGTGGATGCGTGCGCCGCGCGCCTCGGCATGCGCCCGCGATTCAAGCACCAGAAAGGCGCCGACGGAACCGAGGATCATGCCGCCGCCGTTCTCCTCGCGGCTGCGCGACCAGATCGGTGCCCAGGCTCCGAGCGCATGCCCCTGGATCGCCTCGATGAGGAGGATCATGTCGAGACGCTCGGCCGAGAAGGCCCCGCCCACCAGCGTGTGGGTGGACTGGCCGGCCTTGATGCGGGCGTAAGCCGTCTCGATGGCGGAAATGCCGGCGGCTTCCTCGCCCATGAAGGTGCGCGAGGAGCCGGTGACCTTGTGGACGATCGAGATATTGCCGGCCAGGAGGTTGGAAAGCTGCGCAAGGAACAGTGTCGGGCGAAGCTCGGTCGTCAGCTTCTCGTTCAGCAACTGCTCGCGGTCGTTTCGCTTCAGCGCTTCGTCCACGATCATCGAATCGACGGCGATATCGCGCTCGCCCCCGCCGGCCGCAACGATCATGTCCATGCTGCCGCAGGCGGCCAGATCCTCCTTGAGGCCGGCATCCTGGAGCGCCAGGCCGGCAGAGAAGACGCCGAGGCGCTGCCAGTTTTCCATCTGCCGCTGGTCGCCCTTCTTGGGTATCTGTTGCGACCAGTCGATGGCCGGCAGCGGATGCACGGGATAGGGCGCGAACTTTTCGGCCTCGACATGGACGGCGGGCGCGCTCGCCGACGACAGAAGCGCGGCATGCGCTTCCGCCCCCACACCGAGCGAGGTGACGATCCCGACACCGGTGATGACGACGTCGTTGGCTGCGCTCATGGGTCAGGTCTCCGGCTGGCCATTGGCGGCGATCGCGGCGATCAGGCCGACCTCTTCGGCCCGGCGCTTCACGACATCGCCGATCGGCAATTGCGAAAAGGGCACGGTCTTCAGTTTCAGCTGCGCATCGCAGACCTTCTTGCCCGCAGACGTGATGCGCGCCTTTGTCACGGCATAGCCGGAGCCGTCATGCTCCAGCAGCGCCTCGATATCGAGCACAGCGTTCGGCTCGACGAAGCTGCGCATCTTCGCGCCATCGACCGACATCAGGAAGGGCATGGCAGAAAGATCGGTCTTGGCAAGCACCAGGAAACCCGAGGCCTGCGCCATTGTCTCGATCAGAAGCACGCCGGGAACCAGCGGATAGCCGGGGAAATGCCCCTCGAAAACCGGGCTCTTCTCCGGCACGACGGCGGTCGCATGGAGCCTGCCGGCAGCAAGGTCGATGCTGTCGACGCGGTCGATCATCTGGAAATATTCGAGGAGCATCGCGGCCGGACCTGACTGAAGACGGAGCGTCTTTTGATGCGACGCCCGGTGAAACGGTGCCGCGGAACTGCGGGTGAAGTAAAAACGCCGATGCCGCCTGTCAAGCGCTTGAGGCGCGACGGCGGCATCGGATGTGTGTCGCTGTAAACGAACGAGGCTCAGGCCTTGGCGGCGCGCAGCTCGTCAATCTTGGCGCAGAGGTTCTTCAGAACGAAGTATTCCTCGGTCGAAACCTTGCCTTCGTTGACTTCCTGCGTCCACTGCTCGAGCGGGATCTTGATGCCAAATTCCTTGTCGATCGCGAAGACGATGTCGAGGAAGTCGAGGCTGTCGATACCGAGGTCGTCGATCGTATGGCTTTCGGGCGTGATGGTCTCGCGGTCGATTTCGCTCGTCTCGGCGATGATATCGGCGACCTTGTCGAACGTTGCAGTCACGATTGGATACCTCTTCGGTTCTGGAATTTGGCGAAGCTATAGGTAAATGCCGGCCAAAAGCCAATGGGCCCGATGAAGTTTTGAGGGGCCTCCGCGTCACACCGCGATCGAATGGCGCCCCTTGCCATTCGAAAGATAGGCATCGAAACGCGCTGCGACCGTGCGCGCGTAAGGACGCCCCGCCGCCGTCAGCCGGAAGATGTCGCCCTCCATCACGGTCAGTCCGTCATCATCCATCAGCACGGTCTGCCGCATCTCGTCCGCCATCGTCGCGCCATCGGTAAAGCGGGTCGAAAGATCGGAAAGATCGACGGAGAAGTCGCACATCAGCCGCTCGATCACATGCGCCCGCAGCCGGTCATCGGCGCTGAGCGCATAGCCGCGCACCACCGGTAGGGCGCCCGTCGCAACCTGTCGCAGATATTCCCCCGTCGCCGGCTGGTTCTGCACATAGCCTTGCGGCAATTGCCCGATGGAGGAGGCGCCGAGCCCGATCAGCGCATCGGCGGCATCATCCGTGTAACCCTGAAAATTCCGTTTCAGCCGCCCTTCCCGCGCGGCGACCGCCAGACTGTCATCCGGCAGCGCGAAGTGGTCGATGCCGATCGGCTGGTAGCCCGCTGCCGTCAGCATCTGACCGGCGTGCTGCATCTGCCGGAAGCGTTCGGTGGTAGACGGCAGCGCGGCCTCCGGGATCATCGTCTGGTGCTTCTTCATCCACGGCACATGGGCATAGCCGAAAAGCGCTATCCGGTCGGGGCGAAGCGACAGAATGCGCTCCACCGTGCGCTCCAGCGAGGCCAGCGTCTGATGCGGCAGACCGTAGAGCACGTCGCAATTGACCGAGGACACACCCCGTGACCGCGACGCATCGATCGCATCCCGTGTCTGCTCGAACGTCTGGTGCCGGTTGATGGCAGCCTGCACCTGCGGCTCGAAATCCTGGATGCCGAGGCTGGCGCGGGTAAGCCCGATGGCGGCGAGCGCATCGTGGCGCGCCTCATCCAGATCGTTCGGGTCCATCTCGACACTGATGCGGCAATCGGGCGCAAGCCGGAAGGCGTCTGCAAGCCGCTCTTTCAGTGCGATCATGTCCTGCGGCTGCAGCATGGTCGGCGAACCGCCGCCGAGATGGATGTCGGTCACCGTCACGCCGGCCGGAACGCGCGTGCCGACAAGCGCGATTTCCTGGAACAAGCCCTGCAGATAGGCGGTGACCGGTTCGTAGCGCTGCGTCTGCTTTGTGTGGCAAGCGCAGAACCAGCACAGACGATCGCAATAGGGAATGTGGAGGTAAAGCGAGAGGCTGCTGCCCGGATTCAACTGTGCAAGCCAATCTCCGTAGGTGTCCGCATCGACCGCGCCGGAAAAATGCGGTGCGGACGGGTAGCTCGTGTAACGTGGCACCGGGGCGGCTAATCGTGCGGCAAGGCTCTCGGACATCGGCATCTCCCTTTGATCAGAGAGATAAATCGCGAGGTTATTTTCCGCGCCTTGATTTCGATCAAGTCCCCGTTCAGGCAAACTTGATAATGTGCAAATCACTGCGAGGCATTGTTTCGCAGCCGCGTAAATCCTCCGATCGAACTATTGATGAATGTTCATCGGGCTGGATAATGGCAATAGTGGCGGGGGATGCAGGATGATGCATGTGCGAGCGATCGACCAACAGCGTGAGGATGTACACACTTCGGGTATCCCGGTCGTCTGCCTGTCCTGCGAGGCACGCCACGGCGGTGTCTGCGGGGCACTGGACCCGTCACAACTGACCGAGCTCTCGCGCCAGTCAAAGCGCCGGGATCTCGATGCAGGTACAGAAGTCTTCGGTCAGGGCGAACGCGCGCCGGGTTACGCCAACATCATTCGCGGCGTGGTGAAGCTCAGCAAGATGCTGGCCGACGGACGCCAGCAGATTGTCGGCCTGCAATTCGCCCCCGACTTCATGGGCCGTCCCTTCAGCACGGAAAGCGCCCATTCCGTCGAAGCCGCGACAGACACCCAGATCTGCGCCTTCCCGCGCAGCGTCATCGAACGTCTTGTGGAACAGTCGCCGGAACTTGAACACCGGCTGCACGAACAGGCCCTGAAGGAACTGGACGAGGCGCGCGACTGGATGCTCACCCTCGGCCGCAAGACGGCGCAGGAAAAGGTCGCAAGCTTCCTGCACCTGATTGCCACGCATATCGATCCTGAGACCAGCGACGTCAGCCGGTTCGATCTGCCGCTGTCGCGTGCCGACATTGCAGACTATCTCGGCCTGACGATCGAAACCGTCAGCCGCCAGATCACCAAGCTGCGCAAGGACGGTGTCATCGCCGTCGAGCACAACCGCGAAGTCCACGTGCCCGATATGGACCGCCTCGCCCGCTACGCCGGCATGGACTGAGATCCGGCTACGACTGCCGGATCAGTTGCTGACGACGATGCGTGTGTTGCTGAGGCCGGCCTGCTGGGCGAGCGAGAAGAAGGTCGCAGCATTATCCGGATGAAGACGCACGCAGCCATGCGAGGCCGGGCGGCCAAGGCGCTTGAGATCAAAGGTGGCGTGAACGGCATAGCCGCCATTGAAGAACACGGCATAAGGCATCGGCGCATTGTCGTACTTGCGCGAACGGTGGTTGCGCGACAGCCACTTCGCCTTCCAGGCGCCCTGCGGCGTCACATAGCCCTTGCGCGCCGTCGAGACCTTCCAGCGATACTTGACCACACCGTTTTCGGTCACCGTCATCGTCTGGCTGGACAGGCTGATATTGGCGACGACATTGGCTGCGGAAGCAGTGCTGACGCCGGACACAGCAAGAATGAGGGCAAGCGCCCCCGCATACAGTTTTTTCATCTTAGCCCCTCTTACCCACCAAGGCCCATAAGGGCCGTCCCGTTGAAGAAGGATATACCTGTATTTCCCTGAGGCAACATTAAGCAGTAACGAAGGGAACAGGCGAAGGAAAAAACCGGCTGTTAACCTTGATGGGTAAGCATTGCGGAGCATTTGTAAGACCGGCAATGCAACACTGCGGCAAGTCCCTGTTTTGTCACAGGTTGGCAGAACTTCGTCCCACAATGGATGCAGTGCGTGATGCTGATCGCCGCGAATATCTTCGAACACGGCAGAGCATCCACTTTTGGGACAATGTCAGGATACGCCTAGACGAGGCTGAAGATTACGCCTGCAGCGACTGTGGCGGCCAGGAGAACAGAACAGGCCAGGAGGAAGACCGACACGGCGTCCTCGATGTCGACAGCGGTCAACGCCGCACGCCCCGCCCCGTTGATCATCGGCTCGGCAACGACCACGCCGCCATAGGAGCGCGGACCCGCAATCTGCACGTTGAGCGTCCAGGCAAGTGCGGCCTCCGGCCAGCCGGCATTGGGCGAGCGGTGCATGCCGGCATCGCGCAGCGCCCCGCCAAGCCCGCGCCGGATCGCCGCCGGCCCGAAGCGCAGGCCGGCGCCAAGCGACACGAAAAGCGCCGAAAGCCGCGAGGCCGGCCAGTTGACGAGATCATCGAGCCGCGCAGCACCCCAGCCGAAGGCGAGATGACGCGGGCTCTTGTGACCGATCATGGAATCGGCCGTGTTGATCATCTTGTAGGCGACAATGCCCGGCAGGCCGAGCACCGCATACCAGAAGGCCGGCGCCACGATGCCGTCGGAGAAATTTTCGGCAAGGCTTTCGATCGCGCCACGGCAGATGCCGGACTGGTCGAGCGCCTTCGGATCGCGCCCCACGATCATCGACACCGCCTGGCGTCCGCCTTCGATACCGCCCTCGCGCAGGCCGATGGCAACCCTCAACACATGCTCGGCGAGGCTCTTCTGCGCCAGAAGCACGGCCACCACGACAATTTCCAGCAAATGGCCGATCAATCCGAAATGCCGGAAGGCTGCGTGCAGGATCCAGCCGACCGCCAGGCTCAATCCCACGAGCAACGCGATCGCCACGACACCCTTGAAGCGCCGCTGTTCGAATCGTTCCGTTTCGATGTTGAGCTTCTGATCTGCAAAGGAGATCGCCTTGCCGAACAGCACGACCGGATGCGGATATCGCCGCCACAGCCAGTCGGGATCACCAACCACGCGGTCGAGCAGGAGCGCGCCGGCCAGAAGAAAGAAATGATGCGTCATGCCGGCTCCCGGTCGATGAGATGCATGAAGGAACCGCAAACGCGGCCGAGGCGCAAGCCCACGCCGCCGAGCGCCTGCCCGCGCGCATCCACGGCCGAAAACAGCCGCTCCGCCGCCCCTTCGGATAGGATGCTCGCATAGTGGAACTCATGCGCCCGATGGGGCCCGCCCAGAAAATCAGGCGCGCCGCCGATCGGCTGGATACGCCGGTAGCCGAGATGGCGGCGGCGCTTCTCGAAGCTCGTTTCCAGCGGCAGGAAACCGAGCATGGCATGCCGTGTGCCATCGGCCGCGACAATGCCCTCGCCCAATGTCATGTAGCCGCCGCACTCGCCATAGACGAGCGCGCCGCGGGCGCGCGCCGCTTCCATGCCGGCGCGAAACCGGGCCGCGGCCGAAAGCCGGCCGGCATGCAGCTCGGGATAGCCGCCGGGCAGATAGACCGCGTCCGCATCCGCCGCCGGCCCCTCGTCGGCAAGCGGCGAAAACCAGGAGATATCCGCCCCTGCCCGCCGCCAGGCCTCCAGAAGATGCGGATAGGAGAAGGCAAAGGCGACGTCGCGCGCCACCGCGATCCGCTGCCCGGGCGGACGAATGCCCGCCACCGCCCTGACCGCTGAGAGATCCGCTGGCGTGCCGCGCGTCCCCAGCGCGATCAGCCCGTCGAGGTCGATGCCGGCAGCCACAACGCCGGCCACGCCCTCGGTAAAGGCCTCGATATCGGTCAGTTCGCCCGCCTGCACGAGGCCGAGATGCCGCTCGGGAAGCTTCAGGCCCGCATCCTGCCGGATCACCCCCAGCACCGGCATGCCGATCCGCTCGATCGCACCGCGCAGCATGCCCTCGTGCCGGTCGCTGCCGACCTTGTTGAGGATGACGCCCGAGATCGTCACATCGCTGCGATGGTCGCGATAGCCGCGCACCAGCGCCGCGACCGACTGCGCCATGCGCCCGCAATCCACCACCAGCACGACGGAAAGTTCAAGCAGCGCGGCAAGGTCTGCCGGCGAGCCGTAATCGTCCGACGAGGCGTCATGCAGCCCCATCATCGCCTCGATGAGCAGCAGGCGCCCGTCTGCGACCGCGGCGTCGGCGCGCCAGCGCATCAGCTCGGGCCGCATGGCCCAGGGGTCGTAGTTGAAACAGGTCTCGCCGCTGGCCAGCGTGTGGAAGGCGGGATCGATGTAGTCGGGACCGGCCTTGCCCGGAGACAGCCGGATGCCCCGATTGCGCAGCGCCCGCATCAGCCCGAGCGTCACCGTCGTCTTGCCGCTGCCCGAAGACGGCGCGGCAATCAGGATGCCCGTCATGCCGCATCTCCGGCTACATCACGCCGGCCACGGCCGCCATCGACGCCCGCGTCCAGAACACGGCCGGTGGTCAGGGCGCCGAGCCAGTCGAGCCCGCCACGCAGCCGCACCACCTCGCCGATCACGACGATCGCCGGCGGCTCCAGCCCGGATGCCCGCACATCGGCCTCGGCGCGCGACAGCGTGGTCTCCAGCACCTGCTGCGCGCGGGTCGCGGCATTGCAGACAAAGGCGACCGGCTCGTCAGGCGACCGACCGGCCGCCATCAGTTGCCCGGTGATCTGGCCGATATGTTTCATCGCCATGTACATGACGATGACGGGCGATCCCCTGGCGATCGCATCCCAGGCGATCCTGTCGGGCACGACGCCGGAGGAATCATGGCCGGTGAGGAAGGTGACGGCATGGTTCACCTCGCGATGCGTGACAGGAATGCCGGCATAGGCAAGCCCGCCGATACCGGCCGTAATGCCCGGCACGATGCGGAAGGGCACACCGTTCTCGACCAGCGTCAGCGCCTCCTCGCCGCCGCGCCCGAACACGAAGGGATCGCCGCCCTTCAGCCGCAGCACACGGTGGCCGGCCCGCGCCAGTTCCACGAGGCGAAGCGAAATGTCACGCTGTTTGGGCGAGGGCTTGCCGCCGCGCTTTCCCGCAAATTCGAGCCGGGCTCCGGCCCGCGCATGGCTGAGGCAAGCCGGATCGACCAGCGCATCATGGACGATCACGTCCGCCTCCCGAAGCGCGTGGACGGCCAGCAGCGTCAGGAGACCCGGATCACCCGGCCCGGCGCCCACCAGCCAGACATGACCCTTTTCCAAGGCCGGCAGCCCGTCAAAGATGCCCGCGCTCACGATCCGGGCCTCGCGGCAACGCAGATCCCGGAAAATCCTGAATCAAAACATGAAGATGCGGAATCATCACACGAAAAAGCCCGCTCAGGCACCTGTTTCGATTCGACAAATCCGGAAAAGCCCGACGGAGATTTATCGGCCGGTATCCGCGCAAGGGCCGCCGTCGCGCGGGCCGATTTCCGCTTGGCGACCACGAGGGCGCCATCGGGACCGGCAGCGGCGAGCGCGGCCGATTCCGCCACCCCGTGGCAGCCGACAAGACGGAAGACCACCTCCGAAGGTGTCGCGAGACGCGGCGTCTCGCATTCAAGGCGGGCAGCGCCGAAGACCAGCAGCGGCACGCCGAAATGCGCGGCCGTGGCATGCATGGCCGGCTCAGCCACCCGCCCGTCGATGGTCGCGATTGCCGACAAAAGGACGGCCCGGCCCGGCAGCGGCACGCCCTGCCCGTCCGGTCGCTGCCCGGCCCAAACCTCTTCAGCCAGAACCTCTTCAGCCAGAACCTCTCCGGCAAGAACGTCCTCAGCAAGCGCGATCAGTTCGCCCGCCGACGTGCCGCATTCGCAACCAAGGCCGAGAACGAGACAGTCGCGAACGGCGTCGGGCGCAGGCGGGAGCACGGCAAGAGCGTGGGCCAAGTGCCCGGACGACGGGGAAAGGCACGACGAGGAACGGGGGGACGAGCAACGGGAGGGCATGGAAAACGTGGCAGGATGTGCGGACATGAAGGCCTCCCTCGGACCCGAGCGAACCGCAGCGCCACCCATACCCGGCCAGGCAGACAAGCCTTGCCTTGCACAACATGTTTCCCGACGGCTCCCTGGGCGTCCCCGGTCTGGGTCGACGCAATCCCGGAGGCCGGCGTGTCCGTCGCATTGCGGACGCCGTCGTCTCAGTGTCACAGTTCTAGACCACGGCCGGGAGACGGTCAAACGCGTTTGCGCCATCGGCCACCGCGCCCGCGCCACGGATGTCGGCCGGACGTGAAATGTCGCGACCCGGCTTTGCCATTTGGCCGCGAACCTGCAAGAAGCAGACAGCGCCCGCGCCGCGACGACTATCCGGCCGCGCGGCGCCGTGTGTGACGCCCGCGACCATGCGACCGAAGAGTCGGCGTCTGGTGCGGATCTCCGCCACGCTTCCACCAGCATGAAAGTGCCCCCGCCGTGCATGACCTCGCCGTCCACCTGCTCGTCTTCCTGTTCATTGCCGCCTTCATTGCCGGCTTCATCGATTCGATCGCCGGCGGCGGCGGCATGATCACGCTTCCCGCGATGCTGATCGCAGGCATCCCGCCGCTGGAGGCGCTCGGCACCAACAAGCTGCAATCGCTCTTCGGCTCTGGCTCCGCAAGCCTCGCCTATGCCCGGCGCGGCCATGTGAACCTGCGCGAACAGTTGCCGATGGCGGCGATCTCGGCCGCCGGATCCGTCATCGGCGCCCTGCTGGCCACGCAGGTGCCCGGCGACCTGCTCAGGGCCGCGCTGCCGCTGCTGCTCATCGCCATCGCCCTCTATTTCGGCCTGAAGCCCCGCATCGGCGACGAGGACAGGGCGCGGCGCATCTCCCCCTTCGCCTTTTCGCTGACACTGGTGCCGCTGATCGGCTTTTATGACGGCGTCTTCGGCCCCGGCACCGGTTCCTTCTTCATGCTCGGCTTCGTGACGCTCGCCGGCTTCGGCATCCTGAAGGCGACAGCCCACACGAAGCTCCTCAACTTCGGCTCCAACATCGGCGCCTTCGCGGTCTTCTCACTGGCCGGCGTCGTGCTGTGGAAGGTCGGCATCGTCATGGGAGTCGGCCAGTTTCTTGGCGCGCAGGTGGGCTCCCGCCTCGCCATGCGGATCGGCGCGCGCATGATCAAGCCTCTGCTGGTGCTGTCCTCCATCGCACTCGCCATCCGGCTTCTCGCCGATCCCGCCAATCCGCTCAGGCAATGGGCCGGGTTTTAATATTCGACGCCGATCTGCGCCTTGATGCCCGAGCGGAACGGGTGCTTGACGAGTTCCATCTCGGTGACGAGATCGGCGATCTCGATCAGTTCCTCCTTGGCGTTACGGCCCGTCAGCACGACATGGGTCATGGGCGGCTTTTCCTCGGCCAGGAACCGCACCACTTCGGCCACGGTGATATAGTCGTAGCGCAGCGCAATGTTGATCTCGTCGAGCAGCACCATCGAGTTGCGCTCGTCGCGGATGAGTTCCTTGGCCTTCTCCCAGGCCTTCTCCGCCATCGCGACGTCGCGCGCCCGATCCTGCGTCTCCCAGGTGAAGCCTTCGCCGAGCGTGTAGAACTGGCAGAGATCGGAAAAATGCGCCTCGATCAGGTCGCGCTCGCCCGTCTGCCAGGCGCCCTTGATGAATTGCACGACGGCCGACGGCTTGCCATGGGCGATATGGCGGAAGATCATCCCGAAACCGGCCGTGGACTTGCCCTTGCCCTTGCCGGTGTGGACGATGATGAGCCCCTTCTCGTCCGTCTTGGTCGCCATGATCTTCTCGCGCGCGACCTTCTTCTTCGCCATCTTCATGGCATGGCGCGCGCCGTCCTCCACCTTTTCGACGCCTTCGCCGCTCTCGTTGATCTCTTCGCTCATCTCTTCACTCCCGGAATGCATGTCACTCGGCCGCAACGGCCAGATTGTCGAGGTCGAAACGCGCCGAATTGGAGCGCGGGGTCCAGTAGCCCCGGTCCATCGCCTCGGTCAGGCGGTCGCGAATGTCGCGCAGCGCAGACGCATTGCGCGCTTCCAGGAAGCCGCGCACGGCATCATCGACGAGAAAGGCCTGATAGACCGCTTCGAAATGGTGGGACTGCACGGCGCCCGTCGTGGCGGCGAAGGCGAACATGTAGTCCACCGTCGCCGACATCTCGAAGGCGCCCTTGTAGCCGTGGCGCATCACGCCGGCGATCCACTTCGGATTGACGACGCGGCCGCGCACGATGCGCCCCACCTCTTCCTCGAGCGTCCGGATGACGGGCTTTTCGGGCCGCGAATGGTCGTTGTGGTAGAGCGTCGGCCGCGCGCCGGACAACTTCTCGACGGCCGCACTCATGCCGCCCTCGAACTGGTAGTAATCGTCACTGTCGAGCAGGTCGTGCTCGCGATTGTCCTGGTTCTGCACCACGGCCTGCACGCTTTCGAGGCGCGCTTCCAGCAAGCCGCGGGCCTCCGCGCCCTCCTCGTTGGCACCGTAAGCATAGGAGCCCCAGTCGAGATAGGCTTCGCCGAAATCGGCCCGCTCGCTCCAGCCCTTAGCATCGACCAGCGCCTGCAGCCCGGTGCCATAGGCGCCCGGCTTGGCGCCGAAGACGCGGTAGGAGGCCCGCCGTGCCGCATCCGGCGCCGCCATGCCAGCCGCGACGAGCCGCGCGGTCTCGGCCCGCATGCGCGCCGCAATCCGGTTGTCCTCGTCATCCTCGTCTAAGCCGCCAATGGCCCCGATCGCGCGGTCGAAAAGCGCGATCTGCTCCGGGAAGGCGTCGCGGAAGAAGCCGGAGACGCGCAGTGTCACATCGACGCGCGGCCGGCCGAGCAGCGCGAGTGGGATGATCTCGTAGCCGGTCACGCGGCGCGAGCCCATGTCCCAGACGGGTTTCGCCCCGATCAGCGCCATGGCCTGCGCGATGTCGTCACCGCCGCTGCGCATATTGGCCGTGCCCCAGGCGCTGAGGCCGATAGAGGTCGGCCAGTCGCCGTGATCCTGAAGATAGCGGCGGATGAGCAGTTCCGCAGACTTGCGCCCCAGCTCCCAGGCAGCCGGCGTCGGTACGGCGCGGCTATCGACGGAGAAGAAATTGCGCCCCGTCGGCAGTACGTCCGGCCGCCCGCGCGTCGGCGCACCGGAGGGGCCGGGCGCCACGAAACGGCCGTCGAGACCGGTGAGCAGCGCCGCGATCTCCGCGCGTCCGCAGGCCTCGATGGAAGGGCGGATGGCCGCTTCGATCTCGGACAACACGGCGCGCGTCGCAGGCCAATCATCCGGACACGGAACGGCACCGGAAACGAACTGCGCCGCGAGAAGCTCGATCCGCTCCACCGTGTCGCCATTGCTTCGCCACGGCGCGTCCGAGACATCGGCGAGCAAAGCCGGACGCGGGCCGGCCCAGGCGTCAGACGTCACGCAATCCAGCGGATCGAACCCGGCCCCCGCAGACCCGAAGGCATCGGCCGCGATGGCCCGTTGCAGGCTCTCGTCGCCGCCCTCGCCAAGACCGCGCGGCACGCGGGCGAGCGCGACCGTGAGGTCGGTCAGAAGCCGCCCCTCCGGCGCCACGCCGAAGACATGCAGCCCGTCGCGGATCTGTAATTCCTTGAGATCGCACAGATAGGCGTCGAGCTTTTCGAGCGCCTTGTCCTCGGGGTCGCGATCGTCGATGCCCACGTCACGGTCGAGCCCGATGTCGCGCACGAGGTCGAGGATCTGCTTGGACAGCAGCCGCAGCCGGCGCGGATCGCCGCCGGCTGCCTCGTAATACTCGTCCACCAGCGCTTCGAGGTTCTTCAGCGGCCCATAGCTCTCCGCCCGCGTCAGGGGCGGCGTCAGGTGATCGATGATGACAGCGCTGGTGCGGCGCTTGGCCTGCGTACCCTCGCCGGGATCGTTGACGATGAAGGGATAGAGATGCGGCACGGGGCCGAGCAGCGCTTCCGGCCAGCAGGCCTCAGACAGTGCCAGCGCCTTGCCCGGCAGCCATTCCAGATTGCCGTGCTTGCCCATGTGGATGATCGCGTCGGCCGCAAAGGAGCGGCGCAGGAACGCATAGAAGGCGAGATAGCCATGCGGCGGCACGAGATCCGGCGAATGGTAGCTCTCCTTGTGATCAACCGCATAGCCGCGCGCCGGCTGGATGCCGATCATCGCCTTGCCGAAGCGCGACAGGGACAGTGCGAAACCGCCTTCCGTGAAGAAGGGATCGGCCTCCGGCGCACCCCAGCGCTCGCGAACCTGAAACTGATTCTGAAGAGGAAGGCTTTCGAAGAAGGCCTTGTAATCCTTCAGCGAAAGCCTCTCGCGAATCTCGCGCCCGTCATGGGCGGCGTTCGTTGGCCCGGCCATGAGATGGGCAATCAGTGCCTCGCCGTCCAGCGGCAGCTCGCCGACATCATAGCCTTCCGTCGCCATCGCCCGCAGCACCTCGACGATGCCGGCCGGCGTATCGAGCCCCACACCATTGCCGAGCCGCCCGTCGCGATTGGGATAATTGGCAAGGATGATCGCCACCCGCCGCTCCGCCGGCCGGCGGTGCCTCAGCCGCGCCCAGCCGGCCGCCTGCGATGCCACGAAGGCAATGCGGCCCGGCTCCGGCTGGTGGCCGACAATATTGGCCTCGACATCGGGATCGTGGACAGCCGCCGCCTTGAATGAGATCGCCCGCGTCAGCACGCGCCCGTCCACCTCCGGCAGGGCGACATTCATGGCGAGATCGCGCGCCATCAGCCCCTGCGCTGACGTGGTCCAGGCCTCGCGGGTGGAGCCGGACAGCACCGCCTGAAGGACCGGCGCGCCGCGCGCCTCCAGCACGGTCGGCACGCGGTCCGCGCCGGGCGCGGAGACGGCAAAGCCGGTCGCGTTGATCACGACATCCGGCGCATGGCGCTCGAAGATTGCGTCGAGAGTCGCCACGGATACCGCATCCTTGAGGCTGGAGACAAAGACAGGCAGCACCCGCAGTCCCTCGGCCGCAAGCGCCGTCACCAGAGCTTCAACCGGCGCCGTTTCGCCGCTCTGCACCAGCGCGCGGTAAAAGCAGATCGCCGCGAGCGGCGCATCTGCGGGCCGCGACAGGGAGGCGTCGAGCGCCGCCCATTCATCCGTGCCGACGAGGCCAGTCCCCGGCCACCAGATGCCCGCCTTCATCAGCGGCCGCGCCGGCGCCGGCAGCGGCTCGCCCGCCATCAGCGCCTCGCAGGCGGCGAGCATGCCGACGGCATTGTCGATGCCGCCTTCGGTGAAATAGGCCCAGAGCTGGGCCCGCGCCTCGGCACTCACGGTCGAGAAGACATCGAGGCCGGGATCGGGCTTGTCGCAGCCGGGCAGCGCGGCGATCTGGAACCCGTGCGTCACCGCCGCCGCATGCAGCGCTTCCAGCACATAGTGGAAATAGCTGGCGCCGCCGAGCGGGCGGATGACGATCAGCTTCGCATGCCGCGCCGTGCGCTCCACATAGGTATCGACCGACATCGGATGCTTGAGCATGCCAAGGCTGGCGACGCGCAAGCGCGGCACATCCGGCCGCGCGGCCCGCCACTGGCGGTGCGCGGCAGCGACCACGGAAAGCTCCGTATCCGCTGCCGACAGGAACAGGATGTCGGCCGGAGACTGGCCAAGGTCGATCGCCTCGTCCCCGTCACTGATCGTTCCCTTTTGCGCCAGCAGCAGATGCATCGTTTCCTACCCTCAGACCGCTGCGGCAATGGCAGCGCGCACGGCCGCTTCGTCCATGTCGTGCAGGCCGATGACGACGAGGCGGGTGCTCCGCGTCTCGCCCGCTGCCCAGGGACGGTCGAAATACTGGTCGATGCGCTGGCCGACGCCCTGGATCAGAAGCCGCATCGGCTTGCCCGGCACATCCGCAAAACCCTTGAGGCGCAGCACGTCATGGGCCGCAATCACATCCTTCAGCCGCGCGACGAAGGCATTGGGATCGGCAATCGGGCCGAGTTCCACGATGAAGCTGTCGAATTCGTCGTGATCGTGCTCTTCGCCCGCCTCGTGCTCAATCTCGTGGTGGGACTTCCGGTTGGCGATATCGCCTTCCGTGCCAACGCCGAGACCGAGCAGCACGGCCGCCGCCACCTCGCCGTTCTGGGCCTCGATCATCGCCGGCTTACGGTGCGTGCGCGAGGCGACTTCGGCGCGAACGGCGGCAACGCCATCGGCGTCGATGAGGTCGGTCTTGTTGAGCACGATGAGGTCGGCCGCCGTCAGTTGGTCCTCGAAAAGCTCCTCGATCGGGCTTTCATGGTCGAGATTGTCATCTTCGGCGCGCGCCGCATCCACCTTGTCGTGATCGTCGGCAAAGCGGCCGGCGGCCACAGCGGCGCTGTCCACCACCGTCACCACGCCATCCACCGTCACCTGCGTGCGGATATCCGGCCAGTTGAAGGCCGCGACGAGCGGCTGCGGCAGCGCGAGGCCCGAGGTCTCGATGATGATGTGGTCGGGGCGGTTCTCGCGCTCCAGAAGCCTCGTCATGGTCGGGATGAAATCATCGGCCACCGTGCAGCAGATGCAGCCATTGGTGAGCTCGATGATGTCGTCTTCCGTGCAGGCCTCCGCACCGCAGCCCTTCAGCACCTCGCCATCGACGCCGAGATCGCCGAATTCGTTGATGATGAGGGCGATGCGCCGGCCGCCTGCGTTGGTCAGCAGGTTGCGGATCATCGTCGTTTTGCCGGCGCCGAGGAAGCCGGTGATGACGGTGGCGGGGATCTTGCCCGTCTGCGTCGTCGTGGAAGCCATGGAAATCAACCTTTCATTCTCAGCGGCAGCCCTGCCGCCACGAAGTAAACCTCTGAAGACGCCGCGGCGACCGCCTGATGCAGGCGGCCGGCATGATCGCGGAAGGCCCGCGCCATGGCGTTCTCGGGAACGATGCCGAGCCCGACCTCATTGGAGACGAGAACGACCAGCCCTTTGGCCCGTGAGAGATGGCCTGCGAGCCGCGCCGATTCGGCGGCGATATCAGCCTCCTCCATCATCAGATTGGTGACCCAGAGGGTCAGGCAATCGACGAGAATCGCGGTGCCGGGATCATCGAGCCTTTCCAGCGCGCCGACGAGATCCATGGGCTCCTCGACCGTCTGCCAGGACGGCCCGCGGCTTTCGCGGTGGGCGGCAATGCGCGCCCGCATTTCATCATCCCAGGCACGGCTGGTGGCGATATAGGCGCTGGCAAGACCGCTCTCCACGACGAGCCGCTCCGCAAAGGAGGACTTGCCGGAGCGCGCGCCGCCGAGCACGAAAATGGAGCGGGAGGAAGACGCCGTCACGTGGACCACCGTACGGCAGCCGCAGGCCTGCGGTCACGACGCACGCAATGAATTCGGGTGGCGGGGACAGTGCCCCACCGGACAGTCTCGCGAGCCATGACAACCTCCGTGCTGGCCGAATGGGCGATGATGCGCCCGACCGGGCTCTTCGCCCGTTTCGGATGGCAGGTCTCCTGGCTCGCGGGTCCCTTCGCGTCCGGCATGATGCCGGCGCGAAAACGGGGTCGCCTCGCCTTCCCGGATCGAAGCGGCATGAAAAGGCGGGCGATTCGTAGAAAATAGAGGCGCCCCACCCCGGTTGATCATGCCTGATCCAGTGGCTTTTCCAGCACCGCTTCCGAAAACCCGCCTTGCACGACACGCGCAAATCCGAGGTGAGCAGCAACGTTGCCGGATGGCGACCCCTGACCGCTCTACAGTCGCGGGGTCGGCTGCGATGAGGATGCCCGACATGGGTCCATCCCTTCGCATTCCCATTTACTCCCAAGCCGGCCGCCCGGCCCGGGAACCATCCTGAGCCGAGCAATAGATATTTACGGCCGAAAAGTCAAAGCCCGCCCGCGCCGTCAGGCGGCGCCATCCAAGAGCCGTGACAGGAAATCCGGCGACAGCATCGTCTCCAGTTCCGAGGCAACATCGTCGAGTGCGGCATCGACGGAGGCGCGGTAGTCCTCCACCCCGCCGCTGATGCCGAAATCGGCAAGAAGTGCGCGGCGGAAGGCATCGCTGGAAAACAGCCCGTGCAGATAGGTCCCGAACACCCGCCCGTCCGCCGACATCGCCCCGTCCGGCCGCCCGTCGATCAGGACGGGCGCGCGGGCGCAGTCCGCACCCGTCGTCTTGCCGAGATGGATTTCGTAGCCGGACAGCGCCACATCGTGCACGGTGGAATGGGCGGAGGAGTTGCGCACCGTCTTTTCCGGCGCCATCTCCGTCTCGATGTCGAGCAGGCCGAGGCCCGCGATCTCCCGCTCGCTGCCCTCGATGCCGAGCGGATCGGTCACGCGCTGCCCCAGCATCTGGTAGCCGCCACAAATACCGATCACCTGCCCGCCGCGCCGCCGGTGCCGGGCCAGATCCTGGTCCCAGCCTTGCATGCGGAAATCCCTAAGGTCGGCAATGGTCGATTTCGAGCCCGGCAGGATGATGAGACCGGCATCGGCCGGCAGCCGCTCGCCCGGCCGCACGAAGACGAGGTCAACCTCCGGCTCCTGCGCCAGCGGGTCGAGATCGTCGAAATTGGCGATCCGCGGCAAGACCGGCACGGCGATCTTCAGCGCCCGCCCGCGACCGGCAAGACGCCGCTCCAGCACCACCGAATCCTCCGCCGGCAGGCGGCCGGCGGCCTTCAACCAGGTCACGACGCCGAAGCAGGGCCAGCCGGTGAACGCGCCGATCGCCGTCAGCCCGTCATCGAACAGGCTGACGTCACCGCGGAACTTGTTGATGATGTAGCCCGCGATCATCGCCCGGTCTTCCGGCGGCAGGATCGCATGCGTGCCGACAAGAGAGGCGATCACGCCGCCCCGGTCGATATCGCCGACCAGCACCACCGGCACGCCGGCCCGCGTCGCAAAGCCCATATTGGCGATATCGCCGGCCCGGAGATTGATTTCCGCCGGCGAGCCCGCGCCCTCGACGATCACGAGATCGGCGCCCTGTTCGACGATCGAAAAGCTCTCCAGCACCGCATCCATCAGCTTCGGCTTCAGCGCCTGATAGTCGCGCCCCCGCGCCTGCCCCGCCACCTTGCCCTGCACGATGATCTGGCTGCCGACCTCCGACTGCGGCTTCAGGAGAACAGGGTTCATGTGCACCGACGAGGGCACGCGCGCGGCGATCGCCTGCAGCCACTGCGCCCGCCCGATCTCGCCGCCATCATCGGAAACGGCGGCGTTGTTCGACATGTTCTGCGGCTTGAACGGGGCCACCTTCAGACCCCGGTTGGAGGCCAGCCGGCAGAGCCCCGCCACCAATACCGATTTTCCGACATCGGAGCCGGTCCCCTGCAGCATGATCGCGCGCGTCATTCCGTCTCCGTCCGATTGTGGCAGAACCGCCGCAATCCCCTGCCCTGCCTCAATTTCGCCGCCTCCGTTTATGCACCGGAAGCGGTGCTCGACGGAGGAGCCATGCAAAGTTTGCATAGTATCGCATTTGCGACATTCGCAGCCGATTTCGGCGTTGCGAAGCCGCATATCCGAGCCTATATCAGCGCCATCAACACGAAGGAAGCGCGAGACTTCCTCTTACCTGAGGTCACACCCATGCTGTTCATCTTCAGCAAGCCGAATTTTCTCCAGATCGCCTGGAACTCCCAGGTGCCGGCAAACCAGTCGCGCGTCCGCAACATGGTCGCCGATTCCCCGATGGGCCCGCTCGGCTTCATCCGCACCCGCAACGTCGGCTGATATTCTGAGACTATGGCGGACCGAACGAAGGCGCGCTCCCGAGTGCGCCTTTTTTCATGTCGCAAGTTTTCATTTCGCAAGCAGGTCTATGTGGGAGATCGCCTCTGCAGACACGCGAAGGCCGCGCCGAACCTCAAGGAGGATCGCGCGGCCCGCCAAAATACGCCTGGCCAAACGGGAAAATACGCATCCCGCAATCGCTGCAGGTCCGGTACGCACAACCTGATCCGGACCAGCGGCAGTGTCCCCCGCCGCAAGAAGACAAATAGCGGGACATCGTTACCGGTTGGTTAGCGGGTGGTAAACCAATGGTGAACAGGCGAAATTTCACTTTTTTCCCGTGTGCGAAAAATATTTCGCTCGACGCAGACAGGATAGCAAGTGTCTGAAATGAAACAGAGTCTTGACACCGATGTGTCACAGACGCCAAATTTGCCCACGAGAAGGGCATTTGTCTGCGCATTTTTTGCCGAAAATGTCGCAATCGCCGATTTTCCCTTTCCTTGACCGGCCTTTGTCTGGAACAGCATCGGCCTCGGTGCGGACCGGGGCGGTTGATTTCTCTTCCGGATTACTTAGGCTCCTCCCATGGCTCCGAAACGACCGGACCGGCGGCTGATAGCAGGCGACCGTAAAACAGGTTCGGCGGGGCCCGGTCTTGCACGGGGAAAGCCGGTTGCAACCAGCCTTCTCCCCGTTGGGGGCCAGTGAAACGTTTGGCTCCGGGGCGCCGCAGCACCCTGGCTCGCCGCGCACATCGAACGCTGCATCCAGACTGGGAGGTCTGAGAGACCATGAAGAAACTGCTCGCATCCACCGTCATCGCCGCAGGCTTCTATGCCCTGGCCGGTTCGGCCGCCTACGCAGACTGTGGCGAAGTCTCGATTGCCGAAATGAACTGGGCGTCCGCCGGTGTCGCCGCCCATGTGGACAAGTTCATTCTCGAAAACGGTTACGGCTGCACGGCGACGCTGGTCACCGGCGATACCATGCCGACCTTTGCGTCCATGAACGAAAAGGGCCAGCCGGACATGGCGCCGGAACTTTGGGTCAACGCCGTGCGCACGCCGCTGGACGCTGCCGTCAAGGAAGGCCGCCTGATCGAAGCCGCCAAGATCCTGAACGAAGGCGGCGTCGAAGGCTGGTGGATTCCGAAGTTCCTCGCCGACGCCCACCCCGACATCAAGACGGTCGAGGATGCGCTGAAGCATCCCGAACTCTTCCCGGCGCCGGAAGATGCCTCGAAGGCCGCCATCACCAACTGCCCGGCCGGCTGGAACTGCCAGGTCTCGACCGCCAACCTTTACCGCGCGCTCGGCGCCGAAAAGGCCGGTTTCGAACTGATCGATACCGGCTCGGCTGCAGGCCTCGACGGCTCGATCGCCAACGCCTTCGAAAACAAGAAGGGCTGGCTCGGCTACTACTGGGCACCGACGGCCATCCTCGGCAAGTACGAGATGACCCGCCTGTCCTTCGGCGTCGAGCATAACAAGGCCGACTGGGATGCCTGCACGGCCGTTCCGGACTGCCCGGATCCGAAGGTGAACGCCTATCCGGTCTCCGACGTCTACACGGTCGTGACCAAGGGCTTCGCCGACAAGGCTGGCGTCGCCATGGACTACGTCAAGGCCCGCAACTGGGACAACGGCACCGTGAACAAGGTTCTGGCCTGGATGGACAGCAACCAGGGCACCAACGAGGACGGCGCCAAGTACTTCCTGCAGAACTTCCCGGACATGTGGACCAAGTGGGTCTCCCCGGAAGTGGCTGAAAAGGTCAAGGCCGCCCTCTAAGGCGCAGTGTCACGGGCAGTCGCCATGCACCGACGCATGGCGACTGCCTTTTTGTCGTCAGTCATCGCTGCAAGCAGACCGGCTGATGACATCTCGATGTCCGGAAGACTGGTCACAACGCCGTTTCCATGGAACGGTGCGTCGCAAACCGCCAAGCGGCGCGCGCCAATTTCGCCGACGATCATGAGAGCGGACGCCCTTAAGGGCGCTGGACACAAGAGCAGCCATCGCCAACACGAGCGATCAGGCCGCCATCCGGGTCCGTGACGGACATAAAAGGGGACAAGAATGGCATCTTTATGTAGCATGCTGCCGGAATTGCTGTGCAAATTCCCGGCGATAGATGACACGACCATCCGAACCGCGCGCAAGACGATCGATGATGGCTTCAAGGGCTTCGTTCGCGCCTATGGCAATGCGATCGACTCGCTCGTCCAGCCGCTCCAGTGGTTCCTGAATTTCCTCGAAGGCGTCTTCGTCAACACGCCCTGGATCATCATCCTCGCCGCAATGGTCGCCGTCGTCTATGCTGGCAGCCGCAACATGAGGATCACCATCGGCACCGCGCTCGCCATGGCGGCCATCGGCCTTGTCGGCCTGTGGAACGACACGATGATCACGCTCGCCATGGTCACCGTCTGTACGCTGATCTCCATTCTCATCGGCATCCCAATCGGCATCGTCATGGCGCGTTCGGATCGCGCCCAGGGGATCGTCAATCCGATCCTCGACGTCATGCAGACCATGCCGAGCTTCGTCTACCTCATTCCAGTCGTCATGATCTTCGGCATCGGCAAGGTGCCGGGCCTGATCGCCGTCGTCATCTACGCCGTTCCGCCGATGATCCGCCTTACCAACCTCGGCATCCGCCTGGTGGACAAGGAAGTGCTGGAAGCAGCCGACGCCTTCGGCTCCTCCGGCTGGCAGAAGCTGAAGAACGTGCAGATGCCGCTGGCGCTGCCCACCATCATGGCCGGCATCAACCAAACCATCATGATGTCGCTCGCCATGGTCGTCGTCGCCTCCATGATCGGCGTCGGCGGTCTCGGCCGCAACGTGCTGCAGGCCATCAACAACCAGTTCTTCACGGTCGGCTTCCTGAACGGCTTCTCGCTGGTCGCGATCGCCATCATCTTCGACCGCACCAGCCAGGCCTTCGGCCGGCGCCTGCAGAAGCATTCGGAGGTCATCCATGGCTAGTCACGCGATCGAGGTGAAGAACCTCTACAAGATCTTCGGCCCCAACGGTCGCGCCTTCGTCGATCAGGTCAAGGCCGGCCTCGGCAAGGCGGAACTGAACGAAAAGCACGGCCATGTGCTCGGCCTGCAGGACATCAACATCTCCATGCCCGCCGGCGGCATCATGGTGGTGATGGGCCTGTCCGGCTCCGGCAAATCGACGCTGATCCGCCACATCAACCGCCTGATCGATCCGACAGCCGGCGAAGTGCTCTATGACGGCGTCGACATCTGCAAGATGAACGAGAACGATCTCAGGGAATTCCGCCGCCACAAGACGGCGATGGTGTTCCAGAAGTTCGCGCTGCTGCCGCACCGCACGGTCATCGAAAACACCATCTACGGTCTGGAAATCCAGGGCGTGGACCGGACGGAAAGCCAGAAGCGGGCGCGCGGCTGGATCGAGCGCGTCGGCCTCAAGGGCTTCGAAAACCACTATCCCAACCAGTTGTCGGGCGGCATGCAGCAGCGTGTCGGCCTCGCCCGCGCACTCACCAACGATGCCGACATCCTGCTGATGGACGAAGCCTATTCGGCACTCGATCCGCTGATCCGCGTCGACATGCAGACGGTTCTGCTCGATCTGCAGAAGGAACTGAAGAAGACCGTCGTCTTCATCACCCACGATCTCGACGAGGCGCTGCGCCTCGGCGACAAGATCGCCATCCTGCGCGATGGCCGCGTGGTGCAGCAGGGCAGCGGCCAGGAGATCGTGCTCCACCCCGCAGACGACTACATCACCGCCTTCGTGAAGGAAGTGAACCGCGGCCGCGTGATCAATGTCGAGACCATCATGCATCCGATCAGCGGTCAGCCCACCGGCATGCCCATCACAACAGGCACGGTGCTTGAACATGCTGCCCGCCAGATGACGGCCAACAACATCACGACGGCCCATGTGGTCGATGCGGCCGGCCGGCCGGTCGGCGCCATCGATCTCGCCTCGATCATTTCGGCAATGGTCACCCCGACGACGCATCTGAAGGCGGCCTGATCGCGCCGGACAACGCGGCGCATCACCGTCACGCATCCCAAAGCAAAGGCCTCGCCCATCCGGGCGGGGCCTTTCACTCAAGGAAAAGGCGAAACCAACTCCGGCATCGCGGGCACGCTTCGGGTTATATCGCTACGTCCGGAGATCGAGGCGACCGCGCGCCATGCGTGGCCATCCTCTCCCCGTTCTGCAGGCTCGCCAGACCTCGTCGTCATCAGGCATTAAGCACGCCTTAACCATGTTCGGCACAGGGTAGGCTCCAGGCAAACTGCCCTTCCCAACCCGTCACCGGCCCAAGCCACTACCGGAAAGTCATCACCGTGCGCAGCGCCGACATCAGGACCGCGATACCACCCGACATCGGGCCCGGCCTCGACCGGGTGGTCCGCACGGCGGCTTCCATTCTCTCGGGCTTCGGCCTGTTCATCATCATCTTTACGCTGACGCCCTTCCTGGGCGACCTCGATCCCGATGTCGTGGTGGTCGATACGGCCAATGTCGTCAATCAGGTGGGCTATCTCGGTCTTGGCCTCGTCTTTCTCTTCGCCATTCTCGTGACCGTGGAGCGGGGAAAACTCTCGCGCCTCGTCTCGCCAAGCTGGCTGATCGTCTTTGCGCTCGCCTACGTCTCCTGCCTGCAATCCTGGGATCCCCAATCGGCCGCGCGCGGGCTGACGCTCAGCCTCGTTGCCATGCTGATCGTGATCGGCCTGATCGCCATCCCGCGCAGCGAGCGCGACTTCGTCAATGCGGGTGCAACAGCCGTCCTTGCGCTGGTGCTGATTGACTACGCCGCCCTCGTCGTCCTGCCAGCCAAGGCCATCCACCAGAGCACGGGCGCGGAAGCCTGGCATGCCGGCTTCTGGCGCGGCCACCTGATCCACAAGAACGTCACGGCGCCGATCTTCTCGGTGATCGCCATGTTCGGCATCTACGCGTTCCGATGCGGCGCCATGCTGCGCGGTGCGGCGATCACGCTGCTCGCCTTCATCTTCGTGGCCCATACCGGGTCCAAGACCACCATGGGCTTCCTGCCCGTCGCTATCATGCTCGTCCTTGCCGGCCGCGCCATCGGCAGTTCCCTTTTCACGATCATCTCGCACGCCATGTTCACCGTGCTCGTTGGCTGCCTGACAATCGGCACGATCTTCTCGCCGACTTTCCTGCACATCACGTCGGCCATTCTCGAGGACTATACCTTTACCGGACGCGACGCGATCTGGCGGTTCGGCGCGGCCGCGATTGCCGATCATCCCTGGTTTGGCCATGGCTTTGCCGGCTTCTGGCTCTCGCCCGTTATCATGGGCATGGAAGCCAATTTCGAGGAAAACTGGGACGTGCGCGGCATCGTCTCCGGGCACAATACGTTCCTCGACGCCATCATCACCTTCGGCCTGATCGGCGGGCCGATCATCATCGCCATTCTCTTCGTCAAGCCGCTCTTCGACTATGTGAAGGCAACGCGATATCCCGCCAACCGCGCCTTTGCCGATTTCTGCATGATGGTCATCATCTTCATGACCTATAACGGCATGCTGGAATCCTTCATCTTCAACCGCGCCGATCCGCAGTGGCTTCTGACGGCGCTGGCCATCTTCGGCCTCGGCATGGCCCGGCACGCCGATTTCCGCCGCTGATCAGCCACGCAAAACATCGCATCCACATGCGGCCTTGCCATCACATAAAGATATCTTTATATCTCTCTGTAATTGATTTCGAGAGGGTGCCCGATGACTGCTGCCGCCAATCCGCTTTCCGACCTGCTCCAGAAGAAGGGCGTGCTGCTCGCCGACGGCGCCACCGGCACCTCGCTGTTTGCCATGGGCCTGGAGGCCGGCGAAGCGCCGGAACTGTGGAACGAGGCAAAGCCCGAAAACATCACGAAGCTTCATCAGGACTTCGTCGATGCCGGCGCCGACATCATCCTCACCAATTCCTTCGGCGGCACCCGCCATCGCCTGAAGCTCCATCATGCTCAGGACCGCGTGCATGCGCTCAACAAGCGCGCCGCCGAGATCGCCCGCGCCGTGGCCGACAAGGCGCCGCGCAAGGTCATCACCGCCGGTTCGGTCGGCCCGACGGGTGAGCTGCTGATCCCGCTCGGCGCCCTCTCCTACGAGGACGCCGTCGAGGCCTTCGCCGAACAGATGGAAGGCCTGAAGGCCGGCGGCGCCGAGGTGCTCTGGATCGAGACCATGTCCTCGGCAGACGAAATCCGCGCCGCTGCCGAAGCGGCCGTGCGCGTCGGCCTGCCCTATGTCTATACCGGCTCCTTCGACACCGCCGGCAAGACCATGATGGGCCTGCACCCGCGCGACATCCATGCGGTGGCCAAGGATATTGGCGACGGCCCGGTCGCGGTCGGCGCCAATTGCGGCGTCGGCGCCTCCGACATCCTCTCCTCGCTCCTCGACATGACCGAGGCCGATCCGAACGCGACGGTTGTCGTCAAGGGCAATTGCGGCATTCCAGAATTCCGCGGCTCGGAAATCTTCTATTCCGGCACGCCGCCGCTGATGGCCGACTATGCGCGCCTTGCCCGCGATGCCGGCGCGAAGATCATCGGCGGCTGCTGCGGCACGTCCTGCAACCACCTCGCCGCCATGCGCGAGGCGCTCGACAGCCACACGCCCGGCCCGCGCCCGACGCTGGATACCATCGTCGAGCGCATCGGCCCGCTGCGCAACAAGACCGCCAACGAAGGCCCGACAGCAGCCCCGCGCGAACGCCGCGGCCGTCGCGGCTAAAGCATGTCGCGCAAAAGTGTGCAGCGGTTTTGCGGTAACGACATGCGATAGAACAAAAAGCGAAAGCGTCAGGAGCGAATCTGAAAGATCGCGATGCGCTTTAGGCAACGGTGGATCACGAAGCCGGCGGATTGAAGCCCGCCGGCCGATCCCCTATCACATCCGGGTGATGAGCCGGAGACGAGTCGCCATGAACAGCGCCGCCATTTCCTTCCCAGACCGGGAAAGCCTTGCCGACAAGCTGCAGGCCTTCGGCGAAGCCGACCAGTCCTACGTGATGCTGATCATGGAAAACCCGTTGCAGGACGACAACCTGCTCGAAGGCCTGCACCTGCACCTTGACCGTCAGGCGACCGCCCCCTTCCTGAATTCCATGAAGCTCGACCGGCTCGGCCACTGGTTTGGCGACAAGGCCCCGGCGCGGCTGCAGATTCGCCTGAGCGAAGTCGCCCGCTCCAGCCAGCACCCCGCCTATCAGGCCTTCAAGGCCGGCCTGACCCGATCCGGCGGGCTGGAGCGCGCCTATCCCAAGGCATGATCACAGCGTCAGCGCCGCCATGTGGAAGCGCAGCTGGTCCGGTCCATAACGGTCTGCGACCCCGACCGGACAGGCGTTGCGCGCGATACACCCGTCCAGCATGCAGCCCGCCTGCCCCTCCGCCAGGCGAAGATGCCGGCGACAGTCCGCCACGGCAAACCCGTCCTCTCTGATCGCACCGACCGGACAGGCGGAAAGGCACGGGCGCGTCCGGCAGGTCTCGCAAGGGTGAGGACGGGCGGCAACAGCCGGGGCCTCGATGACAACAGGAAAGGCCAGCGCACCGCGATAGCTGTGCCACAGGCCATGGTCGGGGTGGATGAGAATGCCGAGCGGCGAGGCTTTCAGCCCTTCCGCCCGCATCGCCCAGCGCTGGAACGGCTGATAGGGCGGATCGGAGGGAAAGAAGGCCGTCGCGCCATGCGCCGCTGCCACCGGCGCGATCACGGCCTTCGACCAGGTGTCGAGCGGATCGCTGCCGCCACCCGCCGGATCCCGATGCCGCCAAGCCGTGAACGGTTCGAATAACGAGCCGCCCACCGCGCCGACCAGCACGACGCTCGCGGCCGGCTCACCGCTCATCAGGGCCGGCCGGTCGTCATCCTCGCCAAAAACGACGACGCCGCGGGCAGACAATCCGTGCGGCGCCAGATCCTCGGCAATCCTGTCCAGTCGCGGCCGGGCATCGCCACGATCCATCCCGGCCGTCATTTCGGCCGCGGCCCCATCACCTGGTAATGGGGACGCCAGACTTCCTTCTGGATCATGTCGGCGACCTTGGCCGCCCCGCCTTGCTCCCTGGCGTTTTCGGGCTCGCTTCAGGTAAAGGCGTCGGGCATGGAGTCCTTGCGCGCCTTGATGAAGGCGAGCAGCGCCTCGTCGATCGCCGGATCGAGCGCCGGAGCCTCGTAGCTGTCGAGCCACGAGCGGCAGAGCGCATTGGCGCGTTCCTCGATGCGCTTCGAACCTTCGATTTCCCACTGCTCGAACGAATTGTTGTCGGCGAGCGGGGAACGGTAGAAGGCCGTCTGGAAGTTGGCCTGCGTATGGGCGCAGCCGAGATAATGGCTGCCCGGACCCACTTCGCGGATCGCATCCAGCGCCTGCGCTTCGGTCGAAAGATCCACGCCCTCGGCAAGCTTCTGCATCATGCCGAGCTGGTCCTGGTCGATCATGAACTTCTCGTAGGAGGAGATCAGACCGCCTTCCAGCCAGCCTGCGGCATGCAGCACGAAGTTCGTGCCGGCGAGCAGCGTCATGTTGAGCGTGTTGGACGACTCATGCGCGGCCTGCGCATCCGGCACCTTCGAGCCGCAGAGCGAACCGCCCGTACGGAACGGCAGACCGAGACGGCGCGCGAGCTGCGCGGCCCCGTAGGAGACCAGCGACGGCTCCGGCGAACCGAAGGTCGGGGCGCCCGACTGCATGGAGATCGAGGCGGCGAAGGTGCCGAACAGCACCGGCGCGCCCTTGCGGATCAGCTGGGTGAAGGAGGCGCCGGCCAGCACTTCGGCCAGGATCTGCGTCAGCGTACCCGCCACCGTCACCGGGCTCATGGCGCCGGAAAGAATGAAGGGCGAGACGACGCAGGCCTGGTTGTGGCGCGCATAGACCTTCAGCGCGCCCACCATAGTCTCGTCGAAGACCATCGGCGAGTTGGCATTGATGAGGTTCAGCGTCACCGTGTTGTTTTCGACGAATTCGTCACCGAAAACGAGCTTCGCCATGGCGACCGTGTCTTCGGCGCGTTCCGGCGCCGTCACCGAGCCCATGAACGGCTTGTCGGAATATTTGATGTGGCTGTAGACCATGTCGAGGTGACGCTTGTTCACCGGAATGTCCACCGGCTCGCAGACCGTGCCGCCGGACGAATGCATGGACGGCGCCATATAGGCGAGCTTCACGAAATTGCGGAAATCCTCGATCGTCGCATAGCGGCGCACACCTTCGAGGTCGCGCACGAAGGGCGGGCCGTAGACCGGCGCGAAAACGGTCGCCTTGCCGCCGATGTGAACGCTGCGCTCGGGGTTGCGCGCATGCCAGGTGAATTCCTTCGGCGCGGTCTTCAGAAGCGCGCGACACAGGCCGCGCGGAAAATGCACGCGCTCGCCGCGCACGTCCGCACCCGCCTCACGCCACAGCGCCAGCGCCTCCGGATCCTCGCGGAACTCGATGCCGATCTCTTCCAGCACCGTCTCGGCATTATACTCGATCAGCGCCAGGCCTTCCTCGTCCAGCACCTCGTATTCGCGAATCTTGCGCGTGATGTAGGGCAAGGAGGGGCCCGCGCCGCCGCCGGTCCGCGAGGCGCGCCGGGCCGCGGCACCGCGACCTTCCGAGCGCGACCGGCGCGCGGGAGCCTCGGGCGGGGTCTGTTCGGTGATGTCAGTCATGTCTCGTTTCCTCTCCCAGAACGCGCCGTCAGGCCCGTGTCGCCCAATATGCTATCGAGCCGCCAGAGCGGGGCCGGTCTCAATGCGCCACCAAGTGCCGCAACTCGAACACATCATCGGCAAACATTTCCAGATGGCAAGAATGCATTGATTTTGCTAAGCCTATCGCGCCGGCCGGCACCGTCGCTTTTCATCGCACGCCACGTCGCATTCGAAAAGGGATTTTGCCGTATGCATGGCTAGCATGGGATCGACGCGTCCGGATTTTCGCCTGACCGCGCTGGGAACGAGGAACCACACAATGGCAGACGATGACATCATTCTCTCGGAGCTTTCCGACGAGGAACTCGTGCAGCAGATGCACGACGACCTCTACGATGGCCTGAAGGAGGAGATCGAGGAAGCGACCAACATCCTGCTCGAACGCGGCTGGACGCCCTACGACATTCTGACCGAAGCGCTGGTCGAGGGCATGCGCATCGTCGGCGTCGATTTCCGCGACGGCATTCTCTTCGTTCCCGAAGTGCTTCTCTCGGCCAACGCGATGAAGGCCGGCATGACGATCCTGCGTCCGCTTCTGGCCGAAACCGGCGCGCCGAAGCTCGGCAAGATGGTCATTGGCACCGTCAAGGGCGACATCCACGACATCGGCAAGAACCTTGTCGGCATGATGATGGAAGGTGCAGGCTTCGACGTGGTCGATCTCGGCATCAACAATCCCGTCGAGAACTATCTCGAAGCCCTCGAGCGCGAGAAGCCCGATATCCTCGGCATGTCGGCGCTGCTCACCACCACCATGCCCTACATGAAGGTCGTCATCGACACCATGAAGGAAAAGGGCATCCGTGACGACTACGTCGTTCTCGTCGGCGGCGCGCCGCTCAACGAGGAATTCGGCAAGGCCGTCGGCGCCGACGCCTATTGCCGTGATGCGGCCATCGCCGTCGAAACCGCCAAGGACTTCCTCAAGCGCCGCCACAACCAGCTCTGATCTGGCCGGCGAGACCGCGTAAAACAGGAAAGCCGGCCGCACCCGCAGCCGGCTTTCGTCATTTCAGGCCAGTTCGGCCTTACTTGGCGGCACGCTCGACGCTGCGGCCGGCATCCTGTGTCGCATCCACCGCGTTTGCGGTATCCTTGCCGAGACCACGGATCGTATTGCCGCAACCGGACAGGGTCAGGACGGCAATGGCGGCAGCACCGAGAAGAGCGATGGAAGATTTGGTCATGGAAGGGTTCCTTTCGATGGACGTTTCGAGCGAGAGCGACACAGCGCAGGCCTCTCGGGACCCAGAACGCATCACGGCCAAAAAAGTTCACGTGATCGCCTGCGGCGCGCTCGCCCGCGAAATCCTCGCCGTCTGCGAGGCAAGCGGCCTCGCCCACATCGATCTCCACTGTCTGCCCGCCATCTGGCACAACCACCCCGAACGCATCGTGCCCGGCCTTGCAAAGGCGATTGCCGAAAAGCGCGCCGAAGACCCCGACACCCGCATCTTCGTCGCCTATGCCGATTGCGGCACCGGCGGAGCACTGGATGTCTTTTGCGAGAAGGCCGGCGTCGAGCGCATCGCCGGTCCGCACTGCTATTCCTTCTTCGCCGGCAACGAGGCCTTCGCGGCGCGCTGGGACGACGATCTCACAGCCTTTTTCCTAACGGATTTCCTCGCCCGCCAGTTCGAGGCCTTCGTCGTCGAGCCGCTCGGCCTCGACCGGCATCCCGAGCTGCGCGACATGTATTTCGGCCATTACCGCAAGCTGATCTACCTCGCCCAGACGCAGGACGAGGATTTGCAGCGCAAGGCCGAGGACGCCGCCCTGAAGCTCGGCCTCGACTACGAATACCGTTTCACCGGCTACGGCGATCTCGCCGCCGACCTGAAACGGCTCTGACCCACCCCCGGTGCCGTATCGGGCGATAACGCTCTGTTAGGCCTGATCTTCGTCAGTTTTCTGCCACGGCCCCGCCTTAAGCGGTTGCTAAGCGCCCCCGCGCATCCTGTCTGCAAAACGAGAAAAGGACAACGGGGATGACGGACACCACATTCGAGGCAAGGGACTACGCATCACCGCCACCGGTCTCGGAAAAACTCTCCGAGCTGCTGACCGAGCTTTCCCGGCAGGACAGGCCGAAAATGTCGCTTCGCGATATCGCCATCGCGATGGAGGACCGCTCCTTCGGCGCCTTCCTCGTCGTCTTTTCCCTGCCGAACCTCATCCCGCTGCCGCCGGGTGCCACCTTCCTCCTTGGCCTGCCGCTCGTCTACCTCGCCTTCCAGATGACATTCTCGCGCCTGCCGCGCGTCAGCCTGCCGCCGAAGCTTGCTAACTATGCCATGGAGACGGCGACCTTCGCACTTGTCGTCGCCCGCATCACGCCCTGGCTGGAGCGCGTCGAACGGCTCGTCAGGCCCCGCTTCTGGATCATCGAATCGCGCCTTGCCGAGCGCGCCGTGGGCGCCCTCTGCCTCGTCCTGGCCACCGTCGTCTTCCTGCCCATTCCGCTCGGCAACTGGGCGCCCGCCTTTGCCATCGCCGTCATCGGCCTGGCCCACAGCCAGCGCGATGGTATCGTGCTCGCCATCGGCTGCGTGCTCGGCCTTCTGTCCCTCGTCGTCGTCGCCGGCGTCATCGCCGCGGCCGGCGCCCTCGTCACGGCCTTCCTGTGATGGACCGGCTTCCCGGACGCATCGTCATCGTCACCGCCGGCGGCGAAAACCCGTCGGTGATGATCGATGCCTTGGCACGTCGCTTTTCCGACATCGTCGTTCTTCAGGAGCCACCGGAATCGAAGGCGCTGTTCCTGCGCCGCCGCGCCCGCAAGCTCGGGTGGATCAGCGCGCTCGGCCAGCTTGCAACGATGGTCGTCTCCCGCTTCGGCAAACGCTTCACCCGCGCCCGCGCCGCTGAAATCCTGTCAAGCTACGACGCATCGACCGAACGGGCGGCCGGCGTGCGGACCATTCCCATCGGCTCGATCAACACGCCCGAGGCGCTGGCCGTACTCCAGGCCGAGAAGCCGGCCGTCGTCTTCCTCATCTCCTGCCGCATGCTGCAGGCAACCACACTCGCCGCCATTGCCTGCCCCGTCCTCAATTTCCACGCCGGCATCAATCCGCAATATCGCGGCCTGATGGGCGGTTACTGGGCCCGCGTCATGCGCGACGAAGACAATTTCGGCGCCACCGTGCATCTTGTCGATGCCGGTGTCGATACCGGTGCAATCCTCTACACCAAGCGCCTGACGCCGTCGAAACGCGACACGATCCACACCTACCCGCTGCTCCAGACGGCCGGCGCCACCGACATTGCCGTCCGCGCCATCGACGACGCCCTGGCCGGCCGCCTCGCGCCCGTGGCGGCAGAGGGGGCATCGCGGCAATGGTACCACCCGCCCCTGTGGACCTGGCTGTGGCACGGCATTTCCCGTGGGATATGGTAGCGGCCGGATCGCATTCTCCGATCAACCGTGCGAGCGTCGTATTTGAGCCGGTCCGGCGTCGTGGCGAGGTGAGCCATGCGCGGGCCGGTTCATCATTCTCGCAGACCAAGAGGAGAATTTGAGGACATGGCAGACCGCATCGTCGTCTACTGGCGCGACATCCCCGCCCAGGTCATCATCAAGCAGGGCCGCAAGACCGCCAAGCGCGAGCTTTCGCTGCGCTTCACCGAGGCGATCGACATGTGCGCCATGCGCACCGGCGCGGCCGAGACCGACGACTATCTCGCCGAATGGCGCAAGGCCGATCCCGTGCCCGTCTCCGACGATCTAGAAGCAGAAGCAGACCGCGCCGCCGCCGAGCTCGAAGCGGCCTACGACAAGGAACGGCTGGTCGCGCTCGTCAAGGCAGGAGGACGAAACGATGGCTGACACGAAGGAGCGCTCGGGCAATGTCGCGCCGGGCGCCAAGGCAGCGTCGGGGGCTTTCACGCCCTCCGGCGTATCGCCCAACCGCCGCGCCCGCCATAAATATACGGTGCGCCTGTGGGCGGTGCGCAACGCGCGCTTCCTCGAATGGTTCTACCATCGCTTCGCCAGCCTCTTCCTGATGCTCCACCCCGTGTGGAAGGCGCTCGGCTACAACAGGGTCGAGCGTCCCGTCACCTTCGTCGAGAAGCACGTGAAGGGCTTCCTCTTCGACTGTCGCATGTGCGGCCAGTGCGCCCTGTCGTCCACGGGCATGTCCTGCCCGATGAACTGTCCGAAACAACTGCGCAACGGCCCCTGCGGCGGCGTGCGCGCCAACGGCAATTGCGAGGTCGAGCCCGACATGCCCTGTGTGTGGGTGCAGGCCTGGAACGGCTCGCGCAAGATGGAAAAGGGTGACGCGATCCTCAATGTGCAGAAGCCGGTAAACCAGTCGCTGCGCGAAACCTCTTCCTGGCTGCGCGTGACCGCAGAAGCCGCCGCCGCCCGCGAAAACGCCGCCAAGGACGCCTGACAGAGATGCCGATGATCGACGAAAACCCCCTCGGGCCCCACCTGCCGCTCGATCCCCTGCCCGGCCACTCCTCGCGCGGCCGTCTGGAACGCGTGCTGCGCCGCGGCGAATTCGCCGTCACCGCCGAACTCAATCCGCCCGACAGCGCCAATCCGGAAGACGTCTATGAACGCGCCGCGATCTTCGAAGGCTGGGTGGACGGCATCAACGCGGTCGATGCCTCCGGCGCCAACTGCCACATGTCCTCGGTCGGCATCTGCGCGCTGCTGACGCGCATGGGCTATGCGCCGATCATGCAGATCGCCTGCCGCGACAAGAACCGCATCGCCATCCAGGGCGACGTGCTCGGCGCGGCCGCCATGGGGGTTGCCAACATCCTGTGCCTGACCGGCGACGGCGTGCAGGCCGGCGACCAGCCGGGCGCCAAGCCCGTCTTCGACCTCGACTGCATGTCGCTGCTCGAAACCGTGCGCATCATGCGCGACAACTCGAAATTCCTCTCCGGCCGCAAGCTGACGAGCCCGCCGCAGGTCTTCCTCGGCGCCGCCATCAACCCCTTCGCCCCGCCCTACGATTTCCGTCCCTATCGCCTCGGCAAGAAGATCGAGGCCGGCGCCCAGTTCGTGCAGAGCCAGTACTGCTTCGACGTTCCCATGTTCAGGGAATACATGAAGAAGGTCCGCGATCTCGGCCTGCACGAGAAGTGCTACATCCTCGTCGGCGTCGGCCCCATGGCGTCGGCCAAGACCGCCAAGTGGATCCGCTCCAACGTGCCGGGCATCCACATTCCCGACAGCGTCATCAAGCGTCTCGAGGGCGCGGAGAACCAGAAGAAGGAAGGCAAGCAGCTCTGCATCGACATCATCAATGAGGTGAAGGAGATCGAGGGCGTTGCCGGCATCCACGTCATGGCCTACCGCCAGGAAGAATATGTCGCCGAAATCGTGCATGAATCCGGCGTGCTGAAGGGCCGCACCCCCTGGAAGCGCCGCCCGGCATCGGAAATGCGCGAGCTTGTCGATCAGATGCAGGAAGACGCCGCCCGCCTGTCCTGAGCCGGGCTGCGGGAATGACGAGGGGCAGGCCACGGGAGGGTGACCCGCCCGTCGAGACAGCTTGCAACCCACCACATAACGATATAAAGAAGTCTTTATATCCCCTGGAATCGCCGAGGAAGATCCCATGACCCGCACCATCGTCGCATCCGCCACCCGCGAAATCATCATCGGCTTCGACCAGCCCTTCTGCGTGATTGGCGAGCGGATCAACCCGACCGGCCGCAAGAAGCTGGCCGCCGAAATGATCGCCGGCAATTTCGACACCGTCATCAAGGACGCGCTGGAGCAGGTCGCAGCCGGCGCCACCATGCTCGACGTCAATGCGGGCGTGACCTCGGTCAACCCGAACGAGACGGAGCCGGGCCTGCTCGTCCAGACGATGGAGATCGTCCAGGGCCTCGTTGACGTGCCGCTCTCCATCGACAGCTCCGTCACCGCCGCCATCGAGGCCGCGCTGAAGGTCGCCAAGGGCCGTCCGCTGATCAACTCGGTCACGGGCGAGGAAGAAAAGCTCGAAGCCATCCTGCCGCTCTGCAAGAAGTATGATGTGCCGGTCGTCGCCATCTCCAACGATGAGACCGGCATTTCCGAGGACCCGGACGTGCGCTTCGCCGTCGCCAAGAAGATCGTCGAGCGCGCCGCCGATTACGGCATCAAGGCCCATGACATCGTGGTCGATCCGCTCGTCATGCCGATCGGCGCCATGGGCACCGCCGGCCAGCAGGTATTCGCGCTGCTGCGCCGCCTGCGCGAGGAGCTGAAGGTCAACACGACCTGCGGCCTCTCCAACATCTCCTTCGGTCTGCCGCACCGCCACGGCATCAATGCCGGCTTCATCCCCATGGTCATCGGCGCCGGCATGACGTCCGCCATCATGAACCCCTGCCGCCCGCAGGAAATGGAAGCCGTGCGCGCCGCCAACGTGCTGAACGGCACCGACCCGAACTGCACCAACTGGATCAAGACCTACCGCGACTACAAGCCGGCCGAAGGCGGCCACGGCGCCGCCGCCCCGGCAACCCCGGCCCCCGCCGCATCGGGCGGCCGTCGTGGTGGCCGTGCTGCCCGCGTGGGTGCGGGTGCACCGACGGAGTAAACGTCAAGCCGACAACCAAGGCTGTTGAGCCCGGGCGCGCCTGTCTCGCCCGGGCTAAAAAGTTGGAAGGAACATCATGTCCGCAGATCCCCTCGTCCTCTTCATGCCCTCCGGCAAGCGTGGCCGTTTCCCCGTCGGAACGCCCGTGCTCGAGGCCGCCCGGCAGCTGGGCGTCTATGTCGAGAGCGTCTGCGGCGGGCGGGCCACCTGCGGGCGGTGCCAGATCGAGGTGCAGGAGGGGCAGTTCGCCAAGCATGGCATCACCTCCTCCAACGACCACATCTCGCCGCGCGGCCCGAAGGAAGAGCGCTACGACAAGGTCCGTGGCCTGCCGGAAAACCGGCGGCTCTCCTGCTCGGCCCTGATCCAGGGCGACCTCGTGGTGGATGTGCCGCAGGATACCGTCGTCAATGCGCAGGTGGTGCGCAAGGCCGCCTCCGACCGCGTCATCGAGCGCAACGCCGCCGTCCAGCTTTGTTATGTCGAGGTGGACGAGCCCGACATGCACAAGCCGCTCGGCGACCTCGACCGGCTGAAAGTGATGCTCGCAAAGGACTGGGGTTTCAAGGACCTGCTGATCGCGCCGCACCTCATTCCTCAGGTGCAGTCCATCCTGCGCAAGGGCAACTGGGGCGTGACCGCCGCCATCCATCGCGACATGGAAAGCTCGCGGCCCTTCATCATTGCGCTCTATCCGGGCCTCAAGAACGAGGCCTATGGCATTGCCTGCGACATCGGCTCGACGACGATCGCCATGCATCTCGTCTCGCTGCTGTCGGGCCGCATCGTCGGCTCCTCCGGCACGTCGAACCCCCAGATCCGCTTCGGCGAAGACCTGATGAGCCGCGTCTCCTACGTCATGATGAACCCGGATGGCCGCGAGGCCATGACAAAGGCTGTCCGCGAGGCGATCAACGGCCTGATCGAAAAGGTCTGCACCGAAGGCGGCGTCGATCGCCACGACGTGCTCGACATGGTCTTCGTCGCCAATCCCATCATGCACCACCTCTTCCTCGGCATCGATCCGACCGAGCTCGGCCAGGCGCCCTTCGCGCTCGCCGTCTCCGGCGCGCTGCAATACTGGGCCCACGATATCGACATCGACGTCAACCGCGGCGCGCGCGTCTACATGCTGCCCTGCATCGCCGGCCATGTCGGCGCGGATGCGGCGGGCGCGACGCTGTCGGAAGGCCCTTATCGCCAGGATCGCATGATGCTCTTGGTCGATGTCGGCACCAACGCCGAAATCGTGCTTGGCAATCGCGAGCGCGTGGTCGCCGCCTCCTCGCCGACGGGCCCGGCCTTCGAAGGCGCGGAAATCTCCGCCGGCCAACGCGCGGCACCGGGCGCCATCGAGCGCGTGCGCATCGACCCCGAAACGCTCGAACCCCGCTTCCGCGTCATCGGCGTCGATAAGTGGTCGAACGAGGACGGTTTTGCCGAAGCGGCGAAGGATGTCGGCATCACCGGCATCTGCGGCTCCGCCATCATCGAAGTCGTCGCGGAAATGTATCTCGCCGGCGTCATCTCCGAGGATGGCGTGGTGGACGGTGCCATGGCGGCCAAGAGCCCACGCATCCTGGAGAACGGACGCACCTTCTCCTACCTCCTGCATGACGGCGAGCAGCGCATCACCGTCACCCAGAACGACATCCGCGCCATCCAGCTCGCCAAGGCCGCCCTTTATGCCGGCATCAAGCTTCTCATGGAAAAGCAGGGCGTCGAGACCGTCGATACGATCCGCTTCGCCGGCGCCTTCGGCTCCTTTATCGATCCGAAATACGCGATGGTGCTGGGCCTCATCCCGGACTGCGATCTCACCGAGGTCAAGGCAGTCGGCAATGCCGCCGGCACCGGCGCGCTGATGGCGCTCTTGAACCGCGATCACCGCCGCGAGATCGAAAGCGTCGTGCAGCGCATCGAAAAGATCGAGACGGCGCTGGAAGGCAATTTCCAGCAGCTCTTCGTGAACGCCATGGCCATGCCCAACAAGGCCGATGCCTTCCCGGAACTCGCCAAGGTCGTGACCCTGCCGGAGCGCAAGGTTCTGGCCGACGCCGCCGATGGCGGGCGCCGCCGTCGCCGCTCGCGCGAATAGGCCCGACCTGTCACCTGTCGGCGGCTTTCAGGCCGCCGCCTTGACGCTGTCGAGCACGGAGCGGTCGCCGAGAACGCAGCGCACATATTCCGCCACCGCCTGCACCGGCTGCGTCGCACCCTCGCGGGTCACAAGGCCGATGTCGTAAGTGCCGAGCTTCGGCAGCCCGTCCCGCTCGTCCAGCGCCACCATGTCGTCCTGCAGCAGGAAGCGGGCGAGCGGCGCGATCGCGATATCGGCGCGGATGGCGGCGATCTGGCCCATGTGATGGGCGCAGAAATAGGCAACCCGGAACGGCTTTTCCGCCGCCGTCAGGGCATCCAGCGCCTGTTTGCGCCAGACGCACCCTTCTTCCCAGACCGAAATCGGCACGGGATCCTTGAGATGCGCGTGCCCGTGGCGCTTGCCGGCCCAGACCAGATCCTCGGTCATCACCTTGAGCGCCGGATCAGGCGCGATCCCGTGCAGGAAGTTGAAGAGGGTGAGATCCAGCCGCCCCTCCTCCACGGCGCGGCGCAGATGCGTGGAATTGTCGATGGTGACCTCGACGGCAAGATTGGGCCAGGTCTCCGACAGATGCCGGAGAATGCCCGGCAGCATCAGTTCGCCGATATCGTCCGGCGCGCCGAGCCGCACGACGCCGTTCATCTCCGGAGAAACGAAGCGGGCCACGGCCTCGTTGTTGAGCGCAATCATCCGCCGCGCATAGCTCAGCAGCATCTCTCCATGCGGCGTCAGCGACACCGAGCGCGCATCGCGGCGGAAGACGGGCACGCCCAGCATCTCCTCCAGCTTCTTGATCTGCATCGAAACGGCAGACGGCGTGCGGAACACCACCTCGCCCGCCGTCGTGAAACTGCCGGTATCGGCAATGGCGATAAAAGTGCGCAGCACATCCGTTTCCAGAAGCGGCAGGTTGGGGCGGGAGGACAGGGCCATGGCGTCACCGTTCAGATTTATTGATCTTTATGACGATATCATTTCGTTTCCCTGAAAGTCAATTCGGCGAGACACTGGCCTTGCTCAGGGGAGCCCTCCCCAATTGAAGGACAGGACCATGACCATCGACATCTCGCTCCGGCGCCCGCCACCCGACCCTGTGTCGGCCATGCTGACGGGAATCGCCCGCCGGCTGGAAAACCTCGCCCACCGGCGCCGCATGCGGCACGTGATCGCCGAAATCGAAAAGCTTCCGTCGCATTTGCTGGACGATATCGGCTGGCCGTACCGGGCACCGGCCTCCATGCGGGAGATGCCCGCCAGCGCACACTTCAGTTTTCGTGATGTTTTAGCGAAAAATCATTCATTGGACTGATGCGATCGGCCTACCGATAATCGGCCTGCACATCCCCGCCATCCCAAGGAGAAGACCATGGCACTCGATACATTCGACTATCCCCGCACCCTGCAGCCGCTTGACCCCGCATCGCTGTCGCGCCGGTTCGCCCGCCTGACCGCCGCAGTCGCCGGCCTCCTCACGGCCTATCAGCGCTATCAGGACCAGCGCACTCTCGAAAGCATGCCGCACGACCTGCGCAAGGACATGGGCTATCGCACCATCACCTCCGCCCAAAACCACGGGGTGGCCGAGTGAAACCTGCGTGCCGATATCAGGACCATGACGGTCCATCTGACGCCTGACGGGCACCTTGGAAACGAGGTGCCCGTTTTTATTTCAGCCTGCCGTCAAAAGTCGCAAACAGGTCAGCCCCGCGCCCGACCGTCCCATCCGATGGGAAATCCAGGCCAAACACGTCATCGACAGTGATTTTTGCCCGTCTGCGTCATTATCCCCGGCGACGCAGCGAAAATGCGACACAATTCCGATGACAAAATCACCTCTCGTGATGGATTGTGCAGCGCACCCGTCGCCGCATTTCGATTAAATGTCGCAAATGGAAAAGCAGTTCCTTTGCATAAGAGGCGCAATGGGAACAAAGAACCGGGGAACAAAGCCATGTCAAAACCGCTGTCGAAGAAGCGCTCGCTCGTCTTCTTCCTCGTGCCGAACTTCTCGATGCTGCCCTTTTCTGCGGCAATCGAAACGCTGCGCATCGCCAACCGGATGCTCGGCTACGAAGCCTATACATGGCGCCTCGCCTCCACCGACGGCGACAAGGTTCTGTCCTCGAGCGGCATCGGCATCGAGGCCAACACCTCGCTGGCCGACGAACGCAAGCTGCTCGGCGGCGAAAACCGCCCTTCCATGGTCATCGTCTGTTCCGGCATCTATGTCGAGGATTTCTACAACAAGTCGGTCAACGCCTGGCTGCGCGAGACCTACAATCGCGGCATTGCGGTCGGCAGCCTCTGTACGGGCGCCCATGTGCTGGCGTCAGCCGGCCTGCTGAACGGCAAGCGCTGCGCCATCCACTGGGAAAATCTGCCGGGCTTTTCCGAAGCCTTCCCGCAGGCAGAGGTCTACGCCGACCTCTACGAGATCGACAGCAACATCTATACCTGTGCTGGCGGCACCGCCTCCCTCGACATGGTCCTGAATCTGATCGACCAGGACTTCGGCGAGAACCTCGTCAACCGCGTCTGCGAACAGGCGCTGACCGACCGCGTGCGCGGCTCCCATGACCGCCAGCGCCTGCCGCTGCGCGCCCGCCTCGGCGTTCAGAATTCCAAGGTTCTGTCGATCATCGAGCTTATGGAAGCCAACCTTGCAGAGCCCTTGTCCCTTCTGGAAATCGCTGACGCGGCCGATCTTTCGCGCCGGCAGATCGAGCGCCTGTTCCGCCAGGAAATGGGCCGCTCGCCGGCGCGCTACTATCTCGAAATCCGCCTCGATCGCGCCCGCCACCTCTTGGTTCAGTCGGCCATGCCGGTTGTGGAAGTGGCAGTCGCCTGCGGCTTTGTTTCCGCCTCGCATTTCTCCAAGTGCTATCGCGAACTCTACAACCGCTCGCCACAGCAGGAGCGCGCCGATCGCAAGCTGACCCTTCAGGCCGTCCGCTGAGCCGCGGAAACCCTTTGGCCTCGCAAAACAAAGACCCCGCCGGCAGCAATGACGGCGGGGTCTTTGTGTGACGATGACCGCGAAGTGATCAGGCGACAGCCTTCACGCGCTCGGCAAGCGAGCGGATCTTCATCAGCGTGTCGAGGTTCTGGTTGACGCGGCAGTAGAATTCCTCGTTGACGAAGGGCCGCATGACGAAGTCATTGCCGCCGGCCTTGAGGAACCGTGCCGACAGCAGCCGGTCGGCGGATGAGGACACGCCGATGATGCGCAGCTGGTGCATGCCATAGCCGGAGCGGATGCGGCGCGTCAGTTCGAAACCGTCGATTTCCGGCATGTTGTAGTCAGTGATGACAAGCTCGATATCCGGGTTTTTCTTGAGAACCTCCAGCGCGACAGCACCGTTTTCGGCCGCGCTCGTCTTGAAATTATAGCGCTTCAGCTGCGTGGTCAGAATGGCGCGCGCCGTCGGGCTGTCGTCCACGATCAGGACGTGATGGCGGTGATTGGTGAGGAAGCGGCAGACCGCTTCCGCCAGCATGTCGACGGCCAGCACGCTGTCCTTCAGCACGTAGTCGACGAGTTCCTTGGCGATAATCTCGGCGCGGATGCTTTCCTGGAAGGTGCCGGTGAAGACCACGGTCGGCACGCTCATCTCGATCAGGTAGTTCAGCGCCTGCCCGTTTTCCGCGCCCGGCAGGTTGATATTGGTGATCGCCAGCGCTGCAGGAAAACTGTCATTCTCGATTGCGAACTGCAGGTCGTCGAAATCCCGGCATACGATCACATCGATATCGAACAGCTCCTTCAGCCGCTTCGAAACCATTGCAGAGAACAGATTGGAATCTTCCGCCAGAACGATACGGTGATGGTTCAGCGATTCACCGGAATAGACCATTCCGGACAGGCCAAAAAATGACATTGAGTGTTTCCCCATGAGCGCCCCTGGAAAAACACTAACCTCAAAGCTTTGCGCTCAGGTTAATTCAATTCTTATTTGATGAGTGCCGAACCGTTAACGATTTCGACAGTTTCGCCACCTTCAAGACCTATCCGGTCGCCGCTGGGCGTCGTGATGAAGCAGCCGCTGGGGCAGACCTGTTCGGAAGAACCGGCGGGGATTGCAAGCTCCATGCGGCTTTCGCCCTCGACGACCACCAGAACGGCCGTATCGGCATCCTTGTTGGTGATGGTCGCCGCGCGGGCAAGGCCGGCAACGGAAACAGCGGCAAAGAGAACGGTCGCAATCTTCAGCATGGCCCATCGACGCCAAGGCGTCGCCCCTTTCGGCCGGCCCCGCCCTCGGCGCGATTGCGTCGGGTCGTGCGCGGCGCTTCCACCGGAGACTGTAGGTGCTCCCGGAAGGAATTGCACCCGTTTTAAGGCAGGGCGGCTGAATGATGGCTGAATGGCGCGTGTCAAGCGCTGTGCCGGAATGGCACGCCGTTTTTGTGGAAATACCGAAGTTTACCGCCGGGCGCCGGGCTGCCAGGGAAGGGGCACGGGCGCCTGTGTCGTGACCGCGGCCTGCGGCGGCGAGACCACCGAAGGGGCGGCCGCCGTCGCCGAGGCGCTGGTAGCATCACCCGGCTGGGCGGCCGACTTCGAAGCCTCCTCGGTCTCAACGAGTGCCGTACCGGCGTCCGCCACCACGAAGGGGCTCGCAATTCCCTCGGCGCGGAACCGTTCGAAGATCTGCAGCCGCAGATCGTTGCGCACCGCCATGGAGCTGACGATATCGGCCAGGAACACCCGCAGTTCGAAGGTCATGCGCTCGTCGCCGAAGCCGACGAAGACGGTCATCGGCGCCGGGTTTTTCAAGACCTGCGGCTGCTTGTCGGCGATCTCGGCGAGGAGTTCGAGGATGCGGCGCGGATTGGCGTCATAGCCGACGACGACGGAAATATCGGCCCGCCCGAGCCGGTTGCGGTGCGTCCAGTTGCCGACCGGCGCATTGATGAACAGCGAGTTCGGCACCATGATCGACTGGCGCTGGAATGTCTCGATCTCGGTCGCACGGACGGAAATGCGCTTGACGAAGCCTTCCGTCGTGCCCGTCGTCACCCAGTCGCCCACCTTGAAGGGGCGTTCGACAAGCAGGATCAGGCCCGAGACGAAATTCGAGACGATGTTCTGCAGACCGAAACCGACACCGAGCGAAAGCGCGCCGGCAACGAGCGCCAGGCTCGACAGGTCGATGCCGGCCGCGGAGATCGCGACAAGCCCCGCCAGCCCCACCCCGAGATAGCCGACGCCGGTGCGCACCGAGTTGCGCACGCCCGTATCGACCCGGCTCAGCGCCAGCACGCTGCTGTCCAGCCAGCGCTGGAACCAGCGGGTGATGATGTAGCCGGCGGCAAACAGCAGCAGGCCGGCCAGGATGCCGGCAAGCGAAATCGTGATGCTGCCGATGCGGATGTCAGTGACGATCCGGTAGGCCCAGGACTGGATATCCGCAATCTGGAAGCCCCATTGCAGGAAGAGCAACGGCACGAAAACGCTGATGACCAGCGCATAGGTTCCAAGGCTCGCCGCAAGGCCGATCTGGTCCAGCGCGACGGCGCTCAGCCCGAAGCGCTTCTCCAGCCGGCTGCCGATCGCCGTATCGGCAAACGCGCCCTGCCGCGACAGCTCCCGCCCCGCCAGCATGCCGATATAGATGACAACGGCGATCGCACCGGTAATGGTGATCTGCGTGGCGATGAAGCGGGCAAGCCCCACATAGCCCGTGACGGCCGCGCCGATCAGCGAGAGACCGATGAGGAAGAGCGGCGTCGAAATGTAGCGCGGCCAGCGGCGCGGCTTGGCATCGATGTCGTCCTCTGCCGGCGGCAGCGGCCGGACCATGGAGGCGCCGATCACGATGAGACCGATGATGATCGAGGCAAAGAAGCTCTTCACCACCGTCAGCACGACGGGCGAACCGAAGACCTCGCTGACCTCGGCCAGCAGATAGTCGATGCCGTTGACGAGGACCATGGCGAAGATGATGCCGGTCAGGATGCGTGCGCCACTGTCGGAGACCGCGACCAGTCGCCAGCGGCGATAGGCAGGCGCCAGCACCGCCTGCGACAGCGTGGCGACGAAAAGCACGGCGACAATGGTGCCGAGCAGGTTGGACACGAGCGGCGCGATATCGGAGCGCAGCACGTTGAAACCATCGAGGCACAGATAGCTGGTGACCGCGAAGGCGGAGACGCTGATCGTCGGCAGCATCGTCGACCAGAAAGCGACCGACAGCCTGCGGAAATAGCTGGGATCGTCGTCCTCGGGATCCCGCCGGAAGATCGAGGCGAACAGCCGCTTGCTGCCCGCAAGGAACACGGCCGCCGAGCACAGCGACAGGAAGATCGCGCCAAGCAGCGGCAGCCGCTTGTAGGTCCAAGAGAAACTGAGCCAGCTCGTCAGGCTGCGCCCGAGCGTCTGCATCTCGACCGTAAAGGCATCTGCAGCCGTCGAGAACATCTCGCCGGAGATCTGCGTGACGCCGAAAAGCGCCTTGGAAAACAGCGTACGGCGCGTGGCCGTGATGGCGTTCGATAGTTTCGTGGCACTGATGGACAGGTTCTCGGCCTGCCCGGTCAGCGCATTGATGTCGTTGCGCTCGCTCATCAGGCGCTGGCGCTCGGCGGTCACAGCCGCAGCTTCCGGCGGCTGCCCTTCGCCCGGCGGATCACCGAGCTCCGTCAGGCGCCCCTTGATCTCTTCCAGACGCGGGCGTGTCGCGGCCGAGGTCGTGAGGATCTGGCGTGCCAGCGCATCGACGGAAACTTTGAGCTCAGACAGCGCAACGTCGTCGTCCTTGGCGGCGTCGAAGGATGACGACAGACGCTTCAGCTCTGCCGCTTCCTTGTCAAGCTCGGCGCTGACCTGCGCGCTCGTTTCCGTGCGGGCGCCACCGTCGGCCGGTGGCTGCTGGGCATTGGCACCGTCGGCCGGCGGCTGGCCCTGCTGCTGCAACTGCTTCTGGATCTGCTGCACCTGCTGCAGCGGGGCGGGCTGGGTCGTTGTCTGCGCCAGCGCGCCCCGTGTGCCGGAAGCTACCAGCCCCACGAAGACGAAAAACAGAAGAAGGGCGCGCGCCGAAGGCCCGGCACGGTGATTGCAGCGATTGATCATCGGGTCAGAATCCGGCGCCTGGCTGGGCAAGATAGGCAGCCTCCGCCTCGCTGGAGGCGCGACCGAGCATGGCATTGCGATGCGGGAAGCGGCCAAAGCTGCGAATGACCTCCGCATGGCGGATGGCGTAATCGAGATAGAGCGGATGACCGAGCGTGGTGAAAAGCGCGACAGCCGTCTCCTGGTCCTGCAGATCCTCCGAATGCTCGAAGGGCAGGTAGAAGAAGATCCGACGGTCGGCCGATACCTTTTGGTCATCGCCAGTCGCCACCGCTTCGCGGGCCTGCGCCAGCGCCAGGCCGTCCGTCGCAAAGGCAAGCGCGGTGCCCCGATAGATATTGCGCGGAAGCTGGTCGAGCAGGATGATCGCGGCGAGCCGCCGCTCCGGAGTGCTGCGCCAGCTATCCGGCACGCCCCGTGCGAGATGCAAATGCGTGGGCGCAAAACGGCGCTCGCATTGTGCATCGAGCGACGGTGTCGGGTTGAACCAGTTCTCGGGCGTCAATTCCTCGAACCAGAAGCTCAATATCTCTTCGGGCGCACAGATCCGGTCGGGCATGCTCTCCGGTCTCCTCTCGCGGTCAGCGGCTATGGGCTGCGGCCTCGCCGCATCGTGCCAATCTAGCGTCGAAAGCCGGTGCGCAAAGCCTTCGCCCCGGATTTCGCTATCCCGGCGAATAGACGGCCGGGCGGCCACTGTCTACAGCCTCTTCCCATGTCGAAAAGATGACCAAGAAAGGCAAGGCTTCGCAATCCTGCCCTGCGCCTAGCGTTGCCGCAGCATGCCCGGCAGCGTGCTGCCACCGGGACCGTAACGGCGCGCGCCGTCCAGGCAGGCGCTGTCCGTCAGGCCGGCTCTCAAAACCGCTCCCTCCCGCGCGCTCGCAAGCGTTTCGATCACGGCATAATCTTCGGCGCGCTCGCCGATCCGGCTGCCGCGCGAGACGGTGGTGACATTGATCATATCCACCTCAAGCGCCGGACACAGTCGTCCGATCGCGACGATGTCGGCGATCTTTTCGATGAGATCGCTGCGCACATCGCCCGCGGAGGCGGCAGAAGCGGCAGGCGCCGCAGCAAGGATGAAAGCGGAAAGACAGGCAGGCAGGGTCAGTCGCATGACAAGCGCTCCGTTATCCCTCCCATAGATCGAAGTGTTCCACAGATTCGTCCGGATGCAAGAATTATGTTGCAGCGCAGCATGACAAATCGTGGCGACTGTCCGGATCAACGCCTGTTCGACGGGCCTTTGCGGCCTACATCCCATCTCGGAACACGGGAGACGAAAAATGAAACACGGTCGCATCGCCGCTCTGCTCGCAGGCATCCTCCTTGCAGGCGGTGTGCTTGCGGGCTGCACGGCCACCGACGGCCCCGGCCTTGAGCCCATCCCCGGCAGCATCACCTATAATGGCCAACCCAGGACCAAGCTGACGAAGGCGCCGATCGGCAGCATCGTGCCCCATCAGTTCTTCGATGATCGCGGACGGCGCGTCGAGGAAACCTACGTCATCCAGCCGGATCGGTCGCTGAAGCTCACAAACCGGCGCGTTCAACCCGATTTCTTTCCGGAATTCTAGAGAGATCGAGCAGGACACGCCCCGACCGGGCTTGCATTGCCGCCACGTTCCGGCCGATTGTGCCGGGACGTGGCAGGCCGGACAAAAACGGCGTGTCATCTGAGCGTGACAATGCCGGCGTGAAGAAATGATTTCGCAGAAAGCCAAATATGCCATGCGGGCGCTGGTCGCGCTCGCCCGCGTCGAACCCGGCACGAGCCTGATGATCGGCGAGATCGCCGAAAGCCAGAATATCCCGAAGAAGTTCCTCGAACAGATCCTGCTCGACCTCAAGCGCGAGGGCATCGTCACCAGCCGGCGCGGCAAGGCCGGCGGCTACCTGATGATGCGCGCGCCGGATGCCGTGAGCTTCGGCGAGGTGCTGCGTCTCATCGACGGCCCCCTCGCCCCGCTGCCCTGCCTCAGCAAGGTCGCCTACCATCGCTGTGCCGACTGCACGAGCGAATCCGCTTGCGAGATTCGCCATGTCTTTGCCAAGGTGGCCGAGGCGACGCGTGACATTCTCGACGGCACCACGCTGGCCGACAGCCTGAGCGCGACAGCCGCCGGGCACACCATTCCCGGAATGGACGCCTGAAAGACAGGACGTTTCCCTGACGTGCCATCAGGAAGGAAATTCCTGCGTTCCGAAACACGACTGAACTGATAGTGTTTGATCATCAACAATGGAGGTGAACATGCAGTCCAGACGCTTCACGCGCATCCTGACAACGGCCCTGCTGGCCAGCGCGATCCAGGTCGGCGCCCTCGGCTTCGCCTTTGCCGACACGACGATCCTCAACGTCTCCTACGATCCGACGCGCGAACTCTACAAGGACTACAACGCCGCCTTTGCTGAAAAGTGGAAGACGGATACGGGCGAGACCGTGACGATCCAGACCTCGCACGGCGGTTCCGGCAAGCAGGCCCGCTCGGTGATCGACGGCCTTGAGGCCGATGTCGTGACGCTGGCGCTCGAAGCCGACATCGACGCCATCGCCAAGGAAACCGGCAAGATCCCGGCCGACTGGAAGGGTCGCCTTGCCAACAACAGCGCCCCCTACACCTCCACGATCGTCTTCCTGGTGCGCAAGGGCAATCCGAAGGGCATCAAGGACTGGGGCGATCTGGTCAAGGACGGCATCGAAGTCATAACGCCCAACCCGAAGACCTCCGGCGGCGCGCGCTGGAACTTCCTCGCAGCCTGGGCCTGGGCCCGTCAGGCAAACGGCGGCGACGACACCAAGGCACAGGAATACGTGACCGAACTCTTCAAGCATGTCCCGGTTCTCGATACCGGCGCGCGCGGCTCAACGACCACCTTCGTGCAGCGCGGCCTCGGCGACGTGCTTCTGGCCTGGGAAAACGAGGCCTATCTCTCGCTTGAAGAGCTCGGCCCGGACAAATTCGAGATCGTGACCCCCTCCGTCTCGATCAAGGCCGAGCCGCCTGTAGCCCTCGTTGACGGCAACGTCGATGGCAAGGGCACCCGCAAGGTTGCCGAAGCCTATCTCGAATACCTCTACTCGGATGTCGGCCAGAAGCTCGCCGCCAAGCACTACTACCGCCCCTTCAAGCCGGAACTGGCCGACAAGGCGGACATCGCCCGCTTCCAGGATTTGAAGCTCGCGACCATTGACGATTTCGGCGGCTGGAAGGAAGCTCAGCCGAAGTTCTTCGGAGATGGCGGCGTGTTCGACCAGATCTACAAGCCGGGACAATAAGACTTGACCATACATCGCACCCAGCGGCGATGGCAGATCAGACAGCCGAGCGTCATTCCGGGTTTCGGACTGGCGCTCGGCGTCACGCTGTCATGGCTGACCCTGATCGTTCTCATTCCGCTGGCCGGGCTCGTTGCCCGCGCCAGCGGCATTGGCTTTTCCAGTTTTCTGGCGCTCGCGGCAGATCCGCGCGTGATCGCGGCCCTGAAGGTCTCCTTCGGCACCGCTTTCGTGGCCGCCCTCGTCAATGTCGTCTTTGGCGTCATCCTCGCCTGGGTTCTGGTGCGCTACCGCTTCTGGGGCCGCCGGATCATCGACGCCATGGTGGACCTGCCCTTCGCGCTGCCGACGGCAGTCGCCGGCATTGCGCTGACGGCCATCTACGCGCCGAATGGCTGGATAGGTTCCATTCTGGAGCCCCTCGGCCTGAAGATCGCCTTCACCCCGGCCGGCATCGTCGTGGCGCTGGTCTTCGTCGGCCTGCCCTTTGTGGTGCGCACGGTGCAGCCGATCATGGAAGAGATTGACCGCGAGGTGGAGGAAGCCGCAGCGACGCTTGGCGCCACCCGTTTCCAGACCATCAGCCGCGTGCTGCTGCCGGGCCTTGCGCCGGCCGTGCTGACCGGCTTCTCGCTCGCATTTGCCCGAGGCGTGGGCGAATACGGCTCGGTCATCTTCATCGCCGGCAACAAGCCCTATGTCTCGGAAATCGCGCCCCTCCTCATCGTCATCCGGCTCGAGGAGTTCAACTACGCCGGCGCGACGGCCATTGCCGTCATCATGCTCATCATCTCCTTTGCCATGCTGCTGGTGATCAACAGCATCCAGGCCTGGAGCCGCAGGAGGTATGGTTATGGCGCATGATGCCGACAGCCTGAACGTTCAAAGCGCCACGACCGAAAGTCCGCTCGCTCGCCGCGCCCTGATCGGCCTGACGCTGGTCTTCCTGCTGCTGGTTCTTGTCCTGCCGCTCATCGCCGTCTTCACGGAAGCCCTGCGCAAGGGCGTGCCGGCCTTCTTCGAGGCGCTGGGCGATGCCGAGACCTTCTCGGCCATCCGCCTCACGCTCATCGTCGCCGGCATCGCCGTGCCGCTAAACCTTGTCTTCGGCATCGCCGCCGCCTGGGCCATCGCCAAGTTCGAGTTCAAGGGCAAGGCCTTCCTGACGACGCTGATCGACCTGCCCTTCTCGGTCTCGCCGGTCATCTCCGGCCTGGTCTTCGTGCTGCTCTTCGGCTCCCACAGCCTGCTCGGACCGATCCTGAAGAGCTACAATATCCAGATCCTCTTCGCCGTGCCGGGCCTCGTTCTTGCCACCGTCTTCGTCACCTTCCCCTTCGTCGCGCGCGAACTGATCCCGCTCATGCAGGAACAGGGCACGGCGGATGAGGAGGCGGCACTGTCGCTCGGCGCCTCCGGCTGGCAGACCTTCCTCTACGTGACGCTGCCCAACATCAAATGGGGCCTGCTTTATGGCGTGCTGCTGTGCAACGCGCGCGCCATGGGCGAGTTCGGCGCGGTCTCGGTCGTCTCCGGCCACATCCGCGGCATGACCAACACCATGCCGCTGCAGGTCGAGATCCTCTACAACGAATATAACTTCGTGGCCGCCTTCGCGGTCGCGACCCTGCTGGCCCTGCTGGCCCTCGTCACCCTCATCCTGAAGACGCTCCTGGAGCTGCGCTTCTCGGATGTGATCTCCAGCGGCCGCAGGCACTGAAAGGCTTGAATTGATGGAAGTCCGCGTCAAGAACATCGTCAAGGAATTCGCCCGCTTCCCGGCGCTGGAGAATGTCTCCCTCGACATCCGCTCGGGCGAGTTGATCGCGCTGCTCGGTCCCTCCGGCTCCGGCAAGACGACCCTGCTGCGCCTGATTGCCGGCCTGGAAACGCCGACCACCGGCCAGATCTTCTTCAGCGACGAGGATGCGTCGGAAAAGACCGTGCAGGAGCGCAATATCGGCTTCGTCTTCCAGCACTACGCCCTCTTCCGCCACATGACGGTGCTGGAAAACGTCTCCTTCGGCCTCAAGGTCCGCTCCGCCGACCGCCGGCCGCCGGCCGACGACATCCGCCGCCGCGCGCTGGAACTGCTCGACCTCGTGCAGCTGACCGGCCTCGAAAAGCGCTATCCGGCGCAGCTGTCCGGCGGCCAGCGCCAGCGCGTGGCGCTCGCCCGCGCCATGGCGGTCGAGCCGAACGTGCTGCTGCTCGACGAGCCCTTCGGCGCGCTCGACGCCCAGGTGCGCCGCGAACTGCGCAAGTGGCTGCGCGACATCCACGACCGCACCGGCCACACCACCGTCTTTGTCACACACGATCAGGAAGAAGCGCTCGAACTCGCCGACCGCGTCGTCGTCATGAGCAAGGGCAAGATCGAGCAGGTCGGCACCGCAGACGAGATCTACGACACGCCCGCCTCCCCCTTCGTCTACGGCTTCATCGGCGAATCCAACACGCTTGCGGTGCGCGTCGAAGGTGGCGAAGTCTGGTTCGAGGACCGCCCGATCGGCGTGAAGACGCCCGGCCAACCCGACGGCGACGCCAAGCTCTACTTCCGCCCCCACGACATCGAGCTGCTGGACGGCTGCGGCGGCTGTCTGGCCGGCGTCGTCACGGCGTCCCGCCGCGTTGCCGGCACACGCCACGTCGAAGTTTCCACCGGCGCCTCCGGCGCAAGCGTGGAAATCGAACTGCCGAGCGACCGGGGCAATGTGGACGGCGCCCGCCTCGCCTTCCGTCCGAAGAAATGGACCCTTTTCCGCTAATCCCTGCCAGGCAAGGGCCGGCGCCCACCGCGCCGGCCCCACCCGCCGCCCGATTTCCACAGGCTGATTTCGCACCAGCGAAAAGAAATTCAAAAAAGTTTCGCGAGGTGCTGGACAAGCCGAAAGAAGCTCTTTATAGCCCCCCTCACACCGCGGCGACGCGGTCCGGATGGGTGATTAGCTCAGTTGGTAGAGCAGCTGACTCTTAATCAGCGGGTCCACGGTTCGAGCCCGTGATCACCCACCAAATCAATCTCTTAAACAGAGTCCTGCAACCGTTTCGCAAACCGCGTGATCGTGTTTTGCCGTTGACGGCCTGCTAAGCCAGCGCGCAATCGCCAGAGAGAATCAGGTGGACCCACAGGTCGCTCCACCGCATCCTCTCAGACGAAAAGTACCCCCTCAGCCACTTTCACAGCCTGTCCACCGATCCGCGCAGCGCTCACCTTCGACTGTGCGATGTCGAGATGCAGGTGGAGGTAGGAGGCGCGGCCCATTTCCACGCCCTGCTCGATCAGGAAGGCATGGTGGCCGTCGGTCGGCTGGTCGAAGTGGTTGATGGTCCCGGAGAAGGCCGCTGCCGCACCGCCCGTGGCGGGGTCTTCGACGATGCCCATGCCGGGCGCGAACATGCGCGCATGAAAGCGGGCCTGGTGGTGGATGCCGCCCCGGCAGTAGACATAGGCGGCTGCGAGTCGCCCTTCGGCCAGCGGCGCGATGCGCTCCCACCCGGCCGGGTCGAACTCGATGGCTGCCGCAGCCGCAAGGTCGTGAACGGGAATGGTCACGAAGGGTACGCCCGCGCTCCAGAGCATCGGCACATGGTTTTCAAAGCCGACATCCGTGCTCTTGATACCGAGCGCGTCCGCCACCGCCTGCCGGTCGAAGGCGGCCTGCAGGGGCTCGGAGCGGCGCGGCAGGTCGAATTCGGCAAAGCTTGGTTCGCCCTCAGCGAGCCGGATCGCGCACCGCACCGGCCCGATCGTCTCCTCGAGAACCTGCACGAGATCGATCGTTGCGCCGGGATGACTGGCCTCGGCGAGCGCAATCGCGGTGCCAACCGTCGGATGGCCGGCAAAGGGCAGTTCATGGGCCGGCGTGAAGATGCGCAGCCGCGCCCCGTGGGCGGGATTGTCGGGCGGCAGCACGAAGACCGTCTCCGACAGCGCGAATTCGCCAGCGATCACCTGCATGGCGGCGTCAGAAAGCCCCTCGGCATCGAAGACCACCGCCAGCGGATTGCCCTTCAGGCGTTCGGCGGTGAAGACATCGTAGATGGCGTAACGGCGCGACATGGGAGGCTCCCTTCCTGCTTTCTTCAGGTCTTGAGGCGGTCAACCTGCCCGCCTTCGAAAATCCACGCAAGCATGGGCGGCATGAAATGGGCATAGTGGTGGCGGCCGGGATCGGCGTCGCGGATCGCGACAGCCCCGGCAATCTCCGGCTCCGCTTCCGTTGCCGTGTGCGCGGCAATGCGGGCGAGCAGCGTCTCGGCCGTCTCGGCAAAGCGGTAGACGCGGAAGAGCGTCACATAGTCGTCCGCGTGCAGCGCGTGGAAGCCACCGACTTCAGCGGCATCCGACAGCGACAGCCCGGTCTCCTCCATCACCTCGCGCGCCATGTTGATATCGGCGTCACAGCGCCCGTCCACGATATCCTCCGCCTCCAGCGATCCGGCAGCACAATAGACCTTGCCCGGATTGGCCGTATGCGCCCCCATCTGGATCGCGATGACGGCATTGTCCGACGAAAGCAGCACGGGAATGGAGAACAGATGCGCCGCGCCACCCGGCGGCTTGGCCCTGCGCCAGTAGAGAAGCGTCGAAAACGGCACCACATGGCCGGTCGCGACGACCGAGCCTGGCGACAGCACGATGCGGCGCTGCAGGATCATCGTGCCATCGTAGAGCGCCGGATTGGCCGCCACCTCTGCCGCCCAGTTGTCGCGGATCTCGCCACCGTGGCTGGCGATCAGCGGATGCGGATCGGCGGAGACGTTGAGTTCGAGATGATCGACCGGAAAGATCGCATATTCGGGGATACCGTTGGTGATGAGGGCAGGCTGAACGGGTGACATCAGAGTTCCAGTGTGGCGACGACCGGGCAATGGTCGGAGGCTTTCGGCCGGTCCCAGCCGGTCCGGGGAAAGCGCTCCACCGCCTGCCCCGGCGGAAAAAGGGTTCGGAAGGGCTGGCCGGCGCGGATGATCTCCGGCACGGCGCCCGGATTGCGTCTAGCAAGCGCCTGTGACAGCCAGAGGTAATCGAGCTGGCAAAGATGACGTTCCTGCGGCCCGCGGCTGTGGAAAAGCGTCCAGCGGTCGATCTCGGCCCGGCGCCGCACGATGTTCTCGGCAAAATCGTCCTGGCTGAAGACGTCGAGCGCGCTTTCCCCTTCGGCACGCGGCTCGAAACGGTAGCCGCTGCGCCTGTCGCCGATCACATCGACGCGTTCCTGATAATCGTTCATGTCGCCGGCGATGATGAAAGACGCCTCCCCGCCCCGCGGTCCGAAACGGTCCTCGATGATACGCCGCACGGCCAGCGCCTCGGCGCGGCGCACCGGCATGGTCGCGGCGCGCCCGTCCTGCCCGTCGCGCGCCGGCCCCATGGACTTGAAATGCACGACATAGAGCGTGAAGGACCGCCCTCCGACGGAAATGTCGAGCTCCAGGCAGTCGCGCTTGAAGATGCGATCGGTCGGCAGGTGCGAGAGTTCGGCAAGATCCGGCGTATGAAGGCCAAGGTCGCCATAGGTGAGCGCGGCATGGGAGCGGACATTGGTGCAGATGATCGGCTCGCCGTCGCGCGTCTCCTCGCGCATCAGCACGGCGACATCGATGCCGCGCGTGTCGTTGCCTTCGATCAGATATTTGCGCCGGTAGCCATTACCGACCATCTTGAAGAGATAGCCGTATTCGAAGGCCTGCAGCCCCGCCATGTCGTCGGCCTCCTGCAGGCAGAGGATGTCTGCGTCGCATTCGGCGATGGCCAGCGCGGAGAGCTGGCGCGTGTCGTCGGTATGCGCGATGGTGCGCGCCTCCTCCAGCCGCTGATATTCCGCCTCGCTTCTGACCTCGAAGAGCCTCAGCACCCGATCCTGCTTGAGCTGGTTGCGGAAACCGCTGAAATCGAAGCGGCTCATCAGGTTCTCGATATTGAAGGTGGCGATGCGGAGCGACATGGGCAGAGCGAATCCGTTGCAATGACGCGAGACTACACGAAGTGCCCGCCGGAAATCCCCCGTTAACCGCCCGCACGAAACGACCGGCGTGGCGTGGATTAGGCCCGGAAATGGGCGCATCCCGCTTACGAATAAGTCATTGCCTGTGTCCGTTATATCAGCATCGCCTTCCGGATCAGTCTCGGTCCACAATCTTGGGGAAATCACATGCAGTCTGTTCTTCGTCGCTCGATTTTCGGCCTCGGCTTCGTCCTCGCCTCGCTCGTCTCCGCGCACGGCGCACTCGCCGACAGCTTCGGCGCCATCTCCTATTCGCCCGATACCGGCGCCACCGGCTGGTCCTACTCCTGGAGTAGCCGCCGCCAGGCCGAAAGGGAGGCGCAGCAGAACTGCTACGAGAATGCAGGTGATTGCCGCGTCGCCATCTGGTTCAAGAATGCCTGCGGCGCCGTCGCCGCCGGCGATGATGGCGGCTGGGGCTCTGGCTGGGGCAGCAACAGCAACCGCGCTCGCCGCGAAGCCATCAAGCAGTGCTCGCAATATTCCGATGGCTGCCGCGTCGTGCGCTGGCAGTGCTCGGGCGCGCGCTGAGGCAGCCGGCCACCCGGCGAGAGACGCAGGGCGGCCGCAGAACCAAAAACGGCCGCCCGATTGCTTTGCCGGCTCATTGCTGAAACGCTGATTTTCTGCGATTTCTCGGTCAGTCGGACAGATAGGTTTGGGGAATGCAGAACAGAGGCAGCTTGGGGGCGCGGCTGCGCTACGCCTTCGACAAGAGCATGGCCGGCGGATCAGTGGCGCTGATCGGCTGGCTCGCAGTCATTTCATTGATCGTCATCATGATCGCCGCCGCGTTCCTGGCGGTGACGGGCATTGCGCCGGAAGGCGGACAGCCCGTCGGCTTCATCGAAGGCGCCTGGGAATCCCTGATGCGCACCATGGATGCCGGCACCATGGGCGGCGACATGGGCTGGAGCTTCCGTGGCGTCTCGCTCGTGGTGACGATCGCCGGCATCTTCGTCTTCTCGGCCTTGATCGGCGTCCTTTCCTCCGGCCTCGACAACAAGCTGGACGAGCTGCGCAAGGGCCGCTCCCATGTGCTGGAACGCGACCACACGATCATCCTCAACTGGTCGCCCTCGATCTTCGACGTCATTTCCGAACTCGTCATCGCCAACAAAAGCCGGCGGCGGCCCTACATCGTCATCCTTGCCGCGAAGGACAAGGTGGAGATGGAGGACGATATCGCCGACAAGGTGCCCGACCTCGCCAATACAAAGATCATCTGCCGCAGCGGCGATCCGACCGATCTCTACGATCTCGGCATCGTCAACCCGCAGACATCGCGCTCCGTCGTCGTCCTGTCGCCGGAAACGGAAGACCCGGATTCACAGGTCATCAAGTCGGTGCTGGCGATCGTCCATGATCCCAACCGCCGCAAGGAGCCCTACCAGATCGCGGCCGAAATCCGCGATGCACGCAACGCGGAAGTCGCCCGCATCGTCGGCGGTGGCGAGGTGCAACTGGTGCTGGCCGACGAGCTCATCTCGCGCATCGTGGTGCATTCGAGCCGGCAGGCGGGTCTGAGCGCCGTCTATTCGGAGCTTCTGGATTTCGACGGCTGCGAGATTTACACGGTCGAGCAGCCGGGCCTCACCGGCAAGACCTTTGCCGCCGGCGTCATGGGCTATGAACACTGCAGCCTCATCGGCCTGCAGGATGCCGAGGGCAAGGTGCATCTGAACCCGCACCCGACCCGCGTCTTCGCGCCCGGCGAAAAGGCAATCGTCATCGCCGAAGACGACGCCGCCATCCGCATGTCCGACCAGGAGATCCGCCTGACGCGCGAGGCCGTGCGCCCGCCGCAGCCGCGAAAGGCCGCCGCCGAGCGCACTCTCATTCTCGGCTGGAACCGCCGCGGCCCGATCATCGCCGGCGAACTCTCGCGCTATGTCGCGCCGGGCTCGTTGCTGACGATCGCCGCCGACACGCCGGACATTGCCGCCGATGTCGCCGGCATCCAGCGGGCCAACGACAATCTGGCGATCGAACTGAAGCGGATCGACACAAGCGACCGCCGCCAGCTCGACGCGCTCGAGGTGCCCTCCTACGACCATGTGCTGGTACTCGGCTACAGCGACCATATGGGCGCGCAATCGGCCGACACGCGCACGCTGGTGGTGCTGCTGCAACTGCGCAAGATCGCCGACGCCGCCGGCCGCCATATCAGCGTGGTCAGCGAAATGATCGACGTGCGCAACCGCGATCTCGCCGAAGTCACCCGCGCCGACGATTTCGTCGTCAGCAACAAGCTGGTCAGCCTGATGCTCGCGCAGGCCTCGGAAAACGCCAGCATGTCGGCGATCTTCGACGAGCTGCTGGATGAGGAAGGCTCGGAGATCTACATGCGGCCGATGTCCGACTATATCGACATCGCAAATCCCGTGAATTTCTACACGGTCTGCCTGTCCGCCCTCAAACGTGGCGAAATCGCCATCGGCTACCGTCGCCAGCGCGCCGGCGACGCCGATACCCGTGATCTCGCCGGCGTGCTGGTCAACCCGAAGAAGTCCGAGAAGGTCGCCTTCGAAGCGGCCGACCGGATCATCGTGCTGGCGCGGGACTGATCGGACGGGTGACGGTGCCGGCGCCGTGCAGGGAGACACGCCGCCTCGCCGCCCGTCCTCTCGCCACTCTCCACCCTCTCCTCCGTCGTCCTCGGGCCTGACCCGAGGACCCACGCGGCGCTGCGCAGCCCTGGAATGGATTCTCGGCTCGGAGGCCGGGAATGACGGCGGGTGGGGTGTAGCTGGTGCCAGAAAGCAAGCGAAAGCGGCCACGCTGCACGGCACCAAGCGTCCTCACTTCCCTCACCCGGAATCAAAAAGGGCCCGCGCATCCACGCAGGCCCTCCACAAAGTCCATCAATTAAAAAGCTAGCTTAGAGCGTTGTTCGATCTGACAGGATCAGATCGGCGCTCTAAGCCCTCTTTTTCAAAGCATAATCTTGTCGATCCTCGTTTCACTCCGGTCGGATTATTCTCACGCAGCCTTCGGCGCTTCGGCGCGGATCAGCTGCCCGAGGCGCTCCACGCCGCTGTCGATCATCTCGTCGGAGGCGCAGGAGAAGGACAGGCGGATGGTGTTCTCGCCCGAACCGTCGGCAAAGAAGGCCTTGCCCGGCACGAAGGCGACGCGCACCGTTTCCAGCGCCCGTGCCAGCAGGGTCGCACCGTCCATGCCCTTCGGCAGGGTCACCCAGACGAACATGCCGCCTTCGGGCTTCGTCCACTCCACACCCGCGGGCATATGCGCCTCAAGCGCGGCCAGCATGCGCTTGCGGCGGTGGCCGTAGGCGGCGCGGATCTTGGCGAGCTGCTGGTCGTAGAGACGCTCGGCAACCTTGGTGATGACCATCTGGTTGACGGTCGAGGAATGCAGATCCCCGGCCTGCTTGATGAGGACGAGCTTGCGAACGACTTCCGAATTGGCGACGACCCAGCCGACGCGCAGGCCGGGCGCCAGCGTCTTGGAGAAGGTGCCGCAATAGAAGGTGCGGGTCTTTTCGATATCGCCGCCGTTGCGGGCAAGATCGAGCGCCAGAATCGGCGGCACGCTTTCGCCCTCGTAGCGTAGCGACTGGTAGGCGGCATCCTCGATCACGGGAACGTCGAGCGTCTCGGCAAGGTCGAGCAGCCATTCGCGCTCGGCCTTCGTCATGGTGACGCCGGTCGGATTGTGGAATTCGGGCACGCAATAGGCGAACTTCACGCGCCCGCCCTTCTCGACCGCCGCATCCGTGTAGGAGGCCGGCTCGCGGTTGGAGAGCGGCACCAGCTTGTCGTAGTTCGGCTCGTAGGCATTGAAGGCACCGAGCGCGCCCATATAGGTCGGCCAGGTGACGAGTGCGGTATCCTTCGGCGACAGGAAGAGCTTGCCGAGGTAATCGAGCAGCTGCTGCGAGCCGGACGTGATGAAGACGTTCTGCGCCGTGCAGGTGATGCCGATCTTGGCCATGTCCTGGACGATCCAGTCCCGCAGCGGCTTGTAGCCTTCCGACACCGAATATTGCAGCGCCGCATCGCCCTGCGCACCCGTCAGAACCTCCGCATAGGCCTCCGACACCTCCGTTTTCGGAAACAGCGCCACGTCAGGAATTCCGCCGGCAAAGGAGATGATGTCCGGCTGCTCCAGAAGCTTCAGAAGCTCGCGGATCTCGGACGCTTTCATGCGGCTCGCGCGGGTGGCGAAGATGCTTTCCCAATTCATGACGTGTTTCCTCGAAATTTTGTGCCGCACCTGACCATGAGTCCGGATTTAAGTCAATAATGCTGACCTAATTTTTGGTGCAGCATTGCGGCCTTTTCCGGGACGAAACCGAACTGCCTCGAAGTTTGGAACCCCAACGCAAAACGGCCGGAGGATATGTCCCCGGCCGCTTGCTGCTACATGATAAACGAGGCTTAGTTCACAGCCTTGTCGACGAGCCTGTTCTTGCCGATCCCCGCACCGCCGAAGGCGTGCCGCTGCGATGACCGGGGTCGGCAAGCCGCTTAGTTCACAGCCTTGTCGACGAGCTTGTTCTTGCCGATCCAGGGCATCATGCCGCGGAGCTTCGCGCCGACTTCCTCGATCTGGTGGCTGTCGTTCATGCGGCGGATGCCCTTGAAGCGGGCGGCGCCGGCCTTCCATTCCTGCATCCAGTCGGAGGTGAACTTGCCGGTCTGGATGTCGTGCAGCACGCGCTTCATCTCGGCCTTGGTCTCGGCGGTGATGATGCGCGGGCCGGTCACGTATTCGCCCCACTCGGCCGTGTTGGAGATCGAGTAGTTCATGTTGGCGATGCCGCCTTCATAGATCAGGTCGACGATGAGCTTCACTTCGTGCAGGCACTCGAAATAGGCCATTTCCGGGGCATAACCGCCCTCGACCAGCGTTTCGAAGCCGGCGCGGATCAGTTCGACCAGACCGCCGCACAGAACGACCTGTTCGCCGAAGAGGTCGGTTTCGCACTCTTCCTTGAAGTTGGTCTCGATGATGCCGGAGCGGCCGCCGCCAACGCCGCAGGCGTAGGAGAGTGCGAGATCAAGCGCGTTGCCCGAAGCGTTCTGGTGAACGGCAACGAGGCAGGGAACGCCGCCGCCCTTCTGGTATTCGCCGCGAACCGTGTGGCCCGGGCCCTTCGGCGCGATCATGACGACATCGAGCGCGGCCTTCGGCTCGATGAGGCCGAAATGGACGTTGAGGCCGTGGGCAAACGCAATCGCTGCGCCGTCACGGATGTTGCCGGCGATTTCGGCCTTGTAGATGTCGGCCTGCAGCTCGTCCGGCGTCGCCATCATCAGGAGGTCGGCCCACTTGGCGGCTTCGGCAACGGTCATGACCTTGAAGCCGTCGGCCTCGGCCTTCTTGACGGTCGGCGAACCGGCCTTGAGAGCGATGACCACGTTGGCGGCGCCGCTGTCCTTGAGGTTCAGCGCATGCGCACGGCCCTGCGAACCATAGCCGACGATGGCTACGTTCTTGGCCTTGATGAGGTTCAAATCGGCATCACGATCGTAATAGACGCGCATTGTGGTGTCCTTCCCTTGGCTCGTCGTTTTCCTTCGGAGCAGCCCGTCTCAGGCCGCTGCCGTATCCCTTCCCGTCCCGTAGAGCGTGAGAAAGGCGTCTACCGCCCGCCCCGCCCGCCGGGAAAACTCATGTTTCATCGGCCCGGCATCCTCGCCGAGCAGCATGCGCAGATGCAGATCCGACACAACGAGGCCGTAGAAGCTCTCGTAAGCGATCTCGCTTGTCTCGAAGCGCAGGAGGCCCGCACGCCGGCCCGCCTCCATGAGCCCGATCGCGCGACGGCGCACCTGCCGGCGACCCTGGTCCTCCAGGAGCCGGCCGAGCTTGGAGCTCTCGCGGCTCGCCTGCCCGATCGCCAGCCGGTTCAGCGCCAGCGATACCTCGCCGGAGAGAACGCCGAGCAGATCCTGCGCAAAGGTCACCAGCAGCGCCTTCAGCCGATCGGCCGTCAGACGCCCGCCCTCGACCTCGACGCCGCGCACCTTGCTCGCCTGATAGGCGATCATGGCCGAGAGCAGACCGTCGCGGTCGCCGAACCACTTGTAGAGGCTTTCCTTGGAGCAGTTCGCCGCCCGCGCCAGACCGGCCGTCGTCAGCGCCTTCTCGCCACCCTCGACCAGCAGGCCAAGGGCGACATCGAGAACGGCTTCCTGCCGTTCCGAGCGCTCCGGCGCGTCGAAGGTGGTGTCGATCTGCAAGGCTTCCTCCCGCGGCGCTCTCCGGCGCCAAATTTCAGTACCGTACGGTACGGTTCGCCTTATGGCATTGCCGGAGGATGGCGTCAAGCGGCAATGGGACCGAAAATGGTGGGGCGGCGGCGGTCGCGCCGGGATACACCCCCTGCACAGGCCCCGCACAATCGACTAAGACATTGGCATTGTCCAACAAACCACGATGCCGGCCCCCATGCGCAAGCCCTCCGCCTCCCTGACGAAACTGCCGCTCGCCCTTGGCCTGGCGGCGGCCCTCCTCGCCTCCTCCCTGCCCGCGAGAGCGGGAAGCCAGGAGGATGTCGAGGCGCGCATCGAAGCGATGCACGGCAATACGGACGGTTTCTGGGAGACCTTCGACGGCCTGCGCGAAAGCGCCAAGGGCCACGATGCACAAAGCATCGCCGCTTTCGCGGAATATCCCCTGACGGTCAACGCCAATGGCGAAACCTACGACATCCAGAACGCCAATGATTTCGTGGAGAACTTCGACACGATCGTCACGCAGGACACGCTGGATGCCATCACCGGCGTCGATGTCGGCGATCTCCTCGTTAATGGCGACGGCGTCGCGATCGGCGACGGCACGGTCTGGCTTGCCGCCATCTGCGACAATTCCACCTGCTCGGCGACCCATTGGGCAATCACAGCCATCAACAATTGAGGCACCCGGTCATGCGCGGCATCCTCGCCCTCGCCCTGCTTGCAGGCACGATCGTAACGCCCACACGCGCCGCCGACAGCCTGACACCCCCCTGGGTCGGCCGCTGGGATTGCGAGGTCGCGACCTTCACCTTCACGCCGACGCACTATGATGCCGGCGAAGGCCCGATGCCGATCCGCGCGGCAACGGTGGAGGACGGCATCTGGACACTTTCCTTTGACGACGACTACCGCATCAACCTTTCCGCCGTGACGAAGACGACCATGGAGTGGTTCTCACAGGCGAGCGGCGACGGTTTTTCCTGCAAACGTCTGACCTGACGGGCCCAAGCCCTGAGGCAGCAATCGAGGTTTCCCAATGAAGTCGCTGATCTCCCTCGCCTTTCTGAGCGCCCTGACCGTTTCCGCTATCGCCGCGGGCGCGCAAGCCGCTGAAAACCGCTGCGGCTATATCGAAAACCCGACACCCGGCAACTGGTGGCTGACGGATGCCGACGCCAGCTGGACCATCGGCACGCAAGGCTCGGATTCCTATCCCGATGGCTTCGATCTCGTCCCCGATATCTCCGCCGGCGATTACCGCGCCACCAATGGCAACTACGGCTACGCCTGCGCCTGCATGTCGGTAGACGTCGACACCGCCGACGAGCGCATCACGGCGATCTACAGCTTCAAGCAGATCCCCCTGTCGCGTTGCGAGAACGATCCGGCCCTCGCCACTCCGCAGTAAGTGCCGCCTGTTCCGGCGGGAACAGCGGCAGCGAGCGCCCTTTGCGAGGATGGGGACAAGGACGCCGGGAGGGCGTCCACCACCCTCGAAAGGAGCATCCCATGCTGAAGACCGCATCCATGCTGATCGTAACGGCAACTGCGCTGTCCGCGATCGTGACACCGTCCTTCGCCCAGTCCTTCGACCGCGGAAACACCGGCAATGACAACGGTGGCAACGGCGGCCGCGGCGAGTATTTCTCCGGCGCCGCCTCGGCGCCGATCACCCACGTGCGCGCGCCCGGACGCATCCTTCTGCTGCAGCGCGGCGGTGCCTACTGCGCGACCACCTGGGCCGCCCTCCACGACCGTGCCGGCAAGCGCAACACGATCCGCCACTGCGACGACCGCCGCCACATCGACCTCGACTGAACGCCGGCCTCGAGCCTGTCAGCGAGCGTGCCCGACCGGCACGCTCGTTCCGCTTTTCAGCACCTCCATCGAGATGGAAGCAGAGACGTCGAAAAGCTCCACGCGCCTGACGATCTCCTTGTAGATGACGTCATAGTGTTCGACGCGCGGCAGCACGATCTTCAGAATATAGTCGTAATGGCCGGTCAGCCGGTGCGCCTCGGTGATCTCCGCGATCTCGCCAACCGTGCGGCGAAAGAGTTCGATCCAGCCGTCCTGATGGTGCGCGGTCTTGATCAGCGCAAAGACGGTGGTCGGCACCCCCATCTTCTCCCGGTCGAGCACCGCAACACGCGCCGCGATATGGCCGCTCTCCTCCAGCCGCTGAATGCGCCGCGCACAGGCCGACAGCGAAAGGCTCACCTTTTCGGCCAGTTCCGAAATCGGCAGCGACGCATCCGTCTGCAACAGCGCCAGAAGCCTGCGATCACGCTCATCCAGCATCGCAACAATCCTCCTTCACGAAAATTTTTCGCGTCATCTCACATCAGAAAGCAAATTTATCGCGTCACAAGACGCAAGGAAAGCAATCTTTGCGACCTTCTCGCAGGCAAATCGCGCGATCATCCGTTCATCATCACCGAACGCAACGAAGGGGACTGCGAGATGAAGACCATCGGACTGATTGGCGGCATGAGCTTCGAGAGCAGCCTCGTCTATTACCGTATGATCAATGAGGCCGTGCGCAATCGTCTGGGCGGCTTGAACTCGGCAGAAGTCATCCTGCATTCGGTCGATTTCGCCCGCATCGTCGCGCTTCAGAAGGCCGGCCGCTGGGATTGCGCCGCCAAGGCGCTCTCGGACGTCGCCCGCGGGCTCGAGGCCGCCGGTGCCGACACGGTGCTGATCTGCACGAACACCATGCATCTCGTGGCCGATGCCGTCGCCGACGCCGTTAAGGTGCCGCTGATCAACATCATCGACGAAACAGCAGCCGCGCTGACCGCTGCCGGCTGCCGCAAGCCGCTGCTGCTCGCCACCCGCTACACGATGGAGCACGGCTTTTACGCCGAGCGCATGGCGCGCCACGGCATCGAGATCATGGTGCCGGATGGACAGGGCCGCACGCGGACCCACGAAGTCATCTTTGACGAACTCTGCCAAGGCCAAGTCAAGGACAGCTCGCGAGCCGATCTTCGTCTCCTGATCGAGGCGGCGAAAGCAGATGGCGCCGACGCCGTCATCCTTGGCTGCACGGAAATCTGCCTGATCCTCGATCCTGCCGACTTGCCGCTTCCCGGCTTCGACTCGACCGCGATCCACGCTGCGGCAGCAGTCGATTTCGCGCTCGCCGACCGCCAAGAGGAACGCCGCGTCGCCTGATGGCGGCTCGGAAAACGCAGCGCGGCGCTCAGGCGCCGTCGCTGTCAAACCGGCGGCGCGCATCCTTGATTGCGCCGTGATGCTCGACCGACCAGTCGACAAGCACTCTCAGAACCCCGAGGAACGACTGCCCGAGTTCCGTCAGGCTATATTCGACGCTCGGTGGCAGCGTCGGATAGACGGTACGACTGATATAGCCGTCGCGCTGCAGATCGCGCAGCGTCTGCGTCAGCATACGTTGGGAAATATCGGGAATCTGCCGCTTCAGCGCCGAAAATCGCGTCGGACCCGCCGCCAGCGACAACATCAGCAGCACATTCCACTTGCCGCCCATGTGATCGACCACATCGCGCACCGGACAGTCGGAAGCGGTGAAGCTCAGGCCCATCACCGTCAGCACCCGCTCGCCCCGGCTGTCACGCACATGCCTGTTCATGGTGGTTCCTTCCAAGTAACCTTCGCATGATTTTCTGCCTCCTTTACAATCTCCCGTCAATTCCGAAATAAGACATGGTCTCAAAAAGAGACTGAAGATATTTCACGAGGAAGACGCAGTTTCGCGCTTCCCGGCCGCTCAAGAGGAACTCACTATGGGCAAGACCATTCTCGTCACCGGCGCTTCGGGCAAGCTCGGGCGTCTCGTCATCGACAATCTGCTCGCAAGCGGCAAGATCGCTGCCTCCGACATCGTCGCCGGCAGCCGCGACCCGGCCCGGCTTGGCGATCTCGCTGCCCGTGGCGTCCAGACCCGCGCCGTCGATTTCGACGCGTCTGCCGATACGCTTGCCGCGGCCTTTGCCGGCGTCGACACGCTGCTCATCATCTCCACCGATGCGCTCGACGCGAACCAGACCCGCCTGCGCCAGCACAAGGCCGCCGTCGCCGCTGCCAAGGCCGCCGGCGTTGGCCACATCGCCTATACCTCGCTGCCGAACGCCGACACCTCTGTCATCACGTTTGCGCCTGACCACCTCGGGACGGAAGAGGTGATCAAGGCAAGCGGCATTGCCTACACGATCCTGCGCAACTCCTGGTACGCCGAAAACCTCTTCATGTCGCTGCCGGCAGCTCTGGCCTCCGGCACCTGGTACACCTCGGCTGGCGAAGGCCGGAACCCCTACGTCGCCCGCGCGGACCTGGCCGCCGCAGCCGCCGGCGCGCTGCTGGCTGCAGGCAGCGAGAGCCGCACCTACACGCTGACCGGCGGACAAGCCTACACCAACGGCGAAATCGCGGCCCTCGTCACGGAGATCACCGGCAAGCCGATCGCCGTCGTCAACATCGATGATGCAAGCCTTGCGACGGGCCTTGCCCATGCCGGCCTTCCGGAAGGCTTCATCCCGGCTCTCGTGTCCTTCGACCGCAATGCCCGCGAAGGCCTCTTCGACGTCGTGACGGACGATGTCCGCACGCTCTCGGGCAAGGCGCCGCAGGATCTGAAAAGCTTCCTCGAAGCCAACAAGGCGGCCCTCGGCGCCTGATACGGCCTTAAGGACGAGGCGGCGCGCTTCACGGCCTTTCGGGCGCGGCGCCTTGGTGGATAGCTTTGACAAAAAAACGCGGATGCCGGGCGACGTCTGACGCCCGGCATCCGAGCGACCGGAGATGGTCGCAACGGACGCAGAAGATTGTCCCCACCATTACGCGTCCGGCTTGCCTCTTCTGTGGATACGAAGGTAAGAACGCGATGGTGCCGCTTTCGTCAGGCGCCCGAATCGACTGACAGTGGCACCGTCGGCGACCATGTCGACCGGCAGCCATCCCGCCAGGATCTGAATTTTAGAAAGTGCCATGCTCCAGGGGACCAGGCCATCCCACGCGGACATCCGCTTGAGTCTCGACAGGGTCTTGTCGAGCAACGTCTTCTCGCGCTCCGAACGGCTGCGAAACTTTCTCTCCTACGTGGTCACACGGGAACTGGCCGGCGAAGGCGCCCAGTTGAAGGGCTATGCCATCGCCATCGACGTCTTCGGCAAGCCATCGGACTTCAACGCCGATACCGACCCCCTTGTTCGCGTGCATGCGGGAAAGCTGCGCAAGCTTCTCGACCGCTATTACGACGAAGAAGTCGGGGACGAGACCTGGCGGATCAGCCTGCCAAGAGGCGCCTATGTGCCATCCTACGCGCCGCTCGCTCCGCAGCATGTCAGCAACGCGGCGGATCCATTGGCCCCTGCAGGAACGGTGACGCCTGCTGCCGCGGCCCGCGCGACCTGGCGGCCGAAGCCGCTTTCCTCGCCAATGGCACTACTGTCCTTCGTGCTGCCGCTGGCCCTTTTCGCACCGCTCAGCACCCCTGCCCTATCCCTCGACGGCGCTCGCAACGGCCATTTCTCGACACGACTTAGCCAACCCGGTGGGGATCGCGCCTTGTCCCTTCCCTTCGTGTCGATCGCCGAAAGCTGGCCGGCCGGCGGTGCGGAACGCCGCTTTGCCGAAGCGATGCGGGAAGCAGCAACAAACTATCGTATTCAGGTCTACCCGATGCCCGGCACCGCTCAGCCGCCCTACGGTACGGTGCGCGATATGCGCTTCTCCATTCAGATCCGGACACTGAACGCCGACGGAGACCTCGTGGTCGACCTCATCCACGACCCTTCCCGTGACCGGGTGGCAACCAGGGTTATCACCGCTGACAGCATCGACACATCGGCCGACCTGACATTCGAGTCGACCACGCTGGCCGCAAGCTGGCTCAAGGTCACCGGAACGTTGTTTGCCTATTCGGAGAAATCCGGGCTCTCCAGCCCGCTGATGCTGTGCCTGACCAAGACCAGCATCTATCACCAGAAGCTGACACGCGAAGCCTTCGCCGCCGCTCGCTCCTGCCAGCGCTCCCTGGGCGCCAGCGCCAAGGACGATGCGCCGCTCGTGACGAATCTCAATCTCCTGACGGCCCCCTGATCCTGCTCGCCGTCAGCGCACAATCGTGATGCGCTCGGCGGCGCGCGTGATCGCCGTGTAGAGCCAGCGCTCGCGCGTGTCGCGAAACGCCCAGCTCTCGTCAAACAACACGACCGTGTTCCACTGCGAGCCCTGCGCCTTGTGGACCGTCAGCGCATAGCCGTAGTCGAACTCGTCGTAACGCTTGCGCGTCGACCACGGGATCTCGCCTTCCGTTTCCTCGAAAGCGGCCTTCAGCAGCTTGATCTTCGCCGCACCGCGGTCCATGTCGTCGTCTTCCGGCCGGATCATCAGGTTGATGCCGGGCTTCACCGTCTCCTTGGACGAGCTCATGACCTGCCAGAGCGAGCCGTTGAGCAGCCCCTTGGCCGGATCGTTGCGAAGGCACACCAGCTTGTCGCCGGACTGCGGATATTCCGTGGTGAAGCCTTTCAGCTCGCGCAGCCGCATATTGTAGCGGCGCCGCGTCTTGTTGGTTCCCACCAGCACCTGGTCGGCCTCCAGCACCAGCGGCTGGGTCACCTCGCCGCGCGGGATAACCTGCGCGGTGCCATAGTCGCCATGCATGATCTCCTTGCCCTCGCGCACCTGCATGGCGAGCTGGATGATCGGGTTGTCGCGCGCCTGCCGGTGGATGTCCGTCAGAAGGAAATCCGGCTCCTCGTTGGTGAAGAAACCGCCGCCGGAAACGGGTGGCAACTGGCCGGGATCACCCAGCACGAGGATCGGCGTGCCGAAGCTCATGAGATCCTTGCCCAGTTGCTCGTCCACCATGGAACATTCGTCCACGATGATCAGCGCCGCCTTGGCGACGGGCGACTGGCGGTTGATGGAAAACATCGGCGCGACCTGCGTCTTGCCGGTCTCCTCGTTTTCCACTTCTTCCTCACCGCGCGGCCGGTAGATCAGAGAATGGATGGTCTTGGCGTTGGACGCCCCGCGCGAGCGCAGCACCTGCGCCGCCTTGCCGGTGAAGGCTGCAAACAGCACCTCGCCATCGACATTCTCGGCAAAATGCCGGGCAAGCGTCGTCTTGCCCGTGCCGGCATAGCCGAACAGGCGAAAGAGCGGCGAGCGACCCTCCTTCAGCCAGCGTGAAACGGCCTTGAGGGCTTCATCCTGTTGGGGTGCGAACTGCATGGGCTGGAGGTGGCAGGATTCGGCCTCGGCCTGCAAGCCAAATCGACGGTTGCGCGTGATCGAAGAAATCGCCCCGGCGGATCTCCCCATGCCGCGGGGATCGGCTTAGAAGAAAGGCGGGAGACGAGTCGCAGACGGTCGGAACGGTCCTGAAGAGACCGCCGGACGGACAAGCCGAGGAAAGCGCGAAACACCCATGCCCGCAATCGCCCTGCGCTGGCTCTCGCTGATCGCCCTCAGCCTTGCCATTACCCTCGTGCTGGAGGCCGTGCGCCTGCCCGCCGCCCTGCTGATCGGCCCCATGGCCGCCGGCATCATGATCGCGCTCGCCGGCGTCCGCCTTTCCATGCCCGCCTTCAGCCGCAGTTTCGCGCAGGCCGTCATCGGCGTGATGATCGCGACCACCGTGACGGCCGACATCCTCGTCACCTTCGCGGCCCGCTGGCCGCTCTTTCTGGCGACCATCGTCGCGGTGATAGCCGTCAGTGCGCTGAGCGGCTACGCGCTGGCGCGGCTGAAGGTACTGCCGGCCACCACCGCCATCTGGGGCTCCTCGGCCGGCGCTGCCTCCGCCATGGTCCTGATGGCGCAGGCCTATGGCGCGGATGCGCGTCTCGTCGGCTTTATGCAGTATCTGCGCGTCATCTTCGTCGCCAGCATTGCCGCCATCGTCGCGCGCACCGTGGCAGGCGTCACCGCCGGCACGCCCGCCCACGCCTTCTTCGAGATGCCCGATTACGCCGAGGCCATGACCGCCGCCGCCATCGCGCTTGCGGGCACGCTCCTCGGCCGGGCGACGCGCCTGCCCGCCGGCCTGCTGCTCGGTCCGCTGGTGCTCGGCGCCGTGCTGCATGTGGCCGGCCTGTCCTTCTATGTCCCGGAACTCGTGCTGGCGCTTGCCTATGCCCTGCTCGGCTGGACGATCGGTCTCGGCTTTGACCGCGACGTGCTGCTGCATGCCGGCCGCGCCCTGGTGCCGGTCACGGGTGCCATCCTGCTCCTGATCGGCTTTTGCGGCCTGCTCGCCTACGCACTGCACGTCTTCGCCGGCATCGATCCCCTGACGGCCTATCTCGCGACCAGCCCCGGCGGCATGGATTCGATCGCCATCATTGCCGCATCCATCGATGTGGACGTGCCCTTCATCATGGCCCTGCAGACCGCCCGCCTGCTGATCGTCATGGCCATCGGCCCCACCATCGCCCGCCTGCTCGCAGACCGTCTGATGCGGCGGTGACAAAGCGCTCAGGCCCCGGATGCGACCTCGAGATCGAGGAGACGTCCGACATAGCTGCGCACGAGGGAGACGATATCGTCCGGCAGCCTTTCGACATGGCGTAGAACCCGTGCGTCATGATCGAGTGAGCGGACCTGGTCCGCGAGGATCATGCCTTTGGTCCTGAAACCATTCGGGATTGTTACCTTTGTCGGCCAAGGCGTCATGTTTCGTGTAATCGGGCAAACGATGATGCGCTTGGACACTTCGTGCATCAAGGCATTCGAAATGACCAGTGCAGGCCTGCGCCCGGACTGCTCCGTGCCCAGTGCCGGGTCCAGCGTGAGGATCAGGACGTCACCCGCGCGATAAACACGCGGATCATTCGTGGTCATAGTAACGTTCCGAGCCGACGTCCGGACCCCAGTCCACCGTTGGCGGTTCATTCTGTGGCCCCAGTCGGCGAATTTCGGCGACAATCTCCTCCAGCGACGGCGCGAGCCTCTGCCGTTTCGCCTCGATCACACCGCGTCCGTCGCGCACCACGAAATCGACAATGTCGCCCGCCTTCAGCCCGAGTTCGTCAATCGCTGCCTGCGGCAGGCGGATGGCGGAACTGTCCTCCGACAATGTGATCGTAACCTTCGTCATTGAAGCGCTCCTTGATAGCCCATTATAACATCCCGGGCGAAAGCTGACAAAGCGCGTATAGGAGAATGGCATGGCAGGGGCAGTTCCACAGACAGCGCTACCGGGCGGCATGTCCATTCCCGTGCTTGGCCTCGGAACCTGGACGATGGGCGAACGGGAGGAAGCGGCCGAAGGCGAGGCCGCCGCCCTCCGCCACGGCCTCGATCGCGGCATCACGCTCATCGATACGGCGGAAATGTATGGCGACGGCGGCGCCGAAGAGGTGGTGGCAGACGCGATGGCCGGCCGCCGCGACCAGGTCTTCCTCGTCAGCAAGGTCTATCCGTGGAATGCGAGCCGCACCGGCGCCATCGACGCCTGCGAGCGGAGCCTCGAACGGCTGAAGACGGATCATATCGACCTCTACCTTCTCCACTGGCGCGGTTCTCATCCCCTTGCCGATACGGTTGCTGCTTTCGAGGCGCTGAAGGCCGCCGGCAAGATCCGCGCCTGGGGCGTCTCCAATTTCGACGTCGCCGACATGGAAGAGCTGTTTGCAGTCGAAAACGGCAAGAACTGCGCCACCAATCAGGTGATGTACAACCTCACCCGGCGTGGCATCGAGTTCGATCTCTTGCCCTGGTGCCGGGCGCACGGCATGCCGGTCATGGCCTATTCCCCGATCGAGCAGGGCCTTCTCGCCCGCCATCCCGATCTCGTCCACATGGCCAAGGCCTATCAGGCAACGCCGGCGCAACTGGCACTCGCCTTCGTGCTCTCGCGTCCCGGCGTCGTGGCGATCCCCAAGACGTCGGACCCGCACCGCGTAGATGAAAACCTTGCAGCCCTGGATATTGCCCTGACCGATGGGGATCGGGAAAGGCTCGACGCCCTCTTTCCCCCGCCGCAACGAAAAATGCCGCTGGAGATGGTCTGATCTCCAGCGGCACCGTGCCATCAAAACGAAGGCGTTGTCACATGCCCTGCGGGCCGCGGTTCATGGCCGCGATCCCGGTGCGGCAGATCTCGTTGAGGCCGAGCGGCTTCATGACCGAGACGAACTGGTCGATCTTCGATGACTTGCCGGTGATTTCAAAGATGAAGTGATCGACGGTCGCATCCACAACCTTGGCATGGAAGGCATCGGCCAGACGCAGGGTTTCGGCACGCGTTTCGCCCGAACCGACAACCTTGACCAGCGCCACCTCGCGCTCGATGGGACGCTCCTGCCCCAGCATGCGCGCACGCACCGTCAGATCCACGACGCGGTGCACGGGCACGATGCGCTCGAGCTGGGCCTTGATCTGTTCGAGAACACCCGGCGTTCCCCGCGTCACGATGGTGATGCGCGACAGATGCGCCTCATGCTCGGTCTCGGACACCGTCAGGCTCTCGATGTTGTAGCCGCGGCCGGAGAACAGGCCGATGACCCGGGCAAGAACGCCCGGCTCGTTATCGACCAGCACCGAAAGCGTGTGGCTTTCGACAGACTGCGTTTCCTTGGCGATGAAATAGGCCGATCCGGTCGGCTGTAGCTGTGCGTTCATGGTCCTGTTCCTCCCGGTCAGACGAGCTGACGGCCCTTGGCATCGATGGCATTGGCAACCGCTTCGTCGGTCGCCTCGTCCGGCAGCAGCATCTCGTTATGCGCCTTGCCCGAGGGGATCATCGGGAAGCAGTTGGCGAGATTGGCGACACGGCAATCGAAGATCACCGGCGCTTTGGTGTCGATCATCTGAAGGATCGCCTGATCGAGATCCTGCGGCTTGTCGCAGCGGATGCCGACGCCGCCATAGGCTTCGGCGAGCTTGACGAAATCGGGCATGGCCTCCGTATAGGAGTTCGACAGGCGGTTGCCGTGCAGGAGCTGCTGCCACTGGCGCACCATGCCCATGTACTGGTTGTTCAGGATGAAGATCTTCACCGGCAGGTTATACTGCACGGCGCAGCTCATTTCCTGGATGCACATCTGGATCGAGGCATCGCCGGCGATGTCGATGACGAGGCTGTCGGGATGGGCGACCTGCACGCCGATTGCCGCCGGGAAACCGTAGCCCATGGTGCCGAGGCCGCCCGAGGTCATCCAGCGGTTCGGCTTCTCGAAACCGTAGAACTGCGCAGCCCACATCTGGTGCTGGCCGACTTCGGTGGTGATGTAGGTGTCGCGGTCCTTGGTCAGCTCGTAGAGCCGCTGGATGGCGTATTGCGGCATGATGACATCGTTCGACGGCGTGTAGGAGAGCGACTTGCGCGCCCGCCAGCGCTCGACGCTCGTCCACCAGTCATCCAGGCGGTTCTTGGCCAGGTCCTTGGCCGAGGAGCGCCACAGCATGACCATTTCCTCGAGCGCCAGGCCGACATCGCCGACGACGGGAATATCGACGCGGACGTTCTTGTTGATCGAGGAGGGATCGATGTCGATGTGGATCTTCTTCGAATTCGGGGCAAAGGCGTTCAGCCGGCCGGTGATGCGGTCGTCGAAGCGCGCGCCGATGCAGACCATGACGTCGCAGTCATGCATCGCCATGTTCGCCTCGTAGGTGCCGTGCATGCCCAGCATGCCGAGCCAGTTCTTGCCCGAGGCCGGATAGGCGCCGAGACCCATCAGCGTCGAGGTGATCGGGAAGTCGGTGATCTCGACCAGCTCGCGCAGCAGCCGCGAGGCTTCCGGTCCGGAATTGACGACGCCGCCGCCGGAATAGATGACCGGCCGGCGCGCCGTGCGCATCAGCTCGACGGCCTCCTGAATCCGCTTGCGATCGGCCTGCTTCTTCGGCTGGTAGCTCGACTGGATGGGCGAGACCGATGGCGGCGTGTAGGTGCCGGTCGCAAACTGCACGTCCTTCGGGATATCGACGACAACCGGGCCCGGACGGCCGGACTGCGCGATGCGGAACGCCTCGTGAATGGTGCGGGCCAGCTCGTTGACATCCTTGACCAGCCAGTTGTGCTTGGTGCAGGGCCGCGTGATGCCGACCGTGTCGCATTCCTGGAAGGCATCCGAACCGATGAGCGTGGTCGGAACCTGGCCGGAGAGGCAGACGAGCGGAATGGAGTCCATCAGCGCATCCTGCAGCGCCGTGACGACATTGGTCGCGCCGGGGCCGGAAGTGACGAGAACGACGCCGACCTTGCCGGTCGAGCGGGCATAGCCTTCGGCCATGTGGCCGGCGCCCTGCTCGTGCCGCACGAGAATGTGCTGGATGTCGTCCTGCTGGAAGATCTCATCATAGATCGGCAGCACGGCGCCGCCCGGATAGCCGAAGATATCCGTGACACCATTGTCCTTCAGCGCCTGGAGAACGATCTCCGCGCCCGTCATCTGCATTTCCGTCCCGCTCATCGGCCTGTTTCCGTCCATGGTTCTGTTTCCGGCTCTGCTAGCTTGTTTGAAGACATAAAAAAAGGCCCCGTCAGGAGCCTCGTTTTGCGCATGGGTGGCTATTGCCGGATGGTTACACCATCCTGCCCATGCGCCGTCCCACCACAAGAATGTTTGCGAAAATGTTCATGGCCGACACCCGTAGCGGCAAAATGGCCCGTCGTCAACGTTTCCACGAAAACGGGCGACGCCTGCGACGGCAACCGGTTGTTAAACGAGGATCCTGTACTGTTCCTTCGAAGCAAAAGAGGTTTGCCTTGACGGACAGGAAAGAGGTTGGCGCGGAAGCGACCGAAGCGGAGCGCCGGGACACGTTGACGCGCGGCAACCGCTTTCTGGGTCGCGTGGTCGCCTGCGGTGGCTCGCGCGCAACGATTGCCGCTGTCGCCGAACAGGGCGAAACCTCGCTCACCGAACTCTGGTCGGTCGGGCGGCTGATTTCCATTTCCGTCGGAACGCGTCGCGTCGTCGCGCTGGCATCGTCCATGCGCACGACCGACAATGACTGGGGCGAGGCCAGCGACAATACCTTCGCCATCGAGGTCGAATTGATGGGAGAGGTCTGGAACGGGCCGGACGGCAAACCGGAGTTCTCCTCCGGCATCAGCCAGTATCCCTATCTCGGCGCCATCGCCCACCGCATCCGCACTGCCGATCTCGCGACGATCTACGACACCGGCCTCAGCGATGTCTGCACCATCGGCCGCCTGACGCAGGACGAGACGATCGCCGCGACGATCCATATTCCCTCGATGCTGTCCAAGCACTTCGCGATCGTCGGAACGACCGGCGTCGGCAAGTCAACGGCGGTGACGCTTTTGCTGCACAAGGCCATCGAAGCCGACCCGAAGCTGCGCGTCCTGATCCTCGACCCGCACAACGAATTCGCCGCCGCCTTCCCCGACCACGCCGTCGTCATCGAGACCGACACACTCGACCTTCCCTTCTGGCTCTTCCGGCTAGAGGAGTTCGCGGAGGTGATCTTTCGTGGCCGCCCGCCGATCCCCGACGAACTGGACATCCTGCGCGAGGCGATCCCGGAAGCAAAGCGCGCCTTCCGTGGTGCGACCGACACCGGCAACGTGCGCCGTCAGGCCGAGAAGCACAATTACACCGCGGATACGCCCGTGCCCTACCGCATGGCCGACCTCATGGCGGCCATCGACGAGCGCATCGGCAAGCTGGAAGGGCGGCAGGAAAAGCCGCATCTTCGGTCGCTGAAGACGAAGCTGTTCTCGGCGATCAACGATGCCCGTTTCCGCTTCATGTTCTCGACCAACACGATCACCGACACGATCGTTGATGTCTTGACCCGCATTTTCCGCATTCCGGGCGAAGGACGACCGGTCACCACCTTCCAGCTCTCCGGCATTCCGTCGGAAGTGGTCAATGCCGTCGCTTCCGTGCTGTGCCGCATGGCCTTCGAGATCGGCCTGTGGAGCAGCGGCGGCATCCATATGCTGGTCGTGTGCGAAGAAGCCCACCGCTACATTCCGGCCGACCCCAATCTCGGCTTCTTCCCGACCCGCCAGGCGATTGCTCGCATCGCCAAGGAAGGCCGCAAATACGGCGTATCGCTCGGCATCATCACCCAGCGCCCCGGCGAACTGGACCCCACGATCCTGTCCCAGTGCTCGACGGTCTTTGCCATGCGTCTTGCCAATGAGCGCGACCAGGACATCATCCGCTCGGCCCTGCCGAACTCCTCGGCATCGACCACAAGCTTCATCGCATCGATCGGCAATGGCGAAGCCATCGCCTTTGGCGAAGCCGTGCGGGTGCCGATGCGCATGCGCTTCGACCGCGTCAGCGAACGCCTCCTGCCGCGTGCTAGCCTCAGCCGGCAGGAGCGGAAATCCGCCGACAACGCCACGGTGGATCTCGCCACGATCGTCGGCCGCATGCGTGCGGCGGGCGGCGTCAGCGGGCCCGACATCACGGCCTTCCAGAACAGCTACATGGCCGGCCTCGGCATGGAGCAACGCGAAGACAGCCTGACGTTTGACGACGCAGCCGACGAATTCGGCAGCGCCGCGCCGCTTCCTTCCTACCGCGCCTCCATGCTGCCGCGCGACACGGGATCGCTCGCCTCGCCATCGATGCCGAACGCCACGCAGGCGCGCTTCGACCAGATCCGCAAACAGTTGCTGTCGGAAGACGGCGACATGGCGGAGCCACCGGAAGCGACGCCCGCAGCAAGGCCCGCTCCGGCGCCGGAGCGCGCCACCTATCGCCCCGCGGGCCAGGAAACGCAGCGCACGGAAATTTCCTCGCTTCGGGAAAGTCTGATCCGCAAACCGCTTGGCGGCCTGTTCAACAAATAGCCGTCATCGCGCGAAAGCGGCTTCCAGCTGCACCGGGTCTGTCGGATCGATACGCCGCCAGTCCGGGCCCATCTGGTTGCGAAACCAGGTCATCTGCCGCTTGGCGTACTGGCGCGTCGCAGTCGCCGCCAGGGAGGCCGCCTCATCCCGGGATATCCGGCCGGCCAGGAGATCGCCGATCTGCGCGACCCCGATGGCCCGCATCACCGGCCGATCGTCGGGAATGGCCTTGTCGAGAAGCGCGCGCACTTCCTCCACCGCGCCCTCGTCCATCATCTGCTGAAAGCGGCGGTCGATGCGCTGATAGAGCACGTCGCGTGGCGGCAGCACGACGAGCTTCCGAGACCGGGCGGGATCAACGACCTGCGGGCCGCTTTCCTTCTGGAACTGTGAAAGAGGCCGCCCGCTGGCCTCGAACACCTCAAGCGCCCTCAGGACGCGCTGGGCATCGCCGGGGCCGACCCGCGCCGCCGTTTCCGGATCTACTGTCGACAGCGTCCGGTGCAGCCCTTCCGCGCCCTCCGCATCAAGGCGAGCCCTCAGCCCGTCCCGGATGGCGTCGGGAATGGTCGGCATGTCCGCAAGACCGCCGGTCAGGGCCCGAAAATAGAGCCCCGTCCCGCCGATCACGATCGGGATCCTCGACCGCGCACGGATGTCCGCGATCACGTCGGCCGCTTCCCGCAGCCAGGCGCCCGTCGAGTGGACGTGTTCGGCCAGCACGTGGCCATAGAGATGATGGGGAATGCCGCCCATCTCATCCGCGGATGGACGCGCCGTCAGGATGCGCAGCGTGTCATAGACCTGCATGCTGTCGGCATTGACGATCTCGCCGCCAACCGTCTCGGCAAGGCGAAGTGCAAGCGCCGACTTGCCGCTCGCTGTCGGCCCCGTTATCAGGATCGCGTCGAAATGATCGTCGAGGTTCTTCATCATGGCTCTGGTTGCCACGCTTGTCGCCGCTCCGTCAAACCCCATGCTGACGCCGACCCTCGGCGAAGCGGCTGCCGCCGCCGTTGATGCGGCAGGTCTCTACTGGCTTGCCGACGGCATCGCCTGCGACATCGTGCTCAAGGACGGCGCGGACGCGGCCACAACGGAACATACCCTGCGCGCGACCGTCGCCGGACACCCCGTCGATGTCGTGGTGCAGGAGGCCGACACGCGGCGCAAGCGGCTTCTGATCGCAGACATGGACTCCACCATGATCCAGCAGGAGTGCATCGATGAGCTCGCCGCCGAAGTCGGCCTGAAGGACAAGGTCGCCGCCATCACCGCCCGCGCCATGAACGGCGAGATCGCCTTCGAGCCGGCGCTGATCGAGCGCGTCGCGCTGCTGAAGGGCCTGCCGGCCTCCGTCGTCGGTGACGTCATCGAAAAGCGCATCACGCTAATGCCCGGCGGCCCGGAACTTGTCGCGACCATGCGCGCCCGCGGCCATTACACCGCGCTCGTCTCCGGCGGCTTTACCGTCTTCACCGGCCCGGTCGCCGCCCGTCTCGGCTTTGACGAAAACCGCGCCAACACGCTGATCGTTTCGCAAGACAGGCTGACCGGCGAGGTCGCACGCCCGATTCTCGGCCGCGAAGCAAAGGTCGAAGCCCTGATCGACATCGCCGCACGCCTCGGCATCACGCCCGCAGAGGCAATGGCCGTGGGCGATGGCGCCAACGATCTCGGCATGATCAAGCTGGCCGGAAGCGGTGTTGCCCTCCACGCAAAGCCCGCAGTCGCGGCCGAAGCGAAGATCCGCATCGACCATGGCGACCTCACGGCGCTTCTTTACATCCAGGGCTACCGTCGCAGCGACTTCGTGACGCCGGCCTGAGCTGATATGCCAACCAACGTCAGTTGGCTTTGGACCTGACGGCCGCGAGCGTGGCGATCATTGCATTGTTATCCTTGGCCGCCTCGCTCGCGATCACCTCGAAGCTCTTGTTCTCCTGCGCGCCCGCATAGCCGGCCGCAACCAGCGAAGCGACGATCTCGGCGGCGGGAACATCCAGCACCGGCGCAAGCTCCGCCGGCGTGCCTTTCAGCATGGCGCGGGAAAACTGGACGTAGGGCGGAAGGCTCCGCGAGCCGCTGGCGAGAAAGAAGGGAATGGTGAGCGCCACGCTGATCGCAATCGCGATCATCATCGGTTTACGCCTGAAATAGGCGGTAAAGGGCCGCCAGTTTCGCCAGAGATGCAGCACGAAGGGCAGGATCAGCACCATGCTCAGCCATTCGTGGATGCCCTTCAGCGGGCCGCCAATCTTGACGAAAAGAAAGACGCCGGAGATCAGCGAGATGATGAAAAGGCCGGTCGTCAACGGCGTGGCATATTTGTAAAGCAGGTCTTTCACGGGGAGCGGGTTCCTTGGCAAAGATCGCCGCCATATTGCCGACCGTCTCCTCCAAGGAAAGTTAAATCTTAGAAACATTCCAATCTGCGAAGCCACAACCCGGCGGTGTTGACGCGCGTCAAAATTTTCCGCCGCGAATGCCGTCAGATTGCACGCCATGGCTTGACGCAGAAGCCTTGGGCGGAGGAAGAGTGCGGCGATCCGCATGACGCACCGCCTGATCCGTCCGGCCGTGCACCGAGCGGGCAGCCTGGAGGAATGAGAACCATGTCCGTTGTCGTCATCGGCAGCATCAACGTCGATATCGTCACCTATTCGGCCCGGATGCCGGCGCCCGGCGAATCGATGAAGGGCGAAACCTATGCCATGGTGCTGGGTGGCAAGGGCTGCAACCAGGCGACCGCCGCCGCCCGCCTTGGCGCGCCGACCCGACTGATCGGGCGCATCGGCGCGGATGCCTTCGGTGATTTCGTGCGCGAACGGCTGGCCAGCCGCGGCATCGATGCCCGGTCGGTGACCACGGATCCGGTAGCCGCCACCGGCATCGCCGTCATTCCCATTGTCGCCTCCGGCCAGAATTCGATCATCGTCATTCCCGGCGCCAACGACACGCTGACGGAAGACGTCCTGGACGAGAGCGCGCTGCGCGGCGCCCGCGTCCTTCTCTCGCAGATCGAGACACCCCTCGAAACGTCGCTGAAAGCGGCCGCCCGGGTGCGGGCCGGCGGCGGGCTCTACGTCCTCGACCCCGCCCCCGTGCCGGACGCGCCGATCGACAGCAACGCTTGGAAGCTGGCTGACATTACCACCCCCAATGAGGTCGAGACGCTCAAGATCACCGGGATTGATCCCGTCGATCTGCCGTCCGCGCGCGCTGCCGCAGAGCGCCTGCGTGCCTTTGGCGTCGGCACGGCGGTGGTCAAGCTCGGCGCCCGCGGCGTCTATGCGCTCGGCGACGGCATCGACCTGCATCTGCCGCCCTTCCCGGTGACCGTGGTTGATACGGTCGCTGCCGGCGACAGCTTCAATGGCGGACTGGCCGTTGCCCTTGCGGAGGGCGTCGGCCTTCAGCGCGCCATCCATTTCGCATCCGCCTGCGGCGCGCTTGCCTGCACCCGCAAGGGCTCGTCCGACAGCGTACCGACCCGCGCCGAAGCCGAAGCCATGTTCGGCACGCTCTGAAAATTCCGTTTCCGGTCGAGGAGGACCGCAGCATGAGAGTTCATATCGCCCCGTCCCTGATGTGCATGGACCTGTCGCTGTTTCGCGAACAGCTGACCTTCCTCGACAGCCGCGCCGACTTCCTCCACATCGATATCATGGACGGCCACTACGTGCCGAACCTGACGCTCTCGCCCTTCTTCATGAAGGCGGTGAAAAAGGTGACGGATGTGCCGATGGATGCGCATCTCATGGTCACCGATCCCGCCTTCTGGGTGCCGGCTCTGGCCGAGGCGGGCGCCGCCTACATCACCCCGCATGCCGAGGTGATCAACGCGCACGCCTTCCGCACGATCGAGATGATCCGCGCCCATGGCTGCAAGCCGGGAATGGCCATCAATCCGGCGACCCCGCTCTCGACCGTGGAGCCCTATCTGCACCGCCTCGACAAGCTGACGATCATGACCGTCGATCCCGGCTACGCCGCACAGCCGTTCATTCCGGAAGTCATCGAGAAAATCGAGTCGGCGCGCGATTTCCGGACGCGCAAAGGCCTGAACTTCCTGATCGAGATTGACGGCTCCTGCAACCGGAAGACCTATGCGCGCATGGTCAATGCCGGCGCGGACGTGCTGGTGCTCGGCACCACCGGCCTTTTCCACATGGCCGACACGATCGAGACCGCATGGGACGTGATGGACCGCGAGATCAAGGGCGAACTGCCGGACGCAACACTCAGAGTGTAGCCGCGCGCGACCGACAGCGGGCAGCTTCCACGCTTCAGCATGGGCGACACACCGACATTCGTGGGACAAAAAGTAACGCATCGGTTACGAACGTCGATTATACGTCTATTTGAAGATAATCTGGAGTCGCACGCATGAGCTGCTCGTCCTGTGCGAACGGAACGGCCTTCCCCATCGACATCACCATGGCCTTCCAGCCGATCGTCGATATCAGAACCGGGCGGCCCTTTGCACACGAGGCGCTTGTCCGCGGCGTGAATGGCGAAGGCGCGGGCGCCATTCTTTCGCAGGTTTCGCAAGCCTCGCTCTACGCCTTCGACCAGCGCTGCCGGGTCAAGGCGATCGAGCTGGCCGCACGGCTGGCGATTGCCTCTAACGACGCGCGCCTGTCGATCAACTTCCTGCCGAACGCCGTCTACGAGCCGAGGGCCTGCATCCGCGCCACGCTGGAAGCGGCCACGCAGTACGGGTTTCCGACAAGCCACATCATCTTCGAATTCACCGAGAGCGAGCAGGTCGATACAGCACATCTCCTGAAAATCCTGAAGTCTTACAAGGCCATGGGCTTCAGGACGGCGATCGACGACTTTGGCGCCGGCTGGTCCGGACTGAACCTCCTGAACCTCTTCGTCCCCGACATCGTCAAGCTCGACATGGCACTGATCCGCGACATCGACCAACGGCCTCAGGCCCGCACCATCGTCGCACACACGATCGCCATGCTTGCCGAACTCGGCGTCACGACGATTTGCGAGGGCATCGAGACCGAAGGTGAATTCAACGTCCTTCGCGACCTCGGCGTGCAGTACATGCAGGGCTATTTCCTCGCACGGCCGAGCTTCGAGGCCCTGTCGCCCGTACATATGCCCATCGCCGCCTGACGCCGGCGCCGACCGCCCCCCGCGACAATTGACGCTGTCATCGCCACCGTCTACCACCGACGGAGCGGCGCGGGCGCGTCGGCTTGCGGAGGAGAAAGACACATGCTGATCCAGATGGTGACGGTCCATATCAAGGAAGGTCATGAGCAGGAATTCCGGGACGCGATCGGCCTGAACTATGCGGGCACCCGCAAGGAACCCGGCAACATCCGCTTCGACGTGCTGAGGGACGAAGCCAGCCCCAACACCTTCGTCCTCTACGAAGTCTTCGCCTCCGCCGAGGCGGTGGAAGCCCACCGCGCCACCGAACACTACAAGGAATGCATGCGCCGCCTCGAGCCGATCCAGGCCGCCCCGCGCAGCAAGCTTCTCTACAAGGCCGAGTTCGGCGATTTCTGATCGTCCGGCCGAGACACCGAGCGTTCCATGGTCACGTCTCATCACCAGTTTCCGGCGCCTGCCCTGCCCCGGGGTACCTCGCCCGAAATCCGCACCGAGCGCATGACGATTGTCGGCCTGCTCGGCGCCCCGACCTTTCTGCCCTGGATCCGCCGCCACGCCGCCCGGCTCGGCATCGACCAAACCGTGGAGCACGCCGACCCCGAGCGGATCGAACTGACCGTTGCCGGCCCGATCGAACTGCTCGACGCCATGGAAATGGGCTGTTCGCTGGGGCCGATCGACGTCTGGGTCGAGGACATCAGGCGCGCGGAAGCTGCAATCTCACAGCCATGAACAGCCCCGGATGGCAGGCGCTGCGCCCACCTGAAAAAAGGTACGTGCGCAAATATTAGCCATCATTGCACCTGCGGAAATTTCGTGCAAACGTGCAGGTCGGCTGCCGGCGCGACACCCGTTCAGCCAAACGCGATCCGAGGGTCAAGCCTCTGGAATGCCAGTGTTATGTTCCCGCCGCAGTCACGCGCTCCGGCGGAAACGCTACGAGACAAAAGAGAGTGAAGGCCGGACGAACACCCGTTCTCCGGGCCCGCTCTGGAAAGACTGACGATGCCCAAGGATACTGCCCCTGCCTGGACACCGGTCGCCCTGTCGGCGGATCTGCCGGCGGCATCGGTCATCCCGGCGCGTCTTGCCGATGCTGCGCTCGCCCTCTGGCGGTCGGCGGGCGGCACCGTTTCGGCCGTCGCCGATCGCTGTCCGCATCGCGGCATGCGGCTCTCGCACGGCTTCGTGCGCGGCGAGGCGCTGTCCTGCATCTATCACGGCTGGCGCTATGCAAAGACGGGTCGCTGCCTGGCCATACCCGCCCATCCCGGCCTGACGCCGCCCGAAGCCATCCGCGTTGCCACCTACAGCGCCGCCGAGCGCGACGGCATCCTCTGGGTCGCAGCCGGCGAGGATGCCGGCGCACCGCCCGCCCATGACGGTTTTGCGGGCCTGCGCAGCATCACGCTCGCCGCGACAGCCGAAACGCTCGCCGCCTGCCTTGGCACGCCCCTTTCCGATGGCGGCCTGGAGTGGAGCGTCCGCGAGACAAGGGCGCGTCTCCTGATCGCCCCCGCAGCCGAGGACGGCAGCATCCTCCTTCACCTCCTCCTTGCCGCAGACGCCACCGACGCCGAAAAGGTCGCAGCCTCCCGCGCGTTGGAAACGCTTCGCCGCACGGCCGAGGCCGCTGCTGTCACCGGAGAGGCCGCATGACCGTGAACGCCATGATCGACCAGTGGTATCCCGTCGGCCTCATCAGCCGGCTCCTGCCGGAGGGACGCCAGACCCTTTTGATGGGCGAGACGATCCGCGTCTCGCGCGGCCACGACGGCAAGGCGGCAGTCGTCACCGCCGATGGCCGCCCGCTGCCGGTCACCGAACGCTACGGCCATGTCTGGTCGTCGCTGGGCGCCCCCGCCAGACCGCTCTTCGATATTCCCGAAGCCGAGCAGCCCGGCCGCCGTCTCGTCGATGTCGGCGTGGTGCGCGTGCGCTGTTCGCCCCTGCGCGCGGTGGAGAATTTCCTCGACATCGCCCACTTCCCCTTCGTCCACACCGACATCCTCGGCGCCGAGCCCCATACGGAGGTCGAGAACTACAAGGTCGAGATCCGCGACGACACCGACGAGGTCTGGGCGACACAGGTGACGTTCTACCAGCCGCAGGCCGCCAAATCGGCAAGCGGCGGCATCACCACGGAATATATGTACCGCGTGCCCGCGCCGACCTGCTCGGTGCTTTACAAGACCTGCCCGCCGCGCCCCGGCGAATGGGATGTCATCACCCTCTTCGTGCAGCCGCTGACGGAAGACCTCTGCGATGTCTGGCCGTGGATGGCGCTCTATGACGACGACACGCCGATGACCGACCTCATCCATTTCCAGCAGATGATCTTCCTTCAGGATCGCTCGATCCTCGAAAACCAGATCCCGCGCCGCCTGCCGCTCGACCCCGGCATGGAAACGCCGACGCGCGCCGACCTCACCTCCGTCGCCTATCGCCGCTGGCTCAAACGCCACGACTTCACCTATGGCGCACAGCTGGTGGCCCAATGACCCTCCCCGCCATGATCCTTTACGACTACATCCTCTCGCCGAGCTGCTACAAGGCGCGCCTGATGGCGGCACTCGCCGGCGTGAAGCTGACGCTGAGGCCGGTCGATTTTCACCCCGGCGCCGAGCATCGCGGCCCGGAGCTGCTGGCGCTGAACCCGGCCGGCTCCATCCCTATCCTCGTCGCCCCGCAGGACGATGGCGATCTCATCCTGACCGAGTCGGCAGCCATCCTCGTCTATATCGCCGGCAGGGCCGCTCCCGCCTTTCTCGGCTCTGGCGCGCCGGTCCAGACGGCACGCATCCAGCAATGGCTCGCCTTCTCCGCCCGCCTCACCGCCAGCCTCGGCGGCGCGCGTCTTACCGAAATGCTGCATCGTCCGGGCGATATCGGCGCGCTGCGCTGTGCAGGGATCGCTGCCCTGCGTGAGCTGGAGGCCGCCCTTTTCGAACAGCGGCTGAAGGGCGAAGCCTTCCTCGTCGGCGGCGCGCCGACGGTCGCCGATATCGCCTGCTTCCCCTATGTGGCACTGGCGCCGGACGGCGGCGTATCGCTCGACGCCTACCCCTCGATCCGGCTCTGGATGCGCGCGATCCGCTCGCTCGACGGTTTCATCGAAATGCCGGGCATTCACCGCCTGCACGAGCTGAAGCCCGATCCGCACGAGACGCCAGCGGCAGCGGAGGCCTGACCCGATGGCCGGTCACCTCCTGAAAAACTGCGCCGCCGTGATCGTCAATGACGGCATCGGCCCCGCCGTCCGTCGTAATGTGGACCTCCTGACGGACGGTCCCGCAATTGCGGCGATCGGCGAAAACCTCGCGGCCGGCCCCTTGCCGGACGGCATCGAGGTCACCGATGCCAGCGGCTGGTTCGTCTATCCCGGCCTCGTCAACACCCACCACCACTTCTTCCAGTGCTTCGTACGCAACCGCGCCGATCTCGACTGGACGAAGCTCTCCGTCATCGAATGGCTTGACCGGATCTACCCGATCTTCTCGCGACTGACGGAGGACTGCTTCTACCATTCCTCCGTCACGGCCATGGCCGAGTTGATCAAGCATGGCTGCACCACGGCCTTCGATCATCAGTACAATTTCCCGCGCCATGCCGGAAAGCGGCTGATCGACCGGCAGTTCGAAGCCGCCGACCTCTTCGGCATGCGCTTCCATGCCGGCCGCGGCGGCAATTCGCTGCCGAAGGCGGAAGGCTCCACCATTCCCGACGAGATGCTCGAGACGACGGACGAGTTCATCGCCGATTGCGCCCGCCTCGTCGACACCTATCACGACGCGACACCCTTCAGCCTGCGCCAGGTCGTGGTCGCGCCCTGCCAGCCCGTCAACGGCTATCGCGAGACCTTCGTGGAATCGGTACGCCTTGCCCGCGACAAGGGTGTCCGGCTCCACACCCATGTCGGCGAAGGCGAAAGCCCCGTGATTCTTGCCCGCCACGGCGCCCGCACCGTCGATTACCTCCACGACATGGGCTTTGCCGGCCCGGATACGTTCTACGCCCATTGCTGGGAACTGACCCACGACGAACTGAGCACCATGGCCGCCTCCGGCACCGGCGTGGCTCACTGCCCCGAGCCCGTCTATCTGGTGGGCGCGGAAGTGACCGACATTCCGGCCATGAGCGCGCTTGGCGTCACCGTCGGGCTCGGCTGCGACGGCGCTGCGTCGAATGACAATTCCAACCTCCTGCACTGCATCCATTCGGCCTACATGCTGCAATGCCTGGTGGCCTCCACCCGCACCCATCCCGTGCCGCCGCCGGCCGATTTCCTCGGCTATGCCACGACGGGCGGCGCGGCGCTGCTCGGCCGGCCCGATATCGGCCGCCTCGCGCCCGGCATGGCCGCCGATCTCTTCGCCATCGACACGCGCCGCATGGACTATGTCGGCACGCGCCACGATCCCTTGAGCCTGATCGCAAAGGTCGGCATCGGCGCGCCGACCGACATGACCATGATCAACGGCCGCATCGTCTGGGCGAAGGGCGAATTTACCGGCCTCGACGAAGGCAGGCTTTTTGCGGACGCGGAAGCCGCGCTCGCCACCATCGACTTTTGAACCGACACAACCAAAAGAGGGAACCGAACATGATCACCGCCATCAACCGCCGCACGCTTCTGAAGAGCGTCGCGCTTTCCGGCCTTGCCAGCGCCATCGGCGCCCGCGTGACCCTTGCCGCCGACGAGCCGCTCGGCATCGCGCTCGTCGTGCCCTCGCCGATCGGCGATGTGGGCTGGGGCCATGCGCTGGCCGCGGGACTTGAGCCGGTCAAGGCCGCCTATGGCGACAAGGTGAAGGTCACCGTGCTCGAAAACATCCCCGAAGGCCCGGATGCCGACCGCATCATGAACAAGGCCGTGGCCGACGGAAACAAGGTGCTGATCGCCGGCTCCTTCGGCTACCAGAACGGTGCGCTCCAGATCGCGCGGCGCAACCCCGGCGTCACCGTGCTGCACGCCTCCGGCTTTCAGGTCGCGCCGAACTTCTCGCCCTTCGCCGCCAAATATTTCCAGGGCACCTACCTGATGGGCATGGCCGCCGCCGCGCTGACCAAGTCCGGCAAGCTCGGCTCCGTCTCCGCCTTCGCGATCCCCGAGCTCATCACCTCCATCAACGCCTTCACGCTCGGCGCCCAGGCGGTGAAGCCCGACATCGAGGTGTCCGTCGTCTGGGTCAATTCCTGGTTCGACCCGGCCAAGGAGCAGGAAGCCGCCAAAGCCTTGATCGCCCAGGGCTGCGACGTGATCTTCTCCAATGCGCAGGACACGCCCTCCGTGATCTCCGCCTGCGAGGAGGCCGGCGTCTACGCCTTCAACCTCAACTCCTCCATGAAGAGCTACGCCCCGAAGACCTATCTCGGCTGCGTGGCCACCGACTGGTCGCCCTTCTTCAAGGCCTCGGTGGATGCGCATGTGGCCGGCACCTTCAAGGGCGCCAATGCCTTCCTCGGCGTGTCCGACAAGGTGGTGGAGGTGGTCGACTGGAACCCGGCCGTGCCCGCCGATACCGTGGCGAAGATCAAGGAAGCCGAAGCGAAGATCGCCGATGGTAGCTTCTCGCCGTTTACCGGCCCCATCACCAAGGCCGACGGGTCGGAAGCGGTCGCCGCCGGCAAGACGCTCTCGGATGGCGAGATCGTCGCCATGGACTGGCACGTCAAGGGCGTCGCAACGCCGCTGCCGAAGTGACCATCGGCCGATGACCACACCGCTGCTCTCGCTTCGCGGCCTCTCGAAAAGCTACGGCCAGATCCGCGCCAATCAGGGCATCGATCTGGACGTGGCGGAACACTCGATCCACGCCATCCTCGGCGAAAACGGCGCGGGCAAATCCACGCTGATGAAGCTGATCTATGGCGTGGAAACCCCGGACGAGGGCACGGTGACCTGGCAGGGCGAACCGATCCGGCTCGCCTCGCCGGCCGAGGCGCGCCGTCAGGGCATCGGCATGGTCTTCCAGCATTTCTCGCTCTTCGAGACCCTGACGGTCGTCGAAAACATCGCCCTCGTCGTGCCCGGAAAGAAGAGCGAGCTGGTTCAGCGCGTGCGCACGCTCGGCCGCGATTTCGGGCTGGAGGTCGATCCGCTCGCCGAGGTGCATGCGCTTTCGGTTGGCGAACGGCAGCGGGTGGAGATCATCCGCTGCCTGATGACCGACCCGAAGCTGATCATCCTCGACGAGCCGACCTCGGTTCTGCCGCCGCAATCGGTCGAAAAGCTCTTCCAAACGCTGAAGCGCCTGCGCGAGCGCGGCGTTTCCATCCTCTTCATCTCCCACAAGCTGGAGGAGATCCGCGCCATCTGCGACCGCGCCACCATCCTGCGCGCCGGCCGCGTCACCGGCCATGTGGACCCGCGCGAACACGATGCCCATGATCTCGCCCGCATGATGATCGGCCGCGACATGCCGGAGATCACGCCGGCCGCCGCCGTCGAGACGGGCGAAAAGCGCCTCGAACTGATCGGCCTCGACCACAGGCCGGACGATCCCTTCGCGGTTGCCCTGAAAAAGGTGACGCTGGAGGTCAAGGCCGGCGAAATCCTCGGCATTGCCGGCATTTCCGGCAATGGGCAGGCCGAGCTTTCCGCCATCATCTCCGGCGAAACTCGGCTCGGCCGCGAGGCGACCGACCGGATCTTCATGATGGGCACGGATGTCGGGCGCCTCGATGCCGCCGCCCGCCGCAGTCTCGGCTTTGCCTTCGTGCCCGAAGATCGCCTCGGCCGCGGCGCCGTTCCGGAACTCTCGCTCGTGCTGAACGGCATCCTGACCGCCCACCCGCTCGACCTCGTGAAAGGCGGCCTGATCGATCGTTCCGCCGCAAAGACCTTCGCCGAGACCTGCATCCGCGATTTCGACGTGCGGACGCCCGGCCCGGAGGCGGAAGCAGGCGCGCTCTCTGGCGGCAACCTGCAGAAGTTCATCGTGGGCCGCGAAATCATGCTGGCCCCGAAACTGCTCTTCGTCGCGCAACCCACCTGGGGCGTGGATATCGGCGCGGCGACCGCCATCCGCCAGCGGCTGATTGCACTGCGCAATGCCGGCATGGCGATCCTCGTCGTATCGGAGGAGATCGAGGAGCTCTTCGAGATCTGCGACCGCATCCAGGTTCTCCACGCCGGCGAGCTCAGCCCCTCCCTCGTCACACGGGACACGCGCGTCGAGGATGTCGGCCGCTACATGATCGGCGCGGACCACACCGCCAGCGTCGAGACGGCCAGCGCCGGAAAGGTCACGGCATGAGCGCCTTCCCTCACCTCGTGCGCCGCGAGCGCGCCTCGCTGACGGCGACCGTGCTGGCGCCGATCGCCGCACTGGCGATTGCGACCCTTCTCAATCTCACGCTCTACGCCGTCATGGGCAAGGAGCCGGGCGCCGTCTTCCACGCCATGCTGCTCGAACCCTTCCTGAGCTGGGCGGCCTTTTCCGAAGTGCTGCTGAAGATGGGCCCGCTGCTCCTCATCGCGCAGGGTCTGGCCATCGGCTTCCGCGCCAAGGTCTTCAACATCGGCGCGGAAGGCCAGTTCATCCTCGGCGCCATCTTCGCCTCCGCCATCCCCGTCTGGTATCCGATGGCGACCGGCAGCTGGATCTGGCCGGCCATGCTGCTGTCGGGTGCGATCGGCGGCGCGCTGTGGGCCGCCATCACCGCCTTCTGGCGCGTGCGGCTGAATGCCAACGAAATCCTCGTCTCTCTGATGCTGAGCCTCGTGGCCGCGCAGGTGCTGAACTATCTGCTGCTCGGCCCCTGGAAGGATCCGAACGGCTTCAACTTCCCGCAATCGGTGATGTTCCAGTACGATGCCATGGTGCCGATCCTCATCGAGGGCACCCGCGTCAACTGGTCCTTCCCGCTGACGATCCTCCTGTCGCTCGCAGCCTATGTCTTCATGCAGAAGAGCTTCATGGGCTACAAGCTCCAGGTGGGCGGCCTCGCACCGCGTGCGGCCGGCTATGCCGGCTTCAGCGAAGGCCGCGCCATCTGGCTCTCCCTGCTGATCGGCGGCTTTGCGGCCGGCCTTGCGGGGGCGGCGGAAGTCGCAGGCCCGCTGGGGCAATTGCAGCGCTCGATTTCCACCGGCTACGGCTATGCCGCCATCATCGTCGCCTATCTCGGCGGCCTGCATCCGCTCGGCATCATCGTCTCCGCGCTGTTCATGGCCGTGCTCTATATCGGCGGCGACAATGCCATGGTTTCGGCCGAGCTGCCGATCGCGGCGGTGCGCGTCTTCCAGGGCAGCCTGCTGATCGCCTATCTGATCGCGGTCGCCTTCGTCCGCTATCGCCTCGAATGGCGCAAACCCGCAGACCGGAGGCCAGCATGAACGCGGTGGACTTCATCCTGTCCGGCATGCTGGCGGCGGCAACGCCCTTCCTGCTGGCCGCACTTGGCGAACTCGTCGTCGAGCGTGCGGGCGTGCTCAACCTCGGCGTGGAAGGCCTGATGGCGCTCGGCGCCGTCATCGCCTTCATCATCGTCTATCACGGCGGCGGCCACATCCTCGCCTTCCTCGCCGCCGGCCTCGCCAGCGTCGCCCTCTCCCTCGTCTTCGCGCTCGTCGCCCTTGGTTTCCGGGCCAACCAGGTCGCCGCCGGCCTTGCCGTCGGCATTCTCGGCCAGGGCCTCTCCGCCCTCTTCGGCAAGACCTACGAGAGCCTGACGGTGAAGGGATTGCCGAAGCTTGCAATCCCCGGCCTCTCCGATCTTCCGGTCATCGGCGGGCTCTTTGTGCAGGACATCGTCGTCTTCCTGTCGCTGCTTCTCACCCTTGCCATCTGGGCCGGCTTTGCCTTCACCCGGACCGGCCTCGTCATCCGTGCCATCGGCGAAAATCCGAAGGCCGCCCATGCGATCGGCTATCCCGTCATCGCCGTGCGGATCGCCGCCATCGCGTTTGGCGGCCTGCTGGCGGGCTTTGCCGGCGCCTATGCCTCGGTCGTCTACACCCCGCTGTGGGCCGATGGCATGATCGCCGGACGCGGCTGGATCGCGATTGCGCTCGTGGTCTTCGGCACATGGCTCACCGGCCGCATCTTCCTCGGCGCCTGCCTCTTCGGCGCCGTGTCGCTGATGAGCCTTGCGGCACAGGCGACCGGGATCGATCTGCCCTCGCAGCTTCTCTCCAGCCTGCCCTACCTCGTCACCATCATCGTTCTCGGCATCATCTCCGCCAACAGGCGGCTTTTGAAGCTGAACGGCGTCGCCTCGCTCGGTGAACCCTTCGAACGATAGCGATGACTCATCAAGATTGATGGCATGTTGCGCCCCGGCCGGGCTTGCGGAGCCCGGCAATCAGCGGCAAAGCTTCAGGCCACGCGCCGCCGCAGGGCTTCGCGGTTTTCCCTCCCTCCGGTCGCGCTCCGCGCCCGCATCGTTCATCCCTGGTGCTGATGCATGCATTTTTCCTTCCGGGCGGACCCGCCGGCCATTATCGAGACCATCGCGGAGGGCAGCTTCGAGCCAGCGCGTCCCGAGCCGATGACAGGTCCGGGGCGCGATTTCATCCGTCTCTACCGCCTCGCCCGCCGCGACTATCTGAGCGTCTTCCGCGAAAGTGACTATCGCACCCGCAATTCGCAGATGCGCGGCTTCGGGCGCCAGCTTGTCACCGTCAATGTGCCGGACGACATCAAATACGTCCTGGTGACGCGCAACGACAATTTCGAGCGCAAGGCGCCCTCCATGCGCCGGGCGCTGGAACACCTTCTGGGCGACGGCCTGTTCATTTCCGATGGCGAGACATGGAAATGCCGCCGGCCGCTGGTCGCCGACATCGTGCACAAGGGCCGCATACCGCAGTTTTCCCGTCACATGGAGGAGGTGTCGCAGGCGCTCGTCACGCGCTGGTGCGAGCTGCCGCCGGGCACCACGATCGATGCGCTCTCCGAAATGGGCGGGCTGACGGCCGAGATCATCGCCCGCGCCGTCTTCGGCGACGATATCGGCCCGGATGCGGCCAACGAGGTCGTCTGCGGCTTCACGAGCTTTCAGGGCGTCGTCGACAACATCAACCTCGCCTATGTCGCCGGCTTCGATGACGGCATTCCGGTCCTGAAGACGCCGCGATTGCGGCGCGCCATCAAACGCGTGCGCGCCGTCATCGACCGCGTTGCCAGCAACCATCTCGAAGCCACCCATGGCGATGGCTCGATGATGGACCTTCTCGTGCGCCGCCAGCAGAAGAACCCCGAACTCGGCCTTGATCTCGCGGCACTGCGCAACGAGGCCGCGACGATCTTCATGGCCGGACAGGAAACGACGGCGGGAACGCTGACCTGGGCCTGGTATCTCCTCGCCCATGCCCCGTGGGCGGAGGAAGCCCTGCATGCGGAGATCGACCGCGTCTGCGCTGGCCGCAGCCCCACCCTCGAAGACGTGGGCAAGCTCGATTACACACGCGCGATCGTGGAAGAGACGCTGCGGCTCTATCCGCCTGTGCCGCTGCTTGGCCGTCAGGCCCGCGAGGCCGACCGGATCGGCAATATCGACGTGCTGCCGGCCGGGCTCGTCACCATCTCGCCCTGGCTCATGCACCGCAATCCCGATGTCTGGGACCGGCCGAACCATTTCGTGCCCGAACGGTTCCTCGGTCCGGGCCGCCCCGCGCCCTACACCTACTTTCCGTTCGCGCTCGGGCCGCGCATCTGCGCCGGCCTGCAATTCGGCCTGACCGAAACCATTCTCTGCCTCGCCATCCTCGCGCAGCGCTTTACATTGCGCCTCGCACCGGATGTTAAGGTCAGGCCGGCCTCGCGCCTGACGCTGAGGCCCGTGGGCGGCATGCCGATGACGCTTCAGGCGCGGTAGGGAGCACGGCACGATGCGGACCAAGAACACGGATGCCGGCCTTGAAACCCGCAAGGCCTTCGTCTGGCAGGAAGAGACGCCGCCCCCGCTCGCCGATTTTCTCGCCGGGGGTGAGCGGCGGCAGGCCTTCCTTCGCTACTGGTGGCACGACACGCTGAACGATGCCCCGAAATGGCTGAGCTTCCACGGCCTGAAGCTTCTGCCGTCCGCCTGGGCGTCGATGCTCGGCGCCTTCCACTACGGCATCGTCTGCCGCTTCTATCCCGGCCGCAGCCGCCGCATGCAGGAAAACGCCGCCCGCATTCGCCCGGACCTCGACCCGGCCGCGGTCATGCGCGCCAACTGGCGCAACAAGGGCCGGCTGATGGCGGAATTCTCCGTCCTGCCACGCATCGCCAGCGGCCGAAATGTCTCCATCACCGGTGCCGAGCACCTGCATGCAGCCCGCAGCCGGGGACCCATCATCATTCTCGCCATGCATCTCGGCAACTGGGAGCTCCTGCCTCCGGTGCTGCGAACGCTCGGCGTGCCGGTCGCCACCTTCTACATGCCGCCGGAAAGCCGCTTTGAACACAGCACGGCCTGCCGCATCCGCCGCAATTTCGGCGCCGAACTTCTGGCGCCCGGCGTTCGCGGCGTCAGGCCGGCCCTGAAACATCTCGCCCGCAAGGACGGCGTCGTGATGATCTTCGGCGACGAGGGCTTCGAAAACCGCATCATGGCACCCTTCTTCGGCCGCCCGCCGCACCTGGCCGGCAACCTCGCCATCGCCGTCCGGCTGGCGCGCCATTCCGGCGCCTCAATCGTGCCGGTGCACGTGCTGCGCCGCGATGGCGCCCGCTTCGAATGTCGCTGGCTTCCATCTCTCGACCTGACACCCGAAGACGAGGCCGGCGCGAGCCTCGCGACCGATGTCGCCCGCCTCAACGCCGTGATCGAACCCGTCGTCAGCGCCCACATCGACCAGTGGTTCTTCCTCGATCATCATCTCTGACGCTTAGCGTCAAACGCACCAACCAGAATTCTGAACATTTACGGGAACGTTTCGCGGGAGGTCCGGTTAGGCGGCCAGAGGAACGGTTCGTGTCAATCGGACGCGACAGGGATGGCGAACGCGGCGGTTTTTCCGATTTCCCGCCACGGCCAACGAAACGGCAGACGAGCGCCCCACCTGTCCGGACCGCCCTCACCCCGATGCTGACGTCATCCGACAAGGAGTTTCCCGTGGCCACCAAGACCCTCAACGACCTGTTCTACGATACGCTGAAGGACATTTATTACGCCGAACGCCAGATCCTGAAGGCACTGCCGAAAATGGCGCGTTCGGCGACGGACGACAAGCTGAAGCAGGCTTTCGAGCAGCACAAGGAAGAAACCCAGGGCCAGATCGAGCGCCTGCAGCAGGTCTTCGAGATCATCGGCAAGCGCGCCCAGGGCAAGACCTGCGAGGCGATCCAGGGCATCATCGCCGAAGGCGAGGAAATCATGGAGGAATTCAAGGATACGCCAGCGCTTGATGCCGGCCTTGTCTCCTCAGCCCAGGCCGTCGAGCACTACGAGATCGCCCGCTACGGCACGCTGAAGGCCTGGGCCGCCCAGCTCGGCTACAAGGATGCCGTGGCACTTCTGGATGCGACCCTGAAGGAAGAGACGAAGACGGATGCAAGCCTGACGCAGCTGGCCGAAACGGCAGTCAACGCCGCCGGCGAAGGCGCGCGCAAGGCTGCCTGAGGCGATAACAGAGACCAGGAACGCGTTGGTCGACACGACGCGGAACGCGAGGGGGCGGCCACGGGAGAAGGCCGGCCCCTCGTCCTTTTTTTGCGCCGCCCGCTCAGGCGGCAGCGGGTGTCCTGCGGCTTGCGACCAGCCCGATCGCGGGTTTTTCGACAAGGCGGTAGACCAGCCAGCCGACGAGGACGGCTGCGGCGACGGCGCAGACCATGTAGGTCAGCCACCCCATCACCGATCCGGACCAGCCCATGCCGCGCCAGCCCTGCGCAACGGCCGACAGGATGAGGCCGTGGGAGAGATAAAGCGAATAGGAGCAGTCGCCAAGACGAGAGAGCACCGGCAGATGTGGCAGCGCGCCTGCCCTTTCGATGCCGACGAGGCTCAGCATCATGATCGCCGCCGGCAGCCCGTGCAGCAGCCAGCGGCTTTCGCCGAGCTCGAGATTGCCCGTCCCCATCACCACGGCAAGGCTGAGGATGAAGAGCCGCGCCAGCGCGCCGTTTGAAAAGCTGACCGAAGAGGCCATGTAGCCGGCGATGATCCCGAAGCCGAATTCGAGGATGATCGGCGATGTCCAGAACGCCAGCGCCGACGCCTGCGGACGAAAGACAAGGCCGGCCAGCACGATAGCGACGAGAAGGGCCGGCACGATGCGCAGCCGCCAGATGGTCGGCATCCACAGGCATGCGCCGAAAATGGCGTAGAAGAACATTTCGTAGTTCAGCGTCCAGCCCGGCAGGAGAACCGGCGCGATGATCGTATCGCCCGGTGTCACCGATGGGATGAAGAGGTAGGACGCCAGAGTATGCCAGAGGCTGATCTGTGTGGATTGCAGGGCACTTGGCACGACCAGCGCCACGACGACGATGGCCGTCGTCATCATCCAGTAGAGCGGCGCGATCCGGCGCAGTCGCTTCCCATAGAAGTCGACCACCCCGACCGTTCGGCCGGCCGTCGTCTGCCACATCACGAAGCCGCTGATGACGAAGAAGAGATCAACGCCGCTTTGCAGAAACTGCGGCCACCAGCCATCATAGCCCATCCGAACCAGTTGCACATGCAGGTGAAACAGCAGCACCGAGAAGGCTGCCGCGCCACGCAACACGTGAATCGATCGAAAATGGGCCCGCCCGGCCAGATCCATGGCATCCCCCCGCTCGGCGCCCATCCCTTCTGCCGGAATACCATGTGTCTGTTGAAATTTGTCTAATATATATGCAGACTTATGAAGGATCCGAGGAGAGCCCCCTTCAGCTTCACATCGGATCCCTTGCGGCCATGCCGGGCACGTGAGGCGTGGATAAATGCCGCCGAACAGGGCGGAGTGCGCGCCGCGGGTGAGCGCGGCGCGCATACTGCAGGGAGTTGCGGGCTGGCTGTCCCTTGTCCAGTCTTGCTGAAGTATCAGGGCTTCGGCACGACCGTCGCAAGCTTGCGGAAGGGCGAGAGAATTTCCAGCCGGCTCGGCACGCCCTTGGCAATGGAAACGATGGTGCCGGGGCCGATCTTCACCGGAGTTTCCTCGGCCTGCGAATAGATGGCTTCCCCTTCCACGACCACGAAAGTCTCTTCGAGATCGCGGCCCGGATAGTTGTAGATGCCGGGCTCGGCCTTCCAGACGGCGACGATCGTGCCGTTCTCGACCGTATCCTGCCAGATCGGCCGGCGATAGGAACCGTCATCGCGGCCCTCGGCCGGCATGGCGGGCGTGAGGTCGATGTCGTCGGCGATGTTGTAGATGGGCATGCTCATTGCGGCAGTCTCCTTGGGTTATCTCTGATGGTTGTCAGGCGTGCGGCGGCAGCGCCGCGCCGGAAAGACGGGTCGCGAGATTGTCGCGCATCCGGTAGTAGCGCAGCGTCAGCGCCGGCCCGAAGGCCATGTAGAAGGGTGCGGCTTTGAGCGGCTCCAGCTTCAAGGCCAGCTCGTTTTGCGGCTTGCCCAGCGCCCATTCCGACAGGATCGATCCCAGCATCGAGCCGGTCGGCACCCCGCGGCCGGACAGGCCCGTGAGCGCCACGACGCCGGGCGCGAGATCGTAGAAGCGCGGAATGGTTCGATATTGCATGTCGAGTTCGCCGAACCAGAAATAGTCCCAGCGGATCTCCTCGCGGATATCAGGATGCAGCCATTTCAGCCGCTCGCTCATCACCTGGCGCGTATAGGCCATGTCGCGCCCGCGCCGGCCCATGGGGAACATCGACGCAACGATCCGGCCTTCGGCATTGTATTTGTAAACGTAGATGTCGCCGCGCCCGTCATGGATCGTGGTGTTCTGCGGAAGCACGCTGCGGCGCGTTTCCTCCGACAGCACCTGTGTCGCCGCCACGAAGACGCGCTGGATCTTGAAGGTCTGGTCGAGCTTCGGCCAGCCGCCGACCGTATAGGCACCGGTCGTGAAGATCACCTTGTCGGCAATCACGGCGCCGCCCGCCGTCCCCACCGTCCAGCCGCCGCCCGCTTCGCGCTCGCAGGACGTCGCGGCAGAGCCCGTGAAGATCTTCGCCCCCTCCTGGATGACGGCCCGCGCCAGCCCGCGCGCGTAACCGAGCGGGTTGAGATGCCCCGCCTCCTCGTGCAGCCAGCCGCCGTGAAAGCGCGGGCTACCGGTGATCGCGGCCACCTCGTCGCGGTCCACGAAACGCGTCTTCGCGCCGACGGCATTGTAGGTCTCGACCTTCTTGCGGATACCGGCCAGCGCACCCTTGTAGTGCGCGCCCATCACATAGCCGTTCTGCACCCACTCGCAGTCGATCTGGTAGTCGCGCACCATGGCGGCGACCCGGTCGTTCGCCCGCGTCTGCCGGTCGATCAGCCGTTCCGCCCAGGGTTGCCCCAGCATCTTGCGCAGCTCCGGCAGGCTGTAATGGGTGAAGGTCGGCGTGCAGTGGCCGGCATTGCGGCCCGAACCGCCAAAGCCCGCCTCCTCCCGTTCCAGCACGACCACGCTGACGCCGGCCTTGGCGAGTTCCAGCGCCGTCGTCAGCCCGGCATAGCCGGCACCGACGATGCAGACATCCGCCTTCACCGTGCCGTCGAGCGTTTCCGTGCGCGGGGCAGCGGCGGCTGTCGCATACCAGAGCGTGGCGTCGAAGGGCGAAAACCGCGTCATGGCATCCTCCCCCTCAGTTCAGGTCGCTGCGCGCATCGAGCGCATCGCGAAGGCCATCGCCGATGAAGTTGAAGCTGGTGACCGCGAGCGTGATGGCGACGCCGGGCACGATGGCGAGCCACGGCGCCTTGTCGAGATATTGCTGCGCGCCGTTCAGCATGTTGCCCCAGCTCGGCAGCGGCGGCTGGATGCCGTAGCCGAGGAAGCTGATATAGGCCTCGAGCAGGATCGCCCGCGCCACCGTCAGCGTCGCCGCCACGATGATCGGCCCGACCGCGTTCGGCAGAAGCTCGCGGAACATGATCCAGCCGTTCGGCAGGCCGAGCATGCGCGCCGCCAGCACGAAATCGCGCTCACGCAGCGAGCGCACCTCGGCCTCGACCAGACGGGCGATTTCCATCCAGCTCGTCACCGCGATGATGACAGTGATCATGAAGGGGCTGGGCTTCACAAAGGCGGCGAGCGCGAGCAGCAGGAAGATGCTCGGAAAGGACAGGAAGGCATCCACGAAGCGCATCAGCACCGCCCCAACGCGCCCGCCGTAATAGCCGGCCACAACGCCGATTACGGTGCCGATCAGCGTCGAGAGCACCATGGCGAAGAAGCCGACGAGCAGCGAGATGCGCCCGGCATTGAAGAGCCGTGCCGCGATATCGCGCCCGAGCGGATCGGTGCCGAAAATGTGGTAGCCGGTGAGCGGTGGCGCGAAACGGGCCCGCAGGTCGATGTAAAGCTCGTCATAGGGCAAGAGATGCGGGCCGACGACGCAGGCGAAGATCAGGATCCCGATCATCACGACACCGACGACGGCGAGCTTGTGGCGTGCGAAGCGGCGGACGGTGCGGCTCTGCCACCAGTGGCTGCCGGGTGCGGCGGCGGATGTCGGAAGCGTGGCTGCGGACATGGATCTATCCCTTCAGGCAGGTGGCGACCGGCGATCAGCCGAGACGGATGCGCGGATCGACCAGCGCGACGAGGAGATCGGCGAGAAGACTGCCGGCGAGAACGAGAATGGCGGAAAACATCAGGAGGCCCATGACGACGGGATAGTCGTGGTATCCGAGACTATCGAGGAAGAGCCGCCCCATGCCCGGCCAGGTGAAGACCGTTTCGGTGACCAGCGCGCCGCCGAGAATGGTCGGCAGTTGCAGGCCGGCGAGCGTGATCATCGGCAAAAGGGCGTTCCCCACCACATGCTTCATCAGCACGCGGCGCGGCGAAAGCCCCTTGGCGCGGGCCGTGCGGACGAAGTCCTGATTGATCACATCGAGCGTCGCGGTGCGCATGTAGCGGCTCCACACGGCGATGTTGACGAGCGCCAGCACGAGGCTCGGCATGACGAGATGGATGGCATAGTCATAGAAGGACTGGTCGCCGATCGTGTACATGTTGCCGGCCGGCAGCCATTTGAGCTTCAGCGCGAAAACGTAGATGGCGACGAGGCCGAACCAGAAGGTCGGGATCGACAGCGCCACCATGGCGCCGACGGTGGCGGTATAATCGAAAAGCGAATAGCGCTTCGTCGCGCCCTTGATGCCGATCCAGGTGCCGACGAGGATCGAGATGAGCGTGGAGGATCCCATCAGCAGGAGCGTCGCGAAAAGATGCCCAGAGATGATCTCCAGCACCGGCCGCTGGTCGCGGTAGGATGTGCCCCAGTCGCCCCTCAAAAGTCGCCAGGCCCAGTCGAGATACTGGATCGGCAGCGGACGGTTGAGCCCCATCTGCTCGGCGATGCGGTCGAGCGCTTCCCGCGTCATGCCGGGGGTCAGGGCAAACTGCGAGAGCGGACCGCCGGGCGCGAGGTTGAGCACGGCAAAGCCGATGATGGAAACGAGCACCAGAAGCACGAGGCTCTGCCACAGGCGGTTCAGAAGATAGGAGACCATGGGTCAAGCTCCGGTCAGCCCGCGCATCCGTGCGGCGGGGGCATGCCTTGAGGATCGTCCGCAACGGCCACGGGCAGCCGGCGCCGGATCGGCGCAGGCGCCGGGTTTGGGCCGTCGCGATGCGATGGACCGGGCCTCGCTTGAGGCCCGGTGCAGGCTCACATCAGCTGACAGTCCAGCTGCCGACATTCCAGGTGTCGATGCGGGTGTTGATGTTGAACACGACGTTTTCGACACCCTGCTTGTGACCGCGCACGGTGGCGTACTGGAAGAGCGGCAGGAACGGCAGTTCGGCGCGCATGATCTCCTGGATCTTGAGATAGGCCGCCTTGCGCTCTTCCGGCACGAAGAGGCTGCCGCCCTTGGCCAGAAGCTCGTCCACTTCAGCATTGGCGAACTGCCAGGTGTTCTGGCCCGAACCGCCCTTGGCGGGGCTGGAGGTCGAGCGGAAGAAGTCGGAGGTATCAGGATCCGGCCCGGTCAGGAAGTCGAGGCCAACGATGACCGTGTCGAACTTCGACAGCATCCAGTAGTCGCCCCACATGACGGCCGGCGGCAGGTTGGAAATCGTCATGTCGATGCCGAGATCCTTGAACGACTGCTGCATGTACTGCTGCACCTGTTCGCGGATGTGGTTGCCGGCCGTGGTCGAGCAGGTGAAGGCAAGCTTCACGCCGTCCTTGGCACGGATACCGTCTTCGCCCGGCACCCAGCCCGCCTCGTCCAGCAGCGCCTTCGCCTTCTCCATCGAATATTCATGCTTCGGCAGGTCCGGATTGTAATAGAAGGACTGCTGCGGCACATAGCTCTCGGTCGGCGTCGGCAGGCCGTAATAGAGCGCGTCGATGATCGATTGCTTGTCGATGGCGTGGTAAAGCGCCTGACGCACCTTGGGATCCTTGAACTGCGGCCGCTCCATGTTGAGCGTGAAGGATTCCACCGTCGAGCCCGGCACGACGGTGACGACCTTGCCTTCCAGCGCCTTCGCCTCGTCGTAATGATCCGGCGTGATCCACTGCAAGCCGACCACGTCGATATCGCCGGTCTTGAACTGCGTGTACATGACGTTGAGGTCGGGAACGTACTTGTAGATCAGCTTCCCGATATGCGGGCCGGCGCCGAAATAGTCGGCATTGGCCTCGAGCAGGATGTAGTCGCCGGCAACGCGGTCCTTCCACTTGAAGGGACCGGTGCCGATGGGCGCATTGTTGTAGGGTGCCGTGTTGCGGTCGGCGGCAGAACCCAAGGCATGCTTCGGCGTGATGAAGGTGGAGGCGAGGATCGACGGATAGGGCGCGAACGGCTTTTCCATCTTCCAGGTGATCTCGGTCGGCGACACCACCGTCAGCTCCCGCACATATTCGTGGCCGGTCTTGCGCCAGGAGCGGAAGTTCGGATCGACCAGAAGTTCCAGCGTGAACTTCACGTCCTCGGCCGTGAACGGCGTGCCGTCATGCCACTTCACGTCGTCGCGCAGCTTGACCTTCCAGCTGAGGCCATCGGCGGAGATGCCGCCATTTTCGACGGTCGGGACTTCGGCGGCGAGTGCGGCAACGAAGGCGCCCTTCTCGTCCACATAGAACAGCGGATCGAAGATGCTGAAATGGATGCCCTCATCCACCTCGATATGCGGCATGTGCGGGTTGAAGACGGTGGGCTCCTGCGAGAAGCCGATCGTCAGCTGTCCCTTGGCATCCTTGGCCCCTTGGGCAAAGGCGCGGGTGAACCCCGGCAGGCCGGTCATGACGACGCCGGAGGCGCCGAGGGCGAGAAGGCCGAGCGCCTGGCGGCGCGTGGTGTTCAGGAATGGCTTTTTGGTATCGGACATTTTCAGTTCCCCTTTTATCCGATGGAGTGACAAGTCATCTCAGTGCGTGCCTCCGCCTCTCTGGGCGGTTGAGCCTCCCGACGGCAGTTCCCTGCCGGCATGCGCTGCGACCGGCGGCGGACCGCCGGCCGCTCTGGTCGTCAAAAGCCGCTGATGAGTTCGATCTTCGAACCATCCGAAAAGCGGCTGAAACGGAAGTCGCGGCGCTCCACGATGGGCGTACGCCCGAGAACGATGTCGGCCATCAGCCGCCCGGCCCCCGGGCCGATGCCGAAGCCATGGCCGGAAAAGCCGGTCGCGACGTGGAAACCCGGGATCGCATCGATGGCGTCGATGACCGGCACCGCATCCGGCGTCACATCGATCATCCCGCCCCAGCGCTGCGCGATCTCGGCCTTCTTGAAGACCGGGAAAGCGACCGAGAGACGCTTCAGCGCCGCATCCGACATGGCCTTGGACGGGATCGGGTCGAGCACGCGGTTGTATTCGAAGGGCGAGGCCTCATCGAGCGCCCAGCGGCGCGGAATGCGGGCCTCATCAAAGAAGCGGCCACCGAGCCGGAAGCGCAGCGAGCGCCATTCATGCGAAAAGGCCGGCAGGAATTTCGTTGCGTAGCGGAACGAGGCGGGCACGAGATCGACGATGTTCTGGGCCCCGTCGGCGATCGTGTAGCCGCCGTCCTGGCGCTTGCGCAGCGCAAAGCCGCTCGCCCAGATCGCCTCCTCCGGCCCGCCTTCCAGCGGCTTGGTGCGCAATACCGAGTTCAGCACCTTGAGCTGCGGCAGGTCGAGCCCGTTATTGCCCATGAAGAGGCTCGACCAGGCGCCACCCGCCAGCACGACGGATGTGCAGGCGATCTCGCCGCGCTCCGTCACGACGCCCGACACCTTGCCACCCGCCATCTGCAGGCCGCGCACCGCGCATTCGGTGAGGATATGCGCGCCGCGATCGCGCGCAGCCTCCGCGATGGCGGGTGCGGCCCGCTGCGGCTCGGCGCGGCAGTCGCCGGCCGTATAGAGCGCGCCGGCGATCTTCATCGTGTTGCCGGGGTACTTGGCGTTGAACTCGGCCGCGCTCAGCATGCGGCTTTCGATCTGGTATCCCTCGAGATTGCGGTTCCAGCGCTCGTGCTCGTCGAATGCTTTCTCATCCGCGCAGGTGAAGACGATGCCGGAGCGCTTGAAGCCGGTCTCGCGGCCCGTGCGTCGGTTGAGATCGGCCCAGATGCGCAGCGCTTCCGCCATCAGCGGCACCTCGCGCGGGTCGCGCCGGGAGATGCGCACCCAGCCCCAGTTGCGGCTCGACTGTTCGTGGCCGATGCCGCCCTTCTCGCAGAGCGCGACGCGCAGGCCGCTGTCGGCAAGCTCCAGCGCGGTGGATGTTCCGATGATCCCGCCGCCGATGACGACGACATCCACCTCCTTCGGCAGCTCGGCATCGCCATGGACGGGAACGACATAAGGACCGGGCATCTCAGAAAAATTCCTCAAGCTGGCAATTGATGGCGAATTCGGCGACCGAGGCCGAATTGGGAAGGGCAATCAGCATGGCGATGATGCGGGCGAGATCGTCCGGCTGCGTCAGGAGGTCGGCCGGCCGGTCGGTCAGCGCCATCGCCATGTCGGTGGCGACGAAGCCGGGGCAGACGGCGGTTGCCCGGATACCCTGGTCGAAACCGGTCTGGCGAATGGCATGCGCCAGCGCCACGGCCGCGAATTTGGAGAGCGAATAGCTGCCGGCACCGGCCGATTTCACCCGCTTGCCGGAGAGCGAGGCGAGGATGATCACCCGCCCCCTGCCCGTCGCCGCAAGCGTCTCCCAGGCCGCCTTCGCCAGCCGGCGCGGCGCCTTGAGGTTCACCTGCATCATGGCCTCGATATCCTCGTCCTCGGCCTCGATCACCGTCTTCGGGATCATGATGCCGGCATTGGCGACGAGCGCGTCGATACGGCCGAAGCGGACGGTGGCCGCCTCCACCCATCGCGCCTCCGCCGTCACGTCGCCGGCCTCGTAGGCGAAGAGCTGGACGCGATCCTCCTCGCCTTCCGCCCAGGCCGGCATGACGGGCGTGCGCATGCCGAGCGACACGTTCCAGCCCTGCCGCAACAGTTCCGCCGCCACATGGTCGCCGATGCCGCGGCTGGCACCCGAGATCAGCGCCACGGCGCCCTTGGGAAAATCGCTCATGACAGCCCCACGATCCGGCGATAGGCGCGCCGCAGGATATCGATGACCAGCTTCTGCTCGTCGTCCGGAATGAAGGAGAAGAAATCGCGCGACTGCTGCGGGACGATCTCGCGGATCTTCACCGCCAGCGCGGCGCCGGCCTCGGTGATATAAAGCTGCTGCGCGCGGCTGTCGTCCGGCGACACCTCACGCCGGATGAGGCCGTGATGCTCCATCTGGTCGATGAGCCGGCCCATGGCCGAGCGGTCCTTCAGAATGAGGTGGGCGATCACCGAGGGCCGGATACCCGGATAGTCGTCGACCAGGAGCAGCGTGGTGATCTTGCCCGTGCCCTTGGCGACATCCAGCCCCTCCAGCCGCTCATCGAGATCGCGCGACACCGCGAGGTTGATGGTGCGGATGTAGAAGCTCAGCGTATCCTCGAGCACATCGATGTTGATGTCCTCTGGCACCGTCGGCGGCTTGATCGCAGGCTTTGAAGGCGGTTTCGTCATCGGGTTTCCGTTCGACTGGACAAGAGTTCTCCCGTCCGCAGGCCTGCATCGCGCAGGCCGCAGCTTCGGGCTTCCGTCGCTGTCGTATTTCAATTCCGTGACAATATGAAAGGACAGATAGTGGATATTTGCAACTATTTTCTGCGGCAAAATCGACTATTTTTTTCAGTAAAATCAAAATCTTGAAAACAAAAACACAAGCGCCGCCGGCCCCCTTCGGAACCAGCGGAAGCGCGGGCGCTCACAAGCCATCCGACACGCGCCAGGCGTGGAAAACCGCCGCCTGAAGGGATCACACGGCCGCGGCGGCCGGTTCCCAGTCGGCGCCGGGGATCGCGGCGACGAGTTTGCGGGTATAGTCGTGGCGCGGATCGCGGAAGATCGTGGCCGGCGGCCCCTTCTCCACCACCACGCCGCGATGCATGACGATCACCTCGTCGCAGATCTGGCTCGCCACGCGCAGATCATGGGTGATGAAGATCATCGCCACCTTCATCTCCGCCTGCACGCGGGCCAGCAGTTCGAGGATCTGCGCCTGGATCGACACGTCGAGCGCCGAGACCGCCTCGTCGGCCACCAGCACGACCGGATCGAACATCAGCGCGCGGGCAATGCCGATGCGCTGGCGCTGCCCGCCGGAAAACTCGTGCGGGAACCGGTCATAGGCCTGCGCGTCCAGTCCAACGAGATCCAGCAGCCGCAACGCCTTGGCGCGCGCCTCTCCCACCGGCACGCCATGCGCCACCGGCCCGACCGTCAGGATCCTGCCGATGGTGTGGCGCGGATTGAGCGAGGCGAAGGGATCCTGAAAGATCATCTGGATATAGGGCCGAAGCGCCCGAAAGCTGTCCTCGCCCATGGCCGCGATGTCGCGCCCGTCGAACCGGATCGACCCGCCATCCGGCTGCAGGAGCTTCAGAAGCACCCGGCCGAGGGAGGATTTGCCCGACCCGCTTTCACCGACCACGCCGAGCGTCTGCCCCTTGCGCAGCGTGAAGCTGACACCATTGACCGCCTTGACGACCCGCGTCTTGCGGAAGAAGGAGCCGCCGGCCCGATATTCCTTTTCGAGGTTTTCCACCTCGAGCACCACGGGCGGCTCATCTTGCGCGATGACATCGGCAGCCCGCGCCCGCATGCGCGGCACGGCAGCCACGAGGCGCTGGGTATAGGGATGGGCGGGATGCACCAGCACCTGATCGGCCGGGCCCTGTTCCACCAGATGCCCCTTTTCCATCACCACCACCCGGTCGGCGATCTCGGCAACGACACCGAAATCATGGGTAATGAACATGACGCTCATGCCCTTGCGCTTCTGGATCCTGCGGATGAGATCGAGGATCTGCGCCTGCGTGGTCACGTCGAGCGCCGTGGTCGGCTCATCCGCGATCAGCACGTCCGGATCGAGCGCCAGCGCCATGGCGATCATCACCCGCTGACGCTGCCCGCCGGAGAGCCGGAAGGGATATTGCAGCCGCATCAGCGCCGGATCGGGCAGGCCCACCTCTTCCAGCAGCGACAGCACCTTGGCCTTGCGGCTTTCGGCCGTGCCATGGCCATGGGCCTCCAGCACTTCCGAAATCTGGTCACCGACCGTCATCAGCGGGTTGAGCGCAGACAGCGGATCCTGGAAAATGATCGACACCGCCCGGCCGCGCAGCGGACGGATGGCGTCTTCGCGGGCGGCGAGAATGTCCATGCCCCTGAAATGGATTTCGCCCGCGCTGACTTTGATGACGGGCGACAGAAGGCCCATGATCGTATTGGCGGTCACGGACTTGCCCGAACCGGATTCGCCGATGATGCAGAGGATCTCACCGGCATGGAGATCGAAGGAAATATCCCTGACCGCGTGCGTGCGCTCCATCCCCGGCGGCAGATCCACCGTCAGATTGCGAACGGACAGCACCACGTCGGCCGACGTGGAGGTGTGCGACATAAGTTCCCCTTGTTCTTGTAACTTTGTTCGCCCGCGGTCGCCATTGTGCGCCGCAGCGAAGATAGTGGACCATGTCCACTATCTTGTCCAGCACCCCCACTATCCTTCCCTGAAAAATCCCCTACCAGCCCGCCGCACCGACACGACCACAGGACTACACGACTACACGGACGGAACAGCGTCAGCGACGAGATAAAAATAAATAAAACAATGACTTGGAAAATTGGTGGGCCCGGAGGGACTCGAACCCCCAACCAAGCGGTTATGAGCCGCCGGCTCTAACCATTGAGCTACAGGCCCGGCCGCAGAAGCGGCGCAGGGGCAATGGGACCCCTTTGGAGCGCCCGGCCGCACCTTGCGGGTTGCCGGCGCCTCTCAGTTCCGGCTCTAGCCGAATTCGGCGGGGGCGTAAAGGCGGTGCCGCAATCCCTACACATTCCTTGGCCACAACCGGCAGCAGGGACAGGAAACATCGGAGACCCGAAATGACTGATTTCATTGCCGTACCGCGCCGTCTGGCCGGTGCCCTCCTTCTGGCTGCGCTGGCATCGACCGCGGCCCTTCCCGCACTTGCGGCAGAGGGGCCGCAGAAGGGTGTGATCGTCGTGACCGGCGAAGGCAGTGCGCAGGTTGCCCCCGACATTGCCATCATCAGCCTCGGCGTCCAGGAAACGGCAGCCACCGCGCGGGAGGCCGTCACGGCCACCAATACGGCGATGGAGAAGGTGCTGGCGGCGCTGAAGGAAGACGGGATTGCCGAGCGCGACATGCAGACGAGCGGCTTTTCGATCAACCCGCAATACACCTATTACGACAACTCCAATGGCGAAAACAGGCCGCCAAAGCTGACCGGCTACCAGGCCAACAATGCGCTGACGGTCAAGCTGCGGGATCTCAAGCGGCTCGGCGATCTCCTCGACCGCTCCGTGACGCTCGGCGTCAATCAGGGCGGCACGGTCCAGTTCGCCAATGACGACCCCAAGGCCGCGATGACGCAGGCCCGCAAACAAGCCGTCTCCGAGGCGGTCGAGAAGGCGAAGACGATGGCGGATGCTGCCGGCATCAAGGTCGGTCGTGTGCTCGAAATCTCCGAAACCATGGGCCAGCCGATCCCCATGCCGCAGATGATGCGGACCATGGCCAAGGATGCCGGTGCGGAGTCCGTGCCGATCGCCGCGGGCGAGAACAATTACACGGTTTCCGTCTCCATGCGCTTCGAGATCGGCGACTAGAGCATAATCCGACCGGATTGAAACGAGGATCGACAAGATTATGCTTTAGAAAAGAGGACTTAGAGCGCCGATCTGATCCTGTCAGATCGAACAGAGCGCTAAGTCTTCGGCGTCACCGGGGCGTTCGCAGCAGCGCCCCGGCTGTCGCACATGTCCAGCCGGCGCGTGATCGCTTCGGCCTCGGACAATGCGGTTCAACACGGGCGCATGGGGTGTCGAAGGTGATCCCGCGATCACTGACGTGTTGCCCAATGATCCCCGCGGTGTCCGGCAGGTCGCACGAAAACACCCTCCACAGGGCGCGTTCCGTGGAGGGTGCCTTATGAACCGACCGCTGCCGGAACAGATCCGGGCGCCGGGCGGTATCAATCCGAAGAAATCCGTCGCGTTTTCATGCGCGAGCCGGTGCCGCCGGGCAAAGCCGCGGCACCGTGTTTTCCCGTTGAACCTTAACGGCCGAGCACCGGGCAGCCGCGCACATTGGCGAAGCTGATGGTGCGGTAGTCGCCGAAGCGGCGGCCTTCGACAACCACGCGGCGCGGCGTCACATCGACGACCTGGGCACGGCGGAAGCCGTAGTCGCGGGCCTTTTCGACGGCGAGGCCGGGGTGGCAGCGGCCGCGACGGTCGCGGTCCCAGCGGTCATGGTGACCCCAGCGCGGCCGCTCGCGCATGTCGACACCACCGGGGCCGATGCGGAATTCGAGCGTATCGGCCTTGGCGGCCGGCGCCGTGACGGCCATGCCGGTGAGGCCCGTCAGCGCGACGGAAAGCGTGATCACGGCGGTCTTCAGAAAGGTCTTCATCGTCGTCTCCATTGTCCGGGCCCGGCGCTCTGTCCTGCGCCGCCGGCCATGTGGCTGTCCTGAAGGCTGCCCCTCGTTCGAGATCGGGCATCCCTCTGATGATCGGGCGGAAGAGAAGAACCGCTTCCCCTGCGCCCATCGGGAGCGGGCCTATCCGCTCCATTGACGATCACTATAGAGGATCAAGCTGAACGCTGCCGGAACTGGCCGTTCATGCCCCATTCAGCCGGGCGCCTGCGTCCGTCAGCGCGCCAGCATTTCCTCGAAAACCCGCGTATTGCGATAGTGGCTGAGGCGCGAGACGGCACCATCCTCGAATTCGAAGATGAAGACGCTGGGGATCGCATAGCTCTGCTGCCGCGCTTCGGGAAAGCCGGTCATGGTCTCGCGATAGGTGCCGTGCGCGGTCACATCGGCGGCGACCCGCTGACCGAAGGCATCGTGCATCAGCACGATGTCCGAGAAGGTCTCGTCGAAATGCCTGAGATAATTGGCAACGGCGATGCGCAGCGGCTCGGCGCCGATGGTGCGTTGGCCTGTCAGGGAATCAAGCGCCACGTCTTCGTCAAGAAAGGCGGCGATCGTGTCGAAATCCCTGCGGTTCAAGGCTTCGATGAAGCGACTGACAACGGTCTGGGCATCGGTCATTGGGGGTCCTCCGGCTCGGCGGGTTCGGTCCCGCCTTTTGGTGGTCGCGATCATCCCGCAGCGGGACGGTCTTTCCACCGCACGGGAAAGGCTGCTGCCGGGCACACGCCGAAAGCGATAACGCCAAAGCCTTGAAGACGTTCCCGAAAACGGCGCGCCATGACAGACAAATGACACTCGGTGTACGCCATCAGATTCGCGCCACACGCGCGATTTGTCCAGCACCTCGTCGCTGCGGCGAAAGCGCCCGCACCCACTCATGCCGACAGGTGCAGCACGATCTCGCGCCTGTGCGGACGAGCCCTGTGTTCGAACAGATAGAGGCCCTGCCAGGTGCCCAGCACCATGCGGCCGGCATGCACGGGAATGCCGATCGACACGGCCGTCAGCGCCGCCTTGATGTGGGCAGGCATGTCGTCCGGCCCCTCGTCGCGGTGGACGAGATAGGCCATGGCAGGGTCATCTGCCGCCGGCACCAGGCGGCGGAAGAAGGCGTCGAGATCGCGGCGCACATCCGGATCGGCATTCTCCTGGATCAGAAGCGAGCAGGACGTATGCCGCACGAAGACGGTCAGAAGCCGCTCGCCTGCCCGGCCAGCGGCCTCGGACACGAAGTGGCTCGCCTCCCGGGTGAACTCGTAGAGCCCCGCACCGCGCGTCTCGATGACCATCATCCGCTGCGGCATGACACCCTCCCGCGAGCCGATCCGTCCGCTATTCCATCCGCACGGTGACGAAGCGCAGCTCGCCGGTCTTGTTGGCGATCATCAGCAGCGCGTTGCGCCGGCCGTCGCTCTTCAGGCTGTCCACCCGCGTCAGCACGTCCTCGGGCGTCGTCATGGCCTCCTGCGCGACCTCGACGATCACGTCGCCGGCCTTGAGGCGCCGTTCGGCCGCCGCCGTGCCCGGCTTCACCTCCGTGATCACGACGCCTTCGACATCCTCGCTGATGCCATATTTCTTGCGGGCGGCATCATCGAGTTCGGCGAGCTTCATGCCGAGAACGCGGCCATCGGCCGGCATCTCGACGGCCGGCGGATCTTCGGGCGCTGCGTTTTCGTCGGACTGCTCCTGCCCCTCCTCGGGCGCCACGGTCGGGTTTTCTTCCGCGCCGGCAGCGGCAGCCGCTTCGCTGTCTTCCAGGCGGCCGAGCGTCACCTTCACGGTCTGCTCCTTGCCGTCGCGGATCACGACGACATCGACCGCCTTGCCAACCGGGCTTTCGGCCACCACGCGCGGCAGGTCGCGCATCTCGCCGACATCCTTGCCGTCGAAGCGGATGATGACGTCACCCGTCTTGATCTCGCCGTTTGCCACCGGCCCGCCGGTGATGATGCCGGCCACCAGCGCGCCGCGCGGGCGCTCCATGCCGAGGCTCGCGGCAATATCGTCCGTTACCGGCTGGATGCGCACGCCGAGCCAGCCGCGCCGCGTCTCGCCGAAGTCGCGCAGCTGCTTGATCACGTTTTCCGCAAGCTCCGTCGGCACCGAGAAGCCGATGCCGATCGAACCACCCGACGGAGAAATGATCGCCGTGTTGATGCCGATGACCTCGCCATACATGTTGAACAGCGGGCCGCCGGAATTGCCGCGGTTGATGGCGGCATCCGTCTGGATGAAGTTATCGTAGGGGCCGGCATTGATGTTGCGCCCGCGCGCCGAAACGATGCCGACAGTGACCGTGCCGCCAAGGCCGAAGGGATTGCCGATCGCCATCACCCAGTCGCCTATGCGCATCTTGCGCGAATCGCCGAAGGGAACCGCCGTCAGCGGCTTCTTGGGCTCCACCTTGAGGAGCGCGAGGTCGGTCTTGGTATCCTTGCCGATCAGCTTGGCCTTCAGCTTGCTTCCATCGGCAAAATTCGCCTCGATGTCATCGGCGCCGTCGATCACGTGGTTGTTGGTGACGATGTAGCCTGCGGGGTCAATGACGAAGCCGGAGCCGAGCGAATTGACGGTGCGCGGCCGGTTGCCGTCCTGGCCCTGCCCCTTGAAGAATTCGTCGAAGAAATCCTGGAAGGGCGAGCCTTCCGGCACCTGGGGCATTGGCGCCTTGTCCTCGTTCTTCACATTCTGCGAGGTGGAGATGTTGACGACGGCGCCGAGCAGGCCTTCCGCAAGATCGGCGACGGAGGCCGGGCCCTGCTGCGTGGTATTGGCAGGCCGCGTCTGCGCAATGGCAGGCGTGACCGGGGCGATGGCGCCGGAGACAAGCACGAGTGCGCTCGACAGCGCCAGAAGGCGGCGGGTCGCGGGACGGATCGAAGGCAGCATGAAAACCTCTCGTGTCGGGTCGGGCTGAAAATGGCCGGCCGGGCCTGTTCATGCCCCGCAGTCCGCCCTTGTAGCCCGACGATGGACCTCAAGATAAGGCGGAATGAAGACGCGTCTACAGACTTTTTCGGCTGCACACCGCAACGTGAGAAGAAGGCGCGTGCGCCACCTGCGGCAGGTCAGATGATCTCGTGCCCGAATTCGCGCATCGCCTTCAGCGCCTTCTCCAGATCGCCGCCGGCGATGAAGACATAGTCCGTGCTGAAGGTGGAGTTGGCGAAAATGGCAACGCCGACCGTGGAAAGCGGCTGCAGGAGCGCGGAAAGAACGCCGGGAACATCGACCGGAAAATGATCCTCGATGCGCAGGCAACGCCATCCGCCGGATGTCTGGACCGTTGCAGGCACGCGGGCTGCGCGACAGACGAGCGTCATCTCCTCGCGCGAGCTGGACACCGTCCAGAAGCCGGGGCCCGGCAACCAGTGGGGAATCTGCGAGCCAACGTTCAGCCGCGTGATGGCATATTCGGCCTCCACGAGACGGATCAGCAGCTTTCGGGACATGTGTTCAACCTCGGAGAAGCCAGGCGGGACCGGCGCCGGCAAACATGCGGCCCGGCAGCGCCGGACGCAATCGGTCTTCCGGTATTTGCGGCAGCAGACGCGCCCTGTCTACAAGAAAACGTCGACAGGAAACGGCGGCGTAAAACAAAGAGAGGGGCCGGCGTCAAACCGGCCCCTCTCGGACGATCATGGCGTGGCGGCCGCGACCGCCACCGCCGTACCTTACTGGGCCGGCTGTGCCTGCGGCTGGGCGGACGGGGCGGCCTGCGTCCCGGACGTCGCGGCCGGAGGTGTCGTGCCGTTCGCATTGTTGAAGAAGCGGAAGAACTCCGAATCCGGCGACAGCACCAGCGTCGTGTCCGCGCTGCCAATCGAGGCCTGATAGGCATTCATCGAGCGGTAGAACTCGAAGAAGCTCGGGTCACGGTTGAAGGCATCCGCGAAGATGCGCGTCCGTTCGCCTTCGCCCTCACCGCGCAGGATTTCCGAATCGCGCTGCGCTTCGGCGACGATCTCGACGACCTGGCGGTCGGCGATGGCGCGGCGGCGCTGGCCCTCTTCGTTACCGCGGGCGCGGATCAGCTCGGCTTCGGCCAGACGCTCGGCCTTCATGCGGTCGAAGGTCTGCTGCGAGACTTCCTGCGTCAGGTCGGTCCGGCGAATGCGGACGTCCTCGATCAGGATGCCGAGGTTTTCGGCGTCCCGCGTCAGGTCCTGACGCACTTCGCGCATCATCGAGGCGCGCTCTTCGGAAAGGGCGGCTTCGAAGCCACGCAGACCGTAGACCCGGCGCAGCGACGCATCGAGACGGGTGCTGAGACGCGCCTGCGCCGACAGACGATCACCCGAGACCGATTCGCGGAAGCGGCGGGCATCGGCGATCTTGTAGACCACGAAGGCATCGACCTCGTAGAACTTGCCGCCGGACACCTGCACGCGGATATTGTCGAGGTCGAAGCGCAGGGCCTGCTTCTCGACATACTGCACGCGGTCGGCATCCATGAAGGCAAACGGCAGCTTGAAATAGAGGCCCGGCTCGGTCTTGACCGACTGGATCTGGCCGAAGCGCACCACGACCGCCTGCTGGCGCTGGTTCACGACGAAGATGGACGAATAGAGCGCCAGTAGCACCACGCCGAAGACGATCAGGAAAATGGGAAGACGGCTACCGTTCATCACTGGGCCCCTCCCGTCACCTGGCCGGCCGTGGGACGGCCGATCTCGTTCAGCGGCAGATAGGGCAGCACGCCCTGGCCGTTCTTCTCGTCGATGATCACCTTCTTGGACTTGCCCATGACATCCTGCATGGTTTCGATGAAGAGACGGCGACGCGTCACGTCAGGCGCCGCCTTGTAGGCGTCGTAGACGGAAATGAAGCGCTGGGCCTCACCCTCGGCCTCCTTGACGACGCGATCCTTGTAGGCGGCTGCCTCTTCGCGGATCTGCGCGGCCTGACCGCGCGAGCGGCCGAGAACCTGGTTGGCGTACTGGTTGGCTTCTTCCACGAAGCGATCCTCGTCCTGCTCGGCGCGCTGCACCTCGTCGAACGCATCGGCAACCTCGCGCGGCGGGGCCGCATCCTCGATCGCGACCGTGTTGACGGAAATGCCGGCGCCATAGGTATCCATGGTCGCCTGGATGGTCGTCTTCACGTCCTCGGCGATCGCCTGGCGGTTATCACGGAAGATGTCCTGCGCCGGACGGCGACCGACCACCTCGCGCATGGCGCTCTCGGCCACCTGCTGCAGCGTATCGGCCGGATCTTCCACGTTGAAGAGATAGGCCTTCGGATCCGTGACCGAATAGAGCACCGAGAACTGCACGTTCACGATGTTCTGGTCACCCGTCAGCATCTGTCCCGCGGCATTCTGGGTCGAGGATGCGCGCGCGCCGATATTCTGCTGCTGTTCCGTGACCTTCACGAATTCCACGGTCTCGAAAGGCCAGAAGTGGAAGTGCAGGCCCGGCATCGAGACCTCTTCCTTCGGCTTTCCGAAGCGCATCTCCACGCCACGCTCGTCCGGCTGGACGGTGTAGATCGAATTCATCAGCATGAAGCCGAGGATGAGAAGCGCGACGATCGCGACGACGCCGCCATTGAAGCCCCCCGGAACCACGTTCTTCAACTGGTCCTGTCCGCGGCGGATGATTTCCTCGAGATCCGGCGGTCCGCCATTGCCTCGACCGCCACCGCCGCCTTTCGGACGGTTCGGGCCCTGCCCCCAGGGTCCGCCCGGCCGGTTGTTACCGCCGCCGCCGCCCCATGGGCCGCCGCCATTCTGATTGCTCCAGGGCATCAAATCCTCTTTAGTTGAACTCCCTCGGCACCGGCGCGCCAATTGCTCGCGCGGCCGCTTCCCGTGATCCCGTTATAGGTATCGAAACATGGGCTTTCAACGCACAGCACCCGGCAACAGCTGAAATGCCGCAGAATTGTTCGTGAAGTGCGCAAAAGGGTTTACGAACGGCGGGAATAGGTGACGAAACGCATGGGATGGCTGTCTTTTTCGCCCTGCGGCAGGATTTCCTGGAAGCTGCGGACGAAGCGATCCGGGTCGATTTCGGGAAAACGCGTATCCCCGTCGATGTCAGCGCCGACCTCGGTCACATAGATCAGATCCGCCTCATCGATCGTCTGGCGGTAGATCTCGCCGCCACCGATGATGCAGACGTCGTCCACCCCGAGCCGCCTTGCCTCCAGGCGCCCGAGAGCAATCGCTTCGGCAACGGATCCGACAACCGCCGCGCCGTCGGCGACGAAGGAGGAATCGCGCGTGACGACAATGTTCGGCCGCCCCGGCAGCGGCCGGCCGATCGAGGCCCAGGTGCGACGACCCATGATGACAGGCTTGCCCATGGTGAGCGCCTTGAAGCGCTTGAGATCGGAGGGCAGGCGCCACGGCAGATCACCATTGCGACCGATCACGCCGTTTCGCGAAACGGCCACCACCAGCACCAGTTTTGCCTCACTCATCCTATGCCACGCCGCCCGCAGACGCGCTCCCTGTCAGACGGCCACCGGCGCCTTGATGCTCGCATCCGCCTCGTAACCGACGAGTTCGAAATCCTCGTAGCGGAAACCGAAGATGTCCCTCACGGCCGGATTGATCTTCATCAGAGGCAACGTCTTCGGCGTACGGGTCAATTGCTCGCGCACCTGCTCGAAATGGTTGGAATAGATATGCGCATCGCCGAGCGTATGGACGAAATCGCCGGGCTTCAGCCCCACCACCTGCGCCACCATCATCGTCAGCAGCGCATAGGCCGCGATGTTGAAGGGGACGCCGAGGAAGATGTCAGCCGAGCGCTGGTAGAGCTGGCAGGAAAGCCGGCCATCGGCCACGTAGAACTGGAACAGGCAGTGGCAGGGCGGCAGCGCCATGTCGTCCACCAGCGCCGGGTTCCAGGCAGACACGATATGGCGGCGGGAATTCGGATTGGTCTTCAGCCCCTCGATCAGATTGGCGATCTGGTCGACATGGGTGCCGTCGGGTGCCGGCCACGAACGCCATTGGTAACCATAGACCGGCCCGAGGTCACCGTTCTCGTCCGCCCACTCGTCCCAGATCGTCACGCCGTTCTCCCGGAGGTAGGCGATGTTGGTGTCGCCCTTCAGGAACCACAGCAATTCGTGGATGATCGAGCGCAGGTGCAGCTTCTTGGTCGTCACCAGCGGAAAGCCCTCGGAAAGATCGAAGCGCATCTGGTGGCCGAAGACGCCGCGCGTGCCGGTGCCGGTGCGGTCGCCTCGGTCGATGCCGTTGTCCATCACGTGGCGAAGGAGGTCGTGATACTGCCGCATGGCGCCGGTCCCGTTGTCTGGAAGATCGTGCGGACCCTACCCCATAGGTCCTGCCGCTCCAAGCGCGGCCTACGACGCGTCCACCGCTTTCGCGGGGATGTCCGCCTGCAGACTATTTTTCCCGCCCCCTTCCCTTCATCGTTCTGACATCTTATATCCTTCGGGCCGTCTTCGGGCGGCTATGGCAATAAACGGACGATGAAATAAACCTATTGGACCCGGGGGCGGTACCCGGCGCCTCCACCAGGAACCGGCGGACGATCACGGCGCGGCCGGCTGCTGATGGGGGCGAAATAGGATCGACAAGGGTGTAAAGATCGCTCTTTTGCTCGGCATTGTACCACCGTTATCGGGCTAAAATTGTAGTTGCAAACGACAACTATGCTGAAGCTCGTCTCGCTGCTTAATCGCAGTGCGACACTTCAAATCAAGCCCTTGCGGGTAGCACCGTAAGGCGGGGTCCGAAGGCACCTGGCAACAGAAGCCTTCACCTTCTTTCCTTCTGCGAAATCGTTTATACCTTTTCAGGATTCGCTTGCGGGTCTTTCCTGCACGCGTGGCCGGTGGCATAAGATCGGTCAGGGTTCGAGTTGAAGAAGATTGGAAAACAATGTCCCAGGACCACATCCGTTATGACATTCTGGCCCAGGACGCGCTGCGCGGCGTGATCCGGAAGGTCCTGTCCGAGGTTGCCACCACCGGCCATCTCCCGGGTGACCATCACTTTTTCATCACCTTCCTCACCGGCGCGCCGGGCGTGCGGATTTCCCAGCACCTGAAGACGAAGTATCCCGAGCAGATGACAATCGTCGTCCAGCACCAGTTCTGGGATCTCAAGGTCACCGAATCGCTCTTCGAAATCGGCCTGTCCTTCTCCGACACGCCCGAAAAGCTCGTCATCCCCTTCAATGCCATCCGCGGCTTCTATGATCCGGCTGTCAATTTCGAGCTGGAATTCGACGTTGCCGCCATGGATGACGAGGACGAGGACGGCGCGGAGATCACCGCTTATCCGCTGGCTCCGGTCGAGCGCAGCGACGACAAGGCCGGCTCGGAGACGGGCGAAGAGGGCGGCGACAAGCCGGCCGGCGCCTCCGTCGTCTCCCTCGACGCGTTCCGCAAGAAGAACTGATCGATCAACCGGAGAGACGCCATGGCGGCCGAGATCATCAATCTCCGCATGGCCCGCAAGCAGAAGGCGCGCGCCGACAAGGAGCGCGCCGCCGACGCCAATCGCCTCGCCCATGGCCGCACCAAGGCCGAGAAGACGCTGACCCGGGCGCTGAAGGATCAGGCCGAGCGCCGACTGGACCAGGGTCGCCTCGAAGGCACGTCCGGGCCGGATGGATCGAAGCCTGAAAAGCCGGAGTGATCAGCGCCTTGCCGGAGCCGGCGGACTCATTTTTCGAAGCCTCTCAAGCCCCGTGTCAACACCGCGATGATCCGCAAACATTCCGCAACCCTTCACGGTCACCGAACCAGCTTCACCCTGGAAGAGGCCTTCTGGCAGGAATTGAAGGCGATCGCGGCTGCGCGCGACATGGCGCTGGCACGCCTGATCGCCGAAATCGATGACGGGCGCGATGCGGAGACCAACCTCTCCTCCGCCATCCGCCTCTATGTTTTCCATTGGGTGAAACAGGCCGGCCAGCCGCTTGCCTAGAGTACGTCCAGCAAAATTGCGTTAGCGGTTTTGCATCCGGACTGCGTCAAAACAAACAGATAGAGTATTTCAGGTGTTCCCGTTTTCACCGGAAGTGCTCTAGACGACAGCCTGAACGGCTCAGCGAACCTGCGCAAAACGTGGGCGAGGCTCCTGGCCACGCGTGTCCTCCGGCACATCCCCGGCGGCCAGCGTCACGCGGTTGCGGCCATTGCGCTTCGAGGCATAAAGAGCTTCGTCGGCGCGGTTGAAAACACGCGCAAACTCCGAAGGTGTCGTGAAGGCGCATGCACCGACGCTGACCGTGATGGGATGCGCTTCCAGCGAGGCCGGGCGCGCCATGGTCTCGATGGCAAGGCGCACGTGCTCGCCAACGAGCGTCGCCATATCTGCCCGAAGACACGGAAGCAGGATGCCGAACTCCTCGCCTCCGAGCCGCCCCACAAGAGCACTCCGGCCTTCCACGGCAGCCTCCAGGCTCCGGCCGATCGCCACCAGCGCCTCATCCCCGGCCCTGTGTCCGTGACAATCGTTGATCTGCTTGAAGTGATCGACATCGATGATCAGCAGCACGCCGGATCGTGCGTCACGATCGGCAAGCACGCCCTCGGCCTCGGCAGTGAAGGTGGCGCGGTTGAGCACGCCGGTCAACGCATCCAGACGGTTCAGCCGAAGCAGCCTGTCGTTGCTTTCGGAGAGTTCACGCAGTTTGACGGCAAGGAAAGCAAAAATCGGCAGGCCGAGCCCCAGCGGCAACCCAAGCGCAAGTGCAAGGGAAACGCGCATGACCTGCCAGCCGAACGGCGCGATGAAATAGGCCGTCACCGCCGAACAGAGCGCCGCACAAACAACAGCACCGCCGACCGTCAGTACCCAGAAATTCAACCGCGAGATCCGCGTCATGACCTCGCCGCCTCCATGCGTCAAGCTTCACCACGAAAACGATAGAAAAATACCTCTAAGACTTTTCTAATCGGATGGGAAGAATGCATCGGATAGCGCAAATATCATAAAGGAAGACATTACGGGGATATCGAAGATACGAAACGCAGAAGAAACATAATATCATATGATTTTTAATCTTCGGCCTCGAGATCAAGAAGGCGATCATGTCTTGCGGCGCCTTATCCGACCGTAGTGAAACGAGGATCGACACGGTTATTTTTCTTTAAACAGATCCTGGAGCACCGGCCTGAGCGACGCAGATGACAATCCGTCGGCCGAAGCGCGATCCCTTGGCTACCGGGCAAGGCGGGACATGGAAAAGCATGCGGCAGTCCGACGCCATCCCGTGACCGGCAGAGATGCTGAGGTGAAAGAGAGCGGCGCTGTGGTCCAGTTGAGGCGACAGACCGGCGTCGGCAAAAGACGACATAAGAGCCGAACATCCGGCGCGCGCCTTTACGGACGGCGACCGGAGCCCGTCAGTTGCCTGTCGCGCCGGAAACCGGGGGCGGCAATTCTCCGCCGCGCGTCACCGCGTCCGGTCCGGTGATGGGCGTTGCCCGCTGCGGCACCGCCTGTTGTTCGGCCGCGCGTCGCGCTGCCGCTTCGGCCGCCTGCCGGTCGGCCTCTGCCTTGGCCTTGCGTGCAGCCTCGGCTTCTGCGGCCTTTCGCGCCTCTTCCTGCTTGCGGATCTCAGCCTCCACGCGGATCTTCTCGGCCCGCTCGGCGGCAGCCTTGCGCAACCGTTCTTCCTCGATCGCGCGGAGCCGATCACGCTCCCGCTCCTCGGCCCGCGCCTTGTAAAGAGCGGCCTCCCGTCGCAGACGCTGCTTCTCGATCACGGCAGCCTGAAGGATCTCGACGCGCCGCCGCTCGCGCTCGAAGGCGCGCAGCGACAGGAAATTGGAGAGATCGGCGACATCGAGACTGACCTGGGGTGCGGCAAGAGCCCCAGCAAAATTCAGCGTCACCGCCGGCTCGGCGCCGGACATCGCCTGGTCGCCCGGCTTGAAGCTTGCCTGGAGCGCACCGTCCAGCGTCCGGTCGGCAAGCTCAAGGGCCGCATTGGCCGTGAAGAGCGCCGAATCATCGCCGGCCGCCACCGACTGTAGACGCAGCGTTCCCCCTGCTATGTTGAACGGCAGGCTCACGGTCTTGAGGCTGGTCTGCCCCGAAAGCACGCTCCGCTCTGCCTCCGGCAGAAGACGCTCCGGCTTCAACTCGCCGTCCATTCCGTCTGCGGCTTTCAGCAGCGGTTCAAGCGCCTTGCTGTTCAGCCCCGTCACCGTCACGTCGGAAAGCGTCGCCGAGCCCGAGCCGCTCAGCGTCTGCGCAACGTCTGCAACACTGGCCCCCGTGCCCTCGACCGACACCGAAAGATCGCCCTTGCCGGAAAGTACCGGCGCGCCTGCACGCATCCAGCTCATCTGCGCCAGGTCGGCGCCGGCAAGATCGACCCGCGCGCTGAACGTCGCCGCCTGATTGCCGCTACCGGCCGATATGCGGCCGGAAAGCTGGCCGCCCACCCATGTCCCGGCCATGGCGTCGAGCGTCACGGCATCCCCGGTAAAGGCGAGCTTGCCCGTAAAGCCTTGGACAGGCGTGAGAAGGCCCGTATCGAACGTCCCTGCCGAGAGATCGATGGCGATATCCACGCCGTTCCAGAACGGTTGAGCCACCGGGGTCCGCGCCAGCCCACCGCCGCTCACGTCCTCGACCGGCCCGAGCACCGTCTCGCCCAGCCAGGAGAGTGCGGCGCGATCGACGGCGATCTTGCCGGTGACCTTGGCCTGCGCCGCATTGCGATCAAAACTCAGCTCGCCCTTGAAGCCGTTGCCATCGGCCTGCCCGTTGATGTCGTTGACAGCCACCGCACCGCTCGTCGTCACCAGCTTCGCCGTCATCTTGACGGGAAGCCCCGTCCCCGCACCGGGCAGCGCCACGCCCTTCAGCAGCAGGAACGGTTCGAGGTCGCGACTGTCGATCGTCACGGTCTGCTCGCCCTCGAGGAAGCGGTCGCGGTCAAGGCTGAAATTGCCGTTGGCGGCAAGCGACGTCCCCTCAGCGGTAAAAGTGACGGCACCGCTCCCGGCCCCCGTGTCGTCGCTTTGCAGGCGCAGCGACAGCACGCCGTTCGGCTCGAGATCGAAGGGCAGCGGATCGAAGCCCGCCTGCCCCATCAGCGTCAGCGTCGTTGGGTTTTCCAGTGTTGCTTCCAGGACCATGCTTTTGCCGGCCAGCGCCCGCAGGAAATCGGGCACCTGGTAATGGGCGGCAATCCGCGTGCCGTTTGCCGTGCCGATCACGCCGAAGGTCACCGGCGCATTGCCGTCCTTGCTACCGGCCGTCAGCGTCAGGTCGAGCGCCGCATCTGTATAGTATCCCCCGCCGCGCACGAGCCGCTCGAGCAGCGGATGGGAGGGAACGTGCCGCGCCACGAGCCCGATAAAGGGCGCAAGATCGGCTGCGGCCAGCTTCATCTTCGCACCGATGATGGGCTGTGTCAGCGAGCCGCTGACCCGGCCGGATGCCGCAAGCTTGGCGCCTGCGAGATCGCCGACCGACAGGCGCTCGATCTGCAACTGCCCGCCCTTGGAGGTCAGTACGGCCTGCACGTCGCGCGCTTCCTCGCCGAAGGCTGCAAATGTATCGGCCTGCAAATCGATCGCGATCGTATGGGCGAGGATGGCATCGGTGGAATTGTCGCCGGCGACAATGCCGGTCAGCGCGCGCAACGCATCGATATCGACGCGATTGCCCTTCAGCGCAATGGTCAGCGATGGGGTCTGGTCGGGCAGCGACTGGCGCTCGATATGGCCTTTCAGCGTCGCCGGACCCGCGGCAATCTCAAGGCCCTCGAACTGCTGGAGCGTATCGGTCAGATTGACGGACGCCGAAAAGCCCGCAGTCTTCAGCGAGCGCAGCGAGGGATCGACAGAGCCGGCAAGCCAGGTGGCAAGGCCGGAAGGCTGGTTCGATGCGATCAGGAGATCGCCGCGAAAGGCGCGCTCGCCCTTCAGTGTCAGCCGGCCCTTGGCCTCCAGCTGGGTCCGCCCCGGCAGCAGCGCCACGGCGTTCTCTACCTGCCAGCCGTTGCCATCAGGCACCACATCGAGCCTGACGTCGCGCACCGTGGTATCGCCGACGACGATCGCCGGCAGGCGCAGGCTGGCGCGACCCGGCACCTGCGGGATCGGGATATCGGCGACAATGCCCAGCACCGCCTGCAAGCGCTCGCGCATCGAAAGCGACGGATTGCGGGACGTCTTGCCCGCCTCGCCACCGGCATTGCCGATCCGGCTCACGTCGATCTGCTGGCCATCGGCCACCAGCAGGAAGCGCTGTTCCTTGCCGGTATCGAGTGTGGCTTCGCCGGTCACAAGATAAGGATCGTCGCGCGGGCCCACTTCCAGCCGGTACTCCGGCACGCGCACGCTTTCGTTCGTCAGGGCAAACTTGCCCTTCAGCCGCGGCGGCAACTCGTTCGAGCCGGCGTCCTTCTGGTCGCTCTCGCCATGCACCAGCGTGAAGTCGCCTTCATAGACCGGCTTGAAATCGACAATCTTGACGAGACCGTCGAGATCCACACCGAAGGGCCGTGCATCGGGCATGACGCGTGCGCGAAGCGGCAGGCCCTCCGCTTCGGAAGCGGCTCCGGTCGTCAGCGAGAAGCCACCGGTCTCCCCGTCCAGTGCCGCACGCCCGTCGATCCGCCAGGGTCCCGCGAGCGACCGGGCCGAAACCGCAGCAGAAAGATCGGTGATCCGCCGCGAACGCCCCGTCTGCTCGTCGATGAAATCGATGCTGCCGCCGGTGATCTCGACATTTTCCAGCACAACCACCTTGGCCGGAATGACCGCACGACGGCCGCGCGCCCAGTCCAGCGTACCATCCGGCTGGAGGCGCAGCGTCGCCTTCGGCTCCTCGATGCGCATGTCGAAAATGAAGGCCTCGCCGCTGAGGAACGGGGCGAGCTCGGCATCCATGGAAAAGCGGGCGACCTGGATCAGCGGCTGGCCGCTTTCGCCCTCGCCAACGCGTACGTCATTCAGCGTCACGGAAGGAAACGGCAACAGACGTGCGTCCACACTGCCATGGACGACGACAGGCTTTCCGAGGATCTGGGTCGCCTGCGCCTCGAACTCGCGGCGGAAATTCGTCCAGTCAACGAAATAGGGCGCGATGAGCGCCGCAAAAAGCGCCACCACCAGAAGCCCGCCGATTGTCACCAGTATGCGCGACAGCACTCGTCTGTTCCCGTTCCCGCCCGTCGAGGCTGTTGCCTGAGGTCGCCGGCCGTTCCGACCGGGCCTTTACCCTACATAGCCGCCCGCATCCGCGCCGACAGCAAAAATCTTGCCCGGATTGAAGATCATCTGGGGATCGAGCGCCTGCTTGATGCCGCGCATCAGCTCCAGCCCCTCGCCATGCTCGGCGGCGAGGAACTTCATCTTGCCCTGCCCCACCCCGTGCTCGCCGGTGCATGTGCCATCCATGGCAAGCGCCCTCGCATTCAGCCGGGCGACGAAGGCCATCGCACGCTCCAGCTCCACCGGATCCTGATCATCGAAGATCAGGCCAACATGAAAGTTCCCGTCGCCGGCATGGCCGACGATCGGCGCAAGGAAGCCGTTCTCGGCAATGTCGGCCTGTGTCTCCATCACGCAATCGGCCAGACGCGAGATCGGCACGCAGACATCGGTGGAGAGGATGCCGGCACCCGGCCGGAGGCTCTTCTGCGCCCAATAGGCGTTGTGGCGCGCCTTCCACAGCACCGCCCGCTCGGCCGCATCCGTCGTGGCGCGAAAATCGGTGCCGCCGAAGTCCGCGGCAATCTCCGAAAACTGCCGCATCTGCAAGGCCACCGTCTCCGGCGAACCATGAAACTCCACGAAAAGCGTCGCGGTCTCCGCAAGCGTCAGGCCGGAATAGGCATTGCTGGCCCGAACCTGCGTGTCGTCCAGAAGCTCGATCCGCGCCACGGGAATGCCGCTCTGGATCGTGAGAATGACGGCCTTGCAGGCATCCCCGACGCTCGGGAAGGCACAGACCCCGCCCCCGATCGCTTCCGGAATGCCGTAAAGCTTCAATGTGACGGCCGTGATGACGCCGAGCGTGCCTTCCGCACCCACGAAGAGCCGCGTGAGATCGTAGCCGGCCGAGGACTTGCGGGCGCGCCGCGCCGTGCGCACGATCCGCCCGCCGGCGGTCACCGCGGTCACGGAAAGCACGTTGTCCTTCATGGTCCCGTAGCGCACCGCATTGGTGCCCGATGCCCGCGTCGAGGTCATGCCGCCGATCGAGGCATTGGCGCCGGGGTCGATCGGGAAGAACAGACCGGTGTCGCGCAGATAGGTGTTCAGCGCCTCGCGCGTGATGCCGGGCTCGACCGTGCAGTCGAGGTCGTCGGCATTCACCGACAGCACCCTGTCCATCCGCGACAAATCCAGGCTGATGCCGCCGAAGGGCGCGTTGACATGGCCTTCCAGCGAACTGCCGGTGCCGAAGGGAATGATCGGGAGCCCATACTCGCCGGCCGCGATCACCACGGCCTGCACATCCGCCTCGCTTTCGGCAAAGATCACGGCATCAGGCAGTTGCGGACGAATGTAGGTCGTGGTGTTGGCGTGCTGCGAACGGATCGCTTCGCCGGCCTGGAAGCGATCGCCAAACCGCGCCCGCAGATCGGCAAGTCCCGCTGCACGCCGCTTTTCGGCATCCCCGTCCAACCGCGTCCCGTGCATGACCATCCTCCTCGCCCGCGCCCGCCACTCTCCGCCGGAGCCGCACCCACTCCCCGGTGCACCCTCCCGACCAAGCGTCGAAATGCTGCATTTTCAGGGCGCTACTGTGCAAATCGGAATCACTTTGTCCAGAACATGAATCAACACATCAAGAAACGGACAAAGGCGGCTCCGCAGGACCGCCTTTTGAAACCCGGCTGCGGGAAAGCGGACGCGGCACCTACTCCGCAGGCTGGGCCGCCAGCTTTTCGGCCGCGGCCATTTCCTCGGCCAGGCGCCGCTCTTCGTCCGCATGCGGCTTGGTCAACCGGGCAATGACGAGATAGGCGACGGGCGTCAGGAACAGCGTGACCAGCGTTGCAAGCCCGAGACCGCCGACCAGCACCCAGCCGAGCGCGATGCGCGCTTCCGCGCCTGCGCCCTGCGCCAGCACCAGCGGCACCGCACCGACGATCGTGGCGATCATCGTCATCATGACGGGCCGCAGGCGGATGTTGGCGGCGTCCTCGATCGCCTCGCGCACGCTCAAGCCCCGGTCTCGCAGCTGGTTGGCGAATTCCACGATCAGGATGCCGTTCTTGGCCATGATGCCGACGAGCAGCACCAGGCCGATCTGGCTGTAGACGTTGATCGTGGTGCCCGTCAGCAGCATGGCGAGCATGGCGCAGGCAAGACCCAGCGGCACCGTGATCATGATGATGACAGCCGAGACGAAGCTTTCGAACTGCGCTGCGAGCACGAGGAAGATGATCACCATGGCAAAGCCGAAGGTGATGATCAGGCCGTTGGCATTTTCGTTGAGCGTCGCGGCTTCGGCCAGCGGAATAATGCGCGAACCCGGCGGCAGCAGCGGCTCGGCCATCTGCTCGACCATGGTCAGCGCTTCGCCCAGCGCCAGCCCGTCCGTGAGACCGGCGGAAACCGAGACGGCCCGCAGCTGCTGCTCGCGCGTCAGCTCCGGCGCCACGGCCCGCTCTTCGACGGCAGCGATGGTGGACATCGGCACGATCTTGCCGTCGCCGGTCTTCAGGAAGATGTTCTGGAGGTCGGTCGGGTCGTTGACCGGATTGGTCGACGACATCAGCTTGACCGGATAGGCCTCACCCTCCACGAACACATCCACGACGCTCGACCCGTCCAGCATCGCCTGAAGCGCCGCGCCGAGACCCGTAATGTCGATGCCGAGATCGGAGGCCCGCTCCCGGTCGATGGTGACGAAGAGCTGCGCCTGGTTCGGCTCGTAATTGCGCTGCACGTTCTGGAAGCGCCCGCTGTCCTCCATCTGCCGGATGAGCGCGGACGCGGCATCGCCGAGCTTGGTGTAGTCATTGCCGACGATCGCGATCTGGAGGCCCTGGCCGGCGCCGCGAATGCCGAGACTGTTCGGCTGGTTCGTCACGGCACGGACCGACGGGATGCGCGCCGTGACCTTGTTGATGTCGGCCGCGATCGCCTGTTGCGTGCGCTCGCGCTCACCCCAGGGCGCCAGCGTCAGCACCATGAAACCCGAATTGGTCGAGCCGCCCTGGCCGGAGATCGAGAAGACGTTGGCAATCTCGCCGCTGTCGAGAAGCGGCTGGATACCATCCTCGATGCGTCGCATCTGCGACTGCGTATAGTCGAGCGACACGCCCTGCGGCGCGGTGATGCGCAGCATGACGGACGCGCGGTCCTCCTGCGGCGTCAGCTCCGATTTCACGCCCGTGAAGATCAGGAAGCCGGCACCGGTGAAGAGCAAGGCGACGATGAAGACCACGAGCGGCGCGTTGAGGCAGGCCCTGAGCGCATGGCGATAGCCGCCGGCAAAGACATTGCCGATCTTCCCCATCACCCCGCCGCCATGCTCCTTGTGGGTGGTCAGCATGCGCGAGGCCAGCATGGGGCACAGCGTCAGCGCCACGAAGGCCGAGAGCAGGATGGAAAAGGCGAGAACGAAGCCGAACTCGCGGAACAGGCCGCCCGTCTGCCCCGGAAGGAAGGAGAGCGGGATGAAGACCGCTGCCAGCGTCGCCGTCGTCGCGATGACCGCAAAGAACACCTCCAGCGTCCCGTGAACGGCCGCCGCCCGCGGCCCGAGCCCCTCGCTGCGCCGCCGCACGATGTTTTCCAGCACCACGATCGCATCGTCCACCACGAGACCCGTCGCCAGAACGATGGCGAGCAGCGTCAGGATGTTGATCGAAAAGCCCGCGAGATAGATGGCCACCACCGTCCCGATCAGCGCGATCGGCATGGTGATGACGGGGATCAGCGTCGCGCGCCAGTCGAGCAGGAAGAGATAGATGACGATGGTCACGATGATAACGGCAACGACGAGCGCGATCTCCACCTCGTGGATGGCGCCCTTGATGAAGTTGGCATCATCGCTGGTGATGGCGAGCTGCGTGCCCTCGGGGAGAATATTGCCCATCTGGCTGACGGCGGCGCGCACGCCGTCCGAGATCGACAGCGTGTTGGACTGCGCCTGCCGCACGATGCCGAGACCGATGCCGGGCTTGCCGTTGGAGCGCAGCGCCGTCTGCCCCGTATCCGGGCCGAGCGTCACCGAGGCGACGTCGCGCAGGCGGATGTTGGTGCCGATCAAGAGGTTTTCGAAGTCCTCCGGCGTCTGGAGATCGGCCGTGGCGCGCACGGTGATGTCCTGGCTGGTGCTTGTGATCGAGCCGGCCGGCACGTCGAAGGACGCTGTAGCGAGCGCCGTGCGCAGGTTCGCCACCGTCAGCCCGCGCCCGGCGAGCTTGGCCTGATCCACATCGATCCGGAACACCTTTTCCTGGTCGCCATAGACGGCGACGTCGGCCACGCCTTCCACGGCGGCCAGGCGGTCGCTGATCTCGTTTTCCACGAGCAGCGTCATGTCTTCCATCGACAGCGTGTCGGAGGTGAGCGCGAGCCGCATGATCGGCTGGCTGTCGGCATCGGCCTTCACGATGCGCGGTTCGTCGATGCCGTCGGGCAACTGGTTGCGGATGCGGCCGAGCGCATCGCGGATATCGTTGGAGGCCTGGCCGATATCGATGTTTTCGGAAAATTCCATCGTCACGCGGCTGGAGCCGAAGGACGAGCGCGAGGCGATCTTCTGGATGCCCTGCACGCGCGCGACTGCGCCCTCCACGATCGAGGTCACCTCGCGATCGATGGTTTCAGGCGATGCGCCGTCGAAATCGGTGGTGACGGAGACGACGGGGCGATCCACCTGCGGCAGCTCGCGGATCTCGACGCCGTTCAGCGCGGCAAGCCCGGCCACGATGATCAGCGTGTTGACGACAAGCGCGAAGATCGGCCGGCGGATGAAGAGCGCCGTGAAGCCGGCACTGCCGCCGGCCTTTACGGCAGCGGCCGTTCCCTGCCCTTCCGTCGTGTGAGAAACGGCGTCGGTCTTGTCAGCACTCATCAGCGCGCCCCTTCCGCCTTGGCCGTCTTGTCGGCGCCGGCCGGCGGGGCCGCGCCATCGCCGCGCGTCTGGCCGGCGACGGAAACGGCACCGCCGTCCCGCAGCCGCTGCACGCCTTCGGTCACGACCGGATCGCCATCGGCAAGCGAGGCCTCCACCAGCACCTTGTCGGGATTGCGCTGCACGATCTTCACCGGCACGCGCTCGCTCTTCTCGCCCGCCACGCGCCAGACGAAGGAGCCGTCGCCGCTCCACTGCACCGACAACGGATCGACGGTCGGATAGCGGTCGCCGTCGAAGGCCATCGTCACCGAAAACGACATGCCGGCCCGCAGCCGGTCGTCGGCATTGTCGATGCGGGCGCGCACGCGCAGCGTCCGGCTCGTCTGGTCGATGCGGTTGTCGACAGCGTGGACGACGCCCGACAGCGGGTTGCCGGGCTGGGCGACGGCCTGGGCCGTCACCGGCTGGCCGACCGTGATCTTGGTCGCGAAACGCTCTGGCACCCAGTAATCGACCAGAATTTCGGATCGGTCGTCGATATTGGCGATCGGGCTCGAGGTGGTGACGTAATCGCCGACATTCACCGTGATGATCCCGACGATGCCGCCCGTCGGGGCCGTGATGTCGCGGCGCTTCAGATCAAGTTCGGCCGCCTGCAGCGTCAGTTCCGCCCCTTGCAGCGTGGTCTCGGCGTCGCGCAGGTCCTGCACGGCAAAGGCAGAGGCATTCTTGCGGTAGCGCTCCACCTTCTCGCGCGCACTGTCGAGCGCGACCCGCGCCTGCCGCGCCGCAATCGTCTGGTCCTCGGAATCGAGCTTGGCGATCACCTGGCCGGTCTTCACGACATCGCCCGACTTGACGAGGATCTCGGTCAGGTTGCCGGTGGCCGACGGCGTGACCGTGACGGAACGGATCGCCTCGCCATTGCCGATGGCATTCAGCCGGTCATTGATGACGGCCGAACCAACCGGACGGGTGACGACGAGCGCCGGGCCGCCGCCGCGGCGCTGGTTGCCGCTTTGCGCCTGCCCCGCCTCGGTGGCCGGCTGGGCGGGCGCCAGTACCGCGACGACCGTGTCGGGCAGGCCTGCGGCGCGCAGCGTCCCGGCCGCGCCGGGCGACATCCGCCCCCAGACCGCAACACCCGCGCCGATCACGACAACGCTCACGACAACCTGTTGCCAAAGCCGCATCTCGTTTCATCTCCAAGGAAATCTTCGCCCGGATTGCGAGAGGCCCCGGGGCACGTCAAATGCTCATATGCCGCGATGATCTAGTCCGACTGTGCTGCATTGCAAACCGCCATCCGATCACAGAATGGGGAGGTTACCGAATTGTAATCCTTGCCGCGACGGGATCGCGCAAAACCTGTCCTTGACGCTGCCCGTATCGCGCGGCCACCTTCTGGATGCTGGGCCGACTGCCTTTGCAACCCGCGTCGGCCGGCAATCGGAAACATGGAGAGGGACATCCAATGTGCAATGCCTGCGTCATCGAATCCGTCAAATCGCGCATGCTCTCGCGCCGCAACCTGTTCAAGGCCTCCGCGGGCGGCGCCGCCGCGGCCGTGCTGGCCGCCAGCGCGCCCGTGGCACCCGCCTTTGCCGCCACGCCCGCGGCCGTCACCGACCTCACGCATGAGCTGTCGGAGGACACACCCACCTTCTTCGGCCAGAAGCAGTTCTTCCGCGAACAGAAGTTCAACTACAAGGAACACAAGTTCAATCTCTTTGAACTGCGCGTCAATGAACACACCGGCACCCATGTTGATGCGCCGCTGCACTTTTCCGAAAACGGCCAGTCGGTCGCCGAAATCCCGGTCGCCAATCTCGTGGTGCCCCTCGTCGTCATCGACATCCGCGCCAAGGCCGATGCAAATGCCGATGCGCAGCTGACGCCCGATGACATCAAGGCTTGGGTCGCAAAGAACGGCGATATCCCCGCCAATGCCTGCGTGGCGCTGAATTCCGGCTGGACCAAGCATTTCGGCACCCCGAAATTCCGCAATGCCGACGATGCCGGCAAGATGCATTTCCCCGGCTTCCACGTGGAGGCTGCGAAGTACCTGCTGGAAAACACCACCGCCGCCGGCATCGCGGTCGATACGCTCTCGCTCGATTTCGGCCAGTCCGCCGACTTCGCCACCCATTACGGCTGGCTGCCCGAAGGCAAGTGGGGCCTGGAAGCCGCCGCCAATCTCGACCAGTTGCCCGAAAAGGGCGCAACGCTCATCGTCGGCGCACCGAAGGTCAAGGGCGGCACCGGCGGACCGGCCCGCGTCTTCGCCCTCGTCTGAAATCGAACACCGGAAGCGGGCCATCCGTCGGCCCGCTTCCCCTGCCGGAGGAACACCATGAGCACCGTCACGCCCGCCGCCGATCTCGAGTCCGATCCCCGCGTCAAGGCTGTCTTCGACGACATCCGCGCCACACGCAAATCCGACTTCGTCAACAATATGTGGCGCTACCTCGCCTTCGATCCCGCCCTGCTCGAAAGCACCTGGGCCGAGGTGAAAGCCGTGATGGCGACGCCGTCCACGCTCGATCCGCTGGTCAAGGAATTGATCTACATCGCCGTCTCCGTCACCAACGGCTGCAGCTATTGCGTCCATTCCCACACGGCGGCCGCCAAGGCGAAGGGCCTGACGCGCGAGCAGCACGCCGAACTCCTGTCGATAATAGCGCTCGCCGGCAAGACCAACCAGCTCGCCACGGCCCTGCAATTGCCGGTGGACCCCGCCTTCGATGCCGACCGCAACTGAGGCTGGGGATATCGCCGGCCCTGCGCCGAAAGGGCTTGGATTCGGGAATAAAAGCAGAACACGTTCTGGCCTTTCAGACCCGAATCACTACATTGGGCCGCATGATCAGCGGCTTTGACGATATTCCCTTCTTCGACGAGGAACCCGCGCCGGTGCGCAAGCCCGGCCGCGCGGCGCCCGATGCGCCCCTTGCGGATCCCCGGACGCACGGCCCCGAGGGCGCCGGCGCCCCCTCCGGCGGCATCGCCGCGCGCGCCATGGCCGCGCGTGACGCCCATCGCATGCCCGACTATCTCTCCGGCCTCAACCCGGAGCAGCGCGAGGCGGTGGAGACCATCGACGGTCCCGTTCTGGTTCTCGCCGGGGCGGGTACGGGCAAGACGCGCGTGCTGACGACCCGCATCGCCCATATTCTGGCTGCCGGCCGCGCCTATCCCTCGCAGATCCTCGCCGTGACCTTCACCAACAAGGCAGCGCGCGAGATGAAGGAACGCATCGGCGTTCTCGTCGGCCATGCCGTCGAGGGCATGCCCTGGCTCGGCACCTTCCACTCCATCGGCGTGAAACTTTTGCGCCGCCATGCCGAGCTCGTCGGCCTGCGCTCGGATTTCACCATTCTCGACACGGACGACGTCACAAGGCTCATCAAGCAGCTCATCCAGGCCGAAGGCATCGATGACAAGCGCTGGCCGGCCAAGCAGTTCGCCGGCATGATCGACGGCTGGAAGAACAAGGGCCTCGACCCCGCCGACATTCCCGAAGGTGACGCCCGCGCCTTCGCCAACGGCAAGGGCCGCGAGCTCTACGCCGCCTACCAGGCCCGCCTGAAGACGCTGAACGCCTGCGACTTCGGCGACCTGCTGCTGCACCCGATCCGCATCTTCCGCACCTATGCGGATGTGCTCGGCGAGTATCACCAGAAGTTCCGCTTCATCCTCGTCGACGAGTATCAGGACACCAACACCGCGCAATATATGTGGCTGCGCCTGCTCGCCCAGCGCCCAAAGGGCGTGCCGCAGAATGTCTGCTGCGTCGGCGACGACGACCAGTCGATCTATGGCTGGCGCGGCGCGGAGGTGGACAATATCCTGCGTTTCGAGAAGGATTTCCCGGGCGCCAAGGTCATCAAGCTCGAGCGCAACTACCGCTCGACCGAACATATCCTCGGCGCCGCCGGCCACCTCATCGCCCACAATGAAGGCCGCCTCGGCAAGACGCTCTTCACCGACCGGCAGGACCCCGACGACGAGCGCGTGCAGGTCCATGCCGCCTGGGATTCGGAAGAGGAAGCCCGCGCGGTCGGCGAGGAAATCGAGCAGCTGCAGCGCGGCAAGCATCCGCTGAACAACATGGCGATCCTGGTGCGCGCCTCCTTCCAGATGCGCGAATTCGAAGACCGCTTCGTGACGCTCGGCCTCAACTATCGCGTCATCGGCGGCCCGCGCTTCTACGAGCGCCTCGAAATCCGCGATGCCATGGCCTATTTCCGCCTCGTCTGCCAGCCGGCCGACGACCTCGCCTTCGAGCGCATCGTCAACACGCCGAAGCGCGGCCTCGGCGACACCACGATCCGCAATCTCCACGACTATGCCCGCGCCCGCGACATCCCCATGCTCGCCGCCGCCGCCGACATCATCGAGACGGACGAGCTCAAACCGAAGGCACGCAAGGCGCTCTTCGACGTCGTCACCGATTTCCGCCGCTGGCAGTCGCTGCTCGAAACCATGCCGCACACCGAACTCGCCGAGCAGATCCTCGACGAGAGCGGCTACACCGCCATGTGGCAGGCGGACAAGACGGCCGAAGCACCCGGCCGGCTGGAAAACCTGAAGGAACTCATCCGCTCCATGGAGGCCTTCGAGAGCCTGCGCGGCTTCCTCGAACATGTCTCCCTGGTGATGGATGCCGAGACCAACGAAAACCTCGACGCCGTCTCCATCATGACGCTGCATTCCGCCAAGGGGCTGGAATTCGAGACCGTCTTCCTGCCCGGCTGGGAGGAAGGCCTCTTTCCCCACCAGCGCGCGCTGGACGAGGGCGGCCGCTCGGGCCTCGAGGAAGAACGCCGCCTCGCCTATGTCGGCCTCACCCGCGCCAAGCGCCGCTGCCACATCTGGTTCGTGTCGAACCGCCGCATCCACGGCCTGTGGCAATCCACCATCCCCTCCCGCTTCCTGGAGGAACTGCCGCACCAGCATGTGGAGGTCGCCGAGATCGACCAGAGCTATGGCGGCTACGGGCGGGGCGGCTATGGCCAGTCGCGCTTCGACAAGGCCGAACCCTTCGCCAACTCCTATTCCACCCCCGGCTGGAGACGCGCCCAGACCAACAAGACGGAGGCCACGCGCACCAACTGGGGCAACCGCTCCGGCCATGCGGTGGAGCGCATCGGCTACGGCGAAAGCGGCCCGCGCGGCCGCACCATCGACGGCGAGCTGATCGCCAAGTCCACGACCGCCGAGCCCTCGCGCTTTGCCGTCGGCGACCGCGTCTTCCACTTGAAGTTCGGCAACGGCAACATCTCCGCCATCGAAGGCAACAAGCTGACGATCGACTTCGACCGCGCCGGCCAGAAACGCGTGCTGGACGGCTTCGTGGAAAAAGCGTGACGGGCGTCGCAATCCGTCACGAAGGCCTCGCAACGGGAAAGTAAAATCGCCGATCACGAAAATATTTCGGCTGATGAAAAACCCGTCTTTCCAGCGGCTTCAGGGCATTTCAGAGATGGATTGGAAATAAAATACCGCTGCTCGCCATTGCATATTCGACGAGAGGGTCTATATCTAGCCCATCGAGACTTGCTTGTGATCATTGCTAGGGCCTAGCGCCCTTACTGTTTCCTCTCAAAATTCGATCGAAAGCGGGCATGGTGTGTCCGCACTCTCAGACGATTGGAAGGAAATCGTTATGGCAACTGGCACTGTAAAGTGGTTCAATGGAACCAAGGGTTTCGGCTTCATTCAGCCCGACGACGGCTCTGCCGACGTATTCGTTCACATCTCGGCCGTTGAACGGTCCGGCATGGGTTCGCTCAATGAAGGCCAGAAGGTTCAGTTCGAGCTGGTTCGTGACCGCAAGTCGGGCAAGAACGCCGCTGACAACCTCAAGGCCGCTTGATTGAAGCTGCAGCAATTGTCACTCAGGACGGCTGACCACGGATGTACTGGCAGCTGGACCTTGGTTTCGGGATTTGTGCGCGCTCATGATCGCGCCGCCCTGAGATCGGAGTGACGGGAGAGGTCGGGTCAAAAGCCCGGCCTTTTTGCTTTTTCGGCCAGCCGTTTTCTTGATGACAACGGCACCGCTCGACCCGCGCAGACAGTCGCAAGCCAAAGCGTCGGCATGCCCGGGTTCTTTCTGTTCTGTGGCGATCCGGGGCTGTTGCCCGATGCAAGATCGATGATGCCTCGGGCGGAACAACGCCTGATGCCACGTTCCGACGGCACGTCCGCCGCGACCCGAAGCCTTCGCCCTGCCCCCACGGCAGATTGTCCCATCGCCGGTGGCGCCCGTTTTGCGGCAGCCGCGGCCCACCAAGGATTGAACCATGCGCAACACACCCTACGCCATAGGCGACAACGTCACGCTGATCACCGGCATCATCCGCCCCGACGCCGGCGCCAAGGAATGCAGGATCGTCGGCCTTCTGCCCGTGAAGGAAAATGGCGAACGCCAGTATCGCGTCCAGCTGGGTGACGAGAAGTTCGAGCGCCGCATCACCGAAAGTGACATCGAGGCCTCGTCCGGCCCGGATGGTGATGCCGCGTCCGCAGACACGGATGCGCCCCTCACCGGTAGCTCTTGGCTGACCACATCCAGCATCCGCAGCCGCCGCACGACGCCCACCCCGCGCCGCGACGGCTGACAGACGCGCCCATTTTAATCGCCGCGGTTCGCCGCCGGCCCGCCCATCGAACACGAAAGGATATCGCCTTGCAGGTATTGGTACGAGACAACAACGTCGATCAGGCCCTCCGCGTCCTCAAGAAGAAGCTGCAGCGCGAAGGCGTCTTTCGCGAAATGAAGGCCCGCAGCGCCTATGAGAAGCCGTCGGAAAAGCGCGCCCGCGAAAAGGGCGAAGCCATCCGCCGCGCCCGCAAGCTGGAGCGCAAGAAGCTGCAGCGCGAAGGCGTGCTGCCCGCCCCGAAGAAGGTCGCCCGCGCGCGCTGAAGGACGGAAAACGTGAGCGGGACATCTTTCACGCCGTTGCCTTGATAAAAAACGCGTTTGCTACCTTTGGGCGAGTTTCGGCTTGACCGCGGTCTGAAAGTCTAGAACCCTGCACAAAGGACTTTGTGCAGGGTGAAACGATGTGGAAATTTGTGCTCTCAATAGCGTGCATGGTTCTGTTGGGGACGTGCGTCACTGCCAATGCGGGAGCGCGGCCAGCCTCTGCGGACCCGCCAAGACGCTGCACCGACTTTCTGGTCAAGCCCATCGATAAAGACTATCGGGGAAAGCGAAATTTCAACGCCGAACTCCTCGCCGCGTCTTTTGGTATATATGCAGCGGCCAGCGAGGACGCCTACGCAAACAATGACCAGCAATTCCTTTTCCTGCCGAGCCGAAACCCATCGAATCTCGGGTGGAAGAGACTCGAGTGGCAGCCGAAGAGCGCTCTTCCGCATCGATATTCGAATAGCCTGACAGGCTTGTCGTTCGACACCTATTATCAAGCGATCCGCAAATGCCTCTACGTCATGGTCGCAGCGCGGGGCACGGATGGGCCAAGCGCCATCAATGACTGGTTGACGAATTTTTCGATCATCCCGCCTTTTTTGCCCTTCAATCAGTATAAAGAAATCGAAACACAGTTCCATCTGCTGAAAGAGCACATCAAGGCCCGCTATCCGTCTTATGACGTGCAGTTCATAGCCACGGGACATTCCCTTGGCGGCGGCCTGGCCATCCACCTCGCAAAGTGCTTTAACGACGTGTCGGCAGTGACATTTGATACGTCCTTCGTGCACAACGACTTGCTTTGCAAGAAGCGGAATCCCAGCGTCGTGCAGATATACGAGAAGCAGGAAGCCATTGAAGTCGTTCGCACCATTCTCGGCAGATCTCAGCAAAAGCATGAGAACGACGCCAAGCTCTCGACATACGGCATCAATCCCATCTCAGGAAAGACGGGGCCGATCGATCAGCACAGCATGCGCAAGCTTGCCACCGGTATGCTCAGGCTCGCGCTGATGTGTGCGCGTGAGAATGCGCGCGATTGCGAAATTCTGAAAGACCTTGGCCCGATTGGAGATAAGGTCGCTTACCAGCTCTATTGCGTGAACTACCGCACGTCCCTCAAATTGCGCGGCAGTCGGCTTGCTCATGACGAGGCATGCGATCCGCTTTGACGGCATGCGCCGAGGACACGGTGTCTTGGTCTGTGTTGACAACGCGCAAAGGCAGACAGGCGGAGGAGCCCGGACGGAGTCGTTGTCCGGGTTCGCACATGCGAAAGCACCATCAGGCGTCCCGCCTCAATACTTCTCCGGCACGTAGAGATCGCGCGGCAGAACCTGGCGTTCGTAGTCGGGGTTGAAGACGCGCTGCGGCAGCGTCACTTCCTCATGCGGCACATCCTCGTAGGGAATGAGCGACAGGAGGTGATCGATGCAGTTGAGGCGGGCGCGCTTCTTGTCGTTGCCTTCAACGATGTACCAGGGCGCCTCCGGGATATTGGTGCGCGCGAAGGTCTCTTCCTTGGCCTTGGTATAGGCCTCCCAGCGCACGCGCGACTGCAGGTCCATGGGCGAAAGCTTCCACTGCTTCAGCGGATCGTGGATGCGCATCATGAAGCGCATCTGCTGCTCCTCGTCGGTGATCGAGAACCAGTATTTCACCAGACGGATGCCGGAGCGCACCAGCATGCGTTCGAATTCCGGCACGTCGTTGAAGAACTGCTCGACCTGATCCTCGCCGGCAAAGCCCATGACGCGCTCGACGCCGGAGCGATTGTACCAGGAGCGGTCGAACAGCACGATCTCGCCGCCGGCCGGCAGATGCGGCACGTAGCGCTGGAAATACCACTGCGTCTTCTCGCGGTCGGACGGCGCCGGCAGCGCCACGACGCGCACGACACGCGGGTTCAGACGCTGGGTGATGCGCTTGATGACGCCGCCCTTGCCGGCGGAGTCGCGACCCTCGAAGAGAACGACGACCTTTTCCTTGTGGTGCGAGACCCAGCTCTGCAGCTTGATCAACTCCGACTGCAGCTTGAGCAGCGCCCGGAAATAGTCCGCGCGCGGAATCGACGGCGGATGGCTGGTCTTGTAGATGCGCCGCAGCTCTTCGGAAATCTCCGGCTCTGACAGCTCAAGCTCGTAATCTTCGTCCAGCGTGTCCTGGAGTTCGGCTTCGAGCCAGTCGAGCGCGCCGTCCCTGTCCTCGGTCTGCTTGAGGTCGTCGTGGTTCATGGCGCCCGGTCCCTGATCTTGCGGAAAACGATGGTTCAGGCCGCTTATTCCACGCCCGCATGACACTTATTTGACAGGCTGCCGACAGCAAAAGGCCCGCTCCCGGAACAATGCCGGAAGCGGGCCTTGGAGGCGTCAAGGGCGGTTTGCGTCACACGCCGCGGCGATAGAGCTGGGCGATCTGCGTCTTCGATTTCGGCATGCTTTCCACGACGATGATCATGTTCACATGACCGCGCTTGAAGGCGTTCAGGAATGCCGGATAGTTGCGGAAGGCAATGCAGCCGTGGGAGTCGCCCGGCGAACGGCGCAGCAGGTAGGAATGCGTCAGAAGACCGTCGCGACCCCGCGGGTTCGTGCCATCGACCGAGGTCATGCGCAGCGCCTCCACCCCGTGGAACCGGCTTTCGCGCATGCTCAGACGGAACACGCCGGGCGGCGTCGGTCCACGCATTTTCACATGCGTGTACTTGGGATTGTCGCGCATCTCGCCGATGCCGGAATGGGCCTCGAGCCGCGTACCGTCAGGCATGTAGACCGTGGCGCCGGAGATGTCGTAGACCGCAATGCGCGTTCCGCGACCCGGCCACGCACCATTGTCGGCGCCGCCGCCGAAGAGACTTTCGAAGAAAGACTTTTCGGGCTTTGCATAGGCCAGTTCCTTCTCGGGACGGGCATTGCGCGGACGCGGCTTGCTCTGCGCCTCGGGCGCGTCGCCATCCACGGCCGGCTTGGCATTCGCCTTGACAGGGCCGCGTGCAGGCTTCTGGTCTTCGCTGTCATCCTCGTCTGCTTCAGGCGCGAGCATGGCGGTGCGCGGGCGAAGAACCGGCAGCGGCACGCTCTCGGGCAAGGCGAGCGCCATGTCGGATGCCGGCTCCTGGAGCACGAGGTCGAAGGGCTTGCGGGTCGTCTCGACCTGGCTCGCGGCCGGATCGACAAGCGCCGTCACCAGCGGCGAGGCATCGCTTTCCGCCGCCATCGCCACCTCGACGGCGGCATCATCGGCAGCCTTGTGGCGCTTGGCCTCGGCACGTGCGATCTCGGCCTCGACGCGGGCCTTGGTCATTGCGGCGAGAACCGTCTGCCGCTTGTGCGAGGCCTTGATGGCTTCCGCCGTCAGCATGGCCTGGCGTTTTTCCGATTCCGTCGGCTTCGACAGGCGGGCAAACTTGTCCGGCGCAACAAGACGCTCGGCCTGTGCCTGCCGCACGATCGGCTTCAGACCAAGCGAGGCATCGAAACGCACGGCGCCGACGCCACCGGGCGGTGTTGCCGCATGCTGGACGGAGAGGAATGTGACTGCCGACCAGAAAAGGGCGGCAACCGGAAGAGCGGCAAGCCCCAGGGCGAGCGCGGAGGCCGAACGCTGCTTGCGGCGGCCGGAAGAACCGCGCAGGGCGGCCTTCGAGGAAACTGGACTGGAAGACACCGTCATACTCTTACCCGAACTCGACAACGCAAACGCGCCCAGGGATGTCGGCGAAACGGGCCGCTCCGGAAGGGACCCGTTAACCATGACAAAACATGGTAACCAAAACCTTTAAGAGCGAACCCTTCCTGTGCGAAACGGCGCAGAGACGTCATGCAGAGTTCCGTCAGCGCTAAGCCTCCTCTTGACCGGATGAAGACGTGCCTTGCCTGGGGAAAATGGCGGCATTGGAGCAAGAGATTCAAACACCCCTAATTCTGGCCAGTAAAAATTAACCTTTCCCGGTGTAGCTGTGCCGATGCGACCATGACGGGCCGCAGGGACATAGGTGAAAAGCGGGTGGCACAGATGACAGTGAACGCCTTTTCGATTGTTATGCTTTTATATGCCGTGCTTTTGCCGGCACTCTTCCTCCCCTCGCTGCACCGGCATGTCGGGGGCTGGCTGATCGGGTCATCGCTGGTGACCGCGCTTTCGGCCTCGATTGCAGCCTGCCTGGGGGCGGCTCCTGTCTTTCTGACGGCAGCCCATCACTTCGCAGCCCTTCTGCTCTTCTTCGGTTTCATGGCCTTTCCCTGGCGCCTGAAGCCGATCGCAACACTTGCGCCGCCCGGACCGCTGCGCATGCTCGAACCCCATGCCGCGGTCGGGCTTTGCGTGCTGGTAACCGCGCTGGTTGTGGCCACCAACAACGCCGCCCCCGCACTTTTGGGCGCCATCCTGCCGTTGATCCGCCCAAGGTCTGGCGTCAACCGCCTGCCGCCGCGCGTCTGGCGTCTTCCGGCGGTACTCGGACTGGCCGGCGCCGCTGCCATTCAGGTCACCGCGCCGGATCTGAACCTGCAGGCAGCCGCGACCTCCGTCGCGCTCGCAGCAGCGCTCGTCCTGTTTGCAGCCTGCGATCTGCGATTTCTGCTCCGCAGGGCAGAGCGTGACGACCTGACCGGCCTTCTCAACCGCCCGGCCTTTCTGGAAAAGGCCGAAGCCATGCTGGAAAAGGCAACGCGACGCGATGCCCAGGTGACGCTCCTGCTCATCGACCTCGACCACTTCAAGGCCATCAACGACCGCTTCGGCCATGCCGGGGGTGACGAGGCGCTGCGCCATGCCGCCGCCATTCTGGCGGGCTCTGCAGCGCCGGACGGCTCCGGCACGGCGCTGGTCGGCCGCCTCGGCGGTGAGGAATTCGGCATCGCGCTCTCCGGCGTAGGCGAGGAAGCCGGCATTCGCCATGCCGAACGGATGCGCGACCGCCTCGCCACCAGCCCGGTTCGGCTGGTCGATGCGGAAAGCCGCGAGGACGTGATCTGCCTGACGGCGAGCTTTGGCGTCGCCCCCGTGGACCGCGCTGCGGATCTTCAGGCCGATATCACCGCCGCGCTGCGCGAAGCCGACACCGCACTCTACGCGGCCAAACAGGCCGGGAGAAATCGGGCCGCCGCCTCCGGCCGGCGCCGCTCCGACATGGATGCCGCCACCCGCGCGCTCTTCGCCGCCGCCGCACAGATGCGCGGCGCCGATCTCGCCCCGTCGCATCCGTCACAACCGGCGGAACGGGCCCTGCCCGAGATACGCCGGACGTGAGTGCCTGCCAGACCCGATCCACGGTGTCACGGGTAGGCCAAGGATCGGTATCTGGCGGGCTCCGGCTGCGGCCTTCGAACTGCCGAAAGCCGCGTTTCGGTCAACGGGCGTCTGCCGCCCACTACAGATCGGGGGATGACCACACTATCTTGGCGGCAGACCAACTTCATCGAACGGAGTCACTCCATGTTCCAGCCTGCCTTTCGCGCCGCCCTTGGCGGCCTCGTGGCGCTCCTTGCCCTCTCCGCCCCCGCAGCCCGTGCAGAAACGGTCGGAAAGGTTGGCGTGGACTGGATCGGCAACGACATCCTGATCGACGCGATCGCCGATCCAAAGGTCAAGGGCATAACCTGCCACATCACCTATTTCGACCGCAGCGTCATCGATCGGCTGAAGAACGGCAACTGGTTCGAGGATCCCTCCAACAACGCGATCGCCTGCCGCCAGACCGGCCCGATCGAGATCGGGGACATTGACCTGTCGAAGGGTGGCGAAAGCGTCTTCCGCGAAGGCCTCTCGCTGATCTGGAAAAGCCTGATCGTGACGCGCGTCTATGACAAGGCGAACGACACGCTGATCTATCTGGCCCATTCCAGCCAGATCAAGGATGGGTCCGCGAAAATGTCGATCTCGACCGTGCCTCTCTTCAATCAGCCCGTCACCTGGACCAAGGGCAAACCGTAAAGGACAGCGGCTGCGCCGGCCCCGCCGGCCCGGCTGCGTGAGGGCAAAACGCAAAACGCCCCGGCTTGGATGCCGGGGCGCTTCGTGATGTCCGTGAGGACAACATTTTATTAGTTCGGGGCTTCAACGCCACGGTAGTAGCGGCCTTCACCCGGTACGAAGGTGCTCGGCTGGCCGCGGTCGATCGAGCCGGTGCTCATGACGTCAACGTTCGGCTGACGCGATACGCCTTCGTAATAGGCGCTCTCACCGGTTTCCGGCAGGGCCGGAGCTGCGGTGCCGGCAGAGGACGAGCCTTCGGCCGAGAACATCTGCTTCGTGGCACCTACGTAGTAATCGCCGTTGTCCGGGCGAGCCATGGCGGAACCGAAGCCGGCGGTGGTGAAAAGAGCTGCAGCAATGGCGAGCTTGATCGAAGTCTTCATGGTCTTTCTCCTTCTGTCTTCGTTCGTTTTACATCCGCTGTTCGATACAGTGCGGAAATTCTTCTGCGTTTTGTCCGATGTCCGTCTTGGGAAGATCACCGGGTCGACACAGCCAGAAAACGAAGCAAAACGAGAATAGTTTCGCCGACCATCGAAATTTCTGCATCACGGTCGCTTGAACGCGCCGCGAGCGTCAATCCGCGGCGATGAGATCGGCAGCCTGAACGACCGCAATACCGGCGGCCCGCATCTCGGCCTCTGCGTCTGCGACGCCCTCAGGCGTGATCCCGCGGCTTGCATCGGCAACGAAACGAACCGTCACCCCGGGCAGCATCTCGCGGGCGTCGAGCGCAGAGAACCGCACGCAGTAGTCGGTGGCCAGTCCGCAGATATCGAGGATCGACACACCGCGCGCCCGAAGCCAGTCGGCCAGCCCCGTCACGGCGTCGCGATCATTGTCGCGGAAGGCGGAGTAGCTGTCGACAAGCCGATTCATGCCCTTGCGCTGGACATGGTCGACGGCACCCATTGCAAGATCGGGATGGAAGTCGGCATCGTGGGTGCCCTGAACACAATGATCAGGCCACATCATTTGCGGCTTGCCGTTCAGTTCCCCCATCGTGAACGGCGCCGCGCCAGGATGTTGCGAAGCAAAACTGCCATGGTCGGCCGGGTGCCAGTCCTGCGAGGCCACGACGAGATCATAGCCCCCTTCCGCCATCAGCCGGTTGGCGACGGGCACGACGGCGTCGCCCTCGGTAACCGCCAGATTGCCCCCTGGGCAGAAGCCCACCTGGATATCGATGAGAAGCAGGCACTTCATGAAACGCTCTCCTTGCCGCATGGATGGTGCGGCTGATCTAGCCCGACTCGCTGCCGCCGGTCACCAGCCGATCCATGCCGGCAACGCGAATGCCGTTACACCAGACGACAAGACCCCGGCATTGCTGCCAGGGCCCGTGAAGAGTGCTGCGATTGAAGGGATCAGGCGGCCTGCGCCAGCTCGTCGGCAATCACGGTGTCGAGGTTGAGGAAGCAGACCATCGACTTCTCGAGCGCCACGATGCCGCGGCAGAAGGCGCGCTGGGCTTCCGGGATGATTTCCGGCGGCGGCTGCAACGCCTCGCTCTTGATGGTCATCATGTCGGAAACCTGTTCGACCAGCAGGCCGACCAGCTTGCCGGCGATATCGGTGACGATGATGGCGGAGCGCTCGGACGGCTCCGTCATGTTCATGCCGAGGCGGCAGGCCATGTCGATGACCGGGATCACCGCGCCGCGCAGGTTGATGAGGCCGAGCACGAAGTCAGGCGTATGCGGCATCGGCGTCACCGGCGCCCAGCCGCGGATTTCGCGGATCGCCATGATGTCGATGCAGAATTCCTGGTCGCCGAGATGAAACGACACGATTTCCAGGTAGGCCCCGGTCTGCTTGATGGCATTGGACATGATCAGAACTCTTCCCAGTTTTCGCCGGAGGTCGAAGGCTTGGAGGCCGGCGGGTTGCTGTTGCTGTCGAAGGCCCCGGAAAGGCGTCCAAGGAGCGCCTTGGCGGGTGATGGGGCGGAACGGCTGGTGCGCGTTGCCGCGACCGGGCCGGCGGAGATGGTCGGCGCAACGGTGCGCAGCGACGAGACGGCGGCTGACGGGCGTGAGGAACCGGATGACGAAGAAGATCCTGTCCAGCCCTGGTTGACGGTCGCCTGGTTGCGATCCTCGGCATCGAGGCGGAACTGGCCGATGATCTGGGTGAGGTTGTCGGCATCCTGCGCCAGCGTGTGGCTGGCGGCATTGGTTTCCTCGACCATCGCGGCATTCTGCTGCGTCATCTGGTCGAGCTGGCCGATGGCCGTGTTGATCTCCTGGAGGCCGATCGACTGGTCGCGGGCGGCCTGGGCAATCGAACGGACATGCTCGTTGATCCGTATCACATCCTCGCCGATCCGTCCGAGCGCCTGACCGGTCGCCTGCACGAGCTCGACGCCGGTGCCCACTTCCTGGCCCGACCGGGCAACAAGCGACTTGATGTCCTTGGCAGCACCCGCGGCGCGTTGCGCCAGTTCGCGCACTTCCTGCGCCACGACGGCAAAGCCCTTGCCCGCCTCGCCCGCACGGGCGGCCTCGACGCCGGCATTGAGAGCCAGGAGATTGGTCTGAAAGGCGATCTCATCGATGACGTTGATGATCTTGCCGATCTCGTTTGATGCCGTCTCGATCCGGGCCATCGCAGAAATCGCCTCGCTGACGATGCGACCGGATTCCTCGGCATTGATACGCGTCGCATCGACCATCGCCGTGGCTTCCTCGGCCTTTTCCGTCGACGTCTTGACCGTCGACGTGATCTGGCTGAGGGCCGCAGACGTCTCCTCCAGGGAAGCCGCCTGCTGTTCGGTACGGCGCGACAGGTCGTCTGCCGCCGCGCGCATCTGCCGGCTGTTGGCATGGATGGAGCGGGCGTTCTCGCTCACGTCGCTCAACACCTGCTTCAGGCGCGAGACGGTCTGGTTGTAGTCGCGGCGCACGCTTTCAAGGTCGTCGCGGAACGTTTGGCTTATGGTCTCGGTGAGGTTGCCCTCCGCAAGCCGGTTGAGACCGCGACCGAGGGCTTCGACGGCAAACTGGACCTGCTGGACTTCCTGAGCGCGTTGCGCCTCACGCGTCGCGCGCTCCTCGTCCGTCTCCGACTGGCGGCGCGCGGCGTCCGCCTCAAGCGCACGCTTGTCGATGGCCGCCTGCCGGAACTGTTCGAGCGCCCGTGCCATATGGCCGATTTCGTCGCTGCGCTCCAGCGCAGCCACACGGCTGTCGAGATCGCCAGACAGCACGCGCTGCATGCCTTCCAGCACCGTATCGATGCCGCGGCGCAGGATGTTGCCGTTGACGACCAGCAACAGCAGCATGCTGACCATGGCGGCGATGCCAAGTCCGAGCTGCATCATGACCGTGTTATGCGAACGTTCCCGCGCCTCGGCGACCCGTTCGGCGGCATAGGTTGCGCCGGCATCGGCTATGGTCTGCAGCACCGCCTTGACGCGCTCACCCGCGCCGTCGATCGTGTCATCGATCGCATCATAGGCATCGGCCGAGGCGCCCGTCTCCACCATGGTCTTCAGATCGACGCCGATGGATTGGCGCAGTGCCGCGACATCGCCTTCGAAGCGCTCCAGCGCCGCAGCCTGCCCCGTCTCGGCGGCGACGGCCTTCAGCGCCGTGATGTCGGAAAGGATCTTGAAGTTTTCGTCGATGATTTTCAGACGCTCGGGCTGAACGACCTTCTCCTCGCGGTCGATGATCGTGTCCATGGCGGCAAGCACGACTTCCGTGTTGGCAAGCCGCATCTTGTTGATGATGCCGAGATTGTCCTGCGCATCATCGGCAAGGTCGAGCGCCGCGCTGACCTGGCTGTTCTGGTAGAACCCCGTCGCCAGCATCGAGCCGAACCCGACCAGCGCAGCGGCGCCGAGCAAAGTCAGTCGCTGCCGTACCGACAGATTGCGTTGCATGCTTGCCGTGGACGTCATGAAGTGTCCCTTTGCCACCGGGTCGCGCCCGTGAAAATCGACAGGTCGAGCCGCGCCGCCTGCCGCGCATGCGATGACTGCTGCGATCCGATCCCCGATGATCAATTTTCGGACAGATGAATTAACCAATAGCTAATCCAACCCCGCAAATCCGGTGGTTTTCGCTAACGTTACGTCCCCGCGCAGCACCCCGTGACCAAACGCGCCGTGAGTGATAGGATCAGCGCCATGACGAGGTTGCGCGACACAGTCTATCCCCAGATCGCCAGGCATGCGGCCCTGCCGGCTGCAGTGCTGGTGCTCACGCTATTGTTCACCTGGGGCTGGCACACCTGGCTGACGCATGGCAGCGACATGCTGTTCACCCTCCAGCAGGCCGGCCTCTCCTGGTGCCTCTGAGCACCGCACCAAGCGCGGATCCGCCACACAGGACGCGTCAATTCGCCCTTTGCCTGCATCGGATAGCCTTGTTAGAGGGAAGCCGCGCGGGCGGCCCGCGACGTTTCCCCATCGTGCCGGGTTCGCCGCAAGACTTCGGATTGGATGACGAGCATGAAAAATTTCCGCATCATCCTGTGGGCCGCGGCCGGCCTGCTGGCGGCCCTTCTCGGCTGGCTCACCTTCGAGATGAGCGCAAACCGGCAGGAAATCGCCACGAAGGCCTTCGGCGTTCCCTTCTCGCTGGTCGACCAGAACGGCAAGCCGATCACCGAAGCCGCCTTCAAGGGCAAGCCGACCGCCCTCTTCTTCGGCTTTACCCATTGCCCGGAAGTCTGCCCCACCACGCTTTTCGAGCTGAACGGTCTCCTGACCAAGGTCGATCCTGACGGCACGAAGCTGCAGGCCTATTTCATCACCATCGATCCTGAGCGCGACACGCCTGCGATCCTCGGCCAGTATGTCTCGAATGTCTCCAGCCGTATCACCGGCATTTCCGGCCCGCCGGACAAGGTTCTGGAAATGGCCAAGGGTTTCCGGGTCTACTATCGCAAGGTGCCCGTCGATGAGAAGAACCCGACCGGCGACTACACGATGGACCACACGGCCTCGGTCTTTCTTCTGGACAAGGACGGCGACTTCAAGGGCACCATCGCCTACCAGGAAACCACGGATACGGCCGAACAGAAGCTCAAGAACCTGATCGCCGGCTGATCGGCGCCTGCCTGCGCGGCGCGCGGAAACTTCCCCCCGATCCTCCAAGATGCTAAAGCGGCGCCACATCGGCGCTGCTGGCGTCGGCAAACGTCTTTGGGAAAGCCCAAGCCTCTTCGGGAAAGCCATCGTGAGCGAACTCAGACTTTACGTCGTCACCAACGAAAACGATTCCGAACGGGTGCTCGCCTGCATGGAAAGCCTGTTCGAGGACGACGGCTTCGCCATCGCAACGATGGAGATGGACGAGAAGAACGACATCTGGGAAGCCTCCGTCTATCTCGACTTCGAGGATGAGGATCAAGTCGCGGAACGTTTTCGCGACCTGCTGGCCGAAAACTTCGCGGGCCTCGAGATTCACCGCGAGGTGCTGCCCGACGTGGACTGGATCGCCAAGTCGCTGGAAGGCCTCCAGCCGGTACGCGCCGGCCGCTTCCTCGTGCATGGGTCGCATGATCGGGACAAGGTGAAGGCCGGCGACATCGCCATCGAGATCGATGCAGGACAGGCCTTCGGCACCGGCCATCACGGCACGACGGCCGGATGTCTGGAAATGATAGAATGGGTACTGCGCCAGCGCGGCGCCTCCCATTCCGGCGGCGCGAAGGCGGCGATCCGCAACGCGCTCGACCTCGGAACGGGAAGCGGCGTGCTGGCCATCGCCGCCTATCGCATGGCGAACATCCCGGTGCTCGCCACCGACATCGACCCGATCGCCACCCGCGTCGCGAAGGAAAACATCCGCCGCAACCGCGCTGCTGCGGGCGTCAGGGCCGTCACCGCCGCCGGCTTCCACTCCACCGCCTTCCGCGACCACGGTCCTTTCGACCTCATCATCGCCAATATCCTGGCCCGCCCGCTGATGCGCATGGCGCCGCAGCTTGAAAGCAACCTCGCCTCCGGCGGTCTGGTGATTCTCTCCGGCATCCTCGCCAGCCAGCGGTGGAAGGTGCTCGCGGCCTATAACGGCGCGGGTCTCAAGCACGTGCGCACGCTCTGGCGCAACGGCTGGGTGACGATCCTCCTCTCGCGCTGATTCGGGCCGCCGCCCGAAACCTCCCCGTTACCGGCCAGGTGTTCCGACCCTACGGCCGGGCGCGCCCGCATTCACCGATCGGCAGACAGACAAAAGGCGGTGCCGATGGCACCGCCTTAAGGTCGGAAATCCGACATGTCCGCGAGCTTGAGGAGGAGGAGGAGCGCTCAAGCGGACCTAGGTGTTCTGAAGGTCAGGCCGATGAGGGAGGAGGGGTATCGGACAAGACCATGGGTTCAGAACACTTAGCTCTGAAACTTACCGATGTGCGCCGCGGCGGCGGGTTTCCTCGCGCGACAGGCCGAGAGCAGCGATCGTCGCATCGTTGGAAGCCATCATGGAACCGCTGACGCGCAGTGCGGAGCGACCCTGCTGGGCTGCATCGAGGCTCTTGGCGTGGCGATAGATCGAAACCGGCATTTTCATTTCCTTTCGGGTGGGCGTTCGTCGCGCCCTCTTGTTGGCTCGCTTATAGGCGCCTTCGCACCTGCGAGACAGAGGGCCAGGGGAATGGGTGCCATGCAGCATGCGCATAGGCCTAGACATAATCCCGCCTTGAATGCCGCGCGCGGTGGGTCATCGGAGCAGACCGCAGGCCACCCCACCTCGCCAGTCGCATGAACGCGAGCCCGTAAAGAGCTGAGGTGATTCGCATTTCCACTGGACCATCAGCACGTGCAGGGCGCAGCTTGCACGACACTGAAGCGATTCCGCTCGCGGCCGAAATACTCTAGCGTGGCGCCCACCAGACAGAATCGCTTGCCGGGAAGACCGCTCATGTTCCAGTCCTTCGATGTCACCTCCACGCCCCAGTTCGGCGTCGCCCGTGTCGCGGCGCTCCGCGCCAGCCTGAAGGAGGCCGGCATCGACGGGTTCCTCGTGCCCCGCGCCGATGAGTTCCAGGGTGAATATGTGCCGGCCTGCGCCGAACGGCTCTCCTGGCTCACGGGCTTTACCGGATCGGCGGGCATCGCGCTGGTTACGCCGAACGAGGTGGTGGTCTTCGTCGATGGCCGCTACGTCACGCAGTTGGCCCAGCAGGTCGATCCGGCCGTCTTTACCGGCGGCGACCTGATTGGCGAACCGCCGCATCGCTGGCTGGAAAACCATGCGCCGAAGGGTTTCCGCCTCGGCATCGATCCCTGGCTGCATACGGGCGCCGAGGTGCGCAAGCTCGAAGCCGCGCTGGACAGCATCGGCGGGACGCTGACCCTGCTCGACGACAACCCGCTCGACCGCCTTTGGACCGACCGCCCTGCCGAACCGCTCGGCCGCATCACCCTTCAGAGCCTCGACCATGCGGGCCAGCTCGCATCGGAAAAGCTTGCGATGATCGCCGAGGGCGTCCGCGACCGCGGCGCCTCCGCCGTGCTCATCACCGACCCCTCCTCCGTCGCCTGGGCCTTCAACATCCGCGGCGCCGATGTGCCGCACACGCCCCACCCGCTGGCCCGCGCCATCGTGCCGGCCGAGGGCCTGCCGGTGCTCTTCATCGACAAGCGCAAGGCGCCGATCACCGAGGAAGCCTATCTCACCCAGCTTGCCAACCTCGCCCCGCCGTCCGAATTCGGCAGGCATCTGGCGGCCCTTGCCGCCGAGGGCCGCCGCATCCTGCTCGATCCCGATCTCGCCCCTTGTGCGCTCACCCGCCTCATCACTGAGAGCGGCGGCACGGTCGTCGAGGCGCCCGATCCGGCCCGTATTCCCCGTGCCCGCAAGAATGCTGCCGAGATCGAAGGCGCCCGCCGCGCCCATCTGCAGGATGGCGCCGCCATGGTCGAATTCCTCGCCTGGCTGGACCAGACCGAGCCCGGCACGGTCACGGAAATTGCCGTGGCGAAGCAGCTGGAGGCCACGCGCCGCACCGTTGGCGAACGGCTGCAGAACCCGCTGAAGGACATTTCCTTCGACACGATTTCAGGCGCTGGCGATCACGCCGCCATCATGCACTACCGCGTCACCACCGAAAGCGACCGGACCATCGAACCCGGCACGCTCTTCCTGATCGATTCCGGCGCGCAATACATCAACGGCACCACCGACATCACCCGCACGGTCGCGATCGGCTCCGTCGGCGCGGAGGAAAAGCGCTTCTTCACGCTCGTGCTCAAGGGCATGATCGCCATCAGCGCCGCCCGTTTCCCCAAGGGCTCGCGCGGCGTGGATCTCGATCCGCTGGCACGCATCGCGCTCTGGAAGGCCGGAGCCGATTTCGCGCACGGCACCGGCCACGGCGTCGGCTCCTATCTTTCGGTACATGAGGGGCCGCAGCGCATTTCCCGCGCGAGCCAGCAGGAGCTGTTGCCGGGCATGATTCTGTCGAACGAACCCGGCTACTACCGCCCCGGCGCCTTCGGTATCCGCATCGAGAACCTGATCGTCGTCAACGAGGCCGCCATGATCGAGGGCGGCGACCTGCCGATGCTCGGTTTCGAGACGATCACCTGGTGCCCGATCGACCGGCGTCTGGTGGTAACGGACCTGCTGACGGCCGAGGAACGCGCCTGGCTCGATGCCTACCACGCCACGACACGGGATAAGCTGATGCCGATGATCGAGGGCGAAAGCGTGCGCCGCTGGCTGGAGCAAGCCACCGCGCCTCTCTGATCGGGGGATCAGGCGTTTCCTTCGATGGGGAAACGCCGCCCCTTCAGATGCCGAAGGCGTTGCGCAGGATAACCACCGCCGCACAACCAGCGACCATGGCAAGCAGCGTGGAATAGCGCAGCGCAATGGCAAGCGCCGCCGCCATGGCCAGCGCCACGTCCCATCCGCCATAGGCGAAGGCAGGCGCCACGAGCGTCGAAAGAACCGCCGCCGGCACCGCATTCAGCCCGGCCTCGAGCCGCGGCGGAATACGGCGCATGCGCGTGATCAGCACGTAGCCGCCGACGCGGGTGAGAAAGGTCGCCAGCGCCGCCGCCAGGATGATCCAGGCCATCGAGGTGTGATCGCTCATCGCTCGATGCTCCCCGCCACGGGCACCGTGCCGGCAGGTGCATCCTCCGCCACCTCTGCGGCTGCCCCGCCCCGCGGCGGCAAGAGCGCAGCCACGAGGATGCCGGCAAGCGCGCCGAGGCTGACATGCCAGGGCGTCCCCACGACCTTGATCGCGATGATCGAGGCAACCGAACTGACGGCCACCACCGGCAGCCAGTTGTCCCGGCTGCGGAAGCCAAGAACCAGCCCCATGAAATAGATCGGCAGCAGCACATCGAGCCCGATCGCCTTGGGATCGCCGATCAGCCGGCCAAACAGCGTGCCGACGAGCGTGGCTGCCAGCCAGGCCATGTAGACCGTCAGCCCAAGCCCCATATACCAGACGAAGCCAACGCCGCCGCTCGCCTCCACCCGGCGCTCCGCCTCGGCAAACTGCGGATCGGTGAGCAAGAAGAAGCTGATGAGCTTCTGCGGCAGGCTGAAGCCCGTAAAATGCCGGGTGATCGCCGCCGAATAGAGCACGTGGCGAAAATTGACGGCAAAGACCGAGAGAACAACGAGCCAAGGCTGCACCGAATGCTGGAACAACTCCACGCCGACAAGCTGGCTGGCACCGGCAAAGATCGTCGCACTCATCAAAAGCGCATCGCCGACCGACAAGCCCTTCTCAACCGCCACCGCGCCGAACAGCACCCCGAAGGGCGCCGCAGAGACCGCAACCGCTATGCCGCGCCGTGCGCCTTGCATCAATTCCGAGCCGCTCATCGGCACTCCTGACCGGGAAGGACGGAACGTCGCAACCGCATTGGTCTGACCTCTTCCGAAGCCTCAGGAAATAGGGCCGGAACCTTGAGTGAACAAATCAATTTCGCTGAACGACTGATCCGTTTGGCTGATGGAACAAAGCAAAAACTGCCCGACATCGCCGCTAAGACACACCGGCGGTACCCAAGGGCCCGCCCGCCTCAGTCCTTCTTTTCGCTCTTCACCTGAAACGTATGCTCGATGCCGGGGAAGGTCCGCGCCTTCACCTCGGCCGCGTAGTCGGCAAAGGCCTGCGACATCAGCGGCGCAAGTTCGGCGAAGTGCTTCACGAAGCGCGGCTTGAAGTCGTTGAAAATGCCCAGCATGTCGTCGGAAACCAGGATCTGGCCGTCGCAGGCGGGCGACGCCCCGATGCCGATCGTGGGAGCGCTGAGGGTCGCCGTGATCTCGCGGGCCAGCGGTTCCACCGTGCCTTCCACGACGATGGCGAAGGCGCCGGCCTCGTCGATCGCCCTGGCGTCGCGACGGATCTTCTCCGCCTCGCGGTCGTTGCGCCCCAGCGAACGATAGCCGCCGGTGGTGTTGACGAGCTGCGGCATCAGCCCGACATGGCCGAGCACGGGAATGCCGCGGCTGGTGAGGAAGGCGACCGTCTCGGCCATTTCCGCCCCGCCTTCGAGCTTGACGGCGCTGCAGCCGGTTTCCTTCAGCACGCGCGCCGCCGAGTGGAAGGCCTGTTCCTTGGACTGCTGGTAGGAGCCGAACGGCAGGTCCACGACCACGCAGGCCCGCTCGGAACCGCGCATGACGGCCTGCCCGTGGGCGATCATCATGTCGAGCGTGACGCCGACGGTGGAATCGAGGCCGTAGAGCACCATGCCGAGCGAATCGCCGACCAGCATGAAATCCACATGCGGATCGAGCAGCCGCGCAATCGGCGTCGTATAGGCGGTGAGGCTGACGATGGGCCGCTCGCCCTTCAGTGCCGCAATCGCCGATGGCGCCAGACGCCGCTTCTGTCCCTGTACGCTCATGCCTGGGCTCCCTTGGGCGCGATGACCCGGTTGTCGAGCAGCCGGGTCGTCCCGAACCGCACGAAGAGGAGAAGTAGAACCGGCCTGTCGCCGGCCGAAGCCGCTTTCGCCAGCGTGTCGGGGTCGCGCAACGCCACCACCTCGGGCACCGCCAGCGGTTCGGCGGCAATGAAATCTGTCACGGCCCGCTCGATGGCCCGCGCATCCGTCATGCCGGCGGCGACCAGCCGTTCGGCTTCCTGAAGCGCCCTGGGCACCACGACAGCGGCCCGGCGCTCGTCAGCCGAGAGATAGACATTGCGCGACGACAGCGCCAGCCCGTCGGCATCGCGCACCGTCGGCACGCCGATCACGGTGACCGGCTGCGCGAGGTCCTCCGCCATGCGGCGGATGATCTGCAACTGCTGGAAATCCTTCTCGCCGAAATAGGCGTGATCCGGCTGGAAGATATTGAAAAGCTTGGTAACGACGGTGGCGACACCGGCAAAATGCCCCGGCCGCACAGACCCTTCCAGCTCGTTGCCGAGCGTTGGCACATCCACCACCGTCTCCATCGGCCGCGGATACATATCCGCGACACCGGGCGCGAAGAGGAAGTCCACGCCGCCCTCGGTGAGCATGGCCTGATCGCGCGCCAGATCCCGCGGATATTTCGAAAGATCCTCGTTGGCGCCGAACTGCAGCGGATTGACGAAGATGCTGGCGGCAACGACGTCGTTTTCCGCGCGCGCCCGGCGCACCAGCTCCATGTGGCCCTGATGAAGATAGCCCATGGTCGGCACAAGCCCGATGCTGCGGCCGGCACGGCGATGAACGGCCAGCGCCGCGCGAAGCGAAGCGATCGAGGTCAGCGTCTGCAAGCGGGTGCCTCCTCCACGCGGGGAAACCGGACGAAACCGAAGCCGGCCCGCCCGAACATCAATCATGCCAGTCGGCGCCCGCCGGGCAGGCGCCCGTCGCACACCGGTTTTCGGCCAGACCTTCCTGCCGGCATCCCTCGCGCGCTCTTCGGCACGGCGAAACGATCTCCTCCCCGGCGACGGAAGGCCTCCCGTCAGGCCGCGTTTCCTATCCTGTGCAGTGCAAAAAGACAATCCCGCAGCGCCAAAGGGCGACCGCCTCAGGCCCTCAAGTCCTCAGCCGGCCCTGCCCCATCCCGCCGCGCCACATAGGGACGGCGCACGACCGTCACCGTGCAGGGGGCATGCGCGGCGACTTCGCCGGAAACGCTGCCGAGCAGGGAACGCATGGTGGAGGCGGCCCGCGCTCCCATGACGATATGGTCCACCTGGTTTTCTCGCGCGAATTCGAGGATGGCTTCCGCCGGCGAGACCGCCTCAATGACGTGGAAGGTCACCGCCCCCTCCGCCGCCCCCAAGGGCCGCGCCCAGGCCTTCAGCGCCACCAGCCGCTGCACATGCTTGTTGCGGCCCTCTTCGTCCAGCGTATGGTCAAGCGCGATGCGGTTGAGCTTCAGCACGTTCAGGCAGGCGATCCGCGCATTCGGCGTCGTTTCTACCACCCGCTGCACGGTCCTCAGCAGCGCATCCGAAAGCTCCGGCGCTCCATCATTGACATCGATGGCGACGGCGACGATCGGCGCGCTGGCAAGATGCGCGGCGGCCTGCTGCGGCCGTGCCGCGTCCATCCGGTCGGGATCGAACCGGCGTTTCAGCACCTTGAAGAAACCGTCGCGCGAAAGCCGTGTCGCCCGCGCCGTCAAAGGCACGGCAGCGAGATCCTTCAGTTCCAGCGCCAGTTGCGCCGCCGTCGGTGGCCGCGCCGCCGGGTTCACGTCCAGGCAGCGCAGGATCACTTCCTGCAGCGCGGGCGACACGGCGGCATTCAGCGCCCGCGGCGGCACCGGATCCCGCCACAGCCTCCGCTTCAGCCCGCGCAGGCTCTGCGGATCGCCGAAGGGCCGCTTGCCGGTCGCGAAGAAATACAGGAGAACGCCGAGTGCGAAGAGATCGGAGCGATAGTCGCTGCGCGTTCCCATCACCTGTTCGGGCGCCATGTAGGGTGCCGTCCCGTAGGGCAGCCGGAATTCCTCGTCCATGAGATCGGGCAGCTGCGTATGACGCGCCAGCCCGTAATCGATCAGCACCGCCTCGCCCGTCTTGCGAAACAGCACATTGGACGGCTTCACGTCGAGATGGACGACGAACTGCCGGTGCAACGCCGAGAGCGCCGTGGCGATGGAAGCGCCGAGCGCCGCGACCTCGTCGGGCGGCAGCGGAAGCCGCTCCAGCATGGGATAGAGCGACGCGCCCGGCAGGCGCTCCATGACGATATAGGGCTGGGTGGAAAAATCCCCGTTGGCGACGAAGCGCGGCACATGCGGGCCCGAAAGCCGCGGCAGGATCATCTGTTCCATCTCGAAGGAGACGATGGCTGCCGGATCATCCCCCTCCCCGATCATCGGCACCTTCATGACGATGGGAAAATCGATGTCCGGCCGCGTCACGTGCCAGAGCCGCGCCATCCCGCCGCGATGGGCGAGTTCGCCAATGGTGAAGCCGTCGATGACGCTACCGGTGGTGAGGCGATGCGTGGCGGTCGTGCCCATCAGCTCACCGCCCCTCCATGATGCGATCGGCGAGCCGCGGCGGCAGGCCGGCCGCCAGGATTTTTGCGGCTGCCGCCTCCACGTCATAGGGCGCGCGCAGGAAGGCGAGGTCGAGACTGTCGGTGTCGTAGAGGGCGAACGCTGCCTCCGGCCGCCCGTCGCGCGGCTGGCCGACCGAGCCGACCACCGAAAGCCAGCGTCGCCGCGCCAGAAGCGGAATGGCCGCCGGCCCCGGCACGAAGCGCGTCACCTTGCCGGCATCCAGCGTGCCGTAAAGACAGGGCTTGTGCACATGGCCGCAGAAGCTCACCCGCGCCGCCGTCGCCTCGAAATGCGCCCGCGCATCCTCGGTTTCCAGCACATAGTTCCAGCGCTCCGGCCGGCTGCCCTCGGCATGCACGAAGAGAATGTCATCCAGCACCGCCGTCAGCGGCAGGCGGGAGAGAAACAGCCGCGACGGCCCCGGCAGCATGTTGCGCGTCCAGTCGAGCGCGATGCGCGCCGTCTCGTTCATGCCGCTCGCCGAAGTCGCGATCGCATCGTCATGGTTGCCGCGCACCACGATCGCGCCGGCCTCCGCCAGCGCCCGCGTCCGCTCCACGCACCATTCCGGGTCCGCGCCATAGCCAACGATATCGCCGAGCACGGCAAAACGCTCGGCCCCCGCAGCCTCCGCCGCCGCGATGACCGCCTCATAGGCTTCCCGGTTGCCGTGAATATCCGACAGGATCGCGATCTTCATGCCGCGCCCCTCCTCCCGCGTCACGTCAAAGGAGGAAGATAGGGGCTCGCCGCCGCAATTGCCATTCGCCGGAAGTCGCGATTCGGCTGGTTTTCTCGCATGTTATCCGCCGATCAGCGCCAGCCACTCGTCCTCGTCCATCACCGTGACGCCAAGCTCGCGCGCCTTGTCGAGCTTGGAGCCCGCACCCGGCCCCGCCACGAGATAATCGGTCTTCTTGGAAACCGACCCGGCAACCTTCGCGCCCAGCCCTTCGGCCCGCGCCTTGGCCTCGTCGCGGGTGAATTTCTCAAGCGATCCGGTGAAGACCACGGTCTTGCCGACGACCGGGCTGCCGGCCGTCGAGATCACCTCGGCCGCTTCCGGCGTCACTTCGGCCAGCAACCGGTCTACGACCTCCAGATTGCGCGGCTCGCGATAAAATTCCACGATGGTGCGCGCCACGACCTCGCCGATGCCGTCGATGGCGTTCAGTTCGGCCCAGGCCTCGCTGCCCGCCTCGCCCGCCGCCTTCATCCCGGCCTCGAAGGCTTCATAGGTGCCATAGGCCCGCGCCAGAAGCTTCGCCGTCGTCTCCCCCACATGGCGGATGCCGAGCGCATAGATGAAGCGGGCAAGCGCCACGCTGCGCCGCGCATCGATGGCGTCGAAGAGCTTCTTCACGCTCACCTTGCCGAAACCGTCGATGTTCTCGAGCTTGGCCAGCGGCGACTGTTCCTGCCGCGCCTTCAGCGTGAAAATGTCCGGTGCCGTGCGGATCGACAGCGCGGGATCGGCGGCATCGAAGAAGAAGTCGATCTGCTTGGCACCGAGACCCTCGATATCGAAGGCATTGCGCGAGACGAAATGCTTCAGGTGCTCCTTAGCCTGGGCCGCACAACTGAAGCCACCCGTGCAGCGCATGACCGAATCGACCTTGCCGGTCTTCTCGTTGATATCGCGCACCGCATGGCTCTCGCAGACCGGGCAGGTGCGCGGGAAGACGTAAGGGGTGGCATCCGCCGGCCGCTTCTCCAGCACGACATCCAGCACCTGCGGGATAACGTCACCGGCCCGCTGCACGATCACGGTATCGCCGACGCGGATGTCGTGTCCCTCGGCGCGGATTGGCTCGCCGGCATTGCCGAGGCCCTTGATGTAGTCCTCGTTGTGCAGGGTCGCATTAGTGACGACCACGCCGCCGACGGTCACCGGCGTCAGCCGCGCCACCGGCGTCAGCGCGCCCGTGCGCCCCACCTGGATGTCGATCTTCTCCACCGTGGTAAAGGCCTGCTCGGCCGGAAACTTGTGCGCCGTCGCCCAGCGCGGGCTGCGCGAGCGGAAGCCGAGGCGCTGCTGCAGATCCAGCCGATCAACCTTGTAGACGACACCGTCGATGTCATAGTCGAGGCCGGGGCGTTTCAGCCCGATATCGGTGTAGTGGCCGATGATCTCCTCGACCTTGTTCAGCCGCTTCATCAGGGGATTGACCGGAAAACCCCAATCCGCAAAACGCTTTACGCGCTCGAACTGCGTCGCCGGCATGTCGTTCGGCTCGGAAATCTCGCCCCAGGCATAGGCAAAGAAGCGCAGCTTGCGGCTCGCCGTGACGCCGGCGTCGAGCTGGCGGAGCGACCCGGCCGCCGTGTTGCGCGGATTCACATAGGTCTGCTTGCCCTCTGCCGCCATCTTCTCGTTCAGCGCCAGGAAGTCGCTCTTCGCCATATACACCTCGCCGCGCACTTCCATGATAGCGGGCGCACCGGCCGGCAGGCGCTTCGGGATCTCGTCGATGGTCAGTATATTGGCAGTGACATTCTCGCCCGTCGTCCCGTCTCCGCGCGTGGCGGCGCTGACGAGCCGGCCATTCTCGTAGCGGATCGACATGGAGAGACCATCGATCTTCGGCTCGGCGGTAAAGGCGATGGAATCGTCCGGCAGGAGCCCGAGGAAGCGGTAAACGGAGGCGACGAACTCCGCGACATCCTCATCCGAAAACGTATTGTCGAGCGACAGCATCGGCCGGGCGTGGGTGATCGGCGCGAAGGTTGCAAGCGGCGCGGCCCCCACCCGCTTCGAGGGGCTGTCATCGCGCACCAGATGCGGGAACTGCGCCTCGATGGCGAGGTTTCGGGCCTTCAGCGCGTCGTAATCCGCATCCGAAATCTCCGGCGCATCCTGCGTGTGGTAGAGCCCGTCGTGCCGGCCGATCTCGGCAGCGAGAAAGGCAAGCTCGGCCGCGGCCTCCAGCTCGGTCAGCGTCTCGACAGGGGCTTTTTCAGTGGGCATGACAGGTCTCCGCGCATCGAGCTCCTATCTACCGCAACGGAGTGAAGCCGCAAGCCGTTTGCGCGGCGTCCACGCTGGACCGATCGCCTCAGCCCTCTGCCGCCAGCAGCCGCGCTGCCGCCGCGCGGGCTTCCTCGGTGATGGAGGCGCCGGCGAGCATGCGGGCGATTTCCTCGCGCCGCGCCTCCTCGTCCATTCGGGCCACACGGGTGGCGATACGCTCCGATTGCGGCGCCGTCGGTCCCTTGGAGATCAAAAGATGCGTCGCCGCCCGCGCCGCCACCTGCGGCGCATGGGTGACGGACAGAACCTGAACGGTCGCCGACAGACGCTTCAGCCGCTGGCCGATCGCATCCGCCACCGCCCCCCCGACACCGGTGTCGATCTCGTCGAAGACCAGCGTCGGCGCCGATCCACGGTCGGCGAGCGCCACCTTCAACGCCAAAAGGAAACGCGACAGTTCCCCGCCGGACGCGACCTTCATGATCGGGCCGCCGCGCGTGCCGGGGTTCGTCTGGACATGAAACTCGACGGTATCGATGCCATCAGGCCCGCCGTCCTTCTCGTCGGAGGTGATCTCGACCATGAAGCGCGCCCGCTCCAGCTTCAGCGCCGGGAGTTCCGCCATCACGGCCTCGGCGAGAGCGCTTGCCGCATTCCGGCGCTTGTCGGAGAGCGCGACGGCGGCGGCGCGGTAGGCGGCACGCGTCTCCGTCACCTGCGCCTCAAGGCGCTTCAGCTTTTCCTCGCCCGCATCGAGATCGCCGAGATCGGCGACCATGCGGGCGGCGAGCGCCGGAAGCTCCGTCACCGGCACGGAATATTTGCGGGCCGCGGCACGCAGGGCAAACAACCGCTCCTCGACCCGCTCCAGCTCTTTCGGATCATATTCGGTGCGCCGCAGTGCGGCTTCCACGGCCATCTGCGCGTCAGAGAGATGATGAAGCGCGGCATCGAGCAGCTCGACCGTCTCTTCCAGCAGGCCCGGCGCCTCGTGGCTCTTGCGCTCCAGACGCCGCACCATGGAGGCGATCAGCGGCACAGGAGACGCATTACCATTGAGGAACTCGCTCGCCTCGTTGATGTCGCCGGCAATGCGCTCGGATTTCATCATCCGTGCCCGCTTTTCAGCCAGCTCTTCCTCCTCGCCATCTGTCGGGGCCAGCGCTTCGAGTTCGGCGACGGAATCGCGGATGTAATCGGCCTCACGCGCGGCCGCCTCCACCTTCTCGCGATGCTTGCGGAAGGCCTTTTCCGCCTCGCGCCAGAGGCCATGCAGACGCGTCACCTGCTCGCGATCGCCTCCAAACCCGCCAAACGCGTCGAGAAGGGCGCGATGCGCATCCATGTCGACCAGCGCGCGATCGTCGTGCTGGCCGTGGATTTCGACAAGGAAACGCCCCGCCTCGCGCATCAGCTGCACGCTGACAGGCTGGTCGTTGACATAGGCCTTGGTCCGCCCGTCGGCATTCTGCATCCGCCGGAAGATCAGATCGCCCTCGTCGTCGATACCGTTCTCGCGCAACAGCAGCCGCGCGGCATGGTCCAGCGGCACGTCGAAGACCGCCGTCACCTGCCCCTTGTCCTCGCCATGGCGCACCAGCGAGCCATCGCCCCGCCCGCCGAGCGCGAGGGAAAGACTGTCGAGCAGGATCGACTTGCCGGCGCCGGTCTCCCCGGTCAGCACTGAAAGCCCCGCATCAAAGCCGAGGTCGAGCCTTTCGATCAGAACGATGTCGCGGATCGAGAGCTGGGAGAGCATCGGCAGGTCGCTTTTCCGGTTCAGGACTGTCGGCGGCGCGGGTCGTCGGCAACGCCGGGACGAACAGATGAGTGTGATTCGGTTGAAAGGACGCTAGCGCAAAATCGCCGCCACGACAGCGCCCTTCGCCCTCGCAGATGTGGCACCGGACAGCACGAATACAAGTCCTGTGCCTCGGGCCTTGAGACGCAAACGGGCGCCGAAGCGCCCGTCCGATTGAAAGAGGCGGCAACCGGCGTCAGACGCCGAGGATCTTTTTGCCCGCACGCGAGATCCAGGAACCGGAATTCTCGCGCGGCTCGAGGCCGCCGCTCTTCAGGAGCTTGTAGCTGTCGGCATACCACTGGCTGTCCGGATAGTTGTGGCCGAGAACGGCGGCAGCCGTCTGCGCTTCGCTCTCCACGCCCATGGCGTAATAGGTCTCGACGAGACGCGCCAGCGCTTCCTCGATCTGGTTGGTGTTCTGGTACTGCTCGACCACGGTGCGGAAACGCGTGAGAGCCGCCAGATATTCCTTGCGTTCCAGATAGTAGCGGCCGATCTGCATTTCCTTGCCGGCCAGCTGGTCGCGCGCAAAGCGGATCTTCGCCTTGGCGTCGTCGACATATTCGGAGTTCGGATAATTGTCGATCACGGCCTGCATGGCCTCGATCGTCTTCAGCGCCGGCTTCTGGTCCTGCGTGACGGTCGGGATCTGCTTGGAGTAGGCAAGGCCCTGAATATACTGGGCGTAAGCGGCCTCTTCCGACTGCGGGTAGAGCGAGAGATAGCGCTGCGACGACTTGATCGCCTCCGGATACTGGCCCTGGCGGTAGGAGACGAAGGCGCTCATCACCAGCGACTTGCGGGCATATTCGGAGAAGGGATGCTGCTTGTCGACGGCCTCGAACTTGCGCTGCGCCTCGCCGGTCTTGCCGGCATTGAGGTTTGCAAGGCCCTGATTGTAGAGCATGTCCGGCGGATCGGTGTCGGCGGCAAGCTTGGTAATGTCGATGTCCGGATCGTTCTGGCAGGCCGAAAGGAGGCCGCCGGCGGCAACGAGAGACACGACCGTCAGGCCGATACGCACCGACTTTTTCAAACCGAACGAAGCTGCAAACACCATAAGACGATCCAAATCCTGGCCTGTTCCGGCCGATTTCCGGTATCCCGCCTCCTTCTCCCGTGAAGGAAGCCAGAGAACCGGACACTTACCCGAGCGTAGCCGCATCACCGGCGTTTCTAGCCGTAAACGCGGGGCCACCGCAATCACATGATCGGCAATTCATGCAAATTTGTGGCGCGGCCGACATGAAAAAGCCGGCCCTGCGGCCGGCCTCGGTGTCAAATCACCCGCGCGCGCTTACGCCGACCAGGGCGCAAATTCCGGCTCGCTGACCGCAACGAGGTCACGCACATAGGTGCGGCCGCGCGGCATGGCGGTTTCAACGACCTCGTAAGCCGAGCGATCGGCCAGCAATGCCTTCAGCGCATTGGCATTCATCTTGTGGCCGCCGCGATAGGAGCGGTAGCAACCAATGAAGGGCGCACCGGCAAGCGAGAGATCGCCCACCGCATCGAGCGTCTTGTGGCGCACGAACTCGTCGCCGGCGTAACGCAGGCCCTCGACATTCACGACCGTGTTGTCGTCGGAGATGACGACGGAATTTTCGAGCGACGAACCGAGCGCGAAACCGGCCGCCCACAGGCGCTCCACGTCGCGCATGAAGCCGAAGGTGCGGGCCCGCGACAGTTCGTTCTTGAAGGTGGCGGGCGTCATGTCGCCCTTCCAGGACTGCCGGCCGATCAGCGGGCAGTCGAAATCGATCTCCACCTCGAACCGCATGCCGAGGTCGTAGGGCACGAATTCAGCCCAGGAGGCGCCCGATTCGATGCGCACCGGCTTCAGGATGCGGATATAGCGGCGCTTCTTGGCGAGAGCCTTGATGCCGGCCTGCTCGATGGCTTCGATGAAGGGGGCGGAACTGCCGTCCATGATCGGCATTTCGGCATCAGTCACCTCGATCGTCAGATTGTCGAGGCCGAGCGCGTAGACGGCCGCCATGACATGCTCGATCGTGGCAACGGCGGTCGCCATGGAAAAGCCGAGAATGGTGCACAGATCGGTGTTGCCAACCTGGGAGGAGACGGCGCGGTGCTCGACGGTGCGACCATCGGGCAGGACACGCTGGAAGACGATGCCGCAATCGACATCCGAGGGATGGAAGGTGAGCGTCACATCCTTGCCGGAATGCACACCGATGCCCGACAGGCTGATCGGATTTGCAATCGTGGTCTGGAAGCCCAGCAGTTCAATTCCCATGGTCGTCACTTTCCGTCTCTGCCGGCCAAGCCGGCAACATGAAGCCGTGGCGCCACGAACGGCGCATCAGGCGCTTTCATTGCAAGGCAACGCATGGAAACCTGAACGCCCGACCGTCAGCCGCGTTCCGCGAGCCTGAGGCGGGATGGCTCCATGCACGAGGTCTGGGCATTATGCCCGTCTTCCCTGCTGTCCCGATTCTGAATTTAGCGCCCGCACCGTGCCAATCCAAATCACTGTTGATGTCGCATTGTAACGCGCCTTTCACCAGCCAAGTCTCTGTCCAGACAACGAAAACGCGAAAATGCCCGGGCACGAGGCCCAGGCATCCGGCAAGGTGGAAGGAGGACGTCTAATCAGTTCGACTGCCGGCGCAGGAAGGCCGGAATTTCGAGCTGATCATCGTCCTGCTGACGCGACTGCGGGGTAACGCGGCCGCGGTCGTCAAGCTGGCCCTTACGCGGTGCGTAGAGGCTGGCTTCGGGCGACAGGGGTCTGCGCTGCTGCGAGGCAGCGCTGGGTGCACCGGCCGTCATGTCGGAGGAAACGGTCGGCTCCTCCTCGTCACGGCGGTTGAGAGACGAGGTGATGCGCTTCAGCAGGCTCATCGGGCCGCGCTCTTCGGCCTGCGGGGCCTGGGGCTGGCTGCGATGGTCAAGCTCGGCCTTCACCACCGGCGAGAAGTCCTCGACCTTGGGCATGCGCACGGCTTCCGGCTCGCGGCGCACCACGGGCTCGAAGCGCGGCTCGGCGGCAACCGGCTGATGCACCGGCTGGGCCTGCATGACCGGCTCGATCACCGGCTGCGGACGCGCCATCACGGGCTGGGCCATGACGGGCTGGACTTCGGCGGGTGCGGAGCCTGCAAACAGCTTGCTCTGCGGGCGGAATTCCGGCTCGGCCTGCTGCGCGACCGGAGCCGGCTGCTGGACCTGGGCGGAAGCACGCTCGGCGGCGGCGCGCTGGGCGAGTTCCAGTTCGCGTTCCATCTCGGCAATGCGGATCGCACGGGCGATTTCGTCCGTGGTCTGCGGTTCCGGATGGCGGGCAACCGGCTGCGGCGCCATGCTCTGCTGCACGGGGGCCTGCTGGAGCGGAGCCTGCTGCACCGGCGCAGCCTGCATCACGGGCTGCGGAGCCGGCTGGATGGACGGGGAAACGGCAGCTGCCGGGCGGATGATGGGCTTGGGTGCGGTCAGCGGACGAAAGTCAGCATTCCGGCCGGCCACCTCCGAGACCGCCCGATCGATACCCGTAGCCACGACAGAAACGCGGATGATGCCTTCGAGCTCTTCGTCGAAGGTGGCGCCGAGGATGATGTTGGCATCCGGGTCCACTTCCTCGCGAATACGCGTGGCGGCTTCGTCCACTTCGAACAGCGTCAGGTCGCGACCGCCGGTGATGGAGATCAGCAGGCCCTGAGCGCCCTTCATCGAGGTTTCGTCAAGCAGCGGGTTGGCGATCGCAGCTTCGGCAGCGGCCATTGCACGGCCTTCGCCGGAGGCTTCGCCGGTACCCATCATGGCGCGGCCCATTTCGCGCATCACCGAGCGGACGTCGGCGAAGTCGAGATTGATGAGGCCTTCCTTGACCATGAGGTCGGTGATGCAGGCAACGCCCGAATAGAGAACCTGGTCGGCCATCGCGAAGGCGTCGGCAAACGTGGTCTTGTCGTTGGCGATGCGGAAGAGGTTCTGGTTGGGGATGACGATCAGCGTATCCACAGACTTCTGCAGCTCGGCGATACCCTGGTCGGCAAGACGCATGCGGCGCTGGCCTTCGAAGTGGAACGGCTTGGTGACGACGCCGACGGTCAGGATGCCCTTGTTGCGGGCAGCCTGGGCAACGATCGGAGCAGCACCCGTACCCGTGCCGCCGCCCATTCCGGCGGTGACGAAGCACATGTGCGTGCCGTTCAGGTGGTCGATGATCTCATCGATGCACTCTTCGGCAGCCGCGCGGCCGACTTCCGGCTGCGAGCCGGCGCCGAGACCTTCGGTCACGGCAACACCCATCTGGATGATGCGTTCGGCCTTGGTCATGGTCAGCGCCTGGGCGTCGGTGTTGGCGACGACGAAATCGACGCCTTCGAGACCTGCGGTGATCATGTTGTTGACGGCGTTGCCGCCACCGCCACCCACACCGAACACGGTGATGCGAGGCTTCAGCTCTGTGATATCAGGCTTTCTCAGATTGATCGTCATTGTACCCATTTCCTTCCTTGTTTCTGGCCGCCTTGCCGAGCCGGCCAAACCTTGACTGCGACCGTCACCGGGCCGCTAAGACGCCGTTGCCGGCGTCAGAAACTGTCCTTCAGCCACTGCCCCACCCGCGCGATCCGGCCATTGCCGGAGCCGAGCGCGGAAAGAAGGCCGCGGTCTCCCGCATGCGTCTCCTGATCGGCGACCTGCGGGTAGATGATGAGCCCGACCGCCGTCGAGAATGCCGGACCCTTGGCCGCGGCCGGCAGTCCGGAGACGCCAAGCGGGCGACCGATGCGCACGTTGCGGGCGAGAATGCGGCGCGCCGCTTCCGGCAGGCCGGTCAGCTGGCTGGCGCCGCCCGTCAGCACGATCCGCTTGCCAACGATCGGCGAGAAACCCGAGCGCTGGATACGGTCGCGGATGAGTTCGAGCGTTTCCTCGATGCGGGCCTGCACGATGCGCGAAACGAGCGCGCGCGGCACATGCGTCGGCTGGTCGCGGTCATCCTCGCCGATCGGCGGAACCGCGATGATGTCGCGCTCGTCGCCCGCATTCGGGATGGCCGAGCCATGCACGACCTTCAGCCGCTCCGCATCCTCGATGCGGGTCGACAGGCCACGGGCCAGATCGGTCGTGACGTGGTGGCCGCCAAGGCTGACGGCATCGGCATGCACCAGCTTGCCTTCGGCAAAAACCGAGATCGTCGTCGTGCCGCCGCCCATGTCGATCGCCGCACAGCCGAGTTCGACTTCGTCGTCGACCAGCGCCGCAAGACCGCTGGCATAGGGCGTGCCGACGATACCCTCGACGGAGAGATGCGCGCGGTTGATGCACAGTTCGAGGTTTTTCAGCGCCGCACGTTCGGCCGTCAGCACATGCATATCGACGCCGAGAACGTCGCCGAACATGCCGAGCGGATCGCGAATGCCGCGCTCGCCGTCGAGCTGGTAGCCGGTCGGCAGGGAATGCAGGATCGCGCGGTCGGAGCGGGCGGACTGCTGGCAGGCAGCGGCGAGAACCTTGCGCAGGTCGCTCGCATCCACTTCCTGGCCACCGAGATCGATCGTCGCTGTATAGACGTCGCTCTGCAGGCGCCCGGCCGAGAGGTTGACGATCAGGCTGTCGATGGTGAGCCCCGCCATGCGCTCGGCGGCATCCACCGCATGGCGCACGACGCTTTCGGCCGCATCGAGATCGGCGATCACGCCGTTCTTCACGCCGCGCGATTTCTGGTGGCCGATGCCGATCACCTCGATATTGTGCGAGCGGTTCGGCAGGATCTGGCTTTCCTCGCGCGGCGTCAGCCGCCCGATCATGCACACGACCTTGGTCGAGCCGATGTCGAGCACGGAGACGATCTGCGTGCGCTTGGAATTCAACGGCTTCAGCCGCGGCAGGCCGAAATGGGAGGAACCGAAGATGCTCATAGCGTCGGGGCCTCCAGCTTTTCGGATTTCTTCAGGGCCTTGGCACGCGCCTCGACCAGTTCCTTGCGCCGCTCGGCCGCACCCGCCGTCAGCTGGATCGTGGTGCGATCAGCCAGGCGAAGATCGACGGCGGCGATATCCCGCTCCAGAAGCTGGTGATCGCCTTCGAGGCGCGCCAGCACGTCCATGGCGCGCGGCAGGTCGTTTTCCGGCAGCTTGACGACGATGCCGTTGTCGAGCTGCAGATCCCAGCGCCGGCCAGCCACCCGGATGAAGGCCTTCACGCGGGCATGGAAATCCGGCCAGCGGGAGAATTCGCGGTAGAAATCGGCGGCCGCCGTTTCGGCGTCGCGCCCGACGAAAAGCGGAAGCGCGGCGAACTTGTTGTCACGCAGCGGCGCAATCACGCTGCCGCTTTCCTCGATGAGCGAGAGATCCGAGCCATGCTGCCAGATGCCGAAGGCCTTGCGCTCCTTCAGCTCCACCTCGATCGTGCCGGGATAGACCTTGCGGACCGAAACGCTCTGGACCCAGGGAAGCGCGGCGATCAGCTTGCGCGCGTCTTCCACGTTGAGCGCGACGAGCGAGGTTGTGCCGTCGAGGCCGAGCTGCTGGAGAATGTCGATTTCCGAGGTCTGCGCATTGCCGGAGACCTTCACGTCCTCGATGGCAAAGCCGGCTGCCGTCGTTGTGGTCTGGGCGAAATCCTGCCCGTGACCGCCCAGATGCATGCCATAGAGCCCCGTCGCCGCGAGAAAGGCGACGGCCGAAACGGAGCCCGTATGGGCCGGGAACTGGATGCGGCCGGTGCCGAGACTGACGAAAAACCGCACGACACGGCGCAGCGGGCGCGGCAATACGATGCCGCCATCCCCTTCCGCCATGGCGAGTTCCGCCATGTCACGCTTTCTGCGCGATCTTCTGCCCTTCAACGCGAACAAGACGCATCCTCCACGAGCCAGTTGAGGAATTCACCGAATGTGTAACCGGCATGAACGGCCATCTCGGGCACGAGGGAGGTGGGGGTCATGCCGGGCTGGGTATTGACCTCCAGCCAGATAAGCTCGCCATCTTCGGAGCGGCTGTCGTCGAACCGGAAGTCCGATCGGCTGACGCCCCGGCACCCGATTGCCCGATGTGCCTCAAGCGCGAGTCTTTGTATTTTTTGGTAAATATTCGGTGAAATTTCTGCCGGAAGGACGTGTCGCGAACCACCTTTCACATACTTTGAATCATAATCGTAGAAGGCATGCCCCTGCGGGATGATTTCCGTGACGCCGAGCGCGGTATCGCCCATGACGCCACAGGTGAATTCACGCCCCGCAATGTAGCGCTCGACCATGACGCGATCGCCATATTTCCACTCCGCAGACGAAATGACCTGCGGGGGATGAGACTGATCCGCCTTGACGATAACGACGCCGAAACTGGACCCCTCCCGCACGGGCTTCACCACGTAAGGGGGACGCATCGGATGCACATTGCCGATCTCGAATCGATCCACGACCCGGGCTTCCGCAACCGGAATGCCTGCCGCGGCGGCCACGAGCTTGGCCTGCGCCTTGTCCATTGCGAGTGCCGAGGCCAGCACGCCGGAGTGGGTGTAGGGTATCTCGAGATATTCGAGGATGCCCTGGATCGCGCCGTCTTCGCCATAGGGGCCATGCAGCGCGTTGAAGCAGACATCCGGCTTCAGGGCGGAAAGCACCGAGGCGATGTCGCGACCGACATCGACGCGCGTGACGCGATGACCGAAAGCTTCCAGCGCATCCGCGCAGGCATTCCCCGAGGAGAGGCTCACCGGCCGCTCCGAGGAAAACCCGCCCATCAGGACCGCCACATGCTTGCTGTTCATCACTATCCCCGACATTACCACAGGCTACCGGCCCGCCCTTGCGTCTGGCTTGTAGACTGGGGACGACTCGCCCCGAAAACGTGCTCCCAATAGAGCGCCTTATGGTTAATGAACCGTTTACTTTGGTTAACCGGAATGCCGGAGTTTTACCGGGCCAACGGCACGACCGAATCGGATCGACCCGGATTCGGGCCCTTGAATCAAAGTGTTACGGAGAGCGCAAGCGCAGACTGGGATCTTTTCGATCCCTCGCCTTCCCCCACGTGGCCGCAAGCGGATCAACGGGCGGCAGGCAGGCGGCAGACACGAAAAGGCCCGCCGGGCGGCATCGCGCGGCAGGCCTTTGAAGCGGATCGATGACAGGTGTCAGGCCGTCAGTTCGCCCATGAAGGGCTTGACCTCGCGTCCCGGCATGAACTGCCCGAGCCGCTTGATTTCCCATTCCAGCATGATGTTGGAGGTCTCATAGACACGCTGGCGCACCATCTCGCCGAGATATTCGAGATCGTAGCCGGTGGCCTGCCCGGTGTTGATCATGAAGTTGCAATGCATCGGCGACATCTGCGCGCCGCCGATCATTACGCCGCGGCAGCCCGCCTCGTCGATCAGCTTCCAGGCCGAATGACCCTCGGGGTTCTTGAAGGTCGAACCGCCCGTCTTCTCGCGGATCGGCTGCACTGTCTCGCGATGCTGGCGCACCGCATCCATGTCGGCACGGATCGCCGCCTTGTCGCGCGTATAGCCTTCGAAAATGCCGTAGGTGAAGATGAGGTCAGCCGGCGCGGTGGACTTGCGGTAGCTGTAACCCATGTCCGTATTCGACAGCACATGACGGTTGCCCTGCCGGTCCACGGCATGCACCTCCACGACGCGATCCTTCGTCTCGCCGCCATTGGCACCCGCATTCATGCGCAGCGCCCCGCCGATCGAACCGGGAATGCCGTAGAAGAATTCGAAACCGCCGATCGAATGATCGAGCGCCATGGCCGCGATATTCTTGTCCGGGCAGATGGCGCCCGCCTTGATGCGGTTCTCGCCGACAAGCTCGACATCGCCGAAGCCCTTGGCCGACAGACGCACGACGACGCCGGGAATGCCGCCGTCGCGCACCAGAAGATTGGAGCCGACGCCGGTGACGATCAGCGGCACATCCTCCGGCACCAGCTTGAGGAAGGTGATGAGATCGTCCTCGTCATGCGGCTGGAACATCAGCTCGGCCAGCCCGCCGGCACGGAACCAGGTGACGCGATCCATCGGCGCATCGGGCGTCAGCCGGCCGCGCAGCGCCTCTACGCCGGGACCGAGCTTCTCGAGGAGCTTTAGACCGTCTACCTGTTTCATGCCGTCTTTCCTGCCAATGCCTCAAGGTCGCGCGGCAGCGCCTGCGCCCAGTATGTAATGCTGCCTGCACCCAAAAGAACCACGAAGTCACCCGGTTGCGCAATGGAGGCGACGATCCCGGGAATGGCTTCCGGACCGGCAATATGTCGCGCATCGCGGTGGCCGGCCGCCTTCATGCGCGAGACGAGCTCTTCCGCGCTCGCCCCCTCGATCGGCTCCTCACCGGCTGCATAGACAGGCGAAATCAACACGGTATCGGCATCGTTGAAGCAGGCGGCGAAGTCCTCGAACAGGCTCGACAGGCGCGAGTAGCGGTGCGGCTGGTGCACGGCAATGATGCGCCCACTGCACGCCTCGCGTGCAGCCTTGAGCACGGCGCGAATCTCCACCGGGTGATGGCCGTAGTCGTCATAGACGCTGACGCCGTTCCACTCGCCGGTAAAGGTGAAGCGCCGCTTCACGCCGCCGAAGGAACTGATTCCCTTCGCGATCGCCTCCGCGCTGATGCCGAGACGGTTGGCGACCGCAATCGCCGCCGTCGCGTTGGAGACGTTGTGGCGGCCGGGCATGGGCAGCTTCAGATCCTTGAGCTGGATCACCTTGCCGGTGCGGCGGCGGCGGATCTCTACGTCGAAGGTCGAGGTGCCGCGATCGATGCGCACATTGTGGAAGCGCACGTCGGCCTGCGGATTCTCGCCATAGGTGATGACCTTGCGATCCTCGATCTTCGACACCATTGTCTGCACTTCGGGATGGTCGAGGCACATGACGCCGAAACCGTAAAAGGGCACGTTTTCCACGAACTGGCGGAAGGCGGCGCGCACCGCGTCGAAATTGCCGTAGTGGTCGAGATGCTCCGGGTCGATGTTGGTGACGATCGCCACATCCGCCGGCAGCTTCAGGAAGGTACCGTCCGATTCGTCGGCCTCCACCACCATCCACTCGCCCTCGCCCATGCGGGCATTGGTGCCGTAGGCATTGATGATGCCGCCATTGATGACGGTCGGGTCGAGACCGCCGGCCTCAAGCAGGGTCGCGACCATCGAGGTCGTCGTCGTCTTGCCATGGGTGCCGCCGATAGCGATCGCATTGCGGAAGCGCATGAGTTCCGCGAGCATCTCGGCGCGGCGCACCACCGGCAGCAGTTTCTCGCGTGCGGCGATCAGTTCGGGATTGTTCTTCTTGATGGCGGTGGAGACGACCACCACTTCCGCCTCGCCGAGGTTCTCGGCCTGATGGCCGACGAAGACCTCGATGCCCTTGTCGCGCAGGCGCTGCACGTTGGCGCTGTCGGCCTGGTCAGAGCCCTGCACGCGGTGGCCTAGATTGTGCAGCACCTCGGCGATGCCGCTCATGCCGATACCGCCGATGCCGATGAAGTGGACGAGGCCGATGCTCTGCGGCATTTTCATGGATGTGTTTCCTTGAAGGACAGGACGGAAGCGCCGCCGGCAATCGCCTCGACCAGATCGGCAAGGCGCGTCGCTGCATCGGGCTTGCCGGAGGTCCGGGCACTCGCCGCCATGCGGGAGAGCTTGTCGGGATCGCCTGAGGCTTCCGTCAGGATGGAGGTAAGACGCTCGACCGAAAGCTCGGCCTGCGCAATGACTTTCGCCCCGCCCGTGGCCGCCAGCGCAGCGGCATTGGCCGCCTGATCATGGTCGAGCGCGTAGGGATAGGGGACGAGCACGGCCGGGCGGCCGATCACGGAAATTTCGGAGACGGTGGAGGCACCGGAGCGGCAGATCAAGAGATGCGCGCGGGCGATCCGCTCGGCCATGTCGGTGAAGAAGGGGGCGACATCCGCCGGCAGTCCAAGCTTCTGGTAGGTCGCGATCACCGCGTCCTTGTCTTCGGCGCGCGCCTGCTGGGTGATACGGAAGCGCGCCCGCACGCTGTCATCGAGCCGGCAGATCGCCTGCGGGATGGCCTTTGAAAAGAACTGCGCGCCCTGGCTGCCGCCGAAAACCACCAGTCGGAATTCCTCACCCGCATGCGAGGGCTGATAAGGGCTCTCGGCAGCGGCAAGCACCGACGGGCGGACCGGATTGCCCGTCACGACCGTCTTTTCCGGATAGGCGCCGCCTTCCGGCGGCAGGAAGCCCCCGGCAATCGCCTTGACGCGCTTGGCGAGTGCCTTGTTGGCGCGACCCATCACGGCATTCTGTTCGTGGATCAGCGTCGGCAGGCCAAGCCCGCTCGCCGCCATCAGCGGCGGCACGGTCGGATAGCCGCCGAAGCCGACGACGATGGCGGGCTTCGTCTTCAGCATCAGCCGGCGCGCCGCGCGCATGCCGCTCCACAGTCGCCACAGCGCCTTCGCCACGGCCACCGGGTTCTTCGAGCCGATGGTGGCCGACGGCACGACATGGATCTCGTCGGCTGGAAACGCGCCGGCATAGCGCTCGGCGCGGCTGTCGGTCACGAGATGCACGGCATGGCCGCGCGCCTTCAATTCGTGCGCCAGTGCCTCGGCCGGAAAGAGATGGCCGCCGGTGCCCCCGGCGGCAAGAAAGATCGGTCGCTTCGCCATGCCTTACTCCGCGGGAACACCGACACCGGCGCGGAACAGGCTGCGCTCGGAGGCGCGCTTTTCCGGACGATGGCGGGTCAGCGCCAGGATGAAGCCCGCCGTGACGCAGATCGCCACCATGGACGAGCCGCCATAAGAGATGAGCGGCAGCGTCATGCCCTTGGCAGGCAGGAGTTCGAGGTTTACGCCGACATTGATCATCGACTGGAAGCCGATCTGTAGCACGAGGCCGGCGACGGCGAAGCGGTTGAAATCGTTCTTCTCACGGAAGGCGTGGCTCAGGCCCCGCATGACGAGCACGGCAAAGATGCTGACGAGCGCCATGCAGAAGATGATGCCGAATTCCTCCGCCGCCACGGAAAAAATGAAGTCGGTGTGGCTGTCGGGAATGATGCGCTTGACGATGCCCTCGCCCGGGCCCTGCCCGAACCAGTCGCCGCGAATGATCGCCTCGCGCGCCGTGTCCACCTGGAACGTGTCGCCCTCTCCGGTGAGGAAGCGGTCGATACGGCCCGCCACGTGCGGCAGCAGCGTATAGGCGACGAAGAAGCCGCCGACCGCGAGGCTCGCGAGCACGATGATCCACAGCCACGGCATGCCGGCCATGAAGAACATGCCGCCCCACACCGCCGTCGTCAGGATCGTCTGGCCAAGGTCGGGCTGCGCGACGAGGAGTGCCGCGACGATGCAATAGAGAAGGATGGCGAAGAGATTGCCCGGAATTTCCGGCTGGCGCTGATGCTCGGCAAAAAGCCAGGCACAGACGACGACGAAGGCCGGCTTCATGAATTCCGAGGGCTGAATGGAAATGCCGGCCAACGACACCCAGCGCCGCGAGCCCTTGACCTCCGCGCCGAAGAACAGCGCCAGCACCATGGCGCCGAGCGAGACGACCAAAAGCACGATCGCCGTGCGCCGCACCTGCCGCGGCGAGAAGAAGGAAATCCCGATCATCACCACCAGCGACGGGATGATGAAGAGCGCCTGGCGCTTGACGAAGTGGAAGCTGTCCAGCCCGATGCGCTCGGCGACCGCGGGGCTTGCCGCAAACGACAGCATCAGGCCGATGCCCATGAGAAGGATGAAGATCGCCAGAAAGAACCGGTCGATCGTCCAGAACCAATCGGCCAGTGGCCCACGCTCGGCTCGGCTCACCATTGTCTGTCCCTCGTCAGGCGCGAGATGTGCGCCGCTCGTCGTTTCGTCTGGACCGCCGTCCGCCCCGGCAATCCGCTGATGTTTCGCCGGTCGGTCAGACCAGCATCGTCACGCCTTCAAGCGCCGCGACATGCCCGACAAAGGCATCGCCACGCGCTTCGAAGTTCTTGTACTGGTCGAAGCTTGCGCAAGCCGGGGATAAAAGCACCGCGGCGGGACGTCCATCTGCCTCGGCATCCGCCGCTGCATCCGCCACCGCCGCCTCCAGCGTGGCGGAGATGATGAAGGGAACGGCGTCCCCGAGCGTCGCCGCAAAATCCTCAGCCGCCTTGCCGATCAGATAGGCCCTGGCGATCTTCGGGAAGAAGTCGGAGAGGCTTTCGATTCCCCCCTCCTTCGCCACGCCGCCGGCGATCCAGTAGATGCGATCGAAGCTCGACAGCGCCGGCGCCGCGGCATCCGCATTGGTCGCCTTGCTGTCATTGACGAAAATGATCTGGCCGATGCGACCGACCGGCTGCATGCGGTGCTTGAGACCGGGAAAGGTCGCAAGACCCGCAAGGATCTCGGCATCCGAAAGCCCCACGGCCCGGCAGGCGGAAATCGCAGCCGCCGCATTCTGCGCATTGTGCGCGCCCTTCAGCGTCGCATGCTCCGCGAGATCGGCGAGGACGGATTTCGCGCCCTGATGCGCATCGATCAGCCGCGTGCCGTCACGGTAAAGACCGTCGGCGAGCGTCAGCCCCTTCGAAATCCGCACCACGCGACCGCCGTTCCGTTCGATACGATCGGCGATGGCGGCGCTGTAGCTGTCGTCCACGCCGCAGATCGCCGTGCCGCTTGCCGAGACCAGCCGCTCTTTCACGGAGGCGTAATGCTCCATCGAGCCGTGACGGTCGAGATGGTCGGGTGTGAGATTGAGGAGAATGCCCGCCGTCGGGTTCAGCGAGGGCGCAAGATCGATCTGGTAGGATGAGCATTCCACCACGAAGAAGCGGCCGGCCTTCGGCGGCTCCAGCGTCAGCACGGCTGTGCCGATATTGCCGCCGAGCTGCGTGTCGCGGCCGCTTTCGCGCAGAATATGCGCGATCAGCGCCGTCGTCGTGGACTTGCCGTTGGTGCCGGTGATCGCAATGAACGGGCAGTCGGGCGCAAGACGCCGGCGCTCGCGCACGAAGAGCTCGACATCGCCGATGACTTCGACGCCGGCCGCCTTGGCGAGATCCACCGTCCAGTGCGGCTTCGGATGGGTCAGCGGCACGCCGGGCGACAGCACGAAGGCCGCCACGCCGCTCCAGTCGATCGTCATGAGGTCGGCGGTGCCGATCCCGGCCGCAGCTGCTTTCGCAACGCTGTCGGCGCTGTCGTCCCAGGCCAGAACGCTCGCCCCGCCCGCGACAAGCGCCTTCGCTGTCGCCAGCCCCGACCCGCCAAGACCGAAAAGGGCAACCGTCTTGCCGCGGAAAGTTTCGACCGGGATCATCGGCTTACCGGAGCTTGAGGGTCGAGAGGCCGACCATGGCGAGGATAACGGCGATGATCCAGAAGCGGATCACGACCTGGCTTTCGGTCCAGCCCTTCTTTTCGAAATGGTGGTGGATCGGCGCCATCAGGAAGACGCGCTTGCCGGTGCGCTTGAACCAGAACACCTGGATGATGACCGACAGCGTTTCCATCACGAAGAGGCCGCCGATGATGACCATGACGATCTCGTGCTTGGTGGCCACAGCAATCGAGCCGATCAGGCCGCCGAGTGCGAGCGATCCCGTGTCGCCCATGAAGATGGCGGCGGGCGGCGCATTGAACCAGAGGAAGCCGAGGCCCGCACCGATCACGGCGCCGAGAATGACGGCAAGCTCGCCGGTGCCCGGCACGAAATGGATCTGCAGGTAATTGGCGAAGACCGCGTTGCCAGCGAGATAGGCGATGAGGCCGAAGGCGGCCGAAGCGATCATGACGGGCACGATGGCAAGACCGTCGAGGCCATCCGTCAGGTTCACGGCATTGCCGGCACCGACGATGACGAAGCCCCCGAACAGCACGAAGAAATAGCCGAGATTGAGAACCAGATCCTTGAAGAACGGGAAGGTGACGGAGGTGCCGAAGGTCGGGCCATGCGTGGTGCTGGCAAGCGACGTCTTCATCATGAAATAGACGGCGATCGCCGCAATCACGAATTCGATGCCGAGACGCGCCTTGCCGGACAGGCCGAGATGCGACTGCTTGGTGACCTTCAGATAGTCGTCGTAAAAGCCGATGGCGCCGAAGCCGAGCGTGACGAGCAGCGTGCAGACCACATAGACGTTGGAAAGATCGGCCCACAGCAGCGAGCTGCCGACGATGCCGGCGAGAATCATCAGCCCGCCCATGGTCGGCGTGCCCGCCTTCTTGAAATGCGTCTGCGGCCCATCGGCGCGGATCGGCTGGCCCTTGCCCTGGCGGATACGCAGGCTGTCGATGATGCGCGGTCCGAACAGGAACACGATCAGCAGCGAGGTGAAGAGCGCCGCCCCCGTGCGGAAGGTGATGTAGCGAAACAGGTTGAAGATTTGAACGTGGTCCGCCAGTTCGACAAGCCAGATCAGCATGAGGGACCTTTCCCCGGAATGGCTCCGCCTTGAGGCGGAGAAGCGTCGTAAGTCATGGCCTCGACGGCCGGACCGGACTGGCAGCGCGCGATGCGCTCGCCTAGTCGGCCGAAGCCGGGGCGGCCTCCGTGTCTGCAATCGGCGGGTACTTGTCAAGCAAGGCGGCCACGATCCGGCCCGATCCGGTCCCCTTCGACGACTTGACCATGATTACATCGCCCGGCCGGAGCGACTTGATCACCATTGGCTGCAGCGCATCGACGGAATCGGCATGCACGACATCGAGGTCGCCGGACAGCGAATCGCGCAGGTGCGCCATATCGGGGCCGGCAAGCCAGATGCTGCGGATCCCGGCGGCCAGGAGAGGGCCGGAAAGATCGGCATGGGCCTCGGCCGAATGAACGCCCATCTCCAGCATGTCGCCGAGAACGGCGATCCGCCGTCCCTCGCCCTCGGGCGGCGTGTCACGCAACAGCGCGATCGCGGCCCGCATCGAGGCCGGATTGGCATTGTAGCTCTCGTCGATCAGTGTCGCCGTCCCGCCGCCGACGGAGAGCCGGTAGCGCCGGCCACGGCCCTTTTCGGGGGTCAGGCTCGCCATTGCCTCGACCACCGCCGGCATGTCGGCGCCCGCCAGATGCGCCGCGCCGAGCGCAGCGACGGCGTTCTCAGCGATATGGCGTCCGGGCGCACCGATCGTCACCTCGTAGGTATGGCCGGCGACCGACGCCCACAGCTGCCCCGTGGCACCATCGGCCACATATTCCGCCAGCCGGAAGTCGGCGCGCGCATCGCTGCCAAAACCGTGGATATGGGCGACACCGGCTGCCTGCGCCGCCGCTTCGAGCAGCGGAAACTTCTCGTTGTCGAGGTTGATGATCGCGTGCCCGCCCGGCGACACACCCTCGAAAATCTCAGCCTTGGCAGCGGCAATCTCGTCGAGATCGCGGAAATTGCCGAGATGGGCGGCAGCGACCGTCGTGACGATCGCAATGTGCGGGCGCACCATCTTCACCAGCGGCCGGATCTCGTTCGGGTGGTTCATGCCGATTTCGAAGACGCCGAAATCGGTATTCTCAGGCATGCGGGCCAGCGTCAGCGGCACGCCCCAGTGATTGTTGAAGGACGCAGCCGAGGCATGAACGCTGCCGCAGGCGGAAAGAACATGCCGCAGCATCTCCTTCGTCGTCGTCTTGCCGACGGACCCCGTTACCGCGATCACCTTGGCGCGGGAACGGTCGCGCGCCGCAGTGCCCAGCCGTTCCATCGCAGCCAGGACGTCATCCACCACCAGCATCGGCGCAACGAGCCGGCCCATCGCCGGAAGTTTCCCTTCCGCAACGACAAGCAGCGAAGCGCCATTGGCAAGCGCCACGCTCGCATAGTCATGCCCGTCCACCCGGTCACCCTTGATGGCGAAGAAGGCCTCGCCCTTGCTGATCGAACGGCTGTCGATGGAAATGCCGGAAATGCCGGCGGGCAGATTGCCGATCGGCCGCGCATGGGTGGCGGCGATCAGATCCGCGATTGTCCAGAGCCAGGCCATATCATTCTCCTCCCAGAGCCTTGCGCACCTCTTCATGGTCGGAGAAGGGCAACGTCACGGAGCCGATGGTCTGGCCTTCCTCATGCCCCTTGCCGGCCACGATCAGCGTATCGCCGGGCCTCAGCATGGCGATCGCCGTGCGGATCGCCTCGGCGCGGTCGGCGATCTCGGTCGCGCCGGGCGCACCGGCCAGCACTTCGCTGCGGATCGTGGCGGGCACTTCCGAGCGCGGATTGTCGTCGGTGACGATCACGACATCCGCCAACTGGCTGGCGATCGTGCCCATGATCGGACGCTTGCCCTTGTCCCGGTCCCCGCCGCAGCCGAAGACGACGACGACACGGCCGGTCGTGAAGGGACGCACCGCCGTCAGAACGTTTTCAAGCGCATCCGGCTTGTGGGCATAATCGACGTAGACCGGCGCCCCGTCCTTCGTCTGGCCCACCAGTTCCAGACGGCCCGAAGCGCCCTTCAGCTTCTCGAGCGCGCGGAAGGCAGCCGCCGGCGAAACGCCGCAGGAAATCGCAAGACCCGCCGCGACCAGCGCATTGCCCACCTGGAAATCGCCGGCGAGCGGCACTTCGATCTCGAAGATCCCGCCGTCGCAATGCACTTCGGCAATCTGCTTGTGGCGGAAGTGCTCGACGCGCTTCAGGGCGATGAAATCACCCTTGCGGCCAACAGTGCGCACTTCCTGACCCGCGTTGCGGGCAATCGCAACCACCTTTTCCGACCAGACGTCATCCGCAAAGACCACGGCCGGCGAGCCCTTCGGCAGCACGCGCTCGAACAGCGCCATTTTCGCCTGGAAATAGTCCTCTACCGTCGGGTGGTAATCCATATGGTCCCGGCCGAGATTGGTGAAGCCGGCGGCCGACAGGCGTACACCGTCGAGGCGGTATTGGTCGAGGCCGTGGCTGGAGGCCTCCATCGCCGCATGGGTCACGCCCTCGTCGGCAAGCTCTGCCAGCAGCCGGTGCAGCGAGATCGGATCCGGCGTGGTCAGCGAACCATAATCGTTGCGGGTCGGCGAAACGACGCCCGTCGTACCGATCATCGCGGCGGCAAAGCCGGCAGACGCCCAGATCTGGCGGGTGAAGGAGGCAACGGATGTCTTTCCGGCCGTGCCTGTGACGGCGACCATGATCTCCGGCTGGCCGCCAAAGAAGCGGGCGGCAGCTTCTGCGAGGAACAGGCGCGGCTCGCCCACGGTCAGAACAGGAACGCTCGCAATGGCCCCTGCTCCCGGCGTGGAAACGATCGCGGCCGCCCCGCGCGCCAGCGCATCGGCGACAAACGAAGCGCCGTCGGCCTTGGAACCCGCAAGCGCGACGAAGATGTTGCCGGGCTGCACCTTGCGGCTGTCGGAAGCCAGCCCGCTCACATCGATGTCGCCCACGGGGCCGCTCAGCTGGCGTTCAAGGTCAGGAAAGCGACGACCCGCGAGATCTCTGATTTTCATCGACTGTATTTCATCCAATGGAACGATAGACGGGGCTCCGAATCGCCCCGATTTTCAATCGACACTCAATAAGACACAAGCAAGGCGGAGCCGTCGGGGCCGAATTTCGGTTTGACGCCAAGAAGGGCGGCCGAGCGGGCGATGATGTTGCCGACGATCGGAGCCGCGTTGGAGCCGGCCGTATGCCCGCCGCCCTCGCCCGTGCGGGGGTCGTCGATGAAGCTCAGCACCAGATATTTCGGGTCGTCGATCGGGAACGCCGAGAGGAAGGCGTTGAAGTTGTGGTCGTTGGAATAGCGGCCATTGATCACCTTGTCGGCCGTGCCCGTCTTGCCACCCACATTGAAGCCCTCGACCAGCGCCCGCTTGCCGGAACCGGCAACGGCGTTCCAGCGCAGCAGCGAGCGCACTTCGTCGCTCGTCTGCTGGCGCACCACGACCTGTGCGATGCTGTCGGCCTCTTCGCGGGTGCGTGGCAGGAAGGTCGGCTGAATGAGCTTGCCGCCATTGACGAGAGCAGCACCCGCAACGGCCGTCTGCAGCGGCGTCGTCGATACGCCATGGCCGAAGGAGATGGTGATCGAGTTGATCTTCTTCCATTCGCGCGGCTGCGTCGGCGTCTTCACTTCCGGCAGTTCGGTCTGCAGCTTCGTCAGCAGGCCCATGCGCGTCAGGAATTCCTTGTGCCCCTCGATGCCAACGATATCGGCCATCTTGGCGGTACCGATGTTGGAGGAATACTGGAAGATCTCGGGTACGGTCAGGACACGGTGTTTGCCGTGGAAATCCTTGATGGTGAAGCCGCCGATACGGATCGGGAAGCGCGCGTCGAAGCTGTCGGTCATCTTGACCTTGCCGGAGTCGAGTGCCATCGCCGTCGTGAAGGTCTTGAAGGTCGATCCCATCTCGAACGTGCCGTTCGACATTCGGTTCATCCAGCCTTCCTGCGCACCCTCGGCCGGACGGTTCGGGTCGTAGTCGGGCAGAGAGGCCATGGCGAGCACTTCGCCGGTATGCACGTCGAGCACCACGGCGCCGGCGGCAATGGCTTCATATTTCTTCACGGCTTCGGCCAGCACGTCGCGGACGATGTTCTGCACGCGCAGGTCGATGGAAAGGCGCACCGGTTCCAGCTTCGCATCGCTCGTCATGCCGATGGCAGCGAGATCGGCGAGCCCGATGCTGTCGATGTAGCGCTCCATGCCGGCAATGCCGCGGTTGTCGATATTGACATGGCCGAGGATATGCGAGGCGGTCGGGCCGCCGGGATAGAAGCGACGCTTTTCCGGACGGAAGCCGATGCCGGGGATGCCGAGCGCCAGAATATCGCTCTGCTGCTTCGGGGTCAGCTGACGGCGCAGCCACTGGAAGCGCGTGGGCGATTTCAGCTTCTGGTGCATCTCCTTCATGTTGAGATTGGGCAAGACGGTCGCGAGCTTTTCGACCGCTTCGTCCACATCGACGATCTTGTGCGGCTCGGCGTAGAGCGAGACGGTGCGGATGTCGGTGGCGAGGATTTCACCATTGCGGTCGAGAATGTCGGGGCGCGACGCCATCAGATGGTCGGCGGGGCCGATGCTCGAAACCGTCTCGGGCTGCTCCATCGCATATTGCACTAGGCGCCCGCCGATGATGCCATAGGCCACCACGAAGCCGGCGATCAGGATGGCGACGCGGCTTTTCGCCTGGCTGCCGTTGCGCTTGCGGGCGCCCTCGAAGGCGACGGCACCGAACCGGGCCGGACCCGAAGAGAAATGCGCCCGGCTTTTCACGACCATGATACGAGACAGAAAAGACATCAGCGGTCCACCGATCCGGTTGTCATGTCATCGGCCGCATCGTCTGCGGCAACGATATCTTCGATCGTCTTCTCGGCAGCCTTGGCGGCGACCTTGGTCTTGTCCTTGGCACCCGCCTTGCCCTTCTCGGCAATCTCTTCCGGCGGCGGCAGATCCTTGCGCAACATCGGCAGCTCGTTTTCACGCGCCAGCTGCGTGGAGGCGGTCGGCAGAAGCTGCAGATCCTTGTCGAAGGCCTTGGCGAGCGCCTCGAGCCTGCTCGGCTGGGTCAGGAGCGCCCAGTCGGCGCGCAGGAGGTCGATCGTGTCTTCCTCCAGCTTGATCGCGGCATCGAGGCGACGGACTTCCGTCTCCATGTTCTCGGCACGATGCTTGATCGTGTAGGTGACCGTCGCGGTCGCCGTCATGACGAGGATGAGAATGATGTCGAATGTCTTGAGCACGGGTCTCAGCCTCCGAACTTTTCAAGGCTAGCAAGGTCGGGAAGGTCGAAGATCGAAAAGTCCGCGCGCTCCGCCGGAGCCGTCGTGCGGATGCCGGCGCGCAGCTTTGCCGAGCGCGCCCGCGGGTTTTCGGCCGCTTCCGCCTCGCTCGCGCCCACCATGCCGCGGCCCTGCGGCTCGAAGGTCGCGGCGCGCACGGCCACCATGGGCATGTGGCGCGAGCCGGACGCTTTGCCGGCGCGGTCCTGGAAGAAGCGCTTGACGATGCGGTCTTCAAGCGAATGGAAAGTGACCACCGTCAGGATGCCGCCGGGCTTCAGAACGCGCTCGGCGGCAAAGAGCGCCTGCGCCAGTTCGCCAAGCTCGTCATTGACGAAGACGCGCAGCGCCTGGAAGACGCGCGTCGCCGGATGGATCTTGTCGGTCGCCTTGCGCGGCGTGACGATCTCGATCAGCCCGGCAAGGTCGCGGGTCGTGACGAAGGGATCGCTCTCACGACGCTTTTCAATGGCGCGCGCAATGCGGCCGGCCTGCTTTTCCTCGCCAAGGAAGGAGAAGATGCGGATGAGATCGCCGACCTTGGCGCGATTGACGACATCGGCCGCCGAAACGCCATCGGCCGCCATGCGCATGTCGAGAGGACCGTTCTTCTGGAAGGAAAAGCCGCGCTCGGCCTCGTCGATCTGCATGGAGGAGACGCCGATGTCGAGCACGACGCCGTCGAGCCCCTCTTCAGGGGCGAAACGGGCGAGATCGGAAAACTGGGCGTGATGCAGGGAAAGCTTGCCGCCGGCCTCTCCCACGACGGCCTGACCGGCCGCAATCGCCGTCGGATCGCGGTCGAGCGCAATCACGTCGGCACCGCGCGAAACCAGCGCCATGCTGTAACCACCGGCGCCGAATGTGCCGTCGAGAATGATCTTGCCATCGGAAGGCTTCAGGCTGTCGAGCACTTCCTGGAGAAGAACCGGGATGTGGGGGACCGGTCCGCCACCGGCTTCAGTTGACCCTCCGCCGTGATCCGCCATCATCCCGTTTCTCCATTCTACCGGGCGCCGAGACCCCGCTGCCTCTGCGCCTCCCTGGCAGCCCTCTGCACCTCGTGAAAAGCAGACGGCTCCCAAAGCTGAAAGTGATCGGCCCGACCGACGAAGGTCACTTCCGCCGTGATCCCGGTGAAGGAGCGGATGAAATCCGTAACCATCAGCCGGCCCTCGGTATCGGGCTTCATGAAGACCCCGCCCCCGTGGACCAGGAGCGACATCTCGTTGGCAAGGGGCGAAAAAGGGTCTTCCGCCGCGATCTGCCGTTCGAAACGGTCGAGCACGTCCTGCCCGCCGACACTGATCGCCGGGAAGACGAAATCCTGGAAGCAGTAGAGCTCCCCTATGCCGCGCTGAGCAATGACGGTGCGAAAGGCCGAGGGGATTGAAACCCTGCCCTTGGCATCGATCTTGTTCGTCGCGTGCGAAAGGAAGCGGCCCATAACGCTCGACATCCGTTTCCCGACCGGTTGCAGGCTCCATCCCGGACGGGAACGCAGGATGCCCGAAGGCACACGCACGCTCCCCGCCACGGTGAACACCGTGCCGTTTCCCATGCCTGAACGAGGCGGAAACTTGGTGGGGAGAGGGCTCTAATAGCCCGTGTGCAGTGCAATTTTGGGATAGCATGGGACCATATGGGCGTCAATGGGAAATGCTCTGCACCGAGGCTCGGTTTCAGCCTTCGTTTATGACCTGTTAAGTTTAACAAATCGTTACGATGGCGGATTCAACGTATTGGAATCACAGGTGAACAAGCAGCTGTTTGCAAAACACGCCGTCATGGGCCGGACAATAAAAGACCAGTAAAATCAACCAGGCCGGAAGCCCGCAAATATCCCTGAAATTGGCGAGGAAATGCCACGCGCGGCGGGGCTGCAACCGCCGTGCGCGCCATGGTGGAGAGTGGGGGAAAATTGCCAGTCGGCCTGTAAGCCGGGTTCTGTATGGCCCCGCCCCGAGGAGCGGAACGTGGCAGCCATTCATCTGGGACGGCAGTTGCCTGCCGCCTCGCGCAACCCACCCGGACGACGGTCCCGGAAACAGGCTGGCAGGCTTGCGCCTGCCGTGTCGTCCCTATTCGGTCTTGCTCCCGGTGGGGTTTGCCATGCCGACCCTGTTGCCAGCGTCGCGGTGGGCTCTTACCCCACCCTTTCACCCTTACCCCGCCACCTCGGCGGCCGCATCAATGGACCCAAGGGTCCGGCGGCCGTCGAGAAGGCGGGGCGGTTTGCTTTCTGTTGCACTTTCCCTAAGGTCGCCCTCGCCGGACGTTATCCGGCACCGTGTTTCCGTGGAGCCCGGACTTTCCTCACCCCGCGGCCTTTCGACCACATGCGGAGCGCGGCTGCCCGGCCGACTGGCAGGGGGTCAATAGACGACCGCGCCCCGGAAGGGAAGCCGGAAACGTCAGGCGGACGCCGTCTCCTCGGCAAAGACGGGAACGAAGGCGTTCAGCGCCCGCTCCTCGGTCATCCCGTCGATCATCAGGGCGGCGAGCCGTCCGATTTCGTCGGCGCTCTTGGCCGCCGCCCCGCAGCCGGCCGTCACGACGGCAAGACGTCCCTCCTCCACCCAGCCGATATAGGGATTGCCGTGCCGGCTGAAGGTCGTGACGCAAGGGGCCGAATGGGTCGATGCCGGCGTGAAGCCGGGCATGACATCGCCGAGATGGCGCGACAGATGCGCGGCCGTGCCGGCACGGCCCTCCCCGCGGAACCAGGTCTTCACCGCATCCTCGTCCGTCAGATCCACATCATCGGGATCGCCGCCGATCTTGATGTAATGCCGCCCGTCCGGATAGCGCACCGGCGGCAGCATGTAATAGCTGTCGGCCTGCTCCGGCGCCCAGCGGATCAGCGAGGGCATGCCGGCGAAGCGGGCGAGATCCTCGTCGGAAACCTCCGCGAAATGCACCGTGCGGGCCTTCACCGTCAGATCGAGCGGCCGCGACAGCAGGCGCCGCGAGAGGCTGAACCCGCCTGCCGCAACCAGCACCCGGCCGCAGGACAATCGGCGGCCCGAGCGCGTCTCCACCACCTGCCCCACACCATCGTCCCTGACGGAAACGGCCTCCTCGGCAATCAGCGCTGCCCCGGCCATCTCCGCCAGCAGCACTTCGGCGGCGACAAAGGCACGCGGATCGATGACGCCGGCGCCCTCCGGTTCGTAGACCCCCGACAGTCCCTCTTGAAAAGAGAAATAGCCAAAGCGTGCCGCCATGGCCTGCCGGTCGAAGAGCGGCGCATGCACATGCAGCGCGTCGCGAGCCTGCAGCACCTGGTCGAGACTGTCGTCGGCGCCGCCCGGCGTCTCGCCGACGATCAGGCATCCGACCTCGCTGTAGAAGCGGATGCCGCTCCGGGCCTCGATGTCGCCGTAACGCTCGATCGAGCGGCGTGCGAGGAAGGCCCAGAGCCCACTGGTATCGATGGTACGGGTGATGCGGCCGCTGTCGTAGTGGCTGGCGAAGACACCGTCATGGTGCTTCCGGTCGGCGGGTTCTCCGGGGCCGACAAGCGCCACCGAATGTCCGCCTTCGGCAAGGTATCGGGCTGCCGCAGCACCCATCATCCCCTTGCCGATCACCACCACATCAAACGTCTCAGTCATTCCAACCTCGCTGGCGGCGACGGAGCCGTCGCCACCCTCCTTGCAAACCCGCGTCCGGTGACGAGCCGGACGCACGCGATCAGTCGATGATCGCCTGCACCTTGCCGCAGTAGCGCTTGGACGTGGGATTCATGCGCGTTGCACCGTGGCCGGCATTGTAGCGCAGGATCGTCCCGCAGGTCACCCCTCCGGAGAGTTCGTGCGCCATGGCGAGGTATTTCATGCCGAAGCGGATGTTGGTCTCGGGGTCGTAGAGGCCCTTCGCGCTGCCGGAATAGCCGAGCATGCGGGCCGTGGCGGGCTTGATCTGCATGAGGCCGATTTCGCCGGCGCGTCCACGCGCCTTGGGATTGAAGTTGCTCTCGACCTTGATGACGGCGTGGGCGAGTTCGATGGGGACGCCGTACTGGCGGGCATAGTTTGCGATGATCGGCGTGTAGGCCGTCTTCAGCGTGGGATCGACCATCGGGAAGCCGGCGTCGCGGGTGTCGAAGTCGAGGGTTGAAGATCCGAGCGTCTTGCCGTCGGCGCCGGCCTTGCTTCCGGCGGATGAGGAGGTCTGGGTTCGGGTGACCGGACGGTCGTCGCCGTTTGCGGCGTAAAGGGGTCCCGTCCCGGCCACGAGCATGCCAAGGCATGCCGCAACCACGGTTGCAGCAGATCGCTTCATTTCGTTTGACTACTCCGTCATCGGAGCGCCGTGCGTTTCGGACGCATGAGGGACGCTCCAACCTATTGATCTTAGCATCCCGCCGGCGCGAAACGGCCGGCTGGCGATGCAGCGCTTGTCCTATTCGAACGTCGCCTTGCCCCCCGGATTGAATGGGCGTCAGCTCCTGTCCGCGGGGATTGCCGACCGGTCGAAACCGGCGCGGCACATCCCCGTGCCTGGCAGCGGGCCAGCACCTGCTGAACCAACCGCCGCCGGCCGGGAAATGACGGGAGCAATTTGGTCATCCTGTGGCAGCGCAACAAAACCGCAGCCGCAGCGTGCGGCGCAGCAGGGTGAAAACGGACCGGAAGTTGCCCTCAGCCACCAAGTCGCGGCAGGCTGGTCAGGAGCCTGTGCAGCGTGTCGATGGTCGATGCATCGGCTACGCCATCGACCTTCTGGGGCCGAAAATGCCGCTGGAACGCGGCCACGACGCCTTCGGTCCGCAGATCGAATTCGCCTGTAATGTCAACGGCGTAACCGTAATAGGCCAGCATCGACTGCAAGGCTTCCACCGGCTGGCCGCTATCGCCGCGCTGGAAGAAGCGACCGCCGGCGAGCGGCGCCGGCTCAACCCAGTGCCCGACACCCTCGGCATGGAGACGATGCCAGGGGAAATTTTCTCCCGGATCGACCTTGCGAATGGGGGCCACATCGCTGTGCGCCAGCACCCGCTCGGGCGCGATCTGCCACCGCGCGCCGCAGTCCCGACACAATTCGATGACCGCCGCAATCTGCTCGTCCGGAAAAGGTGGAAGCCCGCCGGGGTGGCCGGCATTGGCGATCTCGATGCCGATCGAGGCCGAGTTGATGTCGATCTCGCCCATCCAGGCGCTCTTGCCGGCATGCCATGCGCGACGGGCCTCCGGGACGAGCTGCACGATCCGCCCGTCCTCATAGACCATATAATGGCTGGAAACTTCGCTTTCCGGCCGGCACAGCCAGTCGAGTGCACCCTCGGCGGTCGGCATGCCGGTATAATGGAGGATGATCATGTCGGGCGACCGCCCCTCGCGCCGCCCCCCATGGTTGGGCGACGGCACGACGTCGGCGCCCGGAAAATCAGCATTGAACAAGCTCATGCCGCCTTGCGCTCGCGGGCAATCGCCTCGTAGGCGGCATTCAGCGCCGCCATGCGGTCGCTTGCGACCCGATGCAGGGAAACGGGAACGCCCCGCGCGGCCAGCCTGTCCGGGTGGTTTTCCGATGCGAGCGCCCTGTAGCGCTTCCGGATCTCCGCGAAATCGTCCTTGCGGGACACGCCCAGCACCTCGTAGGGGTCGGACTCGCCGATATCGACATGGCGGGCCATGATGCCGCGAAAGCGCTGCTCGCTCATGCCAAAGATGTCGGCGACGCGCGTCAGAAAGGCGAGTTCCTTCTCGTGCAGCGCCCCATCGGCCTTGGCGATGTGGAAGAGGCCATCGATGATATCTTCCAGCATCGAGCAGTCGCCATTGCACGAGACGCAAAGACCGGACAGCTTTTCCGCATAGGCCTCGTAGCCCGCCACGTCCTGACGCGCGAGGTTGTAGAGCCGCGCCACGTTATGGGCCTGGTCGTCGGGATATTTGAAGATGTCACGGAAGGCCTGCACTTCGGCCTCGCTGACGGCGCCGTCGGCCTTGGCCATCTTGGCAGAAAGCGCGATCATCGACACCGAAAACGCCACCTGCCGCCGCGTCTCCGGATCGCCCTCGAGCAGCGTGCGCACCGCCTCCACCACGGCGGCAAGTGCATTGCCGGTGGAGCTGACGATCGAAACAAGACGTTCCCAGATAGACATCCGCGATATTCCCCTGAATCGGGCGGCCGGAGCAAAGAGGCGGCAGCATGGCCCGGATGGATCCTCCGGACAACCCCGCCAGCCGCGACCGCTCGCCGCTGAGCCGACACTGTAGCAAATTCTTGATGGCCCTCAATAGATGGTACGAAAATATTCTGGTCCCATCTCAGACGCGCCCTGACCTTCCTTACGAACAGAGACGCCCTCTGGTTCCATCCTGCGTCCGCGTCTTTTTCGCGAGAGGGACGATCTGCGATCCTCTTGTGCACAGCCACGAAAATCAATCACAGCCAAACCGATTTAGCCCGCCGGGGCGTCATTCCGCTGCCATTCGAATTGCGCTAGACAGGGCCCGCATCGCAGTGAACCGTCCAAGGGAGAACCCATGCCGAAGCAGAAAGTGGCCATGCTCACCGCCGGGGGCCTCGCGCCCTGCCTCTCGTCCGCGGTGGGCGGACTGATCGAACGCTATTCGGACATCGCACCCGATATCGAGCTCGTCGCCTATCGCTCCGGCTATCAGGGCCTGCTTCTCGGTGACCAGATCGAGATCACGCCGTCCATGCGCGAGAAGGCGCATTTGCTGCACCGCCATGGCGGATCGCCGATCGGCAACAGCCGCGTCAAGCTGACGAATGCCGCCGACTGCGCCAAGCGCGGCCTCGTCAAGGACGGCGAGAACCCGCTGCGGGTTGCCGCCGAGCGCCTCGCCAAGGATGGCATCACCATTCTCCACACCATCGGTGGCGACGATACCAACACGACGGCCGCCGACCTCGCCGCCTATCTCGGCGCCAACGGCTACGACCTGACGGTGGTCGGCCTGCCCAAGACCGTCGACAACGACGTCGTGCCGATCCGCCAGACGCTTGGCGCCTGGACGGCGGCCGAACACGGCGCCCGCTTCTTCGACCATGTTTCCAACGAGCAGAGCGCCGCGCCGCGCACACTCGTCGTTCACGAGGTCATGGGCCGTCACTGCGGCTGGCTGACGGCCGCCACCGCGCGCGCCTACCAGACGCTGTCGGCCTCCCACGCCTATGTCGACGGCTTCATGATGAACCGCGAGCTGAAGAGCATCGACGGTCTCTACCTGCCGGAGACGGCGTTTGACCTGCAGGCCGAAGCCGAGCGCCTGCGGGGCGTCATGGACAAGACCGGCTTCGTCACGCTCTTCGTCTCGGAAGGCGCCTGCCTCGACGCCATCGTGGCCGAGCGCGAAGCTGCCGGCGAGACGGTGAAGCGCGATGCCTTCGGCCACGTGAAAATCGACAGTATCAATGTCGGCAACTGGTTCACCAAGCAGTTCGCCGCCCTTCTGGGCGCGGAGCGCTCCATGGTGCAGAAGTCCGGCTATTATGCCCGCTCCGCCCCGGCCAATGTCGACGACCTGCGCCTCATCCAGAGCATGGTCGATCTTGCCGTCGATGGCGCGCTCGACAAGATCTCCGGCGTCACCGGCCATGACGAAGACCAGAACGGCAAGCTGCGCATCATCGAGTTCCCCCGCATCCGCGGCGGCAAGCACTTCGATACCTCCGCCGCCTGGTTCGGCGAGGTCATGGACAAGATCGGCCAGCCCTGGAAGGCCGCGCACTAGGCCCCCTCTCCATCCCTAACCGCTCCGCGCCGCGCCTGATCTCCTGGCGCGGCGCTTTCGTTTCAGGCTGGACAGACGGCAATGGCGATGGCTTGCTCCCCTCTCACCCTTGGGAGATCAGCCGATGGACATGGCCATTACCTTTCCGATGTCGCTCGAACACTGGGCGGCCTTCGCAGCCGCCTCCGCCGTCATGCTGGCGATCCCGGGTCCGACCATTCTGCTCGTCATCTCCTATGCGCTCGGTCACGGACGCCGGACAGCCGGCGCCACGGTTGCCGGTGTCGCGCTGGGCGACTTCACGGCCATGACGGCGTCGATGCTCGGCCTCGGGGCCCTGCTTGCGACATCGGCGGCGATCTTCACGGTCTTGAAGTGGGTTGGCGCGGCCTATCTCGTACGGCTCGGCATCAAGCTCTGGCGCGCGCCGGTGGGTGAAGACGCCATCACTTCTCGCGATGCCGAGAAGGGGCGGCCGCTTGGCATTTTCCTGCACGCCTACGTGGTAACGGCGCTGAACCCGAAGAGCATCATCTTCTTCGTGGCCTTCCTGCCGCAGTTTCTCGATACCAGCAGGCCGGTTCTGGGCCAGATGGTTGTTTTTGAAATCACTTTCCTTGTTCTCGCAACCCTCAACGCCACGCTCTATGCCCTCATGGCATCGGCCGCGCGCAGCACAATCCGCAAGCCCTCGGTACAACGTGCGGTGAACCGCACGGGCGGCTCCCTTCTGATCGCGGCAGGTGTTCTGACGGCCGGCCTGAAGCGCGCATCGGCGAGCTGAACGGGGGGCCGGGTTGCGGTTCACGAAAGCTTGCGTTAATGAATTCGCGAACCATGGCGGGTGGCGCCGCTGAATCGCCGGACTTCAAACGACGTCCGGCCCGACAGCTTGAAGGCTTTCAACATGGCGAATGACACCCGCTTCCCGCTGAAAACAGCGCTCGCAGCGGCCACGGCATCGGTCTGCGTCGTCCTGACGGGATGCTCGACGGCGAACCAGAAGCCCAAGAACACGCTCTCCTCGATCAACACGATCAAGCCCGCCGGCGCCACGCAGCCCGCCGTCCAGACGGCAGGTGCGTTGCCCGCAACGACACAGCAGGTGGCCTATGCCGCGCCCGCCGCTACGACGGCGACAATCGGCACGCCAGTCACAGGAACGGCACCCGCCGCAGCAGCATCCGCGACCGCCCCGGGCGTCACAACCGGCGCCACGGCACCGGTGACAGCAGCGGCGCTTGCGGCCCAGACGGCAGCTCCGGTGCAGGTCGCCACCATCATCGACGGCACGCCCGTGCCCGGCACTGATCCGCGCAAGGCAACCATGCAGGCAGCAACCATCGCGCCGCAGGCCCTGCAGAACGAGTCGAAGGTGACGAGCCCGGCGATCGCCGCGGCCAACATGGCCGTCTCCGGCCAGCGTCCGGCACCGGCCGTGACCGCCGTAGCCAGCGAGCTTGCAGCAACCGCCCCGGCGGTCGGCAAGGAAGCCGTTCGCGGCGAGCGCGTCGCCGCTCTCCCGGTTGCGGCCAGCTACAGCTTTGGCTCCGTCATGGAATCGACCTTCGACACAGGCGAGCCTGTCGGCCTCGAGACGCTGGTCAGTTCGCAGATGATCGTGCCCATGGCGCGCCCCGACTACCGCTCTCGCAAGCCGCAGTCTGCCCTCACCTTCTCCGCCGATGGCGCACCGACCAGCACGCGCCCGGAACTCGACAAGCTTATCGCCTTCTATGCCAAGTTGAACGAACTGCCGCTGGAACTCGTCCACCGCGTCGTCAAGCGCGAGTCGACCTACAATCCCCGCGCCTATGCGCATGGCAATTACGGCCTCATGCAGATCCGCTACAACACCGCCCGCAGCCTCGGTTACGACGGCCCGCCGGAAGGCCTGTTCGATGCGGAAACCAACCTGAAATATGCGACGAAGTATCTGCGCGGCGCCTTCATCGTGGCCGATAACAGCCACGACAATGCCGTCAAGCTCTACGCCCGCGGCTACTATTTCGACGCCAAGCGCAAGGGCCTGCTCGACCAGCTAGACATGCGCTGAGCACAAACTGACATTTATCCTGCAAGAAGCCCGGCCGCCTGCGCGCCGGGCTTTTCGTTTGCGCCGCATGTCGTGATGTACCGCTGGCTCAGGGGCCGGCGGTCACGGCCGTATCTGCCGGTGCGAGCGCGGCAACGATCCGGGCGTTCATTTCCCGCACCTCGTAACCGGCCGAAGATGGCGTGAGCCCAAGGCGCACCACCGCCAGATCGAGCGTCGGCGATATCATGATCGACTGGCCGTCATGGCCCCGCATCCAGAAGGTTTCGGGCGGCAGGGCGGGCTTGCCTGCGGGCGGCGTCGGCGTTTCGGTCCAGACCTGCCCCTGCCCGTAGCGACCGCCGGAGACATCCGTGGGCTTGCGCATGAAGGCGACGAAACCTTCCGGCAGCAGCGCCCTGCCCTGCCACGTGCCATCTCTCAGCAAAAAGAGAGCAAAGCGTGCCCAGTCGCGCGCCGTTGCATACATGTAGGAGGATCCGACGAAGGTGCCGCGTGCGTCGGGCTCAAGCACAGCACTCGTCATTCCCAGTGGTCGGAAGAGCGCCCGGCGGGGATAGGCGAGCGCCTCGTCCTCACTGCCGAAACTGTCCATCCAAAGACGCGAAATCAACGTCGTCGTTCCCGAAGAATAGGAAAATTGCGTGCCCGGCGGATGCACCAGCGGCTTGGCTGCCGTATAGGCCGCCATGTCGCTTTCGAGGTAGAGCATGCGCGTCACATCTGCGACCGTCCCGTAGTCCTCGTTGAAATCAAGGCCGCTCTGCATCGCCATCAGGTCGCCGAGCGTGATCGCCGCGCGACCATCGCCCGCCCAGGCCGGCAACAGCTTGTTGGCGGCAAGCGACATGGCACCATCGGCAATGCGCCGTCCCACCAGCGCCGCCGTCACGGTCTTCGTCATCGACCAGCCGAGAAGCGGCGTTTCGCGCGTGAAACCCTTGCCATAGGTTTCCGCGATGATGCGGCCATCCTTGACGACGATGATCGCCCTCATGCCGGGGCCCTGCAGCTCCGGCTTGACGATGATGTCCTGAATGGCAGCATTGCCATCCGTCGTCGTCCCCTCCGGCCAGGGCTTGTCGGCCGGCGGGCGCAAACCGCTGAAATAGTTGGGACTGTAGCGCGGCGCGACCGCAACCGTCCCGTCGGGAAGCGACGTGCAGCCAAGCCCCTCGCGATAGACCGCCTCGGCCGGTGCGGCAAAGCCGAAAATATGCGCCGTCACGCTGCGCTGCTCGCGATCGACGGAAACGGACACGAAGCGCAGCAGCGGATGGCCGGGCGCCTGGACGTCCTCGGCGAGAACCTGATCCGGGTCACGCCCCGCGATGAAGACGTTCGAGCAGACGATCTTCGCCGCATAGCCATCACCGATGCGCAGAAGTTCCGGCGGTGCGATATAAAGCCATGCGGGCACGCCCACAGCCACGGTGGCGACCAGAATGCCCACGACGGCGAGCGCCTTGCGGATCACCTGTTTTCTCCTCGCATCGCCTGATCTGTCCGCAACGCCGGAAAGCAGCAGTGACCGGTCCATGACATCTGCCGCTGCCACATCCGGCAGTCGCATTCCATGGTGAGGATGTGCGGCAGCTACACGGCGGTTGCAAGCCCCGGCAGCAGAAATGCCATGCTTTTGATGGGGACGATGGCCGTGGTGAGGACCGGGCGCCGGCTCAGGCCGCCGACACCCGCGAGGCACCCGCCTCGAAGGCGAGGATCAAGGCGCCCACATCGCCAGCCGGCACGGGCGGCGAAATGAGGAACCCTTGGGCTTCCCCGACACCCATGGCACGGACAAGCTCCATCTGCCCCTCGGTCTCCACGCCCTCGATGATGGTGGAAACCGCAAAGGCAGCACCGGCCTTCAGGATGAGGTCGATCAGTTCCCCATCACGCTGGCTGCGCAGCATGGCGTCGGTAAAGGACCGGTCGATCTTCAACTGGTCGAGCGGAAACGCGCCGAGATTGCTGACCGCCGTGAAGCCGACGCCGAAATCGTCGAGCGCCAGCCTTACGCCAAGACGGCGGAGCGCCTGGAAGACTGCGGTGACACGATGCGGCTCGAGCGAGAAGACGGCTTCCGTCACCTCGATCGTCAGCCGTTCGGCCGCAAGCCCGGTCTCGGCGAGGCAGTTGGTCACGAGCATCACGAAATCCGGATCGCGGATCTGTTCCTTCGAGACATTGACGGAGACACCGACACAGCTCGGCCATCCCATGGCCTCGCGACAGGCCGTGGCAAGAACCCAGCGCCCGAGCGGCTGGATGGCGCCGCTATGCTCGGCGGCGGCAATGAACGCCTCCGGCAGCACGACCCCGCGCTCGGGATGGCGCCACCGCACCAGCGCCTCCATGCAGCGGATGCTGCGGCTCTTGATGCCGATGATCGGCTGGTATTCGAGAAAGAACTCGCCCGCGGCGATCCCGCGCGCCACGTCCCGCGTCGTCACCTGCCGACGATTTTCGGGCGATGCCAGATGCGGCTCGTGGAAGGCGACGCTGTTGCCCATCATCTCCTTGGAGCGGTCGAGCGCAAGCTCCGCACGCGCCAGGATGTCGTCGAGCGACCGGTCCGCCGGCTGAAGGAAGGTCACGCCGATGCTGCCCCCGGTCCAGAACTGGCCGCCGCTGAGCTCGAACGGCTCGCGCAGAACGCCGCCTAGGAGACGCGCCACATCCTCCAGCTTGCCACGCGACGGCGTGCCGGGAACGATGACCACGAATTCGTCGCCACCGGGTCGGTAGAGCGATGCATGCGCGCCAAGCGCATGACGAAGGCGCTGGGACAGGATGAGAAGGATCTGGTCTCCGGCGTCACGTCCCATCGTCTCGTTGACGAAATGGAACCGGTCGAGGTCGAGCAGAATGATGCCATGCCCCTTGCCGACCGCAGGATCGCCCTGAAGGATGATGTCGATCGACCGCTCGAGCGCCGCCCGGTTCGGCAGCCCCGTCAGGGCGTCCGTAAAGGCATCGCCGTTCAGCTCCGCCTGAAGAAGAAGGTGTTTTTCGCGGGTTTCGGCAATCTGCCGTCTGAGCCGGCCGAGCCGGTAGCCCGACGCCGCGCTGACGGCTGGCAGAAAGGCAACGCTGGTGTCGAAGGCCAGCGCCAGCGCACCATCGGCCGCCACCGGCCACAGGCCGGCACCGAGGCAGAACACGGGAACTGTCAGTCCCGCCATTGCGCCCCGCACGGCCCATCGCCATTCCTGACGGCTTGAAAGCCATTTTACTGGCATGTCGACTCCGAGACACGTGACCACCGGCAAGCCGCTCATCATGGCGGCCAGAATGACGTGGACCTTAGCGCCCCATAACTTACCAATGCCTTTAAGAGGACGCGCAAATGCCACCGAGCGCGCGTTTTCCCACGCCTTCCGTCATGAAAGTGTAGCGGGCCGGCGCTATCACCCGCAGACCAAAACAGGGGACGATGGCCCGATGACCGAATTCGCGACAGACATTGGCTATGGCAAGCCGAACGAAAAGCTCAAGGACGCCCTTCTGCAGCACGCGCCGCTCAGCAAGGCCGGTCTTTCCGAGCGCCTCTTCGGACTTCTGTTCTCAGGCCTCGTCTATCCGCAGATCTGGGAAGATCCGATCGTCGACATGGAAGCCATGCAGCTTGCCTCCGGTGGCCATCGCATCGTCACCATCGGTTCCGGCGGCTGCAACATGCTCACCTATCTCTCCGCCCGACCGGACCGGATCGATGTCGTTGATCTCAATCCGCATCACATCGCGCTGAACCGGCTGAAGCTGGCCGCCATGCGCCACCTGCCCTCCCATGCGGATGCCGTGCGCTTCCTCTCGCGGGCCGGCCTCAAGAGCAACGTCCAGGCTTTCGACCTCTTCCTCGCACCGAAGCTCGACCAGGCGACGCGCGACTACTGGACCGGCCGCCGCCTGAACGGCAAGCGCCGCATCGCCACCTTTGCCGGGAACATCTACCGCACCGGCCTGCTTGGCCGCTTCATCTGGGTCAGCCACCTGATTGCCCGCCTGCACGGCGTCAACCCGGCGGACTTCGTCGAGGCGCGCTCGCTGCGCGAACAGCGCCAGTTCTTCGACCGGCAGCTTGCGCCGCTCTTCGACACGCGCTCCATCCGCTGGCTGACGGCCCGAAAGAGCTCGCTCTTCGGCCTCGGCATTCCCCCGCAGCAGTATGATGCACTGGCGGGCTCGGGCGAAAACCTTGCCGAGGTGCTGCGCCAGCGCCTGGAAAAGCTGACCTGCCACTTCCCGCTGCGGGACAACTATTTCGCCTGGCAGGCCTTCGCCCGCCGCTATCCGCAGCCGCACGAGGGCAACCTGCCCGCCTATCTCATGCCGGAAAACTATGAGGCCGTGCGCAATGGCGCCGACCGCGTGCGCGTTCACCATGCCAGCTTCACCGAGCTTCTGGCAGGAAAAAGCGCCGAGACCGTCGATCGCTTCGTGCTGCTCGATGCCCAGGACTGGATGAACGACCGCCAGCTGAACGACCTCTGGGCCGAAATGACCCGCACCGCCACGCCCGGCGCCATCGCCATCTTCCGCACCGCCGCCGAAGACAGCATCATCGAAGGGCGCCTCTCGCCGGCGATCGCTGAGCAGTGGACCTATGACCGGGAGCATTCGCTGGAGCTCGGCGCCAGGGACCGGTCCGCGATTTACGGCGGCTTCCACATCTATCGGAGGAAGGGATGAGTCTCGAAACGCTCGCCGATGTCGGCCATGCCGGCCGCATGGACCGCATGTACCGCTACCAGCGGCACATCTACGATCTCACCCGCAAATACTACCTCTTCGGCCGCGACACGATGATCGACGGCCTGGACGCCGGCTACGGCACCCGCGTGCTCGAAGTCGGCTGCGGCACCGGCCGCAACATGGCCCGCATCGCCAGCCTCTATCCGCATGCCGCGCTCTACGGCCTCGACATTTCCGCGGAGATGCTGACATCCGCCCGCGCCACCCTGCGCAAGGCCGGCCGCAACGATGCGGTGCTGACGGTCGCGGATGCCACCGACTTCACACCGCGCGCCTTCGGCACGAATGGTTTCGACCGCATCGTCATTTCCTATGCGCTCTCGATGATCCCCGACTGGGAAGCGGCCCTCGACGCGTCGATTGCGGCACTCGCGCCCGGCGGCTCGATCCATATTGCCGACTTCGGCCAGCAGGAGGGCCTGCCCTCGCTGGCGCGCCGGTTGCTGACCGGCTGGCTCACCCGCTTCCACGTCACCCCGCGGGCCACCCTGTTCGAAGCCCTGAAGGACCGTGCCCGCGCCAACGGTGCCCGTCTGGACTTCCGCACGCTGGGTGGCGGATATGCCTGGCTCGCCGTGTACCGCGCCGCCTGACGCACCGGGTCAACCGCGCCGTCGGCCCGCCTCATCATGCGGCACTCTCTCGGCCGTCAGCGGATCGCTGCCTGCCCCCCCTTGAGCTAACCGATTATTTACGCTGTTATGGTTAATGGGGGTAGGCCTCAGGGGGATTCTTCAGGGTCCGAACCCTGCTCGGCTGCTGCGGGGAGGATCGTGACATGGAAACCGGCTTGTGAGGAAGACACCGTCGTCCGTTCAGTTTAGCGGGTATTCCATGCGCAGGCTTTCGCTCGCCCTTCTCCCGGTTCTCGGCCTCCTGCTCGGAGCCTGCAGCTCCACCGATTACGACCTCATGTCGACGGCCTCCATCCCGCCGAAATTCGCCGATCGCGATCCGCAGGATTTCGGAACGATGAACCCGCATCGCCACGAGATCCACGGCATCGACGTCTCCAAGTGGAATGGCGACATCGACTGGCCGACCGTCAAGCGCTCCGGCGTCTCCTTCGCCTTCATCAAGGCGACCGAGGGCAAGGACCGCGTGGACAGCAAGTTTGGCGATCACTGGCAGGCCGCACGCGCCGCCGGCGTACCCTACGCGCCCTATCACTTCTACTATTTCTGCTCGACCGCCGACGAGCAGGCCGACTGGTTCATTGCCAATGTGCCAAAGGCCGCCGTCTTCCTGCCGCCGGTCTTGGATGCGGAATGGAACGGTGAGTCGAAGACCTGCACCTACCGTCCATCCCCGCTGACCGTGCAGACGGAGCTGAAGCGCTTCATGGACCGGCTGGAGGCCTATTACGGCAAGCGGCCGATCATCTACACCTCCGTCGATTTCCACCGCGACAATCTCGTCGACCAGTTCAAGGACCACCATTTCTGGGTTCGCTCCGTCGCCAAGCACCCGTCGGTCACCTATGTCGATCGCCGCTGGGCCTTCTGGCAGTATACGAGCACCGGCGAGATCCCAGGAATTTCCGGTACGACGGACATCAACGTCTTTGCCGGCTCCAAGGCCAACTGGCGCAAATGGGTCGCCGAGGTCAGCAAGCCGAAGTGATTGCAGCGCTTATCACCGCGCGTTTGCCCCCAATCATGCCGCTTTTCTTCTTTCGGTCATAATGCTCTGAAACAGCACTGTGATACGTTTCGGACCCGCGCATGCCGCGCCCTGTCGCCCTGCGACGGGAAGGTCCGCCCGTTTGCCACGCCGCTGCGCCCGCGCGCGGCCCTGTTTGTGCCGGCTGGCCGCAAGGCCGCCACCCATTCGAGAGGAAGATCGATGTCATCCCGCCTGCCCCGCCTCGCCGCCTGCCTGACCCTCGGGCTCGCTGCCGCCCTGTCCGCCCACGCACAGGATGCGAGCGCCCCTCAGGCCGCGCCCGCGACCTCTGCGGCGCCGGTCGCCTGCGGCGGCGATCTCGCGACCTTCCTGGCGGGCGTGAAGGCTGAAGCCATTGCCGCCGGCGTGCCGGCAGAGGCCGCCGATCGTGCGCTGGCCGGCGCCCGGATCGACGAGAAGGTGCTGGCCCGCGACCGGGCCCAGGGCGTCTTCCGCCAGACCTTCCTCGAATTTTCCAAGCGCGTCGTCAGCCAGGCCCGCCTCGACATCGGCCGGCAGAAAATGAAGGAATATGCCGAGGTCTTCGCCCGCGCCGAGCAGGAATTCGGCGTGCCTGCTCCCGTCATCACCGCCTTCTGGGCGCTGGAAACCGATTTCGGCGCCGTACAGGGCGATTTCAACACCCGAAACGCGCTCGTCACGCTCGCGCATGACTGCCGCCGCCCGGAACTCTTCCGCCCGCAGCTGATCGCCGCCATCGAGATGGTCCAGCATGGCGACCTCGACCCTCAGACCGGCACGGGCGCCTGGGCCGGCGAAATCGGCCAGGTGCAGATGCTGCCGCGCGACATTATCCGCTTCGGCACGGATGGCGACGGCGATGGCCACGTGACGCTGAAGACCAGCGCGCCGGACGTGATCATGACCGCCGCCAAGTTCATCCAGAGCCTCGGCTTCACCCGCGGTCAGCCGTGGATCCAGGAAGTCACGATCTCCGACCGCATTCCCTTCGAAAAGACCGGCCTGCAGCCCGGCATGACGGCCGGCGACTGGTTTGCAGCCGGCGTGGAGCCGCGCGACGGCAACAAGAGCTTCGCCTCGCTTCCCGCCTCGCTGACCCTGCCGCAGGGCCGCAAGGGCCCGGCCTTCATCACCTATCCCAATTTCAACATCTATCTCGAGTGGAACAAGTCCTTCATCTACACGACCTCGGCCGCCTATTTCGCCACGCGCCTTGCCGGCGGCCCGGTCTATCAGGCTGGCAATCCCGATCCGGGTCTTGATGTCGACAGCATGAAGGTTCTGCAGCAGAAGCTGGCCGACCGAGGCTACAATGTCGGCGAGATCGACGGCATTCTCGGCTCCGGCACCCGCGCTGCCATTCAGGTGGAACAGCAGCGTCTCGGCGTGCCGGCCGATGGCTGGCCGAATGCGGCGCTCCTGAACAGCCTCTGATGGATAGACTCCGCTGATGCCGACGGCCCGCCGCTTCACAAGGACGGCGCGGGCCGCCGGCCGCCCGCGCGGCAGCAAGAGAGGCGACTTGACCGCCGCCGCCCCATCACGCCGGCGGCGCGCCTTCATCCTCTTCACAGCAGAAAGTCTGGCCGCACCATTTCCGGGTGGCGCCGTTCACGGCGAACCGATAACCCGGTCATGGCGCGGCCGCCCGGCCCCGCAGGCGCTCCGCCCTGACGGCGAAGGAGGATGATCATGAACGAACCAAAGGCCAGCCCCGCATCCGAGGCGCCTGCGGACCGTGTCGCGGGCAGCGGCGTTCCCGCCGGCATCGGCATCAGCCCCGGCACCTGGGCGCTCCTCACCCTGCTCGGCATCATCTGGGGCGGTTCCTTCTTCTTCGGCCGCATTGCCGTGCAGCAGGTCCCGCCGCTGACCATCGCCTTCCTGCGGCTGGCCATCGCCGCCATCGCGCTGCATCTCTACCTGCACGGCCAGCAGGGCGTCTATGCTGCCCTCAGAGCCCGCGCGCCGGCCTTCTTCCTCATCGGGCTCGTCAACAATGCCGTTCCGCACACGCTGATCCTGATGGGGCAGACACAGATCGGCGCGGGTCTCGCCGCGATCCTCAATGCCACGACGCCGATCTGGACCGTGCTCATCGCCAATGTCTGGACCGCCGACGAAAAGCTGACCGCGCGCAAACTGGCCGGAACCCTTCTCGGCCTTGCCGGCACCGTGCTGCTGGTCGGCCCGGCCGCCATCGCCGATCTCTTCGGCGGTGACCATGCCGTGCCGCTCTGGGCGCTGCTGCTGCCGATCGGCGCGGCGATCAGCTACGGCATTTCCAACACCTTCGGACGCCGCTTCAGCGACCTTCCGCCGACCGTCACCGCAACGGGCCAGCTCACCGCCTCGAGCCTCCTCGTGCTGCCGGTGGCGCTGGCCGTCGATCAGCCCTGGACGCTGCCCATGCCCACGGGCGCGGCGATCGTGTCGATCCTCGCCCTTGCCCTCCTCTCGACCGCCTTTGCCTATATTCTCTTCTTCCGGATCATGGCGCGGGCTGGCGCCACCAATACTTCGCTCGTCACCCTGCTGGTTCCGCCAAGCGCCATCCTGCTCGGCGTGCTCTTCCTCGGCGAGACACTTTCCCTTGTCGATGCGGCCGGCATGCTCGTCATCGCCCTCGGCCTCGTCATGCTCGACGGCCGGCTTCCGAAGCGGATCATGGCCAGCCTGTCACGTCAGACCGCATGATCGATTCGTGTCGGATGAAACACAGACAAGGATTGTCCACACGCTTCGTTAACCGCCGGTCGCATTGCGTGAACAAAAAATTAAGGGCGATTTGCGCTTTTCAATCAAAAAGTTGAGCGCTGCCCCACGCTCGCCACACCCCTCTGATGCCGCAGCGCAGCACAAGATTTCCTTTTAGATGTGACATTTTCGCCGTATCGTGAGGCCGTCAACATCAGGAGGGTAACACATGGGACTGACCCAGTCGTTCAACATGCTTCTGATCAGTGCAGCCTTCATCTTTGTCGGAACGATGCTCTTCATCTGAGCTTGGACCGGAGCGTGAAAGACGAGTAAGGCGTAAACTCCAACAACAAGAACAATGCGAGGCCGGGCGCAGGCGCGTCGCGGATTTTGCCAGGCGAACGCAAAGCGCCCGAGCCATGATGGCCGGGCGCTTTGTCGTTTCAGTGCACTGCAGATCGTGCCGGCTCAGACCGCCATGCGGCGTGCCGGTGCTGCGATGCTGGCGACGGGCGCATCCTGCCGGGCAAAGCCCACGAGATCGCAGACGGCGGTGATCAGCGGCGAGCGGTTCATCGTGTAGAGATGGAAGTCGCGCACGCCGCGCCGGGCGAGATCGACGATCTGCTCGGCCGCGATGTGCGTCGCCTCATGGAAGCGCTCCTCCGGCTTGTCGTCGAGATGCGCGAGCCGCGCCCGCAGCACCTCCGGCACGCGCGCGCCGCACAGGCCCGCGAAGCGCACGACCTGCGCGAAATTGTTGATCGGCAGGATGCCGGGAACGATGGGGATCCAGATGCCGGCCGCCCGCACGCGTTCCAGATAGCGCTCGAAATCGTCATTGTCGAAGAAGAACTGGGTCAGCGCCCGGGTCGCGCCATTGTCCACCTTGCGCTTCAGCATGTCGATGTCGGCATTCACATCCGCGCTCTCGGGATGCTTTTCCGGATAGGCGGAGACCGAAATTTCCAGCCCGCCGCGCGCGGCCAGCGCCGCCACCAGCGCCGCCGCATTCTCGTAACCACCCGGATGCGGCTGGTAGGCCGAGCCGATCCCGGCCGGCGGATCACCGCGCAGGGCCACGAAATGCTTGACGCCGCAGGCCGTGAACGCGTCGATGACATGATCCACTTCCGCCCGCGTGGCGCTGACGCAGGTCAGATGCGCCGCCGTATTGGCAACGCCCGCATCGCCGATCATGTGGGCGACGGCGGTCAGTGAACGCTCCCGCGTCGTGCCGCCAGCACCATAGGTCACGGAGACGAAGCCCGGCTGGAACACGTTGAGCTCGGCCACTGTCTGGTGAAGCTGGGCCTCCGCCTCGTCCGTCTTCGGCGGGAAATATTCGAAGGACAGGGTCAGGTTGCCGCGTTCGGCCGGATAAAGCGTATGGATTGCCATGGTCAAAGTCTCCGCTCTCCGGCCCGGCGCCGGCTCTGTCTTGCTTCCTGGGAAAAGGCAGCGCGCTGGTCGCGCGCAATCCAGATCGTCACGGTCAGCCCCGTGCTGTCACCGGCCACCGGCGGCACGTCCACCACCGTCTCGACCACCAGTCCGGCGCGCGCCAGCCAGTCGGCCATCGTGGCATGCGATATGCCGAGACGCTGATGCGCATGCTCGTCGCGCAGGTAATCGAGGCTGTGCGGCGCGAGATCGACGATCGCCAGACGCCCGCCCGGCACCAGCACGCGCGCCGCTTCCGCAATCGCCGCCTCGGGTTGGTCGAGGAAGTGGAGCACCTGATGGATGGTCACGAGATCGAACTCGCCGTCGAGCGGCAGGTTGAAGATGTCGCCGTGGCGGATCTGAGCCTTGGAGACGCCGGCACGGTCGAGATTGGCCCGCGCTACCGTCAGCATGTCGCGACTGGCATCGACGCCCACGCCGCGCCGGTAGGCCGGCGCCAGAAGCTGCAGGATACGACCCGTGCCCGTGCCAAGGTCGAGCAGGGCATCAACGGGTTCAACGCCGACAGCCTCGACCAGCGCGGCCTCCACCGCGGTTTCGCTGACATGCAGTTGCCGCAGCGCGTCCCATTCCGCGGCGTTGCGGCTGAAGTAGGCCTGCGCCCGCTCGGCCCGCGCCGCCTTCAGCGCCGTCAGCCGCTCCGCATCGCGCGCCAGCACCGCATCGTCGCTCGCTGCCGCGGAAAGAACCTGCCGCACCACATGCGCGGCCCTGCCCTCCTGTCGCAGCCGGAAATAGGCCCAGGCTCCCTCCTGGTAACGGTCGATCAGTTCGACCTCGCCCAGAAGCTTCAGATGCCGGGAGATGCGCGGCTGCGACTGGCCGAGAATTTCGGTGAGATCCGTCACGGTCAGGTCACCGCCAGCCAGCAAGGCCAGCAGCCTGAGCCGGGTCGGCTCGCCAGCCGCCTTCAGCACGTCTACAAGGGGATCAAGCCCCAGCCACCGCGTCTCCGCCATCACAAACCCCATTTACATATAAAGATATGTTTATGTGATTTGTGAGGACGATGCAAGCGCGAAGACGGCCGCCGCCCAAAACAAAACCGGCGACCCCGAAGGGCCGCCGGCGTAAGACACAAGCCACAAGCCGAAGGCAGGCGCCACCGGCCGCAGACGAGGACGGATCGACCTCCGCGGCCACTCAGGCAGCGCGGTTGCGCGCCGCCGGCTGCGACTGGCCCTGCATGCGGAACTGGCTGAGCAGGGAGGCAAGCCGGCTGGCTTCCTCGGCCAGCCCGGCGGAGGCGGCATTCATTTCCTCCACCATCGCGGCATTCTGCTGGGTCGCCTGGTCCATGTGGTTGACGGCGGTGTTGACCTCTCCGAGACCGACAGACTGTTCCTGCGCGGCCGATGCGATGGCATCCATGTGCCCGGTAATCGACTGCACCACCTCGGCGATCGAGGACAGGCCACTGCCCGTCTCGCTGACGAGCTTGACGCCCTGGTTGACCGCCGCTTCGGAGTTGTTGATGAGCGCCTTGATCTCCTTGGCCGCATTTGCCGAACGCTGGGCAAGTTCGCGCACTTCCTGCGCCACGACCGCAAAGCCCTTGCCCGCATCGCCGGCACGGGCTGCCTCGACACCGGCATTGAGGGCAAGGAGGTTGGTCTGGAAGGCGATCTCGTCGATGACGCCGATGATCTGGCTGATCTGGCCGGACGCCTGCTCGATGCGCTGCATGGCCTCGACCGCATTGCCGACGACGACGCCGGACTGCTCCGCCTTTGCCCGGGCATCGCGCACCAGATCACGCGCCTCGACCGTCCGCCGCGAGGTCATCTTGACGTTGGAAGTGATCTCCTCGAGCGCCGCGGCGGTTTCTTCCAGCGATGCGGCCTGCTGCTCCGTGCGCCGGGCCAGATTGTCGGAAGCACCCGAAATCTCGCCCGAACCATTGTCCACGGCCACGGCCGATTCCCCGACGGCAAGCAGCACCTGGCGCAACTGCGACACCGAGGTGTTGAAATCCTCCCTCAGGGCCTCGAACTGCGGCGCGAACTGCTCGTCGATCTCGCAGAGCATGTCGCCCGTTGCCAGCCGCTTGAGCCCGGCGGCAAGCGCGCCGGTTGCCTTGTTGAGACGGATATTGGCATCCTCTTCCGCACGCCGCTGCAGCTCGGCACGCTCGGCTTCCTGCCGGCGGCGCACTTCGTCCGCCTCCGCTTCCAGCTGCGCATTGCGGATGGCGGCTTCGCGGAACACCTCCACCGCGCGGGCCATTTCCCCGATCTCGTCCTTGCGGAGGGCACCCGTGACGACAACCTCGCGGTTGCCCTCGGCAAGCGCGTTCATGCAGCGCGTCAGGCGGCCGATGGGCTGGACGACGCGCAGCACGACAATGGCCATGCCGCCGACACCAATGGCAAGAACGGCAACCAGCAGCGTCGAGAACAGAACGAGCTTCAGCTGCGCGCTCGAACGGCTGGCTGCCGCGCTCTCGTTCAGATTGTCCATGGCAAGCGACGCGACATCCGCGATCTTGCCGAGGGCGGCCGTGACCTTGGGGCGCCAGTCGTCGATGCTGACCGGAGACCCCTCGCCGGCCGTCAGCTTGGCAATGATCTCGCCGCGCCACTTCGGAAAGTCACCCTTGAAATAGGCTTCGTCGGCCGCGGCGTAGCGCTCCTTCAGGGCCTCGGATGCGCTGGGATGCTTGACCAGCGTCTCGACGGCGCGCCAGGCAAAGGCCGCGCCCGCATCGAGCGAGGTGAGATTGGTCGTCTCCGTGCCGTCCGGCTTGCGGTTCTGGACGATGAGACCATTGAGAACAACGGCAGCCGAACCGCCGAGCGAGCGTGTCGCCCAGGCATAGGCACGCGTCTGGATCAACGCGACCTTGCCCTCATCCAGCGAGCGAATGACCCCTTCGGCGGCCGTCGAGGTCTTCTCGAGGCTGGCGATCAATTCGCTGCCCTGGGAGAGCACGACCTTGTCGAGACCGGCCTCGCGCTGGTCAAGCGGCAGCGCGATGTTGGCATCGACCTTCTGGCGCAGCGCATCGAACTTTCCATAGGCGGCATCCAGCCCCGCAATGGCCTCCTTCAGACCCGGATCATCGAAGCTGGCGGCCATCGCGCTCGCCTCGGCCATGGCCGCCTGCACCTTCGCGCGCATGCCCTTGAAACTGTTGATGGAGCCCGTCGCCTTTTCCGGTGAAAGCGTCAGCGCCGTTGCACTGTCGCCGCGTTCGCTGCGGAAGCTCAGCAGCGCCGTAAACAGCGCCTTGTCGTAGCGCGCCAGCGTTTCCACACGCTCGGACGCCCGGAACTGCTGGTAGGCCTCGAGAGTAGAGTTTCCAACCATCAGCGCCAGCACAAAACTGACAACAAATAATACGGCAATAAGAATATTTCGAATGGACATGTCAAAGCCCCTCTTTCACGTAAGACAGAGCTTCCACAGATAATTTAAAAATCAGGTAAATCCGTTTAGACTAGTTTTTTAATTGGAAATGTTCCCAGGCAGAACGAAGAACATAATATACGAAACGCAGAATATATTTCCACGAATGGAATCAGGCCCTTGAAAGGTACATTCTTTCATTCGAAGGCACGAAGAGGCCGCAACGAAAAAACCGGGCGATTGCCGCCCGGTTTTGCAAATATCCTGAACGTGGCGGGCGCTGCCCGGCCTTAGCGCGTCAGACGCTTGTAGCTCATGCGGCTCGGGTTGAGCGCATCCGGACCCAGACGGCGGACCTTGTCCTTCTCGTAGTCCTCGAAATTGCCTTCGAACCATTCCACATGGCCGTCGCCCTCATAGGCGAGGATGTGGGTGGCCAGACGGTCGAGGAACATGCGGTCGTGCGAGATGATGACGGCGCAGCCGGCGAAGTTTTCCAGCGCGTCTTCGAGCGCCCCCAGCGTTTCCGTATCGAGGTCGTTGGTCGGTTCGTCGAGCAGCAGCACGTTGTGGCCGCCCTTCAACATCTTGGCGAGGTGCACGCGGTTGCGCTGACCGCCCGAGAGGTTGCCGACCTTCTGCTGCTGGTCGCCGCCCTTGAAGTTGAACGAACCGCAATAGGCACGCGAGTTCATCTCGAACTTGCCGAGCTTCAGGATGTCGTTGCCGTCGGAGATTTCCTCCCAGACGGTCTTGTTGGCGGCCAGCGTATCGCGGCTCTGATCGACATAGCCGAGATCGACCGTGTCGCCGATGGTGATCGTGCCGCTGTCGGGTGTCTCCTGGCCGGTGATCATGCGGAACAGCGTGGTCTTGCCCGCACCGTTCGGACCGATGATGCCGACGATGCCGCCCGGCGGCAGCTTGAACGACAGGTTCTCGATGAGAACGCGGTCGCCATAGGACTTGGTGATGTTGTCGGCTTCGATGACGACGCGGCCGAGACGCTCGCCGATCGGAATGGCGATCTGCGTGTCGGACGGGCGGCGCTCGGCGGCCGAATCGACCAGCTCGTTATAGGCGTTGATACGCGCCTTGGACTTGGCCTGACGGGCCTTGGGCGAGGAGGCGATCCACTCCTGCTCGCGGGAGATGGCCTTCTGGCGGCCGGCCTCTTCGCGCGCTTCCTGCTGCATGCGCTTGGCCTTGGCCAAGAGGTAGGCGGAGTAGTTGCCCTCGTAGGGAATGCCGCGGCCACGGTCGATCTCGAGGATCCAGCCCGTGACATTGTCGAGGAAGTAGCGATCGTGGGTGACCATCAGGATGGCGCCCGGATATTCGCGCAGGTGCTTTTCGAGCCAGGCGATCGTCTCGGCGTCGAGGTGGTTGGTCGGTTCGTCGAGCAGCAGCAGGTCGGGCTGGCGCAGCAGAAGCTGGCAGAGCGCCACGCGGCGCTTTTCACCGCCCGAAAGGCTCGTCACGTCGGCATCGCCGGGCGGGCAGCGCAGCGCATCCATGGCCATCTCGACCTGGTTTTCGAGGTCCCAGAGGTTCTGGCTGTCGATGACGTCCTGGAGTTTCGCGCCTTCGTCGGCGGTCTCGTCGGAATAGTTCATCATCAGTTCGTTGTAGCGGTCGACGATCGCTTTCTTGTGGGCGACGCCTTCCATCACGTTCTCGAACACTGTCTTTTCCGGATCGAGCTTCGGCTCCTGCGCGAGGTAGCCGAGCGTGGCACCCTCGGCGAGCCAGGCCTCGCCCGTCCATTCCTTGTCGAGGCCGGCCATGATCTTCAGGATGGTCGACTTACCCGCACCGTTCGGGCCGAGAATACCGATCTTGGCATCCGGGTAGAAGGAGAGATGGATGTTCTCGAGGATCTTCTTGTGGCCGTAGGCCTTGTTGAGCCCCGACATATGATAGATGAACTGACGCGCCATGAAGAATGCTCCGCAACGGGAAAAGGCATGATTTGGGATGTGCCCGCTTCCTAAAGCAATTGCCCTGACGGGGCAACGCCGAAAGCCGGCCATCCCCGTCAACACGAAGCCGGCCGGCCTTCAATCAAGAGAAGCGGTCAGGCGCCGCGGATTTCCGACAGGGTCCGCGTGGGCGTGATCGCTTCCGGATCGAGCTTTACCTCGATGATGGCAGGCTTGCCGCTGGCCCGCGCGCGAAGGAAGGCGTCGGCAAACTGGTCCGTCGCCTCCACCGTCTCGCCGTGGCCGCCATAGGCGCGGGCAAGCGCGGCGAAATCCGGGTTGGTGAGATCCGTCGCCGAGACGCGGCCCGGATATTCCCGCTCCTGATGCATGCGGATCGTGCCGTAAATGCCATTGTTGACGACGACGGTGATGATCGGCAGGCGATAGCGCACGGCGGTCGCAAATTCCTGCCCATGCATCATGAAGCAGCCGTCGCCGGCAAAGCAGATGACCTCCCGCTCTGGATGCAGCTTCTTCGCCGCCACTGCCGCCGGCAGGCCGTAACCCATGGAACCGGAAGCCGGCGCCGCCTGCGTGGCGAAGCGGCGGAAACGATGGAAACGGTGCACCCAGGTGGCATAGTTGCCGGCGCCATTGGTGAAGATCGTGTCCTCGGCCGTGTTCGCCTCCAGCCATTCCATGATCGGCCCCATCTGCACGGCACCCGGCCCGGTGGCGGGCGGCGTGGACCACCCGAGATAGGCCGCATGCATGGCGGCGGTGCGATCCGCCCAGACGGGTTCGGCCGCCGGCGCCACATCCCGAAGCGCCGCCGCAAAGGCATCGGGTGCCGCCGCGATGGGCAGCGCCGCGGAATAGACGCGGCCGAGTTCGCAAGGGTCGGGATGAACGTGGACGAGCGTCTGCTTCGGATAGGGAATATCAAGCAGCGTGTAGGACGACGACGGCATTTCCGACAGGCGTCCGCCGATGAGCAGCACCAGATCGGCCTCCTTGATCTCCTTGGCAAGCGCCGGATTGATGCCGATGCCGACATCGCCGGCATAGCTCGGATGCAGGTGATCGAACAGCATCTGCCGGCGGAAGGAGCAGCCGACCGGCAGGTGCCAGCGCGCCGCAAAGGCCGTGAAATCCGCCACCGCCTCCGCGCTCCACCGCGCGCCGCCGAGAATGGCGACGGGGCGCTTGGCAGCCTCAAGCAGCGCTGTGAATTCGGCAATCTGCGATGCGCCGGGATGGGCCGCGACCGGCACGTAAGCGCGTGCCGCCGGCGCCTCCACCGTCTCCACCAGCATGTCCTCCGGCAGCGTCAGCACAACGGGGCCTGGCCGGCCGGAGGTGGCGATGGAAAAGGCGCGCGTCACGAATTCCGGAATGCGGCGGGCATCGTCGATCTCGCCCACCCACTTGGCGAATTCGGTGAAGGCGCGGCGGTATTCCACCTCCTGGAAGGCCTCGCGCTCGCGCGCCTCGCGCTGTACCTGGCCGATGAAGAGGATCATCGGGATCGAATCCTGCTTTGCCACATGCAGCCCCGCCGAGGCATTGGTGGCGCCCGGCCCGCGCGTGACCATGCAGATGCCGGGCTCGCCCGTCAGCCGTCCCCAGCAATCCGCCATCATCGCGGCTCCCCCCTCCTGCCGGCAGACGAGCACGTCGATCGCGACGTCGTGCAGCGCATCGAGCACGGCGAGGTAGCTCTCGCCCGGCACGCAGGCGATCCGCTTCACGCCATTGGCGACGAGCGCGTCAACGATCAGCTGGCCGCCCGTCTTGCGGACGGTGGTGGTTTCGGTGTTCGACATGATGCTTCCTTTCGAGATCGACGGCGCCTCAGGCGACCGGCGGCACGGGCGGCGTATCCGGCCGGCTCTCGCGCCGGCTCACGACACGTTCACGCCAGATGATGGTGAGCCCGGAGCCGATGATGATGGCGATGCCGAGCCATTTCAGCGCGTCCGGCAGATGATCGAAGACGAGATAGCCGAAGAGCGTGCCGGAGACGATTTCCAGATATTGCAGCGGCGCGAGCACCGAGGCCGGCGCGGCGCGATAGGCATAGACCCCGAGCACCCCCGCCACCGTTGCCGTCAGCCCCACACCGAGGAGATAGGCGATCGCCAGCCGGTCCGGCCAGACGGGATCGAAGAGCGGCGAGCCCGTGCCGGAACCGATCCACAGCGCGATCAGCGAAAAACCCAGCGCCCAGACACCGGCATGCAGCTGCATCGCGAAGGGATCCTCGCTCTGGGCCAGCCGCCGGGTGATCAGCACGAAGATCGCCACGCAGAAGGCCGAGACGACCGGCAGCAGCGCCACCAGCCCCACATCTTCCAGCGAGGGCCGGATGACGAGCATCGCCCCGCCGAACCCGACCGCGCAGGCAAGATAGCGCCGCCAGCCGATCTTCTCGCGCAGCACGAGACCACCGAGAATGGTGAGAATGATCGGCTCCACGAAGAAGATCGCCAGCGCATCGGCAATCTGCATCACGATCAGCGCCGTCATGAAGGAAAACATGCCGATGACGAGCAGCGCCCCGCGCACGGCATTCAGCCCCATGGCGGCAAGGCTCGTCGGCTTCAGCCGCCGCCCGGCAATCACGATCGGCAGCAGAAAGGCCACCTGCAGCACGAAGCGCGTGGCGACGATCTGGCCGGAAGGAATGGTCGAAAGCGCCAGCTTGCCGAAAACGTCGATCAGCGGCGAGACGAGCACGGAGAGCACCATCAGCGTCAGCCCGGCCGGAATGTCATTTATCGCCGCAAGAGATGCGGGGCGCGAGGTCGCGGCCATGGCTCAGTGCCCCCCTGCCGAACGGCGTGCCGCAACACCGCGCGCCCAGGCCGCAAAGGCCTCGGTCGCCGCATCGCGACCCACCTCGTTGAGCGTCTCATGACGGAAACCGTTGAGCACGCTGAGGCTTACGTCCGTCAGGCCGGCAGCGCGCATCCGCTCGGCCAGCCATCGCGTTTCCCGCCCGCCATTCGTCGCGGGATCCTCGCTGCCACCCAGGAGATGCACCGGCAGCCCCTTCGGCAGGCGCGCCAGCCGCTCCTGCGAAGCCCCCCCATAGCAGAGCGCAAAGAGATCGATCCACAGCGACACGGTCGCATCGAATCCGCAGAGCGGATCGGCGATATAGGCATCCACCTCGGCGGCGTCCTTGGAAAGCCAGTCGAAATCGGTCCGCGGATCGGCGATCTTCTTCTTCCAGGCCCCGAAGGTCAGCGCCGTCAGCGTTTCGCTCGGAACGTCCGATCCCTTCAGGGCGCGCTCGACGGCAAGGATCGCCTGCCCGGCCCGGCCCGCAAGCCCGGCATTGAAATTGGAATTCCACACCGCCACGCCGTCATAGCCGCTCGGCTCTTCCTCTGCGGCGTTCAGCGCAATCAGCCCCCCCATGGAGTGGCCGAACAGAATGAGCGGCAGACCGGGATGCGCGGCCCGGACCATGGCGCGCATCGCCGCGACATCGGCAAGCGCCTTGCGGGCGCCGCCCCGCGGCGCGAACTGCCCGCGGATCGCATCCGGCGCACGCGTTTCGCCATGGCCGCGATGATCATGGGCATAGACATGGAAGCCATGGGCCGCCATCGCGTCGGCAAAGCGGGCATAGCGGCGCGAATGCTCCGAAAGCCCGTGGCAGACGAGCAGCACACCGCGCGCCGCGCCCGCCGCCTCGGCACGGTGCCAGGCGAGATCGGCGCCCGTCGGGCTCGTCATACGCTGCGTTTGCGAAAACATCGTCACTCCTGAAGGTCCGCGCCGGCCACTCAAAGCCATTCCGCCGGGAAAGGCAATCGACCGCTCTTGCTGGTTTCGCATGATGTCATCCATGGCCGCGCGCGCACATCCCCTTTTTCATTCCAACGCGAATCAGGGGTTGCATTTCTCCCGCTTTTGGCGATTATGTTCTCATAATGTTCCATTGAGCGGAGTTGATCCATGATGCGTTTGCCCCTTGCGGCAGCGATGGCTGCCTGCGTCCTGTCGTTCCTGTTTGTCGCCGTCATGACGGTCGCCGGACCCGTCCGCGCCGCGGAGGCGGAACCGCCGCCGAAGACGGCGCTGATCCTCTCGGTCAGCTGGCAACCGGGCTTCTGCGCGACGCGTACCACGCGCACGGAATGCCGCGCGGCGACACCCGAAAGTTTCGAGAGCACGCATTTCACACTGCACGGCCTCTGGCCGATGCGGCAGAGCTATTGCGGCATCGATGCCGCGGTGAAGTCTGGGGACAAGGCCGGAAAATGGACCGATCTCGCACAGCTGACACTGGACGCCGCCACCACAAAAGCGCTCGATGCCCGCATGCCGGGCCGACGCTCGGGGCTCGATCGCCATCAATGGGTGCGGAGCGGAAGCTGCACCGGGCTTTCGCCGGATGCCTATTTCACGCTGCAGGATGAATTTCTGGAGCGGCTGAATGCCTCGCCTGTCCTGGCGCTCTTTCGGGACCGCGGCGGCAAAACCGTGACGGCAAAGGAGGTGCGAACCGCCTTTGATCAGGGCTTTGGTCCCGGCAGCGGCGAACGTGTCCGCATCACCTGCCGCAAGGCCGGCGACCGTCAGGTGGTGACGGGCCTGACCATCGGGCTCGGCGCCCTGCCCTCGACGTCGAACCCGACGCCACTGGCGAACCTGATCCAGACGGCCGCTGCGACGCCGGAAAAATGCGCGGAGGCTATCGTCGAAGCCGGCGGCCCCGCTGTCCAAACTCTTCGCTAGGCCAAACCCTTCGCCAGGATGCGAGAGAATGGAACGGTCAGCGACGAATATGCTGGGTCTGCTGGTAAATGGCCGTGGAACGGGCACCGGAGCGGCAGAAGCCGAGCATCGGCCGCGGCAGCGTGTCCAGCGCGTCGACCATGGCATGCACGGCCTCCGCCGTCACACCCATCGGGCCAACCGGAATATGCGTGATCTCAAGCCCAAGCTCGCCGGCACGCGCGGCGATCTCCGCAAAATCCGGCTGTCCGGGCTGCTCATGGTCCGGGCGGTGGCAGACCAGCGACTTGAAGCCGAGGGACTTCACCGTATCGAGGTCTTCCGCCGTAATCTGGCCGGTCACGGCGTATTCGTCGTTGATCTCGCGGATATCCATGTCTGCCCTTCCAGAAACGCCCTGATGCCGATGGGAGGTCGGCCGATCAACAATGAGAGCGGTCGGCCGACCCTTGATGAGCGAGATGTAGGCCCCCCGGATCGCGCCGTCAATCGCGTTCGCCGGCCGAAGGGAGGGCAGCACGCGAACGGTCGATGTGACGTCTCAGACCATTCGGAAGGCGATCCCGAAGCTGCGGCTTTCGCCGGGCGCCAGCGAAACAAGCTCGCCGTTTTCGGCAAGCTCGGCCCGGCTTGCAAGGCGGTGCGAGGCAGGTTCGATGGAGAAGACATTGCCGCCGTTGCGTTCCGAACGCCAGAACTGCAGCCAGGGCAGGCATGCGGCGGGAAACCGGATCGACAGGGTTCGTCCGCCAAGCATCGCAAGGGGGCCGAGCGTGACCGTCACCAGGCCGGTGTCCGCAAGCGTGGGCCGGGTGTCGAGGCACAGGTGCGCGCGCTCCCCGTCACCGAAGCGCCAGAACAGCGCTCCCTCACCGAAGACAGGCGCCTCGATCCACGTCTCGTCGTCGAAAAGCCAGGCACCGAGGTTGAGATGATACATCCACATCGGCGAAAACGGTGTCGTGCCCGTATTGGTCAGCCGGTCCTCGATCGTCACATATCCGTCGATGGCAGTGTAGATCCGGCGTGCAACCGTTGCCTGCCCGCCATCGGCAAGCGACACCACGGTCTGCGCATGGCAGACGGGACCATCCGGCCCCGTCTCGATGGAGGTCGCGACCACCTGCGTTCCCGGCAGGGAGCCATGCAGAGGATAGTTGCCGTCACCGCTTTCGCGAGGCTCCGGGAGGCGGATATGGTCGGGACCGCAGGTGAACAGAAAACCCTGCAGGAGACGTGCGATGCGCGGCTCCTCGCCGGCCGGGATAGCGACGCCCGGCGCCAGGTCCACGCCGTCGACGACGAAGGCGGCAATATCGAGCCCGGACTGACGGTCGAGAAGCACATGATTGGCCGAAGTTCCGGAGGTTTCCACGGCCTTCACGGCTTCGGGGCGAGACGCCCGTTCCCCGGTTTCGCGTCCGCCTGCGCGCGACTGCGTGCTTTCGCCGTCCATGACGTGTCCCTCCCCCGCCCATGCCCCACCAGCGCCCTCGCCAGCGCCCCCGCCAGCGATTGCCATGCTCCCGACCACTCGGGCCCCACGCAGGCATTGTCCGGGCCCGGCCCTTGCCCCACGCGCGGCCGCGCTCGCGGCGATCGAGGATACCAAGGGAACTCGCAACGACGTGACCTCGTTGAAGACCCGCGTGCTTCACCCGGCATCCGATCTCCGGTATAAGCCGCAACGAGGTGATTTAGCAAAGCGTTTACCGTGAGTTCAGCTTTTTCACATTAACGTCGAAATTCGCTTGTAGCGCATCCACGTGAACCCGAGAGTACAGGTCCTGCCGTGACAGCCATCCGCCGTAAGAGCCTTATGCTTCTGACCGCAGCAAGCCTTCTGGCGCTTGGCGCTGGCGGTGCATCCGCGCAATCGGCGACGGGCAATATGCTGCTCGTCACGCCGGATGGCGAAATCCTCGATTTCGTGCCCGAAGGTCCGGACGTGCAGGTGACGCGCGACCGCCGCGGGCGGACCGTGTTTGTCGACAACTGGGGCAACGTCATCGCCACCGTTATGCCCAACCGGCAGCGCCGCGAGCCTCAGGTCTACGACCCCAACGGTCCGCGCTATGGCACCGCCGGGCGCGACCCCTATTACGGTCCGGAAGGCACCGATTCCTATGGCGCGCCGGTCTATGGCGAGCCAGGAACCGTCACCGGCTCGATCCCGGAGTATCGCGAGCCGGCACCTGTGAATGTCGATCGCGAACCGCTTCCGGCCTATGACGAGAACACCGCCGCGCTGGGTGGCGGCGCGCCGACCGATGGCGGCAGTGCCGATTTCAGCGATCCCTCCGGCTCCGGTGCGGTGATCGAGCAGACGGCGCCCGGCCGGACCCTCTCCTTCCCGCCGGCGGCGGCCGTCACCAAGAAGTCGAGCTTCGAAATCACCGCGCTTCAGGTCTTCCTGGATCGCGAGGGATTCTCGCCGGGCGTCATCGACGGCAAGATGGGCTCGAACGTCACCAAGGCGATCGAGGCCTTCCAGCAGTCCACCGGCGAAACGCTCGACCCGAACAACACCGACGCGATCGTCGAACGTCTGCGCCTCAATGGCGGGATGCCGATCACGAGCTACACGATCACTGCGGCCGATGCTGCCGGCCCCTATGTCGCCTCCATCCCGGAAGACTATGCCCACAAGGCAGCCCTGCCGGCGCTCTCCTTCACCTCGACCACGGAAATGCTGGCCGAGCGCTTCCACATGGACGAAGGCTTCTTGAAGGAGCTGAACCCCGGCGTCGATTTCACCGTCCCGGGTTCAACGATCAAGGTCATCAATCCCGGCGCCAACCGGACCGGCAAGGTCGCGAAAATCCTCGCCGACAAGGGTCGCAAGCAGGTGCTGGCCTATGACGCCGAGGGCAAGCTGATCGCCGCCTACCCGGCGTCCATCGGTTCCGCCGACACGCCCTCGCCCTCCGGCACGGTGACGGTCGAGCGCATCGCTTTTAATCCGGGCTACACCTACAATCCGAAGATCAACTTCAAACAGGGCAACAACGACAAGGTTCTCTCCATCCCGCCGGGCCCCAATGGTCCGGTCGGCACGGTCTGGATTGCGCTGTCCAAGCCCACCTACGGCATCCACGGCACGCCGGAGCCGTCCAAGATCGGCAAGACCCAGAGCCATGGCTGCATCCGCCTGACAAACTGGGACGCAACCGAACTCGGCAAGATGGTCAGCCCCGGCGTAACGGTCGAATTCATCGACTGACGCCGGCGCTGTTTACGCCTCCGCGACCTGACGCCTGCAAGGAATGGCGCCGGCCGGACCATCCTGACGCCTGCGCGCGTCCTGTCGCGCCTCGTCTGACGTCGTTTCACATCCGGTTGTACGCACGCCACACGCCACCGACGCAACCTGATCGCCTCTGCCATGGCCTCTATCCCCAGCGATAATCTCATGCCGAATTGTCATGAGGACGCATGACGGCAACTGCGCTATGGCTGTGAGACCACCGCCTTCGGCGACGACATCGCGCGCGGCTGCCTGCGCCGCAGGCCGTCGCCGGGCGACACGGGTCAGGCTGCCGTGCAACCTCGCAGGTCCGGAACGGGCGAGACGCGAAACCGCGTGGCGACAGGATCGGCTGTGACACGGCAGGTCTGAGGGCAAGGATCACGAAAGAGGCAAAGGCCGATGACTGCGGAACGGACCCAACCCAATCTCTGGCAGGCGACGGCGCCCGCCGCTCCGGCCACCGGGCCGCTGTCCGGTAAACGGACCGTGGATGTCGCCATCATCGGGGGCGGTTATACAGGCCTGTCGGCGGCGCTGCATCTCGCTGAAAAAGGCGTCTCGGTGGCGCTCGCGGAGGCGCGGCAGATCGGCCATGGCGGCTCGGGGCGCAATGTCGGCCTCGTCAATGCCGGCATGTGGGTGAAGCCGAACGACCTGATCGCGACCCTCGGCCAGGCCGAGGGTGACCGGCTGCTCACCGCTCTCGGCAACGGTCCCTCCCTCGTCTTCGACCTCATCGAACGCCACGGCATCGCCTGCGAGGCCGTCCGCAATGGCACGCTGCACATGGCGATCGGCGAGGACGGCATGAAGGATATCCGCGACCGCGAGGCGCAATGGCAGGCGCGCGGCGCACCGGTTTCCGTTCTTAGCGCCGATGATGCGCGGCGTCTGACGGGTGCGGAAGGCTTCGCCGGCGCCCTGCTCGACAAGCGGGCTGGCACGGTCCAGCCGCTCGCCTATGCCCGCGGCCTTGCCCATGCTGCGGTCGCCGCCGGGGCGGAGCTCTTCACGCAAACGCCGCTCCTTGCGGCGGAAAAGGCCGGCGCCGGCTGGAAGCTCCGCTTTCCCGATGGCGCGATCACGGCGCAAAAGGTCATCGTCGCCACCAATGCCTATGGTGATCTCGTACCACGCACGCCCTGGCAGCAGCATGTCGGTGAACTGACAAAGCTCGGCTATTTCCAGTTCGCGACCGGGCCCCTGTCGCACAATGTCGCCCGCTCCATCCTGCCGGAACGGCAGGGCTGCTGGGACACGGGCCTTGTCATGACGTCTTTCCGCCTCGACCAGCAAAACCGCCTCGTCTTCGGCAGCATCGGCAATCTCGATGCCATCGCCGAGGGCACGCATCGCGCCTTCGCCAAGCGCGCTGTGCGCAAGCTGTTCCCGCAGATCGGTGAATTCGACTTTGAGCACTGGTGGGATGGCCGCATCGGCATGACGACGACGAACCTGCCGCGCCTGCACGCACTGGCACCGGGCGTCGTCTCCGTCAGTGGCTACAATGGCCGCGGCATTTCACCCGGCTCGGTCTTTGGCAAGGCGCTCGCCGATCACGTCACCGGTCATGCCGGCGCCATTCCCTTGAGCGAAACGCCGGTCAGGCCCGATGCGTGGCGCAAGGCCCGAGCGCTGCTTCTTGGCCTCGGTTCCAAGGCCAAGCACATGATCGATCACCGCTTCTGAGATTGTCCGCGCAGGCCTTCCGCAGGCACGGCGACCCCGATCCGTGCCGTCACGCGACCTGCCGGTAGCCGGTCGATGTGGAGGCGCTGCCACTGGTGCGGAAGGCGCGCAGCCGCGTCGCGATCTGTTCGGATTCGCTGGTCAGCGCCTGGCTGGCGGCATTGGCCTGCTCCACCATGGCGGCATTCTGCTGGGTGATCTGGTCCATCTGCCGCACGGCGCTGTTGACCGCCTGCAGGCCCGTGGCCTGTTCGGCGGTGGAGGCCCGGATCTGCGCGAAGACGGCAGAGACTTCCACAACCTGCTCCACAATGCGGTTCAGCGACTGCGCAACCTGGTTGACGGAATTGACGCCGTCCTCCACCTGCTGCTGCGATTTGGCGATCAGTCCCTGAATGTCCTTGGCCGCATCCGCGCAGCGCTGGGCGAGAGCCCTAACCTCGGCCGCAACAACGGCAAAGCCGCGCCCGGCGTCGCCGGCTCGGGCCGCCTCGATGCCGGCGTTCAGCGCCAGAAGATTGGTCTGGAACGCGATCTCGTCGATCACGCCGACGATCTTGCCGATGCTGGCGGAGCTTTCCTGAATGCTGGTCATCACGTCGATGGCGTGCTCCACCACCGCACCGCTCTGCTCCGCATTGCCGCGCGCGGCCATGACCACGGAATTGGCCTGGTCCGCCCCTTCCGCCGTCTGCCGCACCGTGCGGGTCACCTGCTCGACCGCGGCCGCCGTTTCCTCCAGGCTGGCGGCCTGCCGCTCCGTGCGCCGGGCAAGGTCGTCGGCCGCAGTGGCGATCTCCTTGGCACCGATATGGATCTGGCTGGCCCCGGCACCGATGCCGCCGATGGCGCGGGCAAGGTCGGCGATCGCTGCGTTGAAATTGTCCCTGAGACCGGCATAGGCCGGCGGCAGATCGGCTGTAATGCGGGCCGTGAGATCGCCCTCGGAAATCCGCTTGATGGCGGCACCGAAACCGGCGGTCACGGTCTGCCGCTCGGAATCCTGCACCTGATCCGCCACCTTCGCCTGCAGCGACGTATCGACGGCCTCGTTATACACGGAGATGGCAATGTCCATATCCAGCATCAGCGCCTTGATGACCGCGCTGATCCGCTTGGCCACCACCTCCGGCCCCTCATCCTTGCGGGCAAAGAATCCACCCTTTGGCCAGTCGGCCTTGAGGATCTCGGTCACCAGATGCTCAGCAATCATGGCGTAGCCGCCAATGTACCAGCGCGGCTCAAGGCCGATCCGGGCGTGAATCCGGCCGATCTTGCTCACCCGCTCGGCATAGGCGGCATCGAAACCTGCGGAAGACAGGGCATTCCAGTGCCCGACCTGTGCTGCCTTTGCCCCCGCCATGTGGCTGTCAGAGGAGAAGAAACGGGCAACCTCACCGGTCTCGCGCACACGCTGGTAGAACCGGTCGAGTGCGATGGGCAGTGCCTTCTCGATCAGCGGCTTCAGGCCAACAAGGGCGCCGCGCATCTCGGCGTCCAGGCCCATGAAGGACAGACGCCCCTCGATATCGGTCTTTCCGCTCGTCGTCTGCACCTTATCCGTGGACATGCCCTCTTCCCACCGTCTTCAAAATGCGATGCGTGCGGTGCCCGGCTTCCTGGTCACCGCCGGCATGCGCTCCATCTGCAGGTCTTGGTAAACAAATGCTAGTCAAGCATTCTAAAGGAATGCTTACCTCCCGCCGGAACCGAGGCAGCAAGCAACCGCCCATGTCAGAGCACCTGTCCGGCCTCTCGTGATAGCGCCGGGCATTGACGCCCGCCGGCGGCGCGCCACCGGATTTCCGGGAGGCGGGCCGCCAGTTCAGCGTTCAGGCAGCGCGTGTCTGAAACCAGGTCTTGCGCACGAGGCTGCCGGACGCGCGCGCCGGCAAAAGACGCATCACCTCGGCCGCAAAGGCCTCGGCATTTTCGCGGGCCTTGGCAATGTTGCCGGAGCCCTTCTCGTCCATCATCTGCAGCGTCCCACCGAGCTCGAAAAGATCGCGGTATGCGGTCCGCTCGACGATCGCCGTATCGAGCACGTTGACGCCCCGGCTGGCCAGCAGCTGCTTGATCACCTGCATGGCGCGGGTGGTAACGATCGAGTTGACCCGGGTCAGCACGACGGAGTGGGCAATGTTGATGCCGTCGCGCATCTTCATCTGCTGCAGGATTTCGAGGACCTGCGCGCCCCCGCGCGCGTCCATGGCACAGCCCTGGACGGGGATCAGCACGTGATCGGAAAGACCGAGAGCAGTTGCCAGGAGCGTGTCGCGCTGGCCGGCGAGATCGATGATGAAGATGTCGGTCTGGCTGCGAAGTTCGCGAATATGCGTCTGGAGCGAAGCCGGGGTTACATGCGAAATGACCGTGATGTTGGCGACCGCGCCGGAGACTTCTGCCCAGCTGGTGATCCACTTCTGCGGATCACCGTCCAGGATCACCACGCGCTTGCCCTGACGGGCACAGTCCATTGCAAGAAGAAGGGCCGCTGTGGTCTTGCCGGCGCCGCCCTTGGTGTTGGCGAAAGAGATTACCGCCATAGTGTCATGCCTCGCTGCTGGAGCATCAGCCCGTCATCGCTGTTTCGGAGCACCGCTGTCCCTCATGGCGCCCGTTAACAAACTTTTCCATGACATGGTTAACAATTCGGAAAACCCTGCTCCCGAAATATGGTCGGTGCAAATGGCAAATCATTGTAATTTGGGGAAAAATGCACCCGACGCCCTCCCCAGTTCTGGGGAGACGGACGCTTGGCGTCCGCCAAGAAAGCGCTGCGCGTTAACGGGTCGCGCCCTCGAGAAGGTCACCGCGCGACCCTCGAAAACAGAAGGACGAGAAGGGCGCCCGAACCTGGCTCCCGCCGTCGGCATCCATCAGGGCCAGAACGTCATCGACATACTGCGCGACATTTGCCCGGGCATTGGCAAGGTTGCCGCCCATATCCTGCGGCAGTGACGCCAGGTCGCCCCCGTGGTCGAACACTGCGCGATAGGCGCCTCGTTCCACCAGCGGCGTATCCAGCACACGCACCTTTGCAGCCCGGAGCGTCTCGATGGCACGGCGCAAGGAGCGGGTTGCGGCGATCGGGCTGACACGACTGAGCAGGATCGCCTGCCGCACGGGAGCATGGGCGTTCTCCGCCACATAGCGCACGAGTTCGAGAGCCCGCGACGCGCCGCGCGCATCCATGGCCGAGCCCTGAAGCGGCACGAGAACGAGATCCGAAAGGCCGAAGCACATGGCTGCGAGAATATCGCTCGCCCCGGAAAGGTCGATCACAACCACATCCGTGTCGAGGCGCAGCCGCCGCAGCAGGTTCGGCAGTCCCGCAGTCGTGATCTTGTCGATCACGGGCGGCTGTGTGGCGGAGCGCTCCAGCTGACGCCACTGCGTCAGATGCCCCTGGGGATCGCAGTCAAGCAGAACCACCGAGGCCCCCCTGCCCGCCAGCTCCGTCGCGAGAAGCAACGAAGCCGTCGTCTTTCCCGAACCGCCCTTCATGTTGGCGATGCCAACCACCCTCATCGAGTTCACTTTCGCCCTAGAACGCCCCACGTCGCGAGAGGCCGATATCCCGCTCGCATGACCGTTTTCCATTATGTGAATGAGAACGGTTAAGCGAAGCTTTTGCAAGTCATAAAATTAGCCGGCAAAATTCTATATCGATGCTATCGGGGGTCGAAATCCCGCCCGGCAAGGCGGTTGCGGCATGCCGCAAAACGAGAACACCGCGCAGGTTGCCCTGCGCGGTGTGACAAGAACGGCCTTATGTATCAGGCGGTGACGCACCCTCGCGCGTCAGATCGTCTCGTGGAACAGGGCCTTGGCCGAATCAAGCGTCAGCTCGACAGGATTGCCGCCGGCCGTCGGATCGACGATCGCCATCGCGGCCATCTCGTCGATACGGTCCGTGCCGACACCGAGGGCGGAGAGCTTTTCGGGAATGCCGAGTTCAGCGCGCAGCGACAGCACATAATCGGCAAAACCGTCGAAACCGCCGGAAATGCCGAGATAGGCAGCCGCAGCCGCAATCTTCTCCTCGATGGCCGCGCGGTTGAAGGCGAGCACGGCCGGCATGACGACGGCATTGGTCGTGCCGTGGTGCGTGTTGTAGAGCGCGCCGACCGGGTGCGACAGCGAGTGGATCGCGCCGAGACCCTTCTGGAAGGCGACAGCGCCCATGGCGGCGGCCGACATCATGTGGGCGCGCGCCTCGATATCCGTGCCGTCCTTGAAGGCGCGCGGCAGGTATTCCTTTACGAGCCGCATCCCTTCCAGCGCGATGCCGGCCGACATCGGGTGATAGAAGGGCGAGGAATAGGCCTCCAGGCAGTGTGCGAACGCATCCATGCCGGTGCCGGCGGTGATCGCCTTCGGCATGCCGACCGTCAGTTCCGGATCGCAGATCGTCACTGCGGGCAGGAACTTCGGATGGAAGATGACTTTCTTCGTGTGTGTCTCGGAATTGGTGATGACCGAGGCGCGGCCGACTTCCGAGCCCGTACCGGCCGTGGTCGGCACGGCAATGATCGGCGCGATGCCCTCGATCGAGGCACGCGTCCACCAGTCGCCGATATCCTCGAAATCCCAGACGGGGCGCGACTGGCCCGCCATGAAAGCAACGGCCTTGCCGAGGTCGAGGCCCGAGCCGCCGCCAAAGGCGATCACGCCGTCATGGCCGCCATCCTTGAAGGCCTTCACGCCGGCGGCGAGATTGATGTCGTTCGGGTTCGGATCGACATCGGCGAAGATCGCCCGGCCGAGGCCTGCGGCCTCCAGCACGTCCAGCGCCCCTTGCGTGATCGCCATGGACGCGAGGCCGCGGTCCGTGACCAGGAGTGGCTTCTTGATGCCAACGGCCTTGCAGTGGTCGGCCAGTTCCTTGATGCGGCCCGCGCCGAACTTGATGGCGGTCGGGTAGCTCCAGTTTGCGGTGATGCTCATTAGAGTGCTTTCCTGAAATGATAGGACTTCGGACGGGTCAGGTTGTGGAAACCGATGACGGAGAGCGAGCCGCCACGGCCCGTTTCCTTTACACCGGTCCAGCAGAGCGCCGGATCGAGATAGTCGGCGCGGTTCATGAAGACGGTTCCGGTTTCAAGATCGGCGGCGATGCGGTCGGCACGCTCGGCGTCCCTGGTCCAGAGCGAAACGGTGAGCCCGTATTTGCAATCGTTCATCAGGGAGAGCGCTTCGGCATCGCTCTTCACCTTCATGATACCGACGGCAGGGCCGAACGTCTCTTCCGTCATGAAGTCCATGGAGTGATCGACATCAACGAGCACCTGCGGCGCGACATAGGCGCCGCCATCATCGGCCGGGAAGAGCTTGGGATCGACAAGCGCCTTCGCGCCCTTGGCAACCGCATCGGCGACCTGCTGGCGCACGACGGCGGCAAAGCGCTTGTGCGCCATCGGCCCCAGCGTCGTCTCCTGCTCCAGCGGATTGCCGAGCTTGTAGTTCGAGACCCACGCGACCGACTTCTCCACGAAGGCGTCGTAGAGGCTCTCATGCACATAGACGCGCTCGATGCCGCAGCAGCACTGGCCGGAATTGTAGGTCGCGCCATCCATCAGCGTATCGACGGCAGCGTCGAGATCGGCATCCTCCATCACATAGCCCGGATCCTTGCCGCCGAGTTCAAGGCCAAGACCGGTGAAGGTGCCGGCCGCGGCCCGCTCGATAGAGCGACCGCCCTCGACAGAACCGGTGAAGTTGATGAAGTCGAAGCTCTTTTCGGCAATCAGCGCCGACGTCGTGGCGTGATCGAGGAAGATGTTCTGGAACACGTCATCGGGAACGCCGGCCTCGTTGAAGGCGCGCACCATGCGCTCGCCGACGAGAAGCGTCTGGGCGGCATGCTTGATGATGACGGTGTTGCCCGCCATCAGCGCCGGCGCGATCGTGTTGATCGCGGTCATGTAGGGGTAGTTCCACGGCGCGATGACGAAGACGACGCCATGTGCCTCACGCAGGATCCGCCGCTCGAAGCGCTCGCTCTCCTCCACCACGATCGGCGCAAGCGCCGATGCAGCGATGTCAGCGACATAGTTGGAGCGCTCGTTGAAGCCCTTGAACTCGCCACCATAGCGCACCGGACGGCCCATCTGCCAGGCAAGCTCCGGCACGACCTCATCGACCATCTCGTTCAGCCGCGCAACACCCTTCAGCACCAGCTGGACACGCTCCTCCAGCGGCCGCTTCGCCCAGGCCTTCTGGGCCTTGCGGGCGCGGGCCACCACGGCGCGGGCCGCCTCCGGGCTGGCTGCCGGCCGCTCGGCATAGACCGAGCCATCCACCGGCGAAATGCATTGTATCATCGTCGTCATCCGTCTCTCCTTCGGCCCGTGGCGCCTTTGCCTAACAGGCCAGTACCTTCACATGTCCCGCCGCGCCATAGGCCAGAATGGCGCGGTCCCGGGTAATGATCGTCAAATCGTTCTCACGCGCGGTGGCGATCAGGATCCTGTCCGCCGGATCGCCATGGACGGGTTCCGGCAGGAACGAAGCGGCGACCAGAAGATCGGGCGTCGGCAACAGCACCTCCACGTCGAAGCGAGCCGCCACCACACGAAACCAGGCGAGTGGCTCGCGCTCCAGCGATAATCTGCCCTTGGCCACCAGCATGCCGATTTCCCAAGCCGAGAAGGCCGACAGAACGATCTCGTATGGATGGGAGGGCAGGTTGCCGAGCAGGCCCCTCACCGCTTCCGACACCGGCTCGTCACGGGCAATAAACAGCATAGCGCACGTGTCGAGCAGATAGCGCTCAGTCATCGTAAACCTTCGCCCATTCCGGATCTGCAGGTTCGGTGAGATCTACCCCCGGTGCGACGGTGATTGTCCCCTTCATGCACCCACGCACGCGCTCGTAAAAGCTCAGCCCATCGTCGAGCCATCGCGCAGACCCACCCTCACGGGCTTCCGGTACCAAGGCGTCCATCACCAGCGGCTCCTGTCCGCGTTCAGCAAATCCGTCCGCATCTCCCCGCCGGCGCGACGCAATCTGCACCAGCGGCACTCCGAGATAGTCGGCAATGCCATCCTGCTCCTCCGCGCTCATCTTCCGCTCGCCCCGCAGCATGCGCGAGACCGAACTCGGATCGAGGTCGAGGAAGCGGGCGAGATCACGCACCGAACTGCCCTTGGACTCCAGCTGTTGATAAAACCACGCACTGTCGATCATGAGATAATCTCCACAGACGCTGCGATTATATCATCAACCGCATCAGGGCCGCAACGCGCCCCTCACGCCCGCTCGAAGCCGCGCGCCACCTCCCAGTCCGTGACGCGACGGTCGTATTCTTCCTGCTCCCAGCGCGCCGCGCGGGTGTAGTGGTCGATGACCTCGTCACCGAAGGCCGATCGCAGCATGGCCGAACCGGTCATGAATTCGGTCGCATCGCGCAGCGTCTTGGGAATTTCGCGCACGCCCTTGCCGCCATAGGCATCGCCCACGAAGGCCGGCTCCAGTTCCAGCTTGCCCTCGATGCCGGCAATGCCGGCCGCCAGCAGCGCGGCCATGGCAAGGTAGGGATTGAGGTCGGAACCGCCGACGCGGCATTCCACGCGGATGCCCTTCGTGTGGGCGCCGCACAGGCGATAGCCGGCCGTGCGGTTGTCCATGCTCCACACGGCCTTGGTCGGCGCGAACGTGCCGGCCATGAAGCGCTTGTAGGAGTTGATGTAGGGGGCGAGGAAATAGGTGATCTCGCTGGCATGGGTAAGAAGCCCGGCCACGTAGGACTTCATGAGGCCCGACATGCCGTGTTCGTCGTCATGGTCATAGAAGAGCGGCTTGCCCTCCAGTGACCAGAGAGACTGGTGGATGTGCGAGGAGGAGCCGGCGGCCGAATAGTTCCACTTGGCGAGGAAGGTGATGGCCTTGCCGCGCGACCAAGCGATTTCCTTGCAGCCGTTCTTGATGATCGCATGCCGGTCGGCCATGGTCAGCGCCTCGGCATAGCGCACGTTGATTTCCTCCTGCCCGGCAGATGCCTCGCCCTTGGAATTCTCCACGGGAATGCCGGCGCCCTGCAATCCGTTGCGGATCGCCCGCATCACGTCCTCTTCCTTGGTGGTCTGGAAGATGTGGTAATCCTCGTTGTAGCCGCTAACGAGGCGCAGATCCCGGTAGCCGTTCTCACGCGCGTCGTCATAGGTCTGGTCGAAGAGGAAGAATTCGAGCTCGCTCGCCATGAAGGCCTTCATGCCCATGGCCTCCAGCCGCTTCACCTGCTTCTTCAGGATGGCGCGGGGCGAATGGGGCACTTCCTCATGCGTGTGGTGGTCGAGCACGTCGCAGAGGACCAGTGCCGTCCCCTCGAGCCAGGGAATGCGCCGCAGCGTCGACAGGTCCGGCTTCATCGTATAGTCGCCGTAGCCCGCCTCCCAGCTCGTCGACTTGTAGCCCGACACCGTCTCCATCTCCATGTCGGTAGCGAGCAGATAGTTGCAGCTGTGGGTCTCCTCATAAGCGGAGTCCACGAAATACTGGGCGTGGAAGCGCTTGCCCATGAGACGGCCCTGCATGTCCACAAGCACGGCCAGCACCGTGTCGATGCGCCCGTCCGCCACGTCGGATTTCAGATTGTCGAAAGTGTAGGATGTTGTCATCGGCACGGATCCTGTCTTTGGCCGCCGAAGCGACCGAGCGTAGAGGCCAACGCAGACGCGTTGGGGCATGATGATGGTGGCGGGCGCGCCCTGCGCCCGCCCTTCTTTGACGATGACGTTTACGCCTCGCCGACGGCTCGCTCCGCGGCAGCGATCTCGGCGGCGCGGCGGGCCACTTCGTCACCGATGGGCGGCCCCTTGAAGCGGCGCTGTTCGAAGCCGATCCAAACGATGCCGCTGAGCACCAGGAAGCCGACCGTGACGTAGAGCGCCGCACCATTCGGCGGCTGCACGCCGAGGACGAAGATCAGGATCATCGCCAGCACCGTCAGGAAGGCGAAGAGCTTGAACACGCCTGCACCGAGGTTCCAGGGCCCCATCTGCGACCACTTCGACGTGCCGTAGGCAAACAGCCCCAGCGTGATCGGAATGGCGAAGGAGAAGAACAGGAAGATGACGGTGCAGGACACGACGATCGTGTAGACGGGCGTGTCACCGATCGAAATCAGCGACGACCCCCAGACGAACAGAACCGAAAGGATCGAGCCGGTCCAGATGGCCGAGACCGGCGTGCGGAATTTGGGGCTGACCTTTGCCAGCGCCTTCGATGCCGGCAGGCCGCCATCGCGCGAGAAGGCGAAGATCATGCGCGAGACGGACGTGACGGTCGCAAGGCCGCACAGCCACTGGCAGACGAAAATCGCGAGATAAAGCACGTCCTTCACGAACCAGTTCACCTGCGTCTCCATCGCCCAGAAGAAGACATTCCAGCCCTGCGCGGCCGCGGCGGTCATGCCGTCGGTCGCGGTGCCGTCCGCCAGGGTGGCCTGGGTCGGGATCATCAGCACGAAGGAGCACAGCATCACATAGCCGAAGAGCGACGACCACAGGACCGAGGAGATCATGCCGCGCGGAACGGAAGTCGCCGCCTTAATCGTCTCTTCCGACGTATGCGCGGAGGCGTCATAGCCGGTGATCGTGTAGATCGGCAGGAGAAGCCCCAGAAGGAACACCCAGGTGCCCGACGTTTCCGGCCAGACATTGCCGCCGGCAGCACCCGAGAAGTTGGAGAAGGTGAACAGCCGGCCGATGTCGTAGGCATCCGCCGAGGCGAGGCAGGCGAGCGAAAGCAGGATGGCCGTTGCAAAGATCAGGTAACCCGAAAAGTCCGTGAGCTTCGCCGTCAGGCCGATGCCGAGATGGTTGACCAGGGCCTGTGCACCCGTAATGACCACGAGGAAGAGGATGCGGAACGTCGTCGTGTCTTCCAGCCCGAGATAGGGCGTGCCGAAGGCGCCCATGAAGAAGTAGTAGGTGCCGACATTGATAGCGCCGAGCACGGTGACGAGGCCGAGCAGGTTGAACCAGGCCGTCAGCCAGCCGGTAAAGCGGTTTCCGAGAATCGAACCCCAATGGTAGAGGCCGCCGGCGGTGGGATAGGCCGACGAGATCTGCGCCATCGCGACCGCGAACACGGCCGAGACGAGGCAGCCGACAGGCCAGCCGATGCCGATGGCCGCGCCGCCCGCGCCCGCCGTCGCCTGCGCCAGCGAGTTGATGCCGCCCGAAAGAATGCAGATGATCGAGAAGGATACGGCAAAGTTCGAGAACGAACTCATCCGCCGTTCCAGTTCCTGCGCATAGCCCATGGAATGCAGGACCTGCAGGTCAGCATGCTTGTCGACTTCGTTATAGTCCGACATCGTTTTCCCCTGTTCCGAAGGCCCCGGCGGGATTGCCGGAAGCTTCTTGCCGCCCACCCGGCATCAGCCGGATCGACGCTCCATCCGCGGACATGCCGCTCCCCGGGTCGTTCTTTTTAGGTGAGGTCTGCCAGGCTCTGGCCCAGCAGCCCCGTCAGAAAGTCGGCCACGACCCTGGCACCGCTTTCCGTTCGTATGAGATCGTTTCGCACCTCGATCATGACATTGGCCAGATCGTTTTTCAGCCCGTGCTGGATCAGTGTGTGTGTGACGCCGTCCGTCGGCCCGTATGGCTCGTTGCGCCGCACGATATAGGCCGCGCCCGCCCCCTCCGCAGCCTTCAGCATCCGGTCGGCCAGACGGCTGTCGGCGTCATGCAGGATACCGATTTCCACAGTTCGATAGCGGCCGAAATAAACCGGCGTAAAGCTGTGAACGGTCACCAGAACGGGTCTGCGCCCCGCTTCCAGACGCCCGCGGATGAGGTCGCGCAGTCCACCGGCAAAGGGCAGGTAGATCTCCTCGATCCGGGCCTGCCGGGCTTCTGCCGAAAGGGCGCGATTGCCGGGAATGTCGTAGATCTCGCTCACGACAGGCATGGCGCCCTCAGCCTCGGGCGGCCTGTTGCAGTCATAGGCAAGACGCGAAAAGCGCTGATGGATAAGCGTCGCGTCTAGGGAAGACGCGACGAAGCGCGCCACATCCAGCGCGCCGGGATCCCAGGCGATATGGCTCTGCAGCGCCTCGTCCGAAAGACCGAGCGTGCCGAGAGCGGCGGGCAGCACGCGCGACGCATGCTCGCAGACGACGATGACGTCGCCGCGCGCGCCGACGTTCTCGATAGCGACCGCAGGCCCTTCGTTGTCCGTCAGAAGTCGCATCGCAAACCGGCTCCCCTTCCGTGTTCACTCTGAAAAGAATTCTTCACAGATTCGTGTCTGTCAACCGAAATCCTGAAACGATCTCTTCAAGCACGGGGGGATTGACTTGAATTGTGACAGCGCGGATTAATCTGTCACAAAGCCAGCAAAGACCGGCATCAGGGGGAAAAACGTGACCGCAACGGCCACCAGTATGACGGTGTCGGACGTGATTCATGCGCGGTTTGACGCGCTGACGCGCGCCGAGCGGCAACTGGCCGAAACACTGCTCGACAACTACCCGGTCTCGGGTCTCGGCAGCATCACCACGGTTGCCGAAAACGCGCGGGTCTCCACGCCAACGGTGGCCCGGATGGTGCAGAAGCTCGGTTTTCGCGGCTTTCCCGATTTTCAGGCGCGCCTTCACCAGGAACTCGAAGCGACGATTTCGAACCCGATCGCCAAGCATGACCGGTGGGCGTCCAATGCCCCGGGCACCCATGTGCTCAATCGCTTTGCCGATGCCGTGATGGCCAATATGCGGGAGACGCTGGGCCAGATCGATCCCGCCGACTTTGACGCCGCAACGGCCCTTTTGGCCGACCGCTCGCGTCAGGTCTTCATCGTCGGCGGCCGCATCACGCACGCGCTGGCGCAATATCTCTTCACGCATCTCCAGGTGGTTCGCCAGAAGGTGACCCACCTCGCCAACTCGCCGAGCGCCTGGCCGCATACCATCATCGACATGCGCCCCGGCGATGTGCTCGTGATCTTCGATATCAGGCGCTACGAGCAGGAGATGGAGACCTTTGCCCGCATCGCCAGGGCGCGCGGCGTGGAGATCGTGCTCTTCACCGACCGCTGGGCCTCCCCGATTGCCAAGATCGCTGCCTTCAGCTTCCGCGTGCACATCGAAGTGCCATCGGCCTGGGACAGTTCTGTCGTCAGCCTCTTCATCGTCGAGGCGCTGATCGAGGCGGTGCAGAGCGCAACCTGGGACGAAACACGCGAGCGCATGAAGGGGCTGGAGGAACTCTTCGAGGCGAGCCGCCTGTTCCGCAAACCGCGCCCGGAGGCCGCTCCGCCGGACCTTAGAGGTCCGGCACGAACCTGAAAAAGCCTGTCATATCGCCTTCATACAGCCTCACTATCAGCAATCCGAACCTGTCAACGGGCATTAAAAAGGGAGAACCCGAAATGTCGAACATCCGCCGCCTGCTCTCGCTGTCGACCGCCATGGTCGTGGCAAGCTCTGCCATCGCTTTCGCCGAGCCGAGCGCCGAACTGATCGAGGCTGCCAAGAAGGAAGGCATGCTGACCACCATCGCCCTGCCCCACGACTGGTGCGGCTACGGCGACGTCATCGCCTCCTTCAAGGCCAAGTATCCGGAAATCCAGGTCAACGAACTGAACCCGGATGCCGGCTCGGCCGACGAAGTCGAAGCCGTCAAGGCCAACAAGGACAACAAGGGCCCGCAGGCTCCCGACGTCGTCGACGTCGGTCTCGCCTTCGGCCCGCAGATGAAGGCTGAAGGCCTGCTGCAGCCCTACAAGGTCTCGACCTGGGACGAGATCCCGGACAGCATCAAGGATGCCGAAGGCTACTGGTACGGCGACTATTACGGCGTCATGTCCTTCATCGTGAACAAGGACCTCGTCGCCAACACGCCGAAGGACTGGGCCGACCTGCTGAAGCCGGAATACTCCGGCCAGGTCGCTCTCGCAGGCCCGCCACTGACATCCAACCAGGCCATCCTCGGCGTTCTCGCCGCCGGCCTCGGCAAGGGTGCGAAGGCTGGCAAGGACGCCGGCGAAGCCGGTCTCGCCTACTTTGCCGAACTGAACAAGGCCGGCAACTTCGTTCCGACCGTGGGCAAGGCCGGTACGCTGGCGCAGGGCTCCACGCCGATCATCATCGCGTGGGACTACAACGCGCTGTCCTGGGCCAAGACGCTGAACGGCAACCCGCCGACGGAAGTCGTCGTTCCCGCCACCGGCGTTCTGGCCGGCGTCTACGTGCAGGGCATCTCCGCCTACGCCCCGCATCCGAACGCTGCCAAGCTCTGGATGGAACACCTCTATTCGGACGAAGGTCAGCTCGGTTGGCTGAAGGGCTTCTGCCACCCGGCCCGCTTCAACGCCATGGTCAAGGCCGGCAAGGTTCCGCAGGAACTCATCGACGCCCTGCCGCCGGCTGCATCCTATGAAAAGGCCTACTTCCCGACACTCGAGGAAGTGGATGCCAACAAAGCTGCCGTCACCGGCGGCTGGGACAAGACGGTGGGCGCCAACGTCCAGTAAGCCTTCCTAAAAACCGCCCCGGCCCCGGCCGGGGCGGTTCTGCATTGAAAGTGTCGCATAAGGGCCGGTTGTTCTGGGCGCCGTCTGTCACAGACGGCGACAAGCAAGAGACCGTTACGCGGTCCTCCCATCGGCAATCAAAGGTAAAAGGGATGTCAGACAAACAAGCAGGCGCCATATTGCGCGGCGGACACCAGACCGACAATGAACCCGCTGTGCATCGTCCTCGTTTGCCGCTTGCCTGGATCGGCGTTGTCCCGTTTGCGCTTTTTTCGTTGCTGTTTCTCATTCTGCCGACGATGAAGATCGTCATTGGCGCCTTCCAAACCCCAGACGGCGGCCTGACCTTCGACAATATCAGGGGCCTTTTCACCGACTCCATTCTGGCAGCCTACTGGATATCCATCCGCATTTCGGTTGCTTCAGCGGTGCTAGGCTGCCTCATTGGCTTTGGCATGGCTGCGGGTATCGTGCTGGGAGGGCTGCCGAAATCGCTGCGAAGCCCCCTGCTCACCTTTTCTGGTGTGGCATCAAATTTCGCCGGCGTGCCGCTCGCCTTCGCGTTTCTGGCCACGCTCGGACCAGCAGGCATCATCACCATTTTCCTTCGATCGCAGTTCGGTATCGATCTGCGTCTTCTTGGCTTCAATCTGATCTCCTTCTGGGGACTGACGATCACCTACCTCTTCTTCCAGATCCCGCTGATGATCCTTATCATCACGCCCGCCTTGGATGGCTTGAAGAGAGAGTGGCGTGAAGCTTCCGAGATTCTCGGTGCCACAGGTGCGCAGTACTGGCGATATGTCGGCTTCCCGATTCTGTTGCCGTCGTTGCTTGGTACCTTTGCTCTGCTGTTTGCCAACGCGTTCGGCGCCGTCGCAACGGCCATTGCATTGACCGGTTCCTCGCTGAACATCGCGCCCATCCTGCTCTACGCGCAGATCCGCGGCGACGTGCTCGGAAATCCCAACCTCGGCTATGCGCTGGCCTTCGGCATGATCGTCGTCACCGGCATTGCCAATGCGCTCTACATCTGGCTGCGCGCCCGCAGCGAAAGGTGGCTGAAATGAAGCGGTTCTTCGCCTGGGGCGCCCTGATCTTCGGGCTGCTCTATTTCTTCCTGCCGCTGATCGGCATGACCAACTTTTCGCTGAAGATGCGTCGCGGCGTCTATTCCTTCGATGCCTATGCGGTGGTGTTGAACGACCCCAACTTCCAGGCCACCTTCAGCTATTCCGTGATCATGGCCGTCGTCACCATCATCTTCGGTGTCGTCCTCGTGGTGCCGACCGCCTACTGGGTGCGCCTCAAGCTGCCGGGCCTGCGCCCCTATATCGAGTTCGTGACACTGCTTCCCCTGGTCATCCCGGCCATCGTCATCGTCTTTGGCTATATCCGCCTCTACAACACGTCGAGCTGGCTGCCGCTGACGGGGACCTCCATGGGCACCAACATCCTGCTGATGTTCGGCTATACGACGCTCGCCCTGCCCTACATGTACCGCGCCGTCGATACCGGCCTGCGCACCATCGACGTGGCGACGCTGACGGAAGCGGCCCAGAGTCTCGGTGCCGGCTGGACGACCATTCTCGGCCGCATCATCCTGCCGAACGTGCTGGTCGCCGTGCTCTCCGGCGCCTTTCTCACCTTCGCCATCGTGCTCGGCGAATTCACCATGGCCGCACTTTTGAACCGGCCTGCATTCGGACCCTACATGCAGCTGCTGGGCGCCAACCGCGCCTACGAGCCGGCCGCACTCGCCGTGATCGCCTTCGCCATCACCTGGGGATGCCTCGGCCTGATCCAGCTCGTCTCCCGACTGCAGAAAAGCGCCCCTCCCAAGGCCTAAGGATATCCCATGAGCTTCCTAACCCTCACCCGTCTCCAGAAGTCCTTCGGCCAGACCCGCGTCGTCCACGACTTCAACATGGCCATCGAAAAGGGCGAGTTCATCTCGTTTCTCGGCCCGTCGGGCTGCGGCAAGACCACGGTTCTGCGCATGATCGCCGGCTTTGAAACGCCGACCGGCGGTTCGATCACCATCAACGGCAAGGACCAGACGTCGCTGCGCCCCAACCAGCGCAATATCGGCATGGTGTTCCAGGCCTACGCACTCTTCCCGAACATGAACGTCTTCGACAATGTCGCCTTCGGCCTGAAGGTCGCGGGACGGCCCAAGGCCGAGATCGAGGCACGGGTGAAGGAAATGCTCGACCTCATCCATCTCGGCCACCTCGCAGACCGCTATCCCTACCAGATGTCCGGCGGCCAGCAGCAGCGCGTGGCGCTCGCCCGCGCCCTTGCCCCCAAGCCGGAAGTGCTGCTGCTCGACGAGCCGCTCTCCGCCCTCGACGCCAAGATCCGCGTGTCGCTGCGTGAGGAAATCCGCCAGATCCAGCAGCGCCTCGGCATCACCACCGTCTTCGTCACCCACGACCAGGAAGAGGCCCTGTCGATTTCCGACCGCATCGTGGTCATGAATGCCGGCCGCGCGGACCAGATCGGCGCACCGTCCGAGATCTACAACCGCCCCGCCACCCGCTTCGTCGCGTCGTTCGTGGGAACGCTGAACCTCATCGAAGCCAAGGTGATCGATCCCGCCGTCAACAGCGTCGAGATCGGCGGGCAGACCATCACGCTGCGCGAGCCGCTTGGCCCGGTCAAGGCGGGCGACACCGTCTCGCTGGCGCTGCGCCCGGAAGCCGGTTCGATTGCCGAGGGCGCCAAGGGTGATACGGCGCTGACCGGCGAGGTCGTCTCCACCAATTTCCTCGGCTCGGTCATCCGCAGCCGTATGCAGGTCGGCGCCAGCGTGATCTCCTTCGACATGTTCAACGCGCCCGGCCTTGCCGTGCCGCAGGTTGGCGAAACCGCGACGCTGCGATTCACCGCAAGCGATCTGCTGGTCATCCGCGACTGAGGATGTTTTTGCGCCACCGCCCGCGGGCGGCGCAAAATTCTGTCGCGAATTCCTGCTGCAATGCCGCATCGGCATTTGCTTCCATCGATTTTCCCTCTTAAGATCATGGCGTTCTCAGGGCGGGGCGGAATTCCCCACCGGCGGTATCGGGCGGCCTTCGGTCTGCCCGGAGCCCGCGAGCGCCGCTGGCTTTCCAGGCCAGCGGGTCAGCAGATCCGGTGCGATGCCGGAGCCGACGGTTAATAGTCCGGATGAAAGAGGACAGCATGGTGACGTGAGCGAACTGGCCCTGACGGGCCAGCGCGTCGTGCCATGATGTTCGCCCAGGGTCCCAGTCGCCGGTCAAAAGCCGGCTGCGTCAACGGCAAACCCTGAAAGGCCACTTGAAATGACCATTCTCTCCAATCCCTCCACCAAGATCGCCATCGTCCGCGCCCGCTGGCACACGGGCATCGTCGACCGCGCCGTCGACAGCTTCGTCGCCGAATGGAAGGCGCTCGGCGGCAACGAGGCCGACGTGAAGATCTTCGACGTGCCCGGCGCGCTCGAAATCCCCCTGCACGCCCAGACCCTCGCCCGCACCGGCCGCTTCTCCGCCGTGCTCGGCGTTGCCTTCGTCGTCGACGGCGGCATCTACCGCCATGATTTCGTCGCCGGCACCGTGCTCGACGGCCTGATGCGCGTGCAGCTCGACACGAACGTGCCGGTGCTCTCGGCAGTGCTCACCCCCCACAATTTCCAGGAGTCGGAAGCCCATATCCGCTTCTTCGAGGACCACTTCGTCATCAAGGGCCAGGAAGCCGCGCGCGCCGCCTCGCAGATCCTGCAGGCCCGCGCCAACCTTGCGCTTGCCCACGTCTGATCAGAACGACCCTGCCGCTCAAACGACGACGCCCGGCATCGCTGCCGGGCGTTTTCCGTTGGCCATTCGGGAGGATCGGAGGGCAAACGGGAATTCTGGGACACGCCGGGGGCTGACTCGTCGGCGGTTGCGGTCCGGCGCGGCGCGCGACCCGAAGGCCACTGCGCCGCGCCCGTCCTGGGAGATGGCTTATGCTGACTTGCCGGCATCCAGCCGGTTGATGGCATCGACATTGCCGGCCGAAGAGCCCTGAGGATCGAATTCCGACTCCAGCCACTTGTCCACGATCGCCTTGGCAAGCTCGGGCCCGATCACGCGCGCACCCATGGTGATGATCTGCGCGTTGTTGGACTTGGCAGCCCGCTCGGCCGAATAGGTGTCATGCGTCAGAGCCGCGCGAATGCCCGGTACCTTGTTGGCGGAAATGCATACGCCGATGCCCGTCCCGCAGATCAGGATGCCGCGTTCGTTTTCGCCCGACACGATCGTGTCGGCCAGCCCCTTGGAGAGATCGGCATAAAAGCCGGACTGGCTCAGGTTCTTCACCTCGAGCCCCGCCTTGGTGGCGAGATGGGCTTCGATGATGTCGAGAAGCGGCTTGCCGGCGCTGTCGGCTCCGATGGCGATTTTCATGGCTGTTTCCTTCCTGTTTTGTTGTTGCGGCGCCGTCTCAGAGAGCGGCCGCGCATCTGTCGAGAATGTCGAGATAGCCGGCCACGTCCAGCGCCGATCGGCCGATGAAGAGGCCGTCGATATGCGGGCAGCCGATCAGTTCGGCTGCGTTGCCGGGATTGACGCTGCCGCCGTAGAGCACCGGGATGCGCCGCCCGAGAACGGCCTCCGCCACATCCGCGATCTTCGCATGCCGCTCGTCGGCATAGTCGGACGTCGCGGGAATACCGTTCACACCGATTGCCCAGACCGGCTCGTAGGCGAGCAGGATGGACTTCGTCTTTGCGTCGGCATCGAGGAAGGCGAACGCGCCTTCCACCTGCCGCTTCAGCACCGCATCCGCCTCGCCTGCCTGCCGCTCGGCCAGCGTCTCGCCGATGCAGACCAGCGGCACCAACCCGTGGCGTACCGCCGCTGCCGTCTTCCTTCCGACGCCCTCGTCCGTCTCGTTGAAGAACTCGCGCCGCTCGCTATGGCCGAGTTCCACGAGATCGAGATTGCAGTCCTTCAGCATCACCGGCGAGACCTCGCCCGTCCAGGCGCCCTCATCGTCCCAATGCATGTTCTGCGCACCGACCTTGACGCTCGTTCCGGCCAGCCGCTCCTTCACCTGCCGGCAGGCGGTAAACGACGGGATGATGAAGCGCTGGATGCGCGCGTCACGCCCGCCATCCGCCGCCGCCAGCCCGTCGGCATAGGCCAGCGCCTCCGCCAGCGTCTTGTTCATTTTCCAGCTCGTGCCGACCCACAGCCCGTCCTTGCTCATGCCGCTTCCTCTCCCGTATTGGTCTTTTCTGTCATCTCGCCGACGCGGATCAGGGCCACACCGGCCTCCACCAGTTGCTGGGCCTGCCGTTCCGGCAGTTCCGCCCCCGTCAGCACCGTGTCGAAGGCCGCCAGCGGCGTATAGAGATGGATCGCCGAGCGGCCGAACTTGCCATGGTTCACCATCAGCACGGTCCGCGTCGCCGACGCCATCATCCGGCGCTTGGCCTGCACGACCTCCTGGTCCTGATGGAAGGCCGTCACGCCATGCACGGCGGATGTGGAAAGAAAGGCGATGTCGGCCCTGAGCGCGGCCAGCGCCTCCTCCGTCACGATGCCGAAGAAGCCGTGGAATTTCTTGGAATACTGACCGCCGAGGCAGATGACCTCGATGCCCGGCGTGCCGCAGAGCGCATCGACCACGCCGAGATTGTTGGTGATGACGGTGAGAGGCCGAATGTCCTTCAAAAACGCCGCCACCCCGCCGGCCGTCGAGCCGTCGTCGATCAGCACGATCTGCCCCGGCTCCACCATCGAAGCCGCATGCGCCGCCAGCCGCCGCTTCTCCGCGGTCGCGATCTTCTCGCGATATCGGAAATCGCTCTCGAACTGCATGCTGGATTGCAGCGAGGCGCCGCCATGGACCTTGCGCAGGAAACCGCCCTGCTCCAGCTCGTCCAGATCGCGGTGAATGGTCATGCGGCTGACGGCAAAGCGCTGCGAAAGGTCTTCGACCGTCGCCGCTCCCGTCTCCATCAGGACATCCATGATGCCCTGCCGCCGCTCTTCCGGCCTCATCCGCTGATCCTCCCGCCGCCTCTCCTCAGGCGACGGATGTGACATTACAGGAGATCACGTGATGATGAAACAGAAAAATGGGATTTTGTGATGATGTAATGCGATATTTGTCACAGATGGTGTGATGATGGTGTTGCAACGCTGCGGAGAAATGACCGTCGACGCCCTTTCAGTCATGCTCGGGCTTGACCCGAGCATCCAGGCCCACTCTCCGCGCACGCGGCGTGGATCCTCGGGTCAAGCCCGAGGATAACGGTGGAGAGGGAGCCGCGTGCGCTCCGATGCGGACGTCACATGCATCGTCGCGTCAGGGCTGACGACAGGCAATCCTGCACGGAAAAGCAGATGTGATCTTTCACACCGCTTCATCCCAAACGAATCCGTCCGCCACGAAATCCGGCACCGCGCCGTGCTCGGCAAAGAGCGCCGCCCGCTCCGCGTCCGAGGCATCCGCGAGAATGCCGGTCGTGACGAGCAGCGAGGAAAGCCCCGCCCCGGCTGCACCCGCGATGTCGTGCTCGATACTGTCACCGATGCAGCAGATGCGGCTGGCGGGCGTGGCGCCCAGGAAGTCGCGGGCCACCGCGTAGATGTCGGCAAAGGGCTTGCCGATCCAGCGCACGGTGCCGCCGAGTTCCTCGTAGAGTTCCGCGATCCGGCCGGCGCCAAAAGCGGTGCCGTCGGCCGTTAGCATGATCTTGTCGGGGTTCGTGCACAGGCACGGCACGCCGCGCTTGGCCGCCGGCGCCAGCAGCGCCTCGTAGTGGGAGAGCGGATGGATGTCGCCCTCGCTGGCGGCAAGCAGGATGACGTCGGCCGACGCCCCGTCTGCGACCCGGTCGATCATTAAGCCGTCGATCGGCGACGTGTCGCCGTCGCGGCTGATCAACAGGCAGCGCTGCGGAGGCTTGCCCTCTCTGGCCCCCTGCTCGGCCTTCAGCAGTTCGTAAGCCACCTCGCCGGAGGTCAGGAACCAGTCCCAGCTTTCAGGGTCGAAGCCGAGCTTGGCGAGGCGCCGGTCGTTTTCGATCGACCGCTTGCCGGAGTTGGAGAGGATGACGATGCGCTTTCCCGCCGCCTTCAGCCGCGACAGCGTCTCGGCTGCCAGCGGATAGGGTCCGCGCCCGTCGCGCAGCACGCCGAACTGGTCGATCAGGAAGGCATCGAAACGGTCGGCCAGCGCGCCGACCCCCGTCACGCGCTCGGGCTTCGTGTCGGTCATGTCAAACAACTCCTGCTTCGCGCGCGCCCTTCAGCGCCAACCGCGCCGTACCCGCGGCAGCCTCCTGGCTTTCGGCGCCCGGCATGGGGCAGCCGAGCCGCCGTTCGCGAATGCGCGACCAGACCGGGTTCCTGGCACCACCCCCGACACTGCGCACCGACGCGAGCGCCGGACTTCCGAGCGAAACGAGCCGGCCATAGGCCAGCGTCTCGATCGCGGCAATGCCCTCGAAAATGCCCTTGAGGAAATCCGCATCATCCGCCGGCCGCGGCTCGAGACGGGGCTGAAGGGCCGGATCGTTGATCGGAAAGCGCTCGCCCGCCTTCACCAGCGGATAATAATCGAGCCCGCTATCGGTTTCAGGGTCGATACGCGCCGAAAGCGCGGCGAGATCGGCATCCTTCAGAAGCGTGGCGAGAACGATGCCGCCAGTATTCGAGGCTCCGCCCGCCAGCCAGAGATCGCCGATCCGGTGGCTGTAGAGCCCGTATTCGGGCGCAAACAGCGGCTTGTCGGAGAGCATCTTGACCGTCAGCGTCGTGCCGAGCGCCGAGACGCCGTCACCCGGCCGGTCGGCCCCTGTCGCAAGGAAGGAGGCGCAGCCATCCGTCGTGCCCGTGACGATCACCACATCACGTGGCAGGCCGAAGGCATCGGCGGCATTGGGCGAAATCTGCGCGATCGGCGACCCCGCCGGCAACACGTCCGGAAGCAGATCGCGCGGTCCACCGGCCGCATCGATCCAGTCCGGCCAGAGCCGCGCCACCGGGTCGTAGCCGGTCTTCAGCGCATTGTTCTCGTCCGAGACGTCGTAGAGACCGGTGAAGTGGCCCGACAGCCAGTCGGCCTGATGGATGATGCGTGCCACGCCGTCGATCCCGGCGAAATACATGGCCTTGGCGAGACCCGACGTTGCGCCATGGGCGGCGCTGTCCTTCGGCGCATGGGCGGCGATGCGCGCAAGGATCGCCTGATCTTCGACGGGATCGTTGTACATCAGCGGCTGGGCCAGCGGCGCTCCATCTTCGGAGACCGGCAGCATGGTGCCGGACGTGCCATCAATGGCAAGGGCCCTGACGCGGGCGGGATCGATGGCTGCAACGACTGTGACGAGCGCTGCCTGCACCGCCTTCCACCAGGCGACGGGATCGCGGTGATCGTCGGAAAAGCCGGAAAGCTTCGCCGCGCCCTCCGCCACGATCGCGTGGTCGGGCGTCATCGCGACGGCACGCGCACCGGAGGTGCCGACATCGATGCCGATGACGAGAGGATCGCGCGTCATATCACTGTACCGAGGCCGTCTTGGCGGCATTCAGCTGCTGGCGATACTTTTCCGCATCCCAGTTCAGCAGTTCGCCATTCTCCGCATCGGTAAAGATGCGCAGGCGCGCGCTTTCGGGAATGCGCGAGGTGACATCGACAAGGCAGCGCGCCATGGCAGCCGCACCGGCCGAAATGTCGCGCGCCACCAGCACGCCCTTGCCCGGGAAGAGGATGAGCGGCGTCGGCGGCTGAAGCTCGGTTTCCAGACGCGCGGCAACCGCCGCTGCCGTCTCGCCGGGTCCAGCGATAACCACGCCCTTGCCGAGAAAGATCACATGATCGGGATAGAGGCTGCCGCTCGCCGCGATCCGGCAGCTGGCGAGATCGGTCGCAACCCCGTGCAGAGCCTCGTCGTCCGGCAGGCGAAAATTGCTGTCGACAGCCAGCCGCGACAGGGCGTCGAGATCCGGCGAAGGCGCGGCACGCCGCTCCTGCCTCAGCCGCGCCGAGATATCGCGCAGCAGAGCCTCGGCGTCAGCCACCGTATCGGCAGCGACCGCAAGACCGTGATTGCCGAGAATCAGCACCGTCGTATCCGACTTTACCCGTGCGGCAATGGCGCGGGCGAGCGGCAGGCCCGGCCGGGCATAGGGCACGAAGGCGTAGGGCACGCCGGCAAGCCGCTCGGCCAGCACCGCCTCCGCATCGGCACGAACCGCAATCGCGATCGTCTCGACGCAGTGGACATGCACCACTACCTTTTGCGGCAGCAGACCGTGCACCGTCGTCTCGATCGACGGGCGCAGGCCCGACGGGTTGAGATCGGCGATCACGTGTTCCTGCGCCTTCTCGGCACTCGGATGATCCTCGGCGACGGCCGCAAGCAGGGTGGAAAGCCGCACCGGCACCAGCATGTTGCCGGCGCGCGCATTCATCAGCCAGAGGCCGGAGGCCTTGATCCACAGCGTGTCGCCGTCCTTCAGCGAGGTATTGCCCCCGGCCCCCTGCACGAGGGCGGGATCCGCGCCCACCCGGGCGGAGAGATCGATGAGGGCATCGAGTTCGGAAGACTGCATCAATAAAGCTCCGCTTGTGGACAGTGCCGGAATGTCAGGCCGCAATCGCCTGATTTTCGCACCATTGTATGAAAGCCTGACGTTCCGCATCCGTCATGTGCAGGCCATGCTTGGTTCGCCGTTCCAGAATGTCGTCCGGCCGCCGCGCCCACTCCTTCTCCATCAGGAAGCGAGCCTCGCGCTCCGTCAAAAGCGGACCGAAGAAGGTGCCGAGATCGGCAAGGCTGGACGCCCCCTCCAGAAGCCAGCGCATGCGCGTGCCGTAAAGCCGGGCGTAATGCGTGACAAGGGCTGGCGGCAGCCAGGGATACTGCCGGCGCTGTTCGGCGAGGAATGTTTCGAAATCTGCGCCGGGCATTTCGCCACCGGGCAGCGGCACCTGCGAGGTCCAGGCCGGCGCCATTTCGGGAAAGAACGGCTTCAGTCGCTCGATGGCATGGTCGGCCAGCTTGCGGAAAGTGGTGATCTTGCCGCCGAAGACCGATAGCAGCGGCGCCTGTCCCTCGGGCGCATCCACCTCGAAGACATAGTCGCGGGTGACCGCCGACGGATTGTCGGAATTGTCGTCGTAAAGCGGGCGCACGCCGGAGAAGCTGTGCACGATGTCGGCAGGCGTCAGCTGCGTCTTGAAATAGCGGTTCACCGCCTTCAGCAGGTAATCCACCTCGTTTTCGGCAATCTTCACATCCTCGGGCTTGCCGTCATAGGGAATGTCGGTCGTGCCGATCAGCGCCATGTCGTTCTCATACGGGTTGATGAAGATGACGCGCTTGTCGTTGTTCTGCACCAGATAGGCGTTCGGCCCCTCCCAGAACTTCCGCACGATGATGTGGCTGCCCTTGACGAGGCGCACGCTGCGCGACGAATTCAGGCCCGCCACCCGGCCGATGACCTCGTTGACCCAGGGCCCGGCCGTATTGGCAATGGCGCGGGCTTTCCTCTGCCGCTTGGCCCCCGTCACCACATCCGTCATCTCGATCTGCCAGAGCCCTTCCACGCGCCGGACGGAGGTGCAGGCCGTGCGGGTATAGACCTCGGCACCGCGCATGGAGGCATCGAGCGCATTCAGGAGAACGAGGCGGGCATCATCCACCCAGCAGTCGGAATATTCGAAGGCCTTGCGGTATTGCGGCTTGATCGCCTTGCCTTCGGGCGCGGTGGCAAGGTTCAGCACCCGCGTGCCCGGCAGCCGCTTGCGGCCGCCAAGGTGATCGTAGAGGAAGAGACCGAGGCGCACGAGCCAGGCGGGCCGGTCTTCCGGATTGTGCGGCAGAACGAAGCGCAGCGGCCAGATGATATGCGGGGCATTCGCCAGCAGAACCTCGCGCTCGATCAGCGCCTCGCGCACCAGACGGAACTCGTAGTATTCGAGATAGCGAAGCCCGCCATGCACGAGCTTGCCGGAGCGCGAACTGGTGCCCTGCGCCAGATCGTCCTTCTCGCACAGCACGACGGAAAGGCCGCGTCCCACGGCATCGCGGGCAATCCCCGCGCCGTTCACGCCGCCGCCGATGACGAAGAGATCAACGATCTCGTCTTCCCTTTTGCTCATGGTTTCGTCTCTCCTTTCAGCGTCAGCGGGACCGGCGGTCCATCAGCATGGGTTCACGGGCGGCAGACCGGCGATATAGCGCCGGACTTCCTCGGCCGCCATCTCTGCGGCATAGGTCACGGTGCGCACCGAGGCGCCGGCAATGTGCGGGGTCAGCGTCACGTTCGGCAGTTGCAGCAGCGGCCAGTCGGCCGGCACGGGCTCCACCGCGAAGGTTTCCAGCATGGCGCTGTAGAGATGGCCGGAGGTGAGCGCCTCGTAAAGCGCATCATAATCGACCAGCGGCCCGCGCGCCGTGTTCACGAAGATGGCGCCCTTCTTCATCTTGGCGAAGGTCCCGGCATTCATCATCTGCCGCGTCTCTTCCGTCACGCGAGGATGCAGCGTCACGACGTCGGAGCGCGACAGCAGATCGTCGAGCGAGACGTGCTCGACGCCGGCATTGCGGTCCTCGGCAGAGAGCTGCACATAGGGATCGTGCACGAGTACTTTGGTGCCGAAGGCGCGCAACAGCCGCACGACCTTGGTCCCGATATTGCCGTAGCCGACGACGCCGACCGTCATTTCGCACAGTTCCCGGCCCGTCACATCGGCCCGGTAGAGATCGCCCCGCCACTCGCCCTTGCGCAACGATTCGTGGCCGGAGCGGATGAGGCGCGTTTCAGCGAGAATGGCGCCGATCGTGAATTCGGAGACCGCACCGGCATTGCGGCCGGGCGTGTTGACGACGAGGACGCCGGCCTCGCGCGCCGCCTTCATGTCGATATTGACAGGTCCACCGCGCGATACCGCGATCAGCTTCAGAGACGGAAGCTGCGCGAGAATACCCTTGGAGAACGGCGCAAGCTGGGTGATGACGATCTCCGCATCAGCAACGAAATCAACGATTTCGTCGGCCGTCCCCATATATTCCTTCAATCCGTCCATGCCCTCGACAGCGTAGCCGTGCTCCATGGGCTCGTCCGGCCAGGGCTGCTGAAGCATGCGGATATCGTGGTCCTCGCCACAAGCCTCGACGATCTTCTCGCGGAAGACCTCCGGCAGCATGAAACGGTCGCCAATGATCGCGATCTTCTTCATCGGGTCATGTCCTTCAGATCAGTGTGTACGCCTTGCAGCGCCGGCCAGACAGGCCGAAGCGCCTGCCGCGACTGGTGGTAGACGGGGAAAATGCTGTCGAACCGCTCTTTGAGCGCGGCATCGACGGGTTCGGCTGGCCGCTGGCAGGGCGTGACCCACTCCGCCACGCAGGCCGCCATGTCCGGGTAGAGCCCGAGGCTGACCGCCGCGATCATCGCGGTGCCGGCAGCACCCGCCTCCTCCCGCTCGCTGGTCTGCACCGATGCGCCGAGCGCACCGCCGAGAATGCGCCGCAGCGAGGCCGAGCGCGCAGCCCCGCCCGTCAGCCGCACGCGCGCCGGCAGCGGCCCCATGGCGGCGTAGCAATCGCGTGCCGCAAGCGCCAGCCCCTCGAACACCGAGCGGACCAGATCACTGAAACCATGCGCGCTGGAAAGCCCGATGAAGGAGGCCCGCGCCGAGGCGTCGACGAAAGGTCCGCGCTCGCCCGCATCCGAAATATAGGGCTGGTAAAGCACCGGCGCGTCGCCGGCCTTCGACAGCCATGTCTCGACATGGGCAAGCAGGTCGGCCTTGCTCTTCTCCACCCCCATGTCCTTCAGGATGCCGCCGGCCAGCGACAGGAGCCAGTCGATGTTGAGCGTCGCCGCCATGTTCGACTGCATCTGCGCATAGACGCCCGGGATCGGCATGCACATGGTGTAGCCGGTCCGGTCGTCGTTCAACTGCACCTGGTCGGGCGTAGACGCAAGCCGCATGTGCATGCCCGTCGATCCCACGATCGAGCAGCCGGCATCCGTTCCAGGCTCGTAGAGCCCTGCCCCGAGCGCGGTGCAGACCACATCGACGTAGCCGAGCACGACAGGCGTGCCGGCCAGCAGGCCGGTTGCGGCCGCGGCAGCCTCGGAAAGCGGGTGATGCGTCGTGGCACCATCGACGATGTCAGGCAAAAGGCCGCGTTCACCCTTGAGATCGAGAAAGTCGATGACATCATCGCTATAGGCGCGGCGACGGAAATCGCCGAAGGAGAAACAGGCCTCCGACGGGTCGGTGGCGCGCACGCCCGTCAGGTTGAAATAGACCCAGTCCTTGCAGTGGAAGGCGGTGGTCGCGCCGGTCAGCATCTCCGGCGCATTCTCCTTCATCCACTTCAGCTGCGGCCCCTGCTGGCAGGCCGCAAGACCGGAGGCAGTGTTGGCGAAACGCGCGACGTCGCCGCTTTCGGCCCTGAGGCGATCAACGATGTCGCCGGCGCGCGCATCGAGCCACAACCAGCCGCCGCCGACGGGATCGCCCTTGCGGTCGATCAGCCATGTGCCGTCGCCCTGCGCGGTCACGGAGATTGCGATCACCCGGTTCTTCAGGTTCTCCACCTTGTCGGCAAGGTCGGAAAGCGTGCGGGCCGCATCCGCCCAGGTGCGGGCGAGATCCTGCACCACGCCGCCGCGCCCCACGCTCTGGTAGCTGTTTGCAATCGCAGCGGAGGCGATCTGCCGTCCCGTGCGGTCGAAGGCGACTGATTTCAGAACGGAAGTGCCGGCATCGATGCCGATCAGCACGTCACGCGTCCCGGAGGAGGTCATCTCAGGCAAGCTCCTGTCCGTGGCTGATCGCCTTGCCGCTGGCGCCATCAAAGACGTGCAGCGCTGCCGGATCAAGCCGGATGCCGACCGTTTCCCCTGCGGCAAGCCGGGTGCGGTCATGCTCGACCAGCACCAGCGTCGCACCGGCAAAGTCGGTCGCAATATGCGTCTGGTCGCCGAGCCACTGGTTCACGGCCACCCTTGCCGGCACGCCGCCTTCAGTGCGGCGCACCGCATAGGGACGGATGCCGAGCACAACATTCTTGCGGCCCGACAGCGCATTGCGCACCGCTGGCGAGAAATCCGACGCCGCGTAGGAGAGCTTCACGCCACCCGCAAGCCCGAAGGAAACGGCGCTTTCACCCGCCTCCACGCCGGCCTCGAAGACGTTCATCGGCGGCTCGCCGACGAAGGTGCCGGTGAAGAGATTGGCCGGCCGCTCCTTGATCATCTGCGGCGTATCGAACTGCTGCAGCACGCCGCCTTCCATGACCGCGATCCGGTCGGCAAGCGCATTGGCCTCCGTCTGGTCGTGGGTGACGAGGATGGCGGTCAGCCCCCGCTCCTTGATGAAATGCTTGATGCGGCCGCGCAGAAGCGCACGCAGCTGCGGCTCCAGCTGGCCCATCGGCTCATCGAGCAGATGCAGGTCTGCATCGCGGATCAGCGCGCGGCCAAGCGAGGCGCGCTGCTGCTGACCGCCCGAAATCGAGCTCGGGTAGCGGCCGAGAATGTCCTCGATCTCCAGGAGCTTGGCGATATAGGCGACCTTCTTGTCCACCTCTGCCTGCGGCAGGCGCGAGGCCTTGAGCGCAAAGGCGATGTTCTCGCGCACCGTCAGCGGCGGATAGAGCGAGTAGCCCTCGAAGGCCATCGCCACATTGCGCTTGACAGGCGCGAGCATGTGCACCTCGCGCCCGCCAAGCGAGATCGTGCCGCGCGACACCGGCTCGAAACCGGCGATCATGCGCAGCGTCGAGGTCTTGCCGCAACCGGACGAGCCGAGCAGCGCGATGATCTCGCCCTTCTCGATCGTCATGGAAAGGTTCTTCACGGCATGCACGCCGTGGTCGATCGGCCCGTAGAACTTGTCGACGGCCTTGATGTTGAGGGCGGTCTGGCTCATGCCGCGGCTCCCTGTGTCTTTGCAGTCTGGCCGGTGGCAGCCACACGCTGGCCGGTCTCCTTGTCGAAGAGGAAGGTGGCAGCGCCATCGACCGCGATATGCGCCGTGCCGGCGACGGGCCCCGGCGTTCCGGCCGGCCGCGAGACGAGCACTTCGCGCCCGCCCGACACACGCACCAGCGTCACCGTCTTCTCGTTCAGCGGCGTTTCCGCCTCCACCTCGACCGGGATGGCGCCCGGCGTGCCGGCCTCCACGAAATGCAGCGTCTCCGGGCGAATGCCGATGACGAGGCTGCGCCCCGCAAGGCTTGCCGGCAGATGCGGCAAGGCGACCTTTACCCCCGACAGCTCCACCTCGACGCCGGTACCGGCCGCCTTCGGCGTCACGTCGAGCAGGTTGATGGTGGGATCGCCGAAGAGGCGGGCGATCTCGATATCGGCCGGCGCGTTGTAAATATCTTCCGGCGTGCCGATCTGGCGGATACGCCCCTTGGCCATGACGGCGATGCGGTCGCCGAGCGCCATGGCCTCCTTGTAGTCCTGCGTCACGTAGACGACCGTCGCTCCTTGCGCGGCGAGCAGACGCGGCAGTTCCAGACGCATCTCGAAACGCAGCTTCGCATCGACGTTGCGAAGCGGATCATCAAGCAGCAGCACCGGCGGCGATCCGACCAGTGCGCGGGCCAGCGCCGTGCGCTGCTTCTGGCCGTTCGACAGCGCCTTCGGATGATGCGACAGCACATGGTCGATCTTGAGCAGCTTCGCCACCTTGCCGACCCCCGCCGCGATCGCCTCCTTCGTGGAGCGCGTGGCCGTGAGCGGGCTCGCAATGTTGTCGAAGGCGCTCATATGCGGGAAGAGTGCGAAGTTCTGGAAGGCCATGCCGATGCCGCGATGCTCCGCATCGACGTCCGTCATGTCCTCGCCGCCGATCACGATGCGGCCCTCTTCCGGCTCGATGACGCCGGCCACGAGGCGCAGCAGCACGGTCTTGCCGGCGCCGGAGGGACCGAACAGCACGAGGGTTTCGCCATCGGCGACATCGAGCGAGAGATTGTCGAGAACGGTCTGGCTCTTGTAGCGCTTGACGATGTTCTGGAGGCTGAGTGTGGTCATGATCCCTATCCTTTGACCGCGCCGAGCGACAGGCCTTCGACGAGGTAGCGCTGGGCGTAGAGAGCAAGGGCGAGCGTCGGCGTGATCGAGAGCACGATGGCGGCCGCGATCTGCCCGTACTGGATGCCCGACGCCGTGACGAAGGCGAGCGCGCCCACCGTCACCGGCTGCTTGTCGGCGGATGCCAGCACCAGCGCGAAGACGAAGTTGTTCCAGGCGAAGATGAAGGCGAGCAGACCGGCTGCCGCAATACCCGGACCGGCGAGCGGCAGCGCGATCTTGCGGAAGGTCGCGAACCAGGAATGCCCGGCGATACGGTAGGCATATTCGACGTCGGCCGAGATATCCTCGAAATAGCCGCGCACGATCCACAGGATCAGCGGCAGGCAGATCAGCTGGTAGACCCAGATGAGGCCGACATAGGTGTTGGAAAGCCCCATCCACTGGAAATACTGGGTGAGCGGCAGGAGCACGAGAAGCGGCGGTGCGAAGCGGAAGGAGAGCAGCGTGAAGGCGATGTCCTCCGAACCGCGGAACTTGTGCCGGGCAAAGGCGTAAGCCGCGGGCACACCGAGCACCAGCGCGATCGCGACCGACGACACCGACAGGAAGACGGAATTGAGCAGGTTCTTCATGAAGGCGATGTCGAGCGTGCCCGATGCCGTCTGAAGCTTGCCGGTGATCAGCGCCTGGTAGTTTTCAAGCGTCGGCGTGAAGATGACGGACGGCGGGATGGACAGGATCGTCTCGTTCGTCTGGAACGACATGAGCAGGATCCAGACGATCGGGAACATGAAGAAGATGACGACGAGTGTCAGGGCGACACCGCGCAGCACCTTTTCGAGCGCAGATGTGGTTTCCATGGCGGATCCCCTCAGGCTTCGCCGCGAGCGCGTTCGCGCAGCCGCAGCCAGTGTTTGATGAAGACGTTGGACAGCGTGTAGGTGATGGCCCACAGGATGATCATCAGCGCCGCGGATCGGCCGACATTGGTCGACTGGAAGAAGTTGAGATAGGCCTCGACCTGGAAGACGGTCAGCGTATCGCCGGGCCCGCCTTGGGTCATCGCATAGATGATGTCGAACTGCTGGATGCTGTCGAGGAGGCGGAAGAGCGTCGCCGTCAGGATGTAGGGCGTCAGCATCGGCAGCGTGATGCGGAAGAAGACGAAGCTGCGCGGTACGCCATCGAGTGCCGCCGCCTCGAAGGGCTGGGTCGGCAGCGAACGAAGACCGGCCAGAAGCAGGATCATGATGAAGGGCGTGTAGACCCAGATATCGACGAGAACCACCGTCAACAGCGCCGTATCCGGCGAGGAGGCCCAGCGGAAATTGTCGATCCCGATAAGCGTCAGCAGGTAACTCAGGATACCAAAGCCCGGATTGGTCATCAGCTTCCACATCAGCGCGGCCAGCGCCGGCGCCGTCATCAGCGGCAGAAGCAGCATGATCGAGACGAAATTGTTGATGGTGGAGCGGCGCTGCAAGAGCAGCGCAATGCCGAGACCCAACAGAAGCTCGAGCCCGACCGTGATGATCGCATAGCTCAGCGACACCTTCAACGTGCTCCAGAAGCCCGGATCGGTCAGGAAGGTGATGTAGTTTTCACCCCAGTTCCACTTGCGGGCGAAGGGCTGGGACAGCCGGTAGCGCTGGAAGGAATAGACCACCGCCGTGAAGAACGGGATGAGAATGCCGATGCAGACCAGAAGCGCCGGCAGGCTGAGCACGTAAGGAAGCGCCCGCTTCGAAATCTTGAAACCGGAGCCCGATCTGGCGGCTTTGGCGACCGTAGCCATCTTTGTCTCCATTGTCCTGGAGGTGTCGTTAGAACAGCCTTGCCCCGGCGCGGCACGCGCCGCGGGCCTCGGGAAAGGCTGCATGAATGGATATTGCCGGCCCGTGCGACGAAAACGCCATGGCCTGGCTTGGAGCACCGTCGAGGCGCTCCTGCCGTCTTCACCCTCTGCCCGCCACGCCTGACACCGGCGGGCAGAGGGGCCGCGCGCCTGGCAAAAGCCTGGCGCGCCTTCCTCCTCAGGAAGCCCTTTTCAAAGGGAAGGCCGAAGAAGACGAAAGAGATGCGGCCGGACGCAAGGGAGAGCGCGCCCGGCCGCCGGGAGAGCTGAAATCAGCCGAGGCCGGCTTCCTTGAGCTGGGTGTTGACGCTTTCGGCGAGCTGGTCGAGACCTTCGTCCACCGGCACTTCCTTCGCCACCATCTTCTGAAGCGTTGCCGCCCATTCGGTGGTGAGATCGAAGAACAGCGGCTGCGGCGTGAACTTGATCGAGGCGCCCGGTGCAGAGGTGTCGTGCATCTCCACATAGCCCGGATAGCTCTTGTTCAGACGCTCGCGGAACATCTCGTCCTTCCAGACCGACTTGCGGACCGGGTTGACGAAGTCCATCTTCGTGGCGCCGAAGATGGCGTGTTCCGGACCGGAAGCCCACTGCATGAAGTACCAGGTGGCGTCCTTGTCCTTCGAGAAGTTGGACATGGCGAGCGACCAGATCCAGATGTTCGGCGTCGGACCCTTGGCGGCCGGGTTGGCGGCAAAGGGTGCATAGGCCAGCTTGCCGGCCATCTTGTTGCCCGCGCCGTTCATGAAGTAGCCGAGAATGTCGGCGTCGTAGATCATGGCGGACGCGCCGGCGCCGAGATCGGTACCGACCTGATACCAGGTGTAGGTCGACCAGTCCTTCGGGCCGCTTTCCTGGATCATCTGCACCCACTTGGCGTGGTAGGCCTTCGATTCGGCCGTGTTCATGGCTGCCGAAAGCTTGCCGTCCTCGGCAACGTTCAGGTCCTTCTGGTCGAAGTTGGCATAGCCGGAGAGGAAGCCCGGATGGATCGTCGCCCAGGAGCGCGAGCCGCGAACGCCGATGCCGTAGACGCCGCCGCCCACATCCTTCGAAAGCTTGGCAGAGGCGACAACGAGTTCGTCAATGTTCTTCGGAACCTCGACGCCGGCCTTCTTGAACATTTCCTGGTTGTAGGAAATGTTGTTCTGCTCGTAACCCCACGGAATGCACCACTGCTTGGCGTCTTCCGAACCGAGCTTGCCGCCGGGAACACCGTTCCAGGCGCAGGAGCCCTTCACGCCCTCGATCATGTCGTCCCAGGCGTAGTTCGGGTTGGTCTTGGCGGGGTCCTTGATCCACTCGTTGAGGTCGGTGATCCAGCCGGCCGGACCGTAGGTCCAGGTCATGTAGGCGCCGGTCATGAAGGCGTCGTATTCCGACGAGGAGGACGACAGCGCCGCCGTCACCTTGTCGAAGTAGACGTCTTCCGGGAACACGTCGTAGGTGACTTCAATGCCCGTCAGATCCTTGAAGGTCTGGAGGTTGGCGATCATCGCGTCGGCATAGGGGTGCTTGTTGAGCAGAAGCTTCAGCTTCTTGCCCGAATGCGCCTTCCAGTCGAAATCGGCGGCCAGCGCCTGCGTCGACATCATGTTGAACAGCGTGCCGGCCGTTCCGGCCATCAGGCCGGCAGCACTCAGACCTTTCAGCATGCCGCGACGGTCTACCTCACCGCGCAGGAACGCGCTGATCAGGTCTTTTTCCTTTTCATACATCGGTTCTCTCCTCCTTGATGGGTAACATTCGCTCCTCCGAGCATGCCGTCTACCCGACCGGCACCTTCCCGACGGCACCACCCTCCCCGGATGGCCACCACCGGCAAATCCTCACTCTCAGCCCTTCGCCAGTTCCCGCGCCGTGCGCTCGTCCGTGATCAGGCCGCTCAAATATCCACTCTTGAGGACAGACAGCATGGCCGCCGCCTTCACCTTGCCGCCGGCAATGGCCAGTGAACGGTTCCGGCGCAGATCCTCCCGCGCCAGCGTGAAGGTCCGGTCCGACAGCGTCGTCTCGATCGGCTGACCGTCTGCATCGAAGAAGTGGCCCAGCAACTCGCCGACAGCACCCGCATCCATCACGTCCTGGAACTCCGAGCGCTCGATCATGCCCGTCGCAACCAGCGAGGCCTCGCGCTCGACGGTACCGATGCCGACCAGCAGAAGATCGGCCGAGGCGGCCAGCTCGAACACCTCGCGCACGCCGCGCTGGCTGAAGAGCACGTCGCGATCCTCCACCGTATTGGCGAAAAACGGCACGGGCATCACATAGGCTTCGGCACGCGTCCGCTCGGCGAGGCGATGGATCACGTCATGCGGATTGGCCGAGAATTTGCGCGTGAGGCCGCCGAGCAACGACACGAAGCGCACATCGTCGCGCGCCATGCGCGGCAGATATTCGACCGCGGCGGCAAGTGTCCGGCCATGGCCGACCCCGATCAGCTTGGCCTCGCCCCGCTCGATCTCGCGCTTCAGAAACTGCGCGCCGGCAATGCCGAGCGCCTTCAGCGGCAGGTCGTCCGCATCGAAATCCGGCACGACCTCGCAATAATCCAGCCCGAAGCGATCGGCGATCTGCCGCTCCAACTCCACGCATTCGGACACGTCGCCGTCGATATAGACCTTCACCAACCCATCCTGGTTGGCCTTCATGATCAGACGATGGGCCTTCAGCGACGTCAGACCCAGCCGCTTGGCCACCTCCGCCTGCGTGAGGCCGCCGGCATAGTGCAACCATGCAGCACGGGTCGCCATGCTGGTCTCATCGTCCCGCAGATTTCCTCCCAGACTGGCCATGCTCCCCACCACGTCCGCTCTTCAGCCTGATATTTTTTTCGAAGACTGAAAATTCTTTCGTGCGAAAAATTTCACCAGCTGAAAATTTTGTCAAGCGAATTGCATGCGGCACCGCATCCATTCCACAGTGCGATGCGGGAGGGGGATTGCGAAGGTGGGGATGGAAGTGTCGCTACTCCGCCCGGATATGCCCGATCCTGCTGCGCGCGATCGTTTCGAAGGATTCCTCGTAGCCCGCGTCCGCATAACGGATGACGCCGAGTGCCGTATCGTTGGTCAGCGCGTGCGACAGCCGCTCGGCCGCAGCCGCAGTGCCGTCGGCAATGACGGTAACGCCGCAGCTCGTCATGAAACCGGCATAGCCACCGCCACCGGAGTGGACCACGACGAGGTCGGCCATGGAGGCCGTCAGCAGCATGGCGTCGAGGATCGGCCAGTCGGCGATGGCATCCGAACCGTCCTTCATCCGCTCCGTCATGATGTTGGGATGCGCCATGGCGCCGGCATCGAGATGGTCGCGGGAAAACGCGACCGGACCGGCAAGTGTGCCCTCCGCAACGAGCCGGTTGACAGCAAGCGCCAGTTCCGTCCGCTCCCCGTGGCCGAGCCAGGCGATGCGGGCCGGCAGGCCCTCGAAGGGCACATGGGCGCGTGCGAGCCGGATCCAATTGGTGACGATGCGGTTGTCGGGAAACATCTCCAGCAACAGGTCGTCGATGCGCGCAATGTCGCTTTCCTCGCCTGACAGCGCCATCCAGCGAAACGGGCCGATGGCCTGCGCAAAGAGCGGCCGCAGATAGGCCTCGGTGAAGATCGGAATGTCGAAGGCATCGGAAACGCCGCCCTCGCGCGCCTGCGTGCGGATCAGATTGCCATTGTCGAAGACCTCGGCGCCGGCCTTCTGGAAACCGAGCATCGCCGTGACATGCTCAACGATCGAGGCGCGGCTGGCGGCCATCAGCTGGCCCTGTCCGTCTTCGCGAAGGCCCCGCACCGTTTCGAGATCCATTCCCTTCGGCACATAGCCGTAGACGAGATCATGCGCGGACGTCTGGTCCGTGACGATGTCGGGAATGATGCCGCGCCGGAGGATTTCCGGATAGATCTCCGCCGCATTGCCGACGAGCCCGACGGACAGCGCCCGCTTTTCCTTCACCGCTTCGGCAATCATCGCGAGCGCCGTATCGAGATCCGGCGCGATCTCTTCGAGATAGCCGATCGCCTTGCGCTTTTCGGCGCGCACAGGATCGATATCGACGCAGAGGATCGCGGCGCCCGCCATGCGACCCGCCAGCGGCTGCGCCCCGCCCATGCCGCCAAGCCCGGCCGTCAGGATGAAGCGTCCGGCAAGCTCACCGTTGAAGCGCCGCTCGGCGATGCGCATGAAGATCTCGTAGGTGCCCTGGATGACGCCCTGACTGCCGATATACTGCCAGGCGCCCGCCGTCAGCCCGCCCCAGCAGATCAGCCCCTTGCGCTGCAACTCGTAGAACACCTCAGCCTTCGCCCACTGCCCGACAATGTTGCAGTTCGCCATGATCACCAGCGGCGCCTTCGCATGGGTCTTCAGGAGACCCACCGGCTTGCCGGACTGGATGATCAGCGTCTGGTCCTCGCCCATCTCCGTCAGCGCCTTTACGATCGCCCGATGCGCCGCCCAGTTGCGCGCCGCCTTGCCGAGGGCGGCATAGACGACGAGGTTGTCGGGGTCCTCGCCAACCGACAGCACGTTTTCGAGCAGCCGCAGCAGGGCCTCCTGCCGCCACCCCTTCGCGCGCAGCTCCGGCCCGCCGGGAATGGGGAAAGCGGGATGACGCGGATTGGGTTTCGGCATGGTCGTCTCCTTGTCGGTGTTGAGGGCGGGGCGGGAGCACCCCCCTCTGCCCTGCCGGGCATCTCCCCCTCAAGGGGGGGGGGGAGATTGGTTGGGGTGGGAACCTTGCCCCAATGAAACATTGCTCCCTGCGAAAACGAAGAGAGGCGGGACGTCGGCATGCCCAGCCGATCTCCCCCCTTGCGGGGGAGATGCCCGGCAGGGCAGAGGGGGGGGGTGAAACCTCACCCGCCGACGCCCCCCGCTACACGCTCTCCGCCAGCGCATACCGCGCGATCTCGATCCCCATCGCCTTCTCCACCGGCGGATAGACGCTCGGGTCGAGGACGCTGGATGCGAGCGGAATGATCGTCTTCGGCACATGCAGCACCAGAACGCGCATGCCGACGTGGAGCTCGCCGACGCTCAGGGGCTCGCCGGCCGTCGAAAGCGTCGTGATCACGTCCGGGAAGGTGGCAAGGCGGGCGCCGCCAGCGTCCTCGACGGCCATGTATTCGTTCATCACATGCAGCACGGTTCGCTTGTCGCCAGCGCCGAGCGTCACCGTGCCGATGTCGAAGGCTTCCCTGGTGTAGACGACGTCCTTCGCGGTGATCTCGCCTTCGGCGAGGATCGACCCGCCGGTGGTCTTGACGATGGCGTCGATGACGGCGCTCGCCCCTTTCGGCTCTGCGGCAAGGATCGCCTCGCCTAAAGCCAGTGCCAGCGAGATGCCGCCGAGTGCCGCGTTCCGGCGCACATAGGAGGCTCGCAGCGGATTGCGGCAGGAGGCGATGAAGCCGCCGGACATGTCGGAGGCCGTGCGCAGGACCGGCGAGACCTTGGCCGTCGCCCCGCGCACCACGAGTTCGATATAGCGGTTCTCCGCCCGATTGCCGCCGACCGCCGTCTGGATCATCGGTTCGGGCGAGCCCGCCATGCCGATCGAGCCCATGTCGCCGGTCGGATGCGCGCGGATGTCGCCCACGGCATCCAGCACCTTCGTGCCGAGAATGGCCGAGGGCAGCCAGCCATTCAGCGTCGAGGAGCGGCCGTTCTGGCCCACCATCAGCGCCGCCAGCGGTTCGCCGAGCGCCTCCTGCAACAATTGCACGGCCTTGACGTAATCGACGCCCTGCATTTCCCAGGCCGTCGTGGAGGCCGGCGCGCCGATCGCGGCTGCTGTCGCCACCCAGTCCTCTTCCTTCAGTTCATCGATCGAGACCAGCTCCGGCCGGCCAATGGAGACGGCCGCGCGCCCCAGCATGCGGCCATGATCGGCCCAGCCGCCGCCGCCCGCCGCATAGATCGAGCCGCCGCGCACGGCCGCCTCGACATCCGTCTCCCTAAGAATGCGTCCCATCGGTTCCGATCTCCTGCAGGGTTTTGTCGAGACGCCGCACGGCCTCGTAGAGAACCGCGGCGCCCAGCGTGATGTCGTCCGTATCCGCCCACTCGTCCGGCGTATGGGACCGCCCGTCGCGACAGGCGACGAAGATCATGGCCGAGCGCGTGATGCGCGCCAGCCAGGCCGCATCGTGCCCGGCACCAGACGCCATGCGGCGGCGGCTGGCGCCGAGCTCAAGGCAGGCCGTGTCGAGGGCATCGATGAGGATGCGGTCGGACGGCGTCGGCGGATTGTCGGAGATGACCTTGGGGGGCGCGATCTCCGCGCCCGTCTCCGCCGCCACCTCGCCGGCAAGCGCGCTTACCGCGCCCAGAAAAAGCTCCATCCGCGCCCGGTCCTCGGCCCGCGCATCGATCAGCAGCCGGGCCCGCGACGGCACGACATTGGCCGCATTCGGCTCGATCGCGAACTCACCGACCGTTGCGGTAAAGTGCGTCGGCCCCTCCGAAAGCTGCCGTGCGATCGCCTCAACGCCCGTCACCAGCCGCGCCCCGGCCGAAAGCGCATCGATCCGCCGGTCCATCGGCGTCGTGCCGGCATGGTCTGCCCGCCCCTCCACCACGATTTCCACGCGGGTGATGCCGGCAATGGCGGTCACGAGGCCGATATCTGAGCGCTCCGCCTCCAGCACCGGCCCCTGCTCGATATGCAGTTCGAGAAAGGCGCGGATATCCGTCCGCTTCAAAGCCGCCAGTCGCGAGGGATCGCCGCCCGCCTCGATGAGCCCCTGCCGCAGCGTCAGGTCGCCGGCCTGCCGGCTGAGCCAGCCATCCGGCAGAAGCCCGGCCATGCCCCGGCTGCCGATGCAGGAGACACCGAAGATCGAAACTTCCTCGGCGAGGAAATCGACGATCTCCAGATCGTGGTCGAGCCTGATACCGTTCTCTTCGAGCCCCCGCGCCACCTCCAGCGCCGCCGCAAGGCCGGCAATACCGTCGAAACGCCCGCCCTCCGGCACCGTATCGGAATGGGAGCCGAGCATGATCGTGCCGAGACCGGGCCTTCGGCCCTTGCGCCGGCCGATGAGATTGCCGGCCGCATCGATGCGCGTTTCGAGGCCCGCGGCGCGGAAAGCACGATCGAGAAAGGCGCGTCCCTGAAGAAAGCGCGGCGTAAACGCACGGCGCGTATAGGGCCTGTCCGGCTCGGTGATGCGGGAAAGCTCCGCGATGAGATCGCCGATCGCCTCCGCGCGCACCGGCAGATTGCCGTCCGGCACCGCCATCATGCCCGCCACTCCGCCGCGATGACGGCCGGCGGTCGCACGAACCGGCCGATTCCCGGATCCGCCATCACCTGCCGCCCGTCGAAGACCTGTTGCCCGCGCAGCCACGTGCCCGCCACCCGCCACGGCAGCTCAATGCCGGTATAGGGAGACCAGCCGACCACATTGTGCCCGCTTGCCGCCGCATCATAGGTGAAAGGCTCCGGGGTCAGCACCGCGATATCGGCATCCTTGCCGATCTCCAGCGCGCCCTTGCGATGGTCGATGCGGAAATGCCGGGCCGGGTTCTTCGCCATCAGTTCGGCGGCCCGCGTCAGCGGAATGCCGCGCTCCAGCGCGCCCTTCACGAAGAGCGGCAGCATGACCTCCAGCCCCGGCACGCCCGACGCATTCTTCAGCATATCCGGATCGGTCTTGCGGTCCTCCGACCAGCTGACATGGTCGGTGGAGACCAGCGTGACGTTTCCGTCCGCCACATGCCGCCACAGCGCCTCGACTTCCGCGCGCGGACGGATCGGCGGGTTGATCTTGGCCTTGCCGCCAAGGCGCCGCACGTCGTTTTCCTCGTCGAGCACGAGATAGTGGATGCAGCATTCGATGGTCGCCGCGTGCCCGCTCGCGCGGTAGGCGGCGGCAAGCGCGTAGCCGCGCGACAGCGAACAATGCACCACATGGGCCGGGCAGCCGGTCTCCGCCCCCGTCTCGTAGATCTGCGTTGTCGCCAAAAGCTCGGCAAGAGGCGGCCGCGACAGGGCGTGCGCGCGCCAGTCGGTGATCCCGCTCGCCCGCACCGCGGCCATCGCCGCACGCACCGTCTCGTCATCCTCATTGTGGACACCGGCGGCAAGGCCGGTGGGCGCAATCGCCCGGAAGCAGTCGGCGAGAAGGTTTGGCGCGATGCGCGGAAAGCGTTTCGGATCCGTGCCGAAGGTGGAGAATTTGAAGGCGGCGACGCCGGCCTCCACCATCTCGCCGATCCGCCCCGGCCCCTCCTCCGGGTCGATCGTGCCGTAGAGCGCGAAGTCGATGCGCGCCTGCGCGCCGGCATGGGCGATCTTGCGGCGCACGGCGTCACCCGAACAGACGAGATCCCCCTCGTCATAGGGCATGTCGACGATGGTCGTGACCCCGCCGGCCGCCGCCGAGCGGGTAGACCAGACGAAATCCTCCTGGTTCTTCTGGGAGAGCGAATGCACCTGCGCATCGATGGCACCGGGCAGAATGAGTGCCTTGCCCAGATCATGCCGCTCCCGCGCCGCCGGCATCGCCCCCTGCCCGATGAAGGCGATCGTGCCATCGCGCACGGCCACATGACCCGCCTCCACGATGCGATCGGGGAGCACGACGGTGCCCTTCAGAACGAGATCGAAATCGCCCATCAGCCTGCCTCCCGCCCCGTTGAAACAGGGGCCATCGCCCCGCTGAGCGCGAAGCACTGGTCGAATTCCGGCATCGGCGCCAGACCGATGAGGCCGGCGAGGAAGTCCTCCGCGGAGAAGCTGCGGTCCAGCGCCTCGATCTCCAGCGAGAGCGGCCGGTCCTCGCGATAGGTGGCGCTGGTCGCGCGCACCCGCTCATAAGCCAGCAGCGCCACGCCGTCCGGCGCATCACCGGTCAGATCGATCGCCTGCGCCGACAGCATCGCCTCGATGGCGGCCATCTGGCGCAGATCCCGCACCTGCGTTTCCATCCGCTCCACGATCAGCGGCAGGAAGGTTGCCTCCTCCTCCAGCCCGCCGGCCACCACGATCGACTGGGCCGACAGAGGGACGGCGAGCGACTGCACGCGCATGTAGAGCTCCACCACCAGCTTCATCAGCGGCCCCATGCCGGTGGCGACGACGCCGGGGGCCACGAGGTTGACCGGCAGGTTGCGGCGAACACCGTTGGTGAGCTGGATGCAGCGGTTGAGGATGTTGCGGGCGACATGGGAAAAGGCGATCTGCGCCGTCTCCACATAGAGCGCCACCGTCAGCGGCAGCGAGGCACCCGAGGCCATCACCCGGTTGCCGATGACGACGGGATTGTCGTCGGAGACGTGGGTTGCCTCCACGATACGGCCCGCCGCCACCAGCAGCGTATCGACGGCCGCGCCGAAGACCTGCGCCGTCATGCGCAGCGAGAGCGGATCATGCACGCCGGAGGGGGCCGGCCAGCCCTCGCCCGTCGCCTGCCCGGCGAGCCAGGTCGCGGCCAGCGCCTCGCCACGCGTGCCGAGCTCAGCCGCGACCGTCCACGGATCGGCCGAGGCCCCGAGCGCCAGCGACGAGAGAAGCCCGGTGGCAAGGGCCACCCGCAGCGCCCGCGCCGCCTCGCGCAGCACGTCGGAGGTGGCGGCAAAGGCAATGGCATTGGTGCTGAGTGCCGCCAGCGCATCGCGCGGGCGAAGCCGCAGCGGCTGGAGCCCCGCCTGCCGCAGCGCCTCGCCGGCCGGCAGCAGCATGCCGTTGTAGAAGGCCTCGCCGCTACCCGTCAGCGCCGCCGCGATCTGGCCCATCAGCCCGATATCCGCGCAGCCGATAGAGCCGTGACGGCGCACGGCGGGAATGATCCCGCAGCGGAAGAGATCGGCAAAGGCGAGGATCAGCTGCGGGCTGCATCCGCTATGGCCGGTCAACGCGGTGTTGATGCGGATCGCCAGCGCCTTGCGCACCGTGGGCGCGGAAAAGAAGGGACCGGTGCCGAAATTGTGGGCGCGCACGAGTGCTGTGTTGAAAGCCTCGATGTCGTCGTCGCTCAACAGGCGGTCCTTCAGGGAGCCGACGCCGGTGTTGGAGCCGTAGACAGGCCGGCCCGCCGCCATGCTCTCCAGCACGACCTCATGCGCGAGCGCAGCCTTTGCGAGCCCCGCCTTGCCCGGCACCGGCACCAGCGCCCCCCGCCCGATGGCGTCGAGCGTGGCAAAATCGAGCGGATGGCCCGTCAGCACGAGCGGCGAGGAAGTCGGCATGCGGTCGCGGTCTCCGGCAATGCGCGCTCGGACGGGAGGGCCGCCGGGCCCCGGCGCATCGCGTATGAACGCAATGCTATGCCCAAGGCCGGCCGGCGTGCTATATCCCAAAAGCGGAACATCCTATGCCGCGAGCCGGACATGCCGGCCAATGACGCGGGTGCGGAGCGGGCCGATGCGCACCGCGCTCCGCGCACCAGAGATCAACACCGGACCCGAAACGGGTGAACGGACCCGCCATGGACATCGCCACGATCGCCATCTCCGTCGCCGTCATCGAAGCCGGCGGGATCCGCGCCGCCGCCCGCGCCACGAGCCGACCGGCCGCCAGCGTCAGTGCCGCCATCCGCCGGGTGGAAGCCGCCCTCTCCCTTCCGCTCGTGCGGCGCGAGGCCAAGATGACGGTTGCGACCGTGGAAGCCCGCCGCCGCCTGCCGGAGCTGAAAGCCATCATTCGCGCCGCCGAGGCGCTGATACCGGCTGGCCGGGACGGGAGGCCCCGTAAGGACGCGGCCGGCGGCGACCTGGCGGGTCTGTCGATCAGCCTCACCACCCTCTTCCGCTTCCTGGCGCTTTCCGATGGCGGATCGATCCGCGCCACGGCCGCCCGTCTCGGCATCGGCCAGCCGCAACTGTCCCGGCAGATCGCGACGCTGGAGGCCGCCACCGGCCGCAAGCTCATCGTCCGCCAGCCGGACGGCGTGCGCCTGACGCCTGAGGGTGCTGCACTGTTGCCGGTGATGCGCACCATCGTCGATCGCTGGCAGAAGCTTGCGGCAGGCTCCGGGCTTCGCTTCCGCCACAGCGCCGCCACCTGGCGGCTCGGCACCATCATGCCGCTCGGCCCGGAGAGCCGCGTCGCCCGCCTGCTCGCCGCCCTTATGGCCCGCTGGCACCGCGAGCGCCCGCGCCAGCCGCTCTACCTCGCCTCCACCACCGCCGACGAGCTGGTTGCGGGCCTGCGCCACCGCCGCTTCGACGCCGCCCTGCTCGACGTGGCGGAGCTGCCGTCGGGCGTCGAAGGCCGCCCGGTCGCCACCGCGAGCCTTGCCCTGATGGCCGCGCGCCGCTCCACCGGAGATACGGCAGACAGCCTGCTGGAAGGCCTCCGGGCCGGCCAGCCGCTGGCCCTGCCGAGCCCGCAAAGCGGCCTGCGCCAGATCGCCAACCGCTACCTCGATGTCACCTTCGATGCCGCCGCGCGCCAGAGGCTGAGAGTGGTGGAAGTCGATTCCATCCCCATCATCCTGAACCTCGTGCTGCACCACGGCCATGCCGCGATCCTGCCGGAGACGGCAGTCAGCAGCCCGCCCGGCGCTCTCCTAATCCGTCCGCTGCCGGACGATTACCGGCAGACGCTTTCCCTCGTCTGGCTGCCGGAACCCGCCGCGCGCGACGGCGCGCAAGCCGTTCTCTCCATGCTGCGCGACCTCTCCCGCGCGCCCATCCAGCCGGAATCGGATTTGCAGCCAGCCGATACAAGGGCCTGATCGGACTCGCCTTTCCGCCCACACTTGAATCGGTTTCTGAACGGCTTCACGTCGGCTTCGAAGTCCCCGTGCGCCGCCGCGTCTCGGTCGGGCTTTCGCGGTAATGCGCCCGGTAGCTGCGCGAAAAGGCGGCCGCCGAATTGAACCCGGCAAAGGCGGCGATATCGGCAAAGGCCTCCCGCGTCTCGATCACCCGGCGGCGCGCCGCATTCAGCCTCAGCGCCATGTAGTGGGCATGCGGCGCCACGCCCATGGTCGCCTGGAACAGATCCTGCAGATGCCGCGCGCTGACACCCACCTTGCGGGCAAGACGCACCAGGGTCAGCGGCGCCTCGACGGAAGCCTCCATCAGCCGGATCGCTTCCGCCACCCGCGCATCCTTGATCCGCATCGTGCCGAGCGGCGCCACCTGCAAGAGGCGATCCACCGGCTCCTGCTCGTAGATGAAGAGACGCGACACTTCGAGCGCCAGCGAATAGCCCTGCCGGCGACGGATGATTTCCAGCATCAGGTCGAGCGTCGGCAGCGAGCCGCCCGTGGTGATACGCTTGCCGTCGATGACGAAACGATCGCCGCCGACGGCAATCTGCGGATAGGTCGTCTCGAACTCCGTCCGGTCCTCCCAGTGAACGGTCACGCGATGGCCGTCGAGCAGGCTTGATTCGGCCAGCAGCCAGCTGCCTGATTCGATGCCCGCCATCAGGCTGCGGTGGCGCGCCGTCTGGGACAGTTGCATGCGCAACTGCGCGGTGGCGCTGCGCTGCCAGTTGTAGCTCGAAAGAATGAACAGCGGCCGCGTCTCCCGCTCCACCCGGAAGGCGCCGGCAACGGGAATGGGAATGCCGCCCTTCGTCTCGATCGGCAGGCCATCGGGCGAAAACACCCGCCAGCCATAGAGCGGCTGGCCGGAAATGCGGTTGGCCGCGCGCAGCGGCTCGATGACCGAGGCGACGAGGATGAGGTTGGTTTCCGGCAGCACGAGAAGGTCGATCTCCAGCCGCTCGTCGGTCCGCTCCAGCATCTTTCCCTCCCCACAACCGCTGAAACTGTAAAGGAGAGTTCCGAAAATGCAAAGCCAAGCAGCACAACCTGCTCCTTAATGGGTTTAACGACAAAAGAGGGAACATCACATGCCGCTCGCCATGAACCGCGATGTCTTCATCACCTGCGCCGTCACCGGGGCCGGCGACACGACCGGAAAGTCGGCGCATGTTCCGAAATCACCGAAGGAAATCGCCGCCTCCGCCATCGATGCGGCCAAGGCCGGCGCCGCCGTCGTGCACTGCCATGTGCGCGACCCCGAGACCGGCGCCGCCAGCCGCCGCAACGACCTCTACCGCGAGGTGACCGACCTCATCCGCGCCGCCGACATCGACGTCGTGCTGAACCTCACCGCCGGCATGGGCGGCGACCTGATTTTCGGCAATGTCGAGCAGCCCCTGCCGCTGAACCCCGTCGGCACCGATATGGCCGGCGCCACCGAGCGCGTCAGCCACGTTGCCGAATGCCTGCCGGAAATCTGCACGCTCGACTGCGGCACGATGAACTTCTCGCTCGGCGACTACGTGATGACCAACACGCCCTCCATGCTGCGCGCCATGGCAAAGCTGATGACCGATCTCGGCGTGCGCCCGGAAATCGAAGCCTTCGACACCGGCCATCTCTGGTTCGCCAAGCAGCTGGTGGAGGAAGGCCTGATCGAGGATCCGGTCCTCATCCAGCTCTGCATGGGCATTCCCTGGGGCGCGCCCGACGACCTCAACACCTTCATGGCCATGGTCAACAACGTGCCGGCCAACTGGACCTTCTCGGCCTTCTCCATCGGCCGCAACGCCATGGCCTATCCGGCCGCCGCGATCCTGGCCGGTGGCAATGTCCGCGTCGGCCTTGAAGACAATCTCTATGTCGGCAAGGGCCAGCTCGCCACCAATGCCCAGCTCGTCGAAAAGGCGGTCAACGTCATCGAGAACATGGGTGCCCGCATCATCGGCCCGGCCGAGGTGCGCGAAAAGCTGAAGCTGACCAAGCGCGCGCCCCGCGCCTGAGAGCGGCCGCGCCTGCCATCGCCCCTTTCCTCGACGTGAAAACGGAAACTCGGATCATGACCACCATCACCAAGGCCGCCTGCATCGGCGGCGGCGTCATCGGCGGGGCCTGGGCAGCGCGGTTTGCGCTCGCCGGCATCGACGTCGCCATCTACGACCCCCACCCGGAAGCCGCCCGCATCGTCGGCGAAGTCATGGCGAATGCCGAGCGCGCCTATGGCCTGCTCACCATGGCGCCGCTGCCGCCGAAGGGCACGCTCACCTTCTTCAACAGCATTGCCGAAGCCGTGGAAGGTGCTGACTGGATTCAGGAAAGCGTGCCCGAGCGCCTCGAACTGAAGCGCGGCGTCATCAACCAGATCGATGCGGCCGCAAGCCCGACGGCGCTGATCGGCTCCTCCACCTCGGGCCTCCTGCCGAGCGATCTGCAGGCGGAGATGAAACATCCCGAACGCCTCTTCGTCGCCCACCCCTACAACCCCGTCTACCTGCTGCCGCTGGTGGAACTGGTCGGCGGCGCGAAGACCTCTGCCGCAACCATCGAGAAGGCCAAGACGGGCGTCGCCCAGATCGGCATGAAGGGCGTCGTCATCGCCAAGGAAATCGAGGCCTTCGTGGGCGACCGCCTGCTGGAAGCCCTGTGGCGCGAGGCGCTCTGGCTCATCAAGGACGACATCTGCGACACCGAGACGCTTGACGATGTCATGCGCTATTCCTTCGGCATGCGCTGGGCCCAGATGGGCCTCTTCGAAACCTACCGCATCGCTGGCGGCGAAGCCGGCATGCGCCATTTCCTCGCCCAGTTCGGCCCCTGCCTGCATTGGCCCTGGACGAAGTTCACCGACGTCGTCGATCTCGATGATGCGCTGGTGGAAAAGATCGGGGCGCAGTCGGATGCCCAGGCCAGGGGGCGCTCGATCCGCGAACTCGAACGCATCCGCGACGAAAACCTCGTCGGCATCATGCAGGCGCTGAAGTCGGGCAATGGCGGCGAAGGCTGGGGCGCCGGCAAGCTGCTCGCCGATTTCGAAAAGCGCCTCTGGGCCGAGGCCGGCGTCAAAGAGGCAGCGCCCGACACCTCCGCGCCGCTGCGCCTCCTCGACACACGCGTCAATGCCGCCTGGGTCGATTACAACGGCCACATGACCGAGCACCGCTATCTCCAGCTCTTTGGCGATACATCCGACGCGCTGTTGCGACTGATCGGCGTCGATTTCGCCTATGTCGAGGCCGGCCACAGCTATTACACGGTAGAGACCCACATCCGCCATCTCGGCGAAGCCAAGCTCGGCCAGAGGCTCTACACGACGCTGCAGATCCTCTCCCACGACGACAAGCGCCTGCACTTCTTCTCGACCGTCAACGATGCCGAAACAGGCGCTGCCCTCGCCACCGCCGAGCAGATCATGCTGCATGTCGATAGCGCCGCCGGCAAGTCCGCGCCGGCCCCGGCCGCCGTGCTGGAAAAGATCGCCGCGATCGCAGACGGCCATGCGCGCCTGCCCGCCCCCGAGGGTGTCGGCCGGCATGTCGGCCAGAAGCGGGCGTGAGCCAGGGAGGACCGAGACATGAATTTCGCCCTGACGCCCGAGCAGGAAATGATCGTCGATACGGTGCGCAGCTTCGTGGAGACGGAAATCTACCCGCATGAAAACGAGGTGGAGCGCACCGGCCACGTGCCGCCCGAACTCGGCAAGGAAATCGCCGACAAGTGCAAGGCGCTCGGCTTCTACGCCTGCAATTTTCCCGAAGAGGTCGGCGGCGCCGGCCTCGACCACACCTCCTTCACGCTGGTGGAGCGCGAGCTCGGCCGCGGCTCCATGGGCCTCACCGTCTTCTTCGGGCGGCCCTCCGGCATTCTCATGGCCTGCGAAGGCGAGCAGCGCGAACGCTACCTGCTGCCGGCCGTGCGCGGCGACCGCGTCGATGCGCTCGCCATGACGGAACCGGATGCCGGCTCAGACGTGCGCGGCATGAAATGCATGGCGAAGAAGGACGGCGACGACTGGATCATCAACGGCTCCAAGCACTTCATCAGCCACGCCGATCTCGCAGATTTCGTCATCGTCTTCGTGGCGAGCGGCGAGGAGGATACGCCGCGCGGCAAGAAGAAGCTGATCACCTGCTTCCTGGTCGATCGCGGCACGCCGGGCTTCGAGATCCGGGAGGGCTACAGCTCCGTCTCGCATCGCGGCTACCATAACTGCATCCTGACCTTCGACGACTGCCGCGTGCCGGCCTCGCAGGTGCTGGGCGAGGTCCACAAGGGATTCGACATCGCCAATGACTGGCTCTACGCCACCCGCCTGACGGTCGCCGCCACCTCCGTGGGCCGGGCCCGCCGCGCCTTCGACTATGCGCTCTCCTACGCCGCCGAGCGCAAGCAGTTCGGCAAGCCGATCGGCGCCAACCAGGGCGTTTCCTTCAAGCTCGCCGACATGATCACGGAAATCGACGCCGCCGATCTCCTGACGCTCTCGGCCGCCTGGCGCCTCGACAACAAGCTGCCCGCCAACCGCGAGATCGCCTCCGCCAAGCTCTACGCGACCGAAATGCTCGCCCGCGTCACCGACGAGGCGATCCAGATCCATGGCGGCATGGGCCTGATGGACGACCTGCCGCTCGCCCGCTTCTGGCGCGACGCCCGCGTCGAGCGCATCTGGGACGGCACCTCGGAAATCCAGCGCCACATCATCAGCCGTGATCTCCTGCGGCCGCTGGGGGCGTGAGGATGGGATTATCGCGTCGGCGCTCGGGGCTTGCCCCCCTCTGCCCTGACGGGCATCTCCCCCGCAAGGGGGGAGATCGGACGCGGCGCGCGCTCGTCATACGGAAACCTCTCCGGCGTAACACGGAGCCAGCCTCCTGCGGATCTCCCCCCTTGCGGGGGAGATGTCCGGCAGGACAGAGGGGGGTGCCGCCCCAAACGCGCCGACATCCAACAGCCGCCTCCACCGGAGCCCGCCCGTGACCCTGCCCCATGACGCCCTCGCCCGCCTGATCCGCCCCCGGACCATCGCCGTCTTCGGCGGCAAGGAGGCCCGCCGCGTCATCGAGCAATGCGACCGGATGGGCTATTCCGGCGCGATCTGGCCGGTCCATCCGAAGCTGGACGAGATCGCCGGCCGGCCTTGCTACCGCAGCGTCGCCGATCTGCCGGGCGCGCCCGACGCCTCCTTCATCGGCGTGAACCGGGAACTGACCATCGACATCGTCAAAAGCCTTGCCGCGCGCGGAGCCGGCGGCGCCGTCTGCTACGCGTCCGGGTTCCTCGAAGCGGCCGCCGAACTGCCGGATGGCCCGGCGTTGCAGGCGCGGCTGATCGAGGCCGCCACGGGCATGGCGGTGCTCGGCCCCAATTGCTACGGCTTCATCAACATGCTCGATGGGGCCCTGCTGTGGCCCGACCAGCATGGCATGACCCGCGTCGAACGCGGCGTCGCCATCCTCACCCAGTCCTCCAACATCGCGCTGAACCTCACCATGCAGCGCCGCGGCCTGCCGCTCGCCTATCTCATGACGGCCGGCAACCAGGCCCAGACGGGCCTTTGCGATCTCGCCATCGCCGCGCTGGAAGACCCCCGCGTCACCACCGTCGGCCTGCATGTGGAAGGCTTCGACAGCATCGCCTCCCTCGAACGGCTGGCGACACGCTCGCGCGAACTGAAAAAGCCGGTGATCATGCTGAAGGTCGGCCGTTCCGAAGCCGCACAGGCCGCCACCGTCTCGCACACGGCCTCGCTCGCCGGCAACGACGCCGTCTCCTCCGCCCTTCTCGCCCGTCTCGGCATCGGCCGCGTCGATACGCTGCCGGAAATGCTGGAGACACTGAAGCTCCTGCATGCGCATGGCGCGCTTTCCGGCCGGGCGGTGTCCTCGATGAGCTGTTCGGGCGGCGAGGCCTCGCTGGTGGCCGATGCGGGCGTCCGTCGGCGCGTTGAATTCCGCCCGCTGAAGGACGAGCAACGCCCGCCGCTGCGCGCCGCCCTCGGCCCCATGGTGGCACTCGCCAATCCGCTCGACTACCACACCTTCGTCTGGGGCGACCGCAACAAGCAGGCCGCCGCCTTCGGTGCGATGATGCAGGGCGGCTACGACCTCAACCTCCTGGTCCTCGATTTTCCCCGCGCCGACCGTTGCAACGGAGCGGACTGGGACACCACCACCGACGCGGTGATGGATGCGGCGCGTGCCACCGGCGCCGTCGCCGGCATCGTCGCCAGCATGGCGGAGAACATGCCGGAAGAGGTCGCGGAGCGGCTGATGGCGCAAGGCATCGTGCCCTTCTCCGGCATCGATGAAGCGCTCGCCGCCGCCGAGATCGCCGCCGACATCGGCGAGGCCTGGGCCAAACCCGCGCCCGCGCCCCTCCTGACGACACCGCCCTCCTCTGGTGACACGGAACTGTTGACCGAAGCCGAGGCCAAGGCCGAGCTTGCCGCCGCCGGCCTGCCAGTGCCACAGGGCATCACCGCCGACAGCCCCGATGCCGCCGCCCGCGCTGCGGAGAAGCTCGGCTTCCCCGTGGTCCTGAAGGGCCTCGGCGTCGCCCACAAGACCGAGGCCGGCGCCGTCATCCTCAACCTCGCCGATGCCGGCGCCGTGCGGCAGGCGGCCGGGCGCATGGCCGGCGTTGCCACGGGCTTCCTTGTCGAGCGTATGGTGGCACGGCCGGTTGCCGAACTCATCATCGGCGCGCTGCGCGATCCCGTCGCCGGGCCGGTGCTGACCATCGGTGCCGGCGGCATTCTGGTGGAACTGCTGGAAGATTCGGCCCTTCTGACGCTGCCAACCGACAGCGAAACCATCCGCGCGGCCCTTGCCGGGCTCAAGATCTCGCGCCTGCTCGCCGGCTACAGGGGCGGACGGCGCGGCGACATGGAGGCGCTCGTCGCCGCTATCGCGGCTGCGGCCGGCTATGTCGCTGCCAACGCCGCAGATCTCGACGAACTCGATATCAATCCCCTCATGGTGCTGCCCGAAGGCCAGGGTGTCTTCGCCGCCGACGCCCTGATCCGCAGGAGGAAGACCCCGTGACCGACCCGATCCGCACCCGCCGCGACGGCGGCATTCTCGAAGTCACCATCGACCGCCCCAAGGCCAACGCCATCGATCTGGTCACAAGCCGCATCATGGGCCGCATCTTCCAGGATTTCCGCGACGACGAGAGCCTGCGCGTCGCCATCATCACCGGCGCGGGTGAAAAATTCTTCTGCCCCGGCTGGGACCTGAAGGCCGCTGCCGCCGGCGATGCGGTGGACGGCGACTATGGTGTGGGCGGCTTCGGCGGCATGCAGGAACTGCGCGACCTCAACAAGCCGATCATCGCCGCCATCAACGGCATCTGCTGCGGCGGCGGTCTGGAGATCGCGCTGTCCACCGACCTCATTCTTGCCGCCGAACACGCGACCTTCGCGCTGCCGGAAATCCGCTCCGGAACGGTGGCCGATGCCGCCTCCATCAAGCTGCCGAAGCGCATCCCCTACCACATCGCCATGGACATGCTGCTGACCGGCCGCTGGCTGGATGCGGCGGAAGCCCACCGCTGGGGCTTCGTCAACGAGATCCTGCCTGCGGACAAGCTCATGGAGCGCGCCTGGGCGCTTGCACGCCTGCTCGAAAGCGGCCCGCCGCTCGTCTACGCCGCCATCAAGGAAGTGGTGCGCGAGGCAGAAGGCGAGGCTTTCCAGACGACGATGAACAAGGTCACCCGCCGGCAGCTGCGGACCGTGGATGTGCTTTACGGCAGCGAAGACCAGCTGGAAGGTGCCCGCGCCTTCGCCGAAAAGCGCGATCCCGTCTGGAAGGGACGCTGATACCTCGAACCTGCGGCCACGCTGCCGCCTGCCATAAGGAGGATTTATTCAACGACCACACAATCAAGAGGTTACATCCTTCGCCGCGAACGTTAAGCTCGGCAAAGACGATGAACGTTTGAGGCCTGAGGGCGGGGTCAGGCAGCCCTCCAAAGCCTGCAAGACCGGCGACAAGACCGGCAGACATCGGATCAGAATCAAAAGGCGGAAACGCCAAGCCAGAAGGGAACTGGAAATGAGCGATTACGAAAATTACCTCGCCCGGCAGGTCATGCTCGGCAAGATGAACCGTCGTGAATTCATGGGCCGCACGCTGGCGGCCGGCGTGGCGCTCTCGGCCGCCGGGACGATGTTCGCGACCAGCGCAGCCGCCCAAGAACCCAAGCGCGGCGGACACCTGAAGCTCGGCCTCGAGGGCGGCTCGGCCACCGACAGCAACGACCCCGCCAAGTTCCTTTCGCAGGTCATGTTCTGCATCGGCCGCTGCTGGGGCGACATGCTGGTCGAAAGCCATCCGACGACGGGTGCCGCCGTTCCGGCGCTGGCCGAAAGCTGGGAGCCCTCTGCCGATGCGGCGACCTGGACCTTCACGCTGCGCAAGGGCGTCAAATTCCACGATGGCAAGGAACTGACCATCGATGACGTGGTGAAGACCCTGCAGCGCCACACGGACGAGAAGTCCGAGTCCGGCGCGCTCGGCGTCATGAAGTCGATCAAGGAAATCAAGGCGGACGGCGACAAGCTCGTCCTGACGCTGACGGAAGGCAATGCCGACCTGCCGCTTCTTCTGACGGACTACCACCTCGTCATCCAGCCCGGCGGCGGCTACGAAAACCCGACCGCCGGCATCGGCACAGGCCCCTACAAGCTGAAGAGTTTCGAGCCGGGCGTGCGCGCCACGCTGGAGCGCAATGCCGACGACTGGCGCACCGACCGCGGCTATGTCGACAGCATCGAAATCATCAACATGAACGACGCGACCGCCCGCATCGCGGCGCTGTCGTCCGGCCAGGTACACTACATCAACCGCGTCGATCCGAAGACGGTGGACCTCCTGAAGCGCGCGCCGACCGTGGAGATTCTCTCCACCTCCGGCCGCGGCCACTACGTCTTCATCATGCACTGCAACACCGCGCCCTTCGACAACAACGACCTGCGTCTGGCACTGAAATACGCCATGGACCGCGAGACGATGGTCAAGACCATCCTCGGCGGCTACGGCAAGATCGGCAACGACTTCCCGATCAACGACACCTATGCCCTCTTCCCCGAAGGCATCGAGCAGCGCGCCTATGATCCGGACAAAGCCGCCTTCCACTTCAAGAAGTCGGGCCATTCCGGCCCGGTCCTGCTGCGCACCTCCGACGTCGCCTTCCCCGGTGCGGTGGATGCGGCCGTGCTCTACCAGGAAACGGCGAAGAAGGCCGGCATCGAGATCGAGGTCAAGCGCGAGCCCGGCGACGGCTACTGGTCGAACGTCTGGAACGTGCAGCCCTTCTCCACCTCCTACTGGGGCGGCCGCCCGACGCAGGACCAGATGTATTCCACCGCCTACCTCTCGACGGCGGACTGGAACGATACGCGCTTCAAGCGTCCCGACTTCGACAAATTGTTGCTGGAGGCCCGCTCGGAACTCGACGAGGCCAAGCGCAAGGATCTGTACCGCGCCATGGCGATGATGGTGCGCGACGAAGGCGGCCTCATCCTGCCGATGTTCAACGACTTCGTGAACGCGGCCAGCAAGCAGGTCAAGGGCTACGTCCACGACATCGGCAACGACATGTCGAACGGCTACGTCGCAACCCGCGTCTGGCTCGACGCCTGATGGCGGCGCCGGGCTCCGCAAGTGGCCCGGGAACGGCGAACGAAACCGGCGCGGGTGGGCTCCACCCGCGCGACCGTTCCGTTTCCGGCACCTCTTCCCCATCGACGGCAGCGACGAGCCCGCTTGCGGGCGGCGTTGTCACGGGCGGTCCCTGGCGGCGATTTTCGCTTCGCCGGCCGCTGGCCGCCCTGATCTTCCAGCGCCTCGGCCTCAGCATCGGCCTGCTCCTTGCCGTCTCCATCATGATTTTCGGGGGCGTCGAGGCGCTGCCGGGCGATTTCGCCACCACCTATCTCGGCCAGTCTGCCACCCCGCAGGCCGTCGAAAACATCCGCAAGGATCTCGGCCTCGACCGGCCCGTAACGGAACGCTACCTCTCCTGGCTCGGCGGCGCGCTGACCGGCGATTTCGGCACCTCCTGGGCCTCGAAGAACTCGGTGAGCGAGCAGATCGGCAAGCGGCTCGGCAATTCGCTCTTTCTCGCTGCCTTCGCCGCTGCCATCTCCGTGCCGCTGGCGATCGCGCTCGGCATGATCGCCGTGCAGTTCCGCAACCGCCTGCCGGACCGCATCATCAATGTCGTCTCACTGGCGGCGATCTCTCTTCCGGAGTTCTTCGTTGGCTATCTGCTCATCCTGTTCTTCGGCGTGAAATTCGGCATCGCGACCTTCCCCTCGACCGTCTACGATGGCATGGCCTTCACCGACCGCCTCTCGGCCATCGCGCTGCCGACGGCAACGCTGGTGCTCGTCGTCCTCGCCCACATGATGCGCATGACCCGCGCCGCGATCCTCAACGTCATGTCATCGCCCTATGTGGAGACGGCGGAACTGAAGGGCCTCGGCGCCTTCCGCATCATCGCCCGCCACGCTGCGCCGAATGCGGTCGCCCCGGTCGTCAACGTCGTGGCCCTCAACCTCGCCTATCTCGTCGTCGGCGTCGTCGTGGTCGAGGTGGTCTTCGTCTATCCCGGCATGGGCCAGTACATGGTGGATGCGGTGACGGTGCGCGACATGCCGGTCGTGCAGGCCTGCGGCCTCATCTTCGCGGCCTTCTACATCTTCCTGAACATGGCGGCCGACATCATCGCCATCCTCGCCAATCCCCGCCTCAGACATCCAAGGTGAGGACATCATGCGCCTGAAAGCCATCCCCTTGAGCGCCCTGATCGGCATGGCCGGCATCGCCATTGCGCTTGCCTGCGCCCTCTTTGCCCCCTGGCTCGCCCCGCATGGCGAGACGGAAGTCGTCGGCCCCATCTGGCTGCCGATGAGCGGCGAGTATCTGCTCGGCACCGACAATCTCGGCCGCGATCTCCTGTCGCGTCTCATCTTCGGCGCCCGTACCACGATCTTCGTGGCGCTCGCTGCCACTTTCATTTCGTTTGCGCTCGGCATGATCCTGTCCTTCACCGCCGCCGTCACGGGCGGCCTCGTGGATCAGGGCCTTTCGCGCCTGAACGACCTGATGATGGCGATCCCGACGCTGATCTTCGCGCTCGTCGTGCTCGCCGTGCTTCCGCAGAACATCTGGATCCTCATCCTCGTCATGGCGATCCTCGATTCAACCCGCGTCTTCCGCATCGGCCGCGCCGTGGCGCTCGATGTCGCCGTCATGGAATTCGTGGAAGCGGCGCGCCTGCGCGGCGAAGGCTCGCTCTGGATCATCTTCCGCGAGATCCTGCCCAACACGCTGTCGCCGCTTCTGGCCGAATTCGGCCTGCGCTTCGCCTTCTCCATCCTCTTCCTCTCCACCCTCTCCTTCCTCGGCCTCGGCATCCAGCCGCCGGCCGCCGACTGGGGCGGCATGGTGAAGGACAACAAGGACGGCATCATCTTCGGCATTTCCGCCGCCCTCGTACCGGGCACGGCAATCGCCGCGCTTGCCATCTGCGTCAACCTCGTCGTGGACTGGCTGATGAAGCGAACCTCGAGCCTGAAGGGAGGACGCGGCGATGCCTGAAATCCTGTCCGTCCGCAACCTCAAGATCGAGGCGACCAGCTATCCGCCGGGCGAGCCGCCCAAGACCGTCACCCTGGTCGAGGATGTCGCCTTCACGCTGGAAAAGGGCAAGGTGCTCGGCCTCATCGGCGAGTCCGGTGCCGGCAAGTCCACCATCGGCCTGTCGGCCATGGCCTATGGCCGCGGCGGTGTACGCATCACCGGCGGCGAGGTCGTGCTTGGCGGCGCCGATCTCCTCCAGCTCGACCGCGCCGGCATCCGCGACATCAGGGGCAGGCGTGTCTGCTACGTCGCCCAGTCGGCCGCCGCCGCCTTCAACCCCGCCCACAAGCTGGGCGACCAGGTGATCGAGGCCTCTGTCCGGCACGGCATCATGACCAAGGCGGAGGCACGGAAACGCGCCCGCGATCTCTTCCGCGTGCTTGGCCTGCCGAGCCCCGAAACCTTTGGTGACCGCTTTCCCCACCAGGTCTCCGGCGGCCAGCTCCAGCGCGCCATGACCGCCATGGCGCTCTGCCCCAATCCGGAGCTGATCGTCTTCGACGAGCCGACCACGGCGCTCGACGTGACGACCCAGATCGACGTGCTCGCCGCCATCAAGCACGCCATTGCCGAAACCGGGGTCGCCGCCCTCTACATCACCCACGACCTCGCCGTCGTTGCCCAGATCTCCGACCATATCATGGTGCTGAGAAGCGGCCGCATGGTGGAATACGGCACGACCCGGGAAATCATCGAGACGCCGACGCAAGATTATACCCGTGCGCTTGTCAGTGTCAGGCAGACCCGGCGTGACGAGGCGAAGGAACAGACGTCGAAATTCCTGTCGATCGAGAATGTCACCGCCGGCTACTCCAACGGCTTCAAGGTGCTGCATGACGTGACGCTGCACCTGCCGAAGGGCCAGACCCTGGCCGTGGTCGGGGAGAGCGGTTCCGGAAAATCGACGCTCGCCCGTGTGATTACAGGCCTTCTGCCGCCCCTGGAAGGACGGGTCACCTTCGACGGCGAGAGCCTGCCGTCCACGCTGAAGGCCCGATCGAAGGACCAGCTGCGCCGCATCCAGATGATCTACCAGATGGCGGATACGGCCATGAACCCGCGCCAGACGGTGCGCGACATCATCGGCCGCCCCTTGAGCTTCTATTTCGGTCTATCGGGCAAGGAAAAGACCGAGCGCGTCAAGGAACTGCTGGATCAGATCGAGATGGGCGCCCGCTTCCTCGACCGCTATCCGGCCGAACTCTCCGGCGGTCAGAAGCAGCGCGTCGCCATCGCCCGGGCGCTTGCCGCCAAGCCCGATCTCATCCTGTGCGACGAACCGACCTCGGCGCTTGATCCGTTGGTCGCCGAAGGCATTCTCAACCTGCTCGCCAAGCTGCAGGACGAGACCTCCGTCTCCTATCTCTTCATCACCCACGACATCGCCATCGTCCGCGCCATCGCCGACGCCGTCGCCGTCATGTATCGCGGCCGCCTTGTCCGTTTCGGCCCCAAATCCAAGGTCCTCTCGCCCCCCTTCGACGACTACACGGACCTCCTGCTGAAATCCGTGCCGGAGATGGAAATCGGCTGGCTGGAACGCGTGCTGTCAGAACGACGCATGGAAAGCGGGGGCTATTGAGCGAGCAATAAGAAACTGACCTCATTTTCCGGTGCAGGCCACGTCTCCGAGCCGCGTCGCCGCCTTGCCCTCGAGCGTCACGCTCGCCTCGCTGCCGGCACCGCAGGTCGTGGCGTCTGTGGCGCCAGGCTTGAAATGCACGGCTGGCTGGCCCTCGATGCGGATCGAGGGAAGAATGTCGTACAGCGCCGGCGGACAGTTCGCGACGTCGGAGAGGCGCAGGGCCGGCTGGCCGCCGATCATCACACTCGTCGCGCCCGAAAGCGCGCAGGCCGGAATTTTGACTGCATCGTCCGCCACGACTGGCGTGGACACGAGGAGCAGGCCGACAAGACATGACGCCGGACGCATCGGCGATCCCTTTCCTATCCCGCCGGCAGCGTCGCCGGCCGGGCCAGCATGAACCAGAAGCAGCCGCGATGAAAAGCCCCTCCCCAGCCCGTCCCTTCACCGTCATCGAAAATGACTGGATCACGCTTGCCGACGGCACGCGGCTCGCCGCCCGCATCTGGATGCCGGAGGGGGCGAGTGCCGATCCTGTGCCGGCCGTGCTGGAATTCCTGCCCTACCGCAAGCGCGACGGCACCAGCCCGCGCGACGAATCCACCTATCCCGTCTTTGCCGGCGCCGGCATTGCCGGCGTGCGTGTCGATATCCGCGGCTCGGGCGAATCCGACGGCGTGATCGACGGGGAATATACGCCGCGCGAACTCTCGGACGCCTGCGAGATCATCGCCTGGATCGCCCGCCAGCCCTGGTCAAACGGAGCGGTGGGCATGATGGGTATCTCCTGGGGCGGCTTCAACTGCCTGCAGGTCGCGGCCCTGAAGCCCCCGGCGCTCAGAGCCGTGATCTCGATCGCCTCCACCGTCGATCGCTACAATGACGACATCCACTATAAAAATGGCTGCCACCTCTCCGCCCAGCTTTCCTGGGCCGCCACCATGCTCGGCTACCAGTCCCGCTCGCCCGATCCCGAACTCGTCGGCGACCGCTGGCGCGACATGTGGATGGAGCGGCTGGAGGGCGAGCCCTTCTTCCTGGAGGAATGGCTGACCCACCAGCGCCGCGATGCCTTCTGGAAACACGGCTCGATCTGTGAAGACTTCGACGGTTTCCCCGTCCCTGCCCTCGTCATCGCCGGCTGGGCGGACGGCTACCGCAACACGCCGGTCAAGGCGCTCGAAGGTCTGGGCGAGCGCGCCCGCGCCCTCATCGGCCCTTGGGTGCACAAGTATCCGCACTTCGCCTGGCCGAAGCCGCGCATGGATTTCCACGCCGAGGCCATCGCCTGGTGGCGGCGCTGGCTCTGCAACGAGGAAACCGGCGTCGAGACCCTGCCGCCGATGCGCGCCTATATTCTCGACGGACCGAAACCGGCGCTGCGCCGCAATGCCGATCCCGGCTTCTGGGTCGCGGTGAAGGACTGGGCGGATCGTCCGACCGCCACCTTCGCCGTCGCCGCCGACGGCAGGCTGGCGCGCGATCCCGCCGATCGCTCCAAGGCCCGCGCCTTCATCTGCTCGCCGCTCGACACCGGCACGGCGAGCGGCGAATACTTCACCCTAAAGCCCGACGCGGAGATGGCCGGCGACCAACGCGGCGACGATGCCGGCTCGCTGGTCTACGAGACCGCGCCGCTTTCCGACGCCGTCACCGTGCTCGGCATGCCCGATCTCGACCTCGTGCTCGCCTGCACGGCGGAGCGCGCCAATATCGCCGTGCGCCTCGTCGATATCCACCCGGACGGCACTGCCACCCGCGTCGCCTTCGGCGTTCTGAACCTCGCCCACCGCAACGGCAACGAGACGCCGGAGTCGCTGCCGCCGGGCAAGGATGTACCGGTACGCGTGACGCTCGATGCCTGCGGCTACCGCTTCGCCCCCGGCCACCGCATCCGCCTCGCCATCTCCACCAGCTACTGGCCGATGATCCTGCCGCAGCCGGAGAACCCCGGTCTCACCATCGATGCCGGCTGGCTGACGCTCTCCCTGCCGCTCCTCGGCGCGCACGAACGGATCACCGTGCCGGAACCGGAAAACCCGAATCCGCTCCCGACCTATATCGAGCATGCGCCCGGCCGTACCAGCCGCCGCGTCGAACGCGACCTGACGACCGGCCTCACCCACTACCGCATCCTTGAGGATACCGGTCTCTTCGAGCATCCCGGCACTGGCCTTGCGACGCGCGACATTCGCGAGGAAACCTGGACCATCGATCCAGCCGATCCACTCTCCATGACCGGCACATCCACCTGGACCTGCGAAGCACGCCGCCCCGGCTGGCAGGTGAAGACGGTCGCCACCGCCCGCCTCGCCTGCACCACCACGGACTGGCTGACATCAGCCGACGTGACCGCTTTCGAGGGGGAGATGCAGGTTTTCGAGAAGCACTTCGAAAAGGTGATTGCGCGCGACTTCATGTGAGCCCTGAACCACGCAGGGGCGACGGCTTCGATCGATCCTGAAACCGCGCAGCAGTCTCGGTCGTGATGCCCAATAAAAAATCGTCCCCGGGTCAAACCCGGGGACGATCTCAAAACGGTGTTCGAAACTTGCCCGCCTTGAGGCGGAAACGATCGGCCTCACGCGTCCTTGCGCTTGGCCTTCTTCGGCTTGCCGGCTCCGGCCTGCGGGGCATTACCGTCGGCACGGCCGGCAGGCTTGGCGCGGGGCTTGAAGCTGCGGTCGCCATAGGCCTTGTCGCCCTTGTCAGCAAACTTGTCGGCGAATTTACGGGCGGGACGCTCCGACGCACTCTCATTGGTCTTCCAGGCGCGGTCGTCTTCGCGGCGCATGGCCGCTTCGCCGTCGTTGAAACGAGGGCGATCACCGGCAGCCGACTTGCGGGCCGGGGCATCCTGCCACTCGCCCTTGGGCTTCGGGCGCTTGTCACCAAACGACTTCTCGCCATAGGCCTTTTCGCCGCGCGGCTTGTCATTGCCACCCTCGCGCTTGGCGTAAGGGCGAGCATTGGCGGAGCGGGCGTCACCCTCGCCGTCGCGCTTCCAGCCGCCGGCCTTGCGGGGCTTGTCGGCATAGTCGCCGCGGGGCTTGTCGGTCCATTCGCCACGCGGCTTTGCCGGCCGCGCATCATCGCGCGGAGCGCGGTCGGCGCGGGGCGGACGGCGCTCGCCATCCGAGGCCTCGCGCGCGCTGCCGCCGCCCAAATCCGGCTTGCCGTCGATCTGCGTCAGGCGGATGCCCTTTTCGATGGTCATCTTCGGGCCGATGGCGCCGAGGAAGACATCTTCGGAGGCCGCGTCGATTTCCACGAAGGTCTCGTCCTCGCGCATGCGGATCGCGCCGATCGACGACTTGGAGATCTTTCCGGCGCGGCAGAGCATGGGGATCAGCCAACGCGGCTCGGCGCGCTGCTTGCGGCCGACCGAGAGCGAGAACCACAGGCTGCCGGCGAAATCGGTACGGGCACGCGCCGGGCCGAAATCGACCGGACCGTCGGTCGCGTCCTTGCGGGCGCGCTTGGCGCCAGCGTCGAGCTGCACTTCGATCAGGTCTTCCGGCGCGGAATGACCGGCGCTCCACAGGCGGAGGAACGCGGTGGCGAGCTGTTCGGGCGTGTGGTTGGCAACAAGCGTCGCCACGGCGTCGCGCTCGTCGTCCAGCAGCGGCTCGGCAATCGCCGGATCGGTCGCGAGGCGCTCGTGGTCGCGCGCCGTCACCTCGTCGGCCGACGGCGGCAGAGCCCAGTTCGGCACGACATTGGCACCCGACAGCAGTCGCTCGGCCTTGCGGCGGGCCGACAGCGGCACGATGAGGGCGCTGACGCCCTTGTTGCCGGCGCGGCCTGTGCGGCCCGAACGGTGCAGCAGGGTCTCCGAGTTGGTCGGCAGATCCGCATGGATGACGAGTTCGAGGCCCGGCAGGTCGATGCCGCGGGCGGCAACGTCGGTTGCGATGCAGACGCGGGCGCGGCCATCGCGCATGGCCTGCAGCGCGTGGGTGCGCTCGTTCTGGCTGAGTTCGCCAGAGAGCGCCACGACGGCAAAGCCGCGATTGGTGAAGCGGGCCGTCAGATGGTTCACGGCCGCACGGGTCGAGCAGAAGACAATGGCGTTCTTGGCTTCATAGAAGCGCAGCACGTTGACGATAGCGTTTTCGCGGTCGGCCGGGGCGACGACCAGCGCGCGGTATTCGATGTCGCCATGCTGGCGGCTTTCGGAGGCCGTTTCCAGGCGCACGGCGTTCTTCTGGTAGTTCTGCGCCATGGTCTCGATGGCGCGCGGCACGGTCGCCGAGAACATCAGGGTGCGGCGGTCATCCGGCGCTTCCTCGAGAATGAATTCGAGGTCTTCGCGGAAACCGAGGTCGAGCATTTCGTCGGCTTCGTCCAGCACCACGGCGCGTATTTCCGACATGTCGAGGGCGCCGCGGGTGATGTGGTCGCGCAGGCGGCCGGGCGTGCCGACGACGATGTGGGCGCCGCGCTCCAGCGTGCGGCGTTCGGTGCGCGGGTCCATGCCGCCCACGCAGGTGGCAACCGTGGCGCCGGCTTCGGCATAGAGCCAGGAGAGTTCGCGCATGACCTGCAGCGCCAGTTCGCGCGTCGGCGCGACGATGAGGGCGAGCGGGGCGCCGGGGCGCTCGAAGCGCTCATGGCCGGAAAGCAGGTCCGGGGCGAGCGCGAGGCCGAAGGCCACCGTCTTGCCGGAGCCCGTCTGGGCGGAGACGAGCGCATCGCGGCCTTCGAGATCGCTCGCGATCACGGCCTTCTGCACGGGGGTCAGCGTCGTGTAGCCGCGCTTGCTCAACGCCGCGGCGATCGCCGGCGCCATGCCTTCGAATTCAGTCATTCCATTGTCTTTCGGGGTCTTCTAGTCCCTGCCGCGGCGGCAGCGCGCAGGGCGCGTTTCCAGACGGAGCAAAGTCCTGGCCGGCAAAGCACCGACCTTCACATGCGCGCTCCCTTACAATGCATCCGGTCAAAAGTACAGGGCGGCAAATGCGCGGCAGCCCTGCGTGGCACGCGGGCTCCCTCACGCGCGTCCATCAGGGGTCGGAAAGCCGGGCATCTGTGATGGTGGCCGACCATTCGGGCCTGGCGACGGGACGCACGCCGGGGCGCACGGTGACATAGGTTTCGAAGCTCTTGCTCTCACCGGGCAGGATGGAGAGCAGAAGCAGCGGCGTATCCTCCCCCACGCGCCGGCAGGGGTTTGCGGCGCAGTCCTGCAACACGACGGACAGGCGGATGTAGTCGGTCATGCGGGCAGTGCCGTTGGCAATGATGCCCTTGGCATGGAAGACGCCGGCCGGCCGGCTTTCCGTCACCTCGAGATTGGAGATGGAAAGGTTGGCCCGCTCGGCGGCGGCGTTGACGCTGGTGGCACCGGGCGGCTCGATGTCGGCCGCAGGCTTGCGCGCCTCGTCAATCCACCAGACGGTTGCGGCCACGATCAGCCCGAGGGCGACGATGACGCTGACGACCGGCTCTGCAATATGCCGAAAACGCGAGAAACGAGCCGCCAGATAGACGATCACGACGGCGGGAATGGCAAACAACAACCAGATCATGCACGGCCTCCGGCGCGGACTATATCGAGCGCATGCCGGAAAACCAATGGGATAGCAGGAAAGTGAGAGCACAGCCCGGGCCTGCCAATGCAAAAGGCCCGGCTCGCGTGGCAAGCCGGGCCTTTCAGCGTCAGACAGTCGTCTGTGTCACGTCACGGCAGCGCCGGCCATCAGCGCCAGCACCAGGAAGACGAGGAAGATCGCGACGGCGATGAAGAACAGGATCTTGGCGATCGAGGCTGTTGCGGCCGATACGCCCGAGAATCCGAGAAAGCCGGTGATCAGCGAGACGACGAAGAAAATAAGGGCCCATTTCAACATGTTGGTTCTCCACGTTTTGCGTGAAGATGACGCGCGAAAGGCCGAAAAGTTCCGCCGGCTCCGCGGACGGGCCGGCGAAAATCACGGGCGTTGAGACGACGCGCGGATCAGCCGTGCGCGATCATAATGTGGCGGACGGCCGTATAGTCCTCCAGCGCGTAGATCGACATATCCTTGCCGTAGCCGGACTGCTTCACGCCCCCATGCGGCATCTCGTTGGTCAGCATGAAATGCGTGTTGATCCAGGTGCAGCCATACTGCAGGCGAGCGGCGGCCTTCATGGCCTTGCCGATATCCTTCGTCCAGACGGAGGATGCGAGACCGTAGTCGCTGTCATTGGCCCAGACGACGGCCTGTTCGGGGTCCGAAAAACGCGTCACGGAAACGACCGGGCCGAAGACTTCGCGACGGACGATCTCGTCATCCTGCGTGGCGCCGGCCACCACCGTGGGCTGGAAGAAGAACCCCTGCTCGGAGCCAGGCGCCCCGCCGGCCGTGACCTGGATATGCTTCTGCTCGCTCGCCCGCTCGACGAAGCTTGCGACGCGATCGCGCTGGCGCCTGGAGATCAGGGGGCCGATCTCGTTTTCGGTGTCGTCGGCCTGGTTGTAGCGGATGGTGGAAACGGCGGCGGAGAGATCGGCGACAAGCTTCTCGTAGATGCCGTCCTGGGCGTAGATCCGGCAGGCGGCGGTGCAGTCCTGGCCGGCATTGTAGTAACCGAAGGTGCGGATGCCGGCGACGACGGCTTCGAGGTCGGCGTCGTCATAGACGATCACGGGGGCCTTGCCGCCCAGCTCCAGATGGGTGCGCTTCACCGTCTTGGAGGCGGCGGTCAGCACCTTCTTGCCGGTGGCGATGTCGCCGGTGATGGAGACCATGGAAATCTTCGGATGGTTGATGATGGCATTGCCAACCGTTTCGCCGCGGCCGAGCACGACATTGACCACGCCTTCCGGCAGGATGTCGGCGAGCAGCTTCGCCATTTTCAGCGCCGTCAGCGGCGTCTGTTCGGAGGGTTTGAAGACGACGGTGTTGCCGCCGGCGAGCGCGGGCGCCAGCTTCCAGGCCATCATCATCAGGGGATAGTTCCACGGCGCGATCGAGCCGATGATGCCGACCGCGTCGCGGCGGATCATCGAGGTGTGACCCGGCAGATATTCACCAGCCGCGGGAGCATGCAGGTTGCGGATCGCGCCGGCAAAGAAGCGCCAGCAATCGACGATCGCCGGCAATTCGTCATTGCGGACGGCATTGATCGGCTTGCCACAGTTCAGCGATTCGAGGGCGGCGAAGGCATCCGCGTCCGCTTCGATCGCATCGGCGATCTTCAGGAGATAGGCAGAGCGCTCGGCAGGTGTCGTCTGCGACCAGGCGACGAAAGCACCCTCGGCGGCATCCACGGCGGCCTCGACCTGCGCGTGGGAGGCTTCCGGCAGCGCAATGATCTCGCCGCCGGTCTTGGGATTGAGGATCTTTTCCTCGGCTTCCGTGCCGGCCTCGAAGCGGGAACCGATCAAGAGTTCAGTGTCCATGAGAGATCTCCCTTTGTCGGACAGTCATTTGCCGCTGCCGGCGACCTGATCGCCGTCGCGTGTGAGGTAATAGGCCGCCAGGATCGGCAGGAAGGTGACGAGCACCACGACCATGGCGACCACATTGGTGACGGGGCGCTGGCGCGGGCGGATCAGTTCCTCCAGCATCCAGATGGGCAGCGTGGATTGCTGGCCGCCGGTGAAGGTGGTGACGATGACTTCGTCGAAGGACAGCGCGAAGGCGAGCATGCCGCCGGCCAGTAGCGCCGTGCCGATATTGGGCAGGATCACATAGCGGAAGGTCTGGAAACCATCGGCGCCCAGATCCATCGAGGCTTCCACAAGCGAGCCGGAAATGCGCCGGAAGCGGGCCACGGCATTGTTGTAGACCACGACGATGCAGAAGGTGGCGTGGCCGAGCACGATGGTCCAGGTGGAAAAGGGAATGTCGAGGATCGAAAAGGCCGACCGCAGCGCGATGCCGGTAATGATGCCGGGCAACGCGATCGGGAGGATGACCAGAAGCGAGACAGCCTCGCGGCCGAAGAAGCGCGTCTGGCTGACGGCGGCTGCGGTGAGCGTGCCGAGCACGAGCGCGATGGCGGTCGCGATAGAGGCGACCTTGACCGAGAGCGTCAGCGCTGCCCAGACATCCGGACGGTTCCAGGTCACCGCGAACCATTGCAGCGTCAGGCCCGGCGGCGGAAACTGGTAGCTCTTCTCCTCCGTCGTGAAGGCATAGAGGAAGATGATGAGGATCGGCAGATGCAGGAAGAGCAGGCCTGCACCGGCGGCGATCTTCGACGGCAGCGGCGCGGCGGTGGAGCGATCAGAGCGCATTGAAGGCCCCCATGCGTTTGGCGGCAGCGAGATAGAGCCCCATGATGACGATCGGCACGACCGAGAAAGCCGCGGCGAGCGGGATATTCCCGGCCGTTCCCTGCTGCGCATAGACGGCCTGGCCAATGAAGAGGCGCGAGGAGCCGACGATCTGCGGGATGATGTAGTCGCCCAGCGTCAGCGAGAAGGTGAAGATGGAACCGGCGACGATGCCCGGCAGCGCAAGCGGAAAGATGATGGTGCGGAAGGTCTGGCCCGGCGTGGCGCCGAGATCGGCGGAGGCCTCCACGAGATTGCCGGGCACGCGCTCGAGTGCCGCCTGGATCGGCAGGATCATGAAGGGCATCCAGACATAGAGGAAGACGAGGAAGGTGCCGGTGTAGCTGACCGAGAGCGACGAGCCGCCGATGATCGGAAGGGCCAGCCAGGCATCAAGCAGCCAGGTCAGGTGCAGTTTGTCGACGAACCAGGTGAGAATGCCTTCTTTTGCGAGGATCAGCTTCCAGGCGTAGACCTTGACGAGATAGCTCGACCAGAGTGGCAGCATGACGGCCAGATAGAAAAAGGCCTTCATCCGGCCCTTGGCATAGCGCGCCGCATAATAGGCGATGGGAAAGGCGATGGCCGCGGAAGCGAGCGTGACCAGCCCCGCCATCAGCACCGTGCGGATGATGATGTCGAAGTTGGCGTCGCTGAGAAGCTGTCGATAGGTGGAGAACGTCAGCTCGTAGGTGACGAGGCCGGAGAAATCGTCGATCGAGAAGAAGCTTTGCGCAAGCAGCGCGAAGAGCGACCCGACATAGATGATCCCGAGCCAGAGCAACGGCGGGACCAGCAGAATGGCCGCAAAAAGCTGCGGATGGCGCCAGAGCGTGTCGGATAGCCGGCCGGTGAAACCGCGATCGTGGACCGTGCCGCTGGTGGGCAGGACAGCGCTTGTCATGCCGCCTCCATCGGGTGCAGGTCGGCGGACGAAAAGGCGAGCATGACGGGTGCGCCGATCGCCGGCACCGCGCTTCCGGCCGGCGCGCTGACGGCGAGACGCGCGCCATCGACCTCCACCGTCAGGCGGTGCGTCGCCCCGAGGAAAGCGCTCGACAGCAGACGGCCGGTGACGGCGGTTTCGCCGGGAGCGGCCGGGCCGAGGCGGATCGCTTCCGGCCTCAGGCTCGCATCCCTGCGCGGGCCGCCGAGACGGGCGGCAACATCCGGCGTCAGCACGTTGGAGGAGCCAACGAAATCCGCCACGAAGCGCGTGCGCGGCTTGTTGTAGACCTCTTCCGGCGTCCCGAGCTGCTGGATGCGTCCGTCGTTGAAGACGGCGATGCGGTCGGCCATGGAAAGGGCCTCGCCCTGGTCATGGGTAACGAAGACGAAGGTGATGCCGAGCGATTTCTGCAGGCCCTTCAGCTCCTCCTGCATCTGTTCGCGCAGCTTGAGGTCCAGCGCGCCGAGCGGTTCGTCGAGCAGCAGCACGCGTGGCTTGTTGACGAGGGCACGGGCGAGCGCGACGCGCTGGCGCTGGCCGCCGGAGAGCTGGCCGGGCCGGCGCGACCCGTAGCCGGGAAGCTTGACCATGGCGAGCGCATCTTCGGCCGCCTTCATCCGCTCCGCCTTGCCGACGCCCTTGACCATCAGGCCATAGGCGACATTCTCGGCGATCGTCATGTGCGGAAAAAGGGCGTAGTCCTGAAAGACGGTGTTGACGTTGCGCTTGTAGGGCGGCACGCCCTCGGCCGTCTCCCCGAAAATCTCGATATGCCCCGCCGTCGGCTGCTCGAAACCGGCCATCAGCCGCAGGCACGTGGTCTTGCCGGAACCGGAGGGCCCGAGCATGGCGAAGAACTCGCCCTCCGCGATCGTCAGATCGACGCTGTCGACGGCTTTCACCGCGCCGAAATGGCGGGAGACGGCTTCGAAGGAAACGGCAGCGGTCATCTGGAGCTCCGTGGGTGGTTTGAATGTGCCAGGTTGGCGGGCGCGGGTCCGCATAGGGCAAGCATGGCCCCTCATCCGGCTGCCGCCACCGTCTCCCCGAGGGCAGAAGGGTCGTCGGGTGGGCGTCGTGCTCCCATCGTCCTTCTCCCCTCGGGGAGAAGGTGCCCCAAGGGCGAATGAGGGGGCCTCCGCGATCCGCGAGAGGTCGCACGTCGGACAATGGAGGAAACCGCGGTCCGCCGTCCGGACAGGCCGGAGGTCAGGCCACCTGCCGGTGGCGGACCGCGTTCCTCATGAAGCCCGTCTCAACGACCGCCGATCACGCCGATATAGTCGGAGACCCAGCGGTGGTACGGCACGCACTCGCCCTGGCTCGCGCATTTGGAGGTCGGCGTCTTCCAGAACTTGATCTTCTCGAAGTTCTCGAAACCATTGGTCTTGCAGCCTTCGTCGGTGAGGAGCGCATTGCCCTTGCAGGCGGCCGGAACCGAGGGAACGGCGCCGAACCAGGAAGCCGCATCACCCTGCACCTTGGCGGAAAGCGAATGTTCCATCCACATATAGGCGCAGTTCGGGTGCGCGGCCTCGGCATGCAGCATGGTCGTATCCGACCAGCCGGTGACGCCTTCTTCGGGGAAGGTAGAGGCGATCGGCTGCTTTTCGGCTTCCATCAGGTTGACCTGGAAAGGCCAGGAGCCGGAGGCGACGACGCCCTCGTTCTTGAAGTCGTCGATCTGGATCATGGCATCGTGCCAGTAGCGGTTGACGAGGGTGCGCTGGGTGCGCAGCAGGTCAAGCGCTGCCTTGTACTGCTCTTCGTTGAGCTCGTAGGGATCCTTGATACCGAGTTCCGGCTTGTGGAACATCAGGTAGTTGGCGGCGTCCGCGACATGGATCGGGCCGTCATAGGCCTGGATGCGGCCCTTGTTGGATTTCCCGTCGGGCAGCGTCTGCTCTTCGAAGACGACGCTCCAGCTGGTCGGCGGCTTATCCTTGAAGGCTTCCGTGTTGTACATCAGCACGTTCGGGCCCCAGAGATAGGGCGTGCCGTAATGAACGCCGTTGACCGTGTGCCAGGGCGCGCTCTGCAGGCGCTCGTCCACCGTCTTCCAGCTCGGAATGAGGTCGGTGTTGATCGGCTGCACGCGCTTGCCGGCGATGAGGCGCAGCGATGCGTCGCCGGAGGCGGTGACGAGGTCGAAACCGCCCTCGTTCATCAGCGCCACCATTTCGTCCGAGGTGGCGGCGGTCTTGACCGAGACCTTGCAGCCCGTCTGCTTTTCGAAATCGGTGACCCAATCGTAATTCTTGTCGGTCTCGCCGCGCTCGATATAGCCGGCCCACGCGACGATGGAGACCTCGCCCTCGCCTGCGCCGAGAGCCTTCAGCGGCTCCTGGGCGATGGCGGCGGTGGCGAAGGTGAAGGAAAGAGCAAGCGCGGTGCAGGACTTCAGGACGTGTCTCATCGTCGATCTCCCGGTCTGGTGAGCCGCCTTTGGCGGTCTCGTTGTTCCCGGATATCAAGGTGCCGTCCTTCCGCCGTATTCGCAAATTCATTAAACAGAAACGTGGTATCGGAATTTCCGATGGCTAACATGCCGCGTCAGCGGATGCGGCCGCTGCGCAGCGCTTCCGCCACGCCGATGAAGTCGCGGGCCGATTGCGGCAGGCCGGATCCCTTGCGCCAGACCATGCCGACCTGCACCACCGGCAGCGCACCGGACACGTCCCGGCTTTCGATACGATCGCCTTCCAGCGACCAGGGGCGGTAGACGAGGTCGGGCAGGAGCGCGATGCCGGCGCCGGTCGCGACCAGGCTGCGGACGGCCTCCACGGAGCGTGTGCGAAAGGCGACATGCGGGCGGGCGCCGAGCGCCGACAGCAGCTTGCCGGTATTCTCCTCGATTTCATCCACCGTCAGCATGATCAACGGTTCCTTCGCGATATCGGCGACCGAGATGATATCGGCTGAAACGAGGGGATGGCCGAGCGGCAGCCAGAGGCGGTAGGGCGAGGTCTCGATGATCTCGGCCTGCAGCGCCATGCGGTCGCGCAGGTTGGAAATGACCATGACGGCAACATCCAGTTCGCCGCCGATCAGCAGATGTTCGAGATAGGAGCCGTTGTCCTCGATGGCGGAAACCTCGACACCCGGACAGGCACGGCGATAGCGCGCGAGCAGATCGGAGAGCACGTAGCCGGCAACGAGCGAGGTAACCCCGAGGTTCAACGTACCCTTCTGCGCAGACGCCGGCTCGGCAAGCGACCGTCGGGCATCGGAGACGCCGGCAAGAATCTTGGTGGCATGACGAAGGAACTGGTGGCCATGATGGGTGATGGAAAGACCGCGCGGATGGCGTTCGAACAGGCTGACACCAAGATCGCCTTCCAGTTCCTTGATCGCTTCGGTGATGGAGGATTGCGAGATCGACAGGTTCTGCGCGGCCCGCGTGACGGATCCCTGCTCGGCCACGGCGACGAAATACTGCAACTGGCGAAGCGTGAAGGCCATGGCCTAGATAAGCCGACCGGGGCGAAGCGGGCAAGGGCAAGGAGGCTGCGGGCATATCAATGCAGTCAGGGGAAATGCGAGGCTCGCGCGCGCTGAAATCACCTTTGGGCTTGCATGGCGGATGGATTCGCGAGGAGGATGCACCGACCGGGCAACGAGGAGACGTGAGCCGTGCCATCAACCGACCTTCTGCTCGCCTTCCTGCTGACAACCATCATGTTCGCGTTCCTGCCCGGACCCGCCATGCTCTATACGGCAGCACAGACCATCGCGCGCGGCCGGCGCTCCGGCCTGATGGCCGCGCTCGGCATCCAGATCGGCGGCTACGTGCATGTGGTCGCGGCAGCGGCCGGGCTTTCGGCGCTCTTTCATGCCGTTCCGGTTCTGTATGCGATCGTCAAGTTTGCCGGTGCCGCCTATCTGGTCTTTCTCGGCCTGCGCCTCTTTTTCAGGAAGCCGGAAGCCGGCTCGGAGCCGGCGCGACCGGCGGCGCAGGATGGACGCCGGGCGTTTTTCGAAAGCGTGTCCGTTGAGGCCCTGAACCCCAAGACCGCGCTGTTCTTTCTGGCCTTCCTGCCGCAATTCGTGGATGCCGCCGCAACCTTGCCGATCTGGGCGCAGCTTCTGATCCTCGGGACGATCGTCAACCTGATCTTCTCGCTGGCGGACGTCGTCTGCGTCCTCCTGGCCGGCCTCGTCGTCACGCGGCTCAGGCGCTCCGGCCGGGCCCAGCGATTGATGCAGCGGGCGGGCGGCGCCGTGCTTGTCGGGCTCGGCGTCAACCTCGCGCTGCACCGCAGCTGATTGCCGCATCCTTTTGAATGAGCGTGGACATCGAAGCCCCATGACCGTATCGCCGAGCCCGACCGAAGCTGGCATTCTCGCCTTCCTGGCCAAGTGCGACGCCTTCTATCCGCCGGATGCCGTCAATGCCACGATCGCCGAGCAACGCGGCTTCTACGACGCACTCTGCGCGCAATTCTCTCCGCCGCTGCCGGAGGGAATGACCACGCAGGACGGCATCGTTGAAGGACGTATTCCGGTGCGCTGGTATCGGCCGGCGCTGCGGGCAAACGATACGGTGCTCCTCTATCTGCATGGCGGCGGCTTTGTCGTCGGCTCGCTGGACAGCCATCATGCCATCTGCGGCGAGATTGCCGCAGCAGCCGGGGCGGAACTGATCGCCGTCGCGTATCGGCTGGCGCCGGAGCATGTCTGGCCGGCAGCCTTCGATGACAGTTTCGCCGTGCTCGCATCGCTGCTGGCGGATGGCCGACAGGTCGTTGTCATCGGCGACAGCGCCGGCGGCAACCTTGCGGCGGGTATCGTGTTGAAGGCGCGCGACACGGGGCTCTGCGGCGTGGTCGGACAGGCCCTCGTCTACCCCGCGCTCGGCGGCGATCTCGTGTCCGGCTCCTACGCCGACATGGCCAATGCGCCGGGGCTGACGACGGCCGACGTCCGCTACTATCGCGACATCTACGCCGCCCCGCCGAACGAACCCTACGCCTTTCCCCTTGCCTCTGCCGACATCGCCGGCCTCCCCGCAACCTTCATCACCGTCGCGCATTTCGACCCGCTGCGCGACGATGGACGGACCTATGCCGCGCGCCTGGCGATGTCAGGGATCGAGGTCTGGTTCCGCGAAGAGCCCCAGATGGTGCATGCCTGGCTGCGCGCCCGCTTCATGAGCGAGGGCGCAGCTGAAGCGTTTGCCGCCCTCTGCGGAGCAATAGCGCGGATGGCAAAGGCTGGATAAGGCCGGCCAAGCGGTCAGATCGATCCCGACGCCCGCCGCAAGCACGACGGCAAGGGCCGCAAGAACCGAAACGACATCAGGCTTTCCCGAGAGCCGAGGGCCAACTGTCTTGCGGGCTCATGAAGACGGTCGCGGACGGTCAACAGGAACAGTGACACGGCGCGGCCCACAGCCTCATGTCGGCGCAAATCCTGCCATTGCCCCGGCATAGGCCTTTGGCAGTGGCGCGGCGTAAGACCCGCGCTTGCTGCTCGTCAGCCGCTGCGAGACCAGCCCCTCCGCCAGCTTCACCGCTGCCGAAACGCCGTCGATGACGGGCACGCCGTAGGTGGCCTGAAGTTTTCCGGCAAGGTCGGCCATCCCCGCACAGCCGAGCACGATGGCTTCCGCGCCATCCTCGGCCAGCGCCGCCTCGATCTGGGCAGACAGCTTGCCAAGCGCACCGGAGGCTGCATCTTCCAGTTCCAGCACCGGAATGTCGGCCGCGCGCACCTTCGCGCGTCCCCCCATCCCGTAATGGCGCGTCAGGTCCTCCAGCAGCACGCGCGAACGTTCCAGCGTCGTGACCACGGTGAAGCGATGGGCAAGGAACGACGCCGTCGTCACCGCCGACTGGCAGAGACCGAGGACGGGAACGCCAGCCATGGCGCGGGCCGCATCGAGCCCGGTGTCGTCGAAGCAGGCGACGATTGCCGCATCGATGCCGTCAGCCTCTGCCGCGCGGATTTCGGCCAGCATGCCGGGAACGGCGATCGCCCCGTCATAATGGCCCTCGATGGAGGCCGGCCCCATGCGGGAGGTGGCAGCGAGGATGGTGGTGCCGGGCGCGGCAACCGCGCGCGCCGCCTCCGCCGCCTTCTCGGTCATGGAGACGGTGGTGTTGGGATTGACGATCAGAATGCGCATCAGGAAACTTTCGCCTGCCGCCGCCGCAGCATCAGGATGATGCCGAGCGTGGCGAGGATGATGGTGAAGGAGAAGAGCGTGGTGACGGTGCCCAGCGCATAGAGCACCGGCGTCGTTACATTGGTGGTCATGCCGTAGATTTCGAGCGGCAGCGTGTTGTAGGTGCCAGACGTCATCAGCGTGCGCGCGAACTCGTCATAGGAGAGCGTGAAGCCGAAGAGCCCGACGCCAACGAGGCTTGGCGCGATCATCGGCAGCAGGACGTGCCGGAACGTCTGCCAGGACGAGGCGCCGAGATCGCGCGCCGCTTCCTCGTAAGACGGCGAGAAACGGTTGAAGACGGCGAACATGATCAGCACGCCGAAGGGCAGCGTCCAGGTCAGATGCGCGCCGAAGCCGGAGGAATACCAGGCGGGCTTCAGGCCCAGCTGCTGGAAGACCACGCCGATGCCGAGCGAGATGATGATGGATGGCACGACGAGGCTGGCGACCGTCAGGTAGAAGAGCCCGTTGGAGCCGAGGAAGCGGCGCCGGAAGGCAAGCCCGGCCAGAAGCGACACGACCACGTTGACGACCATGACCATGGCCCCCAGCGCGAAGGAGCGCCGGAAGGCCGCGCCGAAATCGCCCACCGCCTGCTTTTCGAAGAGATTGCCGAACCAGTGCAGCGAGACCCCGTTGAGCGGGAAGGTGAGCCCCCCTTCCGGCCCCTGGAAGGAGAGGATCAGCACCGCCGACAGCGGGCCGTAGAGAAACAGCACGAAGAGCGCGAAGAAGGCGGCGAGGATGTAGAATTCGAGCGTGCGCTTGTCATGGGCCATGGCTCAGAGCTCCTTGCGGATATCGACGACGCGCAGGATGGCGGCGACCATGAGGAGGACGAGGACGAGCAGCACCACGGCGTTGGCGGCCGCCGCCGGATATTGCAAGAGCGACATCTGGTTCTTCATCATCAGCGCCACCGAGGCGCTCTGCCCGCCGGACATGACCTGCACGGTCGAGAAATCCGCCATGACCAGCGTGACGACGAAGATCGTGCCGATGGCGATGCCGGGTTTGGCAAGCGGGATGACGACATTCCAGAGGATCTGCCAGGAGGTGGCGCCGGCATCGCGCGCCGCCTCGAACAGCGATCGGTCGATGCGCATCAACGTGTTGAAGATCGGCGTCACCATGAAGAGCGTGTAGAGATGCACCATGGCCAGCACCACGGCGAAATCCGAATAAAGCAGCCACTCGATCGGCTGCGGCACGATGCCGAGACCGACAAGCCCCTGATTGACCAGCCCGTTTCGCCCGAGAACCGGGATCCACGAGATCATGCGGATGATGTTGGAGGTGAGAAACGGCACGGTGCAGACAAGGAAGAGCACCATCTGCATGGTGGTGGTGCGGATGTGGAAGGCGAGGAAATAGGCGACCCAGAAGCCGATCGCGAGCGTCAGCACCCAGACGATCGCCATGTATTTCAGCGTGTTGAGGTAGGTCTTCCAGGTGACCCAGGATCCCAGCACCTCCTCGTAGTTCAGCGTGATGAAATCCGGATAGAGGCCGGAGAAATCATAGTCCCAGAAGCTGACCACGACGATCATCAGGATCGGCAGCGCAAAGAAGAACCCGAGGATCGCCGTCAGCGGCAGCGCCTGCAGATAGGCGGCGAGCGCCGGCGGAATGCGGATGGCACGCTTCTCTTTCGGGCTTCCGGCGCCGATCAGGCGAACAGTGGTCATTCCTCGTCATCCTCTTGGCAAGGGTGTGCAGGGTGGCGGGACGGAGGGGGTGGAGGTTGGAACACCCCCCTCTGTCCTGCCGGACATCTCTCCCGCAACGGGGGAGATCGGCGGGCGGCTTGCGCATCGCTTCAAGGCAGACGCCTGCTTTCGGGCAGGCGGTTGCTCCATCGGATCTCCCCCCTTGAGGGGGAGATGCCCGGCAGGGCAGAGGGGGTATCGCCACGCTTGGCAACCGCCCCCTCACCCGCATCAGGCCGCGATAAACTCGTTCCAGCGGCGGACCATGTAGCGGTCTTCGTCCATGACGGAGTTCCAGCAGGCGACCTTGCCCATGCGGTCCTCGAAGGAGCCGCCGTCGCGCACGGCACCGGCCTTTTCCATCACCTTGCCTTCCGGAGACATGATGTCGCCGGCTGCCGGCTTGCCCTCGATCCAGTAGCCCCACTCGTCGGCGGTCATGAAGTTCTTGGCGGTCTCCATGCAGGCGGAATAGTAGCCCTGACGGTTGAGATAGCCGCCGACCCAGCCGGAGGTGTACCAGTTGATATATTCATAGGCCGCGTCGAGCTGCGCGCCCGACAGGTGCGAGGCGAGGCCGAGACCGCCGCCCCAGGAGCGGTAGCCTTCCTTCAGCGGTTGGTACTTGCAGGCAATCCCCTTGGAGCGCACGGCGGCAACGGCCGGCGACCACATGGACTGGATGACGACTTCGCCAGATGCCATCAGGTTGACGGACTCGTCGAAGGACTTCCAGAAGGCGCGGAACTGGCCGGCCTGCTTGGCCTTGATGAGGAATTCGATCGTCTTGTCGATCTCTTCCTTCGTCATGTTGCCCTTGTCGGCATATTTGATCTCGCCGGTGGCTTCCATGATCATTGCGGCATCCATGATGCCGATCGAGGGAATGTTCAGGATGGACGTCTTGCCCTTGAAGGCCGGGTCCATGATGTCTGCCCAGGTGGTGATCTCGCGGCCGACGAGGTCGGGACGGATGCCGAGCGTGTCGGCATTGTAGATCGTCGGCATCATGGTGAACCACTGGGTGGGTTCCTTGGCGAAGGTCTTCGAGTCCTGCGCCTCCACGAAGCCGACCGTGTGCGGCGCCGTGCCCTGCGCAATCACCGAATCCGGCTTCAGCTTGCCGTTGATGAACAGCGGCACGACCTTGTCGAAATATTTGAGCTTCGACGTGTCCATCGGTTGCAGCACGCCCGACGGGAACACCTTTTTCAGGATCCAGTATTCGATGTCGGCGATGTCGTAGCTGTCGGGCTGTGTCACGGCGCGCTGGGCGGCGGCGTCGGAATCGGTCGCCGTCATCTCCAGCGTGATGCCGAGGTCGGCTTTGCACTTTTCGGCGATGGCATTGATGTTCGAAACGCCCGTGCCGAACTGGCGCAGCGTGATCGGGTTCTGCGCCCAGATCGTCGGGAAGCCCGTGATGAGGCCCGAACCGGCAACCGCGCCGGCCGCCGCCGCACCCGTCTTCAGAAGCGTGCGGCGCGTGATGCCCGTTGCCGCCTTGGTGGTCTTGGTCTTCATCGTCATGTCGTTCCCCTTGTTATGGTGATGATGATGGATGTCTTGAAATGGATGCCTGTCAGTGCACGCGGCCCAGAAGCAGCGCCTCATCGAAGGCCCAGCTGAGCGATACGGCATCGCCCGGCGCGATCGGCCGGTCGAAAAAGGCCTGGTCGCCGACAACGACGGTGAAGTCGTCCGCGCCAGCGCCGATGACGGTGATCTTCACGCTGGAGCCGCGATATTCGACGTTAGAGACGATGCCGGTAAAACCGGTCCCGGCCGCAGTCGCCTCGGCAAAGCGGATGCGGTCGATGCGCAGCCCGATATCGGCGGGAGCGCCGACCTCGGCCGTCGCAGCCGCCACCCGGAACGCTCCGCCATCCGGCACCTCCACCGTCGCCACGCCGTCCGCGAAGGCGGCGATGCGGCCGGAAATGACGTTGTGATCGCCCATGAAGCGGGCAACGAAGGCGGTCGCCGGACGCTCGAACACCTCGCGTGGCGTGCCGGCCTGCTCGATGCGACCGTCATTCATGATGACGATGAGATCGGCGAGCGCCTGCGCCTCCTCCTGGCTGTGAGTCACGTGGACGAAGCTGATGCCGAGCGTCTTCTGCAGCTTCTTCAGCTCGGCGCGCATCTTCACCTTCAGGAAGGGATCGAGCGCCGACAGCGGCTCATCCAGCAGCAAGGCCTCCGGATCGGTGATCAGCGCACGGGCCAGCGCCACGCGCTGCTGCTGCCCGCCGGACAGCTGCGCCGGACGCCGGTTGGCATAGGGCTCCATCTGCATCAGCTTCAGCATTTCGAGCGCCTTGGCACGGCGCGCCTCGCGCTCCACCCCCTTCATCTTCAGGCTGAAGGCGACGTTGTCGATGAGGTCGAGATGCGGAAACAGAGCATAGGACTGGAACATCATCGCAGTGCCGCGCCTGGCCGGCGGCAGATCGGTCACGACCGTATTGCCGAGCCGGATATCGCCGGACGAAATGCTTTCGTGGCCCGCGATCATCCGGAGCGTCGAGGTCTTGCCGCAGCCGGAGGGGCCGAGAAAGCAGCAATAGGTTCCGGCCGGGATCTTCAGGCTGATCGCATGCACCGCCGTGGTCTGGCCGTAGACCTTGGATACGGACGCGATATCGATCTCTGCAGCTTTGGACATGCGTGGCTCTCCGTTGTCGGACAGAGCAATGCATCAAGCGTGCCAGTTTCGAAGTCGCAGTATTTTCCGGCACAGACGCCGGACAGAGGCGAACGGTGCCTCTTTCCCAAACAGAGGAGCGCCCAATTAATAAGCGATCGTCTACAAGATAATCGAAAATCGTATACAATATGGCGGCGGATTGGACGACGAAAATCATTCCCTTGGGCGGCGAAGCCCGATAGGATGGCGCACCAACCCCCGGATGTCCGATGCAATCCACCCTGCCCGACACGACCGACCAGGATTTCGACGCCCAGTCGATCCGCGATGCGCTGCGCGACGCGATCGTGGACCGTCGGCTGTCGCCCGGTACGAAGCTGACGGAAGGCGATATCGGCGCGCTGTTCAAGGTCAGCCGCACGCTGGTGCGTGCCGCTCTGCAGGCGCTGTCCTACGAAGGGCTGGTGACGGTGGAGAAGAACCGCGGCGCCTTCGTCGCAAGCCCCTCGCCGGATGAATCACGCCAGATCTTCGCAACGCGCAAGCTGATCGAACCGGGCATCGTCATGGAAGCGGCGCGCCTCATCAGCCCCTCGCAGATCCAGTATCTGCGCCAGCTTCTGCTGGAAGAAGGACGCCTGACCGCCGAGCGCGGACCGACCGCGCGGCGCGCCGAAATCAAGGCATCGGGCGATTTTCACCTCGCCATCGCCGAGATTGCCGGAAACGCCATCCTGCTGCGCTTCATGGGAGAACTCGTCGCCCGCTCCTCGCTGGCGATCGCCGTCTACGGCCAGTCCGTCGTTTCGAGCTGCGGCCACAACGAACACCAGTCGATCGTCGATGCGCTGGAGCGGCGCGACGCCGGGGAAGCAGCGCGCCTGATGGTGCACCATATCGACCACATAGAGGCGGATCTCGACTTGCGCGAACGCGACCCCACCGACCTCAAGAAAGCGCTGGGCGCGCTGAGCTGACGCCCCTCACCCGGTCACATGCATTGCCTGAGCTGGGCGGCATAACGCTGCGCCTGCTGGGCCGTGCGCCGCGCGCCGCTCATCGCTTCCGGCCGCGCCCGATAGGCACCGCGGTCATAGCCTTCCTGCCCGGAGTGATAGGCGAGATAGAGCCGATAGGGATCGTTCAGCGCAATGCCGTTCTTCTGGTGGCTGAGACGGTGATACCAGGCGACGAAATGCACCGAGTCGCTGAAATTGGTCCGGCTGGCCGTCCAGCGGCCGGTCGAGCGCTTATAGCTCTCCCAGGTCCCGTCAATCGCCTGGGCAAATCCGTAGGCGCTTGACGGACGCTTCCAGGGGATGAAGCCGAGCAGCTTCGTGCGCGGCGGCCGCGCATAGGGCCGGAACCCGGATTCGGCGTAGATGGTGGCCATAAGGATCGGCACCGGCACGCCATATTCGCGCTCGGCTTTCACCGCCGCCCGCTTCCAGCTCCCGAACAGCCCGCCCTTTTCCGAAAAAATCGCGCAGGCATTCTGCACCCGGCTCGGCGCCGTGGCACATCCCGCCAGCATCAGGAGGACGACGATAAAAACGCAACGCATCGCAGAACCTCTCGTTTCCAAGAGATTTATGAAGGGTAAACTTTAACGAAACGTTTTGATCGGATCCCTATCCCCAAACGACAAAGGGCCCGGCGTGTGACCGGGCCCTTCTGATCTGTGGAAAACGCCGCCTCAGCTGTCCAGGAAGGAGCGCAGTTTACGCGAGCGGCTCGGATGCTTGAGCTTGCGCAGCGCCTTGGCTTCGATCTGGCGGATACGTTCGCGGGTGACCGAGAACTGCTGGCCGACTTCTTCGAGCGTATGGTCGGTGTTCATGCCGATGCCGAAGCGCATGCGCAGAACGCGTTCCTCGCGCGGCGTCAGCGAAGCGAGAACGCGGGTCGTCGTCTCGCGCAGGTTCGCCTGGATGGCGGCGTCGATCGGCAGCAGCGCATTCTTGTCCTCGATGAAGTCGCCGAGGTGGCTGTCTTCCTCGTCACCCACGGGGGTTTCGAGCGAGATCGGCTCCTTGGCGATCTTCAGCACCTTGCGCACCTTTTCGAGCGGCATGGCGAGCTTTTCGGCCAGTTCTTCCGGCGTCGGCTCGCGACCGATCTCGTGCAGCATCTGGCGCGACGTGCGCACGATCTTGTTGATCGTCTCGATCATGTGGACCGGGATGCGGATCGTGCGGGCCTGGTCGGCGATCGAGCGGGTGATCGCCTGCCGGATCCACCAGGTGGCATAGGTCGAGAACTTGTAGCCGCGGCGATACTCGAACTTGTCGACCGCCTTCATCAGGCCGATATTGCCTTCCTGGATGAGGTCGAGGAACTGCAGGCCGCGGTTCGTGTACTTCTTGGCGATGGAGATCACGAGGCGGAGGTTGGCTTCCACCATCTCCTTCTTGGCGATGCGGGCTTCGCGCTCGCCCTTCTGCACCATGTGCACGATGCGGCGGAATTCCGAGATCGAGATGCCGGTTTCGGTCGCGAGATTCTGGATTTCCTGGCGGATGTCGCGGACCATCTTGGTTTCGCTCTTGGCGAAATCCTTCCAGCCCTTGCCCGGCAGGTTGGCGATCGCCGTCATCCAGTTCGGATCGAGTTCCGCGCCCGAGTAATGCTCGAGGAACGAATCACGCTTCACGCCGTAGCTTTCGGCCAGGCGCAGCAGGCGGCCTTCGTTCTGCACGAGACGCTTGTTGATGTCGTAGAGCTGCTCGACGAGGCTGTCGATACGGTTCTGGTTGAGCGACAGCGACTTCACCGCCTTGATGAGCTCGTCCTTGAGCTCCTTGTAGCGGCGCTCCTGCGCAGGCGACAGCGTGCCGGTCGCGGCAAGGCGGGCTTCCACCTGCTGGTCCTGCAGTTTGCGCAGCTTCTTGTAGGTGTCGGCGATGACGTCGAGCGTTTCCATGACCTGCGGACGCAGTTCCGCTTCCATGGCGGCGAGCGAGAGGTTGGACTCGTCGTCGTCCTCTTCCTCTTCTTCCGGCATGGGCATGTCGCCGCCGACATTGGTGATGTCGTCGTCATTGGCCGGCATGCGCGCCTTGCGGGACTTTTCCTTTTCCTCGGCGGCCTTCCGGTCGGCCTCGATCTTCTCCGGGCTCTGGAACTGCGGGGCAGCCTTGGCCTCGGGGCCGGAATAGGTCGTTTCGAGATCGATGATCTCGCGCAGCAGCGTCTGGCCTTCGTTGAGTTCGTCGCGCCAGATAATCAGTGCCTGGAAGGTCAGCGGGCTTTCGCAAAGGCCCGCGATCATCGTCTCGCGGCCGGCCTCGATGCGCTTGGCAATGGCGATTTCGCCTTCGCGCGACAGAAGCTCCACCGAGCCCATTTCGCGCAGATACATGCGCACCGGATCATCGGTACGGTCGGTCGGTTCCTTGCGCTTGGACGCGGCCAGCGCCGTGCCGGCCGACGGCGCGATCTCGCCGCCTTCGCTCTCGCCGTCGCTGTCGGCCTCGTCGTCGTCGCCGCCGGCAGCCTCTTCGGCTTCCTCGTCCTCGACCACGTTGATGCCCATGTCGGAAAGCATTGCCATCGTGTCTTCGATCTGCTCGGAGGTGACTTCCTCCGACGGCAGGACCGAATTCAGCTCGTCCATGGTCACATAGCCGCGCTTCTTGGCAGCCTTGATCATCTTCTTGACGGCGTCATCCGAAAGATCGAGAAGCGGACCGTCCGGCGCACCATCGCGTTCGTTCTCGGCTTCTTCGTTTTCTTTGACTTTGGTTGCCATCTAAATCGTCGCTTTCCTTGGACAGCCCGCATTCCAATGATCGGCCGCGCTGCGTGCGGGGCGAAGGCGCGAAGCGCTTTCGCCGAATCATTGCCCCTGACGTAACGGGATGATGTTTAAATCCTGATTAACCACCAGACGTCCTGCCGGAGAGCAGACGCACGCCGTCCGGCTCGCTCGGGGAACAGGTCTGTCATGATGCACAGTCCGCCGATCCATTTCACCTTCACATCAGAGATGGTGATTCCCAGAAAAATCGGCCCCGTCAAGCGTTTCCGGGCAGAAAAGCATAATTATGCTTTCCACCTCGCGCCCCGCAGACCGATTTTCCGTGCGGTTCATGGGCCTTATATGGGTCGGCTCGACCTGAAAACAAGTCTGCGCCAAAATCGCACAACGCCCCGCAACCGCCTGCCGCGACTGGCAGAAACGAGAATACGGGGCGCTATCGCCGACTCAGCGCGACGGCAGCTTCGGCAGGAGCACGGTGAGGATGCCGAGCAGCGGCATGTAGGAGCAGAGCTGGAACACGAAGTTGATGCCCTGGTGATCGGCGACGACACCGAGCAGCGCGGCGCCCAGCCCGCCGGCGCCAAAGGCGAAGCCGAAGAACACCCCGGCAATCAGCCCGACGCGGCCCGGCACCAGTTCCTGCGCGAAGACCACGATCGCCGAGAAGGCAGACGAGAAGATGAAGCCGATCAGAACCGTCAGCACACCCGTCCAGAAGAGGTTGGCATAGGGCAGCATCAGCGCGAAGGGAATGACGCCGAGGATCGAGAACCAGATGACGAAGCGTCGGCCATAGCGGTCGCCGATCGGTCCGCCGAAGAACACGCCGACGGCGGACGCCCCGAGGAACAGGAACAGCATCATCTGCGCCGACTGCACCGACAGGCCGAAGCGCTCGATCGTGTAGAAGGTGAAATAGCTCGACAGGCTGGAGAGATAGACGTTCTTCGTGACCGTCAGCAGCACCAGCACGAGCAGCGTCGCCATCACCTTGCCGCGCGGCAGCGGCAGGTCCCGGCTCGGCGCCGGCCGTCCGGCGGCAAGGCGGCGATGGCCCTCGTACCAGCGGCTCATATAGGTCAGGATCACCATGCCGACGACGGCGACACTCGCAAACCAGGCGAGGCTTTCCTGGCCGAAGGGCAGCACGATGAAGGCGGCGAGCAGCGGCCCGATCGCCGTGCCGGCATTGCCGCCCACCTGGAAGAAGGACTGCGCCAGCCCGTGGCGGCCGCCCGATGCCGCGCGCGCGATGCGCGAGGATTCCGGATGGAAGACGGCCGAGCCGAAGCCGATCAGGCAGGCGCCGAACACCAGCACCGGAAAGCTGTGCGCAAAGGCCAGCATGATGAGGCCGCAGAAGGTGCTGGCCATGCCGAAGGGCAGCGAGAAGGGAATGTGCCAGCGATCCGTGACGAGCCCGACGGCTGGCTGAAGCAGCGAGGCCGTGATCTGGAAAGCCGCCGTCAGGAGGCCGATCTGCACGAAGTCGAGCTGGTAATTGGCCTTCAGCAGCGGATAGATCGACGTCAGCAGCGACTGCATGATGTCGTTCAGCATGTGGCAGAGGCTGGCGGCCAGGATGATGGAAAAGGTCGTTGCGGTGCGTGTCGGTGTCGACGGCATGGCAGTCGTCATTGAAGTCCTCCCGGCCGGTTTCCCGGCCCATGACGCCACCGCCCGCCACGGCCAACCGTATCGGGGTTGAACGTGGCAGGCGGTGATGGGTGTGAGTCGCATTGAACCAAGCGGTTCAACGGGCACGCACCTCATAGGATGAAACCGGCAGATGCACCATTCAAACTTTATGACCAACGCTTCACGGATCGCGATGGATTGGAAAGACTGTCCTTACCAGCCCCAGTCCATCACCACCTTGCCGGAATTGCCGGAGCGCATCGCCTCGAAGCCGTCGCGGAAATCATCGATGCCGATACGGTGGGTGATGACGGGAGAAAGGTCCAGTCCGCCCTGCACGAAGGCGATCATCTTGTACCAGGTCTCGAACATCTCGCGCCCGTAGATGCCCTTCAGCGTCAGCATTTTGAAGATGACCTTGTTCCAGTCGATGCCGAAGCCGTCCGGCGCAATGCCGAGGATGGCGATCTTGCCGCCATTGTTCATCGTATCGATCATCGAGCGAAAGGCCGGCGGCGCGCCGGACATTTCAAGCCCCACATCGAAGCCTTCCGTCATGCCGATCTCGGTCATGACCTCGGCGAGATCCTGCCTTGAGGCATCCACGACATAGTCGATCCCGACCTTGCGGGCGAGGTCGAGGCGCACGGGGTTGATGTCGGTGATGACCACCTTGCGCGCGCCGGAGCGTTTCGCCACCATCGCGCCCATGATGCCGATCGGCCCTGCCCCCGTCACCAGCACATCCTCGCCGACGAGATCGAAGGAGAGTGCTGTGTGGACGGCATTGCCGAAAGGGTCGAAAATCGCCGCCACCTCGTCCGGCACGTCGGCCGGGATCGGCACGACATTGTGCTCGGGAATGCAGACGAACTCGCCGAAGGAGCCGGGGCGGTTGACGCCGACGCCCTTCGTGTAGTGGCACAGATGCCCGCGCCCGGCCCGGCAGTTGCGGCACTTGCCGCAGACGATGTGCCCCTCGCCCGAGACCCGCTCGCCGACCCGGTACTTGGTCACGGAGGAGCCGACCTCGGCGATCTCGCCGACGAATTCATGGCCGACCACCATCGGCACCGGAATGGTCTTCTGCGCCCAGCTGTCCCAGTTCCAGATATGCACGTCCGTGCCGCAGATCGCGGATTTCTTCACCCGGATCAGCACGTCGTTCGGCCCGACCTCCGGCACCGGCACATGCTCCATCCAGAGGCCGACTTCAGGCTTTGCTTTAACGAGCGCCCGCATCATGTTCGACATGACAAAACCCTCCCAAGGGATTCAAATGACTCTCAGATGACGCCGAGTTCGCGACCCACTTCGGCGAAGACCTGAATCGCTTTGTGAACATCCGCCTCGGTGTGGGCGGCCGACATCTGGGTGCGGATGCGCGCCTGCCCGCGCGGCACGACGGGGAAGGAGAAGCCGACGACATAGACGCCCTTCTCCAGCATGCGCGCCGCCATGGCCTGCGCCAGCGCCGCATCGCCGAGCATCACCGGAATGATCGGATGCCCCTCGCCGGCCAGCGTGAAGCCGAGCTTGGTCATCTCACGGCGGAAGAGGTCGGCATTGGCCGTGAGGCGCTGGCGCAGATGATCGCCATTTTCGATGAGGTCGAAGACCTTCAGCGAGGCGGCCGCGATCACCGGCGCCAGCGTGTTGGAGAAGAGATAGGGCCGCGAACGCTGCCTGAGCCACTCCACCACCTCCGCCTTGCCGGACGTGTAGCCGCCAGAGGCCCCGCCCAGCGCCTTGCCGAGCGTCCCGGTGATGATATCGACGCGCCCCTCGACGCCGCAATGTTCGGCCGAGCCGCGCCCGTGCCTGCCGACGAAGCCGACGGCGTGGCTGTCGTCCACCATCACCATCGCGCCGTACTTTTCGGCGAGGTCGCAGACCCCCTGCAGATTGGCGATGATGCCGTCCATGGAAAACACGCCATCGGTGGCGATCAGCTTGAAGCGCGCACCTTCCGCCTTCTTCAGCTCCTCCTCGAGAGCGGCCATGTCGTTGTTGGCATAGCGGAAGCGCTTGGCCTTGGAGAGCCGCACGCCGTCGATGATCGAGGCGTGGTTCAGCGCATCGGAGATGATCGCATCTTCCTCCGACAGCAGAGTCTCGAAGAGACCGCCATTGGCATCGAAGCAGGAGGAATAGAGGATCGTATCCTCAAGGCCCAGAAAACGGGAGATGCGGGCTTCGAGCTGCTTGTGCTCCTCCTGCGTGCCGCAGATGAAGCGCACCGAGGCCATGCCATAGCCGTAGCGATCGAGCGCCGCCTTGCCGGCCTCTGCCAGTTCCTCGTTGTCGGCGAGCCCGAGATAGTTGTTGGCGCAGAAATTCAGCACCCGCGCGCCGGAAGCCACCGCGATCTCGCCCGCCTGCTTGGAGGTGATCACCCGCTCCGCCTTGTAGAGCCCCCCGGCCTTCAGGCCATCGAGCTCGGAACGAAGATGGGAGAGAAAAGCATTGGTCATGGTGGCGGCTCCTGAAGCAAGGGACGGCAGGCGGCGGTGCACCACCTATAACCGGAAACCGCATCGGATTCCCACCTGCAAGCGTCAGGCTCCGCCGCAGCCCTGGCCCCGGGAGCGCCGGAACGCGACACATCACGCCGCAGCCCGTCAATCCTGCGCGCGGATCACCTCCAGAAAGGCTGCGCCGTAGCGCTCCAGCTTGCTCTGGCCGATGCCGGAGATCTCCAGCATGGCGTCGAGGCTGTGGGGCCGCGCCTTGGCGAGCCCGATCAGCGTCGTATCCGGGAAGACCACATAGGGCGGTACGTTCGCCTCCCTGGCGATCTGGGCCCGCAGCTTGCGCAGTGCCTCGAACAGAACGGCCTCCTCGCCGCCGAGCGCCGCCCTTTCGCGCGCCGCCGGCGTCTTCGCGGATTTGGCGGCACGCGCCGAGGTCGGCCGGTCCTTGCGGAAGAACACCTTGCGTTCATGCTTGAAGACGGCACGCGCCTCCGGCTCCAGCTTCAGCGCGCCGAAGGCGGCGTGATCGACGCTGACGAGGCCGGAGGCGAGAAGCTGGCGGTAGACCGACTGCCAGGTGCGGGCCGGAAGATCGCTCCCCGCCCCGAAGACCGGCATCTCCGCATGGCCGAAGCGCTCGGTCTTCTCGTTGCGGTTTCCAAGGAGGACATCGACCAGATGCCCGGCACCGAAGCGCTCCCCGGTGCGATAGATGGCGGCGAGCGCCTTGATAGCCGCATCCGTCCCGTCCCAGGTCTCGACCGGGTTGAGGCAGGTGTCGCAATTGCCGCAATTGCCCGGATGGCTCTCGCCGAAATGCGCAAGGATCGCCTGCCGCCGGCAGGACGCCGTCTCGCAAATGGCGAGCAGCGCCGTCAGCTTGCCGCGCTCGATGCGCTTGATCTCGTCGGCCGCGCCCCCCTCGTCGATCATCCGGCGGCGCTGCACGACATCGGCCATGCCATAGGCCATCCAGACCTCGGACGGCAGGCCGTCACGCCCCGCGCGGCCCGTTTCCTGATAGTAGGCCTCCACCGAGCCCGGCAGGTCGAGATGGGCGACGTAGCGTACGTCCGGCTTGTCGATGCCCATGCCGAAGGCGACGGTGGCGACGAGGCAAAGGTTCTCCTCCTTCAGGAACGCATCCTGATGGGCGTCGCGTACGGCGCGGTCGAGACCGGCATGGTAGGGCAGCGCGCGGATGCCCTGCGTCTCCAGCCACTCGGCCGTATCCTCCACCTTGGCGCGGGACAGGCAGTAGACGATGCCGCTCGCATCCTTGAAGCGCGACAGGAAGCGCAGGAGCTGCTGGCGCGGCTGGTCACGCTCGACGATCTCGTAGGAAATGTTGGGACGGTCGAAGCTCGTGGAAAACACCCGCGCGCCGTTCAGCCCCAGCCGCTCGGCAATGTCGTCGCGCGTGTGCGGATCGGCGGTGGCGGTGAGCGCAATGCGCGGCACGCCCGGCCAGCGTTCGCCAAGCTGCCCGAGCGCGCGATATTCCGGCCGGAAATCGTGACCCCACTGGGACACGCAATGGGCCTCGTCGATGGCGAACAGCGCGATCTTCACGCCCTGCAGCAGCTCGGCAAAGCCATCGGTCACGATCCGCTCCGGCGTTACGTAGAGCATGTCGAGCGCCCCGGCGCGCAGGCTGTCGCGTACCGCGAAGGCTTCCTCCCGCGTCAGCCCGGAATTCAGCGCCGCCGCCCGAATGCCGAGGGCCTTCAAGGCCTCCACCTGGTCGCGCATCAGCGCGATCAGCGGCGAAACGACAATGCCCACACCCGGCCGGCAGAGCGCCGGGATCTGGAAGCAGAGCGACTTGCCCGCCCCGGTCGGAAAGAGCACCAGCGCATCGCCGCCCTCCGTCACATGATTGATGACGGCCTCCTGCTTGCCGCGAAAGGCCGGGTAACCATAGACGCGCTTCAGCACCTCCAGCGGGCGCGGATCGGCCGCGGGAAACGGAACCGTCGAAACGGCGGAAGGGTCGGTGGCAAAGGGTCTCATGACGGCATGTCCGGATTCGTCATCATCTGTCTTAAGGAAGGCGAGGCAGGCGCTAGCGCGCCGCCGGCCCCTTCACACGGCCGGAAAGAACACCGAAGCCCTCGATGATGGCCTCCTGGTTTTCCAGCCGCTGGGTCTCGTTCTGCACCTCCTGCAGCGTGCGCAGAATGAGGCCGACCGTCTCGTCGTCGCCGTCCTCGGTCGCCTGCGCCAGCTCTCGCTGCAATTCGCGCCGCTGCCAGAACAGGTCGCGCGCCCGCTTGTGCAGGCCGATCGCCTGCTGATAGGCCTCGCGCGCATCCTCGATCGCGGCCTCCTCCGTCGCGCTCCACAGGCGGGAATTGCGCACCTGCTGATCGAGCGAGGCGACCAGCGCGCCGTGGCCGCTCGCAGCCAGCGCATCGGTCAGCATCTCATGGTTCAGCCGCGAGCCGATGGATGCGGCAGCACCGAGCACCGCCGACCAGAGCCGTTGAAGGTCGCGATTGTCGAATTCCAGCGCGGCGATCTCGTCGTAATCCTCGAACAGGATCTGCGGATGGTTGATGACGGTGATGGCAAGCACGGATTCCCTGAGCGCCGGCAGGGCGTCGGCCCCGCGCACCAGCGCCGAGCGCGTCAGCCGGTCGGAGACGCTGCCCTGCCCCATGCCGCGCCCCTCTGCCGCGCCGCCGCGCCCGCCCGCGCCGAACCGGCCGGCGCGCTTGGCCCCGCCGCTGCCGGCGTAGCCGCCGCCCGAAAAGCCGCCACGCTCCTGCCGCGCCGCCTGCTGGGGACGGAACAGCGCGTTCAGCCGGTCGCGCATGTGCTGCTGGTAATAACGGCGCACATTCTCGTCGGCGATCACATTGGTCGATTGCTTCAGCCGTGCCTCCAGGTCCGCACGTGCCTCCGGCGTCTCGAAGGTGCCGCTGCCGACCTCGCGCGTCCAGACCATGTCGGAGAGGCTGCGGGCGCCCGCCATCACCCGGTCGAAGGGCGCACGGCCCTCCTGCCTGACGAGGTCGTCCGGATCCTTGCCGTCGGGCAACAGCGCAAACCGCACCGTGCGATCCGGCCGGATATGCGGCAGCGCGATATCGACCGCCCGGAAGGCCGCGCGGATGCCGGCACCGTCGCCGTCGAAGCACAGCACCGGCTGCGGCGTCATCTTCCAGAGCAGCTCCATCTGGTTTTCCGTCAGCGCCGTGCCGAGCGGCGCCACCGCATTCTCGATTCCGGCCTGATGGAGCGCGATCACGTCCATATAGCCCTCGACGGCAATCACGGTCGCGCCCGTCCCCTCGCCGCCGCCGCGGCTACCCTCCTGCACGGCGCGCCGCGCGCGGGCGAAATTGTAGAGCACCTGCCCCTTGTGGAAGAGTTCCGTTTCGTTGGAATTCAGGTACTTCGCCATGGCATCCGCCGCCATGGCGCGGCCGCCAAAGGCGATCACCTTTTCGCGCGACGACAGGATCGGGAACATGATGCGGTCGCGGAAGCGGTCATAGGAGACGGGGATGTCTGGCCCGTGCACGACGAGCCCGCAGGCCTCGATCTGCTCCTTCGGCACACCCTTGCCCGCCAGAAATTCCTTCAGCGCATTGCGGCTCTCGGGCGCATAGCCGAGGCGGAAGGTCTCGATGGTACGCCCCGTCAGGCCGCGATCCCTGAGATAGGCGCGCGCCTTCGCCCCGCCGGCGGCCTGCAGCTGATCCTCGAAGAAGCGGGTCGCGAGTTCCATCACGTCGAGCAGCGTGGTGCGCTGCTTCTCGCGCTCCTCCGCCTGCTTGTCGGGCGCGGGCATCGCCACACCCGCCATATCGGCGATCTGCTGCACGGCTTCGGGAAAGGGCAGCCCCTCGATCTCCATCAGGAAGCGGAAGTGATCGCCCGAAACGCCGCAACCGAAGCAATGGTAGCGCCCCTTGCGGTCCTCGCAATGGAAGCTCGGGGATTTCTCGCCATGGAAGGGGCAGCAGGCCCAGTAATCGCCGCGCGAGGTGTTGGTCTTCTTGCGGTCCCAGGTCACGCGCCGGCCGATCACGGCCGAAATCGGCACGCGGTCGCGGATCTCGTCGAGGAAGCTGGGTGAAAAGCGCATGCCGTTCTCGTAGTCCACGGGAGAAGGGAGGTAAAGCGCAACGAGGCACCTTCGCCGCCTTGTCGGCCATCATACAGCCTGCGCGGCGTTTTCCCTGCACCTTTTCCCTGCGCCTTTCGCCGCAAGCCCCGGCTGCGAATACACAAAGCAATTGACCACACGCCGAAAGATGCCCTATCGCGGAGAGGCATCCACATGAAACGTGTTCCGATGACAGACGTCAGCAGCCTTGGGCGCGACCCGGCCTTTTTCCGTATTGTCCTGCAGCATGTGCGACAGGTCGTGGATCTCTATGGCGTCAATCCCAGGCTTTACTCCGTCTTCGCCTCCCAGCAGCGCTGGTTGATGGCGCAGATCGGCTTTTGCCTGCATCATCGCCGCAATCCCGCCGACCCTGCCACGGGCCTCACGGTCGGGGCCTTCACGGAGGTCGTGCAGGCCAATTCGGTCGCCAGCCGCAATACGGCCGCCGCCTTCCTGCACGAGATGGTGGCCTACAAGTTCCTGCGCAACCGCGCCGACCGGCCCGACCGCCGCAGCAGACCGATCGAGCCGACGGAACTCGCCGAGCGCGGCATGTGGGAATGGCTCTACGTTCATCTGGCCACGCTTGATCGCTACGATGGCGGCATGCGGGCGGAGATGCTGCCGGCCGGTTCGACCCGCGTTGCGACCGTGCAGCCGCTCATCTGCGACGGCATTCTGGCCAGCCGCCTCACCGGCTCCGTCGGCCCGAGCTTCGATCTCTTCACGTGGGCCAACAATGGCGGCGTGGTGCTCGATCATCTCTTCTCGCTGATCGCCGATTTCGACCCCGAGCGCGAGCGCCACCCCATCGGGCCCGTCTCCACCAGCGAGATGGTCGAGCGCTTCATGATGTCGCGTACCCATTTCAAACGGCTGATCCTGCGCGCGGCAGAAGCCGGAAGCCTTGGGTGGGAGGGCACGCCCTGGCGCAGCCCCATGTGGATTTCCGCCGGCTTCGTGCGCGAATACTGGGATTACCAGGCGGAAAAATTCGCCATCGTCGACAACGCCTTCAAGACGGTGATGCGTCAGGAAGAGCTGGCCTCGGGCGCGCCCGTGGCAACCGTGCCCTCCTCTGCCGCCTGAACGTCGGCCGGGCCGCGGCGCGGCATGCGCCGACGGCCCTTCACGCTGTCACTTGAGAAGATCCTTCACGATCGCCGAGGCCTTGGCGAAATCCATCTGGCCGGGATGGCGCTCCTTCAGAACGGCCATCACCTTGCCCATGTCGCGAAGCCCCTGCGCGCCGATCTCGGCAATGACGCCCGCGCAGAGCGCACGGACTTCATCCTCCGAAAGCTGTGCCGGCAGGAAGGAGGAAATTATCACGATTTCCTCGCGCTCCTGCTGGGCCAGCTCCGGACGCCCGCCCTCGTCGTAGATGCGGGCGGATTCCTCGCGCTGCTTGATCATCTTGGCAAGGATCTGCATGATCTCGTCATTGTTGACGGGATCCTTGCCCTGACCGCGATTGGCGATGTCGCGGTCCTTGATGGCCGTCTGGATCAGACGGATCGTCGAGATGCGGCGCGTATCCTTGGCCCGCATCGCATCTTTCAAAACGGTGGCGAATTCGTCGCGCATGGTCACTCCTGTCGGGCCGGCCGGCCGGCAGCGCAAAGGCACGCCGCCGCAGCCGCAAGGCCGGTTCATGTGGGCCGTCTCATAGACCGGACGGGCCGCCTTCGCAAACCCCGTGCCACGCGCCGGCCTTTTTCCCGGCCTAAATCATCATTGTTGCCGCGCTGCGATTGACCGCCGGTTGGGGTTTCTCTATTTTCCCGCACCTGCACAACATCATCAGCGACGACTTGGGGAACGCGGCCCTTCCGGCGCGCCGGTCCTCGCTCGACCACACACATGGCCACGTGCGATGCGCCCTTCAAGGCGCAGGCATACGGCCGCAACGGGAAAGATCCGATGACGTCAACCCCTGCATGGACCACTTCCAAGCCGACCGCACTTCTCGTGCTCGCCGATGGCACCGTCATCGAAGGCAAGGGCATCGGCGCCACCGGCCGCGTGCAGGCGGAAGTCTGCTTCAACACGGCGCTCACCGGCTACCAGGAAATCCTGACAGACCCCTCCTATCTCGGCCAGATCGTCACCTTCACCTTCCCGCATATCGGCAATGTCGGCGCCAATGACGAGGATATCGAGGATCTGACACCCGCCGCCCGCCACGGCGCCGTCGGCGTCATCTTCAAGGCCGACATCACCGATCCCTCCAACTTCCGCTCGGCCAAACACCTCGACCAGTGGCTGAAGGCCCGCGGCATCATCGGCATGAGCGGCATCGACACCCGCGCCCTGACCGCCTGGATCCGCGAGAACGGCATGCCGAACGCCGTCATCGCCCATGATCCCGATGGCAAGTTCGACATCGATACGCTGAAGGCCGAAGCCAAGGCCTGGAGCGGCCTCGTCGACCTCGACCTCGCCAAGGTCGCGACCTCAGGCCAGTCGGCCAAGTGGGACGAGCGCCCCTGGGTCTGGAACGAGGGCTATGCAACGCTCGGCGACGCCGACGCCGCCTACCACATCGTCGCCCTCGATTTCGGCGTGAAGCGCAACATCCTGCGCCTCCTGACGGGCCTCGGCTGCCGCATCACCATCGTGCCGGCCAACACCTCGGCCGAGGACGTTTTGGCGCTGAAGCCGGATGGCGTCTTCCTGTCCAACGGCCCCGGCGACCCCGCCGCGACCGGCACCTATGCCGTTCCGGTCATCCGCACGCTGATCGACAAGGATCTGCCGATCTTCGGCATCTGCCTTGGCCACCAGATGCTCGGCCTCGCCGTCGGGGCAAAGACCGAAAAGATGCACCAGGGCCACCACGGCGCCAACCACCCGGTGAAGGACCACACGACCGGCAAGGTCGAGATCGTCTCGATGAACCACGGCTTCGCGGTCGACTCGAAGTCGCTGCCGGAAGGCGTTGAAGAGACTCACGTCTCGCTCTTCGACGGCACCAATTGCGGCCTGCGCCTCGTCGGCAAGCCGGTCTTCTCCGTGCAGCATCACCCGGAAGCCTCGCCGGGCCCGCAGGACAGCCACTACCTCTTCCGCCGCTTCGTCAACCTCGTGAAGGAACGCAAGGGCGAGACGCTGCTGGCCGAACGGGCCTGAGGCGAAACCTCAGGACGCGACAGATGAAAAAGACCCGGCCGCGAGCAATCGCCGCCGGGTCTTTTGTTTGTCAGCCGTAAGTCCCGCCCTCGCCGTCATTCCGCCGAGGATACGGGGCGAGCGAGGTGAGGAAGGGTGTGCGATTTAGCCCTTCGCCGCCAGACCGGCCTGAAAGGCGGCGGGGTTGGCCTCCATGCGCTTCAACGTCCGGAAAAACCGGCCGAGCAGCATCACCGCCGCTGCGATCAGTCCCAGAACGAAACCGTACCAGACGCCGTTGGCGCCGAGCCCGAGCGGAAGGGCGAAGAGCCAGGCGGAAAAGAAGCCGATCGGCCAGTAGGCGATCATCGCCAGGATCATCGGGACGCGCGCATCCTTGAGGCCGCGCAGGAGCCCCGCGCCGACGGCCTGAAGCCCGTCGACCAGCTGGAAGGCGCCGGCGATCACGATCAGCGGTCCCGCTACCGCCAGTACCGCCGCCGCGTCCGGCCGGGCCGTATCGAGGAAGAGACCGGCGAGCCGGTAGGGCATCACCGCAAAGATCAGCGACCCGATGATCGAGACGACGCTGGCGAGCACGAGGATCGCCATGGCGGCACGGCGCACGCCGAAGACATCGCCGCGGCCGAGCGCCAGCCCGACCCGCACCGTGCCCGCCTGCGCGAGACCGAGCGGGATCATGAAGGCGATCGAGGCGAATTGCAGCGCGATGCCGTGCGCGGCAAGCTCGCTGGTGCCAACCGTGCCCATCAGCAAGGACGCCGCCGTAAACAGCCCTGCTTCGGCGAGAATGGTGAAGGCGATCGGCAGGCCGAGCATCACCACTTCGCGGAACATACCCCAGTCCGGTCGCCAGAAGCGAACGAAAATGTCGAGGTCGTGGAGCTTCGGCACCGCACGAATGTAGATCAGCAGCAGCACGACACCGAGCGTGGCAACGCCGAGCGCCGCATAGGCAGCCCCTTCGATGCCAAGCGCGGGGAAGCCGAAATGGCCGTAGATCAGCACGTAGCACAGGAGCACGTTGAGGAGCAGCGTCGCAATCGTCACCCAAAGGATGACCCCTGCCCGTTCATAGCCCGCCAGAAGGGCGCGCAGCACCATGATGATCAGGCTCGGAAACATGCCCCACTGCGCAATGTGCAGATAGTGCCCCGCAAGGGCCGCCACCGCCGGCTGCTGGCCGAGCGCGATGAGGATCGGTTCGGCATTCCAGAGGACGGGCATGGTGAGCAGGCCATAGAGCAGTACCACCCAGATGCCCATGCGCACGGAGCGCCGGACGGCGACCGCATCGCCACGGCCGACCGCGTGGGCCACCATCGGCACAACGGCATGGGTGAAGCCCGAGCCGAAGACGAAGAAGGTGAAAAAGAACTGCGTGCCGAGAACGATGGCTGCAAGCTCGGTCGGTCCCAGCCTGCCGACCATCAGCACGTCGGTGGTGTGAATGGCAAGCTGGGTGAGCTGTGCGCCGACAAAGGGAATGCCGAGCACCAGACTGGCACGCAGATGCGTCGACCAGGAATTGTCAAAGGCGTGCCGCGCGGCAGTCGCGGTGGTGGTCTGCATGGCGGATGTCCCGTCCCTGGAAAGCTTGCCGCCGCGTCTTTGAAGACGCAGGAAGGCGGCCCGCGGTCAGCGAACTGGAAAGGCGACCGGTGATCCGTTCCTAGTCGCTTTGCAGTAAGGAGGCCAGTGCGGATGGCCCGCACTGCCACTTTTTCATGCAAACATCACAAAGTTTGATCAACCGCACATCCCTGGCCCTGCGGCTCAGATGTTGCCCTTGAACGTGTCGCAGTCCGACATGCGGCCACTTTGGAAGCCGCGCTGGAACCAGGTCCGGCGCTGTTCCGAGGTGCCGTGGTTGAAGCTGTCGGGCACCACGTAACCCTGACTGCGCCGCTGAAGTGTATCGTCGCCGATCTGCGTTGCCGCGTTCAGCGCTTCCTCCAGGTCTCCGGCGTCCAGCAGTCCCTTCTGCTTGGTGAAATGGCCCCACACACCCGCAAAGCAATCGGCCTGCAGTTCGACCCGCACCGACATGCGGTTCGCCTCGACCTCGCTCATGCCCTGCCGCATCTGGTTGAACTTGGGCAGGACGCCGAGCAGGTTCTGCACGTGGTGGCCGACCTCATGGGCGATGACATAGGCCTGGGCGAAATCGCCGGAAGCGTTGAACTGCGTCTTGAGTTCGTCGAAGAAGGCCATGTCCAGATAAACCTTCTGGTCACCCGGGCAGTAGAACGGGCCCATGGCCGACGACGCCTCGCCGCAGGCCGAGCGGATGCCATTGCTGAACAGAACCAGCTTGGGCTCCTGATAGGTCTCGCCATTGGCCTGGAAGATGCCGTTCCAGGTATCCTCGGTTTCCGCAAGGACAGTGGAGACGAACGCCTTCATTTCCTCTTCAGCCGGGCTTCCCTGCCGGGGCGCGTTTTGGCTCTGCTCGTAACCGGAAGACGGGCCAAGGCTGCCGCCATCCATGACCTGCAGGAGATCGATGCCCATGGCCTTGAAGACGAAATAGATGACCACGAACAGCACCAGCGTGCCGACGCTCATGCGACCGCCGCCGCCGCCGATCGGAATGCGCATGCCGCTGCGTCCGAGCGGGTTTCCGCCGATGCCGCTGTCGCCACGACGATCCTCGATATTGTCCGACTGGCGGCGCCCTCTCCATTCCATCGGTCCCACTCCCTGCTGTCACGGCCCGCTTGTCACGACCATGTGATGCCTTACCCAGACTTATAGCGCGCCGGTGACAGAAAGACAGATGTGGGCCGGTTCAGAATGCACGCTCTCGACGCCAGCGACGAACGAGCGGCAGGAGCAATGCCAGGATGGCCGAGATGAGGGTGATCACGAACAGGCTTGATGCGCCGCCGGAAAAGGCGAGTTGTCCCATGATGCGGGCAGGCAAAAGCGTGAAAAGACCGGCGACGCCGATGCCCCAGACATAGATGGACACAACGCCCGACCGGTGCGCGCGGATGTCTCCCCGCCGAGCCGCGCCGAAGGCCCGCCAGGCAGCAAAGAGCACGAAGGCGGAAATGAGATGGATCGGGCTGAAGCCGTGGAAAAGGTTGATGCCGTGAATGAAGAACGAGGAGATTGACGTCGCGATCATCAGCACGAACCACACGCGCCCCAGCCGGCGATGAACCGGCGTGCCCTTGGGATTGGCCAGGAGAAAAGCGCCGATGAGGGCGGCCGGCACGACGGCAGCGACGTGCACCTGCACGGCAAGGGGTGCATCGAGCAAGGGAGCAAAGGACATGGATCTCTCCGGCAGGTTCGCGATCGTCATCAGGTCTGGACGGTACAGGCAGAACTGCTTTCATCCGCTTGAACCGCGGTGGTTTTTCAATGAGAGTGCGCCGACATCAAACCGAGATGCCCGGACCTGCCGGAGGACTTCGTGAAACGACCCGTGCTGCAATCCGCGCTTCGCGACTTGCACCTCTTTGCCAGCAACTGGCGTTACGGCGTCACCTTCCTCGTCGTGGTCCTGCTGTTCACTCTGATCGGCCCGTTCGGAACAGACGCCTTCGCCCCGCTCGCCCGTTTCGGGTTCTGGCTCGCCATCCAGGGTTCGGCATGGTTTTTCGCGACCACGCTCGCCGTCTTCGCGAACGCTGCCTTGCCCACCTTCATTCGCCCGGAGTTCCTGCGGCTCGCCATCGGCTCCATCCTTGCCTGCCCGCTGATCGGCGCGTCGATCGTCGTGGTTCGCCTGGGCGCGACAGGCGCGCCGGCAAGCTTTTCCGGCTGGGTACAGGAAAGTATAGGCGCGGTGCCGCTGAGCCTGCTCTTCTGCCTCCTGGCCTACGTCGCCGCGACCCCTGAAGTGAGGCCTGCGCAGGCGGTGCCGGAGCCAACGCCTGCCCCTGCGCCCGTGCCGACCGATGCGGACGTCGGCGCTTCGGCGGCAGCGCCGCTCCCCCGCTCCACGGATGCACCACCGCGGCTTCTGGCGCGGCTGAAACCGGCAAACCGGGCGCCGGTGCTGCGCATGTCCGTCGAAGATCACTACACGCGTGTTGTCACCGCCCGCGGTTCCGAACTGGTCCTGATGCGCTTTGGCGATGCCGTCGCCGAGGCGGGCGAGACAGGCTTGCAGGTCCATCGCTCCCACTGGGTCGCGTTTGCCCATATGCGAACCCTCACCCGCGAGGCCAGCCGCCTGACGCTGGAGACGGCCGATGGCACGCGCGTTCCCGTCAGCCGGCCCTACGCTCCGGCCTTGCGCGACCATCTGCGGGAAAATGCAAACAAGGCTTGACGTTTGCCACGAAAGCAGCACCCTGTGCCGCACGATCGGCGCCCTCTGGGGGTGCCGGCACCGGAGGCCTGCTGAGGAGGATGCAGCCGGCAGCCGGTGAGGAGAACAAGACCCGTCAAGGGTCGACAAACAGACCATGCCTGGAGGAGCATCCATGAAGGCCGTACGCCTGCAATCCGTTGGAAACCTGTCGGTCGAGACTGTCGAAAAGCCAGTCCCCGGACCGAACGAGCTTCTGGTGAAGATCGAGGCCTGCGGGGTCTGCGGCACCGACCGGCACATTCTGGCCGGCGAGTTCCCCTCACGCCCGCCCGTGACCCTCGGCCACGAATTCTGCGGCATCGTGGAGGCGATCGGCAGCGGGGTCTCGACGGTTGCCATTGGAGCCCGCATTACCGGCGACCCGAACATTTCCTGCGGCCTCTGCCCGCAATGCCGCAACGGCCGCGTCAACCTGTGCCACAACCTCAAGGCCATCGGCATCCAGCAGGATGGCGGTTTTGCCGAATATGCCATCGTGCCCGAAAGCCAGGCCTATGAAATCCCGCTGTCGCTGCATCCGCATCACGGCGCCTTCTGCGAGCCGCTGGCCTGCTGCCTGCACGGCGTCGACATGGCAGAGATCAAGCCCGGCTCGTCGGTGGTCATCCTCGGCGGCGGCGTGATCGGCATGCTCACGGTCCAGCTTTGCAAGATCGCCGGCGCCACCACAATCGTCATGTCCACCCGCCAGGCCGACAAGCGCCATCTCGCCGAAGAGATCGGCGCAACGCACAGCATCGACCCGTCGCAGGGCAACGCCATCGAGCTTCTGGCCGGCAAGAACGGCCTTCTGCCGGGCGGCGCCGATGTCGTGATCGAATGCGCCGGCGTGGCGGAGACGATGATGGAGGCCCCGAAAATGGCACGCGCCGGCGGCACCGTCGTCATTCTCGGCGTCATGGCAGCGGGCGAAAAGATCGAGATCGAGCCCTTCGACATCCTGTTCCGCGAGCTTCGCGTCCTCGGCTCCTTCGTCAACCCCTTCACCCACCGCCGCGCGGCCGACATGATCGCGTCCGGCGCCGTCAAGGTCGACAAGCTGATCTCGCGCACGGTCGGCCTCGAAGAAGCGGTCGAGGTGATCAGCAACCCGCCCCGTCGTGGTGAAATTCGCGTGATGGTCTTACCGAACGCTGAATAGGTTAGGATAAAGGCAACCCTTAATTAAAAGGTATTGGGCAGTATTCCGGCTTTGAGGAGCCTTTGTCGGCTCCAGCAAGGTGTAGGGCTGGCGTTCGTCGTTCGGGACATCGGACGCCAAATCCAAAGGGGATACCAGAATGCTGTTCAAATCCGCGACGGGTCGGAATACGTCGCTTCTCGTCAGTCTGGGTGTCGTGACGACCGTGAGCGTCGCCGCAACTCTTCTTGCGATCACCTATGATCACATCCGCAATACCGGGATAGACCGGATGCAACTGGCGGCGACCGGTGCGGCCGGGACCGTCCAGCAGACCATTCGCGTCGCCTACCAGATGATCGAAGGCCTGAACACCGCCACCGCCTCGCTGCGCAGTCGCGGCATGGGCGACCGCGATACGACCATGGACGTCATGGAGACGGCCCTGAAGAACTTCCCCGGAGCCATCGGCGTTTCCATGGGCTTCGAGCCGAACGCCTTCGATGGCAAGGATGCGGATTTCGTTTCCAAGCCCGTTCACGACAAGACGGGACGCTTTCTGCCGTACATCTTCCGCTCCGGCGACACGATCAAGCGCGATGTGCTCGTCGATTACGACAAGCCGGGGATCGGCGATTACTACATCCTGCCGGTGACAACCGGCAAAACGACGCTGCTCGAGCCCTACATCTACCCGATCGAGGGCAAGAACGTTCTGATGACAACGATTTCCATCCCGATTGCCGATAACGGCAAGACGGTGGGCTATGTCGGCGCCGACATCGATCTCGACAAGACGGCCGCAGAACTCGCGCAAAACCGCCCGCTCGGCGATGGCTATGTCGCCCTCCTGTCTGCCGCCGGCACCTTCGTCAGCTACCCCGACCAGAAGCTGATGGGCAAGCCGCTGAAGGGCAGCGGGCTGGACGAGGCCGCCTGGAACAAGCTGATCACCAACCCCGGCAAGGTCGAGACGATCCGCGACAGCGCAGGCGTTGACAACCTGCTGATGGCGGTTCCGATCGAGCCCGTGCCGGGCACCATCTGGCACGTCGTCGTCTCCGCACCGACCGCGACCGTCTTCAGCGTGCTGAACCAGACCGTCTGGATGTCGGGCATCATCATCGTCGGCGCCACGATCGTTCTGATCGCCGTCGGCTGGGGACTGGCACGCCGCTTCATGGGACGTCTCAACCGCATCATTTCCCAGACCGGCGAGATCGCGTCGGGCAAGCTTGACGTCAAGCTCACCGACGTCGAACAGCGCGACGAGATCGGCGATCTCTCCCGGTCGCTCGGCGTTCTGCTCGACGCCAACCGCCGCAAGGTTCAGCTGGAACAGGAAGCCGAAGCGCGCCTCGCCCAGGAAGAGGCCGATCGCGTCGAACGCTCCATCGGTCACAAGGCGCGCGAGGAGGAAATCCGCCTCGTCGTGACAGAAGTCGGCAACGGCCTGAAGCGCCTGTCGGAAGGCGACATGACGACCCGCCTCGAAAAGCCTTTCGCGCCTGCGCTCGACGTGATCCGCTCGGACTTCAACGCTTCCGTCGAAAAGCTGGAATCGGCGATGATCTCCTTCCGCGACAACGCCAGCACGATCGAGGCCGGCGCGACGGAAATCCGCAACGCTGCCGACGATCTCTCGCGTCGAACGGAACAGCAGGCGGCCTCCGTCGAAGAGACCTCCGCGGCGCTCAGCGAAATCACCCGGTCGGTACGCGAATCGACCGACCGCGCCGAAGAAGCGGGCGCCCAGGTCAGCCGCACCCGTGCAAACGCCGAACGCTCCGGTACTGTCGTGCGCTCCGCCGTCGAAGCCATGGGCGCGATCGAGCAGTCCTCGCAGTCGATCTCCAACATCATCGGCGTGATCGACGAGATCGCCTTCCAGACGAACCTTCTGGCGCTGAATGCCGGTGTGGAAGCGGCCCGCGCAGGCGAAGCCGGCAAGGGCTTCGCCGTCGTGGCCCAGGAAGTGCGCGAACTTGCCCAGCGATCTGCCAATGCCGCCAAGGAAATCAAGGCGCTGATCACCGCCTCCAGCGATCAGGTCCGCCAGGGCGTGACGCTCGTCGACCAGGCAGGCGCTGCCCTGACGGCCATCGCCTCCGAAGTCGAGCAGATCAATGCCAACGTCCAGGGCATCGTTCAGGCCGCGCGCGAGCAATCGACCAGCCTGCAGGAGATCAGCGCCGCGGTGAACATCATGGACCAGGGCACCCAGAAGAATGCCGCCATGGTGGAGGAAACCAACGCCGCCTCCCATACGCTGGCGACCGAAGTCGGACAGCTTTCCGACCGCCTCGACCAGTTCCGGCTCGGTGGCGCCGGCGGCAGCCGCCAGTCGTTCCGCCCCGCGTCAACGGCGACCGCCATCCCGCATCGGGCGGCGGCCCCTTCCACGGCGCAGGTTCGTGCAACCCCCGCCCGCGCACCGGTCGCGGCCACGCAGGCCGCCCGCCCCGTCGCCTCCCCTGCCCGCGCGCTGGGTGACCGCCTCGCAAAGGCCGTGGGCGCTGCCTCGCCGGCCGCCGCATCTGCACAGGACAACTGGGAAGAGTTCTGAGCCCATCCCGGCAAAGCGAAATGAGAGATGGCGGGCCCGGTGCCCGCCATTTTCGTTCAGGCAGGGTCGAAGACCAGCAGTTCCTCGAAATGGTTCATGTCATCGAAAGCGCAGAAGGCGGGCGGCCGAAGCGCAATCACGGGGGTAAGCCGCCTCAGATCCGCTTCCACCTCGGCCAGGAACGGCACCCAGGCACCCATCGTCTCATCATCGAAGCGCTCGATCATGTAGGCGAAGGTGATGTGGAAAACGTAAGTCTCATGGTCCGGATGACGGTAGCCGAGCAGGTCGGCGAAGCGGTTGCGCCAGTCCTTCAGCGCCGCCTTGTCGGCCTCCGTCGCACCTTCGAGCTGGAGCCCGAGCGGGGTGGCATGGCTGACAACCATCTGGAATGCCGGGCCGGGCGCAAAGAGCGCCAGACGGTCCGACAGGAGCGCCGTCATGTCGTCGATCGGCGTCTCGAGGGGGATGCCGGCCGGCCAGAAGGTCGCTTCACGCCGGCTTTCGATGATTCCCTGAAACAACGTCATGTGCAGGCTGGACGCCGCGGTAAAGGCCAGCGTCTCGGCGCCGGGCATCGCCCTGTAGCGCTCGCGCATCTGGAGCACCGCCTCTGCGCTGTCGGACCCCTCGACGAGATGGCTGACGATGGTGTTGCCACGCTCGGTGAGAAAGCTTCCGTTCGTGTCATAACGCCGGCCGAGATGCGGGATGGGGGCGGCATTCAGCGTGCTCGAGGCAAAGCGCAGGTGGTCCGGTATGGCGGAAAGGGGCATCGGCGGCTTCCTTTGAACTATCGCCGCACGGGGTTAAGCAGGCAGTGCGAAAGGCGTGTGACAGGCCCGCCCTCACCCCATGAGCGTGCTGCCGCCGGTCCCCAACTTTCCTTCCTTCCTCGGCATTTATGGGGTTGGTTTAGGGCCCGAGTTTCCCTATAAGCCGCTTCTAGCCTGAAATGACCATCCTCCTGCGCCCGGCCGGTGACCTCCCTCACCCAGGCCGGTTTTTCGCGCAGGCACGAGATACGGATAGAGCCCATGCCGAAGCGCCAAGATATCAAGTCCATCCTCATCATCGGCGCGGGACCGATCGTCATCGGCCAGGCCTGCGAGTTCGACTATTCCGGCACCCAGGCCTGCAAGGCGCTGAAGGAAGAGGGTTTCCGGGTCATCCTGGTCAACTCCAACCCCGCCACGATCATGACCGACCCGGGCCTTGCCGACGCAACCTACGTCGAGCCGATCACGCCGGAAGTGGTCGCCAAGATCATCGCCAAGGAACGCCCGGACGCGCTGCTCCCGACCATGGGCGGCCAGACGGCGCTCAACACCGCGCTGTCGCTCAAGCGCATGGGCGTGCTCGACCGCTACAATGTCGAGATGATCGGCGCCAAGCCCGCCGCCATCGACATGGCCGAAGACCGGGCCCTCTTCCGCGAAGCCATGGCCCGCATCGGCCTCGAAACGCCGAAGTCGATGCTTGCCAACGCCACCGAGATCAAGGACGCCGACCGCAAGACCCATGAGGCCGCCCGCGCCGAGCTCAAGGCGAAGCATTCCGGCGCCGAACTCGACAAGGCGCTGGACGCGCTCGAAAACCAGTGGAACCTCGGCGAGAGCGACCGCAAGCAGCGCTACATGAGCCACGCCATGGCCGTCGCCGCCCAGGCGCTCGACCATGTCGGCCTGCCCGCCATCATCCGCCCCTCCTTCACGCTGGGCGGCACCGGCGGCGGCATTGCCTATAACCGCTCGGAATTCTTCGACATCGTTTCCGGCGGCCTCGACGCCTCGCCCACCACCGAAGTCCTCATCGAGGAAAGCGTGCTCGGCTGGAAGGAATACGAGATGGAAGTCGTCCGCGACAAGGCGGACAACTGCATCATCATCTGCTCGATCGAGAACATCGACCCGATGGGCGTCCACACGGGCGACTCGATCACCGTTGCGCCGGCGCTGACGCTGACGGACAAGGAATACCAGATCATGCGCAACGCCTCGATCGCGGTACTGCGCGAGATCGGCGTCGAGACCGGCGGCTCGAACGTGCAGTTCGCCGTCAACCCCAAGGACGGCCGTCTCGTCGTCATCGAGATGAACCCGCGCGTCTCGCGCTCGTCTGCGCTCGCCTCCAAGGCTACCGGCTTCCCGATCGCCAAGGTCGCCGCCAAGCTCGCCATCGGCTACACGCTGGACGAACTCGACAACGACATCACCGGCGGCGCGACGCCGGCCTCGTTCGAGCCCTCCATCGACTACGTCGTCACCAAGATCCCGCGTTTCGCCTTCGAGAAGTTCCCGGGCGCCTCGCCGGTGCTGACCACCGCCATGAAGTCGGTCGGCGAAGTCATGGCCATCGGCCGCACCTTCGCCGAATCGCTGCAGAAGGCGTTGCGCGGCCTCGAAACCGGCCTCACCGGCCTCGACGAGATCGAGATCCCCGGCCTCGGCGACAATGCCAACGACAAGAACGCCATCCGCGCCGCCATCGGCACGCCGACGCCGGACCGCCTGCGCATGGTCGCCCAGGCGCTGCGCCTCGGCATGTCGCCGGAAGAGGTGCATGAGGGCTGCAAGATCGATCCGTGGTTTATCGCCCAGTTCAAGGCGATCGTCGACATGGAAGCCCGTATCCGCGAGCACGGCCTGCCGCAGGATGCCGAAAACCTGCGCATGCTCAAAGCCATGGGCTTCTCCGACGCCCGCCTTGCAAGCCTGACGAACGGCAAGCCGAAGGATGTCGCCGTGCTGCGCAACACGCTGGGCGTCCGCCCGGTCTTCAAGCGCATCGACACCTGCGCGGCCGAATTCGCCTCGCCGACGGCCTATATGTACTCGACCTACGAGACCCCCTTCGTCGGCGCCGCCCGCTCAGAAGCGGACGTCTCCGACCGCAAGAAGGTCGTCATCCTCGGTGGCGGTCCGAACCGCATCGGCCAGGGCATCGAGTTCGACTATTGCTGCTGCCACGCCGCCTTCGCGCTGAAGGATGCCGGCTTCGAAGCGATCATGATCAACTGCAACCCGGAAACGGTATCCACCGACTACGACACCTCCGACCGCCTCTATTTCGAGCCGCTGACGGCCGAGGACGTGATCGAAATCCTGCGCGCCGAGCAGGAAAAGGGCGAAGTCGTCGGCGTCATCGTGCAGTTCGGCGGCCAGACGCCGCTGAAGCTCGCCGAGGCGCTGGAAAAGAACGGCATCCCGATCCTCGGCACCGCGCCCGACATGATCGATCTGGCCGAGGACCGCGACCGTTTCCAGAAGCTTCTCCAGAAGCTCGACCTCACCCAGCCGAACAACGGCATCGCCTATTCCGTCGAACAGGCCCGCCTTGTTGCCGGCGAGATCGGCTTCCCGCTGGTCGTTCGCCCCTCCTACGTGCTTGGCGGGCGCGCCATGCAGATCATCCACAATGAGAGCATGCTGCAGACCTACCTGCTGGACACCGTGCCGGAACTCGTGCCGGAAGACATCAAGCAGCGCTACCCGAACGACAAGACCGGCCAGATCAACACCCTGCTCGGCAAGAACCCGCTGCTCTTCGACAGCTACCTGACGAATGCCATCGAAGTGGACGTCGATGCGCTGTGCGACGGCACGGATGTCTTCGTCTCCGGCATCATGGAACACATCGAGGAAGCCGGCATCCACTCGGGCGACTCGGCCTGCTCGCTGCCGATCCGCTCGCTGTCGAAGGAGATCGTCGACGAACTGGAACGCCAGACGACGGCGCTCGCCAGGGCGCTCAACGTCGGCGGTCTGATGAACGTGCAGTACGCCATCAAGGACGGCACGATCTACGTGCTCGAAGTCAACCCGCGCGCCTCGCGCACCGTGCCCTTCGTCGCCAAGACCATCGGCGCGCCGATCGCCAAGATCGCCGCCCGCGTCATGACCGGCGAGAAGCTCGATCCCGCGATTGCCGCCTATGGCAAGAAGCCGGACCCGCGCAACCTCAAGCACATCGCCGTCAAGGAAGCCGTGTTCCCCTTCGCCCGCTTCCCCGGCGTCGATATCCTGCTCGGACCGGAAATGCGCTCGACCGGCGAAGTCATCGGCCTCGACACGGATTTCGCGCTCGCCTTCGCCAAGAGCCAGCTTGGCGCCGGCGTGGAACTGCCGCGTGACGGGACCGTCTTCGTGTCTGTGCGCGACGAGGACAAGGACCGCGTCCTGCCCGCCATCCGCATTCTGGTCGAGATCGGCTTCAAGGTGCTGGCGACCGGCGGCACGGCCCGCTTCCTCGCCGAACAGGGCATCGAGGCGACCAAGATCAACAAGGTTCTGGAAGGCCGCCCGCACATCGAGGACGCCATCCGCAACCGCCAGGTCCAGCTCGTCATCAACACCACCGACGGCAACAAGGCGATCTCGGATTCGAAGTCGCTGCGCCGCGCCACGCTGATGCAGAAGGTGCCCTACTACACCACCATGGCCGGCGCCGAAGCCGCCGCAATGGCGATCCGGGCGCTGAAGCAGGGCCAACTGGAAGTACGCCCGCTGCAGAGCTATTTCTGATTGGGCGAAGATGAAGTCGCTCCGCTGATCGCGGACCGGTGAGACGACTGGAGGCGCCCCTTCTAGCTCCGTCATCCTCGGGCTTGACCCGAGGATCCATTTTACAGGCGGTGCAGGTGGCTTATGGATGGTCGGGTCAAGCCCGACCATGACGGTGACCAGGCGAACGCCATTTGAAGATCAAAGTGAACGCTGTTCAGGCGTTGACGTCTTTTACACACGATCGTCAATTCACGAGAAACGTGACATGCCCGCTGACGACACCCTCGACATCGACACAACCTGCACCCTGCCCTTTGCACGCCAGACGGTCTTCGATGCCTTCGCAAGGCCCGAGCAACTGGCCCTGTGGTGGGGCCCGGATGGCTTTTCGAATGTCATCCACCGCTTCGAGTTCAGGGATGGCGGCGCCTGGGAGATCACCATGACCGCCTCCGACGGCACGGATTTCCTGAACCGCTCGACCTTCACGAAGATCGTCGCGCCGGAACACATCGCCTTCCGGCATCACGAGCCGATCCACCGCTTCGACATGGACATGCGCTTCGAGGAGCTGGGGCCGCAGGAGACACGCCTTTCCTGGCGCATGCGCATGCCCGCGACGGAGGAAAACCGGCTGATGGCGAAGTTCTTCGCACTCGCCAACGAGCAGAACTTCGCCCGCCTGAAGCATGTGCTGGCCGGCCCTGAATAGCGGTTGCGCTTGCCGGAGAACACAACCAGAATGCCCTTGGGACCAGCACGGGGGGCATCGCATGTCGAAAAACATCGTCATCCTGTTTGACGGAACGTCCAACGAAATCTCGGCCAACCGCACCAACATCCTGCGCCTCTTCGGCTGCCTGAAGCGTGACGACAAGCAGGTGGTCTACTACGATCCCGGCGTCGGTACCTTCGGTGCGGCGAATTCCTGGTCGCGGCTGCAGCGCCACGCGGTCGAAGTCTGGGGACTGGCGACCGGCTGGGGGCTCGATGAAAACGTCAAGGAAGCCTACCGCATGCTGGTGGAAACCTATGATGCGGGCCCGGTGGACGAGAAAGGCCGCCACATCGATCGCGACCGCATCTACATTTTCGGCTTCAGCCGCGGCGCTTACACCGCCCGCGTTCTGGCCGGTTTCATCCACGCCTTCGGCCTGACGCAGAAGATCCACCTGAACCTCCTCGACTATGCCTACCGCACCTACAAGGGCATTTCCGAGCAGGAGGAACGCAATGCCGGCCCCGCGATCGGCGATGCGCCCTCGGCCTTCCAGTCCATGCGTCTTTACGAGCGCACGCTGCGCAACGACCGCCCGCCGATCCGGCTGCTCGGCCTCTTCGACACGGTCGCCTCCGTCATCGAGCCGGGAAAGCACGGGCCTCAGCTGAAGACGCACCCCTTTACCCGCCGTAATCCGAGCGTGGAAACGGTGCGCCATGCGGTCGCGATCGACGAGCGCCGCACCATGTTCCAGCCCGAACTGTGGACGCGGGACCAGGATTACTGGGGCGGCCCCTTCAAGCCAAAGGCCGCCGAGGCGATCCGCCGGCAGGATGTCCGCGAAGTCTGGTTCTCAGGCGTCCACGGCGATGTCGGCGGCGGCTATCCGGAGGCCGAGAGTGCCCAGATCAAGATCCCGCTGCGCTGGATGATAGAGGAGACGCGGCCCGCCGGCCTCCTTTATCGCCAGCGCACCGTCAACCAGATCGTGGAGGGCAAGGCGGTCTCGAAATATGTGGTGCCCTCGCCCACGGCCCCCCTCCACAATTCCATGCAGACGATCTGGCCGCTTCTGGAATGGGTGCCGCGCAAGGTGCCGGAAACCTCTTTCCGCCATCGGGGCCGGGTCGGCGGCATCTATCTCCCACGCTGCGATCACCGCCTGATTCCCGCCGATGCGGACATCCACCCCTCCGTCCTCGAACGCCTGAACGCCGACCGCAGCTACCGCCCGCCGAATCTGCCCCACACGACAGCCTGACGGGTTCGGGGCGCACCCCGCCCCGTTGCCGGGCGGAAACACCTGTCCAACCACAAATGGGTAGACCACCCGCTTGCCGGCAACCGAACCTTGCCAAATTGCCGAAGCGGGAGGATTGTCAGGACTGGGCAGGCAAGCGGGGGCGCGGGTGGACAGCGAACGGCAGAGCAGCGGCACGATAGCCGAGACAGGGGCGGCAAAGGCAACCCGCCGCGAATGGATCGGCCTTGGCGTGCTGTCGATCGCCTGCCTGATCTATTCCATGGATCTGTCGGTGCTTTTCCTGGCCATGCCCGCGATCGTCACCGATCTCGATCCCTCCCCGACCGAGCTTCTGTGGATCAACGACATCTATGGCTTCATGGTCGCCGGCTTCCTCGTGACCATGGGGACACTCGGCGATCGTTTTGGCCGTCGCCGGGTGCTGTTGATCGGCGCCTTTGCCTTCGGTGTCGCCTCGGCCTTCGCCGCCTTCGCGGCCACCTCAGGCCAGCTCATCCTTGCCCGCGCCTTCCTCGGCATCGCCGGCGCAACGATCGCGCCCTCCACCCTTTCGCTGGTCGTCAATCTCTTCCCGGACGAAGGCGAGCGCACCCGCGCCATCGGCATCTGGGGCACCGCATTTTCGCTCGGCGGTCTTGTCGGCCCGCTCATCGGCGGCCTGCTGCTCGAGCATTTTCACTGGGGCGCGGTCTTCCTGATCAACATCCCGATCATGGCCGCTCTTCTGGCCATTGCTCCCGTGCTCCTGCCGGAATACCGGGATACCACGGTCGCGCGGATCGACATTATCAGCGTGGCGCTCTCCCTGCTCAGCGTGCTGCCCGTCATCTACGGCCTCAAGCACATGGCCGCCTCCGGCTTTGCCGCAGACCAGTTGCTGTGGATCGGCGGCGGCCTCCTCGTTGGCCTGCTCTTCATCCGCCGGCAGAAGCAACTCGAAAATCCCCTGCTCGATCTCCAGCTCTTCCAGGTTCCGGCATTTACCGCCTCGCTCGTCGTCAATCTCGCCGGCGTCTTCTTCATTTTCGGTGTCTTCCTCTACGAGAACCTCTATCTGCAGCTGGTGCTCGGCCTGACCCCGCTCGAGGCAGCGCTGTGGGGCATGCCGCCGGCTCTCGTGTTCACGATCATGTCCATGCAGGCCTGGCGGGTCACCGGCCGGCTGGGGCCGGTGCGCACCGTGCTTCTCGGCCTCGTCGTCAATGCGGTCGGCACGGCTGCCATGGCCATCGCGGCCTATCATCAGAATCTCTATGCCATCCTGGCCGCCAGCATGGTGATCGGCGCCGGCTTCGTGCCCGTCATCCTGACAACGACGGGCCTCATCGTCGGCACGGCACCCCCGGAACGGGCGGGTTCTGCCTCTGCCATTTCGGAAACAAGCGCGGAGTTCGGCGGCGCACTCGGCGTGGCCGTGCTCGGCAGCATCGGCACGGTCATCTATCGCATCATGATGCAATCGGCAGAACTCGGCGGTCTCGATGAGACGGCCAGCCAGGCCGTCCGCGCCACGCTGGCCGGCGCAGTCGAAACGACACGGCTGCTCGGGATGACAACACCACCCGGATGGTTGACGGAGGCGCGCGCGGCCTTCGCTGCCGGCTTCGTCGCCTGCTGCGTGCTGGCAAGCATCACGCTGCTCGTTCTCGCGGCCCTTTCGCGCGCCATCTACGCCCGCGCAAACATCACCGCCGCGACGGTCGACCATCCGCATTAGAGCGCTGTTCGATCTGACAGCATCAGATCGGCACTCTAAGCCCTCTCTTTAAGCATGATCTTGTCGATCCTCGTTTCACTCCGGTCGGAGCATGCTCCAAGAGCGGCCGCATCATGCGTCACGCCAGACACTGGCCCGCCCCGCTTTCGGCAACCAGCTGCCGGATCGCGCGCATGTCCTCGGCGAAGGCATCCCGCTCGGCAGCCTGGCGGGCAGGATCAGGAATGCGCAGCAGATAGGCGGGATGGACAGTCACGAACAGGGTGCGGCCTCCGGCCATGGGGAGCGGCCGTCCGCGTTGGTCGGAGAGCTTCGCCGTGTCGCCCGTGAGCGCGAAAAGCGCGGTCGCACCCAGCGCCACGACCAGCTTCGGCTGCACCAGATCGATTTCGCGCGTCAGCCACCAGCGGCAGATTTCCACTTCGCCACGTGTCGGGCGTTGATGAATGCGGCGCTTGCCACGCGGCTCGTATTTGAAGTGCTTGACCGCGTTGGTCATGTAGATGCCGATACGATCAAGGCCGGCATCCGCCATCGCGCCCGACAGGACCTTTCCGGCCGGGCCGACGAAGGGGCGCCCCGCCAGATCCTCTTCGTCCCCCGGCTGCTCGCCGACGAACATGACTGCCGCCCGCTCCGGCCCCTCTCCGAAAACGGTCTGCGTGGCGCCGCAATGGATGGGGCAACGCGCACAGCCGGCCGCCTCGGCCCTGATACCGGCAAGCGTCTGCGCACCGGACGGCGGCGGCCCGCCACCCTCCTCGCTGCGCGCCGCTTCCATGGCCCGAAGCCGCGCATGGAAGGCCGGCGCCTCGGTCGGAGCACGGGCCGCCATGTCGATGACACGTCGCTCGGCCGATGCAATGAGCTCTGGAATCAGCGCCGCTTCCGGCAGGTTCTTCCAGTATTTCTTCGGCATTTCCTTCTGCATCATGCCGATTTTCAGCCGTGCCGGATTGAAGATCGAGGCGTAATAGGTGCGCCACAGATCGTCCGTCGCATCCTCGAGATCAGGCTTCTCCGCGGGCAAATCGGAGACGGCAAGCCGCTCGCCGTCCCACGAGGCCGATCCCTTCGGCGTCACGATCACCCAGTCCATGTCGGCAAAGCGGCGACGGAAGAACGGCGCCATGCGCGCCACAATGAAATGATCCGGCTCGAACCAGGCCAGAAACCGCCGCCGCCCGACCGTCTCCGGCGGCAGCGGTACCTCCTTGAAGCGCACGAACGCTGTCATCTTGTGACTGTCGCGCCGGACCGCCTTGGCAAGGCGCGCCGCCAGCACGACATCGGCATCCGATGCCACCTCCAACAGCCTGCGATCCGCCTGAAGCCGCACCAGCAGGCGGTAGAGCAGCGCAAAGCGGCCGGGATCGCTGTGGCACAGGACGGTTTCGGCAAGCCGCGGGAACGCCGCAGGCACCGTGCCTGCCGACGCGGGTACAGCCGGCGCCGGCTCGAACAGGGCCTGCCCCGTACTGCCACCACCGCTGTCCGGCAGGCCAGTCTCCGCAAATCCGCCGGCAAAGAGATCGTTTGCGCCCGCTTCGCTCAGCCACTCCACCTCTCCTGGCGCGACGCCGCGCGCCAGAAGCCCGCGCGCCGCCTCCCGCCACTCGGCGAAATCGCCCCGGCCCTTCAGCACGATCCGGTGCATCACAGCAGCGACAACTGTTCCGGTGCCGGCGAAAAGCGGGCGCGCAGATCGGCCCGGTCCGTCAGCACCGCCGGCGTATAGCCTTCCGCGACGATGAAGGGCTGCACCTTGCGAAGGGATACGCCGAGCCGCTTCAGGTCTTCCAGCCGCAGCCGCCGGAACCGGCGCGCCGACAGGATAGACGCAACCGTCTTGGTGCCGAAACCGGGCACGCGCAACAGCATTTCCCGCTCCGCCTTGTTGATATCCACCGGGAAGCGGCCGCGATTGGCAAGCGCCCAGGCGAGCTTCGGATCGATGTCGAGGTCGAGCATGCCGCCCGACTGCCCCTGCGTGATCTCGCCGATATCGAACCCGTAGAAGCGATAGAGCCAATCGGCCTGATAGAGCCGATGCTCCCGCATCAACGGCGGCTTGACGAGCGGCAGTGCGCGCGAGGCATCGGGAATGGGGCTGAAGGCAGAGTAATAGACGCGCTTCAGGCGATAACTGCCGTAAAGCCGCGCACTGGTGCCAAGGATCGTCGCATCGTTGGCCCCGTCGGCGCCGACGATCATCTGCGTGCTCTGCCCGGCCGGCGCGAAGGTGCGGCGCTTGCGGGTGCGCAGCGTCGGCTCCGCCATCTCCTCCATCTTCAGCCGGAGATCGCCCATGGAGCGGCGAATGCCTTCCGGCTGCTTCTGCGGCGCATAGGCGCTGATGCCGCTATCGGTCGGAAGCTCGATATTGATCGACAGGCGATCGGCATAAAGCCCCGCCTCCTCGATCAGCCGCTGCGACGCCTCGGGGATCGTCTTCAGATGGATGTAGCCCCGGAAATTGTGGACGGTGCGCAGCTCGCGCGCCACCTTCACCATCTGCTCCATCGTGTCGTCAGAGGAGCGGATGATGCCGGACGACAGGAAAAGTCCCTCGATATAGTTGCGCCGGTAAAATTCCAGCGTCAGCCAGATCACCTCGTCCGGGGTGAAGCGCGCCCGCTCCACATTGCTGGAGGAACGGTTGATGCAGTAGGCACAGTCATAGATGCAGAAATTGGTGAGCAGAATCTTCAGAAGCGAAATGCACCGACCGTCCGGGGCGTAGGCATGGCAGATACCGGAGCCTTCCGTCGAGCCGAGCCCGCCGGATGCGGCCGAATTGCGCTTCGTGGTGCCGCTCGACGCGCACGAGGCGTCATACTTGGCGGCGTCGGAGAGAATGGCGAGGCGTTCCTGCAGCGACTTTTTCATAATGCATGTTCACTATATGTTCTTTACTTTGTCGTCAAGATCCGACAAGCTCCAACACGTTGGCACGCGGTGGCTGGATCAAATTTCCTAGCGTCGGGCTGATAAAATCTGATATAGAGCCCTATATCGTGATTTTGGGATGGTTCCGGAGTTCGCTTCGGAACCTGTTTCTTTTTGTGTTCGCGGTCTCCGCGGCCACGTGATGAGGACAATGGAAATGGTTGAAAAGGTGCCGATGACTCACGACGGTTATGTGAAGCTGCAGGAAGAGCTTCGCTGGCGTCAGCAGGACGAGCGTCCGCGCATCATCGAGGCGATTTCGGAAGCGCGCGCCCATGGCGACCTCTCGGAAAACGCCGAATATCATGCCGCCAAGGAAGCCCAGAGCCACAATGAAGGCCGCGTCAGCGAACTGGAAGACCTGATCGCGCGTGCCGAAGTCATCGATCTCTCCAAGATGTCCGGTTCCAAGGTGAAGTTCGGCGCCCGCGTCAAGCTGGTGGACGAAGACACTGAGGAGGAAAAGACCTACCAGATCGTCGGCGACCAGGAAGCCGACGTGAAGGCCGGCCGCATCTCCATCTCCTCGCCCATCGCCCGCGCCCTGATCGGCAAGGAAGTCGGTGACTCGATCGAGGTCAACGCGCCCGGCGGCTCGAAGGCCTACGAAATCCTCGCCGTACAGTGGGGCTGATCGGCTATCCGGCCGATCGTCACGCGGTGCGGCTGCGGCCGCATTGCGGGATGCGTCCATCATGACCCGCGTGGATCTCCGTGACATCGACGTCATCGCGCCGAACTTCAAGGTGCGTCTGTCGGGCGTTACATCAACCATCATCCAGCTCGTGCCCGTGCAGCGCCGTCTCGGCCAGCGCATCGCGGTCATCGGCCCCGGCCTGCCGGCGCATCTTCCGCATGCCAGCGCGCTCGATCTCTGGCGCCTGTGGCAGGCGACGGCGCATGGCGCACCGCGTGTCTGGCATGCGCGGCGCAATCTCGAAATGCTGGCCGGCATCGTGCTGCGCGACCTCCTGCGCATGAAACTCGCGCTGGTCTTTACCTCTGCCTCGCAGCGCGTGCACACCGGCTGGACGAAATTCCTCATTTCCCGCATGGACGGCGTCATCGCCGTCTCCGGGCGCACTGCCGCCTATCTGAAGGTGCCGAACCGGACCATTCTGCACGGCATCGACACGACCCGTTTTTCCCCGGCACCGGACAAGGAAGCCGCCCGCGCAGCCCTTGGCCTTCCCAACGGCAGGTTCATGGTCGGCTGCTTCGGCCGCGTGCGCCACCAGAAGGGCACCGATCTCTTCGTCGATTCCATGCTGGCGCTCCTGCCGACCCGTCCGGACTGGATCGCCATCGTCGCTGGCCGCGCCACCGGCAAGCATCTGGGCTTCGAAGCCGAGCTGAAGAACCGCGTGGCCGCCGCAGGCCTGTCGGAACGCATCCTCTTCGTCGGAGAGCACACCAACATTCCGGACTGGTATCGCGCTCTCGACCTCTTCGTCGCCCCGCAGCGCTGGGAAGGCTTCGGCCTTACGCCCCTGGAGGCCATGGCGACCGCCGTGCCGGTGGTGGCAAGTGATGTCGGCGCCTTTCCCGAACTGATCGTCACGGGCGAGCAGGAAACCGGCAGCATCATCGCACGCAACGATCTCGCCGCGATGATCGCCAAGACGGGCGCGTGGATGGATGATGAGACGCGGCGGATCGAAGCGGCCAGCCGCGCCCTCGTCCACACGCGCGAGAATTTCTCGATCGAAGGCGAAGCCGGTGCTTTGGGCGAGGTCTACGCCGCCGCCGCGGCCGGCGATCCCATCACCTGAGCGCACCGAAATACGTCAGGCCCGCTCGCGCTTCAGCTGCTCGAAAAGCGCGAGATACTGATCAACGACGCCGGCCTCCGAGAAACGCTCGGCCAGCCGCCTGCGGCCACCCTCGACCAGGGAGGCGCGCAGGCTGGCCGATGCGGCAAGTTCGGCAAGAGCGGCGGCAAAACCATCCACATCGTCGATGCCGACCATCAGCGCATTCTCCTGGTCGGTCGCCGCCCAGGACGGCCCCTCCGTCAACGTGGAAATAACGGCCACGCCGGCCATCCAGCCTTCGAGAAGCACATTGCCCAGCGGCTCCTGCCGGCTCGGCACGCAATAGATATCGGCGGCCTTCGCATAGGCCGAGGGATCGGACACCCAGCCGATGAAGCGGGTGCGCGTCCGCATGCCGAGGTCATCCACCAGCTTTTCGAGATCGGCGCGATCCGGCCCGTCGCCCGCCAGCCACAGCCAGAGATCGGGCCTCTTCGCCACGGCCCGCACCAGCGTGTCGAAGCCCTTTGTGGAGACGAAACGACCGGGCGCGAAGACCAGCGTCGCATTCTCGGGCGTGTCGAGAGAGGCGCGCGGGACGGCCACCGAACCGCTGTCGGTCGCAAAGTTCGAGATGATCTCGCGCCGCCCCGTCCAGCCAAGATCCGCGCAATGGGTGAGCACCTGCGGCGCGTTGCCGACGATGCAGTCCACATGGGTAAAGTGGCCGAGATGATGCGGATAGTCCCCGAGCCGCACGATACGAACCGCCGGACCGGAGGCCGGCATGAGACGCGCCGTCGGCGCCCGCCAGCCCATCACGACATCGGCCGGCCAGCGGTGCATCTCGCGCTTGAGAAGCTGGACTTTGACCCACCAGTTCGGCCAGCGGCGCAGATAGTGCCCCTCATGCACCCGACCCATGCCGTCGAGTGCGCCGCGCCAGCTCGTGCCGGGGCGGATGGCGAACTGCTGTTCGATGCCGCGTGCATGAAACGCCTTGGTCAGCCGCAGGAAGAAGCGTTCCGTGCCGCCATCCGTGCCAAGCTGCATGTGGAAGATGCGTTGGATGGCCATGCGCCTCAGCCCCCTGCCCGTCGTCGATCGGAGAGCTTCGCGACAGTGGCGATCAGCTTGTCGACCAGAAGGCGGCGCTGCTTGCGCAGGCCATAAAGCGCCGTGCGCCCGCGCCGGCTGCGCTGCTGCGTACCGGGATGGGTGATGTCGCTTTCCGCATCCGTGGTCGAGATCGGCCGGGGCAGGAAGGCATATCCACCGCCGGCCCGCGTGATCCAGTGGCGGAAGAAATTGTCGACCGGCGCAAAGATCGTGCGATGCCCCTCCACGAAGGCGCGCGCCCCTTCCCGCGACCAGAGAATGCCGCCCGTCGTCATCGGGAAATAATAGGCGGCGCAGAGCGTGTAACCGCCGCGCGCACCCTGAAGCGGCAAAAGCGGACGGAAGATCTTCATCCGCTCATTGCCGAGATTGACGACCTTCCAGGCTGGATCGTGCCGGTCGAGAAAGGCGATGGCCGCGGCAACAATCATCTTCAGCTGCTGGTCCGGCGCCGCATCGTCCTCGATCACCAGGCAGTGGCGCTGATCGCTTGCGAGAAAGGCGCGTGCAGCATTCAGGTGGCTGTAATAGCAGCCGATTTCGCCGCCCACGAGCTCGCGCCCCATGTAGCGGCGCGCCGCCGCGGCATCGTAATCGGCCACCTTGGAAAGATCGAGCTTGCGCCCGTCAAAGGCCGGCAGGCGCTTGAAACGAATGCCGGTTCGCCCGAGACTGTCGGCGATCCCCTCCATGCGCGCCGTGCTACCATCGAGATTGATGACGAAGCAGAGGAAGTCCTGGTGTCCGCTTTCGCTCACGCCGTCACCTCTTCTCCGCGGCCGAAGGCCAGCCGCGCCTGCCCCGGCGCCAGTCCCGTGCCGGTGAGATCGGCGACATCGCCCGCCTGCACGCGGCGGAAGAGATCGAGATAGGCATCCACCACAGCATCACGGCGGAAATCGGCGTCCAGCCGGCGGCGCCCTTCCCGGCGCAGTCGTTCGGCAAGCGCAGGATCGGACCGCAGACGGTTGATCGCAGCGATCGTGCCGGCGACGTCGTCGATCTCGCAAAACAGCGCGTCCTCGCCCTCGCGGACGAACCAGCTCGGCCCTTCCGAGCGCGTCGTCACGACAGGCACATCCGCCTGCCAGGCCTCCAGAATGACATTACCGAGCGGCTCATGGCGAGACGGCATGACGAAGACATTTCCGGCGGCAACGTAGTTCATCGGCTCTTCTACCCAGCCGGTGAAGCGCGTGCGCCCCTCCATGCCCTTTTCGCGCACCAGCGCCTCGAGTTCGCCGCGCTTCTCGCCCTCGCCCACCAGCCAGAGCCAGGCATCCGGGATGTCGGCAACCGCCTTCACCAGCACGTCGAACCCCTTGCGGTTCACGAAACGCCCCGACCCGATGACGAGGAACGCGTCCTCGGGCGTGTCGAGCGTCGCGCGCGACACCGGCGTGATTGTCACCTCACGGGCAAAATTCGAGACCACGGCCAGTGGCCGGCGCCAGCCGAGCCCCCGGCAGGCCTCGGCGATGCCCGGCGCGTTGGCGACGATCAGGTCGTTGTTGCGGAAGTTCTTCAGGTGTCGCGGATAGTCGCCCAGCCGCGTCAGCTTGACCGCCGGTGCCCCCTTCGGCAGGAGCTTGGACGAACGCGACATCCAGGCCATCACCACATCCGGCTGCCAGGTGCGCACGATCTGGTGGACCTTCCAGCGCATCCACAGGCCCTTCGGCGAATAGGGCCGGAACTCGCTCTGCAACATGGGCCCCAGCCCACCGATCTCGTTTTCCCACACGCGGCCGGGGCGCACGATGAAGCGCTGCTTGATGCCGCGTTCGCCAAAGGCCGTGGCGAGATTGACGAAGAAGCGCTCCGCGCCACCCTCCTTGCCGAAATGCATGTGGAGAATTCTGGAAACCGTCATGCCGTCAACCCCGATGCCGGCCGTACAGGGCCGGTCTTGTCATCGCAAAAACCGGCCGCCGGCCGGCAGCCCCCTCAGGGCTCGCCCATGCTTTCCTGCCAGAAGATGTCGGTGACCTTCGCCCGGCCGGTTACGAGCGCCAGAAGCTGGCGATGCGCCTGGCTGATTTCGTAAAGGCCGCGCTTGATCTTGCGCTTCTTGAGCTTCCAGCCGGTCGGCCGGGCCGCCTTGCCGAAGGCGGAAATATCGGAATTGTATTCGTAATGCCGCTGCGTCGCCATAGCCGGCTGCACGATCACGGGCTGAAGCTTGCGGAAAATCGGCGAGACCGTGTCGTTGAAGAGCAGGTGATCGACCGGCACCTGCATGCGCCCGCGCGCGCCAAGCGCGATCTCCGCGCCCGCCCGCGACAGGATATAGGCCCCGCCGCCCACATGGCGCGAATACATGCGGTGCAGCTTTCGCCCTGTTCCATCCACCGTGCCGATGGCCCTCCCGAGCAGCACGCGCGAGATACCGGACCCGAATTTCTCAAGCTTTACGGCCTTCGTCCCCTCGGGAATCCACGTATCCGACGTGAGCGCCAAGGCAATGTCCGCGCTGAGATAGACGTCATCTTCGAGGAAAAGGCCGTAATGCGCGCCGCTCGCCAGAAACGCCTCCCACGCATAGGTGTGGCTGACCGTGCAGGCCCGGTCGCCGAAGCCGAGATCACCGAGCGGACCGCCGGGTGTGATCACCCTATCCAGCACTTCGGGCGCCACCGCCTTCGCATCGCAGGCATCGACCCGCTGCCAAGACACCCCGCGCGTCGCGAGATGATCGGCCACGCGCTCCAGCCGATCGGTGCGGCGCGCGAGATTGATGACGAAGACGGGAATGGCCTGGTTCATGATGCCGCAAGCTTTAGGACGAAGGCACGGCGGAGACAACCGGATTCCGCCAGAGCCTTTGTGGAGACCGACGCCCGCCGCGCCCTGTGTCAACACGGTCTGGCATGCCAGCGGCGCTCACGTTGCGGTCTTCGGAGCGCTGCGCTCGCGGGCACGAAGGTAAAGCGGCTTCAGGCGCGACCGTTCCATGTCCAGGCGAACGCCCTCAATGAGACGGCCGATGGGCCGAAGAGGCGAGCGTGCTCCGTCGGCAATGAAATGACGGTAGAAGGGCTCCATGTAGGACCGGCACCGGCCCTTGAAGTGATAGACATGCACGTCTGGCCGGCGGAAGAGATAGGGATGCTCGCGGTCCGGCGAGAAGTTATAGGTGTCACCGTCGAGAACACGGATGGTCAAGCCCTGCAACCGGTATCGATCCGGTGCGATGACCGTCGCCTCGTCTTCGATCAGATGGCGCAGCACCAATTGATCGCCATACCAGCCGGCATCTCCCATGAACCTGTCTTCGATCGCGGCCACCTGCATCGACCAGAAGCGCTCCGCCGCTTGCGGATTACGGTTGTTAACGAAGAAGATGCCACTGTTGAACGGCATGCGCCGGCTGCCGGCACGGCGCGTCAGTGCAATGTCGAAATCATCCGCGAAGAGTTCGGAAACCGGCTTGAAGAACAGAAGGTCGGGATCGCAGACGAGGAACGGGGTGGCTGGCGTATTCAAAGCGAAAAAGTCGCGCTGGCGCCTGAGAATGTCGAGTGTCAGGAACCCGGCAGCCGGCTCCGCCACCGGGAGGGGGATAATCCCCTCGACGGGCACCGCACTGTCCCCCATCAGGTACTGCTTGGAAAGCGGATTGGCCGCAGCAAAGGAGAGACCCATCAGCCGCGCCTGTTCATCCCCGCGCAAAATCGCATCGATCGCCGCAGCCGGCGTGCCGGGTTTCGGGCGGAAATAGGTCGAGAGAAGCGAAACGCTACTCATGCGTGACCCACGTCGCCTTTCCCGCCTTGTCCACCTTGGCAATCCTCCGCTCGGCACGCCAGTCGCGCCCGATATCCTTAATCAGCGGCATGCCGTTCGCGCCATAGGCAACACGACAGCGCCAGGACTGATGCGCACGGGATAAGGGCTTGTTCTTGTTCTTGTAGACCTGCTTCTCGGGATCAAGCTTCGGTTTCAGCAGATCGCCATAGTGCTTGCAAAGCTGGCCGCGGATGAACCTTGGACTGGTCCCGTAGGCATTCACTTTCTTCGACCAGATTTCGTATCCGAGAATGCGCTTGCGCCGCGTGATATAAAGATAATCGTCCCCGTAGCGCTCGCGTGTTTCGATGGCGAGCTGCACCATGCCGACGTCAGGCGCAAAGAGCGGCAGGATATCCTGCGCCTGCACGACTTCATTGACGGTCCAGTCGTCTTCCATGTGCAGCACATGCGCATCCGACGTTGCCTGCCAGAGCCGCTTGACAGCCGCCCCGAAGCTCGGCGTTTCCGGCGTGAAGATCACGGCATCGGGAAAACGTTCCCGGATCATCCGCACACACGCGTCCCGTTCTTCCGTCCCGCCGAAAATCGGATCGATATTCGCAAAGAAGGTGCGAATGCCGAAGAACGGGAAAAGCTTATCTCCAAAGGATTCCAGAGTCGTCGCGAGAAGATCCGGCCGTGCGCCGGCTACAAGGGTGATGTCGATCTGATTGTTCATAAGCAGTCTCTAGCGAAAGATGAGGCGAGATAAAAGAGCGCACGAAAGGCAGGCAACTTGAATCTGTAGGATGGGCAGAAACCATGTATGCAAGTACATAAAGCTATTGATAAAAACGATTTCTCGAGCCTCAGCTGGGGCATCTCGACGAGTGTTACGGGCAGGCAGGTATGACGGACACGAAATGCCAGTCTTTAGAATGCAATTAAGGCGAAGCGCGTAAGAGGCAGGCCTGTTGCGCTTACTCAAATCTCCACCAGCCCCAACTTCTTGACCTGCCGGATGGTCAGCATCGTCCTCACGGTGTCCACATTCTCGTCGGCGGTCAGGACCTCGATGACGAAGTCCTGGAAGACGGTAAGGTTGTGGGCGGTGCAGCGCAGGAGAAAGTCGCTGTCGCCGTTGATCATCCAGGCTTCGCGCACGATCGGCCACTGCTGCACGCTGGCGGCAAAAGCCTTGAGGTTGACTTCCGACTGGTGTTTGAGCCCCACCATGCAGAAGGCGACGAGGTCGTAGCCGAGTGCCGGCGCATTGATCAGGGCCGTATAGCCCTCAATGATCCCCTCTTCCTCCAGCTTGCGCACGCGGCGCAGGCAAGGCGGTGCAGAAATCCCGGCACGGGCGGCAAGCTCGACATTCGTCATCCGCCCGTCCGCCTGCAATTCCTTGAGAATACGCAGATCGATGGCATCGAGGACGGCTCGGAACATGAACGGAAAACCCTTGTGAAGCATGCAGCGCCTGCGGTCGAGTCAGGCGCAGACGACGTCTCGTCCCATCTTGCACCGCAAAACAGCGCTTCGGCAACGGGTATGCTGCCTCCAGCCGAAGCGGCTTCGCTTCCGCGCCGGACAATATGTGAAAGCAAAGGGCAGCTCGTTTCCGGCGCTCCAATGACCATCCAAATGGTCTAGCCTGTTGGCAAAAGCCCGGCCGGGCTTGAAAGTGACGGGTGTCCCCTCATAAATGGAGGGTGAATATGTGTCGGGCCTTGGCCCGACCCCCTCTGTCCGCGACCGGCTTTGAAGGCGCACACGCTTTCGGCCGCAAAGGGACTGCCCTTGAAGGACTGCGCCATGACCACCCGCCACACCAAGGTTCTCATCATCGGCTCCGGCCCGGCCGGCTACACCGCCGCCATCTACACCGCGCGCGCCATGCTGAACCCCGTCCTGATCTCCGGCCTGGAACAGGGCGGCCAGCTGATGATCACCACCGATGTGGAAAACTATCCGGGCTTTGCCGATCCGATCCAGGGTCCCTGGCTGATGGACCAGATGCGCAAGCAGGCCGAGCATGTCGGCACCGAACTCGTGACCGACCTCGTCACCGAAGTCGACCTCAACGTGCGCCCCTTCGTCGTCAAGACCGACAGCGGCACGCTCTGGACTGCCGACAGCCTCATCATCGCCACCGGCGCCAAGGCCAAATGGCTGGGCATCGAGACCGAGCACAAGTTCATGGGCTTCGGCGTCTCGGCCTGCGCGACCTGCGACGGCTTCTTCTATCGCGGCAAGGACGTGATCGTGGTCGGCGGCGGCAATTCCGCCGTCGAGGAAGCACTCTACCTCGCCAATCTCGCAAAGACCGTCACCGTCGTGCACCGCCGCGACAGCTTCCGCGCCGAGCGCATCCTGCAGGAACGCCTCTTCGCAAAGGAAAACGTCAGGATCGTCTGGAACCACGAGATCCTCGAATATCTCGGCGGCGCCTCGGTCGGCCCCATGCCGCCGGCCGTCAACGCGGTCAAGCTGCGCAACACCGTGACCGGTGAGGAAAGCACCATGGTAACGGACGGCGTCTTCGTCGCCATCGGCCATGCGCCCGCCGTCGAGCTTTTCAAGGGCAAGCTGAAGCTGAAGCCGAACGGCTACCTCTGGACCGCGCCTGATTCGACCGCGACCGATATTCCTGGCGTCTTTGCCGCCGGCGACGTGACGGACGACATCTACCGGCAGGCCGTGACGGCCGCCGGCATGGGCTGCATGGCCGCGCTCGAGGCCGAAAAGTATCTGGCGGGCCACATGCCTGTCGCAATTGCGGCCGAATAGAAGCCGCGTCATGCCGGGCGGCTTGCCGTCCGGTCGGGAACAGCTGAAGATGAAGGCCCGTGCCGGCAGGGGCGCTGTCACGGAACCCTTGATCATTGGGGGATTGCATGCCGCTGGACTGGGACAAACTGCGCATTTTCCACGCTGCGGCGGAGGCGGGTTCGTTTACCCATGCCGCCGACAAGCTGCATCTGTCGCAGTCGGCCATCAGCCGTCAGGTTTCCTCGCTGGAGCAGGACGTCGGCATCAAGCTCTTCCACCGCCATGCGCGCGGGCTGATCCTGACCGAGCAGGGCGAAATCCTCTATCGCACCGCCCATGAAGTGCTGATGAAGCTCGAAAGCGTCAAGGTCCAGCTGACCGAGACGACCGACAAGCCCACCGGCAAGCTGCGCATCACCACCACCGTCGGCCTCGGCCAAGGCTGGCTGACGGACAAGGTGCAGGAATTCATGTCGCTCTATCCCGACATGCAGGTCCAGCTCATCCTCGACAATGAGGAGCTGGATGTGAACATGCGCCACGCCGACTGCGCCATCCGGCTGCGCAAGCCGCAACAGTCCGATCTCATCCAGCGCAAGCTCTTCACCGTGCACATGCACATCTATGCCGCCCCCTCCTACATCAACCGGCATGGCGAGCCGCAGTCGATCGCCGACCTCGACAACCACCGCATCATCACCTTCGGCGAGCCGGCACCAAACTATCTCCTCGACGTGAACTGGCTGGAAGTGGCCGGCCGGGACAGCGACAATCCGCGCGTCTCGCAGTTGCAGATCAACAGCCTCACCTCCATCAAGCGCGCCTGCCTGCTCGGAATCGGCATCGCCATGCTGCCCGACTACATCGTCGGCCGTGATCCCGGCCTGATTCAGCTCGTGCCGAATGCCGACATCCCCTCCTTCGACACCTATTTCTGCTATCCGGACGAGATGAAAAACGCCGCCAAGCTCAAGGTCTTCCGCGATTTCATCGTCGCCAAGGCACGCAACTGGAATTTCTGAACGGATTCCAAAATCTGCTCAGAAATGCACCACCCGGGCGCGTCACCGGCAATCCTCTGATTTGTATGATTTTTTTGAACACACCCAGAGAGCGGGCAGTCGTGCGCGCCCTGGCCTCTCGCTCGATCGCTCAAATTTTGATCAGGGATGCGGCGCCAGCATAGCTGTCATGCATAATTCTTGATTGCTCACAGCCCAGAAAAGCATCATACCGCACCTAGCTGATGCACTTTTGGTGGCTTTCTCCTCCCAGTGCCACCGCAGCAGCTGTTCCCCTCTGGAGGTTTAGATACCTTCATAACTTATAAAGGGCCCAAGTTTACTTGTGGCCCTCTTTTTTTGCCCGCTGTCCGGCTGGACCGATCAGCGAAAATCCGCGACGTCAATTCAAAAAGACATGCCCTACAATTTTTATGCGTGGCGTGCTTGAAGTCTGCACGACCGCGCCCCATTTCCATTTCAGCGGTTGCATGACGCCCCTTCTCCTCCCCGGGGATTTGCTTCCGCTGTTCCCCTCTGGAGGCTTGGAAGCCTTCATACCTTGCAGGGCCCGGTCCATCCGCGGCCCTCTTTTTTTTGCGCGGCACTCTTGAAAGCATAAACGTACGACCAACATATCGGAATATCGGGTTTACTCGATATATCGATATGCAGAATATGCGAGGTGGTGGCAATGGCACCGGCAGAGAGTGGCGAACTAGAGGATGTGAGTGAGATCCTGAAGGCGATCGCCCATCCGATGCGCCGTGAGCTGCTGGCTTGGCTGAAGGATCCGGATGCGCATTTCGAGCCCGGCCACGCCATCGAGGGGCTCGGTGTCTGCGCCGGCCAGTTCGAGCGATGCGGCCTGTCGCAGTCCACCGTCTCCGCGCATCTTGCCACCCTGCAGCGGGCCGGTCTCGTCACAGCCACGCGCCGCGGCCAGTGGATCTACTACCAGCGCAACGAAGACACCATCTCCCGATTTCTGAAAAGCCTCGGACACGCGCTCTGAGGCGCCCACCTCCCCCTCCCAAAACCACCCGAGAGAAAAAGGACGTTTCATGCCCTCTCTTTTCGACCCCATCACCATCGGTGACATCACGCTCAAGAACCGCGTCGTCATGGCCCCGCTGACGCGCAACCGCTCGCCGAAGGCCGTTCCGAACACGCTGAACGTCACCTATTACGAGCAGCGCGCCACCGCCGGCCTCATCATCACCGAAGCGACCGCCATCACCCATCAGGGCCAGGGCTACGCCGACGTCCCCGGGCTCTACACGCCGGAAGCGCTTGACGGCTGGCGCAAGGTGACGGACGCGGTGCACGCCGAGGGCGGCAAGATTGTCGTGCAGATGTGGCATGTCGGCCGGATTTCCCACACCGATCTCCAGCCCGGCAATGGCAAGCCGGTCGCCCCGTCCGCGATCCGCGCCAAATCCAAGACCTACCTCATCAACGAGGATGGCACCGGCGGCTTTGCCGACACGTCCGAACCGCGCGCGCTGGAAGCGGGTGAACTCCCGGGCATCGTGGAAGATTACCGCAAGGCCGCCCGTGCTGCCATCGATGCCGGCTTCGACGGCGTCGAGGTCCACGCCGCCAACGGCTACCTGATCGACCAGTTCCTGCGCTCGAGCTCCAACGAGCGCACCGACAACTATGGCGGCTCGATTGAAAACCGCGCCCGCTTCCTGTTCGAAGTGATGGACGCCGTGACGAAGGAAATCGGCGCTGCCCGGACCGGCATTCGCCTCTCGCCGGTCACGCCCGCCAACGACGTCTTCGATGCCGATCCGCAGCCGCTGTTCAACTATGTGGTCGAAGGGCTCGCCAAGCACGACCTCGCCTATATCCACCTCATCGAAGGTGCCACGGGCGGCGCGCGGGACCACCAGCAGGGCGACAAGCCCTTCGACTTCGCGGCCCTGCGCGCGGCTTACGCGGCAGCCGGCGGCAAGGCGGCCTGGATGGTCAATAACGGCTTCGACCGCGACCTCGCGCTGAAGACCGTCGAGAACGGCGATGCCGACCTCGTCGCCTTCGGCAAGCTCTTCATCGCCAATCCCGATCTCGTCGAGCGCCTGCGCACCAACGCAGACCTCAACACGCCGAAGCAGGAAACCTTCTACGGCGGCGGCGCGGAAGGCTACACGGACTACCCGACGCTCGAGCAGGTTGCCTGATCGTGCGATGTGAAAAGCGCCCGCGGAAACCACCGCGGGCGTTCCCTTTTGCGTGAACCGGGCTAGATAGGAACACACCCTTTCTTGACCCGGACCCGCCCATGCTCGCCCGCCTTCTCCAGGAACGCTTCCTGCTCATCGGCCTTGCCGTCGCCATCGCCGCCTTCGTGGGCGAGGAGAGCATTGCCCATATGGGCCAGACGATCGAGCTGATCGCCGCCTTCGCCCTTGTCGCAGTCATCATCCTCGTCTCGACGCGCATCGCCCACCATGCCGAAATCCTTGCCTCCAAGGTCGGCGACCCCTATGGCACGATGATCCTGACGCTTTCGGCCGTGATGGTGGAAGTCATCATCCTCGCCATCATGATGCAGGCCAATCCCGAGCCGACGCTGGTGCGCGATACGATCTACGCAGCCGTGATGCTCGACATCAACGGCATCCTCGGGCTGGCCGCGCTGCTCGGCGGCATCCGCCATGGCGAGCAGCCCTATAACGACAATTCCGGCAAGACCTACGGCGTGATGATCCTGACGGCCATGGGCATTTCCATGATCGTGCCGGAATTCGTGCCGAAGCAACACTGGCAGGCTTATTCCGCCTTCACCATCGTCGCGATGATCGCGCTCTACGGCCTCTTCCTGCGCATGCAGGTGGGCGCCCACAGCTATTTCTTCAGCTACGCATATCCCCGCGCCGAGCGGAAGGACGGCAAGCCGAGCACGGGGGCGGCGAGCAAGGCCCCCTCCGGCCATGCGAATACGGACGACGAGCCCGTCAGCCTCTCCATCGCGATCATCGTCATCGGCGTCGTCCTGATCAGCGTCATGGCCGAGGTCATGTCAGTCCTGATGACATCGGGCCTCGAAGGCACCGGCGCACCGCCCGCCATGATGGCCGTCATCGTCGCCACGATCTCCGCAGCGCCGGAAATCCTGACCGCCCTGCGCGCCGCGCTCGCCAACCGCATGCAGTCGACCGTCAACATCGCCATGGGCGCCTCGCTCTCCACCGTCATCCTCACCGTGCCGGTGATGGAGGCGATCGCGCTCTACACCGGCCAGCCCTTCGTCATGGCGATGACGCCGACCCAGACGGCCATGGTCGCGATCACGCTGATTGCCGCTGCCATCAACCTCAACGACGGCGAGACCAATGCCATCGAGGGCATGACCCACTTCATCCTCTTCGCCACCTTCGTGATGCTGACGGCGATCGGTCTCTGACGGCTTTTCATTGCAAGCGCCCTTGAAGCGGACGCCCGCCGCCCAAGCTTTTCGGGAAGACAGCGCAGCCCCTCCCCGCGCGCGTCTCCGAAGCGAAGGAAGCGTCGATGAACAAGCCAGTCCTCAATCCGGAATCGGAAGAACCAGCCGGCGGCTGGGGCTCGCTGAAGTCGATCGCCCGCATGGTCAGCGAAAACCATCCGCCGCTGGCCTTCGTCGAGGAGCTTGGCCGCCAGAACAAGCCCGGCGGCGTGATGTGCGTCTCCTGCGCCTGGCCGAAGCCGAAGAACTACAGCGCCTTCGAATTCTGCGAGAACGGCGCCAAGGGAACGCTCTGGGATCTGACCGGCGACCGCTGCACGCCCGCCTTCTTCCACGATCACAGCGTGACCAAGCTCAGGACGTGGAGCGACCACGAACTGGAGAAGGCCGGCCGCCTGACCCATCCCCTGCGGTATGACGCCGATACCGACCGCTATGTCGAAACGAGCTGGGAGGAGGCCTTCGCCGCGATCGGCAGAACGCTGAAGGATCTGCCGCGCGAAGATGTGGTCTTCTACGCCTCCGGCCATGCGGGCCTGGAAGCCTCCTACCTCTACGCCCTGCTGGCCCGCGCCTACGGCAACAACAACCTGCCGCAAAGCTCCAACATGTGCCACGAGACAACATCGGTTGGCCTGAAGAAGGTGATCGGCTCGCCGGTCGGCACTGTCGTTTGGGAGGATCTGGAAAAGGCCGACGCCTTCTTCTTCTTCGGCCAGAACCCGGGCTCCAACAGCCCGCGATTCCTGCATCCCTTGCAGGAAGCCAAGAAGCGCGGGGCGCGCATCGTTACCTTCAATCCCGTCATCGAACAGGGGCTGGTATCCTTCGTGAACCCGCAAAGCCCCTTCGACATGCTGACCGGCCATGAGACCGCGATCTCCGACCTCTACCTGCAGGTCAAGGCCGGCGGCGATATCGCCGCCTTGATGGGCCTCTGCAAGGTGGTGATCGAGGCCGATGACGCCGCAAAGGCCGGCGGCGGCGAGCGCATCCTCGACACGGGCTTCATCGCCGAACACACGACGGGCTTCGAGGCCTTCCTCGACAGCGTGCGCACCGCCTGCTGGGCCGATATCGAATTGGAGAGCGGCCTCAGCGAAGCCGATATCCGCCAGGCCGGCGAGATCTATATCGGCGCCGAGCGGGTGATCGGCGTCTACGGCATGGGTCTCACCCAGCATGTTCACGGCTCGCTCAACATCGCCATGCTCGTCAACCTGCTGCTGATGCGCGGCCATATCGGGCGCGAGGGCGCCGGCTGCTGTCCCGTGCGGGGCCATTCAAACGTGCAGGGCCAGCGCACGGTGGGCATTGCGGAAAAGGCCGAACTCGTGCCGCTCGACAGGCTGAAGGCCCTCTTCGGCTTCGATCCGCCGACGAAGGACGGCGTCGCCATCGTGGATGCCGTGAAAGGCCTGATGGAGGGCCGCATCAAGGCCCATATCTCGCTCGGCGGAAACCTGCTGCGCGCCGTACCGGATCAGGAAGCCATGGAACGCGCCTGGGCCGCGCAACAGCTCACCGTCGTTGTGTCCACCAAGCTCAACCGCAGCCACCTCTTCCCCGGCCGGCAGGCCTATATCCTGCCCTGCCTGTCGCGTCTGGAGCGCGATGAACAGGCCGGCGGGCCACAATCCGTCTCCAGCGAGGACAGCTTTTCCAACATCTCCGGCTCCACCGGCAAGCGCACGCCGGCCTCGCCGCATCTGAAAAGCGAACTCTCCGTCGTCACCGGCATCGCCAAAGCGACCCTCGAACCCAATCCGAAACTGCGCTGGGACGACTGGACCGCGGATTACGGCCTTGTGCGCGACCTGATTGAGGCGACCTATCCCGACCAGTTCCGCGGCTACAATCAGCGCCTCTTCGAGCCCGGCGGCTTCTATCGCGGCAATGCGGCGCGCGAACGCATCTGGAAGACGAAGGAAGGCAAGGCGGTCTTCACGACACCGGACCGCCTCAACGCGCTGTCCTTCGCCGACGCGCGCGGCCGCTACCGCCTGATGACGATCCGCTCCAACGACCAGTTCAACACCACTATCTACGGCTATTCCGACCGCTTCCGCGGTATCGAGGGCACGCGCGACGTGGTGCTGATCTCCTGGGAGGACATGGTGGAAGCCCGTCTCGTGGAGGGGCAGAAAGTGACGCTGGTCAGCGATTTCGGCGACGGCCACGAACGCCGCCTCGCCGGCCTCGAAATCCGCGTCCACACGCTGCCGCGCGGCACGATCGCGGCCTATTACCCCGAAGCCAACGTGCTGAACGCCATCGATCACCACGACGAACTGTCGAAGACGCCGGCATCAAAGGCGATCCCTGTACGGATCGAAGCCTGACGAAAGACAGCGCAGCCGGCCATCGGGCCGGCTGCCGCATCGCGGGCTCAGCGCCGCTCGGTGCCCTGATAATACTCGCCCGCGTCGTTGCGCATCGTGCGGTACTTCTCCGGATTGTTGAAGAAGTAATCAAAGACGCTCATCTGCGACGGGCCGGCCGGCACGACGACGGCGCCCTCGGGCGGGAGCGGATCGCCCTTGCGCGTCTCGTGCCCCGCCGCAAAGGCGACCGAGGCGGTGAGCGCGAGGCTGGCGGTGAGAAGGATGAGGCTTTTCGTCATGACGGGTCTCCTGTCTTGCCAGCCTAATATCGGTCGCGGCTGTGCGCTTTTCAGGGCATGACACGAAAAAACCCGCCGGCGACGGCGGGTTTCGTGCAAGAAAATCGACCGTCACTCGCCCCCACCAAACCGCTTAAGGTCAAAGGTGGCGACGAGCGGCCACTCCAACCCCCCGTCTTCCTCGGCCACAGAGCCGAAGATCCACAGCCACGACCGCCAAGGTCGCATGGGTCCTCGGGTCAAGCCCGAGGACGACGGTCGAGAGGTTGCGTCACCAATCGAAACAGCGGCTTTCGCTTACTTGCAAGCCGCGGCAAAGCGCTGGATGCGCTTGCAGGCTTCCTCGAGCAGGGCTTCCGACGTGGCATAGGAGATGCGGAAGTTCGGGCCGAGGCCGAAGGCCGAACCGTGGACGACGGCCACGCCTTCGGTTTCCAGAAGTTCCGTCACGAAGTCCTCGTCGGTGTTGATGACCTTGCCCGACGGCGCGGTCTTGCCGATCAGGCCCTTGCAGGACGGATAGACGTAGAAGGCACCTTCCGGCGACGGGCACTCGATGCCGGTTGCCTGGTTCAGCATGGAGACGACCAGGTCGCGGCGGCCTTCGAAGATCTTCTTGTTGACGGGAATGAAGTCCTGCGTGCCATTCAGTGCTTCCACGGCCGCCCACTGGGCGATCGAGCAGGCGCCCGACGTCTGCTGACCCTGCACCATGTCCATGGCCTTGATGAGCGCCAGCGGGCCGGCCGCATAGCCGATGCGCCAGCCGGTCATGGCATAGGCCTTCGACACGCCGTTCATGGTCAGCGTGCGATCGTAGAGCGCCGGCTCGACCTCGACCGGGGTGGCGAACTTGAAGTCGCCATAGGTCAGGTGCTCATACATGTCGTCCGTCAGCACGTAGACATGCGGATGCTTCACCAGCACATCGGTCAGCGCCTTCAGTTCGGCATGGCTGTAGGCGGCACCAGACGGGTTGGACGGCGAGTTGAAGACGAACCACTTGGTCTTCGGCGTAATCGCCTTCTCAAGATCCTCGGCCTTCAGCTTGAAATTGTTGGCCTGAGTCGTTTCCACAAACACCGGCGTGCCGCCGCACAGCGCCACCATCTCCGGGTAGGAGACCCAGTAGGGCGTCGGGATCACGACTTCATCGCCCGGGTTAAGCGTCGCCATGAAGGCGTTGAAGAGAATCTGCTTTCCGCCGGTGCCGACGATGACCTGCGCGGCCGTGTAGTCGAGATTGTTCTCGCGCTTGAACTTCTTGACGATGGCGTCGCGCAGTTCCGGAATACCGGCAACGGGCGTGTACTTCGTCTCGCCGCGCTTGATCGCCTCGATAGCCGCCTGCTTGATATTGTCGGGCGTGTCGAAATCCGGTTCACCGGCGCCGAGGCCGATCACGTCCATGCCTTTCGCTTTCAGTTCGCGCGCCTTCTGCGAGACGGCGATGGTGGCGGAGGGCTTCACACGGGAAAGGGCGTCGGCAAGGAAAGCCATGGAACGAGGGTCCTGTTGCGGTTTCGGATAACCGGCCCGATCATGCAGCCGGCGGCTAGCTGTATGTCGAAGAAGAGCCGGCGTTTCAAGCAGAAAGGCGGATGGAGGACCGCTCGAAGCCTGCCGAGGCGTGCCCATGACGATCGCACGCGCAGGCGACCTTAAACATGGGCACCGCATCTCCCCGGCGAGCCAGATCAAATGACGGGCGAAAAGGCGAATATATTCAGCACGCCGGCAACTCCCTCCGAAACTGGCGTCCGCCACGATTTGGCCACGAGAATTGCCATGGGGTGCCCCAATTCAGTCTTTCAACAGCCGATATGCCATCGTCAATCTCGCCTCCATCAAGCAGTGCATGGAAGGGGATATGCCATGTTTCTCGATGACATCACGACGGAGCGCGCATTGCGGCGCCGCGCCTCCCACCGCATGGGCCTGGTCATGGCCGCGCTCCTGGCCTGCATCCTCATGGTCGCGGGCCTGACCTTCGACGCGCGCGCCGAAACGGGGGCGCCGGCGATCGCGGCCACGAAGGCCGCGGCCGAGCCCGAAGGCTATGTACGTCCGAACGACATGGGCACCGGCGCCCTGCTCTTTCCCTCGCGCGAACCCGGCTATTTCGTCGAGGCGCCGCGGCTTTCCACCGATGTCGCCATCGACGTCAACGGTCCCGTCATCCGCACCCGCGTCACCCAGCGCTTCCTGAACCCGTCCAAGGGCTGGGTCGAAGGCACCTATGTCTTCCCTCTGCCGGAAGATTCGGCCGTCGATACGCTGAAGATGCAGATCGGCGAGCGCTTCATCGCCGGCGAGATCAAGCCGCGCGAAGAGGCCCGTCAGGTCTACGAACAGGCAAAGGCAGAGGGCAAGAAGGCCGCACTCCTCGAGCAGCAGCGCCCCAACATCTTCACCAACCAGGTCGCCAATATCGGCCCCGGCGAAACCATCGTCGTGCAGATCGAGTACCAGTCCTCCACGAAGCAGTCGGATGGCCTTTATTCGTTGCGTTTCCCGATGGTCGTGGCGCCGCGCTACAATCCGGCGCCGGTCGTCCAGACCGTCGATGTCGACCAGACCTCCGGCTATGCCGTATCCGATCCGGTTCCGGATCGCGAAAAGATCACGGCACCCGTGCTCGACCCGAAGACCAATGCGAAGGTCAATCCGGTCACGCTCACGGTGACGCTTGCAGCCGGCTTCCCCCTCGGCGAGGTCAAATCCGCCTTCCACGACGTCAACGTCGAGACCGTCGATCCGGCCACCCGCCGCATCACACTGAAAGCCGAGAGCATTCCGGCCGACAAGGATTTCGAGCTGACCTGGCGCGCCGAAGCCGGCAAGAGCCCCTATGCCGGCCTGTTTCGCGAAACCGTCGACGGCAAGACCTATCTGATGGCCTTCGTCACGCCGCCGGTCGGCACGGAAAGCGCGGTCAAGCCGAAGCGCGAAATCGTCTTCGTCATCGACAATTCCGGGTCCATGTCAGGCCCCTCCATCGAGCAGGCCCGCGACAGCCTGGCGCTTGCCATTTCCCGCCTGTCGCCGGAAGACCGGTTCAATGTCATCCGTTTCGATGACACGATGACCGTTCACTTCCCCTCGCTGGTCGCAGCCACGCCCGACAAGCGCGAAGACGCCATTGCCTTCGTCCGCAGCCTGACCGCCGATGGCGGAACGGAAATGCTCCCCGCCCTGCAGGCGGCTCTGCGCAGCCAGGGCCCGGTCGCCGATGGCGCGCTGCGCCAGGTGGTGTTCCTCACCGATGGCGCCATCGGCAACGAGGAACAGCTCTTCAACGAGATCTCCGCCAACCGGGGCGAGGCCCGCGTCTTCACCGTCGGCATTGGCTCGGCCCCCAACACCTTCTTCATGACCAAGGCCGCCCAGGTGGGCCGGGGCACTTTCACGCTGATCGGCTCGGAAAATCAGGTCGCCGAGCGCATGGGCGAGCTTTTCACCAAGCTCGAACAGCCCGCCATGACCGAGATTGCCGCCACCTTCGACGGCGCCGCCGTCGGCGACATCACGCCGAACCCGATGCCCGACCTCTATCGCGGCGAGCCTGTGACGCTGACCGCCGAACTTGCCTCCGCCACTCCGGCCGGCAAGCTGCAGATCACCGGCCGGGCCGGCGACCAGCCCTGGCGCGTCGAAATGGACATCGCCAAGGCGTCGCAAGGCACCGGCATCGCCAAGCTCTGGGCGCGCCGCAAGATCGACGACCTGGAGGCCAGCGCCTATTCGCTGCCGGACCCGGCCGTGCTCGACAAGAAGATCGAGACGGTCGCGCTCGCCCACCACCTTGTCTCCCGCGTCACCAGCCTCGTTGCCGTCGATGTCACGCCGTCGCGACCCCAGGGCGAGCCGGTGACGAGCACCGCCGTGCCGCTGAACCTGCCGGCCGGCTGGGACTTCGGCAAGGTCTATGGCGAACCAGACGCGACGGGCACGGTGCCGATGCAGAAGGCCATGGCGCTTCCCGCCCCTGTCATGCAGATGGCGGAGGCCGTCGCGAGCAAGATGCAGGCCGCGCCGACGGCACGCGCCGCCAGCCTGCTTGCCGAACAGTCGGCCGAAGTGACCCTTCCCCAGACTGCGACGCTTGCAGACCGGCATATTCTGATGGGCCTCGTGCTGATCGCCTTCGCCATCATGATCGGCACCGGCTACGCCTTCCTGCGCGATGACCTGTCGCGCATGGTCGGGGCGCGGGGCACGGGAGGCCGGCCGTGAGCGTTGACGATCGCATGCAGGGCGAGCGGTCGGGCCTGCTCGCCCGCCTCTCCGCCGCCGAAACCGTGCTCGGCGCGCTTCTCCTGCTCATCATCCTTGTCGGCCTGATGCTGGTCGGCAAGGGTCTCTATATGAAGGCCAAGGCAGAGCTGTCGCAGGTTCTGCTGGAGCGCGCCTTTGATTCCCGCCTTGCCGGCGACAGCCATGTGCGCCCCTGGCCCTGGGCGGATTTCGACACGGAAGCGCGCATCGCAGCGCCTCGTCTAGGTCAGTCTGCCATCGTGCTGAAAGGCGCAAGCGGCGAGGCGCTGGCCTTTGGCCCCGCCTGGCTTGCGAACACGCCGGAACCCGGCGAACCCGGCACCGCTGTCATCGCCGCCCACCGCGACACGCATTTCCGCTGGCTGAAGGACGTGAAGCCCGGCGATCTCCTTGAAGTCACCCGCGCCGATGGCGCGCGGCTGACCTTCCGGGCCGGCGAAGGCCGCGTCGCCCCCTGGGATCGCTCCGGCATCAATGCCGAGGCGATCGGCAGGCATCTGGCGCTCGCCACCTGCTTTCCCTTCGACGCCACCGAGCGCGGCCCCTTGCGCTACATCCTGACGGCCGAGCTGATCAGCGAGACGCAGCCGGACGGGACGATCGCAAGGCTTGATACACATGGCATGACGGACCCCGCGACGACACTGGCGGATGCCGGCCCGGTCAAATCCTTTTGATCCGCCTTGAAGGGCGTGGCGGCCCGCGCCACCTCCCCTTCACCTGAAAGACGGCAGATGGAGACAATGATGGCCAAGGCCGCCCGACCAACGATTGCCCTTTACGCCCGCATCGCAGCGCTTGCTGGCGCGACCGCCGTGTCGTTCGCCGCCGGTTCGGCCCTTGCGGAGACCAAGACCTTCAACACCAAGACCGGCCCGGTAGCCGTCGAAAGCATTGCCGGAGACCTCGCACAGCCCTGGGCCGTGGATGTGCTGCCGGGCGGCGGCTACATCGTGACGGAGCTTGGGGGCAACCTGCGCACGGTCGTGGACGGCAAGGTCTCTGAACCGATAGAGGGCGTTCCCAAAGTCGCGGTCATGGGCCAAGGCGGCCTGCTGGATGTGGCACTCTCCCGCGACTTCGAGACCTCGCGCCGCCTCTTCCTGTCCCATGCCGTCGGCGAGAACGGCGCCTACGGCACGGCAATTGTCAGCGCGCGGCTGAGCGACGATGGCAGCCGGCTGGAAGACGTCAAGGAAATCTTCCGCATGAACAAGCTGACCGACAAGGGGCAGCATTTCGGCTCGCGCCTTGCCGTCGCCGAGGACGGCAGCCTGTTCTTCAGCATTGGCGACCGGGGCGAGCGCAACCGCGCCCAGGACATGCGCGATCACGCCGGCGCGGTGCTCCACATCAATGCCGACGGCTCGATCCCCGCCAACAACCCTTACGCGGATGGCAAGAACGGCCTGCCGGAACTCTGGTCCAAGGGCCATCGCAACATCCAGGGCATGGCCATAGACCCGGCCGATCAGCGCCTCGTGACCGTGGAACACGGCGCGCGCGGCGGCGACGAGGTGAACTATCCGCAAGCCGGCAAGAATTACGGCTGGCCGGTCATCACCTATGGCAAGGATTACTCCGGCGCGGAGATTGGCGAAGGCACGACCAAGCCGGGCTACGAGCAGCCCGTCTTCTACTGGGATCCTTCGATTGCGCCGGGCGGCATGGTCGTCTATCGCGGCGACATGTTCCCGGAATGGAAGGGTGACCTGCTGGTGGCAGCCCTGAAATACGAGCTCCTGTCGCGGCTCGACCGGGACGATGCAGGCGCGATCACCGCCGAAGAACGCATGCTGGACGGCGAATATGGCCGCATCCGCGATGTCGCCGTTGCCGCCGACGGCTCCGTCCTGCTCGTGACGGACGCCGAAGATGGCCAGTTGCTGCGCCTGACGCGCCCGATCTCCGAATAGCGCTTCGGCAAGTCAGCCCTTGCGGGGCGGCAGCGGCCAGACAGCTGGCCAGTTTTCGATCCCGCCGCCGTCATTGCCGTCGCATTCGCCCTTCACGCGCTGCTCGGTGAGCACGATGTCGGTGGCTTCGCGATCCGGATCGGGAAGCTTCCACACATACCAGCTGCCGCAATCGCCGATGCCGCGCCCCTTGAAGAAGGAACTGAGCGTGCGCTTCGGCCAGTCGAGGTCGAGATTGTAAGGGGCCGGATCGATACCCGGCCCGGCATCAGCCATGACGGGCACGCTCAGAAGATCGAAATCGTCCCCCTGCCCCACATAGATCACGAAGGGCTGGTTGTAGGCGCCGCCCGGCGCGCAGGGCATGGCAATCAGGTCGTCGCCCGTGTCAAAATGGATGGCGAAGGCGCCAGCCGCCGTCAGGTTCGCCTCATCGAACCCGCCGCATTCCGCATCGGGATCGGCGAAGATCGGCTTCAGCGCCGCTGGCAGATCATCAAAGCGCGCAATGGCCCGCACCGGCGCGATCTTGGGCGGCACGCCCTCGCCCTTGGCGACCAGTGCATCCGTTCGCTTCAGCCGGCCCTGCGCTTCGTCGAGGAAGAGAAGACTGGCAGCAAGTCCGGTCAGCGATACCGTCCGCTCCTGCTTGCCGGCCTTTCCTTCCAGCGTCAGCACCATCGTCTTGCCGTTGCGCATCGCGTCAAGGAGGCGGCGCACCGTCGCATCGTCGGTGAGCGCAACAGTGAAATCGTCCGGCCGCGCCGTCAGCGACGAGACCGGCAAATCCGCCAGCACCTTCCCGTCCACGGCGGCGGAGAGCTTCGCCGCCGGATCGCCAAGTCCTTCAGGCGGGACTGACAGCACCATGTCGACCGGTGCATCGCCGTCCGAGCGGCGGGTAAAGTCAATCCGGCCGAAGAGCGCCTGCTGGGCATCATCCGTGCCGAGATCGCAGGTCATGCCATTGCCGCAGGAGACCGACCAGTCGCCGAAGCTGCCATAGGTTTCTGCCGCAGCCGCGCCCGGCAGGCCGAAAAGCACCGCACCGATCACCGCGTTTCGCATCAAGCCCTTGCGCATGCCATCTCTCCCCGTCTGCGAAGCCAGACCATCTGCCTTGCCCGCAAAAAAGGCAACTGTTACAGCGAACCACCCCAGAATAAGCAGGCGCGGCCCCGCAGCAGGCAGCCCCGCCCGGCGCGATCGGCAGGCATGACATGACCCGTTTGCAGGCAAACCTCCTCCTCCTTGTCACCGGCGCGATCTGGGGCGCCGGCTTCGTGGCGCAATCGACGGCGATGCAGGCCATCGGCCCGCTCTGGTTCATCGGCCTGCGCTTCGGAATTGCCAGCCTCGTCGCCCTGCCACTGGCCCTCGTCGAGGCGCGGCGGGCGGAAAAGCCGCTGACCCGCGCCAACATCCCGGGCTTCCTCGCCGTTGGCCTCTCGCTCTTCGGCGGCGCCGTCACCCAGCAGATCGGCATCCAGACGACGACGGTCACCAATTCCGGCTTTCTGACCGGCCTCTACATCATCTTCACGCCCATCCTCTCCGTCCTGCTCTTCCGGCGCATGCCCCATTGGGTCGTCTGGCCGGCAGCCGTCCTCTCCCTCATCGGCATCTTCCTGCTCGGCGGCGGCAAGCTCGACGCGCTGTCGTCGGGCGATTATCTCACGATCGTCTGCGCGGTCTTCTGGGCGCTGCAGATCATCTTCGTCGGCGTGGTCGCGCCGTCCGTTGGCCGCCCCATGGCGCTGTCCTTCTGCCAGTTCGCCCTCTGCGCCATCGGCGGACTGGCGCTCGGCTTCCTCACCGAACCGCTGGCATTCGATGCCGTCATGGCCGCAGCCCCGGAAATTCTCTTTGCCGGCCTGTTCTCGAGCGGCCTCGCCTTCATCTGCCAGATCGTCGCCCAACGCCACACGACAGCCGCACAGGCGGCCATCTTCCTGTCCAGCGAGGCGCTGTTTGCCGCCCTCTTCGGCGTGCTGCTGCTCGGCGAAACCATCCCGACGATCGGCTATCTCGGCTGCGCCATCCTTTTCGTCGCCATGCTGAGCGTCGAAATCGTGCCCGAACTCGGCAAGAACAGACTGGGTCACGGCGGCGGCGCGCGGCCTGAAAGCGCCGATACTTGAGGCTCAAAGAAAAATTGACCAGATGGTCAGTTTAGTTTCGGCCTTCGACCACCACCTCTGCGAACAGGCGCGATGCGCATGACATGGGCGTATCCTGTGCGCGCCATTTGCTGTCGCAACCGCAAATCTCTTTTTCTTCAATAGCTTGCGATGCAAGGGCACAAAACGCGAAGAATCAGGCAGATGACCGTTTTTTGGACAAAGTGAAAACTCCGTTGCGGTTCAAAAAACTTTTGCTTGCCAAGTGAAGATAAACTCATCACTCTTACTGCGTTCGGGCAATCTGCGAGAACGGGAAGACCTTCAAGGAATGCGGACCGGAGACGCAAAAAGCTTCGGGCGGAGGGGCACGCAACATCTCGGGAGAGGGATGATTGGGGGCCAGGCTGCGATAACAGGGACCTTTCCTCTTAGTCTAGAAGTGCCTGCTGCACGCCCTTCGGGGAAACATTGTAATGCTGCCCCCCGAACGGGCAGAGTGAAAAGGACCTGACGCATGGCCGAAACTGGCACCGTAAAATTCTTCAACACCGATAAGGGCTTCGGCTTCATCAAGCCCGACAACGGTGGCGCCGACATCTTCGTGCATATCTCTGCTGTCCAGGCTTCCGGCCTGACCGGACTGACGGAAAACCAGAAGGTAAGCTTCGACACCGAACCGGATCGCCGCGGCAAGGGCCCGAAGGCGGTTAATCTGCAGGTCTCCGGCTGATCGCAAGAGACAGCAGTGTTTGACGTTGAAGCCCGGCATCATGCCGGGTTTTTTTGTTCAGCAGCCGTTCAGCCGCAGCGCCTTATCTTCGCACCATAAACCCGGACCGGATGACCCGGTCCTTCAGGGACTGAATGGGAAAATCGCCATGAACAGGTTCGTCAAAGCAGCCGTCCTTGCCCTTGCCACCGCCGCCACCACGCTGACGGCGTTTGCGCCTGCCGAAGCCGGCGACTGGCGCCGCCACCATGATCGTGGCGACGCGATCGCGCTCGGCGCACTCGGCCTCGCCACCGGCGTGATCGTCGGCGGCGCACTCGCCAACCAGCAGCCGCGCGGCCGCGTCTACATCGATCCGCCCTATGACGATTACGAGCCGGCCCCGGTCTACCGCGAGCGCCGCGTCTATCGCGAAACCTACGACAACGACTACAGCCCGGCCTATGACGGCCAGCCGCTCTATCGTCCGGCACCCGTCTACCGTCCGCAGCCGGTCTATCGTCCGCGTCCGGTTCAGGCCTATGGCAGCTACCAGCCCTGGACACCGTCCTGGTACCGCTTCTGCGCCCAGCGCTACCGCTCGTTCAACCCCGACACGGGCACCTTCCGCGGTCACGATGGCCGCAACTACTTCTGCACAGCAAGCTGAGTTGCCTGCAGCCATCTGAAACGACAAAGCCCGCGCGCCTCCCGGCCGCGGGCTTTTTGCTTCGGGAAAACGGTAGCGGTCAAAGCCCGCGCAGGTAGGGGTTGGTACGGCGCTCGTCGCCGATGCGCCCGCCCGGACCATGGCCGCAGATGAAGCCGACATCGTCGCCGAGCGGCAGCACCTTGATGCGGATCGATTCCAGCAACTGCTCGTGATTGCCACCATAAAGGTCGGTGCGGCCGATCGAACCGTGGAAGAGCACGTCGCCGACATGGGCGAAGTTCTGGGCGCGGTTGAAATAGATGACATGGCCGGGCGCATGGCCGGGGCAGTGATAGACTTCGAAGACGTGGTCGCCAAACGACACCGTCTCGCCATCCGTCAGCCAGCGATCGGGCAGCACATTCTCCACCTTCATCGCCAGCCCGTATTTTTCGGCCTGGGTTTCCAGCCGCTCCAGAAGCGGCTTGTCGTCGATGTGGGGGCCGATGATGTCGACATTCAGGTGCTGCTTCAGCGCCTTTGCGCCGCCGGCATGGTCGATATGGCCGTGGGTCAGCCAGATGGCCTCGATGGTGAGGCCGTTTTCGCTCAGCGTCTGGAGGATCACCTCCACGTCGCCGCCGGGATCGACCACCACGCCGCGCTTCGTCTCGCTGTCGAAGAGAACGGTGCAGTTCTGCTGGAAATGGGTGACGGGAATGATACCGGCCTGCAACATGGCTTGCTCCTTGTCGGCGCGCCGCGCGCGCTGTGGGAGGCAAACGGGCGAGGCTAAAATGGACAGCGCAGGCCTAGCCGGTGGCGACGGTCGAGTCAAAGCCCGACCGTCAGCCTGCCTTTTGAAGCCTACCGGAGCTCGGCGATTTCGAGCGGCGTCTGGATCGGGCTGTTCAGATTGACCGTCGCCATGAGCAGGCCGGCAACGGCGATCTTGGCGGCCACCACCACGATAACTACCGGCTTCAGGGCACCGGCCCGGTCGTCCGCCCGGTCATCCGAAAAGGCACCGGCCGCGTTCATTGACATCGTCTTCATGGGTCCACCCTCACTGCCAAAGCAGGCTCTGTTTTTCTGACCGGCCCATACCCGCAACCGATCAGATTGTTCTGATATTCGACGGACTTGGAACGCGTCCTTCATCGAATCTCCGCGCCCCCACAATTCCGAAGGGCATCGGAAGTTCCCGAAATCGTGAAAAGACCGTGACGTTTTTGCGTCTGCGGCCTTTTTGCCACGCCGCAAGCCGGCCCGCCGTCACCGATGGAACAGGCGGACAAAAGCGAGAATGGAACAGAAGCTGCGGCTTACGGGTTGAGGCCGCGTTCACAACGGAGTGATTGCAATGAAGAACAGCCCCCTTCTCCTTGGCCTTTCCGCCACGGCCATCGCGTTTTCCGTCTTCACCCTCCCGGCCGCTGCAGCGACCCCGGCCACCGCCACCACCGATCTCAACATCCGCTCGGGCCCGGGCCCGCAATACCCGGCCGTCGGCCTTGCCGGTCGCGGCAGCGCCGTGGTCGTCGATGGCTGCATTGAGGGCAGCCGCTGGTGCCAGGTGGACGCAAACGGAACGCGCGGATGGGCCTATTCCACCTACCTCTCCGCCAATGAAGGCGGCACCACGGTCGTGATCGAGAACGAGCGGGAGGCGCTCTCCATCCCGACCGTCACCTATGAAGGTCCCGCTGTCGAAACGACCGCCTCAGTCCCCATGGGTGGCGAGTTGATCGGTCCGGTCGAAGCTGTCGATGCGATCGAGCCGCCGGCCACCGTGCGCACCTATATCGATGGCAACCCGTCCGACCCCGTCTATCTCGACGGCGAAGTCGTGCTGGGCGCCACCGTGCCGGAAACGGTGACCTTCCGCGAAATCCCCGCCTATCAATACCGTTACGTCCGCGTGAACGGCCAGCCGGTGCTGGTCGAGCCGCAGACCCGGCGCATCGTCTACGTCTATCGCTAGAAGCGCCCGCTCTTCGGGCCATGCGCCGAGGCAGAGGCCGCCCATTCCGGGCGGCCTTCCCATCTAATGGGCGCAATTACCGTGGAAAGGCCCCCCTGCGCCGCTTCCGCGGTTCCTTTTCGTTTGGCGGCACCGGGCCGCCCGGCTTATCCTCGCGAAGCGTGCCTGCTGGACTGTGACGAAAGCAGGCACTAAGTGCGTCGGGATGACGGACATTTTCGATGCGGCAAACGTCGCAACGCGAAGGAACGAAAGAGTGGCATTGCAGACCGAGAGCACCGGCGCGCCGGCCGGCGACGCCGAAACGGGCGGCATCGATTACGAGATCATCGAGCTCCTGTTCTTCGCGTATCGCGACTTCACCTCCGATCCCGACGCTATTCTGGAACGCAGCGGCTTTGGCCGCGCCCATCACCGCGTGCTGCACTTCGTCGACCGCGAGCCGGGCATGACGGTTGCCGATCTCCTCGACACGCTGAAGATCACCAAGCAGTCGCTGGCCCGCGTTCTCAAGCAACTCATCGACAACGACTATATCCACCAGGTCGCCGGTCCCGAGGATCGCCGCCAGCGCAAGCTCTACACGACGAAAAGCGGCCGGCAATTAGCCCGCGCGCTGGCCGAGCCACAGTCCCGCCGCATCGCGGAGGCATTGGCAAAGGCCGGGCCGGACGCGCGCGAGACCATCGCCCGCTTTCTGGAAGCGATGCGCAACGCTGAAGATGCGGCATGAACGGGCGAGAGCAGGCCAGATGACGGGAGGGGAAGAGCGTGACGACAAGACCGGTGATCGCGGATGACGCGCCCCACCTGCTGGTGGTCGATGACGACCGGCGTATCCGCGACCTCCTGAACCGGTACCTCGTGGACCAGGGCTTTCGCGTCACCGCCGCCGCCGACGCGGCCGAGGCCCGGCGAAAGCTGGAAGGCCTCGATTTCGACCTCCTGATCATCGATGTCATGATGCCCGGTGAAACGGGCGTATCCCTGACGCGCAGCCTGCGCGCCATCAAGACCGTGCCGATCATCATGCTGACGGCTTTGGCCGAAACCCATGCCCGTATCGAGGGACTGGAAGCGGGTGCCGACGACTATCTGCCGAAACCCTTCGAGCCGCGCGAACTCGTTCTGCGCATCAACAACATCCTGCGCCGCAACGCGCCCGCCTCGATGTCGAAGGTCGACCAGGTCATTTTCGGCCCCTACACCTATTCCCCCGTCAAGCGAGAGCTGCGCAAGGGCGCCGAGCAGATCCGCCTCACCGACCGCGAGCAGGAGATCATGACGCTGTTTTCCGAGCGTGCCGGCGAGACGATCCCCCGCCACGAACTGATCAGCGACGACACCGAAGTCGGCGAGCGCACCATCGACGTGCAGATCAACCGCCTGCGTCGCAAGATCGAGGAAGATCCGTCCAACCCCGTCTGGCTGCAGACCGTGCGTGGGATCGGCTACCGGCTGAGCACGGATTGAGGACGGGACCTTGGCAGACGTCGGCGCACCCCTGGAGACCGCGAGGCGGCGCCTGAAGAAGGGCGGCGAGGCCTGGACGCGCATGACCCGCTGGATGCGCCGCCAGCTCCCCATGGGCCTCTACGCCCGCTCGCTGCTCATCGTCATCATTCCCATGGTGCTTTTGCAGTCGGTCGTCGCCTTCGTGTTCATGGAGCGCCACTGGCAGCTCGTCACGCAGCGCCTTTCCTCAGCGGTTACCAGCGATATCGCCGCCCTCATCGACCTCATCGACCTCTCGCCGGAAACGATCAGCGATGCCGATATCATCCGCATTGCCCGCGAGCGCCTGAACCTGAACCTCTCGATCGAGCAGGGCGGCGAACTGCCCGCCCCGCGCCCCAAGCCCTTTTTCGAGATCCTCGACCAGATCCTCAGCGAAGAGATTTCGAGCCAGATCCGGCGCCCCTTCTGGATCGACACGGTCGGCGACAGCGACATTGTCGAGATCCGCATCAAGATTGATGGCGACCGGATCCTGCGCATCTATGCCCGCCGCAACAGCGCCTATGCGTCCAACACGCACATCTTCATCGTCTGGATGGTCGGGGCCTCGCTGGTGCTGCTGACGATCGCCATCCTCTTCCTGCGCGGCCAGATCCGGCCGATTCTCGCGCTGGCGCAGGCCGCCGAAAGCTTCGGCAAGGGCCAGAAGATCGCAAGCTTCCAGCCGCGCGGCGCCGAGGAGATCCGCCGGGCGGGCCTTGCCTTCATCCTCATGCGCGAGCGCATCGAACGCCAGATCGAGCAGCGAACGGCCATGCTCACGGGTGTCTCCCACGACCTGCGCACCATCCTCACCCGCTTCAAGCTGCAACTGGCGCTGGCCGGCAACAATCCCGACCTCGAAGGGCTCAACCAGGATGTCGAGGACATGCAGAGCATGCTGGAGGGCTACCTCGCCTTTGCCCGCAGCGAGGCGGAGGAAGACCTGGGCAACCTGAAGCTCAGCGATCTCCTCGCCCGCATGGAGGCCGAGGCCGAATTGCTGGGCAAGACGCTGACCGCGACGATGGAAGGAAGTGACGACGTGCGCGTCCGCCCGAACGCCTTCAGCCGCCTGGTCGGCAACATCGTCTCCAACGCCTTCCGCTACGCCGGCACGGTGGCCGTCGATATCCGCCACGGCGCCAAGTGGCTGACCATCACCGTCGATGACGACGGCCCCGGCATTGCGGAAAAGGATCGCGAGGACGTCTTCAAGCCCTTCTACCGGCTCGATGAGGCGCGCAATCTCGATGCCTCCGGCACCGGGCTCGGCCTCGCCATTGCCCGCGACATCGCCCGCAGCCACGGCGGCAATGTGACGCTGGCCGACAGCCCGCTCGGTGGCCTGCGCGCCATCATCCGCGTTCCGGCGTAAGGCGGCAGCACGGTTCTTATTTCAGGAAATGCAGTGCCTCAGCAGAGCTTGGCGCCATTCGGCGCAGCCTTGTCCGGTACGGCGAGCACGATGGCGCCGGTCTCGTCGGCAAAGCCGAGCGTCAGCACTTCGGAACGGAACGGCCCGATCTGGCGCGGCGGAAAGTTGACCACGCCCATGACACGCCGGCCGACGAGCGTTTCCGGCGTATAGTGGACGGTGATCTGAGCCGACGACTTCTTCAGCCCGATGTCCGGGCCGAAATCGATCACCATCTTGATCGACGGCTTGCGCGCTTCCGGAAAGGGCACGGCCTCGACGATCGTGCCGACACGAATATCGACACGCTCGAAATCGGCGAAGGTGATCGTCCAGGTCGGCGCTGCGTCAGCCATGATCCACCTCAGTTCGCGAGTTCTTGGGCGCGGCGGCGGGCTGCCTCGATGGCCTTGTCGAACAAGGGCTGCATGCCATCCTCGGCCATCAGCACGGAAAGCGCTGCAGCCGTCGTGCCGCCCGGCGATGTCACGTTCTGGCGAAGCTTTGCGGCGTCATCGGGGGACCGGTGAAGAAGTTCACCAGCCCCCGACACCGTCTCTCTTGCAAGCCGCATGGCCAGGTCCGCCGGAAGACCGGCCTTTCGACCGGCTTCCGCCATGCACTCGACAAGATGGAAGACATAGGCCGGCCCGCTGCCGGAAACAGCGGTGACGGCATCGATCTTTTCCTCAGTATCGACCCACTCCACCGGGCCGCTCACGGCAAGCAGCTCGTGGACGGAAGCGCGGGCTTCCGGGGTGACGCGATCATTGGCGAAGGCGCCCGTGACGCCGCGCCCTATCATGGCCGGCGTATTGGGCATGGCGCGCACCATGCCGGCGGCGCCCAGATGGCCTTCGAGGAAAGCAAGCGTCTTGCCGGCAGCGACGGAGACGATGACCGTATCGGGTCCGACCAGCCCCTTCAGCGGCGGAAGGACGGCGTCCATCACCTGCGGCTTGACCGCCAAGAAAAGCATGGATGCTGAGAGGCCAGCGGGCGCAGCCGTCGCGTGGGTCACCCCATGCTCGGCCATCAGCGCGGCCATGGCCGGCGCGGGGCCAGGATCGAGAACGAGGAGGTCGGACGCCGCAACACCGCTTTTCAGCCAGCCGGCCAGCATCGCACCGCCCATATTGCCGGCACCGACCAGAACGATCGGCCCTTTGCCCGCAGTCGATGCCATCACGCTTCCCCGACCGTTTCGAAGAGCACGGCATCGACGGCGCGCTGCGCGTCCATGCCCGACCAGACGACGAACTGGAAGGCCTGGAAATAGCTTTCGCAGGCATCGATGGCGCTCGACAGAAGCACCTCCACCTGCTGGTTGGTGGGCTCGGCGCCGCCGGCCAGAAGCAGCGACTGGCGGAAGATCACCACCTCTTCCTGCCGCCACAGGTCGAAGTGCCCCATCAGCACCTGGCCGTTGATGTGCGAGAGAAGGCGGATGACTTCGTTGACGCGGCTTTCCGGCACCTTGATGTCGAAGGCGCAGGCCAGATGCAGGGCCTCGAACTGCTCCATCCACGAGAAGGAGACGTGGTAATCCGTCCAGCGCCCCTCGACCGTCATGGCGATTTCGTCTTCGCCGGAACGCTCGAACGACCAGTCGTTGTTGGCGGCCACGAACTCGATCATGTCGACCGGGTTCGATTGCCGTTCAAGCTCCCATTCCATCAGGCTCATGCATCACCCCAAAATCCGGTCGGACGCGCGCAGCCCTGCCTTGTCGACGGGGACAACACACACCAAACACCGGAACAGACTTCTGATTTGCGGACCCGCGGCCAACCCTGGCGACACTACCCTGCCTGGAGCTTGCGTGGTCCGTTTCGAATCATCATTTAAAATCAGTGTATAACGGCGGAGTCAGCAAGAAAGCCCCCCCGCCGCAATTTCCCGCTCACCAAGCCGCAACATGCCTTCCAGATTGAGTCAGCGCGGCGATTTAACCGACTCTGCCGTAAGGCTTTTTCCGGCATGTCCACAGGTGGAAAACTTTTCGCGGAAAAACCGTTTGGAATCAAAACAGGCCGCCGGATGACGCCGGCGGCCTGCTGAAAAGTGAAAATGCCGTCGAAATCGCGTGTCCGGTTCAGGCGCCGGCGTTGCCAGCGAGACGGGCTTCCAGAGCCTCGATCCGCTTCAAAAGCGCGTCGTTTTCCTCGCGGGCCCGAATCGCCATCTCGCGCACGGCTTCGAATTCCTCGCGCTTGACCACGTCCATCGAATTCATGAAGCGCTCGGCCTGGGCGCGGAAGGCGGTCTCCACTTCCGTGCGCACGCCCTGCGCCGCGCCGGCGGCATCGGTCATCAGCTTGGCGAAATCGTCGAAGATGCGGTTGGTGCCGGTCGTCATGGTCGAAAGCTCCCTGTCGTAACGCCCGCGCGGCGGGCCGCCGTCCATGGGATTGAGGTAGGGTGCGTCAGCTCGCGTTGCAAGGAAAAATGCGGTTGAGGGTGGCGGCGCAACGCCGCGCTTGCCTTGACCACACCGGATTCGAACGCCATGTTCCCGCCCAAACGGGACATGCCTGTCCCCCTGCCCCTTCGCGAAGCGGATCCAGCGCGCCGTGCACAGTCTCGAGAGCCTTCTCGCCATCATGCCCTTTCCGGAGATCGATCCGGTCCTCATCCAGATCGGACCGCTGGCGATCCACTGGTATGGGCTTGCCTATGTCGCCGGCATCGTGCTGGGCTGGCGCTACGCCGTCCTGATGACGAGACGCCCGCCCCTCTGGCGCAACGGCACGCCTGCCGTGACCGCCGAGCAGATGGACGACTTCCTGCTCTGGGCAGCCGCCGGCATCGTCGGCGGCGGGCGCATCGGCTATATCCTGTTTTACGATTTCCCGGCCGTTGCCGCCAATCCGCTGCGCGCCTTCGAGATCTGGAACGGCGGGATGTCCTTCCACGGCGGCCTGATCGGCACGCTGATCGCCATGCTGCTGTTTGCCAAGAAGCGCGACATCCTGCCCTGGAGCCTCTTCGATCTCGTCTGCGCCGTCGTGCCGATCGGCCTGTTCTTCGGCCGCATCGCCAATTTCATCAATGGCGAACTGTGGGGACGGCTTTCGTCCGCACCCTGGGCCGTGATCTTCCCGACTGGCGGCCCCTTCCCGCGCCATCCGAGCCAGCTTTACGAAGCGGCGCTCGAAGGTATCCTGCTGCTCACCGTCATCGCCATCGCGATCTTCCGCTTCGGCGCGCTGAAGCGCCCGGCGCTCGTCAGCGGCATCTTCGCCACCGGCTATGCCATCTCGCGCATATTCGTCGAATTCTTCCGCGAGCCGGATGCACAGCTCGGCTACCTCGCCTTTGGCTGGCTGACCATGGGCATGCTGCTGTCGCTTCCGATGCTGCTTGCCGGCCTGTGGGCGCTTTACCGCGGCCTCTCGACCCCGCGTGAGCCGGTCAAGGCGGGAGCCTGAGCCATGCCCACGCCCCTTGCCCAGAAGATCAAGTCGATCATCCGCCTCAACGGCCCGCTGAGCGTCACCGACTATTTCTCGCTCTGCCTCGCCGACCCCGAACACGGCTACTACCGCATTCGCGAACCCTTCGGCCGCTCAGGCGATTTCGTCACGGCACCGGAGATCAGCCAGCTCTTCGGCGAGATGATCGGCATCTTCCTCGTCAATGCCTGGGAGCGCCATGGCTCGCCAGCACCTGTCATCCTGGCGGAGATCGGCCCCGGCCGCGGCACGATGATGGCCGATATCCTGCGTGTCATCGAGCGTGTCTCGCCGGGCCTCTACGAACTCTGCGCTGTGCATCTCATCGAGACCAGCGAGCGGCTGCAGAAGGTACAGAGCCAGACGCTTGTCGAGCACAAGCCGAAGATCTCCTGGCATACGAGCTTCGACACGCTGCCGCCGGGCTTTCTGCTGCTTGTGGCGAACGAACTCTTCGATGCCGTGCCCATCCGCCAGTTCGTGAAGACGCCGCAGGGCTTTCGCGAACGGCTCGTCGGGCTCGATGCGGAGGACCACCTGACCTTCGTGCCCGGTATCGCGACCATCGATCCCGATCTCCTGCCCGTGCCCGCCCAGTCTGTGCCGCCCGGCACAGTCTTCGAGGTGGCGCCGGCCCGCGACGCTGTGATGGCAGCACTCTGCCAGCGTATCGCCAGCCATGACGGCACGGCGCTCATCATCGATTACGGCCACATGGCCACCGGCTTCGGCGATACGCTGCAGGCGATCCGTGATCACACCTATGATCCGCCGCTCGCCAATCCCGGCCTCGCCGATCTGACGAGCCACGTCGATTTCGAACAGCTGGCCCGCCGCGCCAAAGCCGAGGGCCTGAAGGTCAACGGCCTCGCTCACCAGGGCGATTTCCTGCTGGCGCTCGGCATCGCGGAGAGGGCCGGCGCGCTAGGCTCCGGCAAGGATCTGGAAACGCAGGAGGAGATCCGCACCGCTGTGGAACGCTTGGCCGGGAGTGGCGAAGGCCGCATGGGCGAGCTTTTCAAGGTTCTGGCCGTCAGCCACCCCGACATCGGCATCGCCCCCTTCCAGAAATGAGAGCGGGCCGGGTGCCATGACGGAGCGCACCGGTCGACGGTGGACGCGTCTGCAGCGTTGACAGCGCCGCCGCCAGCCGCCACCCTTGGTGCAAATCACAGGTCCGCACGCGCACTGAGACTTGCGCGGCACCAAAACCTTCGGGCGACAGCATCCGCCCACCACGCCGGAGCCGAACGAGGATCGATCGACCCGAGCCGTAGTTTCAACCCGACGACGCGCCCTTCAGGGCCAGGAACTGGCAGACAGGCCCCCGCCAACGCCTGAACCAGCGGAGACAGCAACACCGTGACCCCAATCGAGACCGCCGCGCAAACATCCACCGGCCCGGATCCCATCCAGTCGCCCCGTCTTGCCGCGCTGTCGGCTGCCGGCATCCTGCACGGCTACTTCACCCGCGCGGGCGGCGTTTCCGAAGGCCCGCTCTACCGCGGCCTGAATGTCGGCCTCGGCTCGCATGACAGCCGCGAAGCCATTCACGAAAACCGTCGCCGCGTCGCCGCCTGGTTTGGCGCGCAACCCGCCCGCCTCGCCACCGTCCATCAGGTCCATTCGCCCGACGTCGTCACCGTGGACGGGACCTATGACGGCGCGCGGCCTGAGGCCGATGCCCTCGTCACCGCCACGCCCGGCCTCATCCTCGGCGTGCTGACGGCCGATTGCGGGCCGATCCTGTTCGCCGACCCGGAAGCAGGCGTCATCGGCGCCGCCCATGCCGGCTGGAAAGGCGCGTTCGGCGGTGTGCTGGAGGCAACCGTCGCGGCCATGGAAGCGCTCGGCGCCGACCGGACGCGCATCGCAGCCAGCCTCGGCCCGTCGATCAGCCGGCGGAACTACGAGGTCGGCCAGGAGTTCTACGATCGATTCCTCGCCCATGATCCGGACTATGTCCGCTTCTTCACCGCGGCCGCCCGTCCCGGCCACTTCATGTTCGACCTGCCGGCCCTGACTGTGAAGCGGCTGACGGATGCCGGCGTCGCCGCCGACAATCTCGACATCTGCACCTATCCGGACGAGGACCGCTTCTTCTCCTACCGCCGCACCACCCATCGCGCCGAGCCCGATTACGGCCGGCAGATCTCTGCCATCATGATCCGGGAGCGCTAAGCCATGGCCCTGCACTTCGCCGAACAGGAATATGCCGCGCGCCTGACGCGGCTGACGGCCCGCATGCGGGAGGAAAAGCTCGACGCCATGCTGCTCTTCGCGCAGGAAAGCATGTACTGGCTGACCGGCTACGATACCTTCGGCTACTGCTTTTTCCAGACGCTGGTGGTGAAGCTCGACGGCTCCATGACGCTGCTGACCCGCTCGGCCGACCTGCGCCAGGCCCGCCACACCTCCAATATCGAGCGCATCCAGATCTGGGTCGACCGCGTCAATGCCGATCCGACCGTCGATCTCAAGAACATGCTCTCCGATCTCGACCTGCTCGGCTGCCGCATCGGCGTGGAATTCGACACCCACGGCATGACCGGCCGCATCGCCCGCCTGCTCGACCATCAGCTGACGAGCTTCGGCGCGATCGTCGATGCCTCCGCGCTGGTCGGCAACCTGCGTCTCGTCAAAAGCGAGGCCGAGATCGCCCACGTCGTGAAGGCCGGCGAACTGGCCGATGCCGCCCTTGATGCCGCTCTCCCGCTCATCCGCCCCGGCGCTGGTGAAGCCGATATCCTCGCCGCCATGCAGGGCGCGGTGCTGGCCGGCGGCGGCGATTATCCCGCCAACGAATTCGTGATCGGCTCCGGCACGGATGCCCTCCTCGTCCGCTACAAATCCGGCCGACGCAAGCTCGATGCCGAAGACCAGCTGACGCTGGAATGGGCCGGCGTCAGCGCCCACTACCACGCCCCCATGATGCGCACCGTCATCATCGGCGAGCCCACCAACCGCCACCGCGAACTCTACAGCGCCTGCCGTGAGGCCATGCAGGCGATCGAGATGGTGCTGCGCCCCGGCAACACCTTCGGCACGGTCTTCGACGTGCATGCCCGCATCATGGACGAGCGCGGCCTTGCCAAGCACCGGCTGAACGCCTGCGGCTATTCCGTCGGCGCGCGCTTCTCGCCCTCCTGGATGGAGAGCCAGATGTTCCATGTCGGCAATCCGTATCCGATCGAGCCGGACATGTCGCTCTTCGTCCACATGGTGATCATGGACAGCGAGACGGGCACGGCCATGACACTCGGCCAGACCTACCTGACGACGGCTGGCGAGCCCCGCGCCCTTTCCCGATATGGGCTCGACTTCATCTCTGCTTAAGATTCTCTGGCGAGGATGGCTGATTGACAGGGTGGAGACGCCCTGATCATCATCGGGCCGATCCGTGCCACGCCTCTTTCTCGACGCATCCAGGGTGTTATCGGTCCTTGAAACTACGCTTCTGTCGATCCGGTCGATGATCCCCATTGCCCGGATGGACGCAGGTAGGAGTAGCTGATGACGCCCGTGTGCGACCGACAGGACCAGACGATCATCCCTCCGGCGCAGAGTGCCGCGCCACGCGAGCGGCGGCTTTTGACCCTGGTCGGGCGCGGCCCTCTCGCACTCTCGCTCCTGCTCATCATCGCAGGCTGCAACAGCACCGATGCCCTGACCCCGCAGGTGGATGTGGGAAACGGCACCAGCTTCAACTCGCCGCCCGTCACCCAGCGTGACCTCGACGGCATGGACAACCAGGCGCCCGTGACCGGCGGCCAGCAACTGGCCGCAAACCGCGGCCCGGTCCAGAGCGAACAGCCGATCACCGGCCAGACGCTTGCCGCCCCGCCCTCGAGCGCGACGACGTCCCTGCAGCAGACGACGGTTGCGGGCAACGGCACCTACCGCGATCCGGCCGGCACGCTGGAAGGACAGGCTGCGGCGCTGGGCAACCAGCCGGCCACCGCCCAGCAGCAGATTGCCACCCAGCCGACCCAGACCCAGGCGGCCCAGACCCAGCCGGCGACGACGCCCACGACGACGCAACAGCAGCCGGCCACCCAGACCGCGGCGGTCAACCCGCAGGCAACGGCGCTTTCCGTGCGCTTCCTGCCGATCATTGGCGCTCCCGTCCAGGCCGTCACGCCGCTGTCCCGACAGCTCGGTGCGGATGCCCGGGCCAGGGGCATTACCATCAAGAGCGCCACGGATGCCTCAGCCGAGCATATGCTGAAGGGCTATTTCTCCGCCTTCGCCGACGGCTCCAACACGACCGTCACCTATGTCTGGGACGTGCTGGATGCTTCCGGCAACCGGCTGAACCGCATCCAGGGACAGGAGACCGCACCGGGCGGCGGCGGCGATCCCTGGGCCGGTGTCCCTGCCTCCACTATGCAGGCCATCGCCAGCAAGACGATCGACAGCTACCTTGCCTGGCGCAACGGCCGTTAACCAAAATCGAAACGTCGGAGGCGCCCCGCAAGGCTTTGCCCCGTCAACGGTTTTGCACCTTTAAACCGATTACGTTTTGAGGATTCCATCAGCGCCCCCTTGCAATCGGGGCGTGGGCGGTTATTAAGCCCGAAAAGGCAGCCTCTTTCGGTGACGGGGCTGCAGACCAACGCTCGCACGGCCTTTTGCCGTGACGCGCCCAGACAGGCGGACCATCCATGAAGGTATTCGCAGGCAACTCGAACCGACACCTTGCCGAAGCCATCTGCTCCTATCTCAGCCTACCGCTTGGAAAAGCCACGGTCCGCCGCTTCGCAGACCAGGAAATCTTCGTCGAAATCCAGGAAAACGTGCGCGGCGAGGATGTCTTCATCATCCAGTCCACCTCGTTCCCGACGAACGACCACCTGATGGAACTGCTGATCATGATCGATGCAATGCGCCGGTCCTCGGCCAAGCGCATCACCGCCGTGCTTCCCTATTTCGGCTATGCCCGTCAGGACCGCAAACCCGGTCCGCGCACGCCGATCTCCGCCAAGCTCGTTGCAAACCTGATCACCGAAGCCGGCGCCGACCGCGTCATGACGCTCGACCTGCATGCCGGCCAGATCCAGGGATTCTTCGACATCCCCACGGACAATCTCTACGCCATCCCTATCCTCGCCCGCGACGTGAAGGACAATTACGATCTGAAGAACGTCATGGTCGTGTCGCCCGATGTCGGCGGCGTGGTGCGCGCCCGCTCGCTCGCCAAGCGTCTCGACTGTCTCCTGGCCATCGTCGACAAGCGCCGCGACCGCCCGGGTGAATCCGAAGTCATGAACGTCATCGGCGACGTCACCGGCAAGGACTGCCTGCTGATCGACGATATCGTCGATTCCGGCGGCACGCTGTGCAATGCGGCGGAAGCACTTCTCAAGAACGGCGCGACCAGCGTGACGGCCTACATCACCCACGGCGTGCTTTCCGGCGGCGCCGTTGCCCGCGTCACCGCGTCCAAGCTCAAGGAACTCGTGATCACCGACTCGATCCAGCCGACGACGGCTGTCCAGTCGGCCCACAACATCCGCGTCATCTCGACTGCGAGCCTGCTCGGCGAAGCGATCAACCGCACGAGCATGGAAGAATCCGTCTCGAGCCTCTTCGACTGACGCGCCGAACCGCCGGCGGAGTCTGCCGGCGTTCTTTTCCCCAGCGAAAATCAGCTGTTGATGACGATGGTGCCGGCAACGAGCAGCGCCGCGCCGATCAGCGTGCGCGCCGTCAGGATTTCGCCGAGAAACAGGCTGGCCAGCACCGGCACGAAGCAGAATGTCAACGCCATGAAGGAATAGGCGAGCGTCAGCGGTACGCTGCGCAGCACGAAGATCCAGATGATCGTGCCGAGCCCGTAGATGACGAGCGCCACAATCAGCGTCGGATTGAGAAACAGGCCGAGGAGGCTGCGCACCCCCGGCTCTCCCACCTGGGCACTCGTCAGCTTGAACAGCAGTTGCCCGACCGCGATCAGGAGCGGCGTGCCGAGAAGCCCCGCCCAGATCAGCGGCGATTGCGGCGCGCCGTTCACGCCGCCACCTTCGCCTGCTCGCCCCTCACCTCGCTGTAGAAGATATCGCGGCCGATATCGACGCAGACATAATCGGCCGGCAGCGGATGCATGGCCCGAAGGAAGGAGTGCGTGTACGGGAAGAAATTGAAGTGCGGGTTGAAGCTGTAGCGATACTCTCGCTCGCGCGGCACGACGATAATGAGCCGGCGGCGCGCGATCCGCCGCAGTTCCGCTATCGCCTGCCGGTAATCCAGCACATGCTCGATCACATGGGTGCAGACCACCGTATCGAATTCGCCATCGGCAAAGGGAAGGTCCTCGATGCGCGCCGCGACATAATCGATGCCGTCGAGCTGGGCGGCATCCTCCACCACGAAATCGACGCCCGTCAGGCGCTTGAGGCCCGGATTGCCGGCCCGGATATGGGTGAGCAGCGCCCCCGTGCCGCAGCCGACATCGCACACGCTCTCGCCTTCGATCGCGCCCACGATGCGGCGGATGCAGGCCTCGGAATTGTCCGTGCCGGCATGAACACGCGGATGATGGCGGTAGAGCGTCTCGTACTCCTCCGGGGTCAGCAGCGGCGCGCGTTCACGGAACCTGGCGAGATGCACGATGTGCTCGCCCCAGACGAGTTTCGCCAGCCCCCGGAACATCGCGGAATCGCGCAGGATCGGCGGCAGCACGTCCTCGATGACGAAGCGGATGCGGTTGGTGGTTTCGCGGTTCATCGATGTCCTCCGGAACGGGCGGCCAGAGACAGCGTCTCGCCGCCGCTCAACGATGCATCCTCTTCGGACGACGACCCGCCGCGAGACGCCGGTGACCTTACCTGCGGCAGCGACAGATAATGGATGCGCAACTGTTCGGCCCGCGAGCGTGCCAGCGAATCGAGAATGAGACCGACCGTTCCCATGAGGAAGGCGATCAGCATCAGCGTGACCGAAAGCACCCATGTCGGCAGGCGGGGCACGAGACCGGTGCGGAAATATTCGACCAGCACCGGCTCCATCAGCACAAGGCTCGCCAGCATGAAGGCAAGGCCGACGACACCGAAGAAGGCGAAGGGGCGCGTCTCCTTCATCAGCAGCGCAAACATCCAAAGGATCTTCCCGCCGTCGCGGAAGGTCGAGAGCTTGGAGGTCGATCCCTCGGGCCGGCGGCCGTAATCGAGCGCGAGTTCGCAGACGGGCAGCTTGAGCCGCGAGGCATGCACCGACATCTCCGTCTCGATCTCGAAGCCCCCGGACAGCGCGGGAAAGCTCTTGACGAAACGCCGCGAGAAGACGCGGTAACCCGAGAAAATATCAGTGAAATCCGCTCCGAAGACGGTGCGATAGAGCCGGTTGAAAAGACGGTTGCCGAAGGCGTGCCCCTGCCGGCCCGCATCGGCGGTGACCCCGCGGCGGGTGCCGACCACCATGTCGGCGCGCTCGGTCAAAAGGCTCAGCACCAGTTGCGGCGCATCCTCCGGGCTGTAGGTTCCGTCGCCATCGGCCATGATGTAGATGTCGGCATCGATATCGGCGAACATGCGCCGCACGACATGGCCCTTGCCCTGCCGCCGCTCGGTCCGGACGATGGCGCCGGCGAGCGCCGCCTTCAGCGCCGTGTCGTCGCGCGAGTTGTTGTCGTAGACATAGATCCGCGCCCGCGGCAGCGCCTGGCGAAAGCCGCGCACCACATCGAGAATGGTCTTTTCCTCGTTGTAGCAGGGCAGCAGCACGGCAATATCGAGATCGGCGAGCATGAAAACCTTCAGTCGCGGCGTCGCAGAAATGGCTCGACCACCGTGGAGGAGAAACGCGGGCTTGGCGTGATGCACAGCCCTCGCGCGAATCTAGGCAAACAGGGTTAACAGCCGGTTTCTGGCGACTTCCGTGGCAGTCTTTAGATTTGCTTTAACAGCGCCGGCTAGGGTTCAGGGCCTCGCAACGCCCTGCGAAACGCCCGGAGACAGCGATGACCACGCGCATTTCCCCTGCCATCCAGCCGAACGGTACCGGCCTCTCGTCGGCCGCATCCTCCGCTTCACCATGGAAGGCCGTGCTCATCGCCGCAGGCCTGACCATCGCTCTCCTTTTCCTCTTTGGGTTGAAGAACAACACCGATTATGTCGGCATCGACAATGATGACGGCATGCGCCTTGTGGAGGTCCGCGACCTCGTCAACGGCCAGTCCTGGTTCGACACGACGCAGTATCGTCTCGGCCCGCCGGGGGGCACGGAAATGCACTGGTCGCGTTTCGTGGATCTGCCGATCGCAACGATGATCCGCGGCTTCTCCCTCCTCACGGATCCCGTCACTGCCGAGCGCATCGCGGTCACGATCTGGCCGCTCATCCTCGTCGTCCCCATTCTCTACGGCATTGGCCGCAGCGGGCAGAATCTCGGCGGAAGGCCTGCTCTGCAGATCGCGCTGGTCCTCGGATCGATCATGCTAATCGCGGGGGTCAAGTTCCGCCCGGGCGCGATCGATCATCACAATGTGCAGATGTCGCTGATTGCGCTGACGGTCGCCGGCCTCTTGGATCGCGGCCGACATCCTCTAAGCTTTGCACTGTCCGGTCTCTGCACCGCCCTCGCCATCTGCATCGGCGTGGAGACCATCCCGCTCGTGGCGGCAAGCTGCACCGTGGTCGCGCTGATGTGGTGCGTGCTGGGCGCCGAAGTCCGCGGTGCAACGCTCGCCTTCACGCTCACGCTTGCCGGCATCCTTGCTGCGAGCTTCCTCGCCACCATCCCGCCCGCACATTACCTGCGCGTCACCTGCGACAACATCTCGCTCGGTTTCCTCGCACCGGCGCTGACGGGCGCGCTGGCGCTTGCAGCCGTTGCCGCGACCCTCGGCAAGACACCCCTACCCGCGCGCCTCGCCGGCCTCGCCTTGGTCGGCGCAGCCGTCGTCGTCGTCACCCTACGCGTCGCCCCGCAATGCCTCGCCGACCCCTTCGCAACCATGGACCCGCTTCTGATCGAACTGTGGCTGAGCGGCATTCAGGAGGCGCAGCCGGTGACCGCCGTCTTCGCCCGCGAGCCGGCCGAGCTCGCCACCTATTATGTCCCCGGCACGCTTGCGCTTCTCGTCTGCCTGTGGCGCATTGCGCAAAACGACCGGCGCGCGCAGCATCTCGTGCTGCTGCCGCTGATCCTGACGGCCTATGGCGTCACCCTGTTTCAGGTGCGCGGCGTGCTCTTTCTCGATCTTCTGGCCGTCATCACCCTGTCGGCCGCCATTGCCGACCTGCGCGCCCGCGCCACCGCCGAGCCGAAAAACATCGGCCGCGGCCTGGCCTTCGCGGGCCTGACGCTCGCCAGCATCAGTCCGGTCTGGTCGATACTGGCACTGGCCATCCCCTCCGAGGCACGGGATCGCAAGCTTGCCGAAATCAGCGGCGAGACGGTCGGCCACCGAGAAGCCTGCGGCAGCCCCGCCAATCTCGCAGCGCTCGCCAACGAAGCGCCGACCGCGGTACTTGCCCCTTCCGACCTCGGCGTCGCCCTGCTGCGCTTCACGCCGCACCGGGTCCTGACCGCACCCTATCACCGCAACCAGGCCGGCATGCTGGCGGAGCTTAAGATTGGCATGGCGCCGCCTGCGGAAGCCGAAGCGCAGATGCGCGCGCTTGGCGTCACCATCGTCACATTCTGCGCACAGGATCCGCAAACGCGAATCCTCGCCACCCGCGCGCCGGATGGCCTTTACGCCCGTCTGGACCGAAACGAGATACCGGCGTTCCTGGAACCGATCCCGCAGCCGGAAGGCGCGTCCCTCCGTCTCTTCCGCCTCAGGCCAGCGTGACGCTGGGGCGGACAGTCGGGATGGCGCAGGCCTCGCCGCCGCCATTTAAAAGCCGGGAGCGGGTGAGAAAACGCCGCTCGCGGCCGTTGTCGAGCGAAAACATGCCGCCGCGTCCCGGCACCACGTCGAGAATGAGTTCGGTGTGCTTCCACACCTCGAACTGCGAGGCCGAGATATAGACCGGCACGCCGTCGATCTCGCCGAGCTTCACGTCGTGATCGCCGACAATATAGTCGTCAGCCGGATAGAGCATCGGCGAAGACCCGTCGCAGCAGCCGCCCGACTGGTGAAACAGAACATCCGGATGATCCTGCCGGATCTCGGCCAGAAAGGCCCGCGCCTCAGCCGTCGCGCTGACGCGCACCACATCGTCCGTCATGAAAACCTCCTTCGAATGCCTTCGGGACCGGCCGCGTCTCCTCCCGCGGGCGCCCCGTCAAACAGGAATGGGGGAGCGGCGCCGTGCCGCTCCCCCCGTCTCTTGCCGTCGTTGCGGGTTCCGGCTCAGAAGAAGCCCAGCGCCTTCGGCGAGTAGCTGACCAGCATGTTCTTGGTCTGCTGGTAGTGATCGAGCATCATCTTGTGCGTCTCGCGGCCGATACCCGACTGCTTGTAGCCGCCGAAGGCCGCATGGGCCGGGTAGGCATGGTAGCAGTTGGTCCACACGCGGCCGGCCTGGATGTTGCGGCCGAAGTTGTAGCACCGGTTCGCATCGCGGCTCCACACGCCGGCACCGAGGCCGTAGAGCGTGTCATTGGCGATTTCGAGCGCTTCGGCATCGTCCTTGAAGGTCGTGACCGAAACCACCGGCCCGAAGATTTCCTCCTGGAAGATGCGCATCTTGTTATGGCCCTGGAAGACCGTCGGCTTGACGTAGAAGCCACCGGCGAGATCGCCTTCAAGCTCGTTGCGCGCGCCGCCGGTCAGCACCTTGGCGCCTTCCTGCTTGCCGATGTCGATATAGGCGAGGATCTTCTCCAGCTGCTCGGAGGAGGCCTGAGCGCCGATCATGGTGGAGACGTCGAGCGGGTTGCCCTGCTTGATGGCCTCGACGCGCTTGATGGCGCGTTCCATGAAGCGGTCGTAGATCTTCTCATGCACCAGCGCGCGGCTGGGGCACGTGCAGACTTCGCCCTGGTTCAGCGCGAACATCGCAAAGCCTTCGAGCGCCTTGTCGAAATAGTCGTCGTCTTCCGCCATCACGTCGGCAAAGAAGATGTTCGGCGACTTGCCGCCCAGTTCCAGCGTCACCGGAATGAGGTTCTGCGAGGCATACTGCATGATCAGGCGGCCGGTGGAGGTTTCACCGGTAAAGGCGATCTTGGCGATGCGCGGGTTGGACGCCAGCGGCTTGCCGGCTTCCAGACCGAAGCCGTTGACGATGTTGAGCACGCCCGGCGGCAGGAGATCGCCGACGATTTCGGCAAAGACGAGAATCGAGGCCGGCGTCTGCTCGGCCGGCTTCAGCACCACGCAGTTGCCGGCGGCAAGCGCGGGCGCAAGCTTCCACGCGGCCATCAGGATGGGGAAGTTCCACGGAATGATCTGGCCGACGACGCCGAGCGGTTCATGGAAGTGGTAAGCGATCGTGTCGTGGTCGATCTCGCCGATCGAGCCTTCCTGGGCGCGAACGCAGGAGGCGAAATAGCGGAAGTGGTCGATGGCGAGCGGAATGTCGGCAGCCATGGTTTCGCGCAGCGGCTTGCCGTTGTCCCAGGTCTCGGCCTTGGCGAGCAGTTCGAGGTTGTCCTCCATGCGCTGCGCCATCTTCATGAGGATGTTGGCGCGCTCGGTGGTGGAGGTGCGGGCCCACTTGTCCTTGGCGGCGTGGGCGGCGTCGAGCGCCAGTTCGATGTCCTCGGCCTGCGAGCGTGCGATCTGGCACAGGACGCCACCGGTCACCGGCGTCGTATTGTCGAAGTAACGCCCGGCAACCGGCTCGCGCCATTCGCCGCCGATGAAGTTGCCGTACTTCTGCTTGAAGGGGTTCTCGACGATCTTCTGATGCAACATGGCCATTCCTCCCGAATGTGTTGGCAAACTGTGAGGGCTCCTCCAGGGGCCGTCGGGAAGAAGGTGGGCCGAGTTGGGTCGCTTGAACAGCCCGCCCGGGCCGTCCGACTGTCACATCTGTCTCACATCTGCGACAGAAAAAGGCAGGTTGCCATGTTGCATTGCCGCAAATTCAGGCAATCAGTCGATCTGCAAACGGCGCATCTTGCGATAGAGGGTAGCGCGGCTGATGCCGAGCATCTCCGCCGCCCGGGAGACATTGCCATCGGCGCGCGCGAGAACACGGCGAAGCGCGGCACGCTCGGCATCCGGCAGTTCCGCCTCCTCGTCCGCCCGATCGCCAAGGAGATCGGCTGCCGGAATGCCGGCCGCGATCCGCTTGTCGTCGAGATCGAGCGCATGGCGCGCCGCCCGTGTTGCCCCGAGCACGAGATCGTCGCGGTCCACGGCCAAAAGCGCCGGACCCGACCGCGCCGCCTGCGGCAACAGAAGGATGCGGGCGCGCGAAAAGGCCCGGCGGAAGAGATTGGCCTCGATGCGCCCGGCCGCATCGCGCACGGCCTGGGCAAGGATCGCCATCGACATGTCGGTGGCATCCTCCCGGCAGGTGGAGACGTCGATGGCGGCAGCGATCCGGCCGAGATGATCGCGCACCGGCGCGGTGGCACAGGAAAGACCGGTGTTTTGTGCCAGAAAATGCTGGTCGCGGTGAATGATCACGGGCCGCTCGTCGGCGAGCGCCGTACCGATGCCGTTGGTACCGGCACTCGCCTCGCTCCACACCGTGCCGGACCACAGGCCGACCGAGCGGAACTCCTTGTCGTCGCCCATCGCACCGCGGCGATCGATCGCCACCCCCTGCCCGTCCGTCAACAGCAGGCAGCAGCCCGAACGCCCGACAACCGAGAAGAGACGGTCGAGTTCGTCCGAGGCCTCCTCGATCAGCGGCGTGGCGCGCTCGCGCACCAGCCGGAATTCGGCCTCCGACAGGCGCTGCGGCCCCTTGGCCTCTTCCGGTGTCAGATGATGCAGGCTCATGCAGCGCCGCCACGAGGCGGCAATGGGCGAACTGGCCGCCGATGACTTTTCGGTCGCGACCTTGTAGACACGTTCGCAATGATCGACGTGCTGGCTCATGGGTCTTCCTCCCGGTGCGGCTTCCTCCAGACGCATCGTTATCCGGTGATGGTGGCAGCTTTCGGCCGCAACGTCCAGTCAGGCGAACGTCGCAAAGCGAGCCGAGCCTTGAAACCGCGTCATGGACTTGCGGAAAGCCAGATGCGGCATCCGCAGGGATAATGAACCAGCTCAGCCTTGCTTTCCCGGGCATTCTCCGCTAGAGACGCGCGTCCGCGTAGACACCCTTGGAGGCAACGCGGATGGGGCTCACGCCTCGGCTTTCCCGGTCATGGACCGGAAAGCTCTCCAGAACACAAGAAAGGTACTGCCATGAGCAAAGCTTCTTACGAGCTCAAGGCCGAGACGCGCGAACGGGTCGGTAAGGGGTCCTCCCGTGAACTTCGTCGCAACGGTCTTATTCCCGCTGTCATCTATGGTGACAAGCAGGCCCCTGTCTCCATCGCGATTTCCACCAAGGACGTCACGCAGCGCATCCACGCCGGCGGCTTCCTGACGACGGTCGCCGTCATCGACGTCGCTGGCGAAAAGATCCGCGTCCTGCCGAAGGACTACCAGCTGGATCCGGTCCGCGATTTCACGATGCACGTCGACTTCCTGCGCGTGTCGAAGAACAGCACGGTCACCGTCGAAGTTCCGGTCCACTTCATCAATGAAGAGAAGGCACCGGGCATCAAGGAAGGCGGCGTTCTCAACATCGTTCGTCACGCCGTTGAACTCGTCGTGTCCGCCGACGACATTCCGGAATCGCTGACGGCCGATCTCGCCGGCCTGAAGATCGGCGACGGCATCCACATCTCCAACATCAAGCTGCCGGCAGGCGCCGCACCGACGATCACCGACCGTGACTTCACGATCGCCACGATCGCCGCTCCTGATGTTCTGGAAGACGAAGCGACCGAAGAAGAAGGCGCGAAGGAAGAGTAAACTCTTATCGCTGACGAAAGACTTTTGGAGCCCGTCCGGCATCGCCGGGCGGGCTTTTCGTTGCCGGCATGTCAGGGCTGTTTATCGAACGAAAACAGCGGCCCGCATCGAACGGGCAGACAGCGATGCCGGAGGTGTGTGGTGACTTTTCAATAACATTTAAGCTTTTCATGATGTCCTCGGAGCAACCGGGCCGACGAGCTGGTCCGAGAGCAGGGAAACCTGCGCTTTTGGGGCGGATGACTATGCATTCGGTGGAAAACCGTTTTCTGACGATCGTGACGGCGACGACGCTTCTGGTGGTGGTGCCGCTTCTGGCCGTCTATTTCATGCTGACATCCGAACGTATCGTTCGCGAGCGCATGAATTCGGTGGACGTTCTGATCGGAACCGCGACCCAGTCGCTCGGCAAGCCGGTCTGGGATCTCGACAGCCAGAGCGTCAGCCGCATCGCCAATTCGCTTCTTCTCGATGACGTCGTGACGGCCGTATCGATCCGCGATACCTCCGGCGTCATTTCCGTCAATGCCAGCAATGCGCAGGACGAGGCAGCCACCCGCCGCGAGAGCAAGATCGTCACGCGTGACATCAACTATGTCGACCGCGACGGCTCGCGCAAGATCGGCACGCTCACCCTGACGATCGACCAGCATGCAACCCATGCCGGATTCGAGAAGGACGAGATCAGCATGCTCGCCGTGCTGTTGCTCTCCGTCGGCGTCGTCTTTGCCGCCGCTGTGATCTGCAACCGGTTGATCGTGATGCGTCCCCTCAACCGCCTGACCGCGGCCATCGAGGCGACGGACCAGCTGAGCTCGCGCCGCCGCGTCGACTGGCACTCCCGCGACGAGATGGGCGCGCTCGCCGCAAGCTTCAACCGCATGCAGGACAAGCTGGAGCGCGAGGAACTGGAACTCAAACGCGCGCACGACCGCGCGACCGAAATCTACAACGGCACGCCGGCCATGCTCTTCTCGCTCGACAGCCTGGATCGCATCACCGCCGTCAGCGATTACTGGCTGGCGGCCACCGGCTACAGCCGCGAAAACGTCATCGGCCGCTCCTTCCTGGAACTCCTCGATCCGCAGTCCCATGACATCTACCGCGACCGCACCGGCAGGCCCGACGACAAGGGCGGCACGACCTGCGAGGTAACGCTGCCGCTGCGCAAGGCAGACGGCACCTGGATGACGGTGCTGATCCTGGAAACGACCGGCCCGGCAGACCACAGCGAATTGAACTCGCTGTCGGTGATGACCGACGTCACGGCCCTCAAGGAGGCCGAAAGCCGCAACCTGTCCCTCGCCATCACCGACCATCTGACGGGCCAGCTGAACCGCCAGGGCTTCGAGGCGGCCCTTCACAAGGCGATCCGCACCGCCGATGAAAGCGGCGAGCAGCTTGCCTGCCTCTTCATTGACCTCGACCGCTTCAAATGGATCAACGACAACCTTGGCCATGCCGCGGGCGACGACCTCCTGCGCAAGGTGGTGGAACGCAGCCGCGAGCATCTGCGCGACAAGGATATCATGGCGCGCCTCGGCGGTGACGAGTTCGCCATCCTGATCACGGCGCCCCGGGCCCAGACGATCGCCGGCGAGATCGGCGAGCGGGTCTGTGCCGCCCTGCGGAACCCGTTCAACCTGCGCGGCACCGAAGTCGGCATCAGCGCCAGCATGGGCATGGCGATCTACCCGCTGCAGGCCGACAGTTCCGCCGACCTCATCCTCAAGGCCGACATGGCCATGTACGACCGCAAGCGCGCCGGCAAGAACGGCCTGTGCATCTTCGACAGCTCCATGCTGGACGACGCCCGCGAGCGCCACGAACTGGAGCAGAGCATCGAGGCAGCGCTGCGAAACGACTGGGTCGAGACGCATCTGCAGCCGATCATCAGCCTGCGCAACGGCATGATTGCCGGCTTCGAGGCGCTGATGCGCATCAAGCATCCCGAACGCGGCCTGATCGCCCCCGGCAAGATCATCGAGATCGCCGAAGAGAACGGTTCGATCGGCCGCATCGGCGAACGCGTCATGGAACAGTCGATCGCCCATCTCGCCCGGATATCGGAACTGGAAGGCACCGAGGAGACCTACCTCGCGATCAACTTCTCGCCGCTGCAGTTCGACATCAGCCTGCCGAGCCGGCTCGCGGCACTTCTGCTGCGCCACCACATTGCCCCGAAGCGCATCGTGATCGAAATCACCGAGGCGGTGCTGATGCTCGACAATCCCGACGTGCACGCCGTTCTTGCCCAGCTCAGCGAGTTCGGCTGCCAGATCGCGCTGGACGACTTCGGCACCGGCTACTCCTCGCTAAGCTATCTCAGCCGCTTCCCGGTCGATATCGTCAAGGTCGACCAGTCCTTCACCCGGTCGCTGACGATCGGCAACAGCGATGCGCGCCGCAAGAGCCGCATGCTGATCAAGGGCATCAGAACCATCTCCCACCAGATGGGCTGTTCCGTAGTGGCAGAGGGCGTGGAGACGGCCGAACAGGCCGAAGTCCTCGGCAAGCTCGGCATCGACTTCGGCCAGGGTTACCTCTTCGCACGCCCGCTCGACATCAACAGCACGATGGCCATGCTCGAAAGTGATTCCGAAGCCAAGGAATCGCATCATGACACCGCCCACCTCAACGTGGAGAGCGCATGAAACGCCTCGCCGTCTTCTTTCTCCTGCTGATGGCCGCCAAGGCCGAGGCCAATCCGCGCCTGACCTTCGTGACGCAGGAATACTACCCCCTCGCCTTCACGCGGGACGGCCACATGCAGGGCAGCATGGTGGATCAGATCAGGATCATCACCCACGAAGCCGGCGTTGCCGGATCGATCGAAATCATCCCTTGGGCGCGGGCCTATTCACTCGCGCTCGCCGAAGACGATCATTGTGTCTTCGGCGCAGCCCACACGCCCAAGCGGGACGCCCTCTTCAAATGGGTTGAGCCGCTGGATGAAGACATTGCAAGCCTCGTGCGCCTGTCGGACGGAGCGCCCGCACCCACCTCGCCCGAGGACGCGAAGACGCGCCGCATCGGCGTTCAGCGGGGCGATTTCGCAAGCGAGATCCTTGCGGCCGAGAACTTCACCAATCTCGATGTCTCGACCGATTTCGAAACCACGCTCAGAAAGCTCGACAATGGCCGCATCGACATGACCGTCATGGCCGACGGCATGATCGAGAACGCGAGGAAGCAGCGCCCCAAGCTCGAGAAAGTCATGCCGATCGTTCGCAGCACTTTCGGAATGGCCTGCAACAAGGCTGTCGACGACGAGGTCATCGCCCGCCTCAACACCGCACTCGGCCGCCTGATCGCGGATGGGCGACAGAACCAGATCCTGGACCGCTACGGAATGGGCAATGCCCGCTAAATTGCGAAGACTCTGAAAATCGCGCCGGGGCGACCGCCTTATTTCCGCGCTACTGCCCGTGTTTTGACGCAAGCCGTTGATCCCGTGCGTGGCTTCTGCCACAGCAATGCGCAGAAAAGTGCGAAAGAAGTGACATGAAGATCATCGTCGGCCTTGGCAATCCCGGCCCGAAATATGCGGGCAACCGGCACAATATCGGCTTCATGGCCGTGGACGCACTGCATCGCCGCCATGCCTTCGGCCCGTGGACGCGCAAGTTCAAGGCCGAGATCGCCGAAGGGGAACTCGCCGGCGAGAAGATCCTGCTCGTGAAACCCCAGACCTACATGAACGTCTCGGGCGAATCCGTCGGCGAAGCCATGCGCTTCTACAAGCTGACGCCGGCCGACATCATCGCCGTCTATGACGAGCTCGATCTTGCGCCCGGCCGCGCCCGGCTGAAGACAGGCGGCGGTCATGGCGGGCACAACGGCATCAAGTCACTCGATGCCCATTGCGGCAAGGACTACCGTCGCCTGCGCCTTGGCATCGGCCACCCGGGCGCCAAGGAGCTCGTCAACGGCCATGTGCTCGGCGATTTCGCCAAGTCCGATGCCGCCTGGCTGGAGCCCCTGCTGGATGCGCTGGCGGACAATGCCGACCTGCTGGTGAAGGGGCTCGACTCGCAGTTCCTGAACAAGCTGGCAATCGCCACCGGCGCGCCGGCCGAGCCGGATCAGCCCGCGCGGCCGAAGCCGCCCGCAGCCCCCTCCTCACCGAAGCCTGGCGGCAAGTCCCACATCCGGCAGGCGCGGCCTGACGTTCCGAAGATGCTGCCGACGACCGGCCCGATGGCCGACATGCTCAAGCGGATGTTTTCGAAGACCGAGGACAAGTAGGCGCGCGACCTGCCCCCGGCACCCTACTCCTCGGGCTCGGCCTTCAGCATGAGCGGAAAGCCCGCTTCCTTGGCGAGATCCATGGCCTCGGCCACCTTCGTCTCGGCAATATCCTTGGCGCAGACCACCACGACGGCGGAACCGAGCTTGTGCGCCGTCATCATCACCCGGTAGCCCGCCTCGTTCGACATGCGGAAGACGACCTTCAGCACCACCGTCACGAATTCGCGCGGCGTATAGTCGTCATTGTAGAGAATGACCTTGTAGAGACGTGGCCGTTCGAGCTTCGGCTTCGTCACGGTTTTCGGTTTGAGGGCGATGTCCTTGTCGCTCATCCCTGGGTCGTCCATTCGTGTCGCATGCCGGTTTGGTCCGCCTGCCGCTCCGCGTGCAGCGCAGGGCGCTTTTCGCGGCAGATGTGAGGTACTCCGTTGATATGGGCCTTGCAAGCGCTTGCGGCAAGCGCCCACGCACCCCGCTGCAGGCGCCGAGGCTTGACCCGCCCGGCCGTTTCGACCATAGCGGGCCCAACCAGTGTCTTCAGGATCAAGAGGCCTCCCCCATGGGTTTCAAATGCGGTATCGTCGGCCTGCCGAATGTCGGCAAGTCGACCCTTTTCAACGCGCTGACAAAGACGGCCGCCGCCCAGGCCGCCAACTATCCGTTCTGCACCATCGAGCCGAACACCGGCGAAGTGGCCGTGCCGGATGCGCGCATGGCCAAGCTCGCGGCAATCGCCGGCTCGAAGGAAATCATCCCCACCCGCATCTCCTTCGTCGATATCGCCGGCCTGGTGCGCGGCGCCTCCAAGGGTGAAGGTCTCGGCAACAAGTTCCTCGCCAATATCCGCGAAGTCGATGCCATCGTGCACGTGCTGCGCTGCTTCGAAGACACCGACATCACCCATGTCGAAGGCCGCATCGACCCGGTCGGCGATGCCGAGACGATCGAGACCGAGCTGATGCTCGCCGACCTCGAAAGCCTCGAGCGCCGCGTCGAACAGACCCGCAAGCGTGCCGCCAGCAAGGACAAGGAAAGCCTTGCCAACCTGCCCGTCATGGAAGCCGTCATCAAGCTGCTCAACGAGGGCAAGCCGGCCCGCCTGCTGCTGAAGACGCTCGCCACCGACGACATCGCCATCCTCAAGGGTCTCAACCTCCTGACCTCGCATCCCGTGCTCTATGTCTGCAACGTCGCCGAAGGTGACGCCGCGACGGGCAACAAGCACACGGAAGCCGTCGCCGCCATGGCCGCGGCCCAGGGTGCGGAATGCGTCATCATCTCCGCCGCCATCGAGGCCGAAGTCGCCCAGTTGCCGGAAGACGAAGCCACGGAATTCCTCTCCGCCCTCGGGCTGGAGGAAGCGGGCCTCGACCGCCTGATCCGCGCCGGCTATCACCTGCTCGACCTCATCACCTATTTTACGGTCGGCCCCAAGGAATGCCGCGCCTGGACGATCGTGCGCGGCACCAAGGCGCCCGCCGCCGCCGGCGTCATCCATTCGGATTTCGAGCGCGGCTTCATCCGCGCTTTCACGATCGGCTATGACGACTACATCGCCTACAAGGGCGAAGTCGGCGCCAAGGAAGCCGGCAAGGGCCGCGACGAAGGCAAGGAATACGTGGTCTGCGACGGCGACGTCATCCACTTCCGCTTCAACACCTGATCAGGCCTCTGCCGCACGGAAGCGGTGGAGATCGGCCGGCGGCGCTTGAAATCGCCGGCCACGCCACCATTCTTCGGTCAGCAGTGAGGCACGCCCGAAAAGGGCAGCCCGACAAGGGGAGGACGGGGATGAGCGCCACGCTCATGTTCGAGGATTTCACGCCCGGCAAGCGTTTCGATTACCAGCCGCATACGGTCACCGCCGACGAGGTTGTGGCCTTTGCGATGGAGTTCGATCCGCAGCCCATGCATCTCGACGAAGAGGCCGGCCGACGCTCCATCCTCGGCGGCCTTTCGGCGTCGGGCTGGCATACCTGCGCCATGGTCATGCGCATGATGTGCGACAGTTTCGTCGGCCGCTCCACCTCGCAAGGTTCGCCCGGCATCGACAGCATGCGCTGGCGCCGCCCGGTTCTGGCCGGCGATACGTTGTCGGGCCACAGCGAGGTGCTTGAAGCCCGCCTGCTGCGCTCGCGCCCGGGCATTGGCATCGTGCGCTTCCGCAACACGGTCATGAACCAGCACGGCGAGACCGTGGCAATCTCGGAAGGTCCGATCCTGTTCCGCAGCGCGGCCAAGCAGCAGGTGCATGAATGAGCTTCGAGGACATTTTCCCGCGCGGCGTGAAGGTCGCGCTCGGCCAGCTCACCTATACGCCGGCCGACATCATCCGCTTCGCCACAGCCTTCGATCCGCAGGTCTTCCACCTCGACGCGGAAAAGGCGCAAGCCTCGCTCTTCGGCGGCCTCTGTGCTTCCGGATGGCATACCACCGCCGGCTGGATGAAATGCTACGTCCGCTTCTGCCAGGACGAGGCGCGCCGGCTGGCAGCCGAAGGGCGCGCCCTGCCCCGCATGGGCCCGTCGCCTGGCTTCAAGGATCTGAAATGGCTGAAACCGGTCTATGCCGGCGACACTATCACCTTCTACCTCACCGCCCATGACCCGGAACCCCAGACCCGCCCCGACCGCCGCATTGCCTGCGGCATCGGAAGCGGCGAGAACCAGAACGGCGAAGAGGTGATGCGCTTCGAGAACCGGGTGATCGAGTTCATGTAAGGGTGGGGGCTGCGCCGCCGCATCGGCTCGCAAGCGAGGCGACTGGCACCACGCCCGTTACGCCATCAATGGCCCGGAAACGCGATCAGCGTGCGCACGTTGACGCCGAGCGCCTCGAGCTTGGCACGGCCGCCGAGATCCGGCAGGTCGATGACGAAGCAGGCGGCGACGATGTCGGCGCCCATCTGCTGCAGGAGCTTCACGGCGCCCTCGGCCGTACCGCCGGTCGCAATCAGGTCGTCCACGAGGATCACCTTTTCGCCGGGCACGATGGCGTCGCGGTGCATTTCCATCTCGTCCACGCCGTATTCCAGGCTGTAGGCGATGCGCACCGTGTCATGCGGCAGCTTGCCCTTCTTGCGGATCGGCACGAAACCGGCCGAAAGCTGGTGGGCAATCGCGCCGCCGAGGATGAAGCCGCGTGCCTCGATGCCGGCGATCTTGTCGATCTTCGTGCCGGCATAGGGGTGCACCAGTTCGTCGATGGCGCGGCGGAAGGCACGCGGCTTGCCGAGAAGCGTCGTGATGTCGCGAAACAGGATGCCCGGCTTCGGATAATCGGCAATCGTGCGGATCGCGGCCATCAGTTCGGCTTCGAGGGGAGAAGACGTCATGGGAAAGCGCTGCCTCTGCTGGTCTTTCTGCGGAACATTCGGCCGCAAGCCTTAGCATCGCCGGCGGCGTTGCCCAACGCCTTTCTGTCAATGCCGGAACCTTTCGAGCACCCCGGAGTTCGACCATGCGGTCGCCGAAGGAGCGGCCTCACACAGCACGAAACAATGCACGTTCAACCGATGGAGGACATCATGCGCCTTTTCGAATGCGGAACTCTCGTTCCCGGCTGCAACTGGCACACCCGCGCCGACAACGAAGCCGAAGTCATCCGCCGCGCCGTCGAGCACATCCGCGAAGCGCACAACGAGCCGATGATTCGCGAGACCATGGTGGAAGCGATCAAGGCGCGGGTGCGTGACGAGCAGAAGGTGGCGTGAGGCGTCTCTGCCTCACCCCTTCTCCCCCGCCTCCAGCACCGCCGGCAGCCGCGCGAGCAAGGCCTGGCGGTCGAGGTGGAAGTTCCCTTCCACCCAGATCGTCTCAAGCGCTGAAAGCACGCGACCGATCTCCGGCCCCGCCGCGACGCCCGCCCTCATGAGATCGGCACCGCCGAGCGGAAACGCGGGCTTCACCCAGCCCTCCGCCCGCTTGAGGTGGTCGAGAAGCCGCGCGGCTTCCGCCATTTTCTCCGTCTCGATCTCGGCCTTGGCGCGCGCAACCGCAAGCGCCAGCCTCAGGCGGTCGACGATACCCTCGCGACCCGTGCGGTAGAGAAGCCGGTCGAGCGCGGTTCCTGCGAGATCGGGCTTCACCACTGGCGCCTCGGCAAAAGCCCTGAGCCGCCCCGCCTCGGCCCGCGACAAACGCAGGCGCTCGGCAAGCGCGGCCAAACGCTCCGCACCCGGAGGCACGATGGCCATCAGGCGCAGCAGCGCATCCGGCGCCCAGCCATAGGCGGCCTCGGCCGCAATCAGGCCCGGAATGGCATCGATGCCCCATTTTTCCGTTTCCGGCAGCACCACGGTCAGCACGCCGGAGGTGCGCATCCACAAGAGAGCCCGGCCGGGGTCCTTCGCACCAAGCAGCTTTTTCATTTCCGCCCAGATGCGCTCGGCCGAAAGCCGCGTCAGTTCGTCCTTCGCCCGCGCGCTGGCCCGCAGGCCCTCGGCATCCGGCCGGCCGCTGCCATACTGGGCAAAGAAGCGGAAGAAGCGCAGAACCCGCAGATAATCCTCCGCCACGCGCTGATGCGCATCGCCGATGAAGCGCACGGCGCGCGTTTCGATATCGGCGAGACCGCCGACGAGGTCGATGACCCGCCCCTCGCGGTCGGCATAGAGCGCGTTCATGGTAAGGTCGCGCCGTTCCGCGTCCGCCTGCCAGTCCGTCCCGAAGGCGACCTCGGCATGGCGCCCGTCGGTGGAGATATCCCGACGCAGCGTCGTCACCTCGAAGCCGCGGCCATTGGCCACGAGCGTCACCGTGCCATGGGCAATCCCCGTCGGCACCACCTTGATGCCGTCGGCCTCGGCCCGCGCCGTGACGGCTTGCGGCAGCAGCGTTGTCGCGAGATCAACATCGGCGACCGGCAGGCCCATCAGGCTGTTGCGCACCGCGCCACCCACCACGCGCGTCTCCGCATCATCGCCGTTCAAAACCGTGAGGATGCGCGTCAGCGCACTGTCGCGAAACCAGGTCTCCCCGGCCACCGAGGGCGCCGTTTCAGCGGTCATGCGTAAAGCCTTTCATAGAGCGTGCGAAGAATGCCCGCCGTGATACCCCAGATGTTCCGCTCGCCATAGGGCATGCGGTAATAGTGCCGCTCACGACCCTGCCAGACGCTGCTGCCGACAATGTGGTTGTCCGGGTTCATCAGGAACGACAGCGGCACCTCGAAAACGGCATCCACCTCGTCCGGATTGGGCACGATGGAAAAGCCGCGCCTGACGACGGCCAGCACCGGCGTGATGCGGAAGCCGGACATGGCCATATAATAGGGCAGCCGCCCCACCGGCTCCACGAAGCCGCGGTCGAGCCCGATCTCCTCCTCCGTCTCGCGCAGCGCCGCCACCTCCGGCGTGCGGTCCTCCGGGTCCATGCCGCCGCCCGGAAAGGCGATCTGCCCGGAGTGCTTTCTGAGCTTTGCCGTCCGCTGGGTAAGGATAACCTTGGCACCATCCGGATCGTCCACCACCGGCACCAGCACCGCAGCGTCGCGCAGCGTCAGCCCTTCCAGATAGGGAACGACACCAGGATTGAGCAGGATATCCCCATGCTCCCGCCAGGCGTCGGCGTTCGACTGCACACCGTCGGACAGCGCCCGGTGGCGGAAATCGGCGGCGGAAAAGGACATGGCACTCATTGCGACAGGCGATCGAGCTCGCCGGCCGGCATGACCGGAAAGACGACGCCGCCCGAGCGCAGGCAGAACATCTCGACGCCCTCGACCTCCAGCCGCTCGCCGAGCGCAACGAGATCGTACATGACGGCGCGCGACACCAGCGCTTCCAGCCGGCCGCGCACATGCAGGTAGGGCTTCAATTCGCCGTCAAGGCCGCCCGTCTCGAAGCGCAGCGTATGTTCGGAGCCGGCGGTCACCACGTCGCCCACATTGGTGCGGAAGGTCAGCACCTGTCCGGCGCCCTCGCCCTCGACGCTCATCTCGACGGCGAGAAAGGGCGCATCTACCACCCGGATGCCGACTTTCTCGACAGGGGTCACCAGATAGGTCCGGCCGTCCTCATCCTTGCGCAGCACCGTCGAAAACAGCCGCACCAGGGGCTGCCGCCCGATCGGCGTGCCCAGGTAGAACCAGGTGCCATCGGCGCGGATCTCCATATCGATATCGCCACAGAAGGGCGGGTTCCAGCGCTCCACGGGCGGCAGGCCGCGCCCCTCGCCACCGGCGTCGCCCTGCGCCCGCGCAATCAGCGCCGCGAGCCCGGACGCGTCCGCGCTGCCGGCAATGCCCGTCGCCGCGCCGCTGGAGGGCGATGTCGTTGTGTCTGCCTCTGCCATCGTTCCGTCCCGTTTGGTCCTATTCTTGCACGTCGATGACGACATTGCGTGGATGACACGCTCCGTCACGAGATAGTGCGGTCCGGCCGGCTTGTCAGCCGAGACCCCGCGCTTAAATTGAATTTATCCGCCGTAACCGGCAGCGCATCGATTCGGGCGCGGCCAGACCGGCACCTTGGACACATCGAGGGAGATGCGCGATGAGCATGATGAAGACCGCCGACACCGCCCTCGACGAAAAGACGATCATCGCCGCCGCCGAAAGCGCGCTGGAAGAGATCGCCGCCATTCGCGCCGAAGTGGGCAAGGTCATCTTCGGCCAGGAAAGCGTTGTCGAGCAGGTGCTTCTGGCCGTGCTCTCCGGCGGCCATGCGCTGCTGGTCGGCGTGCCCGGCCTGGCCAAGACCAAGCTGGTGACGACGCTCGGTGCGGTTCTGGGCCTGAATTCCAGCCGCATCCAGTTCACGCCCGACCTGATGCCCTCCGACATTCTCGGCGCCGAGGTGATGGACCAGGACGACAGTGGCCGCCGCTCCTTCCGCTTCGTGCCCGGCCCGATCTTCACCCAGCTCCTGATGGCCGATGAAATCAACCGCGCCAGCCCGCGCACCCAGTCGGCTCTCCTGCAGGCCATGCAGGAATATCATGTGACCGTCGCCGGCCAGCGCAACGACCTGCCGCAGCCCTTTCACGTGCTCGCGACCCAGAACCCGCTGGAACAGGAAGGCACCTATCCCCTGCCCGAAGCGCAGCTCGACCGCTTCCTGCTGGAAGTGGACGTTCACTACCCCGAATACGAGGCCGAGCGTCGCATCCTGCTTGAAACCACAGGCGTCGGCGAAGCCGGTGCCCGCGCGGTGATCGACGCCCAGCGCCTTTCGGCCATCCAGCAGCTGGTGCGCCAGATGCCGGTGCCGGATACCGTGGTCGACATGATCCTGAAGCTCGTGCGCTCCGCCCGCCCCGGCAACGGCCACAGCCTGACCGACAAGACAGTGGCCTGGGGCCCCGGCCCGCGTGCTGGCCAGGCACTCATGTTGTGCGCACGCGCCCGCGCGCTCTATGACGGGCGTCTGGCGCCCTCGATCGATGACGTCTTCGCGCTGGCCGAACCCGTGCTGCAGCACCGCATGGCGCTGAATTTCTCGGCCCGCGCCGAAGGGATGGGCGTGCGCGATGTGATCGCCACGCTGGTCAAGGACGCTCGCGGCTGAGGCCGCCGGCCGTTCGCGGGGCGCATGAAGCGGTCCGCGGCCGGCATTGCTTCGTAAAGACAGCGGCGCCAAGTGGTGCGACCGGCTGGCTCAGCGCTGAAGGAGCGCCTGAACACCGCATGGCATCCATCGGACAGATCGTCGAACGCACACCATCCGGAGAAGTTCTGGCCCGCGCCCAGATGCGCGCCCGGCTCATCCCGGATTGCCTCGTCGAGGCCCGCCGCGTCGCCAATACGGTCATTGCCGGCTGGCACGGACGGCGCAAGCGCGGCATCGGCGAGAATTTCTGGCAGTTCCGCCCTTATAGCGTCGGCGAAAGTCTGTCGCGCATCGACTGGCGCCGTTCGGCTCGCGACGACCATACCTATGTGCGCGACCGCGAATGGGAGGCGGCGCACACGATCTGGCTCTGGGCCGATCTCTCGCCGTCCATGATGTTCAAGTCGACCCTCGGCACCGTCTCCAAGGAAAGTCGCGCGCTGGTGCTGATGCTGGCGCTGGCCGAAATCCTCGCCCGCTCCGGCGAGCGCATCGGCTGCCCCGGCGTCATGGAGCCGGTCTCGGCCCGCAATGCGGCCGAGCGTCTGGCGGCGGCGCTGACCCACCGCCCGCCGAGCGCCGGCCTGCCGGACACGGGCATGATCCGCGGCGCGAGCGACCTCGTGCTCATCGGCGACTTCCTCGACCCCTCCGATGCGATCATGACGCGGCTGACGCCGCTCTCGCGGCGCGGCATGCGCGGCCATGTGGTGGAGATCGCCGATCCCGCCGAAGAGGTCTTCCCCTATGCCGGCCGCACCGAATTCACCGATCCGGAGACGGGCGAGAAGCTGACGGCCGGCCGCGCCGAGATCGTGGCGGAGGATTACCGCCGCGCCTATCTCGGCCGTCGCGAGGCCCTCGGCGCCAGCCTTCGCCATCTCGGCTGGAGCTTCACGCCGCACCGCACCGATCACCTCGCCTCCGAAGCGCTGGTGGCCGTGCACATGTATCTTTCCGGCGCGCCAGGCCGCGCCAACCATGGAGGACAGCTGTGAGCGGCCTGCCCTTCCTCTTCACCAATCCCGCGCTGCTGGCGGCGCTCGTCGCGCTGCCGGCCATCTGGTGGCTGCTGCGCATGACGCCGCCGCGCCCGCAGGCGGAGGTCTTCCCGCCGCTGCGCATCCTCGCCCGCGTGTTGAAGCGCGAGGAAACGCCATCGAAAAGCCCGTGGTGGCTGACGCTGCTGCGCATGCTGATGGCGGCGCTCGTCATCCTCGCCATCGCCGATCCCGTCATGAACCCGCGCGTGAACACGCTGTCGACCGGGGGGCCGCTGGTGCTGGTCGTCGATAACGGCTGGGCGAGCGCGGAAGACTGGGAACGCCGCGTGGAAACCTCCGGCAGCCTGATCGACGATGCCGCCAGCCGCGATCTGCCGGTCTCGATCGCCTTTACCGCCGACCGCGACCACAATGCCGCCCCGGAAAGCGCGGAGGAAGCGCGCCGCCGCCTCGCCGCCGCGCGGCCACAGCCCCTGCCGACAGACCATCCGGCCACGATCGCCGCCATCCGCACCGCGCTTGCCGGCACGCGCCCCGGCACGATTGCCTTCGTCAGCGATGGCATGGAGGGTGCCGGTACGCCGGTGATGGCCGAGCTCGCATCCCTTCAGCCCGCCGACCTGCGCGTCATCGGCACCGAAGCCGGCAGGCCGGTGGCCCTGTCAGCCGCCGCCAACGAGGCGAACGGCCTTGCCGTCACGGCCACGCGCCTTGCCACGGCCGAGGCCGAAAGCCTCGGCGTGACCGCCTATGACACGCGCGGCCGCGCCATCGGCGAGGGCCGGCTGGATTTTGCGCCCGGCGAAGGTGTCGCCCGCTCCACCGTCACCGCGCCCTTCGAACTGCGCAACGATTTCGCCCGCCTCGGCATCAATGGCAACGCCAATGCCGGCGCCACCTATCTGCTGGATGACGGCTTCCGCCGCCGCCGCGTCGCGCTCTTAAGCGGCGAGGCCCGCGACATGGCGCAGCCGCTGCTCTCGCCGCTCTACTACATCAACCGCGCGCTTGCGCCTTTTGCCGATCTTGTCGCGCCGGAAGAGCCCGACCTCGCCAAGGCTGTTCCCGCACTTCTGGAACAGAAACCCTCCGTGCTGATCATGGCCGATATCGGCCGCCTGCCGGAGGAGGTCTATGGGCCGCTCGAAAGCTGGATCGACAATGGCGGCACGCTGATCCGCTTCGCCGGGCCGCGTCTTGCCGCTGCCCCGGCCGAAGACCCGCTGGTGCCCGTCATCCTCCGGCAGGGCGAACGAGCCCTTGGCGGTGCGCTCTCCTGGGCGGAGCCGCAGCCGCTCGCCGATTATCCCGCCAACAGCCCCTTCGCCGGCATGCCGAAGCCGACCGATATTCTGGTGAAGCGTCAGGTTCTGGCCCAGCCGACGGCAGACCTCGCCGATCGCACCTGGGCGAGCCTTGCCGACGGCACGCCGCTGGTTACGACCCGGGTCCAAGGTCAGGGCCGCATCGTGCTTTTCCATGTTTCGGCCGAGGCGACCTGGTCGAACCTGCCGATCTCGGGCAGCTTCGTCGAAATGCTCCGCCGCACCGTGCAACTGGCCCGCGGCGGCCGTGTCGCGGCCGGAAATGGGGAAGCCGCGCGCACGCTGCCGCCCTACCGTCTGCTGAACGCCGATGGCGTTCTGACCGGCGAGACCGGTGGCGCCCGTCCTCTGGAAATCGCTGCCGGCGCCACACCGAAGGCGACGCCTGACAATCCGCCGGGCCTCTATGGCTCGGAGGATGGCTTCACGGCGCTGAACCTGATGGAGCGCGACGCCGTGCTGAAGCCGCTGACGCTGACGGGCCTTCCAATCCCCTATGCCACCGCACCGCTCGCAGGCGCCGAGACCTGGTCGCTGAAACCCTGGCTGCTGACGGCAGCCATGCTTCTCCTGATCCTCGACGGCATCATCGTGCTCGTCATGGGCGGCGCCTTCGCCCGCCTGCGCGCCGTCACGCGTCCCGCCGCCCGCGCCGCGACGATCCTCGCAGTCGCCATGCTCGGCGCTGGCCTGCTCGCCGCCCCGGGCATCGGCCTCGCCGATGACACGAAGCCCGGCGACGACGAGATCCTGAAACGGCTCGACACCACCCATCTCGCCTACGTCGTCACGGGCGAAGCGGAGGTGGACCGCATCTCCGAACGCGGCCTCGAAGGCCTCACCCAGTTTCTCACCTATCGCACGACGCTGGAGCCCGGCACGCCGATGGGCGTGGATATCTCCAAGGACGAACTGTCCTTCTACCCGATCATCTACTGGCCGGTTTCGGCAAGCGCACCGATGCCGAGTGCGCAGGCCGTCAGCCGCATCGACGCCTATATGCGCGCCGGCGGCACCGTGCTCTTCGACACGCGCGACCAGATCTCCGCACTCGGCAATTCCGGCGGCGACAGCCCGAACACTGAGCGCCTGCAGCAGATCCTCGGCAATCTCGATATTCCGCCGCTGGAGCCGGTGCCGACCGATCACGTGCTGACCAAGTCATTCTATCTGCTGACAAGTTTTCCCGGCCGCTATTCCGGCAGTCCGCTCTGGATCGAATCCCAGCTCGACAAGCAGGATGGCGCGGCCGACCGCCCCGCCCGCTCGGCCGATGGCGTCAGCCCGATCATGATCACGGGCAATGACCTCGCCGGCGCCTGGGCGATCGACGAGGCCGGCAATCCGCTGCTGCCGACCGTTCCGGCCGATGAGAACCAGCGCGAATATGCCTACCGCGCCGGGGTCAACATCATGATGTACATGCTCACCGGCAACTACAAGGCCGACCAGGTGCACATTCCCGCCCTGCTCGAACGCCTCGGCCAGTAAGGAACCGGCATGACCATCGATCTCTCGCCCCTCATCCCGCTTCCCGCACTTGTTGTCCTCATCGTCGCGGCCGCCGTTCTTTCGGTGCTCGGCCTGTGGCGCGGGGTGCGCGGTGTCTGGCTGCGCACGCTCGCCGGCATCCTGCTGATCCTCGCACTCGCCAATCCCGTCATCCGGCAGGAAGAGCGCGAACCGCTCTCCACCGTCGTCGCCGTGGTGGTGGATCGCAGCCAGAGCCAGGACTACGGCACCCGGAAGGCCGAGACGGATCAGGCACTTGCCCAGTTGCGCGAACGCCTCGCCGCCTTCCCGCGCATCGAGGCGCGCATCGTGGAAGCCCGCGACGACGGCGAGTCCGAGGCACCCTCCACCCGCCTCTTCGAAAGCCTGCGCACGGCGCTTGCCGATGTGCCGCCGTCCCGCGTCGGCGGCGCCATCTTCATCACCGATGGCCGCATCCACGATGTGCCCGACGTCAACCAGCCACTCGGCTTCAACGCGCCCGTCCATGCGCTGATCACCGGCCGCGCCAACGAGTTCGACCGCCGCATCGAAGTGGTGCGCGGCCCGCGCTTCGGCATCGTCGGCGAGGACCAGACCGTCACCTTCAAGGTGGTGGATGACGGCCCCTCGCCCGGCGGCGAGGCCGAGGTGACGATCCGCCTGAACGGCAACGAGATTGCCCGTCAGGGCGCGACCGCCGGCACCGAGATCCCCTTCACCTTCAAGGTGCCGCGCGGCGGCAACAACATCCTCGAATTCGCGGTGTCGCCGCTTGCCGGCGAAGTCACCGAGGCCAACAACCGCGCCATCCATCTGATCGACGGCATCCGGGAAAACCTGCGCGTGCTGCTGGTCTCCGGCGAACCGCATGCCGGCGAGCGCGCCTGGCGTAACCTGCTGAAGTCGGATGCGTCCGTCGACCTCGTCCACTTCACCATCCTGCGGCCACCGGAAAAGCAGGACGGGACGCCGATCAACGAGCTGTCGCTGATCGCCTTTCCGACCCGCGAGCTCTTCGTGGACAAGATCGATGAGTTCGACCTGATCATCTTCGACCGCTATCAGCATCGCGGCGTGCTGCCGATCCTCTATTACGACAACATCGCCCAGTATGTGGAAAAGGGCGGCGCGCTGCTGATCGCCGCCGGCCCGGAACATGCCGGCGAGGATTCCATCGCCATGACGCCGCTGCAGGCCGTCCTGCCCGCCAACCCGACCGGCAGCATGAACGAGAAGGCCTTCTTCCCGCGCCTGTCTGACGAGGGCAAGAAGCACCCGGTCACGCGCGGGCTCGAAGGTGCTGCCAGCGAGCCGCCGGCCTGGGGGCGCTGGTTCCGCACCGTGGATGTGGATCGCCCGCAGGGCGAGACCGTCATGCAGGCTGCCGACGGCAAGCCGCTGCTGGTGCTCAACCGCGTCGGCGAAGGCCGCGTCGCCATGCTTCTGTCGGATCAGGGCTGGCTCTGGGCGCGGGGCTTCGAAGGTGGCGGACCAAGCGCCTCGCTCTACCGCCGCACCGCTCACTGGCTGATGAAGGAACCGGCGCTGGAGGAAGAGGCCCTGACGGCTCGCGCCCTTGGCCGCTCCATCGAGGTCAGCCGCCAGACGCTCGGGACCGATCCCGGACCGGCCGAGATCACCCTGCCGTCCGGCGAGCGCCAGTCGCTGACGCTGACGCAGGCCGAGCCCGGCCTGTTCCGCGCCACGCTGCGGACGAGCGAGACCGGCCTTTTCGAAGTGAAGAACGGCGATCTCTCCACCCTCGTGCATGTCGGCACCGTCGATGCGCCGGAGTTCAAGGCGACCACATCGACCCCGGACATCATCGCGCCCGTCGTGGAGAAGACCAAGGGCCTGGCGACCCGCATCGCGGAAAATGCCACCGTCAGCGTGCCGCCTGTCCTGCCGCTATCCGGCGCACTGCGTGTCGCCGATCCGGCGCGCCTGTCGATCCAGATGACCGATGAGACCGTTCTGAAGGGTATTCTGTCGCTGCCGCTCTTCGCCGGCCTGATCGGCCTCTCGGCCCTCATCCTCGCCTTCTCGGCCATGTGGTATCGCGAAGGGCGCTGAGCCCTTCCGATCTCCGACAGGTCTGGCCGGAATGGCCTTCAGCGACCGATGAAGCGTTCGATGGCGTCGAGGTACTGGCGCGGGTTCTGGTAGAGCGCCCCGTGGCTGACATTGGAAAGCACCACGAGCTTCGCGCCTGGAATGGTATCGGCCATGTAGCGTGAGTGGGATGGCTTGATGAACTCGTCGTGGTCGCCGACCACGATTTCCGTCGGCACGCGGATCGACCGCAGTTCCGCTGTGGTATAGTTAGGTTCCGTCGCCCACATGGTCTCGATGGCCTGCTGCAGCGGCGGCATTTCATCGCTCGCCGTCTGCCCGTCTCCCGTTGCCGCGCTGGCTTTCACATCGTTGACCGCCGAAGCGATCGTTTCTGGAAAGAGGCCCGAGGGGCTGACATTCGCGGCCTGGGCAAAAAGCTTGGTCAGCCGTTCCGGATGGTGGATGGCCATGTCGATGCCGATGATGCCACCATCGCTGAACCCGACCAGCGCCACCTTGTCGATCTTGAGATAGTCAAGCAGCGCGACATAATCCTCGGCCATGAGATGGTAGGTAAAAGGGATGTTGGTGCGGGTGGAGCGCCCCTGCCCGCGGCTGTCGGCCACGATGACCTCATGGTTCCTGGCAAGTTCCGGAACCTCGGAACCCCAGACATCGCTGCTGCCCATCCCGCCATGCACGAGCAGGATGGGCGTGCCATGACCCTTGCCATAGATGCCGTAATACATCTGGATGCCACGGATGGGTGCGAAACCGCTCACCTCCGGCGCAGGCATGGGCTGAGGCCCCCTGACCGCGCGCCACGGCGCTTCCATTCCGCCATCGACGGACGTCTGGCCGCTGGCCGGGATCAGCAGAATGAGAAGTGTTGCTGCGAGCCTGTGTGCGAATGCCATGGGTGTGCCCTCGCAATCTCAATGTTTTAACGGGAAATAGTCCGTCGACACAAAAATCCGCCGCCACCGCGGGCGACTGAAAGGGATAAAGCTTTCGTCTTCTTCTGCGGGTCATTATCCCGCGAAAAAGGACCGTTTTCACGGCCAGAATTGATTAACAAATATATAAAACACGCGAAATTAACGCCTGTCGACTCGAAATGTTCCGATTCGCAAAGGCCGTGGCGATTTCGCAGAGTGAAGGTTAACGCAGGCGATTTCGTACAGGAACCGCCCGCCTCGCATGAGCCCGGAAGCGGCTTAGCCGCGCCGCCAGCCGATCTCGCCTTTCAGGCGCGGATGGACATTGTCCGCGAGGGGAACGACGAGCACGCGGGCCGGATCGACCGGACCGGGGAAGATGAGCGCATTCATCGCCACCCGTTCGAAGCCGAGCGGCATGTAGTAGGGACCGTCACCGATCAGCACGACGGCCTCCGATCCCTTGCGCCGGGCAGCATCGACAGCGATCCGCACCAGTTCGCGGCCGATGCCCTTGTTCTTGTGCGAGGGCCGCACCGCAAGCGGACCGAGAAGATGGCCCCGCACGCCGCCTGCCAGCACCGGCGTCATCCGCACCGATGCAATCGTCTCGCCGTCATCGGCGCAGATGAAGGACAGCGACCGGTCATGCGGCCCCTGCTCGCGGATACGCGCCGCCGCCCGGGCAAAACGGCCGGGCCCGAAGGCTTCTTCGTTGATGAGTTCGATGGCAGCGTCGTGCGACGCATCTTCCGTCAGATAGACGAGGTCGTGCTTGTGCATCATGAGCATGGTATCAGGAACCGGAAAGGCAGGACGAGAGGGTGCGGACATGCGATCGCCCGTCGGGGCGTTGGCAGGGTCAGCGTCGTCGCAGGCTTCCGGCAATGATCATGGCGTGATCGGGTTCCTGAAGGGGTACGGCCGGCACGGCCTCACCTCAAAAGATGGTCGGAGGGCCGGATATCAGAAAATCGCTCTTCGTCAAAGCAAAAACGCATCGTTCACCGAACGGACCCTATGCCCCGCCGACCGAACCGCTATCTTCGCGCCCAACGAATGAAGCGAGAGGAAGATCATGGGCAAGCTTGTTGACGGCGTCTGGCATGACGTCTGGTATGATACCGCCGCAACCAAGGGCCGCTTCGAGCGATCGAAGTCGCAGTTCCGCAACTTCGTCACCGCCGATGGCAGTGCCGGCCCGACGGGCGAAGCCGGTTTCAAGGCCGAAACCGGCCGCTACCATCTCTATGTCTCGCTCGCCTGCCCCTGGGCGCATCGCACGCTGATCTTCCGCAAGCTGAAGGGCCTGGAAGGGCTGATCGACGTGTCGATCGTCGATCCCCTGATGCTGGAAAACGGCTGGGAGTTCAAGGATCGTGACGGCGGCACGGCCGATCACCTCTTCGGCTCCGACTATCTCTGGCAGGTCTATACCCGCGCCGACGCCACCTATTCCGGCCGCGTGACGGTGCCCGTCCTCTGGGACAAACAGCGCCAGACGATCGTTTCGAACGAATCCGCCGAGATCATCCGCATGTTCAACAGCGCCTTCGACGGCCTGACCGGCAACGGCCTGGATTTTTACCCCGAACCGCTCCGCGCCGAGATCGACGCCCTGAACGCCCGCATCTATGACGACGTCAACAACGGCGTCTACAAGGCAGGCTTCGCGACGACGCAGGATGCCTACGAAGACGCCGTCACGACGCTTTTCAAGACGCTGGACTGGTTGGAAGAGCACCTTGCCATGCGCCGCTACCTCACGGGCGATGCCATCACCGAAGCCGACTGGCGTCTCTTCACGACACTGGTGCGCTTCGATCCCGTCTATGTTGGTCACTTCAAGTGCAACATCCGCCGCATCGCCGACTATCCGAACCTTTCCGGCTATCTGCGCGACCTCTATCAGGTCGAGGGCGTGGCGGACACGGTCAACATGACGCACATCAAGCACCACTATTACCGCAGCCACAACACCATCAACCCGACCGGTATCGTGCCCGTTGGCCCGGAGCTTGCGCTTGATACCCCGCACGGTCGCGACACGATCGGCAGCTGAAGGCCTTACCAGACATCGTCGCGCGGGGCGTAGCCCATCAGTTCGACGAGCCGGCGTCGCGTGGCATAGGTTGTATCCTCCGGCAAATCTTCCAGCGAGAAGAAGCCGGTCTCGACAATTTCGGCATCCGGCTTGCGTGGACCGGTCTGGGTGACGCCGTCGCACCGATAGAAGAGCACATGGTCGCGCTTGCTGGTCAGACGGTTGTAGTAGACGTGAACCAGGACGGGGGGCGCACCAAATTCAAGGTTGCCCTCCTCCTTCAATTCCTTCGCAAGCGCATCCAGCGCCGTCTCCCCGCGCTCGACGCCACCGCCCGGCATGTGCCAGCCGTCCACATAGCTGTGGCGGACCAGGAAGAGTTCCCCCTGCTCATTGAAACAGGCCGCACGCACACCAATCGTCATGCCGCGTGTCAGGAAGAAATACGAATGCAAGGCCTTCGTCAGCAGGCGCTTGCGCCAGCTGCGCCTCTCGGGCGGCACTTCATCAGCCACTTGAACGACCTCCCTTAAACCCGCAAAGCAACGGGATATGCTTTTATCGTCTAATTGTCACATATATCAATTAACCGCACAATCCATGGGTGTTCGGGAATACGGAAAGCAGCCTGAAGTCAGGCGCGCAGCCTTAATGATTTCTATTTCGGGCCGGTTGGCGTTAACGGTTCCGGATCACTTGATCGTCCATGCTGGCGTGACCGTGTCAGGCAAGATCGGCCACCGAACAACCAGGCTTGCATTCCTGGGACAGCCATGCGCCTTGACGGCTTTTTGAGGGCAGCGTTTCGATTTCGCTCTCGGTTTCGGCGCAGGCTGCGCTAGGTAGGTCTGATGTTCAAGCTCGCCCATATTTCCGATGTCCATCTCGGCCCCCTGCCCCGCCTCACGGTTCGTGAACTCGCCTCCAAGCGGATCACAGGCTTCTTCAACTGGCACCGCAACCGGCGCCGGCAGATGTTCGGCGACACGTTGGCAAGCGTTCTCGCCGATATCGAGACGAAGGATCCGGACCACCTCGTCATCACCGGCGACCTCGTCAACCTCGCCTCCGGCCGCGAGATCACGGCTGTCACGGACTGGCTGGCGGCGGCCGGCAAGCCGGACATGATCTCGCTGGTACCAGGCAATCACGATGCCTACGTCCCCGGTGCCTATGAGCGCACGACGGCCGCCTGGTATCCCTACATGCGCGGCGACATCGCGCCCGAAAGTGCCGCCGATATCGAGCATTGCTTCCCCTATCTGCGCGTGCGCGGCCAAGTCGCCATCATCGGTTGCTCGACGGCGGTCGCAACGCCGCCCTTTGCGGCCAGCGGCTATTTTGGCCGGCGGCAGGCCCGCGAGACGGTCAACATGCTGCGGGCCACCGGCGAGGCCGGCCTTTTCCGCGTCGTGCTGATCCACCACCCGCCGATCCGCGGCGCCACCTCCATGCACAAGCGCATGCTCGGCATCCGTCGCTTTGCCGCGACCGTCAGGGCTGGCGGCGCAGAACTCGTGCTGCACGGCCACACCCATCTCAACACGGTCTACAGCCTGAAGGGCCAGACCGGAAACGTGCCGGTTGTCGGCATCTCCTCGGCATCCCAGGGGCCGGGCGGCCACAAGCCGCCGGCGGGCTACAACCTCTTCACCATCACCGGCAGTCCAGGCCACTGGCAGGTGCTCCGCGAGCGCCACGAAATGATGCCGGATGGCGTCACGCTGAGGCTGGCGGAAACCACGCGCTTTTCCGGATGAAGCGGGATTCTCGGTCGATCGACAAAAATTGGAATAAATCCACGAATAATCGACATGCCCTATCCGTTCCTCCTGTAACGGCGCTAGACTGGCGCCGGGAGCCTGCCCCGCAGACCCGCGCGCCGCACGGGTTGCTTCGTCAGAATAGGGAACCGCACATGCTGAAAACCCGTAATTTTGCCGCCACCATCCTGGCAGGCGCCGCTGCCATCGCCTTTGCGGGCAGCGCTTTTGCCGCCGGTGAAGACACCTCCAAGCCGCCGGAAGAAACCAAGACCACCACCGAATGCAAGGACGGCAAGGTCTGGGACGAAGCCAAGAAGGAATGCGTCGATCCCAAGAAGAGCGATCTCAGCGACGACATCCTCTTCAAGGCCGCGCGCGAAATGGCCTATGCCGGCCAGTACGAGAATTCGCTGAAGGTGCTGGACGCCGTCCGCGACCAGAACAGCGCCCGCGTGCTGAACTATCGCGGCTACGCCAACCGCAAGGCCGGCCGCATGGAAATCGGCATGGACTATTACCGCAAGGCGCTGGCTGTCGACGCCAACTACATCCTCGCCCGTTCCTACATGGGTCAGGCGCTCGTCGAACAGGGCCGCATCGAGGAAGCCAAGGCGCAGCTGATCGAGATCCGCGACCGCGGCGGCGAAAACACCTGGGCCTATCAAGCGCTGTTCAAGACACTCGGCGGCGAACGCCAGTACTGAGCGACAGACACTTCCGCTACGATTGCGCGCGCCTCTCGAGGGAGGCGCGGTTCCACCTAGCAGGGCGTGATCGCGCGGGCGCCCGCACCCGCGAAATCTGCGGATGGCTTCGGCTTACCGTCTTGCGAAGCAGGGACGAACGTCCCATAACGCTTCGACCCGCCTGATTGATGACCGCAGCCCGGATCGGAAGACCTCGTCCCCTCCGCGCCTGCGGCGCAGCACAGGGCGGTCCGGAAAGAGGGTCGCGCCCTTCAAGGCGGCTTTTCTTCCGGAAAGGCGAATAAGACGGCCTCCTGGCCCGTTCCTGTGGAAGAGCGATGCGTTCAGCGGTGGAACCGAACGACTTCAGACGCGAGCTGGTCAGCCTGCTGCCCAAGCTGCGCCGGTTTGCCCTGTCGCTGACCCGCAATGCGACTGATGCGGACGATCTGGTACAGGAGGCCTGCGAGCGGGCCATCACCCGCCACCATCTCTGGAATGGCGAGGGACGCCTGGAAAGCTGGGTCTACGCGCTGACGCGGAACCTGTGGGTGGATGAGGTGCGCAAGCGCAAGGTCCGCGCCGGCACCGGCCTTGTTGCCGCCGAGGAGCAGGACGAACTGGTGGTGGATGCGGCCGGCGAAAAGGCCGTCTATGCCAACCAGATCCAGAAAATGATCCTGTCCATGCCGGACGGGCTCGCCAGCGTCTTCGTGCTGGTCAATGTGGAAGGCCATAGCTACCGGGAAGCCGCCGATATTCTCGGCATCCCGATCGGCACCGTGATGAGCCGCCTGTCGGCCGCCCGCATCCGGCTGGCGGCGATGATTGAGAAGAACACGGAAAGGAGGGCCTGAGCCTTGCTGAATACCAAGGGTCTTGCCCTCGAAGTCCGTCTCTCGGCCTATCTGGATGGCGAACTCGGCGATGCCGAACGCCGGGAACTCGACGATCTCCTGACACGCAGCGACGAAGCCCGACAGATCCTCGATACGCTGAAGGCCGGCAGCGCCTTCGGAAACACCGCCTTCCAGGATTTCCTGCACGATCCCGTGCCGCTCAACGTCGTGCGCCGCATCAAGCAGGGGAGCGCCAGCGTCTCCCCGGCCGGAGAGCGCATCGTCGAGGCACGCACGTCCGCAGCCAACGCCAAGCTCTGGCCGCGGGCGCTGGCCGCTTCGCTGGCGCTCCTGCTCTTCGGCGGAACGGCCGGCTACATTATCGGCAGCAAGCAGGGCGGCCTTTCGGACCTGCCCCAGACGGCCGCCGCGTCGCGCGGCTGGCTTGACGAAATCGCCGACTACCACCGCATCTACGCCAGCCAGCGAGACCATCTGGTGGAGCTCGCCGCTGATGAAAAGCCGCAGATCGAGAGCTGGCTGAACGCCAGCGTCGGCGTGCCCTTCCGCATTCCCGATCTCACAAGCCGCGGCCTCGCCTTTCAGGGCGCCCGCCTGCTGGTGGTGCAGGGCAAGCCCGTCGCGCAACTGATGTATCGCGATCAGGAAGGCGATGTGATCGGCTTCTGCTTCCTGCGCAACTCGGACAACACATCCGTCACCGATCCCAAGGAAGACATCCGCGACGATCTCGCTCTGATCTCCTGGAAAAAGCCCGGTGCCTCCTTCGTGATCGTCGGCCCATCATCCGATGCGGCGCTGCAAGCCATCGCCTCCGACATATCCCAGGAAATCTGATCCCGCCGGAAAGTGACGCACAAAAAATCCCCGGCCCGAAAGCCGAGGATCTCGATTGTGTCAGTCTCTGAAAGCCCTCAGGCCTTGCGGGCCTGCGCCTGCAGCACGAGGTTGGCGGCAGACACGATCGCCTCGAGCGAAGCGGCGACGATGTTGGTGTTGATGCCCACGCCGAACAGCTTGCCGCCGGGATGCTCCACCTCGACATAGGCAATGGCCGCCGCATTCGAGCCGTGTTGCAGCGAGTGCTCGGAATAGTCTGCCACCGACAGGTCGATGCCGAGATAGATGGAGAGCGCATTGATGAAGCCGTCGATCGGCCCCGTCCCCTTGCCCTCGATGCGCTTCACCTCGCCATTGTCGGTGATCTCGGCTGCGACCACGCGTACGCCCCGGTGATCCTTGTCGGCCGGATAGGTGTGGTGATCGACGAATTTCAGCCGCGCGCCGGGCTGCTCCACATAGCGCTCGAGGAAGCGGCCATGTATGCGCTTCGACGGCAGCTCGACGCCCTCTTCGTCCGTGATGCGCTGGATGTCCTCGCGGAACTCCACCTGCAGGTTGCGCGGCAGGTTGATGCCGTAGTCTTCCTGCAGGATATAGGCGATGCCGCCCTTGCCGGACTGCGAGTTGATGCGGATGATCGCCTCGTAGGAACGGCCCACGTCCTGCGGGTCGATCGGCAGATAGGGCACTTCCCACAAGGGCTTGTTGGCCTTGCGCAGCGCCTTCATGCCCTTGTTGATGGCGTCCTGGTGCGAGCCGGAGAAGGCCGTGTAGACCAGCTCGCCGACGTAAGGATGGCGCTCGGGGATCGTCATCTCGTTGGAATATTCGTAGACGGCCTTGATCCGCTCGATGTCGGAGCAGTCCAGCCCCGGATCGACCCCTTGCGTGTACATGTTGAGCGCCAGCGTCACCACGTCCACATTGCCGGTGCGCTCGCCATTGCCGAACAGCGTGCCTTCCACGCGATCGGCGCCGGCCATCAGGCCGAGTTCGGTGGCGGCAATGCCCGTGCCGCGGTCATTGTGCGGGTGGAGCGAGACGATGACGTTCTCGCGGTTGTCGAGGTTGCGGCACATCCACTCGATCTGGTCGGCATGGATGTTCGGCGTCGACATCTCGACGGTGGAGGGCAGGTTGAGGATCAGCTTGTTGGCGGCCGTGGGCTTCACGATCTCGGTGACGGCGTTGCAGATCTCCAGCGCCACTTCCAGCTCCGTGCCGGTGAAGCTTTCCGGCGAATACTGGAAGCGGTAGTCGCCGCCGGCCTTGGCGGCCATGTCCATGATCATCTTGGCGGCGTCGGTAGCGATCTGCTTGATGCCGGCCACATCCTTGCCGAACACGACGCGGCGCTGCAATTCGCTGGTGGAATTGTAGAAATGGATGATCGGGCGGCGGGCGCCCTCCAAGGCCTCGAAGGTGCGGGTGATCAGCTCGGGCCGGCACTGCACCAGCACCTGCAGCGACACATCGTCGGGCACATTGCCCTCTTCCACGCACCAGCGGGCGAAGTCGAAGTCGGTCTGCGAGGCCGAGGGGAAGCCGATCTCGATTTCCTTGAAGCCCATGTCGAGGAGCAGCTGGAACATGCGGGCCTTGCGGTCATGGCCCATCGGGTTGACCAGCGCCTGATTGCCGTCGCGCAGGTCCACCGAGCACCAGATCGGCGCCTTGTCGATCACCTTCGACGGCCACTGGCGATCGGGCAGGTTGATCTGCGGATAGGGCTGATACTTGGTGGCAGCCTCGGGCATGCCCTGCTTGGGAGTATGGCTCTTCTGGATCATGGTTCTCACGTCTCTTCAGTCTCGACCGCCGGGCTGAGATAGCCGATACGTCTGGCTTTTGCGACGGAAATCGGCTGCGGGCGGAAAGGGTTTTGATGGGGTTTGTTCAAGGAGCGATTGCCGGCTGGCTTCATCGGCCGCCGGGCGCTCCTCAGGAAACCCGGCAACCGCGCGTAAGGCCGAGAAGAAGAAGCGAGGAAACAGCACGCGCGCCCGCGCTCATGCCGGAGACGGCAGGCGCAAAACGGATCGCAATGGTCGGCGCGGTGATCATGCCCATCGATATATCGGCTGATTCGAAAAAGCGCAAGGCGCTCCCCTCACCGCTTCAGGACGCGGCCGAGGCCGAGCGCGAGAAGCCCGCAGATCAGCCCCCAGAAGGCGGCAGACACGCCGCCGAAGGGAATGCCGGCGGCCGAGACGAGGAAGGTGATGGCCGCCGCCTCCCGCGTTTCCACATCCTTGAAAGCGGCGAGCGCCGAGGCGGAGAAGGCGCCGACCAGCGCCAGACCTGCGACGGCCTCGATCAGGATCGGCGGTGCCAGCGAGACGAGCGCGGTGACCGCCCCCGCCGCGAGCCCGAAGAGGACATAGCCGATGCCGGCGATCATGCCGGCCCAGTAGCGGCGCGCCGGATCGTGGTGGGCATCCTCCCCCGCGCACATGGCCGCCGTGATCGCGGCCATGTTGATCGGAATGGCACCGAAGGGTGCGGCCAGCAGCGAGCCGACGCCGGTCGCGGCAAAGAGCGGCCCCGGCTCCGGCGTATAGCCGTTGACCTTCAGGACGGCGATGCCCGGAATGTTCTGCGAGGCCATGGTGACGATGAAGAGCGGCAGCGCGATGCTGACGAAACCGGCCACCGTGAAGACGGGCGTGATCAGATGCAGCTCCGGCATCAGCCTGCCGGAAAGGCTGGACAGCGCATCGGCCGGCATGGGCACGCCAAAGATCAGCACCAGCACGAAGGCGCCGAGCGCCGCCGGCACGGCCAGCAGCCGGTTGAACCGCCCGGCGATCAGCCAGGCGAGCACGATCGGCAGGCCGAGCCAGGGATTCTGCCCCACGGCCTTCACCGGCGCGAAGCAGAGCGTGATCAGCACGCCCGCTAGCATGGCATTGGCGACAGCCGAGGGTATGGCGGCGATCGCCCGGCCGATGGGGCGGAAGAGGCCGGCCGCGATTAGAAGCACGGCCGCCATGATGAAGGCGCCGACCGCGGCCGCATATCCTCCCTCCGGCACCCCGGCCGTCACCAGCAGCGCCGCGCCGGGCGTCGACCAGGCAACGCTGAGCGGCTTGCGCGTGATGGCGCTGAGCAGGAGGCCGCAGAGCCCCATGGCGATCGACAGGGCCATCAGACCGGATGCCGCCTGCGCATCGCTCGCCCCCACGCCCTTCATGCCATGCAGCACGACGGCAAACGTGCTGGCAAAGCCGACAAACGCGACGAGGCAGCCCATGAAGAGGCTTTGAACGGAGAAATCCTTGAGCATGCGGGGCATCCAGACGACAAGACTGCGAACGGGGCGGCGCGGATCGGTGGATCCGCCTGACGGCCAGGAGCAACATCAGCGGAATGAGTAGATTTTTCTCATCTGCCTCATTTTTTCGCTCTTTTCTATCCTGCGACGCGCGCCACATTCTGCCATTGAGAACATAATTGCAGATTTCGCAAGATCGCTGTCGCACCCGATGGTGCTGAAGGAGACATTTCATGAACTGGTTCAAGACCGCCGCAGCCGCTGCCGCTCTCACCACCCTCGTCGCCGCCCCGGCATTAGCAGGCGAAAACCTCGACCAGATCAAGTCGGCCGGGGTGATCAAGATCGGCACGGAGGGCACCTACGCACCCTTCACCTTCCACGACAAGAGCGGCAAGCTCGTCGGCTTCGACGTGGAGATCGGCGAAGCGGTTGCCGCCAAGCTCGGCGTGAAGGCCGAATTCATCGAAGGCAAGTGGGACGGCCTGATCGCCGGCCTCGACGCCAACCGCTACGACACCGTCATCAACCAGGTGGGCATCACCGAGGCCCGCAAGCAGAAGTATGACTTCTCCGAGCCCTACATCGCCTCCAAGGCCGTCCTCATCGTCAAGGAAGGCAACGAGGACATCAAGAGCTTCGACGACCTGAAGGGCAAGACGTCCGCCCAGTCGCTGTCGAGCAATTTCGGCAAGATCGCCGAGGCCGCCGGCGCTGAACTGGTCGGCACCGACGGTTTCGACCAGTCGATCCAGCTCGTCCTGACCGGCCGCGCCGACGCCACCATCAATGACAGCCTCTCCTTCCTCGATTTCAAGAAGCAGCAGCCGCAGGCCCCCGTAAAGGTCGTCGCCGAGAAGCCGGATGCCGACTATTCCGGCATCATCGTGCGCAAGGGCGATGCCGACCTCGTCGCCGCCATCAACAAGGCCCTTGCCGAGATCAAGGCCGACGGTACTTACAAGACCATCTCGGACAAGTATTTCGGCCAGGACGTCTCGAAGTAAGCGGTCCCGACGACCGCTAAAGGACGATTGCCGCATCACCCGGCGCGGTGACGTCCAATCGAGCATCGACCCCCGCGTCCGGCCCCCGTGCCGGACGCTCTGCTTTCAAAGGTGACCCGTGCCGCACTGGCTTCAACTGATGATCGACTCACTGCCGACGCTGCTTTGGGCCGGCATCAAGTTCACCATTCCGCTCACCCTGCTTTCCTTCACCTTCGGGATCGCGCTCGGCCTGCTGACGGCCGTTGTCAGGCTCTTTGCGCCGGCGCCATTTGCCTGGATCGCCCGCTTCTACGTCTGGGTCATCAGGGGCACGCCGCTGCTCGTGCAGCTCTTCGTCATCTTCTACGGCCTGCCGAGCATCGGAATCCTGCTCGATGCCTTCCCGGCAGCGCTGATCGGCTTTACGCTCAACATCGGCGCCTATACCTCCGAAATCATCCGCGCCACCATCTCCTCCGTGCCGAAGGGCCAGTGGGAAGCGGCCTATTCGATTGGCATGAGCTGGCGCCAGGCCATGCAGCGCACCATCCTGCCGCAGGCCGCGCGCGTGGCCGTGCCGCCGCTGTCCAACACCTTCATTTCGCTCGTGAAGGACACCTCGCTTGCCGCCGCCATTACGGTGCCGGAACTCTTCCAGTCGGCCCAGCGGATCGTTGCGACCACCTATGAGCCCCTGATCCTCTACATCGAGGCCGCACTCATCTATCTCGCGCTCTCCTCCGTTCTCTCGACACTTCAGGGACGGCTGGAAAAGCGCTTCGCGCGCTATGGCGGCATGGTGGAGGCCAACCGATGATCGAACTCACCCATATCGAAAAGCGCTTCGGCGACGCCGTCATCCTGAAGAACATCTCGGCGAGCTTCCCCGAAGGCAGCGTGACCGCCCTCGTCGGCCCCTCCGGCGGCGGCAAGAGCACGCTCCTGCGCTGCATCAACTTGCTTGAACTGCCCTCGAAAGGCACCGTCAGCATCGGCACCGAAAGCCTGTCTTTCGGTGGCCCGCGCAAGCCCGCCTGGAAGGACATCCAGAAGATCCGCCGCCAGACCGGCATGGTTTTCCAGAATTTCCAGCTCTTCCCGCATCTGACCGCAATCGAAAACGTCATGGAGGGCCTGCGCGTCGTGCAGAAATGGCCGGAGGACAAGGCCCGCGCCCGCGCCATGGAACTGCTGACCAAGGTCGGCATGGCCCACAAGGCCGATGCCTGGCCCGCCAACCTCTCCGGCGGCCAGCAGCAGCGTGTGGCGATCGCCCGCGCGCTGGCCCCCTCGCCGAAGGTGCTGCTCTGCGACGAACCGACCTCGGCGCTCGACCCGGAACTTTCGGCCGAAGTGGTAGACGTTCTCGGCGACCTCGCCAGGGAAGGCACAACCATGGTCATGGCCACCCATGACCTGCGCCTCGCCTCCCGCATCGCCAACCTCGTCGTCTTCCTCGAAGCCGGCGAGATCGTCGAATCCGGCTCCTCCGCCGACATCTTCCGCAACCCGAAACAGGCCCGCACCGGCCGCTTCGTGGCCTCGATCAACGCGGCGCAGGGGTTGTGAAGGAATGATCGCGGGTGCCGACCCCGAAAGAGCTGAGCAAGCCAAACATGCCGAAAGGGTGATCGACCTCTACGCCTCAAACGCTTCGGCCTGGGCGGCGCTACGGCGTGACAGCACGATCGAACGCCCATGGCTTGACGCTTTCGTCAGCGTCCTGCCGGCAAACGGGCGTTCCGTGCTCGAACTCGGCTGCGGCTCCGGGCACCCTATCGCCGCAGATCTGATCGAGCGCGGCTGTGCGCTGACCGGCGTTGATGCTGCCGCGCCGCTCGTCGACATGGCCGCCCGAACCTTTCCCGATCACCGCTGGCTGACGGCCGACATGCGCGCCCTGCCGCCGCTTGGCCGGTTCCACGGCGTGATCGCCTGGCACAGCCTCTTTCACCTGACGCCCGCTGAACAGCGCGCAATGTTTCCCCGCCTTGCGGCATTGGCTCTTCCCGGGGCGGCGCTTCTCTTCACGAGTGGCGCCCGCGAAGGCGTGTCGATCGGCACGTTTGAAGGGCAGCCGCTTTATCACGCGAGCCTCGATAAGGCGGAGTATGCTGCTCTGCTGGAGGCAAACGGCTTTGACCTTGTTCAGCATGCGGAGCAGGATCCGGCCTGCGGTAACGCAACGATCTGGCTGGCAAGAAGGCACGAGCTCGCCTCCGCATCAGCCGCGACGTAGCGGAGACAGGCAATCAGCGAGGTTGCGCTTCTCTAAAATTGAAAACCCCGCCGGCTTCCACCGACGGGGTTCTAAATGCGTGGAATGGGCAATCACACTCAGCCGATATCGGCCTGCGAGGTGATGACCTTCGAGACGAGGCCGTAGCCGACGGCGTCTTCGGCAGACAGCCAGTAGTCGCGGTCGATGTCCTTGGCGATCTTTTCTTCCGACTGGCCGGTGGCCTTGGAGAAGATCTTGATGAGGCGCTGGTTCATCTTGATGATTTCGCGGGCCTGGATCTCGATGTCGGAGGCCATGCCGCGGGTGCCGCCGGACGGTTGGTGCAGCAGGAAGCGGGTGTTTTCCAGGCACAGGCGGCGTTCCTTGGGAACGGCGACGTAGATGAGCGCGCCGGCAGACGCCACCCAGCCAGTGCCGATCATCCAGACCTTCGGCTTGATGAACTTGATCATGTCATGGATGGAATCGCCCGATTCTACGTGGCCACCCGGCGAATTGACGAAGATGCGGATGTCTTCGTCGCTGGCGGCGGCGAGCGCCACGAGCTGGGAGCAGACCTTCTGGGCCAGTTCCTGGTTGATCGGGCCGTAGATGAAGATCGAGCGCGACTTGAAGAGGTTCGCCTCTGTTTCCTTGCCGAGCGGCAGTTCCGTCTTCTTGTCTTCCTCGTCGCTCATCGGCGATTCTCCGTTTTCATCCGTTCTGTCTGTCGAGTGAGATAATGCGACTCGACCCCGAAAACAATGCAACAAAAGCCCGCCGCTCCGAAAGGCCGTCGCGCGCCCTCCTGCCAAGATGGTAAAGGCCGGCCTTCCGCGACGCGACCCCGCCGTGCGGCGCCACTCCGTGCGACCGTCATTTGCCGTATGGACAGCGCCGCCATCCGGCTTAAGATCGGCCTTCGCATGCCGATCCGGCCGCCCGTCGCCCGTCCTCCCAAGGGGTGCCGTTGCGGCCATCTTGAGAGGGAATCCGTCCATGAAAAAACTGCCGCTCGCCGCTTTCGCCGCGCTGGTGCTCTCCGCCGCCCCGGCCTTCGCGCATCTCAATCCCGAAGAGCACGGCTCGCTGATGGCCGGCCTCTCACACCCCATCTTCGGCGCAGACCATGTGCTCGCGATGGTCGCGGTCGGCCTCTGGGCCGCGCAGATCGGCGGGCGCGCCGTGCTGGCCGTTCCCGCCACCTTCGTCACCGTCATGATGCTGGGCTTCGGGCTTGCGCTCGCCGGCCTGCCGCTGCCCTTCGTGGAACCGGCGATCCTCGCGTCCGTCGTGGCACTCGGCCTCCTCGTCGCCATGGCGGTGAAGCTCGACACCCGCCTGGCCATGGGCCTCGTCGGCCTCTTTGCTCTCTTCCATGGCCATGCCCATGGCGCCGAACTCGGCAGCGCCGGCGCACTCTCCTTCGGCATCGGCTTTGCGATCGCGACCGCGCTGCTGCACGCCGCCGGCATCGGGCTCGGTCTTGGCCTCACGCGGCTCGGCCATGGCCGCATCCTCGCCCGCCTGACCGGCGCGGCGACGGCGCTGGCGGGCGTGGCGCTGATGGCGGGCTGATCGGCAGCAAAATTAAAAATTTGTCATGGATTCCGGCGTTGATTTGCCGGAATCCACGCCCACATGCTTCCGTGACAGACTGACCCGAGACGAGCCCAAGGAGGCCGCCATGTCACCGGAAGAACGCCAGCTTCTCACCGCCCTCTTCGATCGCGTGCGCACCGCAAGCGGCACGCCGCGCGACCGCGAGGCCGAAGCGCTCATCGCCGACCAGATCCGCGCCGAACCCGCCGCCCCCTATTATCTCGCCCAGGCCGTGATCGTGCAGGAAAAGGGTCTCGAAGCGGCCGGCAACCACATTCGCGAGCTGGAATCCCGCATCCGCGATCTCGAAGCCGCGCAGGCCGAAAGGCCCGCCGCCGGTGAAGGCGGCTTCCTCGCCTCCATCTTCGGCAGCCGCCGCGACCCGGACGCCGACCGCGCGCCGCGCCAAACGGACGCCTACGCACAGAATGCCCGCCCGCAGCAGAGCGGCCCCTGGGGCAACGGTGCTGACCGCCCCGGCGCAGCCGCCCCCGCCTGGGCCGCCCAGCAGCGCCAGCCCGATCCCGCTGCCTACGGCAATGGCGGTCCCTTCGCGTCGGGCCCCTGGGGTCGCCAGCAGGCCGCGCCATCGGCCGGATCGAGCTTCCTGTCCGGTGCCGCCACGACAGCGGCGGGTGTTGCCGGCGGCATGCTCCTCGCCAACGGCCTCTCGCACATCTTCGGCAGCCAGTTCGGCGGGCTTGGCTGGGGCAATCCGGCAGCGGCCGCCATGGGACAGCCGGTTGTCGAGGAAACCGTGATCAACAACTATTATGACACGGCCCCGAACCAGCAAGACAACGCCCAACAGGATGTCGGCCAGCAGGATGACAGCGGCTGGCAGACCGTCGATAACGACGCCGGCAACGACCAGGGCTATGATACGGCCGATTACGGCGGCGGCGACGATTTCGGCAGCGACAGCTTCGACGTCTGACTACAGCAGGCTGTCGCCGGAAAACCTCAGCCGCGCCCGCGATAGGGCGCGACACCCTGCTCCGGCAGCCAGACACCAGCGGGCACAGCGCCCGTCTGCCAGAAGACATCGATCGGAATGCCGCCGCGCGGATACCAGTAGGCGCCGATCCGCAGCCATTTCGGCGCCAGCAGATCGACGAGCCGCTTGGCGATGTCGATGGTGCAATCCTCGTGGAAGGCGCCGTGATTGCGGAAGGAATGCAGGAAGAGCTTCAGCGACTTCGATTCCACCAGCCAGCCATCGGGAATATAGTCTATCACGATATGGGCGAAGTCCGGCTGGCCCGTCATCGGGCAGAGCGAGGTGAACTCCGGCGCGGTAAACCGCACGACGAAATCGGTGCCGGCATGGCCGCTCGGCACCCGCTCCAGCACCGCCGTCTCCGGACTATCCGGCAGCCCCACCTTTTCCCCGAGTTGCGTCAGCCCGGAAACATCCGTCATCGTCATTCCGCCGCCCTTTCCACTTTGACCTTTACCCCATGCGCCCGCTCGCTTTCGGGCTCCACATGGATCGCCACGCGCGAGCCCGGCTGGGCGGCATGGATCGCCGCCTCCAGCCGGTCGCAGATATCATGCGCCTCGCTGACCGTCATGGTCGAGGGCACCACGAGGTCGAAGCCGACAAAGGTCGCGGCCCCCGCGCGGCGCGTGCGCAGGAAATGCACGCCGAGCGAGCCCTTCGCCTCCGCCGCGATCGCCGCCTTGATGGCGTCTTCCTCGGCAGGCTCCACCGCCTTGTCCATCAGGCCGTCGATCGAGTGCGAGATCACCTTCCAGCCCTGCCAGATGATGTTGCAGGCGACGATGATGGCAAGCGCCGGATCGAGCACCGCATAGCCGGTGAAGATGACGAGCACGAGGCCGACGAGAACGCCCGCCGACGTCACCACATCCGACATGATGTGATGCCCGTCGGCCGAAAGAGCCGGCGAGCGATGCGACGCGCCGACCCGGATCAGCAGTCGCGCCCAGACGAGATTGACGATGCCGGCCACCGCATTGATGGCAAGGCCAAGCACCGGCGCCTCCATCGGCTGCGGCGCCATCACCGCCGGCACCGCCTCGCGGATGATGAGCAGCGCCGCGACCACGATCAGCACGCCTTCCAGAACCGCCGAGAGATATTCCGCCTTGTGGTGGCCATAGGGATGGTCGTCATCGGCCGGCTTCTGCGCATAGCGGATGACGAAATAGGCGATGAAGGCCGCGATCACGTTGACGGTCGATTCCAGCCCATCCGAAAGCAGCGCCACCGATCCGGTGACCCACCAGGCAACCAGCTTCAGCCCCATGACCCCGAAGGCAAGCGGAATGCCCCAGAAGGCGAGGCGCCGGACAAAAGCGTTTTGAGAAGCGTCCATCGGAAGTCCCCTGCGGATGCGAACGAGTTGCAAGAAATGCCGCCCTGAAACGGCATGACCGCCCGGCCCCGGCAAGGGATCGGACGGTCAATGGGCGGCTATATCGGCGAAGTCGGCGGGGATGTCAAAGGGGAATGTCGGCGTTGCAGCGTTGCAGACACAGCATAGCAATCACCGGTAACTCAAAGCCTGGAAGCTACAGCACAGCCCGTTCCAGCGCCGTCGTCACCCACTTGTTGAGACTGACGCCCGCGCGGCGGGCAGCCGTCGTCAGGGCACGATGCAAAGCCGGGTCTGTGCGCACGATGAACTGCCCGGAGAACGGCTTCTCCGGCTCCTCGCCACGTTCCCGGCAGAAAGCAATGTAGTCTTCGATCGACTCGGCAAATGCCTGCTTCAATTCGTCGGCCGAACTGCCCTGGAAGGTGATGACATCGCGCAGATTCATCACCTCTCCATGAAAGAGATTGGCATCCTCATCAAATTCGATGACGGCCTCATAGCCTTGGTGGTGCATCACTGTCATGGTTTGATCCCTGCCTCTGTCAGAAATCGTCGCATCGACTTGACCGCGCCCTTATCCGTTTCCTTTTGCGGATGCGGACGATGAAACACGGACCGCACGCCATTCAGCGCAATGCGCACGCGTGATCCCTGCCCTTCTGAAATCTCCGCACCAAGAAACAGGAGAAGAGCCTCAATGTCCCGCCACGCGATACCTGCCGGGACGGGCTCGGCAAATATCTGGGTCAGCGTAGCATGATGGCGACGGCTCATGGGTCGGAACGATATCAAAAAATGATATCGTTACTATAGGCCGATCAAGACGCAATGCAAGCAGGCGCGGAGGCTGCGCCCCCCGCGCTGCGTTGAAATTCATCTCACGCCACCCGCGTCTTCGCATCTGCCCGCTTCGAGAGCTTCGAGACCACGTTCTCGATCATGCGCATCCCGGCGTCGCCGCCGAGCGTCATGATGGATTCGGGGTGGAACTGCACGGCGGCGACCGGCTCCTTCATGTGCTCGATGCCCATGATGGTGCCGTCCTCGCTTTCGGCCGTGATCATGAACTCGGCGGGAAGCGTCGAGGGATCGGCGAAGATCGAGTGATAGCGGCCGACCGTCACCTCGCGGCCGAGGCCGGAGAAGACGATGCCGGGCTCCAGCACGCGGATGCGCGAGGGCTTGCCGTGCATGGGGATGGCGAGCTGGCGCAGATCCCCGCCATAGGCTTCGGCCAGCGCCTGCAGGCCAAGGCAGACTCCGAAGATCGGCAGGTTGCGCGCCCGCGCCTTCTTGATCGTTGCCTTGCAGTCGAAATCCTTCGGGCTGCCGGGGCCGGGCGAGAGCACGACGAGATCCGGATTGACGCTGTCGAACACCGCTTCCGGCACCGGCGTGCGCACGGTCACCACCTCCGCACCCGTCTGGCGGAAGTAGTTCGCCAGCGTGTGGACGAAACTGTCCTCATGATCGACGAGCAGGATCTTGACGCCGGCCCCGACAGCCTGCACGTCGCGCGCGCCCTTGGCCGCGGAATTCGACTTCGCATCACGGATGGCGGCGATCATGGCGGAGGCCTTCAGTTCGGTTTCGGCTTCTTCCTCTTCCGGCACGGAATCGTAGAGCAGCGTGGCGCCGGCCCGAACTTCCGCAATGCCGTCCTTGATACGGATGGTGCGCAGTGTCAGACCGGTGTTCATGTCGCCATTGAAGCCGACCCAGCCGACCGCCCCGCCATACCAGGCGCGTGGGCTCTTCTCATGCGCTTCGATGAAACGCATCGCCCACAGCTTCGGCGCACCGGTCACCGTCACGGCCCAGGCATGGCTGAGGAACCCGTCGAAGGCGTCCATGTCGTCTCGCAGCCGGCCCTCGATATGGTCCACGGTGTGGATGAGGCGCGAATACATCTCGATCTGGCGCCGGCCGATGACTTTGACGGAACCGGGCACGCAGACACGGCTCTTGTCGTTCCGGTCCACGTCCGAGCACATGGTGAGTTCGGACTCGTCCTTCTTGGAATTCAGGAGCTTGAGGATCTGTTCGCTATCGGCGATCGGATCGTCGCCGCGCTTGATCGTGCCGGAGATCGGGCAGGTCTCGATGCGGCGGCCGGAGACACGGACGAACATTTCCGGCGAGGCGCCGACCAGATATTCCTGATTGCCGAGATTGATGAAGAAGGAATAGGGCGACGGATTGATCGCCTTCAGCCGGCGGGAAATCTCCGATGGCCGGCTCTCGCAGCGCTCGTAGAATTTCTGGCCCGGCACAACTTCGAAAAGGTCACCACGCCGAAAACTCTCCTTCGCCTTGACGACGAGCTCGGCATATTCGCCCGGACGATGATCGCCATGCGGGGGAATGCTGTCGACGGTGCGGAACGGCTCCGGCGCGATCGTCTCCGCCTTGCCCTCGGTGGTCAGGCCGCCCCTGGTGAAATCGTAGCGGTTGATCCAGGCGCGGGCCGAATAATGGTCCACGACGAGGATTTCGTCCGGCAGGAACAGCACCATGTCGCGCTGGTCGTCGGGCCGGGTGAGCTTGAGGTCGATGGCATCGAACTGGAAGGCGAGATCGTAGCCGAAGGCGCCGTAAAGGCCGATGCTGGCATCCTCTTCCGAATGGAAGATCTGCGTGATGGCGCGCAGCACGGTAAAGACCGTTGGCATCTTCGAGCGCTCTTCCTCGGTGAAGACGCGGTCGGGCAGGTTGATGGTGAGGTCGAGGCGCGTGGCGCTGCGGGCGCCGAGCGTCAGGTCGGATACACCCTTCAGATGCTCCGCGATGATCTCCAGCAGCACCTCGCCGCGGCCGTTATAGGCCTCGATCCAGAGCGAACGCCCGAAGGAGGAAATGCCGAGCGGCGGATCGACCACGGCCGTATCCCAGCGCGTATAGCGGCCGGGATATTCATAGTTCGAGGAAAACACCGCGCCGCGGCGCTCGTCCAGCCGATCGATATAGGAAGAGATCGCCTCGGCATAATCGGCATCGCGACGCTGGCGGCGGACAGTGATGCCACCCTTCGTCACATAGCTTTCCGATCCATCCGCAAGAAGTGTCGTCACCATTCTCAGTCGCTCCGCTTGAGGCCCGACATTCGCAGCGGCCCGGATACGAAAAAAGCCGCCTCGAAATTCGGGCGGCTCTGGTTCCATTCACGCATGACTGGTCAAGGCCGCTTCAGCGAGCCCACCACCAACCGGACATGTTGCGTGCCTGTGTCATGGACAAAACTGTTATCGTGAGTGCGAGGGGCGCGCAAGCGGGAATGCTGCGGAATTTTCGTGATTGCCTGTGGTCGATGGAAGGCCGGCCCCGGACGACATCCGGAGCCGGCGAAGGCATCAGAACTTCTGCGAGAGCGAGATTTTAAACGTGCGACCCGGCTCCGAATAGAACTCCGAGGGCATGGAGCCACCGTTGCGGACCGAGGAATAGTCATAATAGGTCTTGTCGAGCACGTTGAAGATGCCGGCATTGACCTTGAGACCGTTGAATTGCTCCGGCTCCCACCAGGCGGAGAGATCGACGATCCCGTAGCCCGGCGTCTTGAAGTAGGTGACGTTCGAACCGCTGCGCACCGTCTGGCCGCGTGCTGCCGCGACCCCGATCCAGTCGAGACCCACGCCCCATTCGCCGGCATCGTAGTCGATGCCCAGCACCACCTTGGCCGGCGCGACGGAGGCAAGGAAGGTGTCGTTGGTCAGGTCATTGCCGCGCGCATAGGCGACCGCACCGCGTAGCGTGATGCCATTGTCGAAGCGCTTGTGAGCCGAAAGCTCGGCGCCGTAGATCTCGGCCTTGGCAATGTTGGCATATTGCGTGATGCCGCCCTGGGGATAGGCCGCGAGCGTATAGCCTGCGGCGGCCGCTTCCGCCGCGCTCAGGGCGCGGGCATCGATGAAGTTGCGGTAGCGGTTGTAGAAAGCGGACACGCGGGCGCCGAGATCATCGTCGCCAATATTGGCGCCGAGTTCGATGCCGTTGCTGGTCTCGGACTGGAGCGCGGGATTGCCAAGCCTCAGATAGGTGCCGGGACCGCCGAAGACGGCGTAGAGTTCACCCGCCGTTGGGGCGCGGAAGCCCATGGCCCACTGGGCGTAAAGCTCCACCGCCTCGCTCGGCTGGTAGCCGAGACGCAGCTTGGGCGAAATTGCGGTATCGTCGAAGCCGGCCGGAAGCGCCGGTCGGTTGGCGTTGTTGGCATAGCCCTCGGTCATGACCGGCGAATGCTCGATCCAGTCGAAGCGCGCGCCGGGCGTCAGCGTGAAGCCGGAGGCGCCGAGCGCAATGCGGTCTTCCAGAGAAAGACCGATCTTGTTGCTGTCCACCTTCGGCGTGTCGGCCTGATTGGTGTGAAGATTGGCGCAGCCCGCAAACGCACCGGTATAAGGCAGGCGGCAATTGTCGGAACCCGCGGAATATTGCTCCGTCGATGTGGTCGCGAAATCCCAGCCGAGGGAGAAGCGGTGCTCAAGACCGCCGAGTTCCAGCGTCTTCTCCGCAGTGCCCACAGCGCCCCAGGTCTTCTCGTCATAGGTATTGTCGCGCACGATCGGGCCGATGACCGAGGTGGAGCGATAGCCATTGTAGCCGTTGCCGCGCAACTGATTCATCCAGTAGACCGAAGCCGCCACGCGGTCGAACAGCGTGCCCTCCTCTTCCGCCTCGAAGGCATAGTCCAGCGAGACGCGGTCCCGGTCGCTGTCATCCGTCGTGGTATAATTGCCGGGGCGATAGTTGCCGGTCAGCGACTGGCTGGTGCGCGCATCCGTGTCGCGGTCCTTGCGATAGCGTTCGGCGGTGATGCCGAACATATGGCCGCCCTCGGCGTGGTGGCGCAGTTTCACCAGCACATTGTTCTGATCGTAATCCGACGGATTTGCCTCGGTACGGGTCGTGCCGTAGGCGTCGATCGTGCCCTGGTTCTTGCGCTCGTGACCACGGCGATAGCCGCCCTGCACGAGGATCGACGTATCGCCGAAGGACTTGGCGAAGGCCGCCGTCGGACTGAAGCTTGTGTCGGCGCTGTCATAGGTGAAGCTCCAGGCGCCGCCCCAGTCCTTGCCGTCGCGGATCAGGTCTTCCGGCTCCAGCGTGGAAAGCGCGAGGATGCCGCCAAGCGCGCCGGAACCGCCGCGGCTGGAATCGGCGCCGCGCACCACGCTGACGGAGGCAAGCGAGGAGAAGTCGAAACTGTCGACGCCCCCGTCGGCATCGCGGGTCGCATCCTGCAGATAGGGCACCGGAATGCCGTCAATGGTCGTCAGCACCCGCACGCCTTCCAGACCGCGAATGTTGACCGCGCCGGTGGTGCGGTTGAAGTTGACGCCCGGCTCCAGCGTGCGGCCGAGGTCGTTGATGTCGGTCACCTGCCTGTCGGCGATCTGCTCGGCCTCGACGGTTGTCGCAACCGGCGTATCCGTGACGCCGAGACGGTTGCCCTTCACGGAAATCTTCTTCAGCTGCGTTGCCCCCTCCTGCTGGCTGGCATCCTCAGCCATGGCTGGCAGGGCACATGAAACGGAAACGAGCGCGAGCGCCGTGCAGGCGCGCAGCATCGAGCGGGAAAGCCGGAGCAACATAACCAATCCTTTGAGACGACAGGACCGGGCTGGCGAGGCGCCTGCGGCGCTCATGGCTGGCTGGGTCGAAGGGCGCGGGCGCGGCCAGATGACCGCCCGATTTCAGTCACTTAAAAAACATGATTACGTTAGTCAAGAAATAAAACAGGCTTCTCCACGGCCGCGCGGAACCTCGCCCTTCCCGCGCCTTGCCGAACGAAACGGCTCTCGACGCGTTTGTTTCCTCTGAAACGATGAGGAGAGACGAGATGGCACGGATGATCGCGCTCCTGTCCACCGCGACGATGCTTCTGTCGCAGGCGACCCTCGCAGCCGAACTGCCACCGAAAGGCCCCCTGCCCGACCCGAAGCCGGCCACCGCGCAGACAGGCGACATGTCCGAATCGGCGCGGGACGAAGCACCGCCGATTCCGGCCGAAAAGCCGGCGACGACGGACCGGACGAATGACGTGCCGGCAGGGACGAACACTCGCTCTCCATCGACCCTTGCCACCCCGCAACCGGCAACTCCGGACTCAAGAAAGGACGCGGAAGACGGAGCTGACGTCGTCGCCGCAGCAATCCCGCCAACCCCGGCTGATGACGCGGCGTGCCGTGAAAACCTGAAAATCCTTGGCGCGCGCTTCGAAGCCGCAAAGCCGATCGATGACGGCGACGGGTGCGGCATCGCGGCACCGATCAGCGTCTCGGAAGTCTTGCCGGGCATCCGGCTGGAACCCGCAGGCGTCATGGGCTGCCGCACCGCATCGGCCCTCGCCCGCTGGACGAAGGAAACGGTCGTGCCGACAGCCCGCCTGTCCGGCCGGACGGCGACGCTGACGGCCCTTGAACAGGCCTCCACCTATGTCTGCAAGCGTCGCAACGGCGCGACGACGGGCAAGATCTCCGAACACGCCCACGGCAACGCCGTCGACATCGCAGCCCTCGTCTTCTCGGACGGCACACGGCTTGAGATGAAGCCGCGCCAGGAAGACGGAACCATGGAGGGCGCCCTGCAGCGCAGCCTCACGGCCGCCGCCTGCCTTCACTTTTCGACCGTGCTCTCACCTGGCAGCGACGCCACGCACGAGACGCACCTGCATCTCGACACGATCGAGCGCAAGGGCGGCTTCCGCTTCTGCCGTTGACGGACCATGCGGAAGCCGGTGCCGGTCAGCGGGCGAGAACGTCGCGCATTTCCACGAGGTTGGAGCGGACGCGCAGAATATAGAAGCCCATCGTGGCCAGATGCGTCGGCATGATCCAGCCATCCTCGGCGCCATTGGAGATGATGAGCGGCTGGATGCGCAGTGCCGCACGCAACTGCTTTAGGGTCTCGGCATAGAGCGGCGCGATGTTGCGCTGCTGGATCACCGTCTGGAAGTCGGCCCGCGCCGCGCTCAGGATGCCGTAATAGCCGTAGAGCTGGCCGTAGGCGAACCAGAAGCGATCGTCGGCGCGCGTGTCGAACCAGCCGCCATTGTAGAATTCGGAGCGCTCTCGCAGGATGGACGAGGTGTCGCCGATATCGCTGGTGACCCGGTCGATGAACTCGACCAGATTGTCGGCGCGGGCGTCGAAAATGGCAGCGCAGGTCGCCAGCGCATCGTCGAAGAGGCGAAGGTCCCGGGCCGCCGCACGGTAATAGCTGGGGCTCGGGGTTTTCGGACCGAAGGGGTTGAGGCCGAAATACCAGCTCTCCTCGTCGAACTGCATGTTGCCGCGGGCCGCCTGCAGATTGTTATTGATGCCTGACGTGCCGCGCATGCGGCCGAGCGAATCCACAAGTTCCACGCTGGTGCGGCGGATCGCCTGGTTCACGCCGCGCTGGAAGGCGGCCTTGTTGTCGAGCCAGGGCGTGTGGTCCCAGTCGATGCCGAAGAAGCCAAGCTTGTAGAGCAGCATGGACGACACCCAGGCATTCTCATCCACGTTGAAGTCGATCAGGCCTGCCGTGACGTTGACGATGGCAGAGCGCTGGCAGGTCTGCGCCGCCGGCTGCACGGGCGTGGCTGGCGTCGTGCCTGTCCCGGTCGTTGTGGCCGGTGCGGCAGATGCCGTCGTCGGCAGCGCGATGCCGGCATCCACCGTCTGCTCGGAGAGCTTGTAGGCATCCACGTAGTCGGGATTGAAATTCGTCCAACTCTGCGTCTGCACAAGGAAGTAGCCATAGCCGACGATGATCAGGACCGCGACAAGCGCGATCGGCCCCTTGACGATCCAGCGGCGCTGCGAAAACCACCGGCCGATCGCCACGAAGGGGCGGCCGATGAGATAGCCAATGCGCTGGAAGAAGGCGATGACGGGTTCAAACATCGCAGGCACGATCCTTGTCTCTGGCCCCGCCGCGCGCCCGCAGGGCGGATAAGGGCGGCGGGACATGTGGGTCTGGCGCTTCAGATATGGCCTCGCCCCTGTCGCGGCAACACGGCGCTCACGGTTATTTTAGCGCCAGGCGGATCGATCCGCCCTCGGACAGCGACAGGACGGCGCGGATTACTTCACCGGCGCCTTGAGATAGGCGATGACATTGGCGACCTCTTCCGGCGTCTTCAGCCCCGCAAAGGCCATCTTGGTCTTCGGCACGACGCCCTTCGGCGACAGGAGATACTGCGTCAGCGTCGCCTCGTCCCAGACCTTGCCGCCGGCGCCGAAGGCCGTCATCGCCTCGGAATATTTATAGCCCTCGGCGGTGGCGACCGGCCGGCCGACGACGCCCATCAGGCTCGGCCCGACCTTGTTCTTGGCTTCCGTCGCGGTGTGGCAGGCAGCACACTTGCCGAACACCGTCTTGCCGGCAGCCGCATCGCCGTCGGCGCGGGCAGACGGGGCGACGATGCCGGCGGCGGCCAGCGACAGTGCGAGGATGAAGGTGGATTTCATGAACATGCGGAGCGGTCTCCTTGGATGGCGGGACGAAAGAGGCTGATACCTCGGCATCATGCCGGTAGCGTTGCGCCGCGTCACCCGCCTTGCGCCAGATCAATGCCCGTTCATCTTGTCTTCCCAGTGACGGCGGCAGAAGGGCACGTATTTCTCGTTGCCGCCCACCTCGACCTGCGCCCCCTCGCGCACCACCGATCCGTCCGGTGCGAGCCGGACGACCATGGTGGCCTTGCGCCCGCAATGGCAGATGCTGCGCACCTCGCGCATCTCGTCGGCAATCGCCAGCAGCGCCTGCGAGCCCGGAAACAGCTTGCCCTGGAAGTCGGTTCGCAGACCGTAGCACATGACGGGAATGCCGACCCGATCGGCAATGCGCGCCAGTTGCCAGGCCTGCGCCTCGGAGAGAAACTGCGCCTCGTCCACGAAGACGCAGGCGACCTCCGCCTCGGCATGAAGGTGGACGATCATCTCGAAGAGATTGTCATCCTGCTCGAACGCGACGGCATCGGAAGAAAGCCCGATGCGCGAGGAAATCCGCCCCCGCCCCGCCCGGTCGTCGAAACCGGCGATCAGGATCACCGTGCGCATGCCGCGCTCCTGGTAATTGTAGGAGGCCTGCAGAAGCATGGTGGATTTGCCGGCATTCATCGTGGCGTAATTGAAGTAGAGCTTGGCCATTTTCCATTCCCGCAGCGTCTGGGATGCTGTGAGCAAACCCCATGGCGAAGCGGGGCCGGAAAGGCCAGCGTCGCCACGCCAAGACCACAGAAATTTCGGCGCGGACTGGCAATAAATTGATCATGCGACATTTTGCGTCGCATGTCGGAACCGGCCCGGCAGACTCTGGCCATACACTCGCCGCCGATCAAGGTGCTTGAAACAGGGCGCCATTGGTGATTGGCTAAAAAAGAAACACAGGGGAATGACATCATGACCACCGCCACCAGAATGATCTTCGCAGCCACCGTGTCCTTTACCGCGCTCGCAACCAACGTTGCCTTCGCCGCCGATGCCGAGAGCTGCAAGACCGTGAAGTTCTCCGACGTCGGCTGGACCGACATCACCGCCACGACCGCAACCACCGCCGTCGTGCTGAAGGCGCTGGGCTATGATCCGCAGATCACCGTGCTTTCCGTTCCGGTCACCTACCAGTCGCTGAAGAACAAGGACATCGACGTTTTCCTCGGCAACTGGATGCCGGCCCAGGAAAAGGACGTGAAGCCCTACCTCGAGGAAAAGACCGTCGTCTCCCTCGGCGCCAACCTCGAAGGCGCCAAGTACACGCTCGCCACGAACGAGAAGGGCGCCGAACTCGGCATCAAGGACTTCTCCGACATCGGCAAGCACAAGGATGCGCTCGACGGCAAGATCTACGGCATCGAGCCGGGCAATGACGGCAATCGTCTGGTCATGACGCTGATCGAGAAGAATGAGATGGGCATGGGTGGCCTGGAACTCGTGGAATCCTCCGAACAGGGCATGCTGGCGCAGGTCGCCCGTGCCGACAAGGACGGCAAGCCGGTCGTCTTCCTCGGCTGGGCGCCCCACCCGATGAACAACACCTTCAAGATGACCTACCTGACCGGCGGCGACAGCACCTTCGGCCCGAACTTCGGCGGCGCGACCGTCTACACCAACACCCGCGCCAACTTCGTCGAGGATTGCCCCAACGTCGGCAAGTTCGTCACCAACCTCAAATTCTCCCTCGACATGGAAAACGCCATCATGGGCAAGATCCTGAACGACGGCGAGGATCCGGAAGTGGCCGCGACCGAATGGCTGAAGGCGAACGGCGCAGCCGTCGAACCCTGGCTTGCCGGCGTCACCACCTTCGATGGGAAACCGGGCCTCGAGGCTGTCAAGTCCGGCCTCGGTCTCTGATCGGTACTTGCCTGCGGGTCGCTTCGGCGGCCCGCTTCGCTTCTCCCTCGTTCTCTTTGATCTGGCAGGTGTCACCCCGTGAACTTCCTCCCCGAATGGATGGTCGATTCCAGCGGCAAGCTGAAAATCGGCATTTTGGCCAAGACCTTCGTTGATTGGCTGACGGCTAATGCAAGCTGGTTCTTCGACTGGCTCTCCGCCGTCCTCTCCCGCGCCATCGACGCGATCCTCTTCGTGCTGCAATGGCCGCACGCCTTCGTGCTGATCGCACTGTTTACGGGCCTGTCCTGGTATCTGCGCCGCTCGGTCGGCGCAGCGCTCTTCACCTGTCTCGGGCTCCTGCTGATCTATAACCAGGGCTACTGGAAGGAAACGACCGAGACGCTGGCGCTCGTGGGTGCCTCGGCCGGGGTCAGCATGCTGGTCGGCGTCCCGCTCGGCATAGCGGCCGCGCGCCGGCCCTGGTTCTACGCCTTCCTGAGGCCCGTGCTCGACCTCATGCAGACGATCCCGACCTTCGTCTACCTGATCCCGGCCCTCATCCTCTTCGGGCTAGGCATGGTGCCCGGCCTCATCGCCACCGTCATCTTCGCCATCCCCGCGCCCATCCGCATGACGCGGCTTGGCGTCGTCTCCACCCCGCCCTCGCTGGTGGAAGCCGCCGTCGCCTTCGGAGCAACGCCCATGCAGGTGCTGCGCAAGGTGGAACTGCCCTATGCCACGCCGCAGATCATGGCCGGCCTGACCCAGACCATCATGCTCTCGCTGTCGATGGTGGTCATCGCCGCACTCGTCGGTGCGAGCGGTCTCGGCGTTCCCGTGGTGCGCGCCCTCAACACGGTCAACATCGCCCGCGGCTTCGAGGCGGGCCTGTGCATCGTCATCCTCGCCATCATCCTGGACCGTATGTTCCGCACCGACAGCTCGGAGGACGCAGCATGAGCGACGCCGTCATTTTCGGAAATGTCGACATCATCTTCGGCGAGAACCCCGCCAAGGCGCTGGAAATGGTCGATCAGGGCAAGACCCGCGACGAAATCGGCGCTGCCACCGGCCTCGTTCTCGGCGTGGCCGGCGCTTCGCTCGCGGTCAAGGAGGGCGAGATCCTCGTTCTCATGGGCCTGTCAGGTTCCGGCAAATCGACCCTCCTGCGTGCCGTCAACGGGCTCGCTCCCGTTGTGCGCGGCAATGTCAGCGTCAAGACGACGACGGGCAATGTCGATCCCTACAAGGCAAGCGCCAAGGCGCTGCGCGACCTGCGGATGAACACCGTCTCCATGGTGTTCCAGCAGTTTGCGCTGCTTCCCTGGCGCACGGTCGCGGAAAATGTCGGCTTCGGCCTTGAACTCGCCGGCGTGCCGGATGCCGAGCGCAAGCGCCGCGTGGCGACCCAGCTCGAACTCGTCAACCTCGCCAAATGGGCCGACCGCAAGGTAGGCGAACTCTCCGGCGGCATGCAGCAGCGTGTCGGCCTCGCCCGCGCCTTTGCGACGGAAGCCCCGATCCTGCTGATGGACGAGCCCTTTTCCGCGCTCGATCCGCTGATCCGCAACCGCCTGCAGGACGAACTCCTGGAATTCCAGTCGCGCCTGAAGAAGACCATCCTCTTCGTCAGCCACGACCTCGACGAGGCCTTCCGCATCGGCAACCGGATCGCCATCATGGAAGGCGGCCGCATCATCCAGTGCGGAACGCCGCAGGAAATCGTGAAGAACCCGGCCAACCAGTACGTGGCCGATTTCGTGCAGCACATGAACCCCATCACCATGCTGACGGCGAAAGACGTGATGAAGACGGGTACTGCCCACGACACCACGGGCGGCGTCACGGCCACGGCCAAGCCTGCCACGCCGCTGATCGACATACTGGACGCCATGTCGCGCCAGCCGGGCGCGATCGGCGTGGTGGAAAACGGCGCCGTGCTCGGCACGATCACCGCGCAAAACGTGGTGGAAGGCCTGACCCGCCATCGCAGCCGGGAGCAAGGTTGAGACCGATCGATCGACGCGAAGGAGCGTCGATCCCCCCTGTGCGAAGCGATCCCGCGCGTTCACGTCTCCGTGATCGATAGGCGGGTATCTTGGAAAGCGCGGCCACCCTTGTCATACCAGTTAGATGACGAACTCAGAAAAAGCCGATAGACCTTCCGTCGTCAGGGAGACGGACGACGAGGCACGGCATCTCGCGCTCACATTGCTGCGCGAGGCCCGCGCGGTGGCGCTTGCGACGTCGGAGCCGGATGAAAGCGGATTTCCGTTCGTAAGCCGGGTCCTGCTCGGGATCGACTGCGACGGCAGGCCCACGCTTCTCGTTTCCGGCCTGTCCGCCCACACGAAGGCGCTGTCGGTGGACCCGCGCTGTTCGCTGCTTGCAGGCGAAGCGGGCAAGGGCGATCCGCTCGCCCATCCTCGGCTGACGCTGCAATGTCTGGCAGCGCCCGTTGAGCGCGACAGTGCCGACCACCAGCGTATCCGTGCGCGGTTTCTGCGCCGGCATCCAAAGGCCAGGCTTTACGCGGATTTCCCGGATTTCCGATTTTTCCGGCTGGATCCGCTGCGGGCAAGCCTGAATGGCGGCTTCGGACGAGCCTATCTTCTCGAAGGCAACGATTTTCTGCTCACCAACGCGGCCGTCTGGCCACTGGCAGAAATCGAAGCCGATGCCATATCGCATATGAATACCGATCATGCGGACGCGATCGCTGCCTACGCGCTCCGTTACCTCAAGAGCGATGCGGCCGGATGGGAGCTGGTCGGCATCGATGTGGCAGGCATTGATCTGGCGCTCGGCGACCAGCTTCGGCGCATTCGATTCGTGGAACCTGTCACGGATGTGACGAGTTTACGGACTGCGTTCAAATATCTCAAATTTGGCGGGGCATAAGGCCCCCCAAATTTAGCCATCGCCGGTTGTCCTTTGTCGAGCCGGCCTTAAATATCGCGTGGCCGACTCCGTAAGCGTGGGACAACGGATTCGGCATGGAGATAAAAATGCAAGAAATAACACCTGAACAGAACGAGTTTGCGGAGGCTGCGGCGAACTTTCTGTCTGCAATGGCAAACCCGAAAAGGCTTCTGATCCTGTCATCTCTGATGGAGACGGAGATGCCGGTCGGCGCGCTTGCGAACCGTGTCGGGCTCAGCCAGTCGGCGCTGTCGCAGCATCTTTCGAAGCTGCGCGCCCAGAATCTGGTTTCGACGCGCCGTGATGCACAGACGATCTACTATTCGACGTCGTCTGAATCGGTTGCCAAGGTGCTTCACACCATTACCGATATCTATGGGGATGGCCTCCCCTACGCGAAGCAGAAGCCGGTCATTCACTCCGCCGGCCTGCGCGCTGCGAAGTAAGCGACGGACGAGGCTTCTCGGGAGGCCTCGCGCGCTGAAAGCCGGTCAATGTACCGAATGCGATCGCAGTCTCCTGCGGTCGATCTCCACGCGCGCGACGACGGATCATCGCGCATCGGCCAGGAAGGATGCGAGCCAGAAGAGCGGCGCATTCCAGTTGATGGCCATTTCGTTCGTGCCCCAGGACATGATGTCGTCGATATAGCAGGCCTGCGGCGCGCAGCCCTCAAGCTTTTCCTTGGCGACATCGTCGAGCAGCGTACCGTTCGGCCCGCCCGCAAGCGTTCCGGCAGGCGGGGACGGCAGGCCCTGGTCGAGCTGATGGGCATACCAGCGACTATGCTGGTTGCGGGCAAAGGTTTCGCCATACCCCGTCACGTAGGAAAGGCCGAGCACATTGCGGCCGAAGATGTAGTCCATGCCCTGCCGGACAGCGGCAAGGTAGCGCGGATCTTCCGTCAGGTCGAAGGCGGCTGCGAGCACGGTCATGTTCTGCAGCATGGCATGGTTGGAGCCCCAGCTGTATCCGGCGCCCCCGGGCTGATAGACTTGGCCGAAGGCATCCGCCTCCTGCAGGGCAAGCAGATCGCGCGCGCCGGCCACCACGCTTGCCGTCACGGCCCGCCGATCCCCGGCCGGCAGCTGGTCTCCGTGGGCGGCCAGCTGCAGCCGCGCAAAGCCCGCGACATTGGCCCAGTCATAGGAGCCACCGGGCGAAAACACGCTGCCTGCCCAGAAGGGCGAAGCCTTGGCGGCCTCGAGAAAGCGGTCCTCCCCGGTCGTGATGAAGAGTTCGGCCGCTGCCCAGTAGGCCTCATCCGTTACCGTCTCGTCCGAATAGTCGCCCCCACCCTGCAAGCCATCGGATGACGGGGCCCTGAGATCTGGATGGGCCTCGGCTGCGGCATAGGCCGTCAGGGCAGCGTCACGAAGCTCGCCTGCGAAATCCGCATCGTAATCGGCAAAGACCCGGGCGCCCATGGCCGCCGCTGCGGCAAAATCATAGGTCGCTGCCGTCGAGGGACGGTGCAGGGCACGCTCCTGCGGATCGTCGGCGGGCAGCATCGGCAGCCCGGTCCAGGCCACATCATGCACCTTGTGATGCACCATGCCGGCCAGAGGCTGCCCGTCCGGCACCTGCATCTTCAACAGGAATTCAAGTTCCCAGCGCGCCTCGTCCAGGATGTCGGGCACGCTATTGCCGTTTTCCGGCATGCGGCCGAGCGTGTCGCTGACGACAGGCGAGGCACCGCCGCCATGGGCCATTCCGCGCTCGAAGGCCGACATCATCTGCGCGACCGAGAGCGCACCCGTCACGACATATTTGCCCTGATCGCCGGCATCGTACCAGCCGCCGGAGACATCGAGCCGGTAGTCGCAGCGCCAGTCACCATAGAGGCTCTGCGCCACCCCGCCCGTCAGGCAGCCGACATCCGTATCCCCCTTGTTGGGCGAAAGCCCGAGATGCCCGGCCGCCCGCTGATAGGCCGGATCGGCAAAGCTGGCATCGATGGCAATGCCGCTGCGTTGCAGGGTGAACCACGAAAGCGCATCGATGCGAAGCCGCCCGTAGAGGGGGGCGCCGATCCCGAAGGCGGCGCTCGTCTGGCCGCCGGCCTCCAGTCGAAACCCGTCGCCCTTGTCCGATACCCCGGAAAAATCTGCGACATGGACGGCCGCTCCCGCATTGCGATCCAGCCCGACCGGCGTGGTCTTTCCCTCGCTGACAACGGCGCCGTCGGCACTCAATACGCGAAACGGAATAGGGCCTGCAGCATCCGAGACGATCGTCGCCCGTTTCGGTCCGTCGGCGAAATAGCCTGCCTGGTTGACGAGCACGGCTTTGGCCGAGGTCACCCCGTCAGCGGTTCCGGCAGGCTTGGAGGCTGTCAACGAGACATCGTCGAGACAGACCGTACGGTCGGCGCCCTGCCCGCCCAGTTGCAGGAGGAGCTGCGCCGGTTGGCGCTCGACGGCGCGAAACGTTTCCTCCACAAGGACACCGCCCGGCAGCGCGTCGACCGGCACCTCCATATGGGTCGTATAGGGTTCGCCGTCGCGCTGGACACGCACCCGCACCGCACCTGCAGGCTCCGACGCCAGGGTCAGCGCGAGCCGGTAGCTTTGCCCAGGAGAGAGAAGGAGGCCGTTGACCCCGGCAAGCCGGTCCCATGGCTGGCCGCCGGCGGGAACCATGAGGCAAAGCCGCCCCCCGCGCCGCTCGGCTGTCACGCCATCACCCGTCCAGAAGCCGTCGCCCCCTGTCTCGAAACCTCCGTCAGCGATCATTTCGCCGGCCGCCCGCGCCGGCCAAGATGGAAGAAGGGTGAGAACGGAGGTGGAAAGAATGAGCGGCGCCGTGAGCCCGGATATGGTCCAATGAAACGCCATCATGTCCTCGTTCGATGTCATCAGGCTCGCCACACCTTCGGCAGGCGAAATCAGTGTTCGGGCAAGACCGGGCGGACAGCAGCCGATCCCTCCCAAGCGGCGCCATTCAGCCACAATATCCTCTAAAGAGGATAAACGGACGCACCCTCGGCATCCCCCCGGCGCGCTTGACGCCGATAGGCGCCCTGATACGTTGACCAAACAGTAAAACGCCGGCAAATCACCTCGCTTGCGCCGCCTTTGCCGTCCGGATGGACGGACCACGGAGAAAACAATGTCGAACCGCCTCAATGCCACCCCCAATGACCTGCGCGCCTTCTGGATGCCGTTCACCGCGAACCGGCAGTTCAAGAAGGAGCCGCGCATGTTCGTGGGCGCCAAGGACATGTATTACACGACCCATGACGGTCGGCAGGTTCTGGATGGCACGGCGGGTCTCTGGTGCGTGAATGCCGGCCACTGCCGCCCGCAGATCACCGAGGCGATCCAGCAACAGGCGGGCGAACTCGACTACGCCCCGGCCTTCCAGCTCGGCCATCCCAAGGCCTTCGAACTCGCCAACCGGCTGATCGATATCGCCCCCGACAACATGGCCCACGTGCTCTACACCAATTCCGGCTCGGAATCGGTCGATACCGCGCTGAAAGTCGCGCTCGCCTACCAGCGCGTGAAGGGTCAGGGCTCACGCACCCGCCTCATCGGCCGCGAGCGCGGCTATCACGGGGTCAACTTCGGCGGCATTTCCGTGGGTGGCATCGTCGCCAACCGCAAGATGTTCGGCACGCTGCTGACCGGCGTCGATCACATGCCCCACACCCACCAGCTTTCGAAGAACGCCTTCACAAAGGGCCAGCCGGAGCATGGCGCCGACCTCGCTGAGGAGCTGGAGCGCATCGTGACGCTCCATGACGCCTCCACCGTCGCCGCCGTCATCGTCGAGCCCGTCGCCGGCTCTACCGGCGTCCTCATCCCGCCGAAGGGCTATCTGCAGAAGCTGCGCGACATCTGCACCAAGCACGGCATCCTGCTGATCTTCGACGAAGTCATCACCGGCTACGGCCGTCTCGGCGCGCCGTTTGCGGCCCAGTTCTTCGACGTGAAGCCCGATATCATCGTCACCGCCAAGGGCCTGACCAACGGTGTCATTCCCATGGGTGCCGTGTTCGTGACGTCGGAAATCCACGACGCCTTCATGAACGGCCCGGAACACATGATCGAGTTCTTCCACGGCTACACCTATTCCGGCAACCCGATCGCATCCGCCGCAGCCCTCGGCACGCTCGACACCTACCGCGACGAGGGCCTGCTGACCCGCGCCGCCGACATGGCCGCCTACTGGGAAGAGAAGCTACATTCGCTCGCCGACTGCCCGAATGTCATCGACATCAGGAACATCGGCCTCATCGGCGCCATCGAACTGAAGCCCATAGACGGCGAGCCCACCAAGCGCGCCTTCAACGCCTTCCTCAACGCCTACAATGATGGCCTCCTGATCCGCACCACCGGCGACATCATCGCGCTCTCGCCGCCGCTGATCATCTCCAAGGACGAGATCGACGAACTCTTCGACAAGCTGCGCAAGGTGCTCGTCAACAACATCTGAAGATGGCTCGGGGGGCCGGAACGTCGCCGAAAGATACGGCAAGAAAGCCCCCCTCATCCGCCCTTCGGGCACCTTCTCCCCGGCGGTAGAAGGGATTCTGGCGCACAACCGCACCCCACCCGCTCTTCTCCCCGCCGGGGAGAAGATGCCGGCAGGCAGATGAGGGGCAGGCTCTCCGCATCCCCAGACCCGCGCGGCACCCGGATCGGACATCCGCCCCGAAAACTCCCCGTGCAAAGCCGCAGCCACGCGGCGCCGCCCCCTTCCCGCCTCCGCCATTCCCCGCTAATTTCCGCTGACGCGCGCGACGTTCTGCGCGCCGGGAGGACGAGACACCGTGCCGAAAAAGCCTGTTATCGCGGATTTCAACCGCGAGATTTTCGACCTGCGCCTGAAGCGCAGCCATGACGATCTCTTCGGCATGCTGGAGCGGCTCTACAGCCGGCACCGGAATTACGAGCAGTTCCTGACGGCACTCGACGGCGTGATGCGGCGCGCCTGGGCGGAGCGTTCCGACGATCTCAAGCGGCTGGACCTGAAGCGTGATCTGGAACCCGACTGGTTCCAGCGCTCCGACCTCAACGGCTATGTCTTCTACATCGACCGCTTCGCCGGCGACCTCAAGGGCGTGGCCGACAAGCTGCCCTACCTGAAGGATCTCGCGATCAGCTACGTGCATTTCATGCCGTGCCTGAAACCGCGCCCCGGCGACAGCGACGGGGGCTATTCCGTCATGGACTACCGCGCCGTGAACCCCGCCTACGGCACCATGGCCGACCTGGAAGCCGCGACGAAGCTCCTGCGCGACAACGGCATCAGCGTCTGCATCGATCTCGTGCTGAACCACACCGCCAAGGAACACGAATGGGCCGTCAAGGCGGCGGCCGGCGACAGGCACTATCAGGATTACTACCTGATGTTCGACGACGACGCCGAGCCCAAGGCCTATGAGCGTGACCTGATCGAGATTTTCCCGGAACACGCGCCGGGCAGCTTCACCCATTATCCGGAGTTCGGCAAATGGGTCTGGACCACCTTCAACGAACACCAGTGGGATCTCAACTGGGCCAATCCGCACGTCTTCCTGGAAATGGCCGAGGTCATGCTCTTCCTCGCCAACAAGGGCGTGGATGTGCTGCGCTTCGATGCCGTCGCCTTCATGTGGAAGCGGATGGGCACGCGCTGCCAGTCGGAGCCGGAGGTGCACATGCTGCTGCAGGCGCTGCGCGCCGTCTCCCGCATCGTCGCGCCTGCCGTCATCCATCTGGAAGAGGCGATCGTCTCGCCCTCGGAAATGCTGCCCTATCTCGGCCGCGGCGAACATGACGGCAAGGAAGGCAACCTCGCCTACCACAATTCGCTGATGGTGCAGTTCTGGTCCGCACTCGCCGCCCGAGATACGCGGCTGATGACACATGTGATGAAGACGCATTTCCCGCCCGTCGTCACCAACGCCACCTATGCGACCTATCTGCGCTGCCACGACGACATCGGCTGGGCTGTGACGGACGAGGATGCCTCCGCCATCGGCATCGGCGGACGCGCCCACCGCGCCTTTCTCTCGGATTTCTACGAGGGCACCTTCCCGGGCTCCTTTGCGCGCGGTGCCCTCTTTCAGGAAAACCCGGACACCGGCGACAAGCGCATCACGGGTGCGCTCGCCTCGCTCGCCGGCCTCGAACAGGCCGAGGACGAAGGCGATGCGGGCAAGATCGACCGCGCCATCGACCGCATCCTGATGGGCCATGCGTTGATCGCGAGCTATGGCGGAGTGCCGCTCATCTACATGGGCGACGAAATCGCGCTCACCAATGACTACAGCTATACCGCCGTGCCCGAGCACGCCCATGACAGCCGCTGGCTGAACCGGCCCAAAATGGACTGGGCGCGCACCGAGGCCGCCAGCGACACGCCGGCCGGGCGGGTGCGGGACGGCGTGCGCCACATCCTGCATCGCCGCGCCACCGTGAAGGCCCTGCACGGCGCCAATCCGACCATCGTCATCGACACCGGCAATCCGCGCCTCTTCGCCTTCCTGCGCAAGGCGCCCGCCGGCCCGCTCCTTTGCCTTTTCAATTTTTCGGAGGAATGGACCTCGATCGATTCGGGCCTCGCCGCCCATCACGGCGTCACCCGCTTCCACGATCTTCTCTCGGATGCCGATCTTCAACTCCACGACGGCGCGATCGCCCTGCCGCCCTACGCCCGCGTCTGGCTGGCCTGAGGGGTGCTTTGCGGCGGCCTGTGGCTGGCCGCCGTCTTGCCTTGATCGGCGTCGATCTCTGCGGCATGGTCGGGTAGCGCCGCACAGGGGCGTACCGGAGACCCGCCATGACCGAGACCCCACAGCCAGCCGTCATCGACAGCATCGCCAACGAGCACCTGACCGTCGAAGTGTCCCGCCTCGGCGCCGAACTGCACAGCATCAAAAGCGCGGATGGTCGCGAGTGGCTGTGGAACGGCGACCCGGCCTGGTGGAATGGCCGCGCGCCGATCCTCTTCCCTATCGTCGGCCGCGCGCCCGACAACACGATCACCATCGACGGCGAAGCCTTCCCGATGGCGCAGCACGGTTTTGCCCGCAAGCGCATCTTCACCCGCGCCGATGACGCCGCCGATCAGGTGGCCCACACGCTCGCCGCCGATGCCGAAAGCCGGGCGATCTACCCGTTCGACTTCCTTTTGACGCTGGAACATCGCCTCAACGGCAAGGCGCTCGTCATCACCGCGACCGTTACCAACACCGACAGCCGCCCGATCCTCTACGGCTTCGGCTTCCACCCCGCCTTCTCCTGGCCGCTGCCGGGAGGCGAAGGCAGGCCGCATGTCGTGACGCTCGGCAACGGCGCCAGCCCGCCCCTGGTCGGCCTCGAAGGCGGCCTGATCGGCCCCGCCAGCCTGCCCACGCCCTTCGTCGACGGACGGCTGGCGCTCCATCACGACCTCTTCCTCAACGATGCCCTCATCATGCCCGAGGGCGCCGGCGACAGCATGACCTTTGCCGCCGAGAACGGCCCGGCGCTCGCCTTCCGCTTCGAAAACCTGCCGGCCCTTGCGCTGTGGCAGAAGCCGGGCGCGCCCTATCTCTGCGTCGAGCCCTGGCACGGCATGGCGGCGCTGGCCGGCGCCGGCAGCGAGCTTGCCGCCCGCCCCTTCAACGTCACGCTGCCGCCCGGCGAAAGCGCCCGCTATGCCATGACGGTCGATTTCTCCGCCGCCCTCTGAGCCGCCGACCCATCGTGGCCGGCGCCCCGATGCGCCGGCACTGCACATCCGGCCTTCACGGCCCAATACGGGGAACCCGCCCATGACGACCGACCTTGCCCGCCGCATCGACCAGGGAACGGGCCGCGAGCCGGCCAAGATCGTGCTGAAGGGCGGCCGCTTCTTCGATCTGGTCACGGGCGAACTGGTCACCTCCGACATCGCCATCTGCGGCGAGACCATCGTCGGCACCTGCGGCAGCTATACCGGCCGGCAGGAGATCGACATTTCCGGCCTCACCGTCGTGCCGGGCTTCATCGACACGCATCTCCACATCGAATCCTCCCTCGTTACCCCGCATGAATTCGACCGCTGCGTCCTGCCCTACGGCGTGACGACGGCGATCTGCGATCCGCACGAGATCGCCAATGTGCTGGGCACCGAGGGCATCCGCTTCTTCCTGGAGTCGGCCGAACGCACCATCATGGACATCCGCGTCCAGCTCTCCTCCTGCGTGCCCGCGACCCATCTCGAAACCTCCGGCGCCTCGCTGCCGATCGAGACGCTGCTGCCCTTCCGTGACCATCCGAAGGTCATTGGTCTCGCCGAATTCATGAATTTCCCCGGCGTGATCCACAAGGATCCCGTCTGCATGGCCAAGCTGGAAGCCTTTCAGGACGGGCATATCGACGGTCACGCACCGCTGCTGCGGGGCCTCGATCTCAACGGCTATCTTTCCGCCCGAATCCGCACCGACCACGAATGCACGAGCGCGGAGGAAGCGCTCGAAAAGATCCGCAAAGGCATGCACATTCTGGTCCGCGAAGGTTCCGTCTCCAAGGATCTGCACGCGCTGCTGCCGATCCTCACCGAGCGCCTGTCACCGTTCCTTGCGCTGTGCACCGATGACCGCAACCCGCTCGATATCGCCGAGGAAGGCCATCTCGACTATATGATCCGCGAGGCGATCCGGAACGGCGTCGAGCCGCTCGCCGTCTACCGTGCCGCCTCGATCTCGGCTGCCCGCGCCTTCGGCCTGCGCGACCGCGGCCTCGTCGCACCCGGCTGGCGCGCCGACCTCGTCATCATCGACAGCCTCGAAAGCTGCCGCGCGGCGCACGTCTTCTCGGCCGGCCGCCGCGTCGATGCCGCCCTCTTCGCCACCCGCGAAGCCGTGGCTCCGGTCGGTCTGGAAAGCGTGAAGGCCGGCCGCGTCGCCGCCGCCGATTTCGGCGTGCCCTATCGCGAGGAGGAAACCTCCGTCATCGGCGTCCTGCCCGGCAAGATCATCACCGAACACCGCCGCTACCGCCTGCCGGCGGATGGCAACCGCACCGGGCTCGACCTTGGCCGCGACATCATCAAGGTCGCCGTCATCGAGCGCCACGGCATCAACGGCAACCACGCCAATGGCTTCGTGCAGGGCTTCGGCCTGAAGAAGGGGGCGATTGCCTCCACCGTCGGCCATGACAGCCACAATATCTGCGTGGTCGGCGTCAACGAGGACGACATGGCCACCGCCGCAAACCGCCTGGGCGAGATCGGCGGCGGCTTCGTGGTCGTGGAAGACGGCAAGGTCACCGGCGAAATCGCCCTGCCCGTGGCCGGCCTGATGAGCCTCGAACCCTACGAAAGCGTCCGCGACACCCTGCACCACCTGCGCCAGGCCGCCTTCGCGCTCGGCGCCACGCTGCAGGAACCCTTCCTCCAGCTTGCCTTCCTGCCCCTGCCCGTCATCCCCCATCTGAAGATTTCGGACAGGGGCATGGTGGATGTGGACAAGTTCGAACTGATCGGGTGACGATCAGCAGACCCGCAGGCTCGCGCGTCTCCCGTTCTCAGATCGCACAACAGAACACGTCGAAGGCCTCAAGCTTCACCGTGCGGCCATCGAGATGCGCCTCACCGAAGCCGGGCATGGTGCAGGTTTCGCGGATGCCGATGCCATCGGGCAGCAGCACCTCCTGCGGGCCGCGGTGCAGGTTGAAGATGAAGAGCAGCGTATCGCCGGCCTTTTCGCGCAGGAAGGCCAGGACGTCGGCATTGGTGTCCAGGAAGCGCATGCCGCCGTCGAGAAGCGCCGCATGGCTGCGGCGGAAGGCGAGCGTGTCGCGATAATGCTGGAGCACGCTCACCGCATCCTCCTGCCGGTCCGCGGACAGGGGAACATGATCGACCGGCACCGGCAGCCAGGGTTTGCCCGTGCTGAAGCCGGCGTGCTCGGCGCCTGCTTCCCAGACCATCGGCGTGCGGCATCCGTCGCGGCCCTTGAAGGCCGGCCAGAAGCGGATGCCGTAGGGATCGCGCAGGTCTTCGAACGCGAGATCCGCCTCCGTCAGCCCCAACTCCTCGCCCTGATAGAGGCAAATGGAACCGCGCAGGGCCGCAAGCACGCTGATCGCAAGCTTCGCCACCCGCTCACGCTCCTCCGGCGACCAGATGAAACGGCTCACGTGGCGGATCACGTCATGGTTGGAGAAGGCCCAGCAGACCCATCCATCCGTGACAGCCGCCTGGAAGGCGGTCACGCATTTGCGGATGTGGCTGGCGGTGAAATCCGGCCCCAGCAGGTCGAAGGTGTAGCACATGTGCAGCTTGTCGCCGCCGGACGTATAGGCCGCCACCGTCTTCAGCGAGCGGGCGCCGTCGCCGACTTCACCGACCGAGGTCCGATCGCCATATTCATCCAGCAGGGCGCGGAAGCGCTGCAGGAAGCCGATGTTTTCCGGCTGTGTCTTGTCGTAGAGATGGTTCTGCATGCCGTAGGGGTTCACGTCGGGCGCATCGAGGCCCGTCGCATCCGGGTCGGGGATCAGCGGCGGGTTGTCGCGCAGTTCCTCATCGTGGAAATAGAAGTTGACGGTATCCAGCCGGAAGCCATCGACGCCCCGCTCCAGCCAGAAGCGCACCGTTTCCAGCACGGCATCCTGAACCTTCGGATTGTGGAAATTCAGATCCGGCTGCGAGGTCAGGAAGTTGTGCATGTAATATTGCTTGCGCACGCCGTCCCATTCCCAGGCCGGACCGCCGAAGATCGACAGCCAGTTGTTGGGTGCCGTGCCATCCTTCTTGGGGTCGGCCCAGACATACCAGTCGGCCTTGTCGTTGCTGCGGCTGGAGCGGCTTTCGACAAACCACGGGTGCTTGTCGGCGGTGTGTGAAATCACCTGGTCGATGATGACCTTGAGGCCGAGGCGATGCGCCTCCGCCATCATGGCGTCGAAATCGGCAAGCGTGCCGAACATCGGATCGACATCGCAGTAATCCGAGACATCGTAGCCCATGTCGGCCTGCGGCGAGGTGAAGAAGGGCGAGAGCCAGATGGCATCGACCCCGAGCGAGGCGATGTGCGGCAGGCGCTGCGTGACGCCCCTGAGATCGCCGATGCCGTCGCCATTCGTATCCTGGAAAGATCGCGGATAGACCTGATAGATGACCGCGCCGCGCCACCATTCCGATTGCGATGCCATGTCGTATCCCTTCGCTCGCCTGTCTGCTCCGCCATAGGTAGCGGCGGGCAAGGCCGGAGTAAACGCCCGCCCCGACAATCGCCATCTCGCGCCTGCAACATCCCGCATTGACCTTGAGGCCCCCACCCCCGAAGATTGCCGCTCGCATCGCAACACATGTGAAGGAGCACCGGTGGAGACGGCAACGACGGCCCGCAGCGAAAGACCGGTGAAACTGCCGCTTGCCGAAGCCTTCGAACTGGCGGAAGGCGCGCTTCTGGCCGCCGGCGCGGGGCGTGACATGGCACGCGCGCTGGCCGCCGCGACAGTGGATGCGGAAGCCCACGGCCAGCCGGCGGTCGGCTTTGTCCACCTCGTGGACTATCTCGAAAGCCTCCAGGCAGGCCGGATCAAGGGCGCTGCCGAGCCCCGCCGCGACGACCCCGCCCCCGCCATCATCCGCATCGATGCCGCCGGCGGCATCGCCCAGCACGGCTTTGCGCTCGCCTTCAACGATCTCGTCGCCCGCGCGGGCAGCTTCGGCATCGCGCTTTTCAGCCTCTCCGGCTCCTACACGACGGGCGAACTCGGCTATTACACCCGCCGCATCGCCCAGGCAGGCCTCGTCGCCGTCGCCGCCACCAATGGGCCGGCAATCATGAGCGTGCCCGGCGCCACGGGACCGGTCTACTGCACCAACCCCGTGTCCTTCGCCGCACCGGCCGCCGATGGCGATGTCGTCTTCTTCGACCAGTCCTCCAGCGCCACGGCTTTCGTGAACATCCGCGCGGCAGCCGACAGGAGCGAGAGCCTGCCCGAAGGCATCGCCGTCGATGTGAGCGGCGCGCCGACCACCGATCCCGCCGCAGCACTTCGCGGCGCCCTGCTGACCTTCGGCGCCGAGCGCGGCGCCAACATCGCCTTGATGGTGGAAGTGCTCGCGGCCGGGCTGACCGGTGCCAACTGGTCGCTCGATGCGGCCCCCTTCACTGAGGGCCAGGCCTCGCCCGGCGCCGGCCTGCTGATTGTCGCCATCGCGCCGGCGGTGCTCGATCGGGATTTTTCCGCCCGCCTCTCGGCCCAACTGAAGCGGCTGGAGCGGATCCATGGCGTCCACATTCCCGGCCGGCGCAAGCTGGCCGCCCGTCGCCGCGCAGAACGGGACGGGATCAGCTTGCCGAAAGCCCTGCATGACCGTATCACCGCCTGGCTGACGACCGGCGCGGGAGGAAAACATGGCTGGACATATTCTGTCGATCGGTGAGTGCATGGTGGAACTCATGCAGGCGGGCGACGGCCTCTTGAAGAAGGGCTATGCCGGCGACACCTTCAACACCGCCTATTACGTCCGCCTCTTCCTGCCTGAAACCATCACCGTCGATTATTTCACCGCCGTCGGCGACGAAACGGTGTCGGAGGAGATGCTCGCCTTCATGGCCGGCACCGGCGTTAGCACGCGCCACATCCGCCGCATCGCGGGCCGCATGCCCGGCCTCTACATGATCCACCTGAAGAATGGCGAGCGCAGCTTCTCCTACTGGCGCTCCACCTCCGCCGCCAAATGTCTTGCCGACGATGCCGACGCCCTGCGCGCCGCCATCGACAGCGCCGATACGATCGTCGTGACCGGCGTGACGCTCGCGATCCTTTCCGAAACCGCCGTCGAAACCCTGCTCGCCGAGTTGCGCCGCGCCAAGGCCGCCGGCCGCACGGTCGTCTTCGACCCCAACATCCGCCCGCGCCTGTGGAGCGACAAGACCCGCATGCTGGCGACGATCTCCGATGGCGCGCGCGCGGCCACCCTCGTCATGCCGAGCTTCGACGACGAGGCCACCCATTTCGGCGATGCGACCGTGGCCGACACCATCGCGCGCTACCGCTCCCTCGGCGTCGAAAACATCGTCGTCAAGGACGGCGCGAACGGCGCGACCGTGGCCTTCGGGGCCGCAGCCCCGGTTCTGGTGCCCGCTGCAAAGCCGACCGCCATCGTGGACACGACCAGCGCCGGCGACAGCTTCAACGGCGCCTTCCTCGCGCATCTGACCCAGCACGGCGACCCGCAAGGCGCCGCAGCCTTTGCCGCCCGCGTGGCATCCGCCGTCATCGCCCATCACGGCGCCCTGATCGAGAAGGCGCTGCTACCGGCCTGACCGGCACCCAACCTTGAAAATCCGCGCTGGACAGCCTATCCTTGGTCAGACTTGACCAGGGAGGCGATCATGCCCGTCATCAACATGCTGGAAGCTAAGACCCGCCTGTCGCAGCTCGTGGCAGCGGTGGAAGACGGCAGCGAAAGCGAGATCATCATCGCCCGCAACGGCAAGCCGGCGGCAAGGCTGGTGCCGATCGTTGAGGAGAAACGCGGCGTGCGTCTGGGTCTCGCCGAGGGCCTTTACCCGCCCATGACACTGGAAGAGTTCGACGCCGACAACGATCTCATTCGAGAGATGTTCGAGGCTGAGAAGGATTTTTCGTGAAGCTGCTGGTCGATACGCATGTCGCCATCTGGATCGTCAGCGAGCCCAACAAACTACCGCTGTCGATCCGCACCCTGCTGACCAACCCGGAGAACCGGACCTACGTCTCCGCAGTCAGCGTGTGGGAAATCGCGATCAAGCGGTCACGGCGCGGGGCCAAGGCCATGCCGCTCGATTCCGCCTCGGCCCTGACGCTCTTCCGGCAATCGAACCTGCATCTGCTCGACATCACCCCGGAGCATGCCGCTGCCGTCGAGCAGATCAGCACCGCGCACGCCGACCCCTTCGATCGCCTGCTGATCGCGCAGGCCATCACCGAGCCGCTGGCCCTCATCACCCGCGACAGCAAGATCGCGGCCTACAGCCCGACCTTCATCACCTGGTAGAGGCCGTAGCAATTACAGCAGAAGTGTGCAGCCGTTTCGCGTCCGGAATGGCGCGAAACAAGCAACAACCCTACCGCTTCTTCGCACGGTTCTCGAACGGGTTGTCGGCCGCGCGCAGGTGGATGCGGATCGGCACGCCCGGCAGGTCGAAATCGTTGCGCAGGCCGTTGGTCAGGTAGCGCAGGTAGGATTCCGGCACGGCATCCGGGCGCGTGCAGGAGATCATGAAGCCCGGCGGGCGAGCCTTGATCTGCGTCATGTATTTCAGCTTCAGCCGGCGGCCGGAGACGGCCGGTGGCGGATGCTGGACCTGCTGGGTCTCGAGCCAGCGATTGAGCCGCGCGGTGGAGATGCGGCGGTTCCACACCTTGTCCGTATCGACGATCGACTGCATCAGCTTGTCGAGGCCGTAACCCGTCTGTCCCGAGATCGGCACGGCGCGGATGCCGCGCGCCTGCGGCAGCAGCCGCTCGGTCTTTTCGCGCAAATCGGCGAGCACCGCCTGCGGATCGTCGATCATGTCCCACTTGTTGAAGGCGAGCACGGCCGCACGTCCCTCGCGGATCACGAGATCGACCAGTTGCAGGTCCTGCTTCTCGAAGGGGATCGTGGCGTCGAAGACGATGACGACCGTTTCGGCAAAGCGGATCGAGCGCAGGCTGTCGGCGACGGAGAGCTTCTCCAGCTTCTCCTGCACGCGGGCCTTGCGGCGCATGCCGGCCGTATCGAACATCTTGATGCTGCGGCCACGCCATTCCCATTCGACCGAGATGGAATCGCGCGTGATGCCCGCTTCCGGTCCCGTCAGCAGGCGGTCTTCGCCGAGGAAACGGTTGATGAGGGTGGACTTGCCGGCATTCGGGCGGCCGATGACGGCGACGCGCAGCGGCTTGGTCTCGTCATAGACCGGCTCCACCTCATCATCTCCGACGTCATCGGAGGTCGGCGCAAGATCGATGTTCGTCTCGGCCTCATCCACCTCTGGCGGAAAGGCCCGCTCTTCGCCGAGCGCGGCAACGATCGCATCGCGCAGGTCGATCATGCCCTGGCCGTGCTCGGCCGAGATCGGGCAGGGTTCGCCCAGACCGAGGGTGAAGGCATCGTAGAAACCGGCATCGGAGCCGCGCGCTTCGGACTTGTTGGCAACGAGCACGACGGGCTTGCCGCGCCGGCGCAGCATTTCGGCCAGCGTCTGGTCGGCGGGCGTGAGGCCCGCCTTGGCATCCACGAGGAAGAGCGAGAGATCGGCTTCCTCGATCGCCGCTTCCGTCTGGGCCCACATGCGGCCCTGCAGCGTATCGGGGCCGGACTGTTCGAGACCGGCCGTATCGATGATGGTAAAGCGCAGGTCGATGAGCTTGGCATCGCCCGGCCGCCGGTCGCGCGTCACACCCGGCGTGTCGTCCACCAGCGCCAGCTTCTTGCCCACCAGACGGTTGAAGAGCGTCGATTTGCCGACATTGGGGCGCCCGACGATGGCCACGGTGAAATTCATGGTGTCTCTCCTGCCGATGCCGGGACGCGCCGCCTCCCGGACATCCGGGAGAGAGGCGATCAGGCGGCCTTGCCGCTCGCCGCGATCAGGTCGAGCATGATCTGGGCGCGATTGGAAACGTTGGACGGTGCCTGCGCATCATTGGTGATTTCCTGGAACCAGTCGCGCGCCTTGGCGAAATCGCCCGCCTTGTAGGCCGCAAGCCCCAGAACCTCACGCGCCGAATGGCGCATGCCGTTTTCCGGAACGGCGAAGGCCTCGACCTCTGCCGAAACATCCGCATAGGAGCCGGTATCGACGAGGATGTAGGCTGCGCGCAGCTTCGCAGCATCGCGCACCGGTTCGGCGACCGAACCATCCTTGCCGATTTCGGAAAAGGCGCGCGCGGCACCGGCGGCATCGCCCTTCTGCTGCAGGATGGTGGCGGCACGCATGCGGGCGAGCAGCGGATAGGAGCCGTAGCCGTCCTTTTCCAGGGCGGTCAGCTGGGCAAGCGCCTCATCCGGCTTGTTTTCGCCGGCAAGCCGCATGGCCGTCAGGAACTGGTCGCCGGAGGCGGACGCAGAGCTTTCGTCCCAGTAATCGTAGCCGACCTTGCCGATCGTGCCGAGCACGATCAGAACGGCGATACCGATGATGACACCGCGAAACCGCGTCCAGACCAGTCTGACCTGGTCGGAGCGAAGCTCGTCATTGACCTCGCGGATGAAGCTGTCGTCCTGCTGTACCATTGCCTGCCCGGATGTCCCGGCCCTTTTGTCGCATTGTCCGAAGACGCGCCTTCTAGCCGATTTCGCGCCGATTGTAAGGAAAAAAGCGAATCCGCCGGACGCTTAGCCCATCACGATCGGCGAAACGCCGATCAGCCACAGATGCAGCTTCAGGAGGATGAGGACATAGAGCACCGCGCCGCCGATCAGCGCCATGAGGTCGTAGCGATAGGACACGAAGACCGGATAGGCGATGAGGCCGGCCCGCACCTGCCGCTTCTTGCGGATGCGCACGATGACCGCCCAGGCGAGGAAGGTGGTGAAGAGCAGCACAGAGTTCGTCTCGCCATTGGCCAGAAGATGCGAAAACGCCCAGATCTTGATGGCGACCAGTCCCGGAAACTTGAGGACGGCGCGGATCTTTCCGGGCGGCAGGAAAGCCGCCACGAGACAGATGCAGGCCAACAGCATCAGCGTCAGGGTGATGTGGGCAAGAAACGTCGGCGGCGTATAGAGCATGCCCGTCGTCAGCCGGGATTCGCTAAAGCCATAGGCGATGAGCAGCACGCCGAGGATGGAGCCGGCGCCGTGCACCCCATACCAGACACCATTGCCGTGATTGGCGATCACGCGGTCGCGCAGGCCGGGTCCGAAGGCCGGCACGAGATGCGTGACAAGGAAGATGACGATGCCGAGAACAAGAATGGCCATGGGTGCTTCGCTCCGAATTCTTTCCTTCAGCCAATAGCCCGAGCGCGGCGTGAATGCCAGCCGCATCACATCCGCGCCGCATTCCTGCGGCAACCGGTCTCGCCCATGCCATGATTCCGGAAGTCCTGCCGATGCTGCGTTGTGTCCTTGCCGCCTCCCTCGTCGCCCTGCCCGCCTTGGCAGCAGCCGAAGAAACGGCAGAGTCGGATATGAACGCCAGGCCGCGCCAGCTCGTCATCGTCTCCTTCGATGGCGCCCACGACAACCGGCTCTGGATGAAAAGCCTCGACATGGCAAAACGCACGGGCGCGCATTTCACCTATTTCCTCTCCTGCACCTTCCTGATTACCAAGGCCGGCGACGGCAGCCGGTACAAGGCCCCGGGCAAGGCCTTCGGCCGCTCCAATGTGGGCTTCGCGCAGAGCGAAGCGGAAATCGCCGAACGTGTCGGCCATATCTGGCAGGCGCATCTCGACGGGCACGACATCGGCAGCCATGCCTGCGGCCATTTCGATGGCAGCGACTGGTCGAAGGCCGACTGGCAAGGCGAGTTTTCCGCCTTCCGCACCGCGCTTGAAAACGCCTGGACGACCGGCAGGGTGGCGGACAGGCAACCCGCCGGCTGGCAGGATTTCGTAAAGACCGACATCCTCGGCTTCCGTGCGCCCTATCTCGCCACGAGTCCGGGGCTCGTGCCGGCGCTGAAGGCCGCCGGCTTCACCTATGACGCGAGCCTCGTCTCCAAGGGGCCGGCCACCCCCGACAGGCGCGACGGCCTGCCGCGCTTCGCCCTGCCGCTGGTGCCGGAGGGTCCGAGCGGGCGGCCCGTGATCGCCATGGACTACAACCTCTTCATCCGCCACTCCATGGGCGTCGAAAACCGCCGCGAGAGCGCCGCCTTCGAGGAACGCGCGCTCACCGCCTACCGGCAGGCCTTCGAGGCGCAATATGCCGGCGAGCGCATCCCCCTCCAGCTCGGCTTCCATTTCGTGGAGATGAATGGCGGCGCCTACTGGCGCGCGCTGGAACGCTTCCTGACCGAAACCTGCAAACGCCCCGAGGTTGCCTGCGTCAGCTATGCCGACGCGCTGAAAATGCCGGAGGTGCGGCAGGAACCGAAACAGAAGAAGGCGGCCGGAGCCGCCCTCTGAGTGTGACATCGAGAGGAATGCGGCAGATGCCGCGCTCTCAATCTTCCGTCTGCCGCGCCAGATAGCGCTGGTCGATCTCCGGCAGCGGCTCGTCTTCGATGGCGGCTTCGAAAGCGCGAAGGCGCTTGTAGATCGACAGGAGCTCGACGATCGTCGGCCAGGACGAGACGAGATACTGGAACGAGGACGTCACCTGCCCGAAGGAGTTTGTAATCTGGTTCAGCGCGCCGAGCGAGATCTTGCCGGCGATGATCGACGGCGCCAGGATCACCAGCGAGAAGATGTTGTTGATCTGCAAATAGAAAATGCGGGCGACGTTGAAATACAGATAGTGGAAGTAGAGCCGGAAATAGTTGCTGCGCACATCCGAGAAAAGGTCGGCGACCGTTGGCGGCTGGGCACGGGCGGCGTCGTCTTCGCCGTAGACCAGTTCCTTACGATAGGCGGCTTCCACGCGCTGGTTGCGGAATTCCAGCCCCGGCAGCTTGATCCCGACAAGTGCCAGAAACACGGTCCCGAACAGCGACCAGAGAACGGCCGCCACGACCAGCGGATAGGGAATGGCGCCGACGATCGGCAGTTCGGTGACATTGGCCGAGAGGCGGATCAGCACGGGCGTGAAGGCGATCAGCGTCATGACGCTGTCGATGAGGCTGACGCCGAGGCCCTCCACCGTGCTCGAGAAGCGCATCGTGTCTTCCTGCACACGCTGCGAGGCGCCTTCAATATGCCGAAGCTTCGGCCAGTGGTGCATGTAGTATTCGTTCATCGCCGTGCGCCAGCGGAAGATGTAGTGGCTGACGAAGAAACGCGTCATGACCGCGACGGTCACGGCAACGAGCGCGATCCCCAGGAACACGCCGATCTGGCCATAGAACTGCTCGGCCGTCACCACCTGGGTTTTCGACACTGCACCCTGGATGAGATCCCAGAACGGACCGTACCAGTTGTTGATCGCCACGCTCACCTGCACCTGGAAATAGGTGACGAACAGGATCAGCGCGGACCCAAGGATGGACCAGTTCTGCCAGCGGTGCGGGGAAAACCAGTACCAGAAACCGGCGAACAGAAAGACCGTTATGCCGAAGTAGATGTAGAACCAGATGAAGGCCGGCGACCAGAAGGCGGAGACGCCGACAACCGGCGGCGCATCGGCAGCCACCGGCGGCATGCCGAAGTAAGACCCGGCCTGCTCGCCAAAGACGTACCAGATCGCCACGGAGACCAGCGACCAGAGAACGACGGACGAGAAGAACAGTTTGGGATTGGGAAAGAAGGACTTGAACACGGGCGGGGCACTCGCTTTCTTCCGGGCGCGCAATCAGTCGTTTGAAAGGCCCGTCTGAGGCGCGAACCTAGGACAATTTGCGCGCCGCAACAATCGCGCCTCTCCCACCTTACGGAGATTTAACGCTTTTTGCCCTCGGGCCATTGAGGCAGGTGGCAGGTCAGTCCGGCAGCGTGACGATCAGCGGCCCGTTGCGCGTGACGACGAGCGTGTGTTCGAACTGCACGGTCGGCGCGCGCGGCTCGCTGTAGAGCGTCCAGTCGTCCTCCTCCCCGCTTTCCGCCCAGTGAGCGCCGGTGGAGAGAAACGGCTCGATGGTGAAAACCATGCCGTCCTTCATGACCCGGCGTTCGGACGGGTCCGGCCAGGTCGCGATCTCCCCGGGTTCCTCATGCAGGGAATAGCCCACACCGTGGCTGGCAAGGTTGGTGATCAGCGTGTAGCGGTTCTTGCGGGCGAATTCGCCGATGGCATTGCCGATGGCGGCCAGCGACTGGCCGGGCTTCACGGTCTTCAGGCCGACGAACAGCGCCCGGCGGCCGTCGCGCACCAGACGCTCGATATCGGGCCTGACCGGCGGCACCGGGAAGGAGGCGCCCGTATCGGCAAAAAGCCCTGCCTTCTCGGCGGAGACATCGATATTGACGAGATCGCCCGCCTGGATCACGCGGGCACCCGGAATGCCGTGGGCCACTTCCTCGTTGACGCTGATGCAGGTCGCGCCCGGAAAGCGGTAGCAGAGCTCCGGCGCCGACTGCGCGCCATGCGCCTCCAGATAGCGCCGGCCGATGTCGTCGAGTTCGGCGGTGGTGATCCCCGGCTCGAGCGATTCGCCCATCAGCTTCAGCGCCCGCGCGCAGATGCGGCCGATATCCTTCAGCTTTTCGAGGTCGCCTTCGTCTCTCAGGGTCATGTCCGTCTCGCTTTCGCCGCGTCATCTAGCGCGGCGCGCAACGCGAAGCGAGACGGGACAGCGCAAAAACTGTGCGTTGCCTGTGCTTCACGCCTCGACCGGCGCATCCGCCGCGAGCATCTCGCGCACCATCGGCGCCACCTTGGTGCCGTAAAGCTCGATGCCGCGCAGGATCGCGTCGTGCGGCATCAGGCCGATCGCCATCTGCAACAGGAAGCGGTCATTCTTGAAGAGCTTCTGGTGGCGCGCGATCTTTTCGGCCACCAGCTCCGGACTGCCGACGAAGAGATTGCCGTCCGGCCCGCGCGCCTGATCGAAATGCGCCCGGCTCGTCGGACCCCAGCCGCGCTCGCGGCCGATCCGGTTCATCACCTCGGCCTGCGGGCCATAGAAGATATCGGCCGCCCGCTCGGTCGTCGTGTCGATGAAGCCGTGGACGTTGATGCTGGTCTTGAGCCGCGTCGCCGACTGCCCCGCCCGGCGGGCCGCTTCCCGGTAGAGGTCGAAGAGCGGCGCAAAACGGCGCGGTTCACCGCCGATGATGGCCAGCGCGACCGGAAGCCCGAGCGCCCCGGCGCGGGCCACCGACTGCGGCGTGCCGCCGACCGCGATCCACAGCGGCAGTTCCTGTTGCAGCGGGCGCGGATAGACGCCGCGCCCCTCGATCGGCGGGCGCATCGTGCCGGACCACGTCACCTTCTCCTGCTGGCGCAGCGCCATGAGAAGATCCAGCTTCTCGGAGAAGAGATCGTCGTAATCATCGAGCGACTGGCCGAAGAGCGGGAAGGATTCGATGAACGAGCCCCGCCCCGCCATCACCTCGGCCCGCCCGCCGGAGATGAGATCGAGTGTCGCATATTGCTGGAAGACGCGCACCGGATCTTCCGACGACAGCACCGTCACCGCACTCGACAGCTTGATGCGCGCCGTCTTCGCCGCCGCCGCCGCCAGCACGACGGCGGGCGCCGAAACCGCATAATCCGGACGGTGATGCTCGCCGAGACCGAAGACATCGAGCCCGACCTTGTCCGCCAGTTCGATTTCCTCCAGCAGGTTCTTCAGCCGTCGCTCGCCCTCCCTGCCCTTGTCGGCAGCGTTCGGATCGACGTCGGCGAAGGTATAGAGCCCGAATTCCATGGCAGTATCTCCAAGTGTTTGCCCACACATAAGGGCAATCACCCGCCTTGCCTATCGCAGGCGCGGCGAACGCAGTGTTCAATCGGAAGAGGATGCATCAAAGGGATCGAGGAGCGAAACACCGGTGTTGCGGAAATCGCGGGTGTTGCGGGTGACGAGCGTCAGGCCATGGATGAGGGCAGTGGCGGCGATGAGGGCATCAAGCAGCGGACGTGGGTCCGGGACGTGAAGTTCTGCAGCCTTGAGGGCCGTTTCTTCGTTGAGGCCGATGATACGGCCCTCGAAGGCCGGTCGAACCCAATCGCTCAGCCAGATCTGGATCTGCCGCGCCTGCACGGCGTCACGGCGCGCCTTCAACAGCATGCCTTTTTGAATTTCGAAGAGCGTCAGCACCGAGATGTGGAGATCGACGTCGGACACCATCGAGAACCAGGAAACGACCCGTGGATCAGCTCGCCCGGATTCGATCTTCCGCGCCTCGGAAAGGACATTCGTATCGAGCAGATACATCAGTCCCCCGCGAAAGGATTGGGGCGACCCTCCTCATGGAGGCGCGGCGGGATATCGAGCTCGATGTCTTCGATTCCGGGCATGGCAAGACGGCTTGCAAAGCTTTTCGGCGGCTCGGGTTCAGACACATCTTCCCCCTCCTCCCCCTTCAGCCGCCGATAATCCTCCATCGGCATCATCACATAGGCGGGCGCGCCGGCCTCGGTGATAATCACCGGGCCGCCATCGGCAGCCTTCAGCGCACGGCCGCCTTCCGCGTCGAAGCGGGTCGAGGGGATGGTCATCGGCGTATTGAAGGACAGGGGCTTGTTGAAGGTCATGATGGCGGCGCCTCCGGTGTGCCGCCAGTCTACACCATGCTGAGCGCCGGCTCAAACGTGAGCCGCGCCCCCCTCACCCCAGCGTGCGCTCCACCGCCCTGTGCCAGCCCTTGAGCTTGGCCTTTCGCGTCTTCTCGTCCATGGAGGGCTCGAAGCTGCGGTCGCGCTTCCAGGTGGCGGCAAAGCCCGAGCGGTCCGGCCAGACACCGGCACGGCTACCGGCAAGCCAGGCGACGCCGAGCGCCGTCGTCTCAAGAATCACGGGGCGATCGACGGGCGCATCGAGCAGGTCGGCAAGACGCTGCATGGTCCAGTCGGAGGCAACCATGCCGCCATCGACGCGCAGCACCGTTTCCTTCTCGCCCTTCCCGCCCTTCTTCTTCCAGTCCTTGTGCATGGCGTCCAGGAGGTCGCGGGTCTGGTAGCAGACGGCCTCCAGCGCCGCGCGGGCAAACTCCGCCGGCCCCGTATTGCGCGTCATGCCGTAAACGGCGCCGCGCGCCTGCGGATCCCAGTGCGGCGCGCCGAGCCCGGTAAAGGCCGGCACCAGATAGACCTCCTGCGTCGGGTCAGCCTTTTCAGCCAGAGCACCCGTTTCGGACGCCGACTTGATGATACCAAGACCGTCGCGCAGCCATTGAACGGCAGCACCCGCAATGAAGATCGAGCCTTCCAGCGCATAGGTGGTTTTGCCGTCAAGACGATAGGCGATCGTGGTCAGGAGCCGGTTCTTCGAGGGCACCATGTCGGCACCCGTGTTGAGAATGGCAAAGCAGCCCGTGCCATAGGTGGATTTCATCATGCCCGGCTCGAAACAGGCCTGGCCGATGGTCGCCGCCTGCTGGTCGCCGGCAACGCCGAGGATCGGAATTTCAGCGCCGAATAGATCCTTGTCCGTCACGCCGAAATCGGCGGCACAATCCAGCACCTCCGGCAGGATTTGCGCCGGCACATCGAGAATCATCATCAGATCCTCGTCCCATTTGTTCTTGGCGATATTGTAGAGCAGCGTGCGGGACGCGTTGGTGGCGTCAGTCACGAAGGACTTGCCGCCCGTGAGGCGCCAGATCAGGAAGGTGTCGATGGTGCCGAAGCACAATTCGCCCTTTTCCGCCCGTTTGCGTGCACCTTTCACATTATCGAGCAGCCAGGCGATCTTCGTGCCGGAGAAATAGGGGTCGAGCAGCAGGCCGGTCTTCTTCGTGAACGTCGCCTCGAGATCCGCCTGCTTCAGCTTCTCGCAATGGCCGGCGGTGCGGCGGTCCTGCCAGACGATGGCGCGGTGGACGGGTTCGCCCGTCTTGCGATCCCACAGCACGACGGTCTCGCGCTGGTTGGTGATGCCGATCGCGGAAATATCGGAAGCCGAAAGCTTCGCCTTGTCCAGCGCCGCCTTCACGGTCGTCACCACCGTGTCCCAGATCTCTTCGGGATCATGCTCCACCCAGCCGGATTTCGGATAGTGCTGAGTAAATTCCTTCTGCCCGACGCCCACCACCTTCTGGTCGGCGTCGAAGATGATCGCCCGGCTCGATGTGGTGCCCTGGTCGATGGCGAGAACGTAACCTGCCATGATATGTCTCCCTCCCCGCGGCACGCCCTCCCTGGCCCGACCGCTGTTTCGCCGAATTTCAATACAAGCCAAAAACGAATGTCAAACGAAAACAAACGCGCCCTTTGGGCACCCGCCGCCGGCTGAAAAGCAGCATGGACAGCCGCCCTGATTTGGGCATAGTCTGGCCTCTGTTGCGATGCAAAAACAAGATGAAACGATCACTTCGCATCGCGCCAGGGAGACGCTGACATGGCCAGAACGGTAGTGGTAACGGGATCGACCAGCGGCATCGGGCTTGCCGTGGCGCTGGGCTTTGCGGCCGAAGGCGCGAGCATCGTTCTGAACGGCTTCGGTACGGCCGACGAGATCGCCGCCTGCATCGACAAGGTCAAGGCCGCTGGCGCGGCCGATGTCGTGCACAACCCGGCCGACATGACGAAGCCGGCCGAAATTGCCGCGATGATCGAGGAGGCCGCCAGCCGCTTCGGCAGCGTGGATGTCCTCGTCAACAATGCCGGCATTCAGTATGTCGAGAAGATCGAGGATTTCCCGGTCGAGAAATGGGACGCGATCATCGCGATCAACCTCTCCTCCGCCTTCCACACGATTCGCGCCGCCGTGCCGCACATGAAGAAGGCCGGCACAGGCCGCATCATCAACATCGCCTCGGCCCATGGCCTGGTCGCCTCGCCCTTCAAGTCGGCCTACGTCGCTGCCAAGCACGGCATTCTCGGCCTGACCAAGACGGTGGCGCTGGAAGTCGCCGAGGCCGGCATCACCGTGAATGCCATCTGCCCCGGCTATGTGCTGACGCCGCTCGTGCAGCGCCAGATCCCCGATCAGGCCAAGACACGCGGCATCACCGAGGAACAGGTGATCAACGACGTGATGCTGAAGGCGCAGCCGACCAAGAAATTCGTGACGGTGGAGCAGGTGGCGGCGCTCGCCACCTTCCTCGCCTCCGATGTCGCCGCCCAGATCACCGGCACGCACCAGTCGATCGACGGCGGCTGGACGGCGCAGTAACCTTGCGGGGTCCGGCCGCAGGAGAACGGCCGGCACCGCACCGAAGACAAGATGCCGGATCAACCGGCCAGCACGACGAAGGGGTTCGATGAGCGAGACCGCCAACACCATCCGCTTTCTGCTGAACGACACCGAAGTAGCGCTGTCGGAACTGCACCCGACCGAGACGCTGCTGGATTATCTGAGGCTCGCCCGCCGGCTGACCGGCACCAAGGAGGGCTGCGCGGAAGGCGATTGCGGCGCCTGCACCGTGCTCGTCGGCCGTATCGTCGATGGCGCGCTCGCCTATGAAAGCGTCAATGCCTGCATCCGCTTCGTGGGCTCGCTCCACGCCACCCATGTGGTGACGGTCGAGCATCTCGCCGGCAAGGATGGCGCCCTGCATCCCGTGCAGCAGGCAATGGTGGATTATCACGGCTCGCAATGCGGCTTCTGCACGCCGGGCTTCGTCATGTCGCTCTACGGACTGTGGCTCACGAACGACAACCCGTCGCGCGCGGCAATCGAAAAGGCCCTGCAAGGCAATCTCTGTCGCTGTACGGGTTACGAGCCGATCGTCAAGGCGGCGGAAGCGGCCGCCAAGGCAAGACCGGCGGATGTCTTCGACCCCATCGAAAAGACCCGCGAAATGGTGCGCAAGCGCCTCGCGGACATGAAAGGTGAGCAGACAATCGTCACCGGCAAGGGCGACCAGCGCCTCATGGTGCCGCAGACGCCGGCGGCACTCGCCGATATCCTGTCCGAACATCACAGCGCCACCATCGTCGCCGGCTCCACCGATGTCGGCCTCTGGGTGACCAAGCAGATGCGGGCCCTGAACCCGGTCGTCTTCATCACCGGCATTGATGCGCTGCAGACGGTCTCGCAGACGCCTGACGGGATCACCATCGGCGCGGGTGTGAGCTATTCGCGTGCCTTCACGGCGCTTTCCCGCCTCCATCCCGCGCTTGGCCGGCTGATCGACCGCATCGGCGGCGAACAGGTGCGCAACATGGGCACGATCGGCGGCAACATCGCCAACGGCTCGCCCATCGGCGATACGCCGCCCGCCCTCATCGCGCTGGGCGCGACCGTCACGCTGACGGCGCGCACCGGCAGCCGCACACTGGCGCTCGAAGACTTCTTCATCGAATACGGCCGGCAGGACCGCCGCAAGGACGAGTTCTTGGAAAGCGTCTTCGTGCCGGCACCGAAACCGGGTGCGCATTACGCGGTCTACAAGATCTCCAAGCGCCGTGACGAGGATATCTCGGCGCTTTGCGGCGCCTTCCGCATCGCGCTCGGCAACGACGGCACCGTGACGTCGGCCACCATCGCCTTCGGCGGCATGGCCGGCACGCCGAAGCGCGCGAAAGCGGTCGAAGCTGCCCTCATCGGCAAGCCCTGGACGGAGGAGACGGTCAACGCCGCCCGCGCCGCCTTCAAGGCCGATTACCAGCCGCTGACGGACTGGCGCGCCACCGCCGCCTACCGCCTGCTGACGGCGAAGAACCTGCTCACGCGCTTCTACCTGGAAACGAAGGGCGAAAGCGCCGAACTCGTCCGCTACGAGGGAGTGGCCTGATGGACGGATCGACCTTCGAGGACCGCAAGGCCGTCAATGGCCGCATGCACACCAAGCTGCGCCACGACAGCGCCCACAAGCATGTGGCCGGCACCGCCGACTACATCGATGACATTCCCGAACCGGCCGGCACGCTGCATGGCGCACTCGGCATGACCGACCGGGCCCATGCCGAGATCGTCTCCATGGATCTCTCCGCCGTCATCGCCACGCCCGGTGTCGTTGCCGTGCTGACGGCCCGCGACATGCCGCATTCCAACGACATCTCGCCGAGCCATCTGCATGACGAGCCGGTGCTGGCGGATGGTCTGGTTGAATTCCATGGCCAGCCCGCCTTCGCCGTCATCGCCGAGACCCGCGACATCGCGCGGCGTGCCGCCCGCAAGGCGAAGATCGAGTACAGCGATCTGCCGCACGCCACCGACATCCTTGATGCCCGCGCCGCCGGCGGTACGCTGGTAACCAAGCCGCTGACGCTGCGCCGTGGCGAGGCCGAAGCCGAACTGGAGACGGCGGATCTGCGCCTGCAGGGCAGCATGCGCATCGGCGGGCAGGAGCATTTCTACCTCGAAAGCCACATCGCTTTCGCCATTCCCGGCGAGGATGACGAGGTGACGGTGTGGTCCTCCACCCAGCACCCGAGCGAGGTGCAGCATATGGTGGCGCACGTGCTCGGCGTGCCCTCCAATGCCGTCACCGTGCAGGTGCGCCGCATGGGCGGCGGTTTCGGCGGCAAGGAGACGCAGGGCAACCAGTTCGCCGTGCTCGCCGCCGTCGCGGCCAAGAAGCTGAAGCGCCCGGTGAAATTCCGCCCCGACCGCGACGAGGACATGACGGCCACCGGCAAACGCCATGATTTCCTCGTCGAATACGATGTCGGCTTCGACGCCGAGGGCCGCATTCAGGCGGTGAAAGCCAATTATGCCGCCCGCTGCGGCTATTCCTCCGACCTCTCCGGCCCGGTCACCGACCGCGCCCTCTTCCACGCCGACAATGCCTATTTCTATCCGCATGTGCTCCTGACTTCGGAGCCACTGAAGACCAACACGGTCTCCAACACCGCCTATCGCGGTTTCGGCGGCCCGCAGGGCATGGTGGGCGGCGAGCGCATCATCGAGGAGATCGCCTACCGGATCGGCGTCGATCCGCTCGAGATCCGCAAGCGCAATTTCTACGGCGCGGTCGGCTCCGGCCGGGATCTGACGCCCTACCACCAGACGGTGGAGGACAATATTGCCGCCCGCATCGTCGCGGAACTGGAAGAGACGAGCCAGTATCAGGCCCGCCGCGCCGCGATCCTCGACTTCAACCGGACAAGCCGCGTCATCCGCAAGGGCATCGCGCTGACCCCGGTGAAGTTCGGGATTTCCTTCACCATGACCGCCTTCAACCAGGCGGGCGCGCTGGTGCATGTCTATCAGGATGGCTCGATCCACCTGAACCATGGCGGCACCGAGATGGGCCAGGGCCTCTATACCAAGGTCGCGCAGGTGCTGGCCGATGCCTTCCAGGTCGATATAGACAGGGTGAAGATCACCGCGACCACCACGGGCAAGGTGCCGAACACCTCGGCCACCGCCGCTTCGTCGGGCTCCGACTTGAATGGCATGGCCGCCTTCGATGCGGCCCGCCAGATCAAGGAGCGCCTCGTGGCCTTCGCCGCCGAACGCTTTCAGGTCGCGCCCGAGCATATCCGCTTCGTGCCCCATCACGTGAAGGTCGGCGACGAGCTGATCCCCTTCCCTGACTTCATCAAGCTCGCCTATTTCGCCCGCGTGCAGCTGTCGGCCGCCGGCTTCTACAAGACGCCGAAGATCCATTGGGATCGCACAACGGGGCGCGGCACACCCTTCTACTACTACGCCTATGGCGCCTCCGTCTCCGAAGTCTCCATCGACACGCTGACCGGCGAATACATGGTGGACCGGGTGGATGTGCTGCACGATGTCGGCAAGTCGCTGAACCCGGCCATCGACATCGGCCAGATCGAAGGCGCTTTCGTGCAGGGCATGGGCTGGCTGACGACGGAGGAACTGTGGTGGGACGGCAAGGGCCGGCTGCGCACGCATGCGCCCTCGACCTACAAGATCCCGCTCGCCTCCGACCGACCCAAGGTCTTCAATGTGCGGCTCGCCGACTGGTCGGAAAATGCCGAACCGACCATCGGCCGTTCGAAGGCCGTGGGCGAACCGCCCTTCATGCTGCCGATCTCCGTGCTGGAAGCGCTTTCCATGGCCGTGGCGAGTGTTGCCGATTACCGCGAATGCCCGCGTCTCGATGCGCCGGCAACGCCCGAACGCGTGCTGATGGCCGTCGAGCGGCTGAAGGCGGGCGCATGATCGGGCGGGGCGGCCCCGGCGACCGCAACAGCCGGCGTCCGGGCGCCGGCGGCCCCTCCGGCCCTGGTCCCGGTTCGGGCATGGGCATTGCCGGCTCGCGCGAAAGCCGCGAGACGGAAGAGAAGCTGCGCCTCTGGCATGACCTGCGCGACGGGCAACTGGAGGGCCACCGCTTCGTGCGCCAGGCGCCATTCGGCCCCTATGTGATCGACTATCTCTGCCGCGATGCAAAGCTCGCCGTGCAGATCGACAGCCTGCGCCAGACCCGCGACCCGCGCGACCGGCAGCTCGACAACTGGCTGGCCATGCAAGGTTTCGGCGTGCTGCGCTTCTGGGCGCAGGATATCGGCGCGCAACGCCGCGACATCCTTGCCATCATCCTCGATGCGCTCGAAGGCCGCCTCGACCCCGCCGCCCATCCCGGCCTGCGCTACCAGCCGCCCCGCCCGCCCGTGGGTGACGGCGAGGGCTGCTGAGGTGCGAGGGCAGCCGCCGGGGATGAACACGATGCACAAAGCGCCGAAAGTCCCCCCTCATCCGACCCTTCGGGCCACCTTCTCCCCGCTGGGGAGAAGGGTCGTCGGCACCGTCACCGTTCCTCTCTCATGCCGTGATCTCCCTCGGCTGCTCTTCTTCCAGAACGCCCGACCGCGAACGAGCGCTCTCGCCCAGCCCTCTTCTCCCCGGCGGGGAGAAGTTGCCGGCAGGCGGATGAGGGGGGCGAAGCCCATCACGCCGCTTCGTCATGCCTGACCCCATGACGCCGCTCGCAATCTTCCTCGACAGCCACCCCGCTCTCATCCACGTGGCGATTGCCGTTGCGAAAGGCTCGACGCCGCGCGAGGCCGGTGCCTTCATGCTGGTCTCCGGCAACACCCTCTTCGGCACGATCGGCGGCGGGCAACTCGAATTCATCGCCATCGATCACGCCCGCCGGATGCTGGCCGGCGAGAGCATGCCGGACAGGCTGGATATTCCCCTCGGCCCCGAAATCGGCCAATGCTGCGGCGGCCGCACCGAACTCGTCTTCTCCGCCTGCAACGCCAGCCTGCGCGAAACGCTCCTGATGCAGGAAAGCGACGAGCGCGCCGCCCGGCCGCAAGTGTGGCTCTTCGGTGCCGGCCATGTCGGCAAGGCGCTCGCCGCAGCCCTCGCCCCCCTGCCGCTCACCGTCATGGTCGTCGAAACCCGCCCGGAGGAATTGACGGACCTTCCGCCGGACACGACCGCCATCGCCACGCCGCTTCCGGAAGCGGAGATCGATCGCGCCGCACCGGGCGCGGCCATCGTCATCCTCACCCATGATCATGCACTCGATTTCCTCATCGCGACCCGCGCGCTCGCCCGCCATGACCTCGCCTATGTCGGCATGATCGGCTCCAAATCGAAACGCGCCACCTTCGCCCACGCCTTCACCGCCGAGGGCGGCGATCCCGCAGCCCTTGATCGCCTGACGCTCCCCATCGGCGGCAGCGCGGTGCGCGACAAACGCCCCGCCGTGATCGCGGCCCTGACGGCCGCCGAAATCCTGACGGCGCTTGCCGCTCACCAGCGCGGCACATCATCCGGCCGATAGATCGGCCGCCCGTCAAGAAAGCCGAGGTCGCGGCGCCTCTCGTCCGACAGGATCTCCAGATCCAGCGCTTGCCGAGCCAGCCTGTCGCTGAGCTTGCCGATCCGGCGCAACAGGGCGACGAGCCGGATTGTGAAACGCCAGCGATATCCACCCGTCGCCCCGGCAGCCTGCGGGTCCGTCGGCACCGCCGCATCGCGTTCGAGAATGACCATCCCGAAACCCCGCTTCCTTCATGCATCGCCCTTGCAGGATGCGAGCGAACATGCTGATTGATCAATGGAAGATCGGTCTGCATGCATGAGGAAAGCTGATCCATGAAACGCCCGCGCAGCCTGCCGCTGAACGCGCTGCAAACCTTCGAGGCCGCCGCCCGGCATTTGAGTTTCACCCGCGCCGGACAGGAACTGGGCCTCACCCAGACCGCCGTCAGCTACCAGATCAAGCAGCTTGAGGACCGGCTCGGCGAACAGCTCTTCCTGCGCCGCCCGCGACAGGTGGCGCTGACGGAAGCCGGCCAGCGGCTGCAACCGCGCGTGAGCGAGGCCTTCGGTATTCTGGATGAGGCGCTCGCCTCCATGCGCGCCGGCGACGATATCCTCAACCTCTACACGACGCCGACCTTTGCCCAGCAGTGGCTGGCCTCCCGGCTTGGTGCCTTCCAGCTCGGCAACCCCACCATTGCGGTGCGGCTCACAACCATTCCCATCAATTTCGATTTCGCCCGCGAGCCCGCCGATCTCGCCATCCGCTGGGGTGACGGCAACTGGCCGGGCATTGCCGCCCATCTGCTGATGCGGCTCGATTTCGCGCCCGTCATGAGCCCGAGGCTTGCGGCCGAGGCCAATCTCCAGACCCCCGCCGATCTCCTGACGCTGCCGATCATCAGCCCTGGCGACAGTTGGTGGAAAGTCTGGTTTTCCGCCGCCGGCGTCGATGCCTCCGAGCTCGACCGCCGCCCGCCACACGCCTTCGGCCTTCAGGCGCTCGATGCCGGCGCGGCCATGGCGGGCGCCGGCGTCGCCATCGTCAGCCCGCAGCATTACGCCGAGGACATCGCCGCCGGCCGGCTCGTCCAGCCCTTTCCGCTCACCGCCAATGACGGGCGCGACTACTGGCTCACCTATCCCGAAAGCCGCCGCAACGTGCCGAAGATCCGCGCCTTTCGCGACTGGATCCTCGCAGCCCTTGCAACGGATGGCACGGCAAGCACCATGTGAGCGAACGCGGCGGCCATCAGCCGTGGATGCCGCATGCGGCCCCTTCCCTCCGCCGCGAATTTTGCGCAATGTGCAGTGCGGAAAAACAAGAAGGGGAACCGCATGTATGAATTCGCCATCGCCTGGGAATGGCTGCATTTCGCTGTCCGCTGGCTGCATGTGGTGACGGCCGTCGCGTGGATCGGCTCATCCTTCTACTTCATTGCGCTGGATCTCGGCCTGGTGAAGCGGCCGCATTTGCCCCAGGGCGCCTATGGCGAGGAGTGGCAGGTCCACGGCGGCGGCTTCTACCACATCCAGAAATATCTCGTGGCCCCGGCCGCCATGCCCGAGCACCTGACCTGGTTCAAGTGGGAAAGCTACATGACCTGGCTGTCGGGCTTCCTGCTGCTCTGTCTGGTCTATTACGGCGGCGCCGATCTTTTCCTCATCGACCGCCACGTGCTCGACGTTTCCGCCCCCGTCGCCATCCTCATCTCGCTTGCCTCGCTCTCGGTCGGCTGGATCTGCTACGACCTGCTCTGCAAGTCGCCGATCGGCAAGAACACCTGGGGGCTGATGGCGCTGCTTTACGTGGTGCTGGTCGCCATGGCCTGGGGCTATACGCAGCTCTTCACCGGCCGCGCCGCCTTTCTGCATCTCGGCGCGTTTACCGCCACCATCATGTCGGCCAACGTCTTCTTCATCATCATCCCCAACCAGAAGATCGTGGTGGCGGATCTGAAGGCCGGCCGGACGCCGGACCCGAAGCTCGGCGCCCAGGCCAAGCAGCGCTCGCTGCACAACAACTACCTGACGCTGCCCGTCATCTTCTTCATGCTGTCGAACCACTATCCGCTGGCCTTCGGCACCGCCTTCAACTGGGTGATCGCGGCGCTGGTCTTCCTGATGGGCGTCACCATCCGCCACTGGTTCAACACCACCCATGCGCGGAAGGGAAAGCCGACCTGGACCTGGATCGTGACGCTGATCCTCTTCATCCTGATCATGTGGCTTTCCACTGTGCCGAAGGTGCTGACCGGCGAGGACGAAACCGCTGAGGCGCCCGCCCCCGTCTTCCAGCGCTTTGCCGACAATGCCCATTTCCCGGCCGTGAAGGACACTGTCTCCACCCGCTGCTCCATGTGCCATGCGGCCGAGCCCGTCTATGAGGGCATCGTGCGCCCGCCCAAGGCCGTGAAGCTGGAGACGGATGCCGAGATCGCCTCCCATGCGCGCGAAATCTACCTGCAGGCCGGCCGCAGCCACGCCATGCCGCCCGGCAATGTCTCCGAAATGACGCCGGAGGAGCGCAAGCTCGTGACCGCCTGGTATGAGAGCGCCGTTGCCAGTGAGGCCACCCGATGACCGCCCGCCTCTTGCGCGGGCGCACGCTGACCTTTCACCGCGCGCCGCTTGCCATCGACGACACCGCCGCCTGGACCTACGAGGAAGACGGCGGCCTGCTGCTGGTGGATGGCGTGATCGCCGCTGCCGGCCCCTACGCCACGGTCAAGGCCGCAGCCCCCGGCGATGCCGAGGAGGTGGATCACCGCCCGCATCTTCTGCTGCCCGGCCTCATCGACATGCACCTGCATTTCCCGCAGATGCAGGTCATCGGCTCCTACGCCGCCAATCTCTTGGAATGGCTGAACACCTATACCTTCCCGGAGGAATGCCGCTTCGTGGAAAGCGCCCATGCGGCGCGCATCGCCACGCATTTCTTCGACGAGATGATCCGCCACGGCACGACGACGGCGGTCGCCTACTGCTCGGTCCACAAGACTTCAGCCGATGCCTTCTTTGCGGAAGCCATGCGCCGCAACATGCGCATGGTGGCCGGCAAGGTGATGATGGACCGCAACGCCCCGCAGGGCCTGCTCGACACAGCCGAACTCGGCTATGACGAGACCCGCGCCGTCATCGCCGAATGGCACGGCAAGGGCCGCAACCACGTCGCCATCACGCCGCGCTTCGCCATCACCTCGACGCCGGAGCAGATGTCGGCGGCTCAGGCGCTCGCCGCCGAATTCCCCGACCTGCATATCCAGACACATCTGTCGGAAAACCGCGACGAGATCGATTTCACCTGCTCGCTCTACCCGGAAGCGGCCGACTATACCGACATCTATGCCCGCTATGGCCTGATGGGTCCAAAGACGCTTTTCGGCCACGCCATCCACCTCTCCGAGCGCGAGCGCGATGCCATGAGCGAGACGGGCTCGGTCGCCGTCCACTGCCCGACCTCAAACCTCTTCCTCGGCTCCGGCCTCTTCCCGCTGAAGGAACTGGCGCGGCGGGACAAGCCGGTTCGCATCGGCGTCGCCACCGATATCGGCGGCGGCTCCAGCTATTCCATGCTGCGCTCCATGGACGAGGCCTACAAGATCCAGCAATTGCTGGGCGAACGGCTGAACCCGATGGAGAGCTTCTACCTGATGACGCGCGGCAATGCCGAAGCGCTGTCGCTGGTCGATCGCATCGGCACGCTCGAAGCCGGCAGCGACGCCGACATCGTCGTCCTGTCGATGCGCGCGACACCCGCCATGGCGCTCAAGGCCGAGGTGGTCACGACGCTCGCCGAAGAGCTTTTCCTGATGCAGACCATGGGCGACGACCGCACCATCGTCGAAACCTACGTCGCCGGCGAGCCGCTGAAGGCTGCGCTCTGAGATCGGAGCACTGGTCAATCCGCTTGACCAGTCGGAACTTTCCCACTGCCCGTCCATGCCGTGAAGTGCTAGATCGCTTCCAGCAAAACAAGATAGCCGGATCTCCCCATGTCCTTGCCCCTCGATATCAGCGACATGAAGGCGCTCGCCAAGCGTCGTGTGCCAAAAATGTTCTTCGACTATGCCGATAGCGGCGCCTGGACGGAGAGCACCTACCGCGCCAACGAGGCGGACTTCGCGAAGGTCAAGCTGCGTCAGCGCGTGCTGGTGGACATGAGCGACCGCAATCTCGAGACCACCATGCTCGGCGAAAAGGTCGCCATGCCCGTGGCACTGGCGCCGACCGGGATGACCGGCATGCAGCATGCAGATGGCGAGATGCTGGCGGCGCAGGCGGCGGAAGAGTTCGGCGTCCCCTTCACCCTGTCCACCATGAGCATCTGCTCGATCGAGGACGTGGCGTCTGCGACCAGCAAGCCCTTCTGGTTCCAGCTCTACGTGATGCGCGACCGCAGGTTCGTGGAAAATCTGATCCACCGCGCCAAGGCGGCGCATTGCTCGGCGCTCGTCCTGACGATTGACCTGCAGATCCTCGGCCAGCGTCACAAGGATCTGCGCAACGGGCTGTCCGCACCGCCGAAATTCACGCCGAAGCACATGTGGCAGGTGGCGACCCGGCCCGGCTGGGCGCTGAAGATGCTCGGCACGAAGCGCCGAAGCTTCGGCAACATCATCGGCCATGCGCAGAATGTCAAAAGCATCGCTTCCATGGCGGTCTGGACCCATGAGCAGTTCGACCCGCGCCTGTCCTGGGAAAATGTCGAGGAGATCCGCCGTCTCTGGGGCGGGCCGCTCATCCTCAAGGGCATTCTCGATGTCGAGGACGCGAAGATGGCCGCCAATAGCGGCGCGGATGCCATCATCGTCTCCAATCATGGCGGCCGGCAACTGGATGGCGCCCGCTCCTCCATCTCCGCTTTGCCGCGCATCGTCGAGGCGGTGGGCGACAAGATCGAGGTGCATGTGGATGGCGGCATCCGCTCCGGACAGGATGTGCTGAAGGCGGTGGCACTCGGCGCCAGGGGCACCTATATCGGCCGCCCCTTCCTCTATGGGCTCGGCGCCATGGGAAAGCCGGGCGTGACGCGCGTGCTGGAGATCATCCGCAGGGAACTCGACCTCTCCATGGCGCTCTGCGGCCGCCGCGACATCAACGGCATAGACCGCGACATACTCGATCTCGAGGGATAACGGCGGCCGGCCTTACCGCAACCGCGTCATGCCGGGGCGCGCCCCCCGCGTGATCGCGGGCTCGTAGAGGCCACGGTTGCGGCCGTTCTCCTTGGCGCGGTAGAGCGCCAGATCCGCGCGGGCGAGCGCCGCGCCCAGATCCTCTCCGGCAAGCGCGCCGGTGAAGCCCGCGCTCGCCGTCACCGTGCCGGCCAGCCCGAAGGAGATGCGCGAGACAGACATGCGCGCCGCCTCGCACAGCGCCTGTGCCGTTTCCACGTCGGGCGCCGTCATCAGCAGCACGAACTCCTCGCCACCGATCCGCGCCACAAGCCCGTTTGCCGGCGCGGTCTGTCTCAGGCAGTCGGCGAAGCCGCAGATCACCTTGTCGCCCTCATCATGCCCCCAGCTGTCGTTGATCGCCTTGAAACGGTCGATGTCGAACAGGGCCACGTAGAGGTTGGCGCCGCCATCCTTGCGCATCAGGCGTTCGAAGGCGGCATGCAGGGCGCGCCGGTTGGCAAGTCCCGTCAGCGGGTCCGTCGTGGCCCTCTGCCGGTCGCGCAGGACCACCACATGCAGCGCGTTCATCAGCACGAGCAGGCCGGCTGCAATCAGCAAAATCCCCGATGTCGCCTGCGAGATCAGCGCATAATGGGTACGAATGTAGTCGGCCGCGGTCATGCCGGGCCCCATCGTCACGGCAAAGTAGGGCTTGAGCAGAAAGTGCAGCCCGATGATGAAGAACAGCATCTTGGCCGCCCGGTCGAAACCCGTATTGCGGCCATGTTTGACGAAGGTGACGACGCACAGGAAAGACGCGACGGCAAAGGGGATCTGATAGGCCATCTCGTACCAGAAGACCCCGCGCGGCCCGTTCCAGATCGCGATGCGAACGGCGATACCCGCCACGATGATCGCACCGACCACCCGCCAGGCCGGTTGCCGCTCGTAAAGCATGGAAAGCGCCGGCGACATCAGCACGATACCGATGAAAAGCCCGGCATAGCTCATCACGAGGAAGGGTGCCTGCACCGGCATCAATGGCAGGAGGAATTCCGCAACCGGCGTCAGCATGCCCGCCGCATAGCTCAGGGCAAACCAGCGAATGCGCGGAAACTCGGGATTGAGATGCGCAATCGTCAGGAAGCTGGCGACGAACATGCCCGCCACGAGAATATTGATGACGATGGGCAGTGTAGCCGCAGGCATTGAACCGTTTGTCCGCTTCTCTGTCGTCGGTTTCGTGGTCCGGTGCACGCCCCACGCGCGACCGCCCCTCGGCAAGCCTGCGGTTTTACATGCAGATTCGCCGCGATTGGAAACAGTCGCCTAACGCATGTCATCCACAAAGACCACCCTCATCCCGTCAGGCCGGCCCTGCCGCAGATGCAAGGCGCGCCCTGCAGGGCACTGAAAGTGCTCCGCTGCCCGACTGGAAGAAAGCCGGCGTCAGCTGCCGCGATAGGTAGAGTAGCTGTAGGGCGAGAGAAGCAGTGGCACGTGATAATGCGCACCCGCATCGGCGATCCCGAAGCGCAGGGGAATGATGTCCAGAAAGGCCGGTTCAGGCAGGGCGACGCCCGCCGCGCGCAGATAGTCGCCGGCGTGGAACACAAGTTCGTAGACACCGACCGTCAGTTCGGCCCCGGTCAGCACCGGCCCGTCGACCCGGCCATCATCATTGGTCACCACCCGCTTCACGCAGATCCGCGCCTCGCCTTCGATGCGGTAGAGGTCGATGACAAGCCCCCGTGCCGGCGTTCCCGCCGCGGCATCCAGGACATGGGTGGTCAATCGCCCGACTTTTTCCGTGCTGCCTGCGCTCATGGCTCGTTCCCCTGTTCCTGCCGGTTCGTCACGCGTCCTGCCCCGCTCAGGCCGGTGCATCGATGAGAAAGGGCACGGCATAGACGTGCTCCTCCAGATTGCCGCCCGGGCCCATCCGGTCCACGACGACGAAGTCCTGCTCGGCCCCGTAGGTCATCAGCGGGTGATGCCAGACATTGGCGCGGTAGTTGATCCCCTGCCGGCCCGTGGCGCGGAAGACGCGGGGCACACCGGGACGCCCGCCCTCGTCCGCCGCAACGACGACCAGCCAGTCCTGATTGTCGATCGGCGAAAAGCTTTGCGATCCCTCGGGATGCCGCTCCATCATGCCGACATGATAGGGAAAACTGCGCGGCCGGCCGCGAAACAGGCTGATGATGACTTTCGCGCCAGCCCCCAGCGCCTCGGCCTCGGCCAGCGCATGGTAGCGCTCCGTCGTGCCGCCATTGATGAGGCGCATGGATGCCGGATCGGCCTCGATCACGCTGCCGAACGGCTTGAAGGCCTCTGCCGTCAAAGGCTCTATGGTGAGGAGTTCCGGCGCCCGGCCGATGGGCGGCGAAAGCCGGGTGAGTGCGGTGCCTGCAGGTTCCGTCATCTCAGGCCCTCCCCGCCCGATGAAACGACTTTCCCCTCATGCTGCCTCTCCCGGCAGCATGGCTTCCAGCCTGAGGCGCGCGATCTTCTCGACCTGCGCACAGGCCGTCTCGAATTCGGCCGCCACGCTGTTGTCGATGCGCGTCTCGAAGGCAGCGAGGATATCGTCCTTGGTCAGCCCCTTGACTGCGATGATGAAAGGAAAGCCGAATTTTTCGACATAGGCGCTGTTGAGTGCCGTGAAACGGGCGTGCTCCTCCGGCGACAGGCGGTCGAGGCCGGCGCCGGCCTGCTCCTTGCGGCTGTCCTCCGTCAGCCCGCCGGCAATGGCGAGCTTGCCGGCGAGATCGGGATGGGCGTTCAGCACACCAAGCCGTTCGGCGTCAGACGCGGCGCGAAACTGCGCTGCAAGCACCCCGTGCACCCGTCCCGCCGTCAGTTCCCCGCCGCCATCCACGCCACCGGCATCATGAGCCCGCTCGGCAATCCAGGGGGAATGTTCGAATACGCCGCCAAAGCGGGCGACGAAGTCATCACGGGTCATGCGCCGTCCTTCATCAAACTCAAGACGACGACCATAAAAGCGCAGCCGGCCTGAAGACAAGGCCCAAGCGCCCTTTCTCCAACCGCAGGATGAGATGCCTGTCTCAGACCCGCGCCATCTCGCCCTGGTAGACGACGATGCGGGCGTGATAGGGCACGCGCTCGTAGAGATCGACGATGTCGTGGTTGACGAGGCGCACGCAGCCCGAGGACACAGCCTTGCCGATGGAGTTCCATTCCGGCGTGCCGTGCAGGCGGTAGAGCGTATCCTTGCCCTCCTTGAAGATGTAGAGCGCACGCGCACCGAGCGGGTTTTTCACGCCCGGCTCCATGCCGCCATTCTCCACCGAATACTGGGCAAGCTGCGGCTGGCGCGCGATCATCTCTGCCGGCGGCTTCCAGCGCGGCCATTTCTGCCGCCAGTGGATCACGCCCTCGCCTTCCCAGGCGAAACCTTCGCGGCCGAGGCCAACGCCATAGCGCATGGCCGTGCCGCCAGGCTCGACGAGATAGAGGAACCGGTCCGGCGTATCGACGACCACCGTGCCGGGCGCCTCGCCGGTGGGGTCGATGACACGCTGGCGGTAGTATTTCGGGTCCATCCGCTCATAGGGCACGGCCGGCACAAGATGGCCGTCATCTTCAAAGGCGGCATAGCGGGCCTGAAGCTCGGCCTCCGTGGTGGACACGATCGGGCGGCGGGCCACGACCGGCGTGGCGACCGGCCCTGCGGGCGCGCCGTTGCCGGCGGTGGTCGCGCAGCCGGAAAGGATGGCGGGCGCGGCAAGCGCCCCGAAAACGAAAGTACGGCGGGAAATCGGTGACATCTGAGGCTCTTCTTCCTGGGCCGGCCGGGAGGATGCAGGCCCTGCCCGGAGAGATACCGCCCCACCCTGCCCTGTCCACCCCACCGGAAGGCCACGCCATGAGCGATCCAGGCGGTGACGCAAGCGCGCAACAGATGATGAAGCAGGCTGCGGGCCCACTTGATCGTGAAGGTGGCGCGCAAGCCTTTGCGCGGTGGGAAAGATTAGCGCCCGCTTTGCGCCAGCCCCTGCACGCGCCCTTCACGAAATCGTGCAAAGGCAGCAGCTGTGGACAAGCCGCGTCCCGGCCCTCAGGCCGGCTTGTGGTGCGCGTACCAGTGATCGGCGATGTCGATGCGCCGCGTCACCCACACCTTGTCCTTCGACTGGACATAATCGAGGAACCGCGCCAGCGCCGCCGCACGGCCGGGACGTCCGACGAGCCGGCAATGCAGGCCGATATTCATCATCTTCGGGCTGCCCTCCTCGCCCTCCTGCCAGAGCACGTCGAACGTGTCCTTGAGGTAAGTGAAGAACTGGTCGCCCGAATTGAAGCCCTGACTTGTCGCAAAGCGCATGTCGTTGGCATCGAGCGTGTAGGGAATGATGAGATGCGGCTTGTCCGCCGTCAGCCCCGGCACCCAGAAGGGCAATTCGTCGGCATAGCTGTCGGAGGAATAGCGGAAACCGCCTTCCTCCATCACCAGCCGCAGCGTATTGGCCGACGGCTTGCCCTGATACATGCCGCGCGGGTGCGATCCGGTCAGCTCCGTGTGCAGGCGCACCGCCTCGGTGATGTGCCAGCGCTCCACATCTTCGGGAAAATCCTTGTATTCGAGCCAGCGATAGCCGTGGCTGGCGATTTCCCAGCCCGCTTCCTTCATGGCCGCCACGGCATCCGGATTGCGCGCCATGGCAAGCGTCACGCCATAGACGGTGACCGGCAGGTTGCGCTGCGTGAACATCCGCCACAGGCGCCAGAAGCCGGCGCGCGATCCATATTCGTAGATCGATTCCATGTTGAGATTGCGCTGCCCGGCCCAGGGCTGTGCCCCGACGATCTCAGACAGCAGGCACTCCGATGCCGGATCGCCGTCGAGAATGCAGCTCTCGCCGCCCTCCTCGTAATTGACGACGAACTGCACCGCGATATTCGCCCCGCCCGGCCAGCGCACCTCGGGAAGATGGCGCCCGTAGCCGATGAGATCGCGCGGATAGGCCGTGTCTGTCATGCTCTGTCACCCTCTCGTCTTTTGCCCGACGGTAGCATCGGCCTTGCGAAAGTCGAGATGGATTTGCTGCACATGCACAGGACGATTTCGCCCTGCCGGCCGCGCGTCCTCAGGCCGAACGCTTCACGCCGATGCGGCCGAGCGGATGCTGGGAATGGACGCGGAACGGCGCGCCCGGCTCCGGCTCGATGAAGAGCGCGAGACTGGCGATCTTCAGCGGTTCCGCAAGATGCGGCTCGAACACCTGCCTGAGCGCCGGCTCCAGCCGCATGGCAAGCGTGCGGTCCACCGGCCCCGTCAGCGGCATGTGGAAACGATATTCATCCATCACGTAAGGGTAGCCCCAGCGGTGCAGATTGGCGAACTGCGCGGCCGACAGGCGGTAGGGATCGCGCCGCTCGATTTCCGCTTCCGTCAGCGGTGCGCGGAAATGATCGAATTCCTGCACGGTGCGGGCCGCAAGATAGGCCGCCGCCTCGCTCGGCGCATGCGGCAGGAGCCCCATGAATTCGCCAAGGCGCGCCACCTCCAGCTGCTCGATGACGATCGGCTCGATCGTGCCGGCAAAGCGCATCAGCGCCTTGAGCAGGTCGCTTTCGCTGACCTCCGGGGCCAGCCGGAACGGCGCCTTCATCGTCGCGTGAAAACCGTCGCGGCGCGGCAGGGCGGTGTGAAAGGCGATCTCGCGCTGGGTGAAACCGGCAACCGGAGGATGATCCACCTGATCGCCCGAATAGACATTGCGACCAAGCCAGCCTGCCGCGGCAATGGCCAGCGGATGATGGATCGGCGGCGTGAAATGAATCGCATACCGCATCGGGATCTCTCCGTTCGGCCGCGCACGCATTGGCGCAGGCCTGTTCTTGAGGCCGCTTGCTAGGTGATTTGCGTGACAGCTTGACGAAACCTGCGGTGGGCACGCGAAAGTGACGCGGAACCATCCCGACTCTCCCGCATTTCCCCTTCAGACAACAACAGGGAGAAACACCATGACCTATCAGGACACCGCCTCCACCCATGGCGTCCGCGACGCCTCCGTTCGCGAAACCCACGACCTGATCGCCAGCGATAAGGTCGAAGGCACGAAGGTCTACGGCAGCGATGGCAAGCACATCGGCTCCATCGAGCGCGTCATCATCGAAAAGCGCTCTGGCCGCGTCGCCTATGCTGTGCTCGCCTTCGGTGGCTTCCTCGGCATCGGCCACGATCACTACCCGCTGCCCTGGTCGAAGCTGACCTATGATGAAAGCCTCGGCGGCTACCGCACCGACGTGACGCGCGACCAGGTGGAAAACGCCCCGCGCTATGACAGCGATGACGATTACAGCTGGAGCGCCGATAACGGCCGCAAGATCTACGACTACTACGGCGTGCCGCCCTACTGGATGTAATTGTGAATCGGCATCAATGGCTTGGCGGCAGGATGTGACTCTGATTCAGAACATGAAGTTCGCCGTCTGACGATCACCCGCGCCGCATGAGCCTGATATGCTCCCCGACATCGAAAGATGCGGGGAGCTTTCGTTTGGGCGGCTGCCTGGCCACCTCGTCGATGACCGCCTCCGCCAAGAGATGCGCCAGCCCGAAACTGACCTTGAACCCGCCGGCGAGCACCGAAACGGCGGGGTGTGCCCCAAGCCGACCCACCATCGGCTCCCGCCCGATCGCCCGGGGCCGCAGGCCCGCCCAGCGCTCCATGACGGGTGCACCGGCCAGCGCGGGCGCCAGCGCAACGGCCCGCGACAGGAGATCGTCCAGCTGCCCGTCGGTGCCGAAGGGATCGTCGAACGCATCCTCGCTCGTGCTGCCGATGGCAACCGTGCCATTGTCATGCGGGACGATGTAGAGCCCGTCCTGGAAGAGAACCGGCAGACCTTCGGCCCCGCCGCCGGCCACCAACGCCGCCTGCCCTTTCACGGGTCGGCCGCTGGCAGCAGCGCGATCCGGCACGAGCCCGTCGATCAGCGGAAAGGCGCCGGGACCGGCAGCGATCACGCAATGGCCGAAGCCGATCCGTTCGCCATCGGCCAGAACCACGGCGCTCCCGCCCCCCTCGACCGCCACGACCTTCGCGTGAGGCCGGATGGAGGCAAGCGGTGACATCTCCAGAAACCGCACCAGAAGCGCGATCATGGCGCGGGGCGAGACCCGCCCGGCGAGCGTCTCCACCACCACGCCGGCCTCGCAGGCCGCGGGATCCGGCCAGCCCTCGACCTCCGGCCGGTCCATGACCCGCCAGGAAAACACCTGATCCGCGACCTGCCAGAGAGTCGCAGCCTGCGCCGCGCGCGCCTCGGCCAGCACCCGGTGATGCGGCTTCGACAGCGGCAGGAGGCGGCCGGTGCGCCTGTATCCTGCGGAAAGTCCCGTCGCCGCTTCCAGTGCCGCGATCTCGCCCTCAAGGCTTGCCAGCGCCTCGAGCTGAAACTGCTTCTTCTCGTTCCAGCGCTCCGGCAGATGCGGCATCAGCGCCCCGAGCAGACCGCCGCTGGCGCCGGAACCGGGGTGGCCCGCATCGAGCACCAGCGTCTCCATCCCGGCCCGCACGCCGTGCACACCGGCCCAAAGACCCATGATGCCGCCGCCGACGATCACCAGATCCGCCATTGCTCATCCTTTGAGAAAACATGCTCACGAAAACATGAAGGTCCACCGGCAAACCGCTGATGCGACTCCCGGATCCGCTTTCGCCGCGCCCCGTTTTGCGCTATCGCGACCACCATGTCGAACACGCAGCATCCGAACCCGGAATCCGGTATCGAAGCCGCCGCGCCGCTGACCTGGCACGACGGCGATATGCCCTATTCCCCCACCTTTGGCGATCACTTTTATTGCCGCGAGGACGGCCGCGCCGAATGCGGCCACGTGTTCCTCGGCGGCAACGGCCTGCCGGAACGCTGGCGCCGACCCGCCGCCTTTTCGATCGGCGAACTCGGCTTCGGCACCGGCCTGAACTTTTGCGAGACGCTGCGCCAGTGGCGGGAAACGCAGGTGCAAGGATCGAGCCTCGCCTTCACCTCCTTCGAACGCTACCCCATGACGGCAGAAGAGATCGACCGGGCGCTCTCCCGCTGGCCGGAAATCGACCGCGAACGGGGTGAACTTGTCGCGCAATGGCCCGCGGCGCCCGCAGGCCACGTTAAGCTTGCCTTTACCGGTGACGTGACCCTGACCGTCGTCTGCGGCGACGTGATGGAAACGCTGCCAGCCTGGGCAGCACCCTTCGACGCCTGGTATCTCGACGGCTTCGCCCCGTCCCGCAACCCCGCCATGTGGTCGCTCGAAACGCTCGCCCGCGTCCACGATCTCACCCGCCCCGGCGGCCGCTTCGGCACCTATGCCGCGGCGGGCTTCGTGCGCCGCAACCTGCAGGCCGCCGGCTTTGCCATCGAACGCCGCAAGGGCTATGCGGGAAAACGCGAGATGCTATGCGGCGAAAAGCCTGCCGTGGCGCCATCCGTCGCGGATTGACACGCAAACGGCGCAATCGAAGCAAAACAAGCCCTTGCGGTCGAACTGGCTTGTCGCATTTGGCAGAGCCCGTGTCGGAAAAATCTGCGAGCTTCCCACCATCGGAATCGAGGACGGGAAGAGCATCATGGACGAGCACGAGGGTGCAGCTATCGAGACGGGCGCAACCCCGGTGGAGCGCCGTCGGCGCAGCGGCGGACGCGGCGCGGAGCGCGGCCGAAAGCTCGGCCCCGGATCGAAATATCTCAATCTGATCAATACGATCGAGAAGTCTTCTGTGCTCTCGCCCGAAGCCCTTGAATCAATTCATGAGGCATCACTGACCATCCTCGAGGAAATCGGCATGGACATCATCCTGCCGGAGGCCCGCCAGCGCATGAAGGCGGCCGGCGCGGATGTGACGCCCGGCACCGACCGTGTGCGCTTCGACCGCGGCCTCATCATGGAAATGATGGCGAGCGTTCCCGAGCAGTTCACCATGCATGCCCGCAACCCGCTGCGGAACGTCCGGATCGGCGGCAACAACCTCGTCTTCGCGCAGATCGCCTCCGCCCCCTTCGTGGCCGACCGCGATGGCGGCCGCCGCACCGGCAATCAGGAGGATTTCCGCAAGCTGGTGAAGCTCGCGCAGATGTATGACGTGGTTCACACCACCGGCGGCTATCCCGTCGAGCCCGTCGATATCCACGCCTCCGTGCGCCACCTCGACTGCCTTTCGGACCTCGTCAAACTCACCGACAAGGTCTTCCACGTCTATTCGCTGGGCCAGCAGCGCAACACGGATGGCATCGAGATCGCCCGCATCGGCCGTGGCATTTCCATGGAGCAGATGGAACGCGAACCCTCGCTCTTCACCATCATCAACACCTCCTCGCCCCTGCGCCTCGATGGTCCCATGCTGCAGGGCATCATCGAAATGTCCTCGCGCGGGCAGGTCGTCGTCGTCACCCCCTTCACGCTGGCCGGCGCCATGGCGCCCGTCACGATCGCCGGCGCGCTGGTGCAGCAGAATGCCGAGGCGCTCTGCGGCATCGCCTTCACGCAGATGGTCAGGAAGGGCGCGCCCGTCGTCTATGGCGGCTTCACCTCCAACGTGGACATGAAGACCGGCGCCCCAGCCTTCGGCACGCCGGAATACATGAAAGCCGTGGTGGCCGGCGGGCAACTCGCCCGCAAGTACAAGATCCCCTACCGCACCTCCAACACCAACGCCGCCAACACGCTCGACGCGCAGGCGGCCTATGAATCGGCGCTCTCGCTCTGGGCGGTCACGCAGGGCGGCGGCAATTTCATCATGCATTCGGCCGGCTGGACGGAAGGCGGCCTGACCGCCTCCTTCGAGAAATTCATCCTCGACGTCGATCTCCTGCAGATGGTGGCGGAATATCTGACGCCGCTCGATGTCAGCACCGATGCGCTCGGCCTCGACGCCGTGCGCGACGTCGGCCCCGGCGGCCACTATTTCGGCACCGCCCACACGCTCGCCCGCTACGAGACCGCCTTCTATTCGCCGATCCTCTCCGACTGGCGCAATTTCGAAACCTGGACCGAAGCCGGCCGCCCCACCACTTACGACCACGCCAACCGCATCTTCAAGGACAAGCTCAACCAGTATGAGCGCCCGCCACTCGACCCGGCCATCGAGGAGGAGCTGGATGCCTTCGTGGCGAAGCGGAAGGCGGAAGGCGGCGTGGCGACGGATTTTTGAGGGGGACTGCGGCGTGGCCCGCATGGAACCGACGGTGCGCCCGCAGGTTCCCCCCTCTGCCCAGCCGGGCATCTCCCCCGCAAGGGGGGAGATTGGCTGGAGGCAAACGCTCGCTCTCAGCCAGCGCGGAAAATGCCGAAATGCCATGTCCTGGCGAAGGTGTTGCTCCAAGCCGATCTCCCCCCTTGCGGGGGAGATGCCCGGCAGGGCAGAGGGGGGTAAGCCTCCGCCAGCCCACCCTCAGTGAAACACCACCGACCGCACCGAACTGATCAACTGCTCCGTCGGCAGGTTCGTATAGTTGCGGTCGATCTCAGCCACCGTCTTCTCGCGCACCTTGGCGCCCATCACGGTGCGCAACGTACCGAGCGTCTGCGGCGCCGCGCAAACGACCAACCCGTCAAAGGCGCCATCGGCCGCATAGGCATCCAGCTTGGCCGCGAGGTCGGCCACAAACCGCTCCTGCTCCACCTGAACCGGATCGGACGAATATTCCATCGCCGAGCGACCGGGACCGACCGAGGAGTGGCTGCGGCCGGGCTTGTCGCTCATGATGTCCTTGGCCTGCTTGGTCTCGATCTCGAAGACCTCCTGCTCCGGCAGCGAGCCCGTGTCCTTCACGAGATTGACGCCCTTCAGAAGCCGGGCGCTGTTGCCATCGGCGGCGAGAATCCAGGTGTTCGTCATGGTCATAAGGTGGTCCTTTCATCGATATCGCTTGGCTGTGCGCCGGACAGCAACAATCGGACGCAAACAGCACCCGGGCCCAACGCAGCTCTCCCATCCCGTTTCCATCACGATGCCGTGAGATCGCGGAACGGATCAGAGGGCGCCGACAGAAACGGCACCCTGGAAAGGGCCGCTCCGGCCATCCGGACGGCACACCGGGCCGGGCGCGCCTTTCGCACTGCGGGAAAATCGCTTGACTTTCCGGGCGAAAACACCGACATGCAGGCCAGCGTACCTTCCGGCAGCCGCGTGAGCGCCGTGCAGAGAGACTGTTCTGCGAGGAAGGCGGGCGCGAGATACCTGTTGCCGCACTCCGTGGCCAGCCGCCTGACGCCAACTCAATCAACCCACAAGTTCCCAATCACGCGGGGTTCTTGACGCCAGAGACACCGGATCGGCATGCGGCCGTCCCGGGGATTGTGCTTTGGCGCCCCCGAAAGGCAAAGATATTGACCACCTTCTCCGACCTCGGCCTGTCGCCGCAATTGCTTTCCATGCTCGCGACCGCCGGTTATGAGACCCCTACCCCCATCCAGGAAAAGGCGATCCCGATCGTGCTCGAAGGCCGTGACGTCATCGGCCTCGCCCAGACGGGCACCGGCAAGACGGCCGCCTTCGGCCTGCCGATGATCCAGAACCTGACCGTTGAAAACCGCCGCGCCGATCCGCGCAACGTCCGCGCTCTCGTGCTCGCGCCCACCCGCGAACTCGTCAACCAGATCGCCGCGAACCTGAAGACCTTCGTCGCCAAGTCGCCGATCCGCATCACGACGGTCGTCGGCGGCGTCTCCATCAACCGCCAGATCGAAACGCTGGCCCGCGGCACCGACATTCTCGTCGCCACGCCGGGCCGCCTGCTCGACCTCATCAACCGAAAGGCCGTGACGCTGACGACGGCGCGCTTCCTCGTGCTCGACGAAGCCGATCAGATGCTAGACCTCGGCTTCATCCACGACCTGCGCAAGATCTCGAGACTCGTGCCGAAGAAGCGCCAGACGCTGCTCTTCTCCGCCACCATGCCGAAGGCGATCGCGGAACTGGCCGGCGACTACCTGACCGATCCGCTGCGCGTCGAAGTGACACCGCCCGGCAAGGCTGCCGACAAGGTGGAGCAGTACGTGCACTTCGTGGCCGGCAAGGAACAGAAGACCGACATCCTGCGCAAGACGCTGGCCGACAATCCCGATGGCCGCTCCATCGTCTTCTCGCGCACCAAGCATGGCGCCGAGAAGCTGTCGAAGCACCTCGAAACCATCGGCTTCAAGGTCGCCTCCATCCATGGCAACAAGAGCCAGGGCCAGCGCGAGCGTGCGCTTGCCGGCTTCAAGGACGGCACGATCAAGGTGCTGGTCGCCACCGACGTCGCCGCCCGCGGCATCGACATCCCGGCCGTCACCCACGTTTTCAACTACGATCTGCCGGAAGTGCCGGACGCCTATGTCCACCGCATCGGCCGCACCGCCCGCGCCGGCCGCGACGGTATCGCGATTGCCTTCTGCGCGCCGGATGAAGTGCGCCTGCTGCGCGACATCGAAAAGCTGATGAAGATCGAGATCGCCGTTGCCAGCGGCGAGCCCCCGGTCCGCGCCCAGGGCGCCCCCGCCGGCCAGCAGCCGAAGCGCAAGCAGAGCCAGCACCGCAAGGGCCAGGGCCCGGCCGCCCAGGCCGCGCACGAAAACGCCCAGGCCAAGCGCAACCGCCGCAACAACCGTCCGGCCCGCCCGAGCGGCGGCCAGAACAATGGCGGCAATGCCGGCCAGAACGCCGGCGGCCAGAACCGCGGCAACGGCCAGCGCCGCCGCGAAACGGCGTAACGGGCAACAGGGCTCCGCGAGGGCCCGGCTAGAATGACGAAGACCGGCGCAGCCCGCACAGGCCGCGCCGGTCTTTTCATGTCGGGGCCACGTTGCCCACGTCGCTCCGGCCCATCGCTCGACCCGCCATCGCTCCGCTCCCATCACTCAGCCGGCGTCACCTCAACCGGCGGCGATTTAGCCTTGCGGTTTGTCAGCCACACGCCGGTGACGGCGATCACCGTGCCAAGGATCATCGGCAGTGTCAGTGCCTCGCCGAAGACGATGGCGGCCTGCACGGCGGCAAGCGGCGGCACGAGGTAGATGAGGGAAGCTGCCCGCGACACCTGCCCGCGCCGGATGAGATAGAGCAGCAGCCCGACCGCCCCCATGGAGAGAACGGCGACCGACCAGAACAGGATGAAGACGAGCGGCCAGCCGAAAACGAGCCGGTGTTCGGGCTCGAACACCAGCGCCAGCGGCAGCGTCACCAGCAGCGCCCCGACATAGTGGAGCGCCGCAACCGTGCGCAAATCCCCCTCGGCGAGAAACCGCTTCTGATAGAGCGTGCCGAAGGTGACCGAGACCATGCCGAGCACATTGACACCGACGGCAACGAGGCTGATTGGCGTAATACCGGGATCAATCGCGAGGACCCGCGGCAGCACGGCGATCGAAATGCCGAGAAAGCCGAGCAGGATGCCGGCGACCTGCAGGCGGCTGACGCGCTCGCCAATCATGAAGGGGGCGGCGGCCACCGTCATCAGCGGCTGAAGGCCCGCAATGATGCCCGACAGCGCGGCCGGCACGCCGTGGCGCACGCCCCACCAGACACCGGCGAGATAAAGCCCGTGCAGGAAGACGCCGGTGACGAGTGCATGCCCGACATCACGCGGCCGCGACAGCCACGGCGCCCGGAAGGCGACGACGATCGCGCCGAAGGCCAGCGCCGTCAGCGCATTGCGCAGCGCCAGCAGCGTGAAGGGATCGGCATAGGGACCGACATATTTCGCCAGCACCCAGCCGCTCGACCAGAGCAGCACGAAAATCGCCGGCGCCATCCTGTCGAGTGTCATCTGAAAACTCCTGTCGCCCTGGCCGGCCGAACGTTTCCCGCATGGCCCCGGTATCGTCCGCGCGGGTTAGGCCTGAGACCGGCTCGGGTCAAAGGAATTTTCCTGATCGCAACCATCAACGAAACCACTGCTTCGAAAGCGCCCGAACTCCGCCTGCCGCGGCAGTGTGTTGCACAAATTAAATGCAGTATCTTCTGCCTCACCCGCAGCAATCAGGACTGCGGCGAAGTCACAACTTAAAATCTAATCACGGCTTGCCGAAATCCTCAGCAGACGCACCTATTTGAGACAGGAATACTGCTGTTCTCGCGCTGCAAAATTCCTGCGCGCGAAATGTGCATGCTTCTTGCATTGTGCATGTCGTTGTACTCAAATGCTGCAAAATGAATGGGGACCGCTGCATTGGCATTCGATGAAATGATGAACGCGGACGGCACGCCGCGACAACCCTACCAGACCTATCATGACTGGTATGCAAGCCAGGATCGGTCCCGGTTGATCTCGAAATCCAAGGATGCCGAGACCATCTTCCGAAAGACCGGCATTACCTTTGCCGTGTACGGCCATGCCGATTCCTCTGAAAAGCTGATCCCCTTCGACCTCATCCCCCGCATCATTTCCGGCCGCGAATGGCGCAAGCTGGCGCAAGGCATCGAGCAGCGTGTCATCGCGCTCAACGCCTTCCTCGATGACATCTACCACAAGCAGGAAATCATCCGCGCCGGTCGCATCCCCCGCGAACTGATCGAAAAGAACGTCGCCTTCCTGCCGCAGATGATCGGCTTCCGTCCGCCGGGCGGCGTCTACACCCACATCGTCGGCACCGATATCGTGCGCACCGGCGAGGACCAGTTCTACGTTCTCGAAGACAATGCCCGCACGCCCTCCGGCGTCTCCTACATGCTGGAGAACCGCGAGACGATGATGCAGATGTTCCCGGAGCTCTTCCACGAGAACCGCGTGCGTCCGGTCGAGAACTACCCCTACCTGCTGCGCCAGAGCCTCGCCTCGCTCGCACCGCCCGGCTGCAAGGGCAAGCCTCGCGTCGCCGTCCTCACCCCCGGCATCTACAATTCCGCCTTCTACGAACATGCCTTCCTCGCCGACATGATGGGCGTGGAACTGGTCGAGGGTTCGGACCTCAAGGTCATGGACGGCAAGGTGAAGATGCGCACCACGCGCGGCTACGAGGCGATCGACGTGCTCTATCGCCGCGTCGACGACGACTACCTCGATCCGCTGACCTTCAAGCCGGAATCCTGTCTCGGCGTGCCCGGCATCATGGACGTCTACCGCGCCGGCAACATCACCATCGCCAATGCGCCGGGCACCGGCATTTCCGACGACAAGGCGATCTATTCCTACATGCCGGAGATCGTCGAGTTCTACACCGGCCGCAAGCCGCTGCTGGAAAACGTTCCCACCTGGCGCTGCTCCGAGCCGGACAGCCTGAAATACGTGCTGGAAAACCTCGCCGACCTCGTCGTCAAGGAAGTCCACGGGTCCGGCGGCTACGGCATGCTGGTGGGGCCGACGGCGACCAAGAAGGAGCGCCAGCTCTTCGCCGAAAAGCTCGCCGCCAAGCCCAACAACTACATCGCACAGCCGACGCTGTCGCTCTCCACCGTCCCGATCCTCGTGAACAAGGGCATCGCGCCCCGCCACGTCGATCTCAGACCCTACGTGCTTGTTTCCGACAAGGTGCAGATCATTCCCGGCGGGCTCACCCGCGTGGCGTTGAAGGCGGGCTCGCTCGTCGTCAATTCCAGCCAGGGTGGCGGCACCAAGGACACATGGGTTCTGGAGGACTGATCGATGCTCGGAAGAACGGCCAACGGCCTTTACTGGATGTTCCGCTATATCGAGCGGGCCGAAAACACCGCCCGCCTCGTCGATGCCGGCCTGCGCATGTCGCTGACCCGCTCGCAAGGGGTGGAGGACGACTGGGACGGCGTGCTGCAAAGCGCCGACGTGCGCGCCCTCTACGACGAGACGCATGAGACACTGACGAGCCAGGACGCCGTCGATTTCCTCCTGCGCGACCGCGCCAATCCCTCCAGCGTGCTTTCATCGATCGAGGCAGCGCGCAACAATGCCCGCATGGTGCGCACCGCGCTGACCCGCGAGACCTGGGAAGCCGTCAACGAATGCTGGATCGAGCTGAAGGCGCTGCTTGCCAAGCGTGTCAAGCCGACGGACCTGCCGGGCGTGATCGACACGATTAAGCGCCGCGCCGGCCTCATCCGCGGCGCCTTCCATGGCACGATGCTGAGAAACGAGCTCTACAACTTCTCCCGCATCGGTACCTTCATCGAGCGCGCCGACAACACCGCCCGCATTCTCGACGTGAAATACTATGTCCTGCTGCCGGCGGTCACGCAGGTTGGCTCCTCCATGGACAATGTTCAGTGGGAATCGATCCTGCGCTCGGTCTCGGCCCACCGCTCCTACGGTTGGGTCTATGATGCCGAGCTGAAGCCGGCCAACATCGCCGACTTCCTGATCCTCAACGGCCGCCAGCCGCGCTCTCTCGCCTACAGCTACGAGAAGATCGTCAGCAACCTGAACTATCTCGCGCTGGAATACGGCGAGAAGCTCGCCGCGCACCGCACGGCGGAAGACACGCTGGCCTCGCTCACCACGGGCTCCATCGCCGACATCATGAACGGCGGCCTGCACGAATTCATCGAGGATTTCGTCACCAGCAACAACCGGCTGGGACAGGAAATCTCCGATGGCTATCGATTCTACCAGTAAGGCGGAGGCGGCATGCGACTGACCATCCATCACCGCACCGAGTATCGCTATGACGAGCCGGTGCAGTTCGCCCTCCAGCGCCTGCGCCTGACGCCCGCGACCGGGCCCGGCCAGACCGTCGTCGAATGGACCGTCGAGGTCGATGGCGCCGCCGTGGAGGTGAGCTACGCCGACCAGTTCCTCAACCAGACCCACCTCGTCAGCGTGACCAGCGGCCGCGATTCGATCGTGGTGACGGCGCAGGGCGAGATCGAGACGGAAGACCGCGCCGGCGTCTTCGGCCCGCACACGGCCTATACGCCGCTCTGGCTTTTCCTGCGGGACACGCCCCTGACGAAACCCGGTAAGCCGATACGCGACCTTGCCCGCAGCGCGACGGGCGAAAGCGACCTTGCCCGCATGCATGCGCTGATGGAACTCATCAACACCACCGTCGCCTATACGCCCGGCGCGACGGAAAGCACCACGACGGCCGAACAGGCGCTGGAAGCCAAAGCAGGTGTGTGCCAGGACCACGCCCACATCTTTATCGCCGCTGCCCGCAGCATCGGCCTGCCCGCCCGCTACGTCTCGGGCTACCTGCTGATGGAAGACACCGACGAGCAGACGGCCACCCACGCCTGGGCCGAAGTCCACCTCGCCGGCCTCGGCTGGGTCGGCTTCGACGCCGCCAACAAGATCTGCCCCGACGCCCGCTACGTCCGCATCGCCACCGGTCTCGACTATACCGACGCCGCCCCCATCTCCGGTCTCGTCCACGGCGCAGTGAACGAGACGCTGGATGTAACCTTGACGGTGCAGGACGGCGGACAGAGCCAGAGCCAGTCACAGGGGTGAATGGCTGGGGTGTCAGCCCACGGCACGGCGCGGTTTACGCTCGGGTTTTCCGAAGTCGATCCGGTCGATAGTCAGCTTTGCGCGTCGATGGTGTCGACGTGCCCCGAATGCGAGTAGGCAAGGATAGCCCCGTCGGCGGTCATAAGGGGGCATCGAAGAGCACGAGCCGTGGCGACGATCATGCGGTCGGCGGGGTCAGCGTGAAAGGAGCCTGGAAGTCGCACGCTCTCAATCGCAATGCGGGCATCCAGTGGCACAAGACGCAAACTAGGGAGAGCAACGACACGCTCGAACCATCTATCAATCGATCCGTCGAGCTGTAGCCTGCCCTTCTCGACGAGCATGGCAATTTCCCAGAGACTGATTGCGGCGAGAAGCACGGATCCGGCATCCGTACTGTCTTCCAGGCGGCTGAGAGCCGTGCGACCAAGGCGCGGATTTCCCTCAACCGCCCAAACCAGCACATGCGTGTCAACAACGATCAACGGTTGGCGTCCCAATCACCGTCAGCGACAGGTGCAAAGGGATCATCAAACCGCAGCACGCTACCCCGCAGGGCACCGACGATCGAAGGGCTCGGCTGTAACGGCGGCAAGGGGGTGAGAACAGCAAGGGCCTTGCCACGTTTGGTGACAATGACCGGCTCCCGGGTCTCGGCGACCTCGTCGATCAGCGACAGGCACTTTGCCTTAAACTCCGCAGCCCCAATCATCTTCCCTGACATGACTATGTCTCCTGACCACATCAGATGTAGTCTGTCCCCTCACGTCAAGCAACACCCCGAAACGCAAGAAGGGCGACGCACGCGCGCCGCCCCTCTCCAGATCCATCACGTCAGCCCGCTCAGTGGCTGTCCTTGCCCACCGCATTGCCGCGACATCCCTTGAGGAAGTCGAGGTCGGCGCCGGTGTCGGCGCCTTCGACGTGCTGCTGGTGCAGCCAGGCGTAGCCGGAGGTCGGCAGGTCGGGATACGGCTTCCACTCGGCCAGGCGCGCCGCCAGCTCTTCCTCGGAAATGTCGAGGTGCAGGCGACGGTTCGGCACGTCGAGCTCGATCATGTCGCCGTTCTTCACCACCGCCAGCGGACCGCCGACGGCGGCTTCCGGTGAGGTGTGGAGCACGACGGTGCCATAGGCCGTGCCGGACATGCGGGCGTCCGAGATGCGCACCATGTCCGTGATGCCCTTGCGCAGCACCTTCGGCGGCAGGCCCATATTGCCGACCTCGGCCATGCCCGGATAGCCCTTCGGGCCGCAGTTCTTCATGACCATGATGCAGGTCTCGTCGATGTCGAGGGCCTCGTCGTTGATCTTGGCCTTGTAGTCGTCGATATCTTCGAAGACCACGGCGCGACCGCGATGCACCATGAGATGCGGAGAGGCGGCCGACGGCTTCAGAACGGCGCCCTTCGGTGCCAGATTGCCGCGCAGGACGACGATGCCGCCCGACTGGGTCAGTGCCTTCTCGGCCGGCAGGATCACGTCCTCGTTCCAGTTGACGACATCCTTGACCTCGTCCCAGATCGTGTCGCCGGAAACGGTGATGGCATCCTTGTTGAGCAGGCCGGCCTCGCCGAGACGCTTCAGCACCACCGGCAGGCCACCGGCATAGAAGAACTCTTCCATCAGGTATTTGCCCGACGGCATCAGGTTGACGATCGTCGGCACGTCACGGCCGCAACGGTCCCAGTCATCCAGCGTCAGGTCGATGCCGACGCGGCCGGCCATGGCGAGCAGATGGATGACGGCATTGGTCGAGCCGCCGATGGCCGCATTTGTGCGGATGGCGTTTTCGAAGGCCTGCTTGGTCATGATGTCGGAGGGCTTCAGGTCGTCCTTGACCATCTGCACGATGCGGCGGCCCGAAAGCTGCGCCATCACCTTGCGGCGGCTGTCGACGGCCGGGATCGCGGCATTGCCCGACAGCGCCATGCCGAGGGCTTCCGCCATGGAGGCCATGGTGGAGGCCGTGCCCATCGTGTTGCAGGTGCCGGACGAGCGGCTCATGGAGGCCTCGGCTTCCAGGAATTCGGCCTGCGTCATCTCGCCGGCCTTCACCATTTCGGAGAACTTCCACAGATGCGTGCCGGAGCCGACGCGCTCGCCGCGGAAATAGCCGTTCAGCATCGGGCCGCCGGTGACGACGATCGACGGCAGGTCGCACGACGCCGCGCCCATGATCAGCGACGGCGTGGTCTTGTCACAGCCGACAAGGAGCACGCAGCCGTCGATCGGCTGGCCGCGGATCGCTTCCTCGACCGCGAGTGCGGCGAGGTTGCGATACATCATCGCCGTCGGGCGGAAGGTATTTTCAGACGCCGAGAAGACGGGAACCTCGACCGGGAAGCCGCCGGCTTCCCAGATGCCCGCCTTCACCTTTTCGGCCAGTTCCCGCAGGTGGCCGTTGCAGGGCGTTAGGTCCGACCAGGTGTTCATGATGCCGATCACCGGGCGCCCGTCGAAGAGATCGTGCGGGTGTCCCTGGTTCTTCAGCCAGCCGCGGTGGTAGATCACGTCACGGCTGGTGCCGCCGTACCATTCCTGCGACCGAAGCTTGCGCGGCCATTCGGCTTTCTTCGTCATGTCTCAATCCTCAATGCCGGCGTCCAGTCCGGCTTCAGTTCCGGCCCCTGCCCCAGCGGACAGGCTCCGGCGCGATCCGCCAGACCTCAGAGGTCGTGGATCGCGATGGTTTCAGTCTCTGCGATGGCCAGCCGGTTGCGCAGCGGCGCCCCGAAGCCCTCGGCCTCGATTTCGAAGATATCGCCGGCCTTCGTCTCGATGCCGTCCCCGAAGGACAGCGTCGCCGTGCCGAACATGTGCACATGCACGTCGCCCGGCTGGCGGAAGAGGCCGTATTTGAAGTGGTGATGCTCCAGATTGGCGAAGCTGTGCGACATGTTCGTCTCGCCCGACAGGAACGGCTTTTCCCAAAGGACAGCGCCGTCGCGCCAGATGCGCGAGGTGCCGCGGATATCGGCCGGCGGGGCACCGACGCGGATTTCCGGGCCGAAGCTTGCCGGACGCAGCTTGGAATGGGCGAGGTAGAGGTAGTTCACCCGCTCCGTCACATGGTCGGAAAACTCGTTGGCGACGGCAAAGCCGAGGCGGAACACATCGCCCTTGGAGGAGATGACGTAGATGCCGGCCATTTCCGGCTCCTCACCGCCATCCTTCGCAAAGGAGGGGGAGACGAGATCGGCGCCGGGCGCGACCGACTGATAGCCGTTGCCCTTGTAGAACCATTCCGGCTGCACGCCGATCTGGCCGGCGGCCGGCTTTCCACCCTCAAGCCCCATCTTGAACATCTTCATCGTGTCGGTGGCGCCCTCCTCCACCTTGGAGACGGCGGCATGCATGGCATCCCGCGTGGCGGCCGAGCCGAGATGGGTCAGGCCCGTCCCGGTCAGGTGCAGGTGCGCCGGATCCGGATGGGTGATCGGCGGCAGGAAGCGGCCCGCCTCCGCGACCGCCTGGAGATCGACGGTCTCGCCGTAACCCTTCGCCTCGATCACCGCGGACAGGCTCTTGCCACTGTCGGCGGCCTCGAGCGCCAGCGCATAGACGCTCGAAGCACCGGCCACGACGCGGGCCGGCTCACCAACTGCGGTACGTACCGCAACGGAAACCGAGCCGTCGGAATTCAAAAACTGCGAAATCAGCACGAGGCATTCCCTTTCATTGTTCCGTCGAAGATCGCTGAGGGTGCAGCGCCGATCTTCTCTTTCGGCACCATCTGCAGGCCGACGCTGGCGGCGGCCTGCAGGGTGACCGCCTGGACTGTCCGAAGGATCAGCCCTTGTTCTTGTTGTAGACGTCGAAGAACACGGCGGCGAGCAGCACCAGACCCTTGACGAGCTGCTGGTAGTCGATGCCGAGACCGACGATCGACATGCCGTTGTTCATGACGCCCATGATGAAGGCACCGATGACGGCGCCGGTGATCTTGCCGACACCACCGGATGCCGAGGCACCGCCGATGAAGCAGGCCGCAATCACGTCAAGCTCGAAGCCGACGCCGGCCTTCGGCGTTGCCGAGTTGAGGCGGGCCGCGATGATCATGCCGGCGAGCGATGCCAGAACGCCCATGTTGACGAAGGTGTAGAAGGTCAGCCGTTCGGTGTTGATACCCGAAAGCTTCGCGGCCTTCTCGTTGCCACCCATGGCGTAGATGCGACGGCCGATGGTCGAGCGGTTGGTGATGAAGGTGTAGAGCGCGATCAGAAGCGCCATCACCACCAGCACGTTGGGGAAGCCCTTGTAGGTGGCGAGCTGGTAGCCGATGAAGATCGCAACCACGCCGGTGACGGCCATCTGCAGGACGAAGAAGACGAAGGGTTCGTTCTCCGTGCCGTGCTTGTCGTTCACCGCACGGTTCTTCAGGCCGAAATAGACGGCGAGCGCCACGAGCACCAGCACGACGACGAGAGCGAAGAGGTTGGTGATCGTCTCCGGCGCCGGATTGAGGAAGTAGAGCAGATCCGGGACGAAGCCGGTCGACAGCATCTGGAAGTCCTTCGGGAACGGCCCGATCGGGCGGTTTTCAAGGACGAGATAGGTCAGGCCGCGGAAGACGAGCATGCCGGCCAGCGTCACGATGAAGGACGGGATCTTCTGGTAGGCGACCCAGTAGCCCTGCGCCGCGCCGACCAGACCGCCGAGCACGAGGCAGATCGGCACGACGATCGAGTAGTGGATGCCCCATTTCACCAGCATGATGGCCGAAAGGCCGCCGGTGAAGGCGACGATGGAGCCGACCGAAAGATCGATATGCCCCGCCACGATGATCAGCAGCATGCCGAGCGCCATGATGACGATGAAGGAGTTCTGCAGGATCAGGTTGGTGATGTTGACCGGCCGGAACAGAACGCCCTGGGTGAGGATCTGGAAGAACACCATGATGACGACGAGCGCAACGAGAAGCCCGTATTCGCGGATGTTGTTCTTGAGGTAGGCCCCGATCGAGGTCTGGGTGCCTGCGCTGGTTTGACCGGCCATTAGTGTTTCTCCCCGGAGCGCATGATGGCGCGCATGATGGTTTCCTGGCTTGCCTCCGCCTTGGAGAGCTCGGCCACGATGCGCCCTTCGTTCATGACGTAGATGCGGTCGCAGGTGCCAAGCAGCTCCGGCATCTCCGAAGAGATCATCAGGATGCCCTTACCTTCGGCGGCAAGCTGGTTGATGATGGAATAGATCTCGAACTTCGCGCCGACATCGATACCGCGCGTCGGCTCGTCGAGAATGAGGACTTCGGGATTGGTGAAGAGCCACTTCGACAGCACCACCTTCTGCTGGTTGCCGCCGGAGAGGTTCACGGTCTCCTGATAGATGGAATGGGAACGAATGCGCAGCAGCGAGCGATAGTCCGTCGCCACCTTCGTTTCCTTCCGGTCGTCGATGACGCCGGAGCGCGACACGCCCTCGAGATTGGCAAGGGTGGTGTTTTCCTTGATGTTGTTGATCAGCACGAGGCCGAGATGCTTGCGGTCCTCGGTCACATAGGCAAGACCCGCATCGATCGCCTTCGGGATCGTGGAGACGTCCACGGGTTTGCCGCGCATCGTCACCTCGCCGGTGATCTTGTGACCCCAGGAGCGGCCGAAGAGGCTCATCGCCGTCTCCGTGCGTCCCGCGCCCATCAGGCCGGCAATACCGACGACTTCGCCGGCCCGCACCGTAAAGTTCACGTCATGCAGGAACTGCCGGTCGCGGTGATGCTGGTGGAAGACGTTCCAGTTCTTCACCTCCAGCAGCGTCTCGCCGATCTTCGGCTCGCGCGGCGGATAGCGGTCTTCCATGTCGCGGCCGACCATGCCCTTGATGATGCGGTCTTCGCTGATGTCCTGCGTGTGACAGTCGAGCGTTTCCACCGTGCCGCCGTCGCGCAGGATGGTGATGTTGTCGGCGACCTTTTTGATCTCGTTCAGCTTGTGCGAAATGATGATCGAGGTCATGCCCTGCGCGCGGAACTCCATAAGGAGGCGCAGGAGGGCATCCGAATCGGTTTCGTTGAGCGAGGCGGTCGGCTCGTCGAGGATCAGCAGGCGCACCTTCTTCGACAGCGCCTTGGCGATTTCCACCAGCTGCTGCTTGCCGACGCCGATGTCGGTGATAAGGGTCGCGGGCGCTTCCTTGAGACCGACCTTGGCCAATAGCTCGCGGGTGCGCGAAAAGGTCTCGCGCCAGTCGATGACGCCGCCGGATGCGATCTCGTTGCCGAGGAAGATGTTTTCCGCGATCGAGAGCAGAGGCACCAGCGCCAGTTCCTGGTGAATGATGATGATGCCGAGATGTTCGCTGTCGGCGATGGTGGAGAAGCGGCGGACTTCGCCGTCATAGACGATATCGCCTTCGTAGGTCCCGGCCGGATAGACGCCCGACAGCACCTTCATCAGCGTGGACTTGCCGGCGCCGTTTTCGCCGACGAGGGCATGGATTTCGCCTTCGCGCACCTTGATATTGACGTTGTTCAGGGCCTTGACGCCCGGAAACGTCTTGGTGATGCCCCGCATTTCAAGAATGATCTTGTCCATCTTGCGCATTCCAGATCCGGATGCCGGACAACGTCGGGCCGCTGGCATCCATCCGTGAAGTGAAGAAGGGCCCGCTTGAGAAGCGGGCCCCGGATGACGGATCCGGAACGGATCAGTTGTCGATCTGCTGCTCGGTGTAGTAGCCCGAACCGACCAGCACTTCCTTGGCGTTGGCCTTGGTGACGGCAACCGGCTTCAGCAGGTAGGACGGGATGACCTTGACGCCGTTGTCGTAGGTCTTGGTGTCGTTCACTTCCGGCTCCTTGCCTTCCATGATCGCGTTGACCATGCCGACGGTGACCTTGGCGAGTTCGCGGGTGTCCTTGAAGATCGTCGAGTACTGCTCGTCGGCAAGCATCGACTTGACCGACGGAAGTTCGGCGTCCTGGCCGGTGACAACCGGGATCTTCATGTCGCCAGAGCCGTAGCCGACGCCCTTGAGAGCCGACAGGATGCCGATCGACAGGCCGTCATAGGGCGACAGAACGCCGTTGACCTTGGCATCGGTGTAGGTCGAGGACAGCAGGTTTTCCATGCGGGCCTGGGCAACAGCACCGTCCCAACGCAGCGTACCAACGGTTTCCATGCCGGTCTGGCCGGACTTGATCACGATGTCGCCCTTGTCGATGAGCGGCTGCAGAACGGACATGGCGCCGTCATAGAAGAAGAAGGCGTTGTTGTCGTCCGGCGAACCGCCGAACAGCTCGACGTTCCACGGCTTGACGTCCGGGAACTTGGCCTTGAGGCCGTCGACCAGCGTGTTGGCCTGGAGAACGCCGACCTGGAAGTTGTCGAAGGTGGCGTAGTAGTTGACGTTGCCCGAATCGCGGATCAGGCGGTCATAGGCGATGACCTTCACGCCAGCGTCGGCAGCCTTCTGCAGGATGTCGGAGAGCGTCGTGCCGTCGATGGCGCCGATGACGAGAACCTTGGCACCCTTGGTGACCATGTTTTCGATCTGGGCGAGCTGGTTCGGAATGTCGTCGTCGGCAAACTGCAGGTCCGGCGTGTATCCGGCTTCCTTGAACAGCTTCTCCATCGTCTCGCCGTCCGAGATCCAGCGCGTGGACGTCTTGGTCGGCATGGAAATGCCAACGACGCCCTTGTCCTGTGCAACGGCCGGGGCAATGAACGCGGCTACGCTCATCGCGGCGGCTGCAAGAAGCGAAGTGATAAATTTCATACGTCTCTCCCTGAGTGTTGGTGCCCCACCTGGAAGGCGGGGCGACATGCGCAAGGCGTCGTGCGTCCGGAAGTTTCCGGCGGAGGTTCAAGAAGAAAAGGTTGCCTCCCGGCCTGACACGCTCCCACGTGCACTGGCGCATTGGCCGCAAACTGGAATCAATCGACATAACTGTCAAATTCATTGTTTGGGTATTCACATACCAATTTTGTTATGATGAATATAAACAGTGTGATTTTTCGCAAATGCGAACGATCCGCGAGCCCGAAGTGCGATCCATACCAGAACGGGAAACGGCGTCATGAACCCGCGCAACCCTGCCCTCAGCGGAGAGATTTCCGAAGGCGCCATGCTGCGCGCCGGCCTGAAGATCACCCATCTAAGGCTGATTCTCGCGCTTGAGGAGCACCGCCAGATCAGCGCGGCCGGCGAAGCCCTCAACATGTCGCAGCCGGCCGCTTCGCGCATGTTGGGGGAAATCGAAGCGATCCTCAAGGCACCCTTGTGTGAACGGGCCGCGCGCGGCATCGAACTGACGGAATATGGCCGTGCGCTCGCCCGCCGCGCCCGCGCCGTGCTTCTCGAATTGCGCGAGGCGGCGCGCGAGATTTCGGAGCTGAAAAGCGGCAGCGGCGGCTCGGTCTCGCTCGGCTCGGTCACCGGCCCGGCCCTCAGCCTCGCCGTCCCCGCCATCCGGCAGATCTCGGCCGCCTATCCCGGCATCTACATCAACGTGCAGATCGAAAACAGCAATGTCCTGACGCGCGAACTGCTCGCCGCCCGCCACGACTTCGTGATCGGCCGCGTGCCCGACGATGTTGACCCGCGCCTCTTCGACCTCGTCGAAATCGGCGAGGAAGACGTCTGCCTGATTGTCCGCGACGGCCACCCGCTTCTGGAGCAGGAGGGCGCAACGCTCGCGGACATGACGGATTTCGACTGGGTGTTCCAGCCCCGTGGCACGCTTCTGCGCCGGGCCGTCGAGGACAGTTTCGCCACGACCGGGGTGCGCCTCCCCTCGACCGTCATCAACACCTCCTCGATCATCCTGACGCTGTCGATCGTACGCCATTCCAACGCCATCGCCCCCGTGGCCCGCGACGTGGCCACCATGATCGCCGGCAACGGCACGGCCATCGGGGAAATTCGCGTGCTGCCGATCACCGCGCCGATTCGCATCCGACCCTACAGCCTGATCACCGCCCATGGCCGGGCGCTTCCGCCGAGCGCCAAGCTGCTCTACGACCTCATCCTCAAGCAGGCCCGTGCCATGCCTGCCGCCAGCCTCGCGTAACGGCGACATGGTTTCCTGCCGCCACGGAGGCAGGCGCGATGTTCGCACGATCGGTATTCCAGTCGGTCCTGGAAAGGCTGCAGCATGAGATGGATGCGGACGAAGATGGCCAGTCGCTGGCGGCGAAGGCCTATTCTGCCGGTCCACGCGGCCTCGGCGCGGGATTCGTCGTTGGCGAGCCAGAGGAGGCCCGCCCCGCAAACACCGACATGGTGCGCCGCGCCTATGACGACATCTCTCTGGATGACGACGGGCGGACGCAGGTCGTGGAAGAGTCAGCCGCGCAAGGCTTGGAGCCTCCCGAACCGGTCATGCCGGAGCATCTGATGCGCCTGTCACCCGAAGAGATCGCCGCTGACCTTGCCCTGGCCGACCGCGAGACGCCCGAAAGCCTCGCTCTGCGCCGCCGGGCTTTCGCGGCGCTGAACCATCCGGACCGTCACCTGCCGGTCTTCCGCGCGCAGGCGACTCGGCGGATGATGATCGCCAACATGCTGGTCGACGAAGCGTTGCGCCGCCTGCAACGGCCCTCGCCCTTTTGAGCCGGGCGGGATCGAAGCCGTCAGCCGTCCTTGCGGTCGGTTTCAGCCGGGGCCTTCGCCTCGGCCTCCTCGGCTGCCGGCGTCACCTCGGCCGCGGGATCCTTCGGCTTGTAGAACACCAGGAGAGCGGCGCCCGTGTAGGCCGCCATGGCGAGAAAGATGTAACCCCACATTTCGTTGCCGTTCATGAACTCGACAACGGTCCAGCCGGAGGTGAAACCGACGATGACGAGCCGCACCCAGAGCGGGCGATAAAAGGGATGGTCGGGGTCAATGAATTTCAGCATCATGGCAGCGGGCCTTTTCGGGTGTCTGGACGTCACCGGGTGGGCCCTCAAGCCCGACCGGCAGCGGACGAGACGGCGCGGATCTTTCAGCTGCCATCTTCTTGCCCATCTGCGCGATCTTTTAGGGGCAAGGTCGGCCGCAGGCAAGCTTGACGCCGGCGACCGTTATGGAATAAAAATTCCGCAACGGAGGAAATGCTTCATTCATTCTATTGCGTGGGCCGATGATGGACCGGCTCGTGCCCTCCCTGTTTCCAGTGGCGGTTCCCGCCCTGCGCCTTTGCGATCGTGGGCGATGAGCACGACCGCCTCCCGCTGGCCGCGGCCGGCTTTTGAAAAGAGACGAACATGACAGTGAGATTCGGCCTTCTTGGCGCAGGGCGCATCGGCAAGGTCCATGCAAAAGCCGTCACCGGCGATCCGGACGCCGTTCTCGTTGCCGTTGCCGACGCCATGCCCGCCGCGGCTGAAGCCATCGCCGCCCAATATGGCTGCGCGGTCCGCACCATCGAGGCGATCGAGGCGGCCGACGACATCGACGCCGTCGTCATCTGCACGCCGACGGACACCCATGCCGACCTCATCGAGCGTTTTGCCCGCGCCGGCAAGGCAATCTTCTGCGAAAAGCCGGTCGATCTCGACGCCCAGCGCGTGCGCGATTGCCTGAAGGTCGTCAAGGAAACCGGTGCCAAGCTCATGGTCGGCTTCAACCGCCGCTTCGACCCGCACTTCATGGCCGTCAAGCAGGCGATCGAAGATGGCGCCATCGGCACCGTGGAGATGGTCACCATCACCTCGCGCGATCCGGGCGCGCCTCCGGCCGAATATGTCAAGCGTTCCGGCGGCATCTTCCGCGACATGACCATTCATGATTTCGACATGGCCCGCTTCCTGCTCGGCGAAGAGCCGGTGAGCGTCACGGCCCATGCCTCCGTGCTGGTCGATCCCGAAATCGGCAAGGCCGGCGACTTCGACAGCGCTTCCGTCATCCTCGAAACGGCGTCCGGCCGCCAGGCGATCATCTGCAACTCCCGCCGCGCCACCTATGGCTATGACCAGCGCATCGAGGTGCATGGCTCGAAGGGCCTCGTCTCGGCCGAAAACCAGCGCCCGGTATCCATCGAAATCGCCAATGGCAGCGGCTACACCCGCCCGCCGCTCTACGATTTCTTCATGACGCGCTACACGCAGGCCTATGCCAACGAGATCGCAACCTTCATCTCGGCGATCGAAAAGGGCACACCGATCGCGCCGACCGGCGATGATGGCCTCGCCGCCCTGCTGCTGGCCGACGCCGCCGTCCAGTCGGTTGCCGAAAAGCGCCGTGTCACGATCGGCTGATTGCCGCGCCTGAACGGGAAACGCCGGCCTTCGGGCCGGCGTTTGCATGTCTGGCATGGGGAAAACCCGCCTCAGGCCGCCGTCTGGAAAGATCGCCGCACGGCGCCGCCCTGCGCATCCTTCGGATCGCGAATGGTCCGCCGGCGGTTGAGCTTGAAGCGGGCGACGAGCGAAGCCAGCGTGATCGAGCCCTCGGCAAGCGACTGGCTGATGGCACTCGTTTCCTCCACCATCGCCGCATTCTGCTGCGTCATCTGGTCGATGTGATTGACGGCCGTGCTGATTTCCTGAAGGCCGGCCGACTGTTCCGCCGTGGCGGTGGCGATCGCATCGACATTCTCGTCGATGGCGGTCACGAAATCCTCGATGCGCTGCAGGGCCGCACCCGCTTCAGCCACGAGCTTCACGCCGGCGGAGACCTCGACGCCGGAATTGCCGATCAGTCCCTTGATCTCGCGGGCCGCCGTGGCGGAGCGCTGGGCCAGATCGCGCACCTCCTGCGCCACGACGGCAAATCCCTTGCCGCTTTCGCCGGCACGCGCCGCCTCGACCCCGGCATTCAGCGCGAGGAGGTTTGTCTGGAAGGCGATCTCGTCGATCACGGCAATGATCTGGGTGATCTCGGACGACGCCTTCTGGATGCGCTGCATGGCCTCCACGGCCCCGGTGACGACCGTACCGGACTGACGCGTGCAGTCACGCGCCTCGCGGGCCAGCGATCGGGTCGTCTGCGTGCGCTCGGCGGAAGAGCGGATCGTGGATGTCACCTCTTCCAGCGCGGCCGCCGTCTGCTCGAGCGCGGAGGCCTGCTGCTCGGTGCGCTTCGAGAGATTGCCGGCAGCGTCGCGCATCTCCTGGCTCTTGCCCTGCATCTGGCTGGTTTCATGCAGGACTTCTTCGAGCGCCGACTGGAACATGCCGATGGAGGTATTGAAATCGCAGCGCAGCCGTTCGAAGGGGCCGGCAAAGGGGTGGTCCAGTGTCTGGCGTATGTTGCACTCGGCCAGGCGTGCGAGACCGGCACCAAGCTCTTCGATGACGAACCGGACATTGGTCGCCTCACCGAGCGCGACGGCCTCGCGGGCCTGACGATCCTCTTCGGCGGCAGACCGCGCCGCCTCGGCTTCGGCCTCAAGCCTGATCTGCTCCAGCGCCGACTGGCGGAAGACGGCGAGGGCTGCCGCCATGCTGCCGATCTCGTCGGCGCGCCCGGCATGGGGAACCTCGCTGGCAAGGTCACCCGCCGCCAGACGGCTCATGCGGTCCGTCATGCCGACGACCGGGCGAATGGCGCGGCGGTGCAGATAGACGACACCGGCAAGGAACAGCAGCAGCGAGGCGATGCCCGCCGAGAGCGCCAGCGCGCTGCCCCGCCAGATTTCCGCCTTTGCCTCCGCCTCGCGGGCGACCATGTAGCGGTCGGTCATGCCAACCAGTTGCAACACCGCCGCCTCATGCGCCTTGAAGCGCGTGCGCAGCGTGGCAAGTGCCGCGTGCCGGGCCGCCGCATCGTCGGCCTTCAGCGCCGGAAGATAGACCTGCTGCATATGCGCCCAGAAGGCATCGCCTTCCTTCAGCACCTGATCGTAGAGCTGCGCGGTGAGATCGGCGGGCAGCGTCGATGACTGCCAGTAGAGCTTGCGCTCGTCATATTGCGTTTTCAGCTTCTGGATCCGGGCCGCGTTCTCACCGCCGAGATCCGGGCGAATGTCGGACTCGTTGGCAAGCAGATAGGCCTCGACCAGATAAAGCGGCGGCGGCAGGATGTCGGCCACCAGATCCTTGCCATCGACGATCTGTTGATAGACGGGGCCGCTGACCTTCAGCCGCTCCAGCGTCTGGCTCTGCAGGCCGATGGCCACGGCAAGACCGAACGTCACGCAGCCCGCAAAGGCAATCAGGCTCTTCGAGATGGTAAGCTTCACCGTGTCCCCTCCATTGACCGCCGAGCGGTTCGACACACGACGGCCACCTCTCCAGCGATGGCAGCGAGCGCGCAGTGCCTTCGGTGGAAGCGGGCTGACACGCCCTGACCACCTGAAAATCAGATCCCGAACACTGGGGATACCGGGTTGATTAAACGTTAACTTACGAAGATTGAGAGGTTTTAAATGTAGAAAGAACAAGAGCCTGCGGGAATCTCGTTCATCATTGCATCCAGCAGATGCATCGCCGCCACCAAGACGGGCCGCAAGTCCAGAACCCACTCAGGATACGCGCTTTGAAAGGTCGAGGCGTGCTTGGCGGCTTCCGGCGAACAATGCCCGACAGGGACCCAAGCCGCGCCTTGGGCGGACTCAAGGCCATTCGATCCCGTCCTCATCGGAAGAGCACCGATCCTGACGGGGGTTCGATCCTAAAGCCGCGCAGCCAGAATGCTCGCATCCACCACTTGAAGAGCAAGCTCCAGATGGCCGGAAAACACCAGCCCCGTCTCGTCCGAAACAAGGTGGATGGCCGGCATGCCGCCAATACGGGCGGCATGCGACTGCGCCAGCGCCTCTTCCATCGACTGGTGCATGAGATCGAAGTAGCGCAACCCCAGCCCGGTCACGTGGATCGGCATGGCGCCGTGAAGGCTGATGAGCCGGGCAAGTCCCTGGCCGAGGGCGGCCCCGGCCTCGCGGAAGGCATAGCCCGCCATCCGGTTCTTCTGGCGGGCAGAAAGCGCGATCTTGTCCATCTCGGCCAGCGGCACGAATTTCGCCGGGATCGTGTCGGACGGCACCTCGAAGGCTTTGCGCAGGATGCCGTAAAAGCCCGCCGCCGCCTCGACGCAGCCGCGCGCGCCGCAGCGGCACAGGCCGGCGTCCGGCGTATGCGGCATGTGCCCGAAATTCGGTGCGGTCGCCTCGATTTCCCCTCCCCGGCCACGCCGGGCAATGCCCAGCCCGATGCTGTGGCCGAGCGAAAGCGCCGCGAGCGCCGGGATCGCCGTCGTCGCCTCCTTGGCCATCAGCGCCTGCGCCACCAAAAGCGTCTCGTTGCTGAGCACCACCTGCGCATCCCACCCATCGGCGGAGAGCAGCGCCGCGAAATCCACCGCCGCCGTGCCGAAGACGGGCGACCAGACGAGACGGGCGGCCTCCCTGTCCACGACGCCCTTGCTGCTGATCGATACGGCGACGATCTGGCGCCGATCGAGCCGCGAACGCTGCACCAGCCGATTGAGCGCCGCCATGAAGCCGGCCGCAAAGGCCCGCGTATCGCCGGCCCCGCCGCCGAGCGCCGCCCCCTGGCTGCCGCGCGCCTCCTCAAACCGGTCCATCAACGTGCCGCCGTAGTCGGCGAGCGAATATTGCACCGTATCGGAAGAGATGCGCACCACGACAATATAGCCGCCGTCGCGCCGCTGCGAGAAAAGCACCCGGGGGCGGCCACGCCCTGCGGCCGGCTTTTGCTCCAGCCGCTCGAGAATGCCGACACGCTCCAGATCCGCAGTGATCGCCGAGACGGTCGCAGACGACAGCCCCGTCAGTGCGGAGAGATCCGTGTGGGCAAGCGGCCCACCGCGCCGCAAGGCAGACAGAACCAGGCTGCTGTTCTGTTGCCGCACGAGTTCTGTGCTGGATTTCGTGAGCATGGCGACAACGTGCGGGAGGACATCTTAGCGAAAGCGCATGCTCCTCCCAAAGCACCCTTTCGACTGCTGTTCAAGCGCCCGTTGGGTGTGTTGACAGCCTTAAAAATCTCTGACATCTATTTTCTCGACTGTCGAGAAAAAAGTCTCGAACCCGTTGAACGGTGGACTTTTGACGACAGTATCCGGGTTGACCGGTTTGTCATGCGGGAGGTCGCATGCGGTCAGCCAGCTCTTTGGGAGGAACATTGATGAATTCCGTTATGAAGCTGATGGCAGGCGCTGCCATCATCGTCTCCATGCATTCTGCCGCCATCGCCAAGGACCTGGTGATCGGCGTGTCCTGGTCCAACTTCCAGGAAGAACGCTGGAAAACCGACGAAGCCGCCATCAAGGCCGCGCTGGAAGCCTCCGGCGACAAGTACATCTCCGCCGACGCCCAGTCGTCCGCTGCAAAGCAGCTGACCGACGTGGAAAGCCTGATCTCGCAGGGCGCCAATGCCCTCATCGTTCTCGCCCAGGATTCGGAAGCCATCGGCCCGGCCATCGAAAAGGCTGCCGCAGAAGGCATTCCGGTCGTCGGCTATGACCGCCTGATCGAAAACCCGGCTGCCTTCTACATCACCTTCGACAACAAGGAAGTGGGCCGCATGCAGGCCCGCGAGGTCTTCAAGGTGAAGCCGGAAGGCAACTATGTCTTCATCAAAGGCTCGTCTTCCGACCCGAACGCCGACTTCCTCTTCTCCGGACAGATGGAAGTGCTGAAGGAAGCCATCGACGCGGGCAAGATCAAGAATGTCGGCGAGGCCTATACCGATGGCTGGAAGCCGGAAAACGCCCAGAAGAACATGGAGCAGTTCCTGACGGCCAACGACAACAAGGTTGACGCCGTCGTCGCCTCCAACGACGGCACCGCCGGTGGTGTCGTGGCCGCACTGACCGCCCAGGGCCTTGCCGGCTCCGTGCCGGTCTCCGGCCAGGACGGCGACCAGGCGGCGCTGAACCGCGTGGCGCTCGGCACCCAGACCGTGTCGGTCTGGAAGGACGCCCGCGAACTCGGAAAGCGCGCCGCAGAAATCGCCTCCGAACTCGCATCCGGCAAGAAGATGACGGAAATCAAGGACGTGCAGACCTTCTCCGGCGGCCCGAAGGGTGTTGCCATGCAGTCGGTCTTCCTCACGCCCCTGCCGGTGACCAAGGACAACCTCAACGTCGTCATCGACGCCGGCTGGGTCACCAAGGACACCGTCTGCCAGGGCGTAGCCGCCGGCTCCGTCGCCGCCTGCAAGTAAGGCTTGACGCCTGAACCTCTGAAAGGCGCCGCAGCGACATCGTTGCGGCGCTTCTTCAAACGCCGCCGCCGGATGGCGACCGGCCCTGCAGTTTGTCTGGGATAGGTGGAACCCGATTATCCCGAAAAGACAACCGGCAGCCAAAGTACCGACCGTCTGTCTGGTTCACGATGAACCCGCCAGCGACGTGACCGCCGCGATGGCCGCGCGAGAAATCGGCCTCCCTGAAGAGGCCCCGCGCACCGCGCTGCACATACCTGTTTTGACCAGTGGGGGACCGGCAAAATCATGGCCGACATCACGAATACCACACATGCAAACCGCGCCCGCGCCGCGGCGGAAAATCCGGTGAAGCGCTTTTTCCGCGCGACCGAGATCGATACGCGCCTGCTCGGCATGATCGGCGCCATGCTGATCATCTGGATCGGCTTCGACCTTCTGTCGAACGGCCTGTTCCTCACCCCGCGCAATCTGTGGAACCTTTCCGTCCAGACCGCCTCCGTCGCCGTGATGGCAACCGGCATGGTGCTGGTCATCGTCACCCGCAACATCGATCTCTCGGTCGGCTCCATCCTCGGCTTCGTCGGCATGATCATGGGCGTGCTGCAGGCCGAAGTCCTGCCGCAGTTCCTCGGCTTCGAGCATCCGGCCATCTGGATCGTGACGCTTCTGTGCGGCATCGCGCTCGGCGGCGCCATCGGTGCGCTGCATGGCGCGATCATCGCCTTCCTGAACGTGCCCTCCTTCATCGTCACGCTGGGCGGCCTGCTCGTCTGGCGCGGCGCGACATGGTTCGTCACATCGGGTCGCACCGTCGCCCCGATGGACTCCACCTTCCGCCTCATGGGCGGCGGCACGGAAGGCTCGATCGGCGCAACGGCCAGCTGGGTCGTCGGCGTTCTCGCCTGCATCGCCATCGTCTTCGCCATCATCAATTCGCGCAAGCAGCGCCAGCGCTTCGGCTTCCCGCAGCGGCCGATCTGGGCGGAGTATTTCCTCGTCGGCGTCGGCTGCGTCATCGTTCTCGGCGCCGTCGCCATCGTCAATTCCTATGCCTGGCCAGTCGCCATTGCCCGCAAATATGCGGATGCAAACGGCATCGCCTGGCCGGATGGCGGCCTCTTCATCGCCCACGGCATTGCCATTCCCGTGCTGATCGCCATCGGCGTCGGCATCCTCATGACCTTCATCTCGACGCGCCTGCGCTTCGGCCGCTACGTCTTCGCCATCGGCGGAAATCCGGAAGCGGCCGAACTCGCCGGCATCAAGACCCGCTGGGTGACGGTGCGCATCTTCGCGCTGATGGGCATGCTCTGCGCCATCGCCGCCGCCATCTCCACCGCTCGCCTCAACGCCGCAACCAACGCGCAGGGCGAGCTCGACGAACTCTACACGATCGCCGCCGCCGTGATCGGCGGCACCTCGCTCGCCGGCGGCATGGGCACGATTGCCGGTGCCATGCTCGGTGCGCTGGTCATGCAGTCGCTGCAATCAGGCATGGTGCTGCTCGGCATCGACAGCCCGCTGCAGCGTATCGTGGTCGGCATGGTCCTCGTTGTCGCCGTCTGGCTCGACACCGTCTACCGCGCCCGCGCCAAGTAAGAAGGAAGACGACAATGACAGAACAACGCACGCCGCTCGTCGAAATGCGCAACATCTCGATTTCCTTCGGCGGTATCCACGCGGTCGACAATGCCTCGATCGACCTCTATCCCGGCGAAGTCGTGGCGCTCCTCGGCCACAATGGCGCCGGCAAGTCGACCCTGATCAAGATCCTCTCCGGCGCCTACAAGCGCGATGCCGGCGACATCCTCATCAATGGCGAGCCGGCCGATATCGGCAACCCGCGCGACGCCAAGAAATACGGTATCGAGACCATCTACCAGACGCTCGCCGTCGCCGATAACGTCGATGCCGCCGCCAACCTCTATCTCGGCCGCGAACTGCGCACCCCCTGGGGCACGCTGGACGACGTCGCGATGGAGGCGAAGGCCCGCGAAGTCATGGGCCGCCTCAACCCCAACTTCCAGCGCTTCAAGGAGCCGGTGAAGGCGCTCTCGGGCGGCCAGCGCCAGTCGGTGGCGATCGCCCGCGCCATCCTCTTCAACGCCCGCATCCTCATCATGGACGAACCGACGGCAGCACTCGGCCCGCAGGAAACCGCCCAGGTCGGCGAGCTCATCAAGCAGCTGAAGCGCGAAGGCATCGGCATCTTCCTGATCAGCCACGACATCCACGACGTCTTCGACCTCGCCGACCGCGTCTCGGTGATGAAGAACGGCCAGGTGGTGGGCCACGCCCGCACCGAGGACGTGACCAAGGACGAAGTGCTGGGCATGATCATCCTCGGCAAGGTGCCGCCAAAAGCGATCCCGGGACCGGGGGCAATGCAGACGGCGTGAGGGAGTAGCGTGCGAGGGGGCCGGGTGGACTGAGGCACCTGCCGGTCGCAACAAATCAGATGCGTTGCGCTTCACCCGCCCCTTCACCATTCGTCAACCATTCCAAGCGAATGCAGGTCTGGATTGCACCATCATTCAATCCAAGGGCGATAAGACTGTTCGGCCTATCGAAAAGTCGGAAAGCCTTTGGGGAAACACATGCATCATTCGCTGGGCCATCAGAAAACCACCAGGCTGGTTGCCGCGGCAAAGCGGATAGCCCGACATCGATGGCTGGCCTTCAGCCTCATGTCGCTGAGCCTGATTTCGGGCTGTGATCAGCTCGGCTTTCACGCATGGGAGTGGAACCAGAAACTGACCGTGTCGGTCATGACGCCTGATGGCATGAAGACCGGAAGCGCGGTGACCCGCGTCAATGTCGGCGCCTCGCCGCGTTGGTGGGGTGTCGGTGACGCGGCCGGTTCGGGCAGCAGCAGCCTCTCCGGAGAAGCCGTGACGGTCGACCTGGGAAAAGGGCGATACCTATTTGCGCTCTTGCAAAACTACAGCCACGAGACGGCACGCAAGACCTTCATTGACAAGAAGGATCATCCGCGAACCGAGGCCGACGCGCACGCCATGTTCGACCGGCTCGAACACATGCGGGAAAGCCGTGCGCTCGCCCGCGAAAACTATCCGTTGCTCGTCACCTTCGACAACATCAACGACCCCGCCAGCGTCCGCCGCGTCGATCCCGGCGACCTCCCGGCAAGCTTCGGCCGCGGCTACCGGCTCAATTCCATCACGCTGGAGATAACGGATGAGCCGGTGACTAAAGGGAAGGTTGTCGCAGCTTTGGGTTGGCTAGAAGCGATAGGACGCGAACGCCCTACCCTCATTCCAAATCCGCCTCGTCTGCGCGTAAATGCTGCTGATCCCGAATTAGAGTATTTGAGTCCTGAATCCTTCTCCACAAACTTGTACAAATAGAAGACGTATAAATTCCCACATTTATATAATATAAATCGCAGATACTGTATTAAAAATTATTAAATGGCTCCAGAAGACAGAATTTTATTGTTTGAGATCGAAGTCATATGTCAACCCTTTTCAAGGAGATCGTATAATCAGTAACCTCATTTTCAGAGACGAGAATTCGGGCCAGGCTCTTTAGCAAATCGCCGTTGCCTCACCCCTGCCCATACCCCGCCATCCCATCCAGCCCTTCCAAAAACGCAGCCGCACTTTCCCGATACGCCGCCTTCTGCGCCTCCTTCATCCGCCCCCACGACGCATAGACCGTCGCCAGCCGCTGGTTGCCCTTGAGCTTGGCCGCGTTGCGATCCAGAAAATCCCAGTAGAGCGCGTTGAAGGGGCAGGCCCCCTCGCCCGTCTTTTTCTTCACATCGTAGCGGCAGCCGCCGCAATAGTCCGACATGCGATCGATATAGGCGCCGCCGGCCGCATAAGGCTTCGAGCCCAGCTTGCCGCCATCGGCAAACTGGCTCATGCCGAGCGTATTGGGCAGCTCCACCCATTCGAAGGCATCGGCATAGACTTCCAGATACCAGCGATGCACCTGCTTTGGATCGGCGCCGATCAGCAGCGCGAAATTCCCCGTGATCATCAGCCGCTGGATGTGGTGGGCATAGGCATTTTCGCGCGTATCGGTGATGACATGCTTCAGGCACGCCATCTGCGTCTCGCCGCTCCAGTAGAAGGCCGGCAGGTCGCGGGTCGCCTTCAGTTCGTTCATCTCCAGATAGTCCGGCATGAACAGCCAGTAGACGCCGCGCACATATTCCCGCCAGCCGATGATCTGGCGGATGAAACCCTCAGCCGAATTCAGCGGCACCGCCCCTTCGTGATAGGCCCGCTCCACCCGGCGGCAGAGGTCGATCGGGCCGATCAGCCCGACGTTGATATAGAAGGAGAGCAGCGAGTGATGGCCGTAGGGGTCGCCCGCCACCATCGCATCCTGCGTGCGGCCGAAATCCTTGAGACGGTGGGCGATGAAATCCGCCGCATGCGCCTCCGCCTCCTCCGCCGTGACGGCAAAGTGGAAGCCATCGAGCGAGCCGAAATGATCCGCAAAGCGCTTGCCGACGAGATCGAGCACCTCCTTGGTGATCGCATCGGCCCGCGTCTTCGGCGGCTTCGGCGAGAAAAGCCCGCCCGACGGCGGCTCGCGATTCTCCGCATCGTAATTCCACTTGCCGCCTTCGGGCTCCTCGCCGCGCATCAGAAGCCCGGTCTTGCGGCGCATCTCGCGGTAGAAATACTCCATGCGCAACTGCTTGCGCCCCTTGGCCCAGGCGGCGAATTCCGCGCGCGAACAGAGAAAGCGGCTGTCCGGCAACACCGCCACGGGCAGCTTCAGCGCCTCTTCCCAGCCCTCGACCATTTGCAGCACGCGCCACTCGCCCGGCTCCGTGATGCGGATACCCTCCGGCTTCAGCCGCTTGACCGCCCGCTCCAGCTCGCCGGTAAACGACCCGCTGTTGCCGCGATCGTCGAGCGCCACATAATCGACCTCAAATCCCTTCTGCCTCAGCCCCTCGGCGAAGTGCCGCATGGCGGAGAAGATGAAGGCGATCTTCTTGGGATGATGGCGCACATAAGTTGCCTCCTCCATCACCTCCACCATCAGCACGCGGTCGCGCGCGGCGTCGAAGCCCTCGAGGCTCGACAGGCCCTCGGAAAGTTGGTCGCCGAGAATGAAGACGAGATGGCGGCACCCGCTCAATAGCCGATCCTCTCGCCGTCATAGGCGACGAAGGCGCCGCTTTCCGCCGCCTCGACCCCATCGAGCGCGGAGAGAAGATGCGCCGCCGCCTCGGCCGGCGAAAGCTTCGCGTGGCTCACCGTGTAGCTGGAGGAGAGCGCCGTATCGACCGTGCCGGGATGCAGTGTCGCCAGCACCGCCTGCGGATGGGTGCGCGCCACTTCGACCGCAGCCGTGCGGAAAATCTGGTTCAGCGCCGCCTTCGACGCCCGGTAGGAGATCCACCCGCCGAGCCGGTTGTCGGAGATCGAGCCGACCCGGGCCGACAAGGTCGCCAGCACCGCCCGCCGGTCGCGTGGCAGAAGCGGCACGAAATGCTTGACGATCAGCGCCGGCCCGATGGCATTGAGCGCGAACTGCTTCATCATCATGGCCGGATCGATCGCCTTCACCGTCTTTTCCGGCCCGACCCCGTCGATCGTCAGCGCGCCCGTCGCATCGAAGACGAGATCGAACGGCCCATCGCCCTTCAGCCGCGCCGCCGCCGCCGAAACCGCCGTCTCGTCGGTCACATCAAGCCCGTCGACCGACCGCGACAGCCCGATCACCCGCCCCGCACGCGGATCCGCCGCCAGAGCCGACAGCACCGCCGCCCCGATTCCCCCGCTCGCCCCGATGACGACAGCCCTGAACCCATCCTGAAGCCTCTGCATGCGCACGCACTCCCGACCCGCTTCCGTTTCCGTGGGCCCTCTACGCGGACCATGAAGCAGCGGATTGCAGAAAAGACGGCACGGGAAAGCGAAGCGCAAACGCCCCGCCACCGACAATCCTCCGATTATCCCATTGAAGGCAGCCCCGACCTGAGCTATGAACCCCTCACAGCCTGCTTCGACACCCTCCCCCGAGGGTCGTCACCGGATGCACCCGTAGCTCAGCTGGATAGAGTGTTGGATTCCGATTCCAAAGGTCACAGGTTCGAATCCTGTCGGGTGCGCCATTTAACCTTCCGAGACTGTCGGTCGATCAAAGTCCTCACTGCGGCAAAACGGCAGGCGTGAGGGCGTTGCCTCACTCCATTGCGTCGAGCAGTCGGCCAAGCGAGAGGACAAGTTTGCGGTCGAAGAGATGGCCGCGGTCGAACATCCAGTGGATGGCCTGTTCGCGTGTCCAGGCACGCTTGTAGGGTCTAACCGTCGTCAGGGCGTCAAAGACATCGCAGACCGTGGACAGGCGCACGATCTGGCTGATTTCATCACCGGAAAGGCCGAGCGGATAGCCACTGCCATCCAGGGCCTCGTGATGCAGGCGGCAGATGTCGAGCACCATCTGCGGAACGCCGGGATAGCGCTTCAGAATGTCATAGCCGATCTGTGGGTGGGTGCGAATGACCTTGCGTTCCGCATCGGTCAGTTCGCCCTGCTTCTTCAGGATCGCGTCGGGAATGAAGAGCTTTCCGAGGTCATGCAGCAGGCCGGCCGTGGCAAGCAGTTGAATGGCATCCGCATCCATGCCGGTGGCGGCGCCGAGGCGCGCCATGAGGCCGGCGACGGCAATGGAATGCACGAATGTGCCCTGGTCCTTGCTCTTCAGCCGCGTCATCTGCAGCAGAACGGCGGGCGCTTCCGTCACGCTGTCGACGAGGGACGCTGCGGCCGGCTGGAGCGAATCGAAATCGAATTCGTCGCCTTGACGGATGACGTCGAGACTGTCGCCGAGAACCTTGATGTTGTTGGCAATGGCCGTGCGCGTCCGCGCCGCGACGACGGGGTCCGCCGCCTTGGCGCTTCGCCCGGCCGTCGAGTCGATGGAGACGGTGCTGCGCGCCGCATTCACCAGAACGAGGTCAGCCGAAGACGCGACGATCGCACGATAGTCAAGCTCTGTCTCGAGCAGAAACCGCCGCTTGGCGAATTCCGCCTCAGGACACATGACGGCTTCGATGAACATCCCCTTACGAAGGGATTTCTTCGGAACGTTAACAAGCACACCCAACCCCAATTCAGGCGTTCATCATGTTGAGCGAACCCGTTTCCGCCGGGTCTCGCAGGCACCTGTTCCAGACCGTATCATGGCCCGGAACCCGCCTCGCGAACCACCGGCGATACCTGCAAATCCGCGAGGACCTGAGCATGCACCAACTGTTCTTAACTTAGAATAAAAGCACTTATAAAATCAACCGATGATGGTTGCGGTGGAACCGCGCGCGCCGGACGCAATCTTTTCAGGAACCGCGCGGGACTGGCGGCACCGCCGACCTGCCGTCGCCAGACGGGAACGACGTGGTAGCCTCCGCCAAAGCGCTCGCGGGCCATCTGCCGCCTGCCCGCAAAATGCAGGTGCGCCGGAGCATGCGATACGGTTCCGGCTGTCAGGCGTGGATGCCTGGCGCTTCCTGGCCGGTGCGGGCGACATATTCGTGATAGCCGCCATCGTAGCGCAGCACGCCCTCCGGCGTCAGTTCCAGAACGCGGTTCGACAGGGCGCCGAGGAAGTGGCGGTCGTGGGACACGAAGATCATCGTGCCCTCGAAGGTCGAGAGCGCCTTCACCAGCATGTCCTTGGTGTCGAGGTCGAGGTGGTTGGTCGGCTCGTCCAGAACCAGAAGATTCGGCGGATCGAACAGCATCATTGCCATGACGAGGCGCGCCTTTTCTCCGCCCGAGAGAACGCGGCAGCGCTTTTCGATATCGTCGCCGGAAAAGCCGAAGCAGCCGGCAAGCGCCCGGAGCGGCCCCTGCCCGGCCCGCGGAAAGGCGTTTTCGAGTGCTTCGAAGATCGTCTCCTCGCCATCGAGCATTTCCATGGCATGCTGGGCGAAGTAGCCCATCTTCACGCTGGCGCCGAGATTGACGGTCCCCTCGTCCGGCGTGCTGGCCCCGGCAATCAGCTTCAGGAGCGTCGATTTGCCCGCGCCGTTGATGCCGAGGATCGACCAGCGCTCCCGCCGGCGGATGGTGAAGTCGAGCCCGTCATAGATCACACGGTCGCCATAGGCCTTGCGCACGTTCTTGATGACGACGACATCCTCGCCCGAGCGCGGCGCGGGCTGGAAATCGAAGGCCACCACCTGTCGGCGGCGCGGCGGTTCCACACGGTCGATCTTGTCGAGCTTCTTGACGCGGCTCTGCACCTGGGCAGCATGGGAAGCGCGCGCCTTGAAGCGCTCGATGAACTTGATTTCCTTGGCGAGCATGGCCTGCTGACGCTCGAACTGCGCCTGCTGCTGCTTCTCCGCCTGCGCCCTTTGCTCTTCGTAGAAGGCGTAGTCACCATTATAGGTTGTAAGTCCACCTCCGTCGATTTCGAGGATCTTGTCGACGATGCGGTTCATGAAGGCGCGGTCGTGCGAGGTCATCATCAGCGCGCCGTCATAGCCGCGCAGGAAGTTTTCCAGCCAGATCAGGCTTTCGAGATCGAGGTGGTTGGAAGGTTCGTCGAGCAGCATCACATCGGGGCGCATCAGCAGGATGCGGGCAAGCGCCACGCGCATCTTCCAGCCGCCCGAAAGCCCGCCGACATCGCCGTCCATCATCGACTGGCTGAAGGAAAGCCCGGCCAGCACCTCGCGGGCGCGGCCCTCCAGCGCGTAGCCGTCCAGTTCCTCGTAGCGCGCCTGCACTTCGCCGTAGCGCTCGATGATCTCGTCCATGCGGTCCAGCTGGTCGGGATCGCTCATCGCCGCCTCGAGGCTCGCAAGCTCCGCCGCCACCTCGCTGACGGGCCCCGCGCCGTTCATGACCTCCTGCACGGCGCTGCGGCCGGCCATCTCGCCAACATCCTGGTCGAAATAGCCGATCGAAACGCCGCGATCGACGGAGATCTGCCCCTCGTCGGGCTGGTCCTGCCCGGTGATCATGCGAAACAGCGAGGACTTGCCGGCCCCGTTCGGACCGACGAGACCGATCTTCTCGCCCTTGTTGAGCGCAGCGGACGCCTCGATGAACAGGATACGGTGGCTGAGCTGCTTGCTGATATTGTCGATGCGGATCATGGAACGGTCGGGCCTGAGGACTGCGGCCGCGCGAAGGCCGGGGCGATGCTTGGCTGGCCTTTGCCACGCCCGCCGCCCAAAGGAAAGACCGGGAGCGGGGCTTTCCTCCGCAAGCCCGTTCAAAGCCGTGCTGCCTTGGGCTATCGTGTCGGCAGGGCAACAGCACTGGAACAGCTGGGAGGCATCCATGTACAGAACGAAGACCGGGTCGCGACAACGATATGCCGCCATGCTGTCGCTGGGCCTGCTCGCTTTGGCGGTGCCGGCCGCTCCGGGCATGGCCGCCGGCAAGGGCCCGACCTTCGATTGCCGCAAGGTCGAGAAGGGTTCGATCGCCGAGCGGGTCTGCAACGATCCGAAACTGTCGGCCGCCGACCGGAAGCTCGACGCCGTCTATCGTCAGGCAGCTCGGAAAGCGAAGAACGAACACCCGCCGCTCCTTGCCGCCGAGCAGCGCGGCTGGATCAAGGGCCGCGACGAATGCTGGAAGGCGAAGGACATCGGCGACTGCATTGCCTTCGCCTACGAAAACCGCATTGCCGAACTGCAGGCACGCTACCGGCTGGTGAAGTCTCTGGGCCCGTACCGCTGGATCTGCGATGAGAACCCGGCCAATGAGGTGATCACCACCTTCTTCAAGACCGAACCACCGACCATGATCGCCGAGCGCGGCGACGAGACATCGCTGATGTTTGCCGCGCCGGCCGCCAGCGGCGCCCGCTATGCCGGGCGCAACGAGACCTTTTGGGAGCACCAGGGCGAGGCGACCATCACCTGGGGTTACCAGGCGCCGGAAATGACCTGCCGTCCGGCAAAATGAACCGTGCGCGGCCCGCCTCGCCCGGATGTGCCGGGCGGGGTTACGGCGTCTCGCCCCAGGTTTCAGCGAGCACGCGAAGCCAGTTTTCCCGGAGAAGCTTGGCAAGATCGTCCCCGCGGTAGCCCGCGTCGCTCAAGGCATCGACCAGCACCTGGGTGCCGGATGCATCGCCGATTTCGGCGGGGATCGTCGCGCCGTCGTAGTCCGAGCCGATCGCCACGCAGTCGATCCCCATGCGCTCGACCATGTAGTCGATATGGCGGATCAGGTCGGACATGGGCGTCAGCGCATTTTCGAGCCCGTCTTCACGCAGCATGGTCGTCGCGAAATTGAGGCCGACCACGCCCTTTCGTTCGGCAATGGCATCCATCTGCCGGTCGGTGACGTTGCGGGCAACGGGCGTGAGCGCATGGGCATTCGAGTGGCTGTGCACCAGCGGCCGTGTCGAGACGCGCGCCACATCCCAGAACCCCTTTTCCGTCATGTGGGCGCAGTCGACGAGAATGCCCATCGTGTCGCAGGCCCTGACCAGCGCCTCGCCCGCTTCCGTCAGGCCGGGCCCCGTATCGGGCGAGCGGGGAAAGGCGAAGGGAACTCCGTGACCGAAGATCGTGTGACGGCTCCAGACCGGCCCCAGCGAGCGCAGGCCGGCAGCGTAGAAGACGTCAAGTTCTGACAGGTCCGCGCCAATCGCCTCGCAGCCTTCCATGTGCAGGACCGCGGCAAACACCCCGTCGGCCATGGCGTTCCTGATATCGCCGACCGAACGACACAGGCGCCAGGCCCCGGCACGGTCAAGCCGCAGGGCAATCGAGGCCATGTCCAGCGCAATGCCGAGCGAAGGCTGCCGCTCGAGCGGCGCAGACATGGGCGTATCATAATGGCCGTTTTCGTCCGGCTGCCGCAGGATCAGGCCGCCCGAGGGAATGTAGATCGCGCAAAGCCCGCCGGCCAACCCTCCCTCGCGGGCGCGCGGCGCATCGATATGGCCGTTGGCCGCGCCGTTGACGAAATCGGCGACCGGGTCGCCGCCACCTCGCTTCAGCGACCAGAGGCGCAAGAGAACGTCGTTGTGACCGTCGAATACCGCCTGCATGGTCTGCCTTTCCGGGAATGTTGCGCCACCGTCTGGCGGACGGCGTGAATCATTGTGCGATGGGAGGCGACGGTACTGGACCCACCCCTCCGCATCAATGCCGCGCTCCCGCCAACCACGCAGAGCCCACGATGTTCCCGTGGGAAGGCGCTGCCGGCCCGGATTTGAAGCCTTGCGAATATGGCGATTTGTGGCAAAGGTAGCACCCTGGCCGGCAAGGACACCGTGGCCGGCGAAGAAGAAATGACATGCGGGCCACGGGGCGAAGGATCGCCACCGGCCCGCCGCGGCGGACTGGCGGCTTCAAGCCTCGGAAACGCCCGCGGAACGGGAGAGCCATGACGGCGGTCACGACGGTATTCAAGCGGCTGACACTGGTGATAGCGTCTGCCGCTCTGCTGTACGCCTGCGCCGGACGACCGGAAGGCGTGCTCATCCCGAACGGGACAGCGCCCGGCGCAAGCGAGGTGAACCTTCTCGTCGCGACAACGCGTGCGCCCTCCACCGAGCCTGGCGTCCTCTTTGGCGGCGATCGCGGCGACCAGATCTCGGTCGCCTCAATCGTTGTGTCCATCCCGCCGGATCAAAACCGCAAGATCGGCCAGGTTCAGTGGCCGCAGACATTGCCGGCCGATCCACGCAAGGAGTTTTCGACGGTCAGCGTCACGCCGCTCGATGATGACACAGGCGTCAATCTCTGGGCGAAGGACAACATTCCGAAGAGCCGGCGCATGCTGATCTTCGTGCATGGCTTCAACAATCGCTACGAAGACGCCGTCTATCGCTTCGCCCAGATCGTGCATGATTCCAAGGCGGATGTGGCGCCGGTGCTCTTCACATGGCCCTCGCGCGCCAGCGTCTTCGATTACGTCTATGACCGCGAGAGCACCAACTATTCCCGCGATGCGCTGGAGGACTTGCTGCGCAAGGCCGCCAACAGCCCGAAGGTCGGCGAAATCACCGTCATGGCCCATTCCATGGGCACCTGGCTTGCCATGGAATCGCTGCGCCAGATGGCCATCCGCGACGGCCGCGTCGCGCCCAAGATCAGGAACGTCATCCTCGCCTCTCCGGACATCGACGTGGATGTCGTGGCCAAGCAGTGGGAGCAGATGGGCCGGGACAAGCCGCATTTCACCATCTTCGTCTCCCGCGACGACCGGGCGCTGGCTGCCTCGCGCATCATCGCCGGCGATATCGACCGCCTCGGCCAGATCGACCCGACCGTCGAGCCCTATCGCAGCGCGCTGGAGCAGCGCGGCATTACCGTCTTCGACCTCACCGATCTCGACAGCGATGACGACTTGAACCACGGCAAGTTCGCCGAAAGCCCTGAAGTGGTGAAACTCATCGGCAACCGCCTGATCGCCGGCCAGACGATTACTGACAGCAATATCGGCCTCGGCGATCGTCTGGGTGCTGTGGCGCTCGGCGCGGCCCAGACGGTGGGCACAGCCGCCAGCGTCGCCGTGTCCACGCCGATCCTCGTCTTCGACCCGAAGACCCGGGAGAACTACGACGAACAGTGGCAACGCCTCGGCCGCTCCGTGCAGAACACGGTCGGCACCACCGGCACCCATGTGAAGGCAAAGCCACAGCCATGAACCTCAAGGAATTCGCCAGCCATCTCGGCCTGTCGCAGACGACGGTCAGCCGGGCGCTGAGCGGCTATCCGGAGGTCCGCGCCGAAACCCGCGAACGCGTGATGCGTGCCGCCCGCGAGCTCGGCTACCGGCCGAACACGGCCGCCATCGGCCTTGCCACCGGCCGGGCCGGCGCGATCGGCATCGTGCTGCGCGGCACGGGCTTCGGCCCGCATGCAACGGAATTCCTGGGCGGCCTTGGCGGCCGCCTCCAGGCCGACGACATCGACATGCTGATCTCGACGGTGGAAAGCGAGGAGGCGGAACTGTCGATCTACCGCCGGCTGGCCGCCAGCAAGCGCGTCGATGGCTTCGTACTGCACTCGCCGCGCCTCGGCGATCCCCGTCTTGCGCTGCTGGAAGAGCTCGGCCTGCCCTTCATCGTCCATGGCCGCGCGCAGGCGCCCGGCTGCGCCTTTCTCGACATCGACAACAGGGGCGCGACCCGGCAGGCGACCCGCCTGCTCCTCGATTTCGGCCACCGCCGCATCGCCCTTGTCAACGGCCACCGCGGCATGGTCTTTGCCGAACACCGCCACGAAGGCTATTGCGAGGCGCTCGGTGAGGCCGGCATCGCCATCGATCCCTCGCTGACCGGCAATGGCGACTTCACCGACGAAATGGGCTTCCGCCTCACCCAGTCCTTCCTCGCCGGTGCCCATCCGCCGACCGCGATCATCGCAGGCTCCATGATGTCCGCACTCGGCGCCATGCGCGCCATCCGCGCGGCCGGGCTGACGGCCGGCGAGGATGTCTCCCTCATCGCCCATGACGATGTCTTCGCCTATCTCAGCCCCGAAAACCTCATTCCGACGCTCACGACCACACGCTCCTCCATCCGCGCCGCCGGCACCCGCATCGCCGAACTCCTGCTGCAACGCCTGAAAGGCCGGCCGGCGGAAGAGTTGCGCGAGGTCTGGCCGGTCGAACTCGTCATCCGCCGCTCGACGGGACGGCCACGGGCGACGGGGTGAGATGCCGGCTGTAGTCTACGATTGGCACGGAGGGGTGCCCAAGGGGCGCATTGCCCCAACCGCCATCATTGCCCCCAGCCGTCATCCTCGCCCCCAGCCGTCATCCTCGGTCTTGACCCGAGGATCCACACGCCGGGCACCGAGTCCGCCGCATGGATGCTCGGGTCAAGCCCGAGCATGACGCAGGAGAAGGACTTACCGCCACAAGCGGGCCGAGGCGCAACCCTACCTCACACCTTCATTTCCCGCCGCTCCGTCTCCGTCGCGAAAGAGAGGTCCAGCACGCGCTGCAAGGTCGCTGCGCGGCGGAAATCCGGCTCCTGGCTGTGGCCGGTGGTGACGGCGTCCACGAAGCGCTGGTAGTTGGTCGGCACCGTACCGGCGTCGATGTCGCGCCAGGTTCCGGTCTCGATGTCCTCGCCGAGGCACCCTTTCAGGGTCGAGCCCTGCGGGGTGTGGATCACCTCCAGCGCGCCGCGGTCGCCGTGCAGCTTCAGGCGCAGTTCGTTGAGATGGCCGGTCGCCCAGCGGCTGGAATGGACGACACCCATGGCGCCGTTGGAAAACTCCACCGTCATGGCGAAGCTGTCATTGGCGTCGAGGTCGTAGTCGCCGATGCGGTTTTCCGGCGCCTTGTCGAAGGTCTTCAGCCGCGTGAAGATGCGCTCCACATCCGCCGCGCTGCCATAGCTCGCAAAGTCGAGAATGTGGATGCCGACATCGCCGAGAACCCCGTTCGAGCCGTGCTTGCGCGACAGCCGCCAGAGCCACTGTGCCTCCTTCGCCCAGTCGCCCCAGGCCTTGGAGACCAGCCAGCTCTGGAGATAGGAGGCCTCGATGTGGCGCACGCGCCCGATCGTGCCATCCAGCACCATCTGCCGCGCCACCTGCAACGGTGCGACATTGCGATAGGTGAGGTTGACCATGCCGATCAGACCGGCCTTCTCCGCCGCCGTCGCCATCTCGTCGGCTTCGGCATAGGTCTCGGCCAGCGGCTTTTCGCACAGGACATGCTTGCCGGCCGCGATCAGTTGCAGGGTGGTTCGGTAGTGGATGCGGTCTGGCGTCACATTCGTGGCCGCGTCGAAGCCGCCCCATTCGATCGCCGCCTCTAGCGAGGGAAAGGTCTTCGGAATGGCATGCCGCTCCGCAAAGGCTGCGGCCCGGGCCGGGTCCACATCCACGCAGGCGACCATCTCCACGCCATCGATGGCCGAAAAGGCGGCGGCGTGGCTGTTGGCCATGCCGCCCGTACCGAGCACCAGAAGACGGATCGTCATCAGCGATACCCCGCCTCGCCGGCCTGATGCAGCTTCGGGCCGCGCTCCTCGATCGGCTCCAGCGCCTTTTCGACCGGCACGTTCGGCGCATCATGGATCGCCGCGTAGGTGCCCTGCGGGTTGTGCGCCCACTTCACCGAATTCGTCAGCACGCGATGCACGTTGGCATCGTGATAGGTCGGGTAGGTCTCGTGTCCGGGGCGGAAGTAGAAGATGTTCCCGGCGCCGCGCCGCCAGGTCAGCCCCGAACGGAAGACTTCGCCGCCCTGGAACCAGGAGATGAACACGGTCTCCAGCGGTTCCGGCACCGAGAACTGCTCGCCATACATCTCCTCGTTTTCCAGCACGAAGTTCTCGTCGAGCCCTTCGGCGATGGGATGGCGGGGATTGATGACCCAGATGCGCTCGCGTTCGCCCGCCTCGCGCCACTTCAGCGCGCAGGGCGTACCCATGAGCCGCTTGAAGGGCTTGGAGAAATGGCCGGAATGCAGCACGATCAGGCCCATGCCTTCCCACACGCGCGCCGCGACCCGCTCGACGATGCCATCGTCCACCGCGCCGTGATCCTTGTGGCCCCACCAGAGCAGCACGTCCGTCTCGGCCAGCCGATCGACGGACAGCCCGTGCTCCGGCTCCTGCAGCGTCGCCGTCGTGGCGGTGATCGCCGGATCGGCGTTCAGCGCCCGGGCAATGGTCGTGTGCATGCCCTCGGGATAGATGCTGCGGACAACATCATTGGTCTGCTCATGGATGTTCTCGCCCCAAACGACCGCTCTGATCGCCATGACGTCACGCCTTTCCGGTCCGCTATCGGGACCCCAGATGGATGGAATTTGAAACCGCTTTCAAATGAAGCGTTACAACGCTCCTGCGCCGCCCGCAAGACGGGGTGACGGCGGCCTGCGAAAGAAATTCAGCCCTTGCGCATGGATGATGCCGCGCCTTGGTGAAGGGCGGATCGCTCCGGTTTCCGTGAAGCGGCACCATCGGTGCCGGCGCCTCCATCATGTCGCCTGATCCTGGGTTCACGCGACATGCTGGAGAATTCTGTTTTGCATGTCTTTTTCCTGAAACCGCGACACACTTTCAGGAGACATGCCTTAGTGAAATGTGGAGGACGACAAAAGGTTCAAGACCAGAACACCGGCAATGATGAGGCCGAGGCCGACAACGGCGGCGAGATCGAGCGTCTGACCGAAGACGACGAAACCGACGAGCGAGATCAGCACGATGCCGAGCCCGCTCCACACCGCATAGGCGATGCCGACCGGCAGGGTGCGCAGCGTCAGCGACAGGAAGTAGAAGGCGATGGCATAGCAGACCACCATCATCGCCGTCGGCCAGGGCCGGGTGAAATGCTGCGCCGCCTGCATGGCCGAAGTGCCCAGCACCTCGAAGACGATGGCGATGACGAGAAGCGAGTAGACGGCAACAGGGCTCATGGAAGGGCTCCGGAGACGGCGGCAAGACCCGCCGGACGACAAGAGGAAACGACAAGGGGAAGATCCGCGCGCCGCAGGTCTGCGCGGCGGGATAGGAAAAGAGACGGCCCAAGGGGGCCGCAGCAAGGCTCACTCGGTGGTGAGGGCCATCAGACGCGCCTTCAGCGCTTGCCGTTCCCCGGGCTCGAGCCGGTGGCTGCCCAGCATGTCGGCCAGCCAGACCCCGTCCGCCGCAAACCGCGCCGCAAGGCAGCCGGGCGTGGCATCCGTCTCGGCGTGGTGCGCGGCCTTCTCCGCCACGAAAGCCTGCCAGCGCGCCTTCAGCGACGGGTCCGCCAGCAGCGCGACGGTCAGCACGCGCCAGCCGGCGCCGGCAGGGGCATCCTCAAGGTCGAAGCAGACCGCGACATAGGCCCGTGAGTACCGCCCGGCCGGCACGCTGTCCGCGGCCATGGCGGCGGTAACGGCCGCGTCGAACGCGACCAGAAGCCGCTCGAACAGGCCATCGATCAGCGCCGCCTTGTTTGGGAAATGATGCAGGAGCCCGCCCTTGCTGACCCCCGCAGCCGCCGCCACCGCATCCAGCGTCACGCCTGAAATGCCGGCCTCGGCCGCAAGCGCGCCCGTTACGGCCAGCACCTGCTGGCGGACCTGTTCCGGCTGCTTCGATTTGCGGTGCGCGTTCGTCATGCACTCTCTCTAACATACCGTCTGGACGGTTTGCAAGAGAGGCGCATATCCCTGCGCACGCATCGGCTGCGCGCCATTTGCCGCAGGGGGCAAGGCCTGAAGCCCGCGATGAATGTCGCGAGGCGCATTGCATGCCACGGCCAGCCTGCCCTATCTGGAACCGAGAACGGGAGACGGATCATGGCGGAAGGCGAGACCACCACGCTCTATGAGGCGATCGGCGGTGACGAGGCGGTGAAGGCGCTGACGGAGCGCTTCTACGTGCTGATGGACACGCTGCCGGAAGCTGCCCGCTGCCGCGCCCTTCACCCTGACGACCTCACGGGCAGCCGGGAAAAGCTCTACCTCTACCTGACGGGATGGCTGGGTGGCCCGCCCGTCTATGTCGAGCGCTACGGCCACCCCATGCTGCGCCGACGCCATTTCGGCGCAGCGATCGGCCCGGTGGAGGTGGAGGAATGGCTGCTCTGCTTTGATCGCGCACTGGACGAAACCGTAGCACATCCGAAGCTTCGCGAGATCATCCGCGAGCCGATCACGCGGCTCGCCCACCATATGCGCAACACCGAGTAGATGGCGCCGACCCGCCCGAACGCCACGACATCAAGGAACAGAGCATGACTGCCAACGCGCCCCTTCCCCTCACCCAGCGCAGTTTCGTGGCCGTGGCCGGCCTGATGGGGGCTGCCGGTGTGGCGCTCGCCGCCGCTGCCGCCCATGGGGGTGACGCCCGCGAACTCGGCGCCGCCTCGGCGATCTGCCTTGCCCATGCCCCGGCACTGCTGGCGCTCGGGCTTTCCGGCGGCCGGCTGCGGCTCGGCGCGCTGGCAGCGATCCTGCTCTTTGCCGGCGCCGGCCTGTTTTCGCTGGACATGGCCTCCCGCCACTTTTGGGGAGGCCCGGTCTTCCCGATGGCTGCGCCCACGGGCGGCACGACGGCCATTCTCGGCTGGGTGGTGCTGGCCATCGGCGCGCTGCTGCCGCAGGGGCGGTAGGCCGGTAATCGGGCTACGCGCCCTCAACCACCGTATAGCCCTCGAACTGCGGCGGTCCGAGATACATGGCGCGGTTGTCGCCGGCATTGCGGTGGGCGGCGCGGAAATTTTCCGATGTCGTCCAGGCCGCGAAGGCTTCGCGGCTTGCCCAGAGCGAGTTGGAGATGAACGGCGTGTAGCCCTCATCCGCTTTCGTCTCGCCGCGCAAAAGGCGGAACTCGATGAAGCCGGGATTCTCCGCAAGCGTCGAATCGCGGTTCTTCCAGACGGCCTCGAAGGCTTCCTCGTGGCCCGCGACGATCTTGAAGCGGTTCATGGCAATGAACATGGGCTCTCCCCCGGTTTGTTTGAGGCCAAAGGATGGGCCGGACTAAGGCCCGTTACAAGACCTGCCCTTACGAACGCCGCGCCGATGACGCACCGAAGAGGATGACCTGGCCGCCATCGGCGATCCTGCGGCGAAGACGCGCCCCCTCTTTACGGATGAAGGGCAGGATGAGCGCGGACGGACGTTCCGCGCCAGGCTGCGGCAGGCGCAAGAGGGCGTCGTGCAGTTCCGGCAGCATCCCCTCGCCCTGCATCTCCGCCAGCTTGTGCAGGCCGATCAGCAGATAGGGGTCGGGTCTCTCGTCGCGCATGCGCGTCCTCCTCGAAGATCAGTTGCCGCCGGCCGTCTTGAGATCCTGCAGCGCCCGCTCCAGGCTGGACTTGCTGCCGTTGCGCAGCGGCACGAAGGCCTTGCCCCACTTCTTGCAACCGGTCTTCACCCGCAGACACGCATCATGGCTGATGCAGTCGATGGGGCAGAAGACGCAATCGACGGAGGGCAGCACCCGGTCGATGCGCGACACCGCCTCGCGCAGCCCGCCATCATGATGGATGAGCTCGGCGCCGAAGGAACTGGCGATCTCGCGCAGATGCGCCACCTGGCAATCCCGCCCGCCGACATAGAGGAAGCTGCGGCCGGCAAGCCTGTCCCCGGACGGGGCCTGAGTGTCGATGCCGGCAGGAGCCTTCCTGTCCTGCCGCTGATCCTTCTTCCGGCGCTTGTCGGCCATGTCGATTGTCCCTCGCTGGCACCGCCTCGGGCGGCCTGTCTCACATCGAATCCGCCCCGCGGCGGCTGGAATGCGGCGACCCTACAAAACATGACAAAAGCAGTAAAGTATAATCTTGACGATAAAACTCATATTTTCATCGCAGGAAGAAAATATTGCAAAACCAATGGGCGTCGCCCTGCCGGAGCAGAAGTCAACGCCCGGAGACCGTCCGCAGACCTCAGCGGGAAAAGCCGAGTGGAATGGTGAAGGCCCAGCTGTCACGCCCCGCGCCCTCCGGGATCTTCGGGAAAGGAGCGGCCCGGCGCACGGCCTCAAGCGCCGCTTCGTCGAGGATGGGCGAGCCGGTGCTGCGGGCGAGCGCGATGCTCGCCACCTGCCCGTCGGCCCGCACCGTGAAGCGCACCTGCGCGTCACCCTTGATGCCGCCGCGACGGGCTTCCGACGGGTAGCGCAGCGCCCGGGTCAGCCTGGCGCGGACTTTGCCGGGATAGTTGGAGACCGCCGCATTGCCGGCCGCCTGCGGGCGCTGGCTGCGTGCGGCCTCGCCACCCTCGTTGGCCTTCGCCTGCTGCTGGCCATCCGTCACCCCCCGCACCTTCGTTTCGGCCGCCTTGCCCTCGTCACCGGCCTGTTGACGCTCGGCAACCTTGCGCGGCGGCTCCTTCTTCTCGACCTTTCTCTTCTCGGTCTTCTTCGGCGCGGGCTTTTCCATGACCGTCGCGGGTTCCGGCCGCGGCAGGGGCGTCACCACGTCGGCGAGGTCCGGCATCAGCTCTTCGGAGGGCTGGAGCGAAGCAGTCACCAGCGGATCGTCAGCCGTTACCGGCGGCTCTGCCCCGGCGGGCAGAACCACATCCGCCGCAACGGGCGGCGCACTCTCGGAAGGCGCAACCTCGCTCACCTCGGGTGTGATATCGGGCGTGAGGGCGGGCGTGAGATCGGCGGAAGGCTCCGCTGGCGTTTCCGGCTGGAGGGCTGCGACCTCCTCAGGCGGCGTCTCTTCCGGCTGCACCGCGCTCGGGGTCACCGCATCGGCCGCCGCGCCGGCCTGCAAGGTCTCCTCGAAGGCATTGCCGAGAACGGCGATCTCCATCGGCTCGCCGCCGGCCACCTGTGCCTCCTCCGGTCCCGCCTGCATGAGATAAGCCGCTGCGCCCGCATGCGCCGCGAGCGAAAAGGCAACCGCCAGACCCCATTTCAACATCGTCTTCATGCGTCTCGTCCCGTCGGCCTTCATGACCGCCTGTTCGCGAACCCGTCTCAGCCCTTCAGCGTCACGCCATCGGCTTTCGACCCCGCCTTCAGCCCGCGCATGCAGGCATCCGCGGCGATACCCTCACCCGTGCAAGAGGGGCTGTCGTTGATGAGCAGGCTGCCAAGATCCTCGCAGCGCGTGCCGGCCAGATCGAACTGCCGCACCTTGGTCTTGCCGCTCGGCAAATCCCGGAAATCCAGCACTGCCATCCGCTCGACCAGGCCCTTGCGATCAAAGAGCACGACTTCGAACGAGGCCTTGTCGAGGGACTGCGACAGGCCGTTTTCGGCGACAAAGGTCAGTTTGCAGCCCTTCTGCGAGGCCGCGAGATCGTTGAGCTCGATGGAGAGCGACGGGGCCGCGGCCCTTGGCGCGGCCTCCTGCGCAACAGCCGGGAGCGCGACGCAACACACGCCCAGAAGTACCGTCCAAATCCGCCTGCCTGCCACGCTCGCCATGCCTGCCGCTCCACCACAATAAAACTTGAATGTAAAAATCCGGTATTGCAGTCATAGAAAAAGATGAGTTATGCAGTCAAGAAAGAAAGCGACTGTTGCGCGCCTGAGATGGCCGCGCCGAAGGGGCAGACGAGCGTGATCGCCGACACCATCCGAACCGAATCGACCACCGCCGCCGCGCCGGCGCGCGATGCGCCCGCCGTGCTGGAGAGCCGCGACCTCTTTGCCGGCCGCACCGAAATCCTGATCCGCCATGACGGAGCGCTCTACCGCATGAAGATTACCCGCCAGAACAAGCTCATTCTCAACAAATAGGCCTGACCATGATTGACCGTCGCCCGACCCCCGCCGAAATCCGCGCCTTCCGCGCCGAAAACCCGAAGATGCGCGAGCGCGATGCGGCCGAACGCCTCGGCGTCAGCGAAGCCGCGCTTGTCGCGGCCGAATGCGGCCTCTCGGTCGTGCGGATCGACGCCGACGCCAACCGCTTCCTCGCCCGCGTCGGCGAACTCGGCGAGGTCATGGCGCTGACCCGCAACGACAGCGCCGTGCATGAGAAGATCGGCCCCTTTGAAAAGGTCCAGGCCGGCAAGCAGGCTACGCTGGTGCTCGGCAGCGAGATCGACCTGCGCATCTTCCCGTCCGCCTGGGCGCACGGCTTTGGGGTGACGAAGACGGATGGCGACACGGTCCGCCGCAGCTTCCAGTTCTTCGACCGCGCGGGCACCGCCGTTCACAAGGTGCACATGCGCCCCGCCTCGAACCTCGACGCCTACGCTGCGATCCTCGAGGATCTCAGACTTGACGACCAGTCGCAGACCTTCACGGAAGAAGCGCTTCCCGCCGACATGCCGACCGGCGACGTGGATGCGCTGGAACTGCGCGACCGCTGGAGCCGCATGACGGACACGCACCAGTTCCACGGAATGCTGCGCAGTCTCAACGTCTCGCGCCGCGATGCCCTTCACCATGCCGGTGACGACTATGCCGAGGCGCTGGAGCCCGCAGCCGTGGAGGCCATGTTCCGCGGTGCTGCAACTGCGGACCTGCCGCTGATGTGCTTCGTCGGCAATCGCGGGGTGATCCAGATCCATTCCGGCCCGGTCGCCAATGTCCAGACCATGGGCCCCTGGCTGAATGTCATGGACCCGACCTTCCACCTGCATCTGCGCACCGATCACATCGCGGAAGCATGGCTCGTGCGCAAGCCGACCAGCGACGGCCACGTGACATCCGTGGAAGTGCTGGATGCGCGCGGCGAGCTGATCATCCAGTTCTTCGGCAAGCGCAAGGAAGGCAAGATGGAACGCGACGACTGGCGCGCGCTGGCCGAAGCGCTGCCGCGCCTGAGCCAGACCGCGGCAGCCTGATCCACAGGCCGCGCCAGAACGTTCCCGGTCGCCGATGTCAGGCGGGGCTTGTACCCCGCCCGGCAGCGCCATGCGCAACCGGCGCACCGTCCTTCCCTGCCGACGAGGAATTTCACCATGACCTTCCCCTTTCCGCCAACGAAGCGGCTTGTCCAGGCGCTTGTGGGTCTCACCCTTCTCGCCGCCGCGCCAGCGATTGCCGAGGAGGTCAAGCCGGCCGACACGGCCCGTCTCGTCTCCATCGGCGGCGCGGTCACCGAGATCGTCTATGCGCTCGGCGAGGAAAAGCGGCTCGTCGGCCGCGATTCGACCAGCATCTACCCGCCCGCCGCTGCCGGGATCGCCGATGTCGGCTACATGCGCCAGCTTTCGGCCGAGGGTGTGCTGGCCACGAACCCGACCGCCATTCTCGCCGTCGAGGGCAGCGGCCCGCCGGAAGCGCTCGCCACGCTGGAAAAATCCGGCATTGCCTTCCTGACGGTACCCGAAACCTTCGACGCCCATGGGATTGCCGGCAAGGTCCGCGCCATCGGCCGCTTCCTCGGCGTCGATGCCAAGGCCGAAACGCTGGCAGCCTCCGTCGAAGCCGATGTCACGCAGGCCGCTTCCAAGGCCGCGCAGCGACCGGAAAGCGAGCGCCGGCGCGTGCTCTTCATCCTCAGCACCCAGGGCGGCCGCATCATGGCCTCCGGCACCGGCACGGCCGCCGATGCGATCATCCGGCTTGCCGGCGCGGCGAATGCGACGCCCGGATTTCCCGGCTACAAGCCGCTGTCGGACGAGGCCATCATCACCGCAAGGCCCGACGTCATTCTGATGATGGATCGCGGCGGCGATCATGGCGCCGCAGACGGCGACCTCCTCGCCCACCCCGCAATCCGGCTGACACCGGCCGGCGAGCACAAGGCGATCATCCGGATGGATGGCCTGCATCTCCTGGGCTTTGGTCCGCGCACGGCCAGCGCCGTGAAAGAGCTGAACGCCGCGATCTACGAGGCCAAGCCCCATGTCGCACAGTGATCTGCGGGATCTCGGGCCGGAGCGCGCGGAGATGATGCCGTCGCGTGGGCTTTCCGCCGCTTTCGCCGCCTGGCGGCACGGCGACCGCTCAGGCCTCGCCACGCTCGTCATCCTGGCCCTTCTTGCCACCACCGCCACCATGTTTACGGTCTCGATCACGGTCGGTGCGTCGGATGCCTCCGTCGCCGGCCTTCTCGCCTCGGTGTTGGGCGGTGACGCGGCCGGCGGCGCGCTGTCGGCGCGCGACCGCATCATCATCCTCGACATCCGCCTGCCGCGTGCCCTGCTTGGCCTGATGATCGGCGCCTCGCTTGCGGTCTCAGGCGTCGTGCTGCAGGGCCTGTTCCGCAATCCGCTGGCCGATCCCGGTCTGGTCGGCGTCTCCGCCGGCGCCAGCCTCGGCGCGGTCGGCGTCATCGTGCTCGGCGGCACGGCGCTGGCGCCCCTGTTCGCGCTTGGCGGTATCTACACCCTGCCGCTCGCCGCCTTCCTGGGCGGCCTCGCCACCACCTTCCTGCTCTATCGCATCGCCACGCGCGGCGGGCAAACCTCGGTCGCAACCCTGCTGCTCGCCGGCATCGCGCTTGCAGCCCTGACCGGCGCCGTCACCGGCATCCTCGTCTCCATGGCGGATGACAAGCAATTGCGCGACCTGACCTTCTGGGGCCTCGGCTCTCTCTCCGGCGCCACCTGGACCAAGGTCGTCGCTATCGCGCCGATCATCCTCGTCTCGCTCACGGTCATCCCCATCCTCGCCCGCGGCCTGAACGCCATCACGCTCGGCGAAGCCGCGGCCTTCCACATGGGCATTCCCGTCGAGCGGCTGAAGCGCACCGCCATCATCGCGGTCGCGGCCGCCACCGGGGCCTCCGTCGCCGTCAGCGGCGGCATCGGCTTCGTCGGCATTGTCGTGCCGCATCTGCTGCGCCTCGTCATCGGTCCGGACCATCGCACGCTTCTGCCGGCCTCCGCGCTTCTCGGCGGCACGCTCCTGATGTTTGCCGACATGATCGCCCGCACCATCGTGGCCCCGGCCGAACTGCCGATCGGCATCATCACCGCGCTCGTCGGCGGCCCTTTCTTCCTCTGGCTCCTGCTCAAGGGCCGCACCCAGCTCGGACTGTGACCGGCCATGACGCTCGAAGCCCGCGACCTCAGCCTCTTCCTTGGAAAGAAACACGTGCTCGACGGCGTCAGCTTCACCGCCCGCGCCGGCGCGCTCACCGCCATTGTCGGCCCGAACGGCTGCGGCAAGACGACGACGCTGAAGGTCGTCTCCGGCGAGATCCGCAGGGCCGGCAGCGTCCGCCTGTTCGGCCGCGCGCTGGAAAGCTTCAGGCCATGGGAGCTGGCCCTCAGGCGCGGCGTGCTCGCCCAGCACACCGTCATCGCCTTTCCCTTCACCGTGCGCGAGATTGTCGGCATGGGCGTCACGGCCGGCACCGGCGCGGTGTCGCCGGAGGCCGAACGGCACGCCATCGACCGCGCACTGGAGGCCGTCGATCTCGCGGGCTTTGCCGGCCGGTTCTACCAGGAGCTTTCCGGCGGCGAGCAGCAGCGCGTGCAGCTCGCCCGCGTTCTCTGCCAGGTCGCGGAGCCGGTGAAACACGGCGAGCCCGCCTTCCTGCTGCTCGACGAACCCGTCTCCAGCCTCGATATCCGCCACCAGCTGTCGATCATGAGGCTTGCCCGCCGCTTTGCCGATGCCGGCGGCGGCGTCATCGCCATCCTGCATGACCTCAACCTCACGGCCATGTTCGCCGATCACGTCGTCATGATGCGCGCCGGCCGTGTCGAGACATCGGGCCCGCCAGCCGACGTCTTGACCGACGAGACCATGCGGACCGTCTTCGGCTGCCCGATGCAGGTTGGCGTATCGCCCCCCGCCGGCATGCCCTTTATTCTGCCCCAGACTGCCCTCCATTAGAAAAGTCGGGAACAATTCTCCTGAAGGCGCGTTGTGATGGCGAACCCGGCCGCTCACGCGGCCTTCAGATTTGTCCTGATGAAGGAGTTGAACCAATGGCAACCGGTCTCTTTTCCAGCTCGAGCAAGAAGCATAATGGCGCCCACCTTCAGTCCTCGATCGAAGAACGCATCGAGGCCCTTCGCGCCGAACTCTCCACACTGACGGACGAACTGGCCGATCGTGGCCAGGATGCCGGCAAGTCGATTCGCGCCAAGGCCCACGTCGCCCGCGAGCGGGCCCAGGAAGGCGTCGAAGACCTCCTGGAAACCAGCGAAGCCATGCTGCGCGAACTGCGCCGCGCTTCGCTGCGCACTGGCCGCGAGGTGTCCAAGACCGTCCGCGAAAACCCGCTGATTGCCGTCGGCGCTGCCGCAGCCTTCGGCCTCATCGTCGCTTCGCTGCTCAGCAGCCGCCGCTAAGACGCCCTCCATGGGATCGCTTGCGGGACTCCTCGCTGCTGCGGCGTCTTTTGATGCCGCAGCCACAACCCATCGCATGAAGCGCAACGCAATCGTCTACGGGGTGGCCGTCGTTCTCGCCCTGACGGCCTACATCACGCTGGTCGTGGCCTTGGCGCTTTACCTCTCGACGCGCATGCCGCCGCATCTCGCGGTGGCCACGGTTGCGGGGATTGCAATCGGCCTGATCCTCGTGCTGGTCGTCGTGGCAATGGTGCTGAATGCCCGCGACAAGCGCTTGCGGGAAATCCAACGCCGTCGCGCCATGGCCCGCACGAACCTGATTGCAGCGACGACGCTCGCGCTTGCCCGCAAGAAGCCGGTGCTTGCCGCTGGTGCCGCCATTGCACTCACGGCCGTCTTCGCGATGATGCGAAGCGGAGATGACGACAACGACGCCTGAACTGGCTTTGCATCCAAAGGTGCTGCAACACAAAGCCCCGCGCGCTACCGGCCGCGGGGTTTTTTCGCGTCTGCCGTCCGGCAGGCTCAGAGCGGCAGGCGGATCAGCGCCGTCAAGCCGGAAGGCAGATAGGTGACGGAGACTGCACTGCCCAGAACCTTGTCCAGGCTGCGCTCGATGAGGATGGAGCCGAAACCACGCTTGTCGGGCGTTTCGACCTGCGGCCCGCCGATTTCCGTCCAGGTCAGGTTCAGGAGACCGACCCCTTCCTCCTCGATCCGTCGCGCCGTGATCACGACCTTGCCCGTCGGCACCGAAAGGGAACCATATTTCGTCGCATTCGTGGCCAGCTCATGCAGAACGAGACCAAGCCCGAGGGCCTGGTCCGGCCCGAGTTCGATCTCGTCCTTGTGGATCTCGATCTGCCCCTCATAGTCGCGCACATGCGGCAGAAGCTGCTTTTGCAGCAGCGCCGAAAGCCGGATCGAACCCCATTCGTGGTCCGACAACAGGCCGTGGGACTCGGAGATCGCCTGAAGGCGGCCGGCAAAGGCCGTCATGAACTGTTCTGGGTCGCTGGTCCGCCGCAACGTCTGGCGGGCAAGGGACTGCAGCATGGCGAGCGTATTCTTCACGCGGTGGTTCAATTCGCGCAACAGGAGCTTGGTGCGCCGCGCCGACGTCTGCTGCTCGGTCACGTCGAAAGTGACACCCAGTAGATGGGTCGGCTTGCCGCTGGCGTCGCGCTCGTAGACGCGCCCGCGCCCCAGAAGGAAGCGATTTTTGGAAGGAATGCGGAAGGTGCCGTCATAGTCCTCCGTTCCGCGCGCTGCCGCTTTCAGCTGGCGCAGCATGGCCGGGCGGTCGGCGGGATCGATGGCGTTCAGCAGCGCTGCCGCGGAAATCTCGCTTGCCTGCGGCAGACCGAACATGCAGGCGAGCGTCTTGTTGCCCTGGACGGTGCCGCGGCGAATGTCCCAAAGCCAGCGGCCGACCTGGGCGGCTTCAAGTGCAGCGGCATGGCGCTGCTCCTCGCGCGCGACAGCCGCCTCTGCGGCCTGATGGCGCCTCGTCACATCCTTCATTTCGAAGAGCCGCGCCGCAATGCGTGACAACCGCAGAAGCTGCGCCGTCTGGTCAGGCGAGACGCCGTCGCGTGCGACCACGTCGAAGACGCATACCGTTCCAATCGGCTGACCATGCACGAGGATGGGCGCGCCGGCATAAAAGCGCAGCTTCGGCCCGCCTGCCACATGCGGGTGACCCGAAAAGCGCGCATCGGCTGTCGCATCCATCACGGAAAAGATCTCGCCATCCGGAACCGTCAGCGTGTGGACGCAAAAGGAGATATCGGCGGGCGCCTGGGTCTCCTTTGTTCCCTCGGCCGCGACGAACCACTGGATGCGATCGCCGACCAGCGTCACCAGTCCGATCGGCGCGGAAAAGGCGGTTGCCGCCATGCTGGCAAGATCGCGGAAGTCATCGTCCGCCCGATCTGGATGGGGCACGACCGTGCTGAGCACGTCAAGACGCGGGGGAGCCACCATCAGATCCTGCGCGCCCAAAGTCATCAAGGTGTCCGTTTCAACCAATTCGTCCCTCATGCGAAGACCGGCGGGTATCCCCCGCCGGCCTCGTTTGACTCGTCCTGCCTGCGAGCCACCGCATCGCTCGCGGGCATCACTATGCCGCTGGCCTACGACACGAAGGCGCGGGATGTCAGCGGCGCGGATGTCGCATCCGGCCCGTATTCGTGCTCGCCGTTCACCTTCAGCAAATCCTGAAGCCGCTGGCGGGCGCGGTTCACGCGGCTCTTGATCGTGCCGAGCGCGCAACCGCAGATTTCAGCGGCCTCTTCGTAGGAAAAGCCCGACGCTCCGACAAGGATGATCGCCTCACGCTGGTCGGGCGGCAGCATGTCCAGAGCTTTGCGGAAATCCTGCATGTCCAGCGACCCGTATTGCGAAGGGTGCTGAGCAAGCGATTCGGTGAAGTAGCCGTCGCTATCCTGCACCTCACGGCCCCGCTTGCGCAACTGGCTGTAGAGTTCGTTGCGGAGGATGGTGAAGAGCCATGCCTTCATGTTGGTGCCCATCTCGAAGTGGTCCTGCTTGGCCCAGGCCTTCATGATGGTATCCTGCACGAGGTCGTCCGCCTTGTCGTGGCGACCGATGAGGGACATGGCAAAGGCGCGCAGGCTCGGCAAGGCCGCGAGCATTTCGCGCTTGAAGCTCGTCTTTTCGGGTTCCATGCTGGGGCTCACTCGTTGGAGCTCTTCTTCGAGCCCTGCTCGACGGCGTCGAGCTGCTCGAGCAAATCCAGGAAGCGAGCCGGAATCGCCTCTTCCTGAACCGATAGGTAAAGAGACCGCAGCCGTGTTGCGATCTGCGCGTTGGGGTCGTCGGTCGCAACCGTGCGTACCGGCGGACGCCCCTCCCCGTGCTGGTGTTTCATAATCGGATGCCATCCTGTGCACATTTTCCTGACCAGTAATGCGCGGCGTCATTTTTTGTTCCAGCCCCCGGAACCTTTTTTTAAGATTTGCGTTCTGGCACCATTGGGGGATGAACACCCCCGCATGAGGGAGTTTTTTGAATGTCCTTGTCCACCCGGATCGCGCCTTACCTTCCGTACCTGCGTCGTTACTCGCGTGCCCTGACGGGCTCCCAGACATCGGGCGATGCCTATGTCGCCGCCGTGCTGGAGGCGCTGATTGCCGATATCTCGATATTCCCGGATTCCGATAACGACCGTGTCGCGCTGTTCCGCCTCTTCACCAAGCTCTATGGCCAGACCTCGCTCGATATCCCCGAGCCCGTCTCGCCCTTCGCCTGGGAACAACGCGCCTCGCTCAATCTCGCCAGCGTCTCGCCGCTCGCCCGCCAGGCCTTCCTGCTCGTGGCCGTCGAAGGCTTCCAGCCGGCGGAGGCTGCCGATATCCTCGATATCGATGCACGCCAGATTTCCTCCGTCCTCGACCGCGCCTCTCACGAAATCTCGCGCCAGGTTGCGACCGACATCATGATCATTGAGGACGAACCGCTGATTGCCATCGATATCGAGCAAATGGTGGAAAGCCTTGGACACCGCGTCGTCGGCATCGCACGCACCCATGAGGAAGCGGTGACGCTCTACAAGAACACACGCCCGAGCATGGTGCTCGCCGACATCCAGCTCGCCGACGGCTCGTCCGGCATCGACGCCGTCAACGATATCCTCAAGACGGCCGCCATCCCGGTGATCTTCATCACCGCCTTCCCGGAGCGTCTGCTGACCGGCGAGCGCCCGGAGCCGACCTTCCTGGTGACGAAGCCGTTCAACCCGGACATGGTCAAGGCGCTGATCAGCCAGGCCCTGTTCTTCAACGAATCCACCAAGGCAGCCGCCTGATCCTGCAGGGCCGCCCCTTGCGGTGGCCCCGCACTCCCCTAGCTTATCCGCAATCGCAATGGTGCGCCGCCTTGAACCCGTCCGGCGGCGCCCACTGTCCGCGCACTGTCTTCTGCTGACCGCGGGCGACAACAATGAGGCAGACCGTGACTGATACGGCGGACGGAACGCAGCAAAACGATGACATGCACCCTGTGGAACGGGTCCTCAGAACGGTGCTTTCCCGAAGCGGAGCAGCCTTCCGGTTCCAGCGCGGCGATGGGCGGCTGATTGCGGCCGAAAATCTCTCGGGGCCCCTTGCGAGCCTCATGGAGGAGGACGGTGATGCCGGGCTTCTTTTCCAGTCGGAAGCGGGCGATACGTTCCGCTCGGCACTTGGCGCCACCATCCCGGGCGCAGCACCCCAATCCCTCGAACTCGACATGGCCGCCAATGACGGGGCGCGCAGCTACCGTATCGACCTCGAATGGCTGGAAGCCGGTGACGACAAAGGCGTTCTGCTGGTTTTCACCGACATCTCCGAGACCCGCCACAGGGAAAAGGTGCTGAAGACGCTGCTGCGCGAACTCAGCCACCGCTCCAAGAACCTGCTCGCCATCATCCAGGGCATCGCCACCCAGACCGCCCGTCAGGCCCACTCGCTGGATGCCTTCCTGACCCAGTTTCGCGGTCGCCTGCATTCGCTCTCAAAGTCGCAGGATCTCGTGACCGATTCCAGCTGGCGCGGCGCAGATCTCTTCGAACTCATCGACCAGCAGATGACCTCCTACGCCGGTGATGCGCGCGAGGCTGTCCGCCGCAGCGGCACCGATATCCGCCTCACACCGAACGCCGCCCTGCATGTCGGCCTCGCGCTCCACGAACTCATCGTCAATTCCGCAACGAACGGCGCGCTTGCGGCCGGAGAAAAGCCGATCGACATCAGCACGGAGCCGACGACCTTCAAGGAAAAGGACGCCATCGATCTGGTCTGGCGAGAGGACCGGCCGGACACCGGTAGCGACGACGCGGGCGAAGCGCGCGGTTTTGCCCGCACCGTACTGGAACGTGTCGTCCCCACCGCCGTCGGCGGCGCGTCGCAATACCGGCCGGAGAAGCACAGCGTGGAATACCGGCTGACCATTCCCGCCAACGAATACGAGATCATCGCCGGCTGAGATGCCCGGGCCTGGGCGGACGCAGAACAGCGTGAGCCCGATTGGCTTGTCGCCGGCGCGATACACAGCACAAAAAAGAACAGCCAGTGCCGAGGGGGGGCACTGGCTGATTTTTCGCAACTCACCGGGGGGCGTGAGTTGGATCGTTCCGATGCATCGGACGTGCAGTTGGGGGCATGCACGCATCAGGAACACCCCTAGAACGAGGCGACACTGAACTTGGTTCCCTACAGCATGCGATTTTTTTGCGCCTATGCCAGCGCATCGATCTCCGCGCGCTGCCGCTGCATCAGCAGGAAAGCCGCATAGTCACGGTCGTAGAGACGCGCGCGCTCCGGCGAAGGCGTCCTGACCTCGCCTTCAGGCCGCATGGCAAGCCCCGCACGGACGAGGTCGGCATGGCAACCCGCCGCAACGCTCGCGGCCATCGCAGTGCCGAGCAGTACGGCATCCGGCGTTTTCGGCACCACGATCCGGCAGCCGGTGATATCGGCGTAAAGCTCGACCAGCAGCGGGTTGCGTACATGCCCGCCGGTTACATGCAATGTCTCGGCGGGATAGCCGGCCCCTGCCATGAGGTCGAGGATCTGGCGGATGCCGAGCGCCAGACCGACGAGCGTGCGCCAGTAGAGCCGGCAAAGGGCATCGAAGGAACTGTCGAGCGTCAGCCCCGAGATGACCCCGAGTGCTGCGGGATCGGCATGCGGCGAGCGATTGCCGTGGAAATCGGGCAGAACATGCAGCCTTTCGCCGAAGGACGCGCCCTGCTCGGCCCGCAACTGCGCGATGCGGGCGATGATGCGCCGGTGCGTTTCCGTGTCCGGCGTCAGGCCGGCACCATGCAGACGCACGATGTGGTCGAGCAGCGCACCGGCGGCCGACTGGCCGCCCTCGACAAGCGAAAGCCCGGGCAGCACAGCCTCGTAATAAGGCCCCCAAAGCCCCCGGACGGGATCAGACGCATCCGAAAAGGCGACGAGACAGGCCGAGGTGCCGCCGATCAGCGCCATGTGCCGCTTCAGCGCGCCGGCATCCTCCGCCTGGCCGCCGAGAACACCGAGCGCACCCGCATAGGCATCGATCAGCCCACTTGCGACCACGCAGTCCGTGTCGAGCCCAAGTCCGCAAGCAGCCTCCGCCGTCAACTGGCCGACCGCAGCCCCCACCGGCAGGGCCTCATCCGTCAGGCCGCAGCGGGCCTTGATGTCGGAAAGTCCGATGGCGTCGAGAAAGCTGGCGTCCCAGCCGCGACCGGGGCGACCCCCGTAGTTCCACTTGGCCGTCAGCGTGCATCGTGAGCGCATCGGCGAGCCGGTCGCCCGCCATGACATGAAATCGGCGAGATCGAAGACGAGGCCGGCCTGGGCCCAGCGCTCCGGCAGGTGCCGCTTCAGCCACATGAGCTTCGGCATCTGCATCTCCGGCGACATCACCGTACCGGAGCCGACCACGACGGGATGGCCGATCTCCGTACAGGTTTCAGCCTCCGCGCTGGCGCGGTGATCGAGCCAGACGATCGTATCCCAGCGCGCTTCGCCCGCCTCGTTCACCGAAATCTTGCGCCCATCCGCGTCGCGCACCACGAGCGAACAGGTTGCATCGAAGCCGATGCCGGCAATCCGTGCGGCTTCGACGCCCGCCTCTGCCCTGGCCGTCCTCACGGCCGCGCAGACGGCCTCCCAGATGTCATCGGAATCCTGCTCGGCCCGGCCCTCGCCCGGCCTGTTGATGGCGATCGGATGATCGGCACGCGCCAGAAGAGCACCCTGCACGTCAAAGACGCCGGCACGCGCGCTGCCCGTGCCGATATCGACCGCGATCACGAGATCACGCGGGGCGATGACGAGGTCACGCATCAAATGGCTTTTCCGTTGACCTGTTTTTCACGCACAAGGTGGACCAGTGCGCGCATATCGTCAAACAGCAGGTCTGGCCCGAGATCCGAAAGCACCGCGCGATGCCGGTCATTGCGGGAGTGGCCGGCGCCGGCAAATGCGAAGACCCGCATGCCCGCCGCCCGTGCCGCCACGATGCCGGCCGGACTGTCCTCGATGACGATGCAGTCGGAAGGCGCGACACCCATGGCGCGGCTGGCATGAAGAAAGAGGTCGGGTGCCGGCTTGCCGTGCTCGACCATCGTCGCGCTGAAGATGTTCGGCTCGAACCGGTCGAGCAGGCCCGTGACGCCGAGCGACAGGCGAATGCGCTCCGGCTGACTCGAGGAAGCAACGCAATGCGGCACATCCAGCCCGTCGATTGCCTCGGCAATGCCCTCCACGGGCTGCAACTCCGCACGGAAACGATCGTAAAGCCGCGCCCGCATCGCCTCCAGCATCGCCTCGTCGGCGCGAAGGCCGAACTCATCATGGAGAATGGTGGTGATCGTCTTCATGCTGCGGCCGAGAAAGCGATGGGTCGCCTCCTCGGTCGTCATCTCGACACCCGCCTCGGAGAGAACGCTGAGCATCACGTCCATGGAGATCGGCTCGCTGTCGACGAGCACGCCATCGCAATCGAAGATCACCAGCGCGGGCGGCGTCCAGTCCATGTCAGTCACGTCTCCACGGTCGCTCGAAAGCCGCCGGCGGCCTCAGTCCGCCAGCCGTCCCTCGACATACAGTTTGAGCGTCTGGCGCGTGCCCTTCTCCCACAGGGTTGCGAGCGCATGGGCAAAGCGCCGACGGAAAAGATCCGAGCGGCCAACATCGCCGAAGATGTCGGAGAGCGCAAGGAAGGCATCCGGATCGGTTTTGGCTGCAAGAGCCGCCGCCTGAAGCCGCTCGGCGCTGGCATCGTTGAAGACGATCGCCTTGCCGCTGTCGGATGTGCCGGCGAAATAGCGGCACCACAGCGCCGACACCAGCGAAAGCCCGACGACATCCTCGCCCCGCGCCAGCCGGTCGGCCGCCGACGGCAGGATGAATTTCGGCTGGCGGTTGGAGCCGTCCTGCGCAAGCCGCGGGATCGTGTCGCCGATCTTGGGGTTCAGAAAGCGGGTCTCGATCAGCTTGAAGTAGTCATTGAGATCGGTGTCCGGCACCGGCGGCACGACGGCGATGATCTCGTCATGTTCGAGCTTGGCGAGGAAGGCGCGGATGTCGTCATCCTCCATCGCCTCATGCACGAAATGGATGTCGAGCAGCGAGGCCGGATAGGCGATCGCCGCATGGCCGCCGTTGAGGATACGGATCTTCATGTGCTCGTAGGGCGCCACGTCAGGCACGAACTGCACGCCGACCTTCTCGAGTGCGGGGCGACCGAGGGGGAAATTGTCTTCCAGCACCCACTGCTTGAATTCCTCGCAGAACACTGGCCAGGCATCGTCAATGCCATAGTCCGAAGCCGCAATCCCGATTTCGCGCTGGCCGGTCGCGGGCGTGATGCGGTCGACCATCCCGTTCGGGAAAGCGACATTCGCATCGATCCAGTCCGCGAAGCCAGCATCCGACAGCCGCGCCAGACCGGAGACGGCGGCATGGGTGACCTCGCCATTGCCGGGAATGTTGTCGCAGGACATGACGGTAAAGGGCGCGACGCCGGCGGCCTTGCGGGCCTTCAGACCCGCGACGATCAGGCCGAACACCGTCTTCGGCGCATCGGGATTGGCACCATCAGCCGCGATCGCGGGATGGGCCGGATCGAAATGGCCCGACGCCGGATTGATGAAATAGCCGCCCTCGGTGATCGTCAGCGAGACGATGCGGATGGCCGGATCGGCAAGCCGCGCGATGATCGCGGCCGGATCGCCGGGCGTGACGAAATCGATCATGGCGCCGGTGACGCGTGCGCCGCTCTTGTTGTTGTCCTGCTCGACCACGGTCGTGAGGTAGTCCTGCGCCGCGAGCTTGTCCTTCATGGCCGCGTCGGAGGCCAGCACGCCTGCACCCACGATCGCCCAGTCGTGGTCGAGGCCGAGATTGAAGAGATCGTCCAGATAGACCGCCTGATGGGCGCGGTGGAAGTTGCCGACGCCGAAATGCAGGATGCCGGCCGAAAGCTGGTCGCGCCTGTAGGCGGGCACCGTCGCCGTCTTGCTGATGGCATCGAGCGTGCCGAGCGAAAGTCTGGTCGTCATGGTCTCATCCTCACAAGCGGTCGTCCGCCGATAACGGTCTGTAGAGCCGCGCCCCTGCCTTGCGCGCGGCCCGGGAAAGGAAACGGACATCGTTGCCTTTCCATACAAATGTCATGCGCAACAGCGCATATATCAGCTCATCCAGTTGCCGCCATCGACATTGTAGGTCTGGGCGACGATGTAGTCGGCCTCACTGGAGGCGAGGAACACGGCCATGCCGGCCAAGTCTTCCGGCGTGCCCATGCGCCCGAGCGGCACGGCCTCGCCGACGAGGCGCTTCTTTTCGCCGAGCGGCCGGTTCTCGTACTTGGCAAACAGCGCGTCCACCTCGTCCCACATCTCGCTGCCCACCACGCCTGGCGCGATGCCGTTGACGCGAATGCCGTGCTTGATGAGATCGAGGCCGGCCGACTGGGTCAGCGAAATGACGGCAGCCTTGGAGGCGCAGTAGACGCCGACCAGCGCCTCGCCGCGACGGCCGGCCTGGCTCGCCATGTTGATGATCTTGCCGCCGCGGCCCTGCGCGATCATCTGCTTGGCGACCGCCTGCAGCGTGAACAGCGTGCCGGCGACATTGATGTCGAAGATCCGCTGGTAGCTCTTGCGGGTGATCTCGACGATCGGCGCCAGATCGAAGATCGCGGCATTGTTGACGAGGATGTCGATACCGCCGGCCCTTTCGACGCACGCCGAAACGGCCGCATCGATGGACTCCTGGTTCGAGACGTCGATCTTCACCGCATAGGCCTGCGGGCCGAGATCGGCTGCCGTGGCGCTGGCGCGTTCCATGTCGATATCGGCGACCGCAACGGTCGCACCCTCGCGCACATAGGCTTCGGCAAACGCCCGGCCGATGCCGCGCGCAGCACCCGTGATGATGGCGCTCTTGCCGTCCAGTCTCTTCATCGGATTGCAACTCCCTTGTCATTGAAACGGTGCACGCGCCCGATATCGGGCGTCAGGTAGATGATATCGCCATGCGACACCGGAACTTCGCCCCCGGCACGCACCGTCATGGTCCCGACGCCATCGACATTGACGTGCAGGAAGGTGTCGGCGCCCAGATGCTCGGCAACGCCGACCGTACCGCGGAACGTGCCCTTTTCCCCGCTGATGCGAATGTGCTCGGGTCGGATGCCGACCGTATGCGCGTCAGAAATGCCGGCCTTGGCTGCCGGAACGAAATTCATGCGCGGCGAACCGATGAAGCCGGCGACGAAGAGATTGTCGGGCCTGTTGTAGAGATCGAGCGGCGAGCCGACCTGCTCGATGCGCCCGGCATTCAGAACCACGATCTTGTCGGCCATGGTCATGGCCTCCACCTGGTCATGGGTGACGTAGATCATCGTTGTCTTGAGCGTCTGGTGCAGTTCGGAGATTTCCAGCCGCATCGTGCCGCGCAGCGCCGCATCTAGGTTCGACAGCGGCTCGTCGAAGAGGAAGGCCGAGGGCTCGCGCACGATGGCCCGGCCGATCGCCACGCGCTGGCGCTGGCCGCCGGACAGCTGCCCCGGTCGCCGGTCGAGATAGGCGCTGAGGTTGAGAACGCGCGCGGCTTCCGTCACCTTCTTCTCGATGATGGCCGGATCGGTCTTGGCCATCTTCAGCGGGAAGGCGATGTTGTTGCGCACGCTCATATGCGGATAGAGCGCGTAGGACTGGAACACCATGGCCAGCCCGCGCTTGGCCGGCGCTTCCGCCGTCACGTCGCGCCCGTCGATCTCGATGACGCCGCTCGATGTGTCCTCGAGACCGGCGATCAGGCGCAGCAGCGTGGACTTGCCGCAGCCGGACGGACCGACGAAGACGACGAACTCGCCGTCATTGATCGTCAGGTTGATGTCCGGAATGACGGTCGTCGCGCCGAAGGACTTGGTGACATTCTTGAGGATGATCTTGCCCATATGCCCGCTCCCCGCGGTAAGACGTGTTTTACTTGACGGCGCCGAAGGTCAGGCCGCGGACCAGCTGCTTCTGGCTGAACCAGCCCATGATGAGGATCGGCGCGATGGCGAGCGTCGATGCAGCCGAAAGCTTCGCCCAGAACAGCCCCTGAGGACTGGAGAAGGACGCGATGAAAGCCGTCAGTGGCGCAGCATTGGTGGTCGTCAGACGGATGGTCCAGAAGGCCTCGTTCCAGGCGAGAATGATGTTGAGCAGCATGGTCGAGGCAATGCCCGGCACCGCCATCGGCGTCAGCACGTAGACGATCTCGCCCCAGAGCGAGGCGCCGTCCATGCGGGCCGCTTCCAGGATCTCGCCCGGAATTTCGCGAAAATACGTGTAGAGCATCCACACCACGATCGGCAGGTTGATCATGGTCAGCATGGCGATGAGGCCGATGCGGGTGTCGAGCAGGCCGAAATCGCGGAACATCAGGTAGAACGGCACCAGCACCGCCACCGCCGGCATCATCTTGGTGGAGAGCATCCACATCAGGATGTCCTTGGTGCGCTTCGTCGGCGAAAAGGCCATGGCCCAGGCCGAGGGCACCGCGATCAGAAGCGCCAGCAGCGTGGAGCCGAGCGACAGCACCACCGAGTTCATGAAGGGCTTGAAGTAGTCCTTCTGCGTCTGGACGGTGACATAGTTCTCCAGCGTGAAGGACGGGATCAGGTGGAAGCCCGAGATGGCCTCGCCTTCGGTCTTGATGGAGGTGATGACCGTGTAGAGGATCGGGAAGAAGATCACGAGCGCGACAGCCCAGGCGGCGATCGTGGCGGCGAACTTGCGGCGGGTGGAAACGGCGCGGGCCATCTTTTGCTCCCTTAGCGATCGAGGTTCTTGCCGACGGCGCGCATCAGGAAGAAGGCGACGATATTGGCGAGGATGACGGCGATGATACCGCCGGCCGAGGCGCCGCCGACGTCGTAGCCGAGAAGCGCGGTGCGATAGATGAGGAAGGCGAGATTGGTCGAGGCATAGCCCGGCCCGCCATTGGTGGTGACGAGGATTTCCGCGTAGACGCCAAGCAGGAAGATCGTCTGGATGAGGATGACGACCGTCATGGCGCGCGCCAGATGCGGCAGCGTCAGGTAGATGAAGCGCGACACGAAGCCCGCACCGTCCATCTCGGCCGCTTCCTTCTGCTCGCCGTCGAGGGACTGCAGCGCGGTCAGCAGGATGAGCGTCGCAAACGGCAGCCACTGCCAGGCGACGATGATGACGATGGCAAGCAGCGGATATTGCGCGAACCAGTCCACCGGCTGGAAGCCGAGGGAACGGTTGATGTCGGCCAGCACGCCGTATTCCGGATGCATGATCATGTTCTTCCAGATCAGCGCCGCCACCGGCGGCATGACGAAGAAGGGCGAGATGATCATGATGCGCACGATGCCCTGCCCGAACATCGGCTGGTCGAGCAGAAGCGCGATCGCCGTGCCGCCCACGACGGTGATGAGAAGCACGCCGCCGACAATGACCAGCGTGTTCCAGATCGACTGGAAGAAGGCCGGGTCGGTGTAGAAATACTGATAATTGAAGAGCCCGGTGAAGCTCACATTGGCGGGATTGAGGAGATTGTAGTTCTGGAACGAGAACCACAGCGTCATCGCCAGCGGCACGATCATCCAGATGAGAAGCAGGACGACGGACGGCGCCATCATGGCTCGGGCCAGTCCCTGCGTGTTGCGGGTCGACATGATGAAATCTCCTCCCCCGTGAAGCGCCCCGCTGCCATCTGTGCGGGGAGGCCTTCCGCATAACGTTCCTGTAAGGCCGAACATCTCCTCGACGTCATCCTCGGGCTTGACCCGAGGATCCACTTTTTCAAGCGCTTACGGGTGTGGCCATGGATCCTCGGGTCAAGCCCGAGGATGACGGATGGTAGATTTCGCCTGTATTCCAAGATGCTCAGGCGCATCTTGAGGTTCGACTCTGGCGTCGCGCAACCCTGTCCGCCTGGCGGAATGCCCTGCGGAAGGACCGGCCTCCCCCTTGCGGAAGAGGCCGGCTTGGCTGGTCCGGCTGCTGCCGGGCGAGCCGTCCTTTGGAGCTTGATGGCTTACTTGATGTAGCCGGCGCGGGTCATTTCGCGCTCGGTCACCTGCTGGGCCTGGGCGAGCGCATCATCCACGCTCGACTGTCCCGCAAGGGCGGCCGAGAAGAGCTGGCCGACGGTCGTGCCAAGGCTCTGGAACTCCGGAATGGCCACGAACTGCACGCCGACATAGGGCACCGGCTTTACCGTCGGCTTCTTCGGGTCGGCGGCGTTGATGGAGTCGATGGTCATCTTCGCAAAAGGCGCTGCCTTCTGGTATTCCGGATTTTCATAGAGCGAGGTGCGCGTGCCCGGAGGAACGTTTGCCCAGCCTTCCTTGGACGCGACGAGCTCGGCATAGGCCTTGCTGGTTGCCCAGGAGATGAACTTCTCGGCAGAAGCAGACTTCTGCGAGCCGGCGGGAACCGCAAGGCTCCAGGCCCACAGCCAGTTGCCGCGCTTGCCAAGACCGGTATCCGGAGCGAGCGCGAAGCCCACCTTGTCGGCAACCGTCGAGTCCTTCGGGTTGGTCACGAAGGACGCCGCCACGGTGGCGTCGATCCACATGCCGCACTTGCCCTGCTGGAAGAGCGCCAGATTTTCGTTGAAGCCGTTCGAGGAAGCACCCTGCGGGCCGGCGTCGTTCATCAGCTTGACGTAGAAATCGAGCGTGTTCTTCCATTCCGGCTGGTCGAACTGCGGCTTCCAGTTTTCGTCGAACCAGCGGGCGCCGAACGCATTTGCCGTTGCCGTCAGGAAGGCCATGTTCTCGCCCCAGCCGGCCTTGCCGCGCAAGCAGATGCCGTTGATGCCGGCATTGCGGTCGGTCATCTTGCGGGCGGCGTCGGCGATGAAGTCCCAGGTGGGCGCGTCGGGCATGGTGAGCCCGGCCTTCTCCATCAGGTCCTTGCGGTACATGACGAAGGAGCTTTCACCGTAGAAGGGCGCGGCATAGAGCTTGCCGTCTTCGCCGGTCAGGCCCGAACGGATGGCCGGCAGCAGGTCGTCGACGTCATAGTCGGCGCCGAGATTGTCGAGCGGCAGAAGCCAGCCCTGCTTGGCCCAGATCGGAACCTCGTAGGTGCCGATCGTCATGATGTCGTACTGGCCACCCTTGGTGGCGATGTCGGTGGTGACGCGCTCGCGGAGCACGTTTTCTTCCAGCGTGACCCACTCGATCTGGATGTCGGGGTTCTTCGCGGTGAATTCGGACGTCAGTCCTTGCATGCGAACCATGTCGCCATTGTTCACGGTCGCAATCGTCAAGGTTTCAGCATGGGCAAGGCCGCACAGTACAACAGCCGAGCAGGTGCCCAGCAACACAGCTTTCAAATTCATGGTCTTCCTCCCAGAAGCAAGAGTGAGCATTTGCTTCGCTCGTGAGCAATTACCCACAAATTGCCGCGAACTGTCAACAGCAATCGTCGCTGCACTGCCGAAGGACAATGTCTCGTCATTGTTTGGAAAGAGAAATTTCTGATTACCGGCGACGGCCGCGCCTGTGGATCAGGCGCCGAGAATCGCCCGCGCCGTCGCCTCATCCGTGATGATGCCGTTGACGACACGACCCTTGAGCGCGGCGGCAAGGGCCGGGAGCTTGCGCGGCCCCATGGCAATCCCGATCACCGAGGCACTGTCGCGGGACGGCAGCGGCACGGACGCGACCCGCTCGTTGGCGCCGCGCTCGATCAGCCGTCCCTCACCGTCGAACATCCAGCCGCAGATCTCCCCGCAGGCCCCTTCCGCGATGAGGCGCATCATCTCCTCGCGCTCCAGGAAGCCGTCCAGCACCAGCGGCGCCTCCGGCCCGAGTTCGCCGACGCCCACGAAGGCGACATCCGCCGCCCGCCCCAGCTCCAGCGCCGACTGCACCAGCTGCTGCTTGTGGAGAATGTCGCGCTCTTCCGGCGTGGAGGCGAGCACCGGCAGCGGCATGGGAAAATGCCGCGCCTTCACCGCATCCGCCATGGAGAAGATGACATTGTAATAGGCCGCCGACCCGTCCCGGCCGATATTGCCGGTGAGCGAGACGATGCGGTGCTGCGGGCATTCCATCGGCGCCAGCTGGTCGACAGCGGCCTTCAGGGTCCGCCCCGTGCCGAGCGCCATGATGATCGGCCGTTCCGTCTTCAGCCAGCGGCTGATCTCTTCCGCCGCGGCCTCTGCAATGCCGATCGTGGTGGAGGAGGACTGCCGGTCGCTCGGCACCACCTCGACATGGCCGAGATCGAACCGCGCCTTCAGCGCCGCCGCAAGCTCCAGACAGGCCGCGATCGGGTGATCGAGGCGCACCTTGATCAACCGCTCCGACATGGCGAGCGACACCAGCCGCTGTGCCGACTGGCGGGAAATGCCCATCTGGCTGGCGATCTCGTCCTGCGTGCGGCCCGCGACATAATAGAGCCAGCCCGCGCGGGCGGCATCATCCAGTTTCGTCGTGCTTTCGGGTCGTCGGGCCATCGGCTTTCCTCACATCCGACTTTGCTGCCATTTTTTTCCGCATGCTGTCAAACCACCTGCAAAAGGGAGTAGCAGAAATGAAAAATAGCGCGTGATTTCAAGGAATTGAGAAAAGGCCCGAACCAATATTTTACCGTTTGATAAAAATATTTTCCGTGTTACCGTTTCGACATCCTGAGACAACATTGGGAGCCGATAATGGGAACGAACCAGACTGGGATTGCGGCGGGGCGCCTCGCGCCGGCCGATTACGCGGCGAATTTCGCCGATCTCCATCCGCCGCTCGACCGGCATGAGGCACTGGTTGCCTCCGACCGCTGCTATTTCTGCCACGACGCGCCGTGCATGACGGCCTGTCCGACCGCAATCGACATTCCGCTCTTCATCCGCCAGATCTCGACCGGCAATCCGATCGGCTCGGCCAAGACGATCTTCGACCAGAACATTTTGGGCGGCATGTGCGCCCGCGTCTGTCCCACCGAAACGCTGTGCGAGCAGGCCTGCGTGCGCAACACCGCGGAGGAGCGCCCGGTCGAGATCGGCCGTCTGCAGCGCTACGCGACGGACGCGGCCATGGCCGCCGGAATGCAGTTCTACAGCCGCGCCGCCGCCACGGGCAAGACGATCGCCGTCGTCGGCGCCGGCCCGGCCGGGCTTGCCTGCGCCCACCGTCTTGCTCTCAACGGCCATGACGTCGTCATCTACGACGCGCGCCCCAAGCCCGGCGGCCTCAACGAATACGGCATCGCCGCCTACAAGGCGCCCGGCGATTTCGCCCAGGCCGAAGTCGATTACGTGCTGGCCATTGGCGGCATCGAGGTCGTCAACGGCAAGGCGCTCGGCCGCGATTTCACGCTCGCCGATCTCTCGGCCCGCTACGACGCCGTCTTTCTCGGCTTCGGCCTTGCCGGCGTCAACACGCTGGGGGTCGCAGGCGAAACGCTCGAAGGCGTCGAGGATGCCGTCGATTTCATCGAGCGGCTGCGCAGCGCCGACGACAAGGCGACCATTCCCGTCGGCCGGCGCGTCGTCGTGATCGGCGGCGGCATGACCGCCATCGACGCGGCCGTGCAGGCCAAGCTGCTCGGCGCGGAGGAAGTGACGATCTGCTACCGCCGCGGCAAGGAGCAGATGAACGCTTCCGTCTACGAACAGGAGCTCGCGGCCTCCAAGGGCGTCTTCATCCGCCACTGGCTGGCCCCGAAGCAGATCATCGAGAAGGACGGCAAGGTCGCCGGCATCGAGGTGGAATATACCGCGCTCGTCGATGGCCGCCTTTCCGGCACCGGCGAGACCGGCGCGATTGCCGCCGACCAGATCCTCGTCGCCATCGGCCAGAGGCTCGACAATCCCGCGCTCGACGGCCTTGCGCTCCAGGGCGGCAAGATCGCCGTGGACGGCGAAGGCCGCACCTCCCTTTCCGGTGTGTGGGCCGGCGGCGACTGTGCCTTCGGCGGCCAGGACCTGACGGTCTCGGGCGTCGCCATGGGTCGCGATGCGGCCGAAAGCATCAACCGGGCCCTGATGAGCGCCGCAGCGCCCGTCACGGCCGTGGCCTGAGAGCGGGGGAGGATTGAATTATGGCTGATCTCAGAAACAATTTCGTCGGCATCAAGTCGCCCAACCCCTTCTGGCTGGCGTCTGCACCGCCGACCGACAAGGCCTACAATGTCGAGCGCGCCTTCAAGGCCGGCTGGGGCGGCGTGGTCTGGAAGACGCTGGGCTCCGAGGGGCCGCCGGTCGTCAACGTCAACGGTCCGCGCTACGGCGCGATCTGGGGCGCCGACCGCCGGCTGCTCGGCCTCAACAACATCGAGCTCATCACCGACCGCGATCTTTACGTGAACCTGCGCGAAATGAAGCAGGTGAAGATGAACTGGCCGGACCGGGCCCTCATCGCCTCCATCATGGTGCCCTGCGTGGAGGAAGAGTGGAAGGCGATCCTGCCGCTGGTGGAAGAGACCGGCGCCGACGGCATCGAACTCAACTTCGGCTGTCCGCACGGCATGTCCGAGCGCGGCATGGGCTCGGCCGTCGGCCAGGTGCCGGAATACATCGAAATGGTCGTGCGCTGGTGCAAGCAGTACACCCGCATGCCCGTCATCACCAAGCTGACACCCAACATCACCGACATCCGCCACCCTGCCCGTGCCGCAAAACGCGGCGGCACGGATGCCGTGTCGCTGATCAACACGATCAACTCGATCGTGTCGGTCGATCTCGACAGTTTCGCCCCCGTGCCGAGCATCGGCGGCAAGGGCAGCCACGGCGGCTATTGCGGCCCGGCGGTCAAGCCGATCGCGCTGAACATGGTCTCCGAAATCGCCCGTGACGGGGAAACCCACGGCCTGCCCATCTCCGGCATCGGCGGCGTGACCACCTGGCGGGATGCGGCCGAATTCTTGGCGCTCGGCGCCGGCAACGTGCAGGTCTGCACGGCGGCAATGACCTACGGCTTCAAGATCGTTCAGGAAATGATCACGGGTCTTTCCGACTGGATGGACGCCAAGGGCCACCGGACCCTCGACGACATCTGCGGCCGCGCCGTGCCGAACGTCACGGACTGGAAGTACCTGAACCTCAACTACGTCGCCAAGGCCCATATCGACCAGGACGCCTGCATCAAGTGCGGCCGCTGCCACATCGCCTGCGAGGATACGTCCCACCAGGCCATCACATCACTCGTGGATGGCGTCAGGCACTTCGAGGTGATCGAGGAAGAGTGCGTCGGCTGCAACCTCTGCGTCAACGTCTGCCCGGTAGAGAACTGCATTACCATGCAGCCGCTCGAACCCGGCGCCATCGACAGGCGCACCGGCAAGATCGTCGATCCCACCTATGCCAACTGGACGACGCATCCGAACAACCCGATGTCCACGCAGGCGGCGGAGTGAGAGAGGGCGTCAGAGGGTGGAGCCTACCCCCCTCTGCCCTGCCGGGCATCTCCCCCGCAAGGGGGGAGATCGGCAGGCGGCACACTCCGATTCCATTCGACACGGGGCCGCATGGCGATACGTCGAAGGGACGCTGTGCCAGTGCTCCCAGCCAATCTCCCCCCTTGCGGGGGAGATGTCCGGCAGGACAGAGGGGGGTCCATGCTAAACGGACAATCCCGCCCCTCACCCCCCAAGCACGCTCTGCCCCGCAGCAAACGCCAGCCAGGCCAGCACGGCGAAATAGACGAGCGTCAGCACGATCATCAGATAGCCGCCGGCCACCACCAGCCCGTCGCGCTGGGAAATGCCGGCCGACAGCAAGAGGATGGCGACACCCGGCAGCGTGTTGGAGAAGGGGATGATCGACAGCGGCATCATCAGGAGAACGCCGGCACCCGTCAGCGCCAGTCCGTTTACCCGGTTCACCAGCCGTCCATCGGTCAGCGCGTGAAGACGCACGCGGAAGAAGCGGTCGAAGCGGCGGAGAATCCGCAGGCCCTTTTCCAAGACTGGCACCAGCTTTTCCGCATCCAGCGGCTTGTCCGCAAGGCGCGAAGGCAGCCAGGGCAGTCGGTTGAAGGTGATGGCGATACCGATCAGCACGATGCCGACGCCGAACACGGTGGAGACGCCGGGGATCGAGACCGGAACCAGAAAGGGCAGGCTCAGAAGGCCGCAGAGCAGAAGCAGGCCGCTCTCCCCCATCTGGGCGAGGATGTCACGCAGCGTCACGCGCTCGCCCTTGATCGCCGCAATGACCTCCGCCAGCGCATCGCTGCTGCGGCGTTCCGTATCCTGAAATTCGATCGTCATCTCAATCCTTAAACCCGAGAGCCTCTTGCCGGTTGGCCGGCATGCGGTTCACGCCGATAGCCGGGACCGGTACAATCATCCTTGCGCCACCGTTTCAGGCGGCAAAAAATCCGAGCGGGGCCATATCCGCGCCCGCCTCTTATGCAGTAGGGAAGACAACAGTCGTGCGACGACCGCCGCCACCCGCATGAGATAGGCAAGCCGCATTCCCGTTGGCAACCGCCCGATGGAAAACGCGGCGCGCCGAAGGCCTGACCGGGCGGTTTGGCCACCCGATCCGCACCATCCAGGCCGCCGGAAAATGCCGTCCCGGTCAGCGCCCGCATTGCAACGAGACCATGCCCGATGCCCCTCGAAAAGCCCGCCCAAACCGCCAATATCCACGCCAAGGGCCGGGAAAAGCTGATGGCGCATGCCGCCATGCTGCTCTTTGCCGCGCTGGTCGCCGGCTCCTTCTCCTTCGGCGGACTGGCGTCCCGGGCGCTCGGCGCGGCCCCCGTTACACTTTTGCGTTATCTGATGACCGTCGTGGTCATGGGCGTCGTCGCCTTCGGCTTTTTCCGGGCGCCGCGCGTCTTTCCGCGCCAGCCCTGGCGCTTTGCCGTGCTCGGCGGCCTCATCGCCATCTACATGCTGACCATGTTCACGGCGCTGGAAATCACAAGCCCGGTGGCGACGGGCGCCGTCTTCACGCTGATGCCGCTCTTGAGCGCCGCTCTCGCCTTCCTGCTGATGGGCCAGAAGACAAGGGGCGGCGTCATCGTCTCCCTCGTCATTGCCGCCATGGGCGCCGTCTGGGTCATCTTTCGCGGCAATATCGACGCCATCCTCGCCTTCGATGTCGGCCGTGGCGAGCTGATCTATCTCGTCGGCGTCACCGCCCACGCGGCCTATGTCCCGCTGATCCGCAAGTTCGAGCGCGGCGAACATCCGGTCGCCTTCGGGTTCTGGGTCGTGGTCTTCACCGTCCCCTGGCTCCTGCCCTTCGGGCTGCGCCCTGTGCTGGCGATCGACTACGGCGCCGTTCCGGCAACGATCTGGCTGATCCTCGCCTATCTCGCCGTCGTCACCACGGCCATCACCTTCATGCTGCTGCAATTCGCCTCGATGCGCCTGCCGGCTTCCAAGATGCTCGGCTACAACTACCTGACGCCGAGCTTCATCATCCTGCTGGAAGGCCTGCTCGGCCACGGCTGGACGACGATGACGGTCGTGATGGGCGCGGTCGTCACGGCCCTCGGCCTTCTGGTCGTGGCGCTGCTGCCGGATTGAGCGGCCTCAGGTCTCGCGCATCCTGAGGCCGTTGACGAACAACGTCTCGAGAAACCGCGCGGCATCCTCGAAGCGCCCCTCGCCGTCATTTTCCTGCCCCAGCACGGCGCGCACCTGCACGTCGAAGTCGGCATAGTGCTGGGTCGTGGACCAGATGGAGAAGATCAGGTGGTAGGGATCGCATTTGGCGATCTTGCCGGCCTTGGACCAGGCGCGGATCACCTGCGCCTTCTCGTCCACCAGGCTCTTCAGAGACCCCTTCAGCATGTCTTCGATATGCGGCGCGCCCTGCAGCACCTCATTGGCGAAGAGCCGCGATTCGCGCGGAAAATCCCGCGCCATTTCCAGCTTGCGCCGGATATAGCTGCGGATCTCGCTTTCGGGATTGCCCGTGGCGTCGAAGGCCTTCAGCGGATCCAGCCAGGTCTCCAGCACACGGTCGATCAAGGCACGGTGCATGGCCTCCTTGGTGCGAAAATAGTAGAGCAGGTTTGGCTTCGACATGCCCGCGACCTCGGCGATGTGATCGATGGTCGCGCCGCGAAAGCCGTGCAGAGAAAACACCTCCAGAGCGGCCTCGAGGATGCGCTCCTCCTTCTCTTCCTGGATGCGGGTGCGGCGTTGGGTTTTCGCTGCCCTCGGAAGTGCCATCGATGCCTGTCCCCTTGCTTGCACACCCTTTCCATCAAGGCACATGCTCAATTTTGAGGCCAGCCAAAAACTTGAGCAAACAACACGTATTCCCGCAATTTTCGTCTTGAGTGCCGCACCGGAAAGAGTAATGTTTACCAACCGGTCAAATTATCGATCAGTTTGCCAGGAAGAGCAACGGTCGATGCGAGGGTGACGCAAGAATGCCCCGATTGGGTCGGCGGGAACAAGAGGGAGCCGCAAAGGCTCCACGACAAATATGGGAGCATCGCCGTGGCCGCACCGGGCGAAAACATGCGCGTGAACGCCGACCGTCTGTGGGATTCGCTGATGGACATGGCGAAGATCGGCCCCGGCATTGCCGGCGGCAACAATCGCCAGACGCTGACCGATGCCGATGCCGAGGGGCGCCGCCTCTTCCAGTCCTGGTGCGAAGCCGCCGGCCTCACCATGGGTGTGGACACGATGGGCAACATGTTCATGACGCGCCCCGGCACCGATCCGGATGCCCTGCCCGTCTATATCGGCTCCCACCTCGACACCCAGCCGACCGGCGGCAAATATGACGGCGTGCTCGGCGTGCTCGCCGGCCTCGAAGTCGTCCGCTCGCTGAACGACCTGAACATCAAGACAAAGCACCCGATCGTCGTCACCAACTGGACGAACGAGGAAGGCGCGCGCTTCGCCCCCGCCATGCTCGCCTCCGGCGTCTTTGCCGGCGTGCTGACGCAGGATTACGCCTACGGCCGCAAGGACATGGACGGCAAGAGCTTCGGCGAGGAGCTGGCCCGCATCGGCTGGGTCGGCGATGAGGCGGTCGGCGCGCGAAAGATGCACGCCTATTTCGAATATCACATCGAGCAGGGCCCGATCCTCGAAGCCGAGAGCAAGCAGATCGGCGTCGTCACCCACTGCCAGGGCCTCTGGTGGCTGGAATTCACCCTCACCGGCCGCGAGGCCCACACCGGCTCCACGCCGATGACCATGCGCGTCAATGCCGGCCTCGCCATGGCCCGCATCATGGAGATGGTGCAGACGGTGGCCATGGAAAACCAGCCGGGATGCGTCGGCGGCGTTGGCCAGGTGAAGTTCTCGCCAAACTCCCGCAACGTGCTGCCCGGCACCGTCATCTTCACCGTCGATATCCGCTCGCCGGATCAGACGAAGCTCGATGGCATGCGCGCCCGCATCGAAAAGGAAGCCGCCGAGATCTGTTCGGCGCTCGGTGTCGGCTATTCGGTCGAAGCCGTCGGCCATTTCGATCCCGTCACCTTCGATCCGACGCTCGTCGCTTCCGTGCGCAAGGCGGCCGAAGAACTCGGCTATTCCCACATGGACATCATCTCCGGCGCGGGCCACGATGCCTGCTGGACAGCAAAGGTCGCGCCCTCCACCATGATCATGTGCCCCTGCGTCGGCGGCCTCTCCCACAACGAGGCGGAGGAGATTTCGAAGGAATGGGCCAGTGCCGGCTGCGACGTGCTGCTGCGCGCTGTGGTGGAGACGGCGGGGATCGCGGGGTGATGGGGCGGGTGGTGCGAAAGACCCTCGACAGGCCGGCCGCCAGATCATCAAATAGCAGAAGCTGAGCAACGATCCGCACCCTGATGAACGATGGGTAGCGTCATCCACGATGGAGAACCGCCATGGGAAGACCGACGGAGATCACGCCTGAAGAGCGGGCCGCCTTGTTGCGGCAGGGTTACAAGCCGATCGAGATCTGGGTTCCGGATACGGGAAGCGAAGCCTATCGGGCAGAGGCTGCACGGCAGGCCCGGGCTTCGGTGGAAGCGGATCAAAAGGCAGGAATACAGGAGTTGATCGATCCGGCCGCTCACGAGGATTGGGACAAGCCGTGAAGTTGAGCCGGGGAGATATGGTGACGGCAGCGTTTCAAGGCGACCTCGGGAAGCCTCGTCCAGCCGTCATCCTTCATGCGGACGAGTATATCGAGCTTCACGAGGCGTTGCTTTTGTGTCCGCTGACAACCTATCTGGCCAACTCTCCGAACTTTCGACCGACGATCGACCCAACCGCCGAGAACGGCCTGCAGACCACCTCACAGATCATGGTGGACAAGACGACACACCTGAAGAAGTCTTCGATCCGGCAGGTGATCGGCAAACTCGGCACAGACGATCTTCGACGACTCGAAAGCGCTCTGATCAACATTACCGGCCTTCGGCAATCCATCATTCCATGGCCGCAATAAACGAGGGAACCATTGACCATGACCACCACAGTCATCAAAAACGGCACCGTCGTGACCGCCGATCTCACCTACAAGGCGGATGTGAAGGTCGAGGGCGGGAAGATCGTGGAGATCGGGCCGAACCTTGCCGGCGACACCGTTCTGGACGCGACCGGCTGCTATGTCATGCCGGGCGGCATCGATCCGCATGTGCATCTGGAAATGCCCTTCATGGGCACCTATTCGGCCGATGACTTTGAAAGCGGCACGCGGGCAGCACTTTCCGGCGGCACGACGATGGTGGTCGATTTCTGCCTGCCCGATCCGGGCCAGTCGCTGCTGGACGCCCTGAAGCGCTGGGACAACAAATCGACCCGGGCCACCTGCGACTATTCCTTCCACATGTCCGTCACCTGGTGGGGCGAGCAGGTCTTCAACGACATGAAGACCATCGTGGAGGAAAAGGGCATCAACACCTTCAAGCACTTCATGGCCTACAAGGGCGCGCTGATGGTGAACGACGACGAGATGTTCGCCTCCTTCCAGCGCTGCGCAGCGCTCGGCGCGCTGCCGCTGGTGCATGCCGAAAACGGCGACGTGGTCGCCGCCATGCAGACCAAACTGATGGACGAGGGCAACAACGGCCCGGAGGCGCACGCCTATTCGCGCCCCGCCTCCGTCGAGGGCGAGGCCACCAACCGCGCCATCATCATCGCCGACATGGCCGGTGCGCCGCTCTACGTCGTGCATACCTCCTGCGAACAGGCCCACGAAGCCATTCGCCGCGCACGGCAGAACGGCATGCGCGTTTATGGCGAGCCGCTGATCCAGCACCTGACGCTGGATGAGAGCGAATATGCCAACGCGGACTGGGACCACGCGGCGCGGCGCGTCATGAGCCCGCCCTTCCGCAACAAGCAGCATCAGGACTCACTCTGGGCCGGCCTTGCCAGCGGCTCGCTGCAGGTGGTCGCCACCGACCACTGCGCCTTCACCACCGAGCAGAAGCGCTTCGGCATCGGCGATTTCCGCAAGATCCCGAACGGCACCGGCGGCCTTGAAGACCGCATGCCGATGCTCTGGACCTATGGTGTCGCAACCGGCCGCCTGACGATGAACGAATTCGTCGCCGTTACCTCCACCAACATTGCCAAGATCCTCAACGTCTATCCCCGCAAGGGCGCCATCCTCGTCGGCGCCGATGCCGACATCGTGGTGTGGGATCCCGCGAAGGAAAAGACGATCACCGCGAAAAGCCAGCAGTCGGCGATCGACTACAACGTCTTCGAGGGCAAGGCCGTGAAGGGCCTGCCGCGCTATACGCTGACGCGCGGCGTTGTGGCGATCGACGATGGCGCCGTGAAGACCCGCGAGGGCCACGGCCAGTTCGTTGCCCGCGAGCCTTTCCCCGCCGTCTCCAAGGCGCTCTCGACCTGGAAGGAGATCACCGCGCCGCGCAAGGTGGAGCGCACTGGCATTCCGGCGAGTGGGGTGTGATGCGCAACGCCTCCGTCGCCGTGATGCTCTTGGCCACCTTTGCGCCGCCCGCCGGCGCTGCCGATTTCCTCGCAGGCGCGTCCTATGGGGACAAGGAGGGCTGTCATTACGCCACGACGGGGGAAAGCTCGGGCGCCGATGTCTTCTTCCTGCTCACGGCGGAAAGCATCACCACCGCGGCATCGGTCTGCACCATTCTCGGCCCGGCCGAGAAGGCCGGAAAGTCGTTTCGGGTCAAGATCCAGTGCGAAGCCGAAGACGGCGTCGGTGAGAAGGAAATCGTCACGCTGGAGCCATCCAGCGATGCCTATACGGTACGCTTCGCGGATGGGAATCGATGGGGGCCGCTGAAGCGATGCGGGAAGTAAGCATGCGTGCGCTGGGCGGGAGCACCCCCCTCTGTCCTGCCGGACATCTCCCCCTCAAGGGGGGAGATCCGCTGGGCGCTAGATCCGCATCCACAGGGAAAGATGGTCTTTCCCGCGCTTTCGTTGGTTGTTTGAGGCAATGGGCGAGCCACACGCCAATCTCCCCCCTTGAGGGGGAGATGTCCGGCAGGACAGAGGGGGGTGCCCTGCAAACGCCGCCCCTTACAGCCCCCCTCTCACACCGCAAGCGCATCCAGCTCCGGCATAAGCACCACGCTCTCCTGCTCGTTCGGGTCCGTGCGGGCAATCACCGCGCAGGCCGGCTGGTCCGAGAGGTTGGCGGGCAGGTGCGGGACGCCGGCCGGGATGTAGAAGAGTTCGCCGGCCTTCACGATCACGTGGTGCTCCAGCCGGTCGCCGTACCAGGTGTGGGCCTCGCCGGAGAGCATGTAGATTGCCGTCTCGTGGCTTTCGTGCCGGTGCGCCTTTGCCCGGCCGCCCGGCGGAATGGTCAGCAGATGCATGCAGATGCCCTTCGACCCCACCGTCTCGGCGGCAATGCCGGCGAAGTAGCTCAAGCCCTGCTTGCCGTCATAGGTGCTCTCCGGCCTGACGATATGGCAGGTCGGTTTCGTCGTCTCGTCCATCCCCGGTCCTCCTGTTGCGATGACCGAAAGAAGCATGATTTCCGCCGCCCGCGCAACGTCGCGCGGGACACGCGGAAAACCTCCACTCACGAAAGCCTTGCCGCATGACGTCGCCCCACGCCTCCGTCGTCTCCGCCCGTGATCTCGGGCTCACCTTCAACACCGGCGACGGACCGGTGCATGCGCTGACCGGCGTCAATCTGGAGGTGAAGAAGGGCGATTTCGTCTCCTTCATCGGCCCCTCCGGCTGCGGCAAGACCACCTTCCTGCGCGTCATCGCCGATCTGGAAAAGCCGACGTCCGGCACCATCACCGTCAACGGCACCACGCCCGAGGATGCGCGCAAGAACCGCTCCTATGGCTATGTCTTCCAGGCCGCCGCGCTCTATCCATGGCGCACCATCGAGAAGAACATCGCGCTGCCGCTGGAAATCATGGGCTACACCAAAGCCGAACAGGAAAAGCGGATTGCCCGCACGCTCGACCTCGTCAACCTCACCGGCTTCGGCAAGAAATTCCCTTGGCAGCTCTCCGGCGGCATGCAACAGCGTGCCTCGATCGCCCGTGCGCTGGCCTTCGATGCCGACCTGCTTCTGATGGACGAGCCCTTCGGCGCGCTCGACGAGATCGTCCGCGACCACCTCAACGAACAGCTCCTGAAGCTCTGGGCGGCGACGGAAAAGACCATCTGTTTCGTCACCCACTCCATTCCCGAAGCCGTCTATCTCTCCACCAAGATCGTGGTGATGAGCCCGCGCCCCGGCCGTGTCACCGACGTGATCGACAGTCCGCTCCCGAAGGAACGCCCGCTGGACATCCGCGAGACGCCGGAATTCCTCGAAATCGCCCACCGCGTCCGCGAGGGCCTGCGCGCCGGCCACAGCTACGAGGAGCATGTCTAGGATGTCCCCGACCTTCCTCGTGGTCCTCGCCGTCTCCATGGCGACTTTCCTCGCCGCCGCGACCGCCTCGCGCGCCTATGTCTCCAGCAACCAGATCTGGATGCTGGCGCTCTCGCTTGGCCTTTACTGCGCCGGCAACCTGATGATGGTGAAGCTGATGCGCGAGGGCGGGCTTGGCCTTGCCATCTCGCTGTCGGCCGTCGTCCAGCTCGTCGCCATCAACATCATCGCCTTCCTCGTCTTCGGCGAACGGCTGACCGCGATCCAGATGGCCGGCGTCGGCCTTGGAATTGTCGCGATGGCGCTGATGATGCTGCCAACAGGCGGAAAGGCGTAACGATGGACAAGCCAAGTTTCCTGCGCGACCGCCTCATCCCCGTCGGCACCGTTATCGCCATCCTGATCGCCCTCTGGTATGTGGCCGCCGTCTTCCTCAATGCGCCGTTCGAGCGTGATACGGCTGCCCGCGCCGGCACGGAGATCACCTTTGCCGAGATCCTGCCGAGAACGATGGCGCAGGAGCGCCCCGTCCTCCCCGCCCCCCATCAGGTGATCGCGGAAATCTGGGATACGACCGTGAACAAGGCGGTCACCTCCAAGCGCAGCCTCGTCTACCACGCCTGGATCACGCTGTCGGCCACCCTGCTCGGCTTCGGCATCGGTGCCGCGCTCGGCATTCTGCTGGCCGTCGGCATCGTCCACAACAGAGCCATGGACCGCTCTTTCATGCCCTGGGTCATCGCCAGCCAGACGATCCCGATTCTGGCGGTCGCACCGATGATCATCGTCGTGCTGAATGCCATCGGCATTTCCGGCCTTCTGCCCAAGGCGCTGATCTCCACCTACCTCTCCTTCTTTCCGGTCGTGGTCGGCATGGTGAAGGGCCTGCGCAGCCCCGAAACCATCCAGCTCGACCTCATGCACACCTACAATGCGACACCGGCGCAAACCTTCTGGAAACTGCGCTGGCCTGCGTCCATGCCCTACCTCTTCACCTCGCTGAAGGTGGCCGTCGCGATCTCGCTCGTCGGCGCCATCGTCGGCGAACTGCCGACGGGCGCCGTCGCCGGCCTCGGCGCGCGGCTGCTGGCCGGCTCCTATTACGGCCAGACGGTGCAGATCTGGTCGGCGCTCTTCATGGCTGCAGCGCTTGCGGCCATCCTCGTCGCCATCGTCGGCATGGCGCACACCGCCGTGCTGCGCCGCATGGGAGTGCGTCCATGAGCGGAGAGATCAACACCGGACTCATCCTCGCCACGCTTCTCTTCTGGGCCGCCGCCTGGGCGGTGAATGAATGGCTCGTGCGGCAGAGCTTCCCATCGTCGCTCGCCCGCCGCGCCGTGCGGCTTGCCGTGCCGCTCATCTTCGGCATCACCATCCTCGTGCTGTGGGAAGGGCTGGTGCGCGGCTTCAACGTGCCCTCGGTGCTGCTGCCGCCGCCCTCAATGATCTGGGCGCGGCTCATCAATTCGGTGCCGATCCTCGCCGCCGATTTCCGCCAGACCTTCCTGAAATCGGTGCTGACGGGCTACGCCATGGGCTGCGGCCTCGGCTTTCTCGTCGCCATCCTCATCGATCGCTCGCCCTTCCTGCAAAAGGGCCTGCTGCCACTCGGCAATTTCGTCTCGGCGCTTCCCGTTATCGGGGTCGCACCGATCATGGTCATGTGGTTCGGCTTCGACTGGCAGTCCAAGGTCGCCGTCGTCATCATCATGACCTTCTTCCCCATGCTGGTGAACACGGTTGAGGGCCTGGCCGCCGCCAGCCACATGGAGCGCGACCTGATGCGGACCTATGCGGCGAGCTGGTGGCAGACGCTGGTCAAGCTGCGCCTTCCGGCCGCCTGGCCCTTCATTTTCAACGCGCTGAAGATCAACTCGACGCTCGCGCTCATCGGCGCCATTGTCGCGGAATTCTTCGGCACGCCGATCGTCGGCATGGGCTTCCGCATCTCCACGGAGGTCGGCCGCATGAATGTCGATATGGTCTGGGCCGAGATCGCGGTCGCCGCGCTCGCCGGCTCGGCTTTCTACGGTGCCGTCGCGCTCATCGAGCGCATGGTCACCTTCTGGCATCCGTCTGTCCGTGGTGGGCAGGCCTAACAAGAAGAGGGAACGACAATGAAGACCACCATCGCATCGCTGATCGCGGGCACCGCGCTGGCGCTGACGGCCTTTGCCGCGCATGCCGCCGACAAGGTGACGCTGCAGCTGAAGTGGGTCACGCAGGCCCAGTTCGCCGGCTACTACGTCGCCAAGGAAAAGGGCTATTACGAGGAGGAAGGCCTTGATGTCGAGATCAAGCCGGGCGGCCCGGATATCGCCCCGGCCCAGGTGATCGCCGGCGGCGGCGCCGATGTCATCGTCGACTGGATGCCGTCGGCACTTGCCACCCGCGAAAAGGGCGTGCCCCTCGTCAACATCGCCCAGCCCTTCAAGAAATCCGGCATGATGCTGACCTGTCTGAAGGAAAGCGGCGTCGCGACGCCCGCCGACTTCAAGGGCAAGACGCTCGGCGTCTGGTTCTTCGGCAACGAATATCCGTTCCTGTCCTGGATGAGCCAGCTGAAGCTGAAGACCGATGGCGGGCCTGATGGCGTGACGGTGCTGAAGCAGGGCTTCAACGTCGATCCGCTGATCCAGAAGCAGGCAGCCTGCATCTCCACCATGACCTATAACGAGTACTGGCAGGTGATCGACGCCGGCATCAAGCCGGAAGACCTCGTCACCTTCAAGTACGAGGACCAGGGCGTCGCCACGCTGGAAGACGGCCTCTACGTGCTGGAAGACAAGCTGAAGGACTCGGCCTTCAAGGAGAAGATGGTCAAGTTCGTCCGCGCCTCCATGAAGGGCTGGAAATATGCCGAAGGCAACCCGGACGAAGCCGCCGAAATCGTGCTCGAAAACGACTCGACCGGCGCCCAGACGGAAGCGCACCAGAAGCGTATGATGGGCGAAGTCGCCAAGCTGACGGCCGGCTCGAACGGCGCGCTGGATGAGGCCGACTACAAGCGCACCGTCGCCTCGCTTCTGGCCGGCGGCTCCGACCCCGTGATCTCGAAGGAGCCGGAAGGCGCCTGGACGCATGACGTCACCGATGCTGCGCTGAAGTAATCCAGCCAGCCGGGCCAGGAGTAAGAGGGGCGTGCGGCCAGACGCTGCACGCCCCTTTTGCATGGGAGAAACTCCCATATTGCAGTGCAGTGAAAAGCAGGATAAAAAAATATTGAGGCACCACAAGATTTGCAATCTTGTAAGCATTTCGCGCCGTAATTACATTCGCGTCGGCTTTGAATGCGAAGGGGATGCTGCAAAAGCGGTGACCTGAGGCGGGATGATCGCCAGAAATGACCGCAGCGAAATGGACAGCGGCAGGTCCGCTATTTGCCCGGTTGGGCACAAGCGCAAGTGACCGGCGCGAAGTCTTTGGTTTTGAAAGTATATAAGATGGCCGACACGACGACCCCCCTTCTAGCCGGCGCCCTGCTCGCTGCGCTCTCGCTTGCTGCCGCAGCGCCGCTGCCGGCCTTTGCTGAGGAGGCTGCCAAGCCGGCCGGAGAAGCGGCGGCACAGCCGGCTGCCGAACACGCCCTGCCTGCCATCGTGGTGACGGCGGCCACGAGCCGCAACATGGTCGACCGCGTGATGGCGACGGGCACGATCCGCGCCGTCGAGGAAGTCTATGCCGCCCCCCTCGTCGAAGGCCTGTCGATCCGCACCCTTGAGGCTGATGTCGGCGACACCGTCACGACGGATCAGGTTCTGGCCGTGCTCAACGATGACCAGCTCTTGCTGCAGAAGAGCCAGCTGGAAGCGACGCTGGCAAAGGCCGAGGCCGGCCTTGCCCAGTACCAAGCCGCTCTCGCCGAAGCGCAGGCGAACGCTGACGAGGCTGTCCGCACCCGCGACCGCAATGCAGGCCTCGTCAAGAACGGCGTGATCTCCACCGCCCTGGCCGACCAGACGCGCGCCGCTGCGACGGCAGCGCTTGCCCGCGTCAACTCCGCCGAACAGGCAATCGCTGTCTCCAAGGCCGACATCAAGGTCGCCGAAACGCAGATTTCCGATATCGACCTCCGGCTCGCCCGCACCGCCGTCAAGGCGCCGGTCGCCGGCGTGGTTTCGGCCCGGACCGCCAAGGTGGGCGCGATTGCCAGCGGCGCCGGCCAGCCGCTCTTCACCATCATCCGCGACAACGCGATCGAGCTCGTCGCAGACCTTTCCGAGACCGACATCCAGAAGATCAAGGTCGGCCAGACCGCAAGCGTCACCGTCGCTGGCGGCAGCGAGGCGATTGAGGGCAAGGTGCGCCTCATCTCCCCGACTGTCGATCCCGTCACGCGCCTCGGCTCTGTCCATATCGTCGTCGACGGCAAGGATGGCGCGCGCGCCGGCATGTATGCCGGGGCCGAGATCGTCATTCGCGCGGAAGAGGGCCTCGCCCTGCCGCTTTCTGCCATCACCACCGGCCGCGACGGGTCTTTTGCCCGCGCCGTGCAGGATGGCGTGGTCAAGCAGGTCAAAATCGAAACCGGCATCCAGGATGGCGGCTTCATCGAGATCGTCAATGGCCTGAAGGCCGGTGACCTTGTGGTGGCGAAGGCGGGGGCTTTCGTGCGGGATGGCGACAAGATCAAGCCGATCCTGAGCGACGAGACCCAGGCTGCCTCGAACTGAGGGTAGGACATGAACTTTTCAGCCTGGTCGATCCGCAATCCGATCGCGCCCCTTCTCGGCTTTGCCCTGCTCCTCTTCATGGGGATCCAGTCCTTCTACGCCCTGCCGATCACCCGTTTCCCGAATATCGACGTTCCCGTCATTTCCGTCAGCGTCCAGCAGAGCGGGGCTTCTCCCGCCGAGCTCGAAGTTCAGGTGACGAAGGAAATCGAAGATGCCGTCGCCTCCATCAGCGGGGTCGATGAAGTCCAGTCCACCGTCACCGACGGCAATTCCCAGACGGCCGTCGTCTTCCGCATCGAAAAGCCGACAGCCGAGGCGCTGCAGGAAACCAAGGACGCCATCGACAAGATCCGCGGCGACCTGCCGGCCGGCATCGAGGAACCCGTCATCACCAAGGTGGATGTCGAGGGCCAGGCGATCCAGACCTTCGCCGTGACAGCCCCCAACATGACGCTGGAGGAGCTGTCCTGGTTCGTGGACGATACCGTGAAGCGCGCGCTTCAGGGCCAGCCCGGCGTTGGCCGCATCGACCGTTACGGCGGGGCCGACCGCGAGGTGCGCATTGCGCTGAACCCCGACAAGCTCAACGCCTACGGCATCACCGCGCCCGACGTGAACGCGCAGCTGCGCGGCACCAATGTCGATCTCGGCTCCGGCCGCGGCCAGGTGGCCGGCAACGAGCAGACGATACGCACGCTCGGCGACGCCCGCAGCGTTGAGCAACTCGCCAACACCACCATCGCCCTGCCGACCGGCACCTTCGTCAAGCTCTCCGAGCTCGGCACCATCACGGACACCTATCAGGAACAGAAGTCCTTCTCACGTTTCAACGGCGCGCCGACGGTCACCTTCGCCGTGTTCCGCGCCAAGGGCGCCAGCGAGGTTTCGGTCTCCAACACCGTGGCCGAAGCGCTCGCCGGCGTGCGCAAGGCGCATCCGGATGTCTCGATCGCCATGGTCGACGACAGCGTCTACTTCACCTACGGCAACTATGAAGCAGCGCTCCACACGCTGATGGAAGGCGCCCTGCTCGCCGTCATCGTGGTCTTCCTCTTCCTGATGAACTGGCGCGCGACCCTCATTGCCGCCGTGGCGCTGCCCCTTTCCGCGATCCCGACCTTCTGGATCATGGACATCATGGGCTTCTCGCTGAACCTCGTCAGCTTCCTGGCCCTGACGCTCGCGACCGGCATTCTCGTCGACGACGCGATCGTGGAAATCGAGAACATCGCCCGCCACATCAAGATGGGCAAGACACCCTACCGCGCAGCACTGGAAGCCGCCGACGAAATCGGGCTGGCCGTCATCGCGACGAGCTTTACGATCATTGCCGTCTTCGTGCCGGTGTCCTTCATGCCCGGCATTCCCGGCCAGTACTTCATCCAGTTCGGCCTGACGGTTGCCTTCTCGGTGTTCTTCTCGCTGATGGTGGCGCGCCTCATCACGCCGCTGATGGCGGCCTACCTGATGCGCTCCGGCGACGGCATGGACGAGCATCACGACAAGGACGGCCCGATCATGCGGGCCTACACGAAACTCGTCTCCGGCACGACCCGCCGCTGGTACTGGCGCTATACCACGCTGATGGGCGCCATCGCCTTCCTCATCGGCTCCGTCATGCTGCTCGCCCAGGTGCCGGGCAGCTTCCTGCCGCCGGAAGACAATTCGCGCGTCACGCTGTCCGTCGAGCTGCCGCCGAACGCGACGCTCGATGAAACCAGCGCCACGACCAATGCCATCTATGCCGCCGTGCGCGACATCCCGGGCGTCGAGAGCGTCTTCGTTCTCGGTGGCGCGTCGCCGAAGGGCGACCTCGAAATGCGCCGCGCCACCGTGCGCGTCATCCTCGAGCATATCGACCATTCGCTCCTGAAGACCCTCGTCAACAAGGGCCTCGGCAACCTGCCGCTCGTCGGCCACCTCGTACCGAAGGTGGAAGACAACGGCCGCACGCGCCCGCAGTGGGATATCGAGCGGGAGATCTTCCAGGCCGTACGCACCATCCCGGACGTGCGCATCTCCAAGGTCAACGACCGCGCCGAGCGTGATCTGACGTTCAACTTCCTCTCCACCAACGAGCAGGATCTGAACGAGGCGATCGGTACGCTGGAATCGCGCCTGCGCGCCTCCTCCGTGCTCGCCAACGTCTCGTCCGAAGGCGCCCTGCCCCGGCCGGAACTGCAGATCCGCCCGCGCACGGCCGAAGCCGCCCGCCTCGGCATCACGCCGCAGCAGATCGCGCAGACCGTGCGCGTCGCCACCATCGGCGACGTGGACGCGAACCTCGCGAAGATCTCGCTGGACGACCGGCAGATCCCGATCCGCGTGCAAATGGCGCTCGACGTTCGCCGCGACCTCCAGTCGATCCGCAATCTGAAGATCAAGACCGCCGCCGGTGCCAGCGTGCCGCTCTATACGGTGGCCGACATCGACTATGCGGAAGGCCCGAGCTCCATCAAGCGCAACAACCGCAACCGCGTCGTCGCCATCGGCTCCGACGTGCCCTTCGGCACCGCGCTCGATACGGCGACTGCCGAGTTCAAGAAGATCGTCGCGGAGACCAAGCTGCCGCCGACCGTCCGCCTCGCCGAAAGCGGCGATGCCAAGGTGCAGGCGGAAATGACACAGAGCTTCGGCAATGCCATGCTGCTCGGCCTGCTGATGGTGCTCGTGGTGCTGATCCTGCTCTTCAAGGACGTGATCCAGCCCTTCACCATCCTCTTCTCGCTGCCGCTTGCCATCGGCGGCGTGGCGATGGGCCTGATCCTCACGGGCAATGCGCTCTCCATGCCCGTTCTCATCGGCATCCTCATGCTGATGGGCATCGTGACGAAGAACGCCATCTTGCTGGTGGATTTCGCCATCGAGATGAAGCGCCATGGCATGCACCGTGTGGAAGCCATGATCGAAGCCGGCCGCAAGCGCGCGCGCCCGATCATCATGACGTCCATCGCCATGTCGGCCGGCATGCTGCCCTCCGCGCTCGGCGTCGGCGAAGGCGGCTCCTTCCGCGCGCCGATGGCGATCGCGGTGATCGGCGGCATCATCGTCTCGACGGTGCTGAGCCTCGTCGTCGTGCCGTCCTTCTTCCTGATCATGGATGATCTGTCGCGCCTGCTCGGCCGCATCTTCGGTCGCTTCGTCGGCCAGAAGGACGAGGAAAGCCCGCCGATGGACAATGAGGCACTGACGGAAACGGTCATCGACCAGAGCCGCGTCATCAATGCGCTCCAGACCCGCCTCGCCAAGCTGGAAACCGAGGAAAGCGGCCCACCCGCCAAGTCCAACGTGATCAACCACCCGGCGCTGGCGGCCGAGTAGCCTCTAGAGCGCGTGATATGTTTGCAAAGCCCCCGGCGGTCACGCCGGGGGCTTTTTCGTTCCCGGGCTCCGCGCGCATTTGATCAAGATCAAGGCCGCTGGCCCGTCTTCCTGCAATGATCCTCCCAATGACCAGACGCGATGGTGGCGGAAGGCCACAACCGCTGCACGGTTCAGGATCCTGTCAGACGGCAGGTCCAGGACCCGGCGCGGGGATGCTTCGCGACAAGGGCGCCCGCGCGCCTGTGAAACGTGCGGCTGCGGCGGGCAAGGAACCGGCGCAGCCGGAAAGGGGAGAATGTTGAAAACGTTGCGATTGAACTCCAGGGACAGGGATACGCTGGTCAGATGCCAGCTCTTTCAGGGCGTGCGCCCGGATACGGTCAACCGACTGCTCGATGGCGCCCATGTCTCCAGTCATGAGTCCGGCGATATCCTGTTTCGTGAAGGCGAGGCTATCGACAGCCTGATGATCGTGCTGAACGGTCTGGTGCGCGTCTATCGCAGCGGCCGTGAGGGCCGCGAGGCCGACCTCGGCGTGTTCTCCGCCGGCGACGTCTTCGGCGAGTGCGCGATCCTCTCGCAGGAGCGCATCGCCGGTGCCCATGGCCAGGCGCTCGAGCCAAGCCTGATCGCCCATATCGACATGCACCGCGCCCGCCAGTTGCTGGCCGAGGATACGAGCTTCGGCAGCGCCGTCATGGGGCTCCTGTGCCGGCGGCTGCACGATCTCCAGAATTCCCTGGCCGATGACCGGCTGCTCACCGCCCACCAGCGCGTCGCACATTATCTTTTGCGGCATTGCCCGGAGGGCGATGGCCCCGTCAGCTTCCGTCTGCCCTTCCAGAAGAGCGTGCTGGCCGGAAAGCTCGGCCTGGCGCCCGAAGCCTTGTCGCGTGCCTTTTCGCATCTACGCCAGCGCGGCGTCGTCGTGCGTGGGCGGGTCATCGAGGTGCACGACAAGACCGCGCTGCGCGAGGCCTGAGGGCCAGCGGCCGTCAGCCGGTCAACGATGCCGGCGACATCCGGAACGCCTCGCCCTCCCGGCTGACCCACCGGAACCCGTCGATGTGACCACCGCTGACCACCAGCCCCTCGTCGGCAGCAAGGGCAAGCGCCGCCCGGCGGCTTTCCTGTCCGGTCGCAAGCGCGAGGTCGTAGACGAGCGAGAGCGCGGGATCCTGCGGCTGGAGCGCTTCCAGGTGCAGCACGTCGCCCCACAGCAGCAGGGCGCCCTCACCCTCGCCGATCCTGTAGGCGGCGTGGCCGGGCGTATGTCCCGGCATCGGCAGACAGGTGATGGCCGGACCGACAGAACCCGGCGCGATCGTCTGAATCCGCAATCCCTCCGTGGCCGTCAGCTTGGCCGCCACATCGAAACCGCCACGCCGCGCCTGCGGTGTTGCCTCCCGCGCAGCCGGATCGGTGTAGAAGGCGAGTTCGGTTTCCGGCACCAGAACCTCGGCATTGGGAAAACGGGGCAAGCCATCCGTTACCAGCCCATAGGCATGGTCGCCGTGGAGGTGCGTGATGAAAATGCGGGAGATCGCGGCCGGCTCGACATGCAGGGCGGCAAGCGCCGCCGGCACATGCCCGAAGTTCGGCCCCCATATGCTTCCCGTCCCGCAATCGATCAGGCTGAGGCCGCCGGGCCCCTCCAGCAGAAAGGCATTGACCGGAACCGGGATCACCTCGCCGAAGCCCGCGGTGGCAGCCGCAACAGGTGCGGCGCCGTCGGGATGCGTCAGCGCGGAAACGGGCGCATTGAAGATACCATCCACAAGACGCGTGACCGTGTAGTCCCCCACACGCATCGGCGCGCCATATTGACCGGGCTCGACGGCGAGCGCCTGCGCGGCAGGCGCCATTTTAGAGCCCGCCATTGATGGTCAGGAAATCGACGATCCGATCGACGCCCGCACCCCGTTTCATGTCGGAGAAGACGAAGGGCCGCGCCGCGCGCATCCGCCCCGCATCCGCCTCCATGACACCGAGATCGGCGCCCACGAAGGGCGCGAGATCGGTCTTGTTGATCACGAGCAGGTCGGAACGGGTAATGCCTGGCCCGCCCTTGCGCGGAATTTCCTCGCCCTGGCAGACGGAAATGACATAGATCGTCAGGTCCGCGAGATCGGGTGAGAAGGTCGCGGCGAGATTGTCGCCGCCCGATTCAATGAAGACGACATCGAGATCGGGAATACGGCGATTGAGCTCCGCGATGGCCTGCAGATTGATCGTCGCATCCTCGCGGATGGCCGTATGCGGGCAACCGCCCGTCTCCACGCCGACGATACGCTCGGACGGCAGCGCCTGCATGCGCACCAGCGCTTCGGCATCTTCCTTGGTGTAGATGTCGTTGGTCACCACCGCCACGGAGTAGCGGTCGCGCATCGCCTTGCAGAGCTTGTCGGTCAGGGCCGTCTTTCCCGAGCCGACCGGCCCGCCAATCCCCACCCGAAGCGGTCCGTTTCTCGATGCCATCATCTGTCCTCGTCTTCCATGTGATCCCGCCGCCTCAGGAGCGGAACAACCGGGGTTCCATCGTTTCGTGTTGCAGCACCATCACATCGGCGATCAGCGTCGACGACCAGAGATCGTCGAGGCACGATGCCGCCGCGCGGCGTGCGATATCGAGCGTGGTGTCTTCGATGCCGGCAAGCAGCGCCACGCCACCCGTCTGCCCGGTGACGCCCAGGCGAATCGCAGCCGAGACCGCATTGGCCGCCCCGGCATGCAGATAGGCGGCGATCGCATCGATGAGCGACACGCCATGGGCACCCGCCACCGCCCCGACGGCAACGGCATAGGGTACATCCCGCGGCAGGCGATCGAAAAGTCCATGCGGCCAGCTTCGTGCGGCCGTCAGAAACGCCTCGCCCTGTAGCAAAGCCTCCATCTGCCGCTCTCGTCCGCCGAGCATGGAAACGGCAAGTTCGCAGATCTCGGCCAGAGCCGCCTGATCGCTTTCGGCCCGATGCGCCGCCGCCAGAAGCACGCTATCGGCCCAGACACTGCCCGAAACGAACAGGCTTTCCAGCCAGCCGCGGAGCGAGGCGGCATCCGTCACGAGACCGCTTCTCACCGCCTGCTCCAGCCCGCCGGAATAGGCGAAGGCCCCGACCGGAAAGGAGGGCGACAGCCAGGTGACGAGCCGCAGCAGACCGCGCGTTGCCGCGCCGCCCGCTTCCGCCGTCCCGTCATCGGCCCTTGGTGCCCCGGTCATGGCGACTCAATCATGGTGATGATGGCCACGGGAATGGTCGTGCCCGTGGGAGTGATCGTGCCCGTGGCTGTGGGAATGACCATGCGAATGTCCGCCCCCGGCCTGATGATAGGCACCCCGCACGGGATGGAACGGCTCGTTCGCCTCGCTCACCGACGCGCCCAGCCCCTCCAGCATGGTGCGGATGACGGGATCGCTCAAGATGACGATGCGCTCCTCCTCGATCTGCGCCGGCAGGTGCCGGTTGCCGAGATGCCAGGCGAGCTCGATCAGATGCAACCGGTCACGCGGGCGGATATCGTAGACCTTCTCCTCCGCCGCGATCACCTCGACGACGTTGCCGTCATCCAGCGCCAGCATGTCGCCATGCGCCAGCATCACAGCTTCCTTAAGATCGAGCATCACCATCTCGCCATGCTGGAGATGCAGGAGCTTGCGACGCAGGTGCCGCTGGTCGTGAGCGAGGACCACGACATCGACCGGCACCGGATGCTCGGCGCCGGCAGGCAGGATGCGCGTGCAGCGCTGCGTCATCTCAGAGCACCTCGACCTTTTCGGAATGCACCACTTCCAGATTGCGCCACGCCACCATGCCTTCGATCGCCTTCAGGAACGTCGCCACATGCGGCTGGCCGAAATGCGACTGCAGATGATCGCGGCTTTCCCAGCGCTCCACGAAGACGACGAAGTTCTCATCCTCGACATCGACGTTGACGGTGTAGTGGATGCAGCCCTCTTCCTTGCGCGTCGCAGCCGCCACGATCTTGGCCGCCTCGATGAAGGCGGCGGTCTTGTCGGGATGGATGCGGTGTTCGGCCAGGACGTAGATCATGAATGTCTCCTCGATTGTTTCCGGGTGCCCGTTGAACCGGGCATCCCGCGTGATTGCGGCAGATATCAGAACAGGAAGTAGCGCTGCGCCATCGGCAGCACGGTTGCGGGTTCGCAGGTCAGAAGCACGCCGTCGGCGCGCACCTCGTAGGTCTCCGGGTCCACCTCGATATGCGGGGTCAGGCTGTTGTGGATCATCGAGGCCTTGGAGATGCCGCCGCGGGTGTTCTTGACCGCAACCAGCTGCTTGGCCACACCGAGCCGGCCGGCAAGGCCGTTGTCGAGGGCTGCCTGGCTGACGAAGGTGACGGAGGAATTGGTGCGCGCCTTGCCGTAGGAGCCGAACATGGGGCGGTAATGCACCGGCTGCGGCGTCGGGATCGAGGCATTCGGGTCGCCCATGGGCGCGGCCGCGATCATGCCGCCGAGCAGCACCATGTCGGGCTTCACGCCGAAGAAGGCCGGGTTCCAGATCACGAGATCGGCGCGCTTGCCGACTTCCACCGAGCCGATCTCGTGGGAAAGGCCATGCGCGATCGCCGGATTGATCGTGTACTTGGCGATGTAGCGCTTGACGCGGACATTGTCGTTGTCGCCCGTCTCTTCCTTGAGCGCGCCGCGCTGACGCTTCATCTTGTCGGCCGTCTGCCACGTGCGGATCGCGACTTCGCCGACACGGCCCATGGCCTGGCTGTCGGAAGAGATGATCGAGAAGGCGCCGATATCGTGTAGGATGTCTTCGGCCGCGATCGTCTCCTTGCGGATACGGCTTTCGGCAAAGGCGATGTCCTCCGGGATCGACGGCGACAGGTGATGGCAGACCATCAGCATGTCCAGATGCTCGGCAAGCGTATTGACCGTGTAGGGCCGGGTCGGGTTGGTCGAGGACGGGATGACGTTCGGCTGGCCGCAGATCTTGATGATATCGGGCGCATGGCCGCCGCCCGCCCCTTCCGTGTGGAAGGCGTGGATGGTGCGGCCCTTGATGGCCGAGATCGTGTCTTCCACGAAGCCGCTCTCGTTCAGCGTATCCGTGTGGATCATCACCTGCACGTCGTACTGATCGGCGACCGACAGGCAGCAATCGATCGCGCCCGGCGTCGTGCCCCAGTCCTCGTGCAGCTTCAGCGAGGTGGCGCCGCCGAGCACCATTTCCTCGAGCGCGCCGGGCAGCGAGGCATTGCCCTTGCCGGCAAAGGCGAGGTTCATCGGAAAGGCGTCCGCCGCCTCGATCATCCGGGCGATATGCCAGGGGCCGGGCGTGCAGGTCGTCGCAAGCGTGCCATGCGCCGGGCCCGTGCCGCCGCCGAGCATGCAGGTCAGCCCGCTCATCAGCGCTTCCTCGATCTGCTGCGGGCAGATGAAGTGGATATGCGCATCCATGCCGCCGGCCGTGACGATCTTGCCTTCGCCGGCAATCGCCTCCGTGCCGGGGCCGACGATGATATCGACGCCCGGCTGCGTATCGGGATTGCCGGCCTTGCCGATCGCCACGATCCGCCCGTCCTTCAGCCCGATATCGGCCTTGACGATGCCCCAGTGATCGACGATCAGCGCATTGGTGATGACGGTATCGACGGCGCCCGCCGCCCGTGTCACCTGGCTCTGGCCCATGCCGTCGCGGATGACCTTGCCGCCGCCGAACTTCACCTCCTCGCCATAGGTGGTGAAATCCTTCTCCACCTCGACGAAGAGTTCCGTATCGGCCAGCCGCACCTTGTCGCCCGTGGTCGGACCGAACATGGAAGCATAGGCGGCACGCGGCATCTTGTAGGACATGGGTTCATCCCTCTCATCTCGTTCGGTCACGTCACTCTGGCCCTGCCTTGCGGCAGACCCACGGCATTGACGGGGCCGCCCCGGGGAAGCCTGGCGCCTCCCGCGATCATCGTCGGCCTATCCGGCCAGTTCCGCAGGCGCCGCCACAAGCCGGGACAGCCGGCCGGCCGCGACATGCGCCTCCACCCACAGCCGCTCGGCCTCCCACGGATGCCACTCCCAGCCCTGATGCCCGAAACCGGAAAGCAGGATGGCGTCGCCCGCGCCCGCATGGTTCCACAGCACCTCGGCAATGACGATGAGGCCCGTCGAGGGCACCACGAAGGGCGCCGGGTCGAGCGCTGACAACTCTTGGGCCAGCCGCTTATGCGTTACCGCCGGCAGCACGACATGCCGCTTGCCATCGGCCGCACAGATCGCCGCAAAGCCATCCGTGTAGTCGTCGCAGAAATCGTCGAGTTCGGGATGCGTCAACGACAGCGGCGCGCGCATGGCGGCAAACATCCGGGGATCGCGGATCGACCAGATCTCGCCGGCCGCCATCACTGCCGGATTGAGCCGCCACGCCGGCTCTTCAGTCATCGCCTTGCCCGGCCGGCCGGTGTTACAGACGGCAACGATATCGGTGCGATGGGCCAAAGCCCCCGCCGAACGGCAGTCGTTGAAGCGGATCACGCAATCGGCCGAAAGGATCGCCGCCTCGGCGTCAGCCGCGACCGGTCCGTTCCCCACAATGGCAAAGCGCCGTCCCGCCACTGGGGCTCTCCTCAATACATCTTCAGCAGGGCTTCGAGCTCCTGCGTGCGCGAACGCGTCATCGTCGCCTTGCAGCTTTCGATCAAGAGCGGCTCCATCGTGCCGCCATGGGCGGAAAAACCCTCCGCCTCGCACTGGCCGTCGCGATAGTCGATCCAGGCGCGCTGCGCCTTGAGGAGGGCCGCTTCCGCGCCGGTCGTGAGCGCGCTCTCCGCCACCGTCTTGTCCCAGTCGGCCATCGCCTTGCGCACTCTGGGCCACAGCGCATTCAGCGCCTTGTCGGCCTTCTGGAAATCCTCGGCCGCGCATGCGTTCATGTCCGCCTGCGTCATGGCATTGTTGCAGTCGATCGCCGGCGCATCCTCGGCGCAAACCGGGAGCGCCGACAAGAAAACACCCATGGCCACGACGGCAGCGCGCATCACAGGCTTCCCATGACCTGCTGGCGGAACCCGTAGACCTCGCGCTTGCCCGACAGCGGGATCAGCGACACGGTCCGCGTCTGGCCCGGCTCGAAGCGCACCGCTGTCCCCGCTGGAATGTCGAGCCGCCGGCCGCGTGCGGCGTCGCGATCGAAGACGAGGCCCGCATTGGTTTCGGCAAAGTGATAGTGGCTGCCGACCTGCACCGGCCGGTCGCCCGTGTTGGCGACGTCGAGCGTCACGACATCGAGGCCGGCATTCAGCTCGATCTCGCCGGGAGCTGCGATGATTTCACCTGGGATCATGGGTATCGTCCTTTGGTCGAGCGGGGTTCAGGCCGCCTTGCCGGGCGCGCAGCCCTCGGCCTTGAGAATACGCGTTGTGGAGGCAGGATACTTTGCCAGCATGGCCGCAGGCCGGACCGGACGGCGCACCAGCTCTCCGCCGCAATTCGGGCAGCTCCCGGCCAGCACCCCCTCGGCGCAATCGGCGCAGAAGGTGCATTCGAAGGTGCAGATGCGGGCGCGCGCACTCTCCGGCGGCAGATCCGTGTCGCAGCATTCGCAGTTGGGGCGCAGCGCGAGCATCGGCAGACCTCAGCGGATCGGTTCGTGCACCGTCACGAGCTTCGTTCCATCCGGAAACGTCGCCTCGATCTGGATGTCATGGATCATCTCGGGGATGCCCTCCATCACCTGGTCGCGGGTCAGCACATGGGCGCCCGCTTCCATCAGGTCCGGCACCGAGCGGCCGTCGCGCGCGCCTTCCACCACGAAGTCGGTGATGAGCGCGATCGCTTCGGGATGATTGAGCTTCACGCCGCGTTCCAGGCGCCGCCGGGCGACCATGGCCGCCATGGAAATCAATAGCTTGTCTTTTTCTCTCGGCGTCAGGTTCATGCGTCGTCACCAATGGTTGGAGCAAATCCAGCGAAAATGGGAACCGGTTTCGCGTCAGGCGTTTGCGTCATCACACAGAAGTCGAAGGGTCAGAGTGACCAGACTTTCGGCACTGGCGCGTCTTTGCGCAAGTGCGAAATGACCGGCACGAGGATTTTTCTCAAGGCAAAACCGTCCGCCGCGACAAGCCGCGCGACGAGCCTTTCACCGGCGGCGCTGCTGACGAGGCTGACGCCGCCAAGCGCCGGGCTGATCAGCGCCCGCAGCCGCGCGACATGCCCCTCTGCATCCGTCCCGACATAGAGGATGGTGGCGAAGGCGAGGGCGCCGCCGAGCACGGCCGGCTGCGCGGTAAGCGCGGTGATGTCGCCGTCGAGCTTCAGATTTTCCGCATGCAGCAGGCGGCCGGCGCGGCGGATGCGCCAGCGGTCCTGAAACAGCCCGCGCCGCATCGTCTCGCCCATGGCCTTGCGGCCGAGCAGCACGGCCTCCACCGCCAGAAAGCCCGCATCCGCCGCCAGATCGACCTCCAGCCGCCGCGACAGCGTCGAGCCGTCGAAGAGGATCGTCTCCTGCGGCAGCCAGGCAAGCCGGGCGCCATCGCCAACCGTTATCCGCGTTTCCACTTGCGCAACGCCGCCGGACGCGCGGTAGATGCGCTCGCAGGCCTGCGTCGTCAGCGTCAGATCGGTGCCGGCCTTGGCTTCGAAGCGCCAGGCGAGGTCGTCCCCGCCCGTCAGCCCGCCGGAAGAATTGATGAGGATCGCCTCCATGCGGCCGTCGAAGCTTTCGGGCACGCGGATCTTGGCGCAGCCTTCCTGATAGAAGGTGTCGAGCCGCGTGCGCCCGCCGGCGGGCTTCGCCGTCAACCGGCCCCGCCCCCACGCCCGCTGCGGCGCGATCATCGCAGTCTCACCCATCTGCCCTGCCATTCCCGTATCAGCGCCCTCACACCGTCAGGTGCCGGCGCGCCTCCGGCGTATCCAGCGTCTCGGCCGCCCCCTCATGGACGATCTCGCCACGATCCATGATATAGACGTGATCGGCAAGCTCGCGGCAGAAATCGAGATACTGTTCCACAAGCAGGATCGCCATCCCCGTGGAATCGCGCAGATATTTGAGCGCCCGGCCGATATCCTTGATGATCGACGGCTGGATGCCCTCGGTCGGTTCGTCCAGCACCAGAATGCGCGGCCGCGTGACGAGCGCCCTGCCGATCGCGAGCTGCTGCTGCTGCCCGCCCGACAGATCCCCCCCGCGCCTTGACAGCATGGTGTTGAGCACCGGAAACAGCGAGAAGATGTCGTCGGGAATGAAGCGGTCCTTGCGCGCGAGCGGCGCATAGCCGGTCTCCAGATTCTCCTTCACCGTCAGAAGCGGAAAGATCTCCCGCCCCTGCGGCACGAAACCGACGCCCATCTTCGCCCGATTGTAGGCCGCGACCCCGTCGAGCGGCTTGCCATCGAACGCGATCGCCCCGCCACTCAGCGGATGCCGCCCGGTGATGGCGCGCAACAGGCTCGTCTTCCCCACCCCGTTGCGCCCCAGCACACAGGTGATCTTCCCCATCTCCGCCCGGATGGTGATGCCCCGCAAGGCCTGGGCGGCGCCGTAATGAAGGTTTGCGTTATCGACGGTCAGCATGTGGTGCCCCCAGTGGTTGGCGTGTCGTTGCGGGGCAATACCCCCCTCTGCCCTGCCGGGCATCTCCCCCGCATGGGGGGAGATTGGCAGGCGGCTTGCGCATCTCTTCAAAGGAGACCTGTGATTTGGGGCAGGCAGTTGCTCCACCGGATCTCCCCCCCTGCGGGGGAGATGCCCGGCAGGGCAAAGGGGGGTGCGCCAAACCTCCGCCTCCGCCATCCCCCTCACCGCCCCAGATAATTCTCGATCACCTTCGGATCGTTCGAGACGAAATCGATCGAGCCTTCGGCGAGCACGGAGCCTTCCGCAAGGCAGGTCACCTTCACGCCGAGGTCGCGGATGAAGCCCATGTCGTGTTCGACGACCACGACGGACCGGGTCTTGGCGATCTCCTTCAGCAGGATCGCGGTCTCCGCCGTCTCGGCGTCGGTCATGCCGGCGACGGGTTCGTCCACCAGCAGGAGCTTCGGTTCCTGCGCCAGCAGCATGCCGATCTCCAGCCACTGCTTCTGGCCGTGGGAGAGGTTGGCAGCGAGGTCGTCCTTGCGGTGCGAGAGGCGCACGGTCGCGAGGATCTCCTCGATGCGTGCCTTGTCGGCGGGCGAGAGCGTGTAGAACAGCGTGGCGAAGACGCCGCGTTTGCGGTTCAGCGCCAGCTCGATATTGTCCCACACCGTATGGCTTTCGAAGACCGTCGGCTTCTGGAACTTGCGGCCGATGCCGAGCTGGGCGATGTCGGCCTCGTCTTTGGTGGTAAGGTCGATCGTCCCTTGAAAGAATACCTCGCCGCTGTCGGGCCGGGTCTTCCCGGTGATGATGTCCATCATCGTGGTCTTGCCGGCCCCGTTCGGGCCGATGATGGCGCGAAGCTCGCCGGGCTCCACGACGAAGGAGAGCGAATTCAGCGCCTTGAACCCGTCGAAGGCGACGGAAACGCCGTCGAGATAGAGCAGGCTGCGGGGTTTGGCATCGGGATTGACGACGGTCATGATCTCACTCCGCAGCTTGAGGATTGGCGGGCGTGCCGGCATCGGATGCGGGCGGCACGGTGGCCGAGGGGCCGGCGCCCGGCGTGGCCGCCTGCCGCTCGCGGCGGCTCGCCAGCGCCTGCTGCACCGTGCCGACGATACCCTTGGGCAGGAAGAGCGTGGTGGCGATGAAGAGGCCGCCGAGCGCAAACAGCCAGAGTTCGGGGAAGACGCCGGTGAAGAAGCTCTTGCCGAAATTGACGAGGATGGCGCCGACGATCGGCCCGATCAGCGTGCCGCGCCCGCCGACCGCCGTCCAGATGACGACTTCGATGGAGTTGGCCGGGGCGAATTCGCCGGGATTGATGATGCCGACCTGCGGCACGAAGAGCGCCCCGGCAATGCCCGCCATCATGGCCGAGACCACGAAGGCGAAGAGCTTCACGTTTTCCACGCGGTAGCCGAGGAAGCGGGTGCGGCTTTCCGCATCGCGCACGCCCACCAGCACCTTGCCGTATTTGGAGCGCACGATGGCCGAGGCGAGCACGAGGCAGAGCGCCAGCATCCCGGCCGAGAGCGCAAAGAGCACGGCGCGCGTGCCATCCGCCTGCACGGAATAGCCGAGGATGTCCTTGAAGTCGGTCAGGCCGTTATTGCCGCCGAAGCCCATGTCGTTGCGGAAGAAGGCGAGCAGCAGCGCATAGGTCATGGCCTGCGTGATGATCGAGAGATAGACCCCGTTGACGCGGGAGCGGAAGGCGAACCAGCCGAAGACGAAGGCAAGCAGGCCGGGCACGAAGAGCACCATCAGCATGGCGAACCAGAACATGTCCATGCCGTGCCAGAACCAGGGCAGTTCCTTCCAGTTGAGGAACACCATGAAGTCCGGCAGCACCGGATCGCCATAGACGCCGCGCGGGCCGATCTGGCGCATCAGATACATGCCCATCGCATAGCCGCCGAGCGCGAAGAAGGCGCCGTGGCCGAGCGAGAGGATGCCGCAATAGCCCCAGACCAGATCGAGCGCCAGCGCCAGCAGCGCATAGCACAGATACTTGCCCATCAGCGACATGATGTAGGTCGGCACATGCAGCGGACTGCCGGCAGGCACGAGGAGATTGAGGGCCGGCACGAGAATGGCGATCGCCATCAGAATGGAGGCGGCGATGACTATGCGGCCTTCCAGCGCGCGCATGATGAAGCTCGTAATCATGCTTCCACCGCCCTTCCCTTGAGCGCGAACAGGCCGCGCGGACGTTTCTGGATGAACAGGATGATGAGGACGAGCACCAGGATCTTGCCGAGCACGGCGCCGACCCAGGGCTCGAGGAACTTGTTGAGCACGCCGAGCGTCAGCGCGCCCACGAAGGTGCCCCAGAGATTGCCGACCCCGCCGAACACCACGACCATGAAACTGTCGATGATGTAGGCTTGACCGAGGTTCGGAGAGACATTGTCGATCTGCGAAAGGGCCACGCCCGCAATGCCGGCGATGCCGGAGCCGAGCGCGAAGGTGAAGGCATCGACCCAAGGCGTGCGGATACCCATGGAGGCCGCCATCTTGCGGTTCTGGGTCACGGCGCGCATCTCCAGGCCGAAGGGCGTGCGCTTCAAGAGCATGAGCAGCGCCACGAAGACGGACAGCGAGAAGGCGATGATCCACATGCGGTTATAGGTGATGGTCATGCCGCCGAGCGGGAAAGAACCGGACATCCAGGAGGGATTGCCGACTTCCTGGTTGGTGGGGCCGAAGAGCGTGCGGATCGCCTGCTGCAGGATGAGCGAGATGCCCCAGGTGGCAAGCAGCGTTTCGAGCGGCCGGCCGTAGAGGAAGCGGATGACGCCGCGCTCGATGACCAGGCCGACCGCGCCGGTGACGACGAAGGCGAGCGGCAGCGCGATCATCAGCGACCAGTCGAAGAGGCCGGGGAAGGAGGTGCGGATCACCTCCTGCACCACGAAGGTCGTGTAGGCGCCCAGCATCACCATTTCGCCATGCGCCATGTTGATGATACCCATCACGCCGAAGGTGATGGCAAGGCCGATGGCGGCCAGCAGCAGAACCGAGCCGAGCGAAAGCCCGTACCAGACATTCTGCGCGACATCCCACAGCTCCTGCTCGCTCTGGATGGAGGCGATGGCCGAATTGATGTCCTCGGCCAGCGCCGGATCGGCATTGGCGGCGGCACCGCTGAGGATGGAGATCGCCTCGCGGCCGCCGAAGTTCTTGATGGTGGCAACCGCCTGGCGCTTGTCGTCCACCGGACGGTCGGAGGTCAGCACGGAAACGGCGCGGGCCTCTTCCATCCGCACCTTCACCACCGGATCGGTTTCCTTGGCGAGCGCGGCTTCGACCAGCGCGAGGTTGTCGGCCGATGGCGACTTAAGCACGGAGTCAGCGGCGGCGAGCCGCACGTCGCGATCCGGCGACAGCAGCGTCAGGCCACCCAGCGCCGAGCGAATGGCGCGGCGCAGCGTGTTGTTGACCTTGATCTTGGTGACATCGGCCTTGGCAGCGGTTCCCGCGCTCTCGCCGGTCAGGGGGTCAATGAGATCGAAGCCGCCCGAGGCGGACTTGGCGATGAAGACGGCATTGTCGGCCTTGCGCAGATAAAGATCGCCCTCGGCAAACGCCTCCAGCGCCGGCACCACGCGGGTGTCCCCGGTCGCGGCAATCTGGCCGAGAATGTCTTCCGCCTGCTTGAAATTGGCAGAGCCCAGCTGGTCGATGAGCGGCTTGGGATCGGCGCCCCCTTGCGCAAACGCCGGCGTGGCCAGCACCAATATGAACCAGAGGATCTGGAAAAGACGTTGGATCACGATGCGTGCCCCCTGTTGGTGCTGATCTGGGCGGGCATCGGGCGGGGATACCCCCCTCTGCCCTGCCGGGCATCTCCCCCGCAAGGGGGGAGATCGGTTGGAGCGGCCGCCTGCCAGAACAAAGCGTTTTCGGAAGAGGCGACATCGTTGCAGCCTGCGGATCTCCCCCCTTGCGGGGGAGATGCCCGGCAGGGCAGAGGGGGGTAATCAGCACGGAAGGACGAAGCCGGATCTCGCCGGCCCCGTCCCGCCGCACGCCCCCTCGCGCTATCAGCTGCCCTTGCCGCCGCACTTGCCGGTGGCAACGTTGAAGTTGCCGCAGGACATCGGCTTGCGCCAGTCGGAGATCAGGTCCTTGGAGTCCGGCAGGTAGTCGGACCACTCGTCACCGACGACCTGCGGGGTCTGCTGGACGATTTCGAACTGGCCGTCTGCCTGGATTTCGCCGATCAGCACCGGCTTGGTGATGTGGTGGTTCGGCATGACGGTGGAGTAGCCGCCCGAGAGATTCGGAACGGAAACGCCGATGATGCTGTCGAGCACCTTGTCCGTGTCGGTCGTGCCGGCGGCCTCTACGGCCTTCACCCAGGCGTTGAAGCCGATATAGGCGGCTTCCATCGGGTCGTTGGTCACGCGCTTGTCGTTCTTGATGAAGGCGTGCCATTCCTTGATGAACTCGGCATTGATTTCGGTATCGACCGACTGGAAGTAGTTCCAGGCCGCGAGGTGGCCGACGAGCGGGCCCGTGTCGAGGCCGGCAAGCTCTTCCTCACCCACCGAGAAGGCGACGACCGGGATATCCTCGGCCTTGATGCCCTGGTTGGCGAGTTCCTTGTAGAAGGGAACGTTGGCGTCGCCGTTGATGGTGGAGACGACGGCGGTCTTCTTGCCGGCCGAGCCGAACTTCTTGATGTCGGAGACGATCGTCTGCCAGTCGGAATGACCGAAAGGCGTGTAGTTGATCATGATGTCCTCTTCCTTGACGCCCTTGGACATCAGGTAGGCCTTCAGGATCTTGTTGGTCGTCTGCGGATAGACATAGTCGGTGCCGGCGAGAACCCAGCGCTCCACGCCTTCGTTCTCGGCGAGGTAATCGACGGCCGGAATGGCCTGCTGGTTCGGGGCAGCACCCGTGTAGAAGATGTTGCGCGAGGATTCCTCACCCTCGTACTGCACGGGGTAGAAGAGGATGGAGTTCAGCTCTTCGAAAACCGGCAGGACGGACTTGCGCGACGACGAGGTCCAGCAGCCGAACACGGCGGCGACCTTGTCCTTCTCGATCAGCTCGCGGGCCTTTTCGGCAAAGAGCGGCCAGTCGGACGCCGGATCGACGACGACGGGCTCGAGCTTCTTGCCGAGAACGCCGCCCTTCTTGTTCTGCTCGTCGATGAGGAAGAGCATCGTGTCCTTCAGCGTCGTTTCCGAAATCGCCATGGTGCCGGACAGCGAGTGCAGGACGCCGACCTTGATCGTGTCTTCCGCGAAGGCGGTCGTCATGGCCGTGGTGGCCAGAGCGCCGGCCAGAAACGCGCTCATCAAATGCGCCTTGAATGTCATGGTGAACCCCTCTCGTTCGTTTGGCGAACCCCGTTTCCGTCCCTCGGGAGCCGTTAACCGTTCGCAAACGAACTATCCGATGCTGCGCCGCAAAACCGTATACGTAGTTTGACGTAGGCGGCGGGGGAAAGCGTGCCGGTGCCTGAGAAAACGGGCCGTTCTCCTGTCTTCTGTCACATGGACGTGCTAGTCTTTCTTCAGACGCAAGGGCCGGCACCTCCGCAGGTCACGCCTCCTCCCACGATCGGACATTCCATGCATCCCCTTAGCGAAGACGGCCGTCGCATCCTGACGGATCTTGCCGCGCGCCATGGCGTCAGCCTTGATGCCGCGACCCATATGCTGATGGCGGTCGCCAATGGCGGCGGCACGCAGGCCCAGTTCAACCATCCGGAAGTGGGCGGCATGGGCCAGTGGTCGCGCGGCGGCATGACCATGATCGGCGACATGTTCAACAATGGCCTGAAGGCCAAGGTGGACTGGCTCTGCCAGGAACTGTCAGACCTCCTCGCCAGCCAGCCGGCGCCCGCCCCGGTGCCGCAGCAGATGCAGTCGCAGAACCAGTGGCCGTCCCAGGGCCAGAGCCAAAGCCAGGGCTACGGCCAGTCGCAGCAGCAGGGCGGCGGCTACGGCCAGTTCCAGGGCCAGGCGTCCGGACAGCAGGGCGGCGGCACCTCCAGCCTCTTCGTCTCCGGCGGCACCTCCATGTCCTCGGGCGGCTGGCCGGGCGAATTCGGCCACCCCTCGGCGGTCGGCTCGCAGAACAATCTGCGCTACGCCTTCTTCCCCGCCTCCCGCCGCCTCGTCATCGAGATCAACGGCCAGCAGACCACCTATGACACCGGCGACCATCAGATTTCCGGCTTCGGCCAGCAGCAGTCGGGCGATCAGTCGCTGACCTTCACCTCGCAGTTCGGCCTGGTGCGCGTTGCCGACCTGCCGCAACTGACCGCCTCCACCGACCGGCAGAACGGCTCGCAACAGACCCACGCCCCGGCGAACGGGCAGGCGAACGGCGAAGCAAATGGCTTTCCCGCCAGCGTGCCGGAACCGGCGCAGGCCGCAGCCGAGCCCGTCGCGCAGGAGCCCTTCGTGACGCAGTCCTTCACCCCCACGCAGCCTCCCGCGGAGATCCGTCAGCCAGCGCCCGCTGTGCAGCCGACGCAAACCGCGCCGCTCTCCGACGACGAGATCTTCGCCAAGATCGAACGCCTGGCCGCCCTCCACGCCAAGGGCGTCCTGACGGACGAGGAATATTCTTCGAAGAAGGCTGACCTGCTCGACCGGCTCTGAACGCTGGATAGAGGATGGGGGCGGCCTTCCCGCCCCCATTTCCCTTGCCTTTGGACGCGCCTTGGCCAAAAGTGCCCGCAGGTTAAGCACTCCGATACAGGCGCCAGAAAACAGGCATGACCGCCCGCCAACGCATCATTCCCGTCCGGCGCGACTATAACCGCTGGGTGGCCGACCAGACGCTGGAAGACTATGCGCTGCGCTTCACGGCCAAGAGCGCGCGGCGCTTTTCCTCCGAGCGCATTTCCCAGACCGCCATCGGCGCCATCTCCTTCCTGGCGCTGGAGGCGATCGGTGGCACGATCACGCTGGCCTACGGCACCACCAACGCCTTCTTCGCCATCCTCGTCGCCTCCGTGCTGATGCTCGTCGTCGGCGTGCCCATCAGCCGCTACGCGATCCGCCACGGCGTCGATATCGATCTGCTGACACGCGGCGCGAGCTTCGGCTATATCGGCTCCACGGTGACCTCGCTGATCTATGCGAGCTTCACCTTCATGCTCTTTGCCATCGAGGCATCGATCATGACGGGCGCGCTTGAGCTCGCCTTCGGCATTCCGCTCTGGCTCGGCTACATCATCTCCGCCGTCGTTGTCATTCCGCTCGTCACCTACGGCATCCGGCTCATCTCGCGCTTCCAGCTCGTCACCCAGCCCTTCTGGATCGTGCTGAACATCCTGCCCTTTATCTTCATCGCCTTTCTGGACTGGGAGAAGATCGACCTCTGGCGCGCCTTTGCCGGCATCGGCCACTCGAATGCCGAGGTCGGTGGCGCCGCACCCTTCGACCTCATCGAGTTCGGCGCCGCTTCCGCCGTCATCCTCGCCCTGATGCCGCAGATCGGCGAGCAGGTGGACTTCCTGCGCTTCCTGCCGCCCACGGGCAGCCACAGGCTGCGCCACCGCATTGCCGTCTTCCTCGCCGGCTCCGGCTGGGTGGTGCTCGGCGTGCCGAAGCTGCTGGCCGGCTCCTTCCTTGCCGTGCTGACGCTCTCCACCGGCGTTCCGGCCCGCGAGGCGGCAGACCCCGCCCACATGTACCTCGCCGCCTTCGGCTACATGATCCCCAACGACACGGCAGCCCTCCTGCTGATGGCCGCCTTCGTGGTGATCTCGCAGCTGAAGATCAACGTGATGAATGCCTATGCGGGCTCGCTCGCCTGGTCGAACTTCTTCTCCCGCCTCACCCACAGCCACCCCGGCCGCGTCGTCTGGCTGGTCTTCAACGTGGTGATCGCGCTCCTTTTGATGGAACTCGGCATTTACGGCCTGCTGGAAGCGACACTCGGCATCTTCTCCATCATCGCCATGTCCTGGCTCGCGGCGATTTCGGCCGACCTCTTCATCAACAAGCCGCTCGGCCTTGCGCCCCCCGGCATCGAGTTCAAGCGCGCCCATCTCTACGACATCAATCCCGTCGGCGTCGGCGCCATGGCGCTGTCGGCCGGCATTGCGCTGACAGCCCATTTCGGCGTCTTCGGCGAGATCGCGGCCTCGCTTGCGCCCTACATCACGCTGATCGTCGCCTTCATCGCGTCCCCGGCGATCGCGGCGGCGACGAAGGGGCGCTACTACCTCGCCCGCAAGCCGCGCGCCAGCTGGCACAACCAGACGACCATCGCCTGCTCCATCTGCGAACACCCCTTCGAACCCGAGGACATGGCCTGGTGCCCGGCCTATGCCGCGCCGATCTGTTCGCTCTGCTGCTCGCTCGACAGCCGCTGCCATGACATGTGCAAGCCCCATGCGCGCTTCAACGCGCAGGCCGTCACCGTCGCCCGCAAGCTGCTGCCCGAATGGATCATCGAAAAGCTCGCCACCCGCCTCGGCCGCTACGCATTGAGCGCCTGCCTGTCGATCGGCGCCATCGGCGCCATCCTCGCCCTCATCGGCCATCAGGCCGGCGAAGCCTCGCCGGAGACGGCGGAGGTGGTGAACGGCACGATCGCCGTCGTCTTCTTCGTCTTCGCGGTCGTCGCCGGCGTCGTCTGCTGGTTCTACGTGCTCGCCCATGACAGCCGCGTGGTGGCCGAGGAGGAATCCTCCCGCCAGAACACGCTGCTGCTCAAAGAAATCGCCGCCCACAAGAAGACCGACGCCGCCCTGCAGCAGGCCAAGGAAACGGCCGAAGCCGCCAACCGCGCCAAGAGCCGCTATGTCGTCGGCCTCTCCCACGAGCTGCGCACGCCGCTGAACGCCGTACTCGGCTACGCCCAGATCCTCGAACGCGACGAGACGATCCCCGCCCCGCGCCAGTCCGCCATCAAGGTCATCCGCCGCTCCGCCGACCACCTTTCGGGCCTCATCGACGGTCTCCTCGATATCTCCAAGATCGAGGCCGGGCGCCTGCAGGTCTACTCCAACGAGATCAACATCGCCGACTTCCTCGACCAGATCGCCGACATGTTCCGCCCGCAGGCCGAAGCCAAGGGCCTTGCCTTCGTGCACCGGCGCGCCGGCAACCTGCCGCTCTATGTGAAGACGGATGAGAAGCGCCTGCGCCAGATTCTCGTCAACCTGCTCTCCAACGCCATGAAATTCACCGAGCAGGGCACGATCCGCTTCGAGGTGGACTACCGCAGCCAGGTCGCCACCTTCACCATTGCCGATACCGGCCGCGGCATTTCCGAAAGCGACCTGCCGCGCATCTTCGAGCCCTTCCAGCGCGGCGAGGCCGAGCATATCCGCCCCATGCCGGGCCTCGGCCTTGGCCTCACCATCACGCGGCTGCTGACCCAGACGCTCGGCGGCGAGATCGCCGTCACCAGCGAGCGCGGCGCCGGCTCCACCTTCCGCGTGCGCCTGCTGCTCTCGGCCGTCGATCGCCCCGCCCCGCCGCCCTCGCAGCGCAAGATCGCCACCTACAAGGGCCCGCGCCGCACCATCGTCGTGGTCGATGACAACGAGGACCACCGCGACCTCATGGGCGAGATCCTCAAGCCCATGGACTTCATCGTGCTGACGGCGGCGAGCGGCCCGGAATGTCTGGCGCTGATCGAGGGGGTCAAGGCCGACCTTTTCTTCGTGGACATCTCCATGCCCGGCATGAACGGCTGGCAACTGGTGACGCGCCTGCGCGAAACCGGCCAGATGGCGCCCATCATCATGGTCTCCGCCAATATCGGCGATGTCTCCGCCGCCGAGGGCAAGAGCGGCCACAATGATGCGCTCGCCAAGCCCTTCGACATCCGCCGCATGCAGGACAAGCTCGCCATCCACCTGAACCTCGAATGGGTCCATGACACCGGCGAGGCGCCGGCCGCCGCCGCCCGAGCGAAGGGTGCCGTCGTCAGCCCCGGCACGGCGCATCTGGAAGAGCTGATCCGGCTCGGCGAGATCGGCTATGTCAGGGGCATCGAGGCGAAGCTTGCGGACCTCGCCAAGAACGAGGAGAACGGGTCCTTCGTCGAGCAGGCGCGCGGCTTCGTACAGGCCTTCGACCTTGCCGGCTACGCCGACTTCCTGCACGCCCTCACCACGAAGGAAAAGACCCGTGGCCCCTCCTGACACGGCAGCCCATCCCCGCGACATCGTGCTGATCGTGGACGACAGCCCCGAAACGCTCGGCTTCCTCACCGATGCGCTGGAACAATCCGGCTTTTCCGTGCTGATCGCGACCTCCGGCAAGGCGGCGCTCAACGTGGCCGATCGCATCACGCCGGATGTGGTGCTGATGGATGCCGTCATGCCGGGCATGGACGGTTTCGAGACCTGCCTGCAGATGAAGACCCGCGCCGCCGTCGCGGACGTTCCCGTCATCTTCATGACCGGGCTGACGGAGACCGAGCACATCGTCCATGCGCTGGAATCGGGCGGTGTCGATTATCTCACCAAGCCCATCAATATCGATGAGCTGCGCGCCCGCATCCGCGTCCACCTCGCCAATGCCCGCTCCGCCCAGAGCGCACGCGCCGCCCTCGATGCCGCCGGGCGCCACCTGCTGGCGGTCGATGGCGATGGCGCGCTGCGCTGGGCGACCCCGCAGGCCGCCCGCCTCGTCGATGCCGCCAGCGGCACGAACGAGGGGCTGGGCGCGATCGCCGCCGACATCCGCGCCTTCATGGCCGATCGCGCCGCCGGCAGCGGCGGCGACACGCTGGTCATCGCCATCGGCGGGACGCCCGCCCTCAATCTCGCCTTTGTCGGCGCCATCGGCGCGGACGAATTCCTCTTCCGTCTGACGAGCGCGACCCGGGCGGCGGGTGACGCCCTGCTGCGCCAGAGCTTCGGGCTCACCGAACGCGAGGCGGAGGTGCTGCTGTGGATCGCCCATGGCAAGTCTAACCGCGACATCGGCGAGATCCTGGGCTTGAGCCCGCGCACGGTGAACAAGCATCTGGAACAGATCTATGTGAAGCTCGGCGTCGAAAACCGCGCCTCCGCCGCCGTGCGCGCCGCCAACGTGCTGCACGAGACATAGGCGGCATCGTCTGATTTCAAACAGGGATCTGAACGCGAAAACGCCCGGCACGATGGCCGGGCGTTCCGCAAAAGCGATCCTGTCGCCACGCCCGACCAGACGGCAGGGCGCGGCTTTGAACCTTACGGGTTCTGCACGTAGTCGTACTTGCCTTCGGCGTTCTTCTTCCAGGTGTACATGACGTAGTCCGGACGCGTGATGTCGCCCTTCTCGTCGAAGCCGAGTTCGCCGATCGCGGTTGCGAACGGGCCCTTGGCCTTGATGGCTTCGGCAACGGCCTGGCCATCGGTGCTGCCGGCAGCCTTGGCGGCTTCGGCGATCACCTGCAGAGCGGCGTAGGAGTAGAGCGTGTAGGCTTCCGGTTCGAAGCCGGCGGCACGGAACTTTTCAACGAGCTCCTTGGCGGCCGGGTTCTTGCGCGGATCGGGCGCGAACGTCATCAGCGTGCCGTCGACGGCGTCGCCGGCGATGGAGGCGAGTTCGTTCGAGACGATACCGTCACCCGACATGAAGGTTGCCTTCAGGCCCTGGTCGGCAGCCTGGCGCTCCAGCAGACCGAATTCGGTGTGCAGACCGCCGTAATAGATCATGCTGACGCCGGCATCCTTCATCTTGGCGATGAGGGCGGAGAAGTCCTTGTCGCCGGCATTGATGCCTTCGTAGACGGTTTCCGTCACGCCGGCAGCGTTGAGCGCCTTCTTGGTTTCGTCGGCAAGGCCCTGACCATAGGGGGTCTTGTCGTGAATGACGGCGACCTTGGCGTCCTTGAAGTTCGCAGCAATATAGGCGCCGGCAACGGCACCTTGCTGGTCGTCACGGCCGCAGGTACGGAAGGTGTTCCACAGGCCACGCTCGGTGAAATTCGGGTTGGTGGAAGCCGGCGTGATCTGCACGATGCCGTTTTCGGCGTAGACTTCGGATGCCGGGATGGAAACGCCCGAGTTGAAGTGACCGACAACGAACTTCACGCCGTCGGCAACGAACTTGTTGGCAACCGAAACGCCCTGCTTCGGGTCGGACACGTCGTCGCCGAGAACGATCTTGATCTGCTCGCCATTGATGCCGCCGGCAGCGTTGATGTCTGCGGCAGCCTGCTCGGCACCCTTCTGGAGCTGTGCACCGAAGGCAGCGTTCGGGCCCGTGAGGGGACCGGCAACGCCGACCAGGATGTCAGCCCAGGCAGTGCCGCTGAAAGCGACCATTGCCGAAAGAGCGACGGCCGACAAAAGAGACTTCTTCATCTTGTAACTCCCAATAGCCAAGCGGGTGTCTGTTTAGGACCGGTCGCAATAACCCACCAAAATTGCGCCGGTATTTATGAGGCGCCGGGAGATGAAGCCCGCGCGCCGTGTTCCCGATTATTTCGATTTCCAGGAGAAGGGCGAGGCCTTCTCGTAGAGCCAGTAGTAGTTGTTGGTCATCTGCTTCGTCCTGTAGAAGCGGAATCCGGCGACAGCAAACAACAAAAGAATGACGGTGTCCACGACATAAAACTGCAACGAAAACATCGTGCCGTTGAAGAGTGCGTGATGGATGAAACGGATCGCGACACCCAGCAGAAGCGTGTAGATCAGGAGCGTTGTCGTGCCCTGCCAGGCCTCGGCCACGCTCTTGCCGGTGCGCCAGGCCGTCCAGCCGCCCATGATGATCGTGATGAAGAAGAACTGCAGGATCGACGGTTCTTCGTGCAGGATACCCTGAAGCATGATGCTGTCCTCCGACCTCAGTGACGCCCGCCCTCGAGATACGCGGCGCGCACCTCGGGGTTGGCCAGAAGCTCACGACCCGAACCCGTCATGGTCACCTTGCCGTTCACCATGACATAGGCGCGGTGCGACAGCTTGAGCGCCGCAAACGCGTTCTGCTCCACGAGGAAGACCGTCAGGCCTTCCGTCTCGTTGAGCTTCCTGATCGCCTCGAAAATGCCCTTGACGATCAGCGGCGCAAGACCGAGCGACGGCTCGTCCAGGAGCAGAAGCTTCGGACGCGCCATCAGCGCGCGGCCGATGGAGAGCATCTGCTGCTCGCCGCCCGACAGCGTGCCGCCGCGCTGGCTCTGGCGCTCCTTCAGGCGCGGGAAGAGCGTGAAGATCTTCTCGACGTCCTCGTTGAAATATTTGAGGTTGTCGAGGCTCGCGCCCATCTGCAGGTTTTCATAGACGGTCATGCGCGGGAAGATGCGGCGCCCTTCCGGCGACTGGGCGATGCGAAGACGGGCAATCTCGTGGGTCGGCATGCGCGTGATGTCGCGGCCCTCGAAGGTGACCGTTCCGGTGCGCGCCTGCGGACTGCCGCAGATCGTCATCATCAGCGTCGATTTGCCGGCACCGTTGGCGCCGATCAGGCAGACGATCTCGCCCTTCTTGACCTCGACATCGACACCGCCGAGCGCGCGGATATTGCCGTAGTAGGTTTCGACGCCCTTTACGTTGAGAAGAGTCTCGCTCATCAGTGCTTGCCCTCCCCTGCGCCTTCGGCCACGACCTCGATCTCTCCGATCACCTCTTCGACCTCTTCGTCCTCGACGCCCAGATAGGCCGCGATGACCTTCGGATCGTTCTTCACATGCTCCGGCGTGCCGTCGGAGATCTTCTGGCCGTATTCCAGCACCACGACATGGTCGGAGATTTCCATGACCACGGACATGTCGTGCTCGATGAGCAGGATCGACGTGCCGGTCTCGTCGCGGATGGCGCGCAGCAGCGTGTTGAGGGCCAGCGACTCGCGCGGGTTGAGGCCGGCGGCCGGCTCGTCCAGGCAGAGGAATTCCGGCCCCGTGCACATGGCGCGCGCAATCTCCAGACGACGCTGGGCCCCGTAGGGCAGATCGCCGGCCGGATCGTCGGCGCGATCGAGCAGATCGGCCTTCTCCAGCCAGAAGCGTGCCTTGTCGATCGAGGCTGCCGCCGCCTTCTTGTAGGCGGGAAGACCGAGCAGGCCGAGAACGGTGTAGCCCGATGCCTTCATCAGCGCATTGTGCTGCGCCACCAGCAGGTTTTCCAGAACCGTCAGGCCCGAGAAGAGACGGATGTTCTGGAAGGTGCGAGCGACCTTGGCTTCGCGCGTCACCATGAAGTCCGGCAGCCGCTCCAGCATGTAGGACTTGCCGGACTTCTGGGTCATGGTGATCATGCCCATGGTCGGCTTGTAGAAGCCCGTGATGCAGTTGAAGACGGTCGTCTTGCCGGCGCCGTTGGGGCCGATCAGCGCGGTGATATCGCCGCGCTTGGCCTCGAAGGAGAGGTCGTTGATCGCCATCAGGCCACCAAAGCGCATCGAGAGATGCTCGACCTTGAGAATGCTGTCCTTGGTCATTGTCGTACCCGTCGAAGCCATCAGCCGTGACCTTCCTTGGTGAAGCTGCCGGAGACGGCCTTGCGCTCATAGAGGAAGGCGGTGGGTTCACGCGATCCGACGAAGCCGCGCGGCTTCCAGACCATGACGACCACCATGGCGATGCCGAAAATCAGCATGCGGTAGAGTTCCGGCGTGAAGTCCGGTCCGAACACGGCCTTGAGGAAGGTCATTTCGCGCAGGAGTTCCGTACCCCCGATCATGAGCGCCGCCGCAACCGCGATCCCGATCAGCGAACCCATGCCGCCGAGAACGACGATGGCGAGGATGATCGCGGATTCGAGGAAGACGAAGGATTCCGGCGAGACGAAGCCCTGGCGAACCGCGAAGAACGAGCCGGCGAAACCGCCGAACATGGCGCCGATCGAGAAAGCCGTCAGCTTCGTCGTCACCGTGTTGATGCCGAGCGAGCGGCAGGCGATCTCGTCCTCGCGCAGCGCTTCCCAGGCACGGCCGATCGGCATGCGGCGCAGCTTAATCGTGACGTAAGCCGTCAGCAGCGCGAGTGCCAGGATGAGGTAGTAGAGGAAGATCTTGTAGTAGGCGGACGACATCGGCAGGCCGAAAGCCTTGGCGAAATTGTTCGGCGCAGACACGTCGAAGGACCAGATACCGAAGAAGGTCGCCTTCGGGATGCCCGAGACACCGAAGGTGCCGCGCGTCACGTCCGTCCAGTTGATGAGGACGAGACGGATGATTTCCCCAAAGGCGAGCGTGACGATGGCGAGATAGTCACCCTTGAGCCTCAGCACCGGGAAGCCGAGTATCATGCCCCAGAAGGCGGCGAGAATGCCGGCGAGCGGCAGCAGGATCCAGAAGGACAGCCCAAAGGTGGAGGCCAGCAGCGCGTAGGAATAGGCCCCGACCGCATAGAAGGCGACGTAGCCGAGGTCGAGCAGACCGGCAAGGCCGACCACGATGTTCAGACCCCAGCCGAGCATCACGTAGATGAGGATCTGGATGCCGAAATTGTCCACCCACTTCAGCGAGCCCTGCACGCCCGACAGCGCGATGACGACGGGCGGGAAGAGCACCAGCGCGAGAACGGCGAGCTTGGAGAAGTTGCGCTTCAGGAAGCTCTCTTCCGTATCGGCAACCGCCGCATCCCGGGTCGCCTTGCGGGCGGCCATGTAGGGACGCAGATAGGCGACCGTAATGAAGCGGCCGACCATGGCCACGCCGATGAAGATCGCCAGCAGGCCCCAGCGCTGCACCAGCACCAGTTCGTTGCGGATGTTCTGGTCGGTCTTGAGCCCGACGAACAGGATGAAGAGGCCGAGCGAGACGAGGCCGGCATAGAAGGCTTCGCGCAGGGCCTGCGCCGTCAGAGAGGGTCCGGCGGCGGGCGTGTTGGATTGAGGATTTGCCATGGGATCAAACCTTCTCGACTTCCGGTCGTCCGAGAATGCCGGACGGCTTGAAGATCAGGACGATAGCGAGGATCGAGAACGCCGCCACATCCTTGTAGTCGATGCTGAAATAGGCCGACCACAGCGATTCGATCAGGCCGATGAGGATGCCGCCGATGACAGCGCCCGGCAAAGAGCCGATGCCGCCCAGAACGGCCGCCGTGAAGGCCTTCACGCCGGGTACGAAGCCATCGGTGAAGACCACGACGCCGTAATACATCAGGTACATCGTACCCGCGACGGCGGCGAGCGCGGCCCCCATGATGAAGGTGACCGAGATCGTGCGGTCCACGTCGATGCCGAGCAGGGCGGCCATCTTGCGGTCCTGTTCGGTCGCGCGCTGGGCGCGCCCCAGCGGCGTGTGGTTGACGATGTACCAGAAGGCCGTCAGGAGCACCGCGGTGATGACCACGATCAGCAGCTGCTTCAGCGAGATCGAGATGCCGAAGACATCATAGACCGAAGTGACGAGCGGCGGGATCGGCTTGTTGCGCGGGCCTTGCGTCACCTGGATGAAGTTCGACAGCGCAATCGACATGCCGATGGCTGTGATGAGCGGCGCCAGGCGGAAGGAGCCGCGCAGCGGACGATAGGCCACCCGCTCGATCGTCCAGTTCCACAGGCTGACCATCAGCATGGCGACCACCATCATGATGAGCAGGGCCAGCGCCACCGGAATGCCGGCGAAGAAGGAGGTGAGCAGGAGAAAAACGATGAGCGCGGCGAACCCGCCGAGCATGAAGATATCGCCATGGGCAAAGTTGACCATGCCGATGATGCCGTAGACCATCGTGTAACCGATGGCGATCAGGCCATAGATCGAGCCAAGAGTCAGCCCGTTCACGAGCTGCTGGATGAAATATTCCATACCAATCCCCCGGATATGATCCTTGAGCGGTCATATCTCTTGTTTTCGCACCCTTTGCGGGCTTTTTCTGCGGATGAGGATTCCATAGCGGTTTGGATCGAAATTGAAAGTCAAAAATCACGAAAAGGACAGGTTCTTGTAACACTTGCAAGAATCTGCCGCATTTCCTGCCGTTTCGCTCGCTTTGGCGGCATTATTCTGTGGATTTTGAGCGCATTTTCGAATTTTCTACGAAAGCAGGGCGCGGTCGTGACCGCGCCCCGGTGTCGCCACATGACGAAAATCAGGAGCGCATGCGCGATCCGTTCGCGTCGAACAGCGGCTGCGCCTGCAGACGGGCCGCCAGCACCTCGCCGAGCAGTTCCACCGACCAGCCGTCCGCCTCGTCGGCGATCTCCTTCGGCACATAGCCCATGGCGACCGAAAGCCCGGAGGCGTGTGCATAGCCGCCCGACGTGACCCAGCCGCGCACTTCGCCCTTGTGATAGATCGGCTCGTCGCCGATCACGTCGGCATCCCGGGCATCGATGATGAAGGTGCGCAGCCGCAGCGTGCCGCCCTCGGCCTTTTCGGCCGCCGCCGCCGCCTTGCCGATGAAGTCGGCGGGCTTGGAGAGTGCCACGAAACGGCCGAGCCCGGCTTCCAGCGGCCCGTAGAGCGGACGATATTCGCGCGACCAGCTGCCGAAGGACTTTTCCAGCCGCAGCGCATTGAGCGCCCTGAGGCCGAAAAGCCGGATGCCATGCGGCGCTCCCGCTTCCAGGATCGCGTCGAACAGGTAGCGCTGGTATTCCGGCTTCATCCAGATCTCGTAGCCGAGATCGCCGGTATAGCTGACACGGCCGACGATGGTCGGCGCCATCCCGAGATCCATGCGGCGGATGTCCATGAAGGGGAAGGCCGCGTCGGAGAGATCGAGATGCGTCAGCGCCTGCAGTACGTCGCGCGCCTTCGGCCCGGCGACCGAAAGGCCGACAAGCGCGAGATTCAGCGCCTCGATCGTCACCGACCCGTCCTTCGGCAGATGGCTCTCGAACCAGCGCATATGGTAATCTTCCGCAATGCCGGAGCCGATGACGAGGAAATCCCCCTCGCCCAGCTTGGCGAGCGTGAAGTCGCCGATGAGCTTGCCGTCCTCCTTGAGCATCGGTGCCAGCGTCATGCGGCCCGTGGCGGGAATGCGGGCTGCGAGCATCCGGTCGAGCCAGGCTTCGGCACCCGGTCCCTTCACCGCATATTTGGCAAAGCCGGAGGTTTCCATCAGGCCGACGCCCTCGCGCACCGCCTTCGTCTCGGCGGCGACCGTGTCGAAATCGGTGGAGCGGCGCCAGGAGAAGTGATCCTGGACACCCTTGGGCGCAAACCACAGCGGCGCCTCGAGGCCGTAGGAGGCGCCGAAGACGGCGCCGGCATCCTTCAGCCGGTCGTAGATCGGCGTCGTCAGGAACGGGCGGGCCGCCGGCAATTCCTCGTTGGGGTAGCGGATCGAGAAGCGGCGGGAATAGTTCTCGCGCACCTTCTTGTTGGTGTAGCCGAGCGTTGCGAAACTGCCGTAGCGGGCAACGTCCATGGCGAAGACATCGAAGCCCGGATCGCCGTGGATCATCCAGTTGGCGAGCGCCAGCCCCACGCCGCCGCCCTGGCTGAAGCCGGCCATGACGGCGCAGGCCGACCAGAAGCCGGTCATGCCGCGCACGGGACCGACGAGCGGGTTTCCATCCGGCGAGAAGGTGAAGGGGCCGTTGATGATCTTGCGGATACCGGCATTGTTGAAGGCCGGGAAGTGGCGGAAGCCGACTTCGAGCTCGGGCGTGATGCGCTCGATATCCTCCGCCAGCAGCTCGTGGCCGAAATCCCAGGGCGTGTTGACGGGCGACCAGGGCCGGCAGGCCTTCTCATAGGTGCCCATCAGCATGCCGTTGCGTTCCTGGCGCAGATAGATCTCGCCGTCGAAATCGACGCAGTGCATCAGCTCCTTGCCGCGCGTCTTGTTGAACTCGATGACCTCAGGCATGTCCTCGGTGATGAGATACATGTGCTCCATGGCGAGCACCGGCAGTTCCAGCCCCACCATGCGGCCCACCTCGCGGGCCCACAGGCCGCCGCAGTTGACGACATGCTCGGCGATGATCTCGCCCTTGTTGGTGATGACGCGCCAGTGGCCGTCCTCGCGCTGCACGAGATCCTCGACCTTGGTGTGGAGATAGATCTCCGCGCCGTTCTTCTTGGCGGACTTGGCATAGGCATGGGTGGTGCCATAGGGATCGAGATGGCCCTCGACGGGATCGAACACGGCGCCGACAAACTGGTCGGGATCGATCAGCGGCATCAGGTCATGCGCTTCCTTCGGGGTCAGCAGATGCGCGTCGAGACCCATGTAGCGGCCCTTGGCGAGGATCGACTTCATCCAGTCGAACCGCTCCTTGGTCGCCGCCAGCATCATGCCGGAGGTCATGTGCAGGCCGATATCCTGGCCGGAATACTCCTGGATCTCCTTGTAGAGTTCCACCGTGTATTTCTGCAGCTTGGCGACGTTGGGATCACCGTTGATGGTGTGCATGCCGCCGGCCGCATGCCAGGTGGAGCCGGAGGTCAGCTCCGAGCGCTCCACGAGCACGACATCCGTCCACCCGAATTTTGTCAGGTGATAGAGCACGGAACAGCCGACGACGCCTCCACCGATGACGACGACCCTGGCATGGCTTTTCATGAAGATTTCTCCGGGATGGAATGGGCGCTCTGGCGCGGCACCACCCGGAAACAGCGACCGGCGGGCACCGCGATTTCCACCACGCTACCCAGAATCCGTGCGCCGCAAAAGCCATCCTGACGAAGACGATTGGCGCGATTGCGCCATTTTCTGGCCGATAAGCGTCTCGTTTGCGTCACATCATGACGCATTCCGTCGTCAGTCGGAAAAGCCCACGGAAAGCCCGAATTCGCGCCCCATCAGAAGGAGGTCGTCGGTGAGCGCAACCGCATAGCTTCGCGTCACCGCGATCTCGAATCGGTCAGGCGCGACAGCGGCGAGATTGGCCGCGACATGGCCGATCACGACATTTGCGGAGCGGCCGACGGGGAAGGCATCGGGCCTCAGATCCACGCCCGCCCCCTTGGCGAGAATGGCGCGCACGGCGGGGCCGGAAAGGTCGAGCAGCACACGGGCATCCGACTGGTCGATGACATCGGCCATGCCGGCCAGCGTCATGGAGAGCCGGCCGAGAAGCCCTTCCGGCACCTCGTCCCGCGACACCGCCAGCCACTCGCCGGGTGAAACGTATCGCAGGCCGGCGCCGAGTGCCGACAGCAGAACGGCCTTTGCCTCCGCCTCAAAGGCCGGCGCAACGAGCACGCTCGCCATGGCGGCGGAGCGGATGACGGCGAGGTGATCGGGCGCAGGAAGGCCAAGCCGGATGGCGCTGTGGGCATCGAGCGGATGGACCTTGCGGAAGGTGGCGGAGGAAGAAGGCGTTGTCGTCGTCATGGCGCTTGCCTCACCCGTTGATTTTCTGGTTGTCGGGATCGACGAAGACGGGCCGTACGACTTCGGCGACAACCTCTTCGCCATGCATGCGATCCCAGACCACGATGCGCTCGCCATAGCGCTCGCGACCGGATTTCAGGAAGGCAAGCGCGATGTGGCGACCGACGACGGGCGAATAGCAGGCCGAACTCACCCATCCCTGGTCGTTCAGCGTCGAGGGCTTGGCGCCTTCCCGCAAGAGATGCGCCCCGGCCCGCATCGCCTTGTCCTTGTCGACGGGCAGCAGGCCGACCATCTGCATGCGGTCCGCCGCCGTCAGGCCGTAGCGGGAGGACAGCCGCTTGCCGATGAAGTCGGGCTTCTGCGTCGAGAGCATCTTGCCGAGGCCGAGATCGTCAGGCGTCGTGCGGCCGTCGATTTCCGCGTGGGTGACGAAGCCCTTCTCGATGCGCAGCACGTTCAGCGCCTCGAGCCCGTAGGCGGTGATGCCGTGAGTGCGGCCGGCCTGCATGAGAGCTTCGGCCACCGCCTCGCCATGGCTTGCCGGCACCGCCAGCTCATAGGCAAGCTCGCCGGAAAACGAGATGCGGAACAGCCGGGCCCGAAGACCGCCCTTCAGCGTCACGGCCCCGGCAGCAAGTGCGGGGAAGGCAGCGTCGGAGAGATCGGCCTCCACGAAGGGTGCGAGCACCGCGCGCGCCTTCGGCCCGGCAATCGACATCTGCGCCCACTGGTCGCTGACCGAGACGAAGCGCACGTCGAGATCGGGCCACAGCACCTGCGCGGCATATTCCATGTGCGAGAGCACGCCGGCGGCAAGCGCCGTGGTCGTCGTCACGAGGTAGTGCGTATCAGCGAGCCGGCTGACGGTGCCGTCGTCATAGACGATCCCGTCCTCGCGCAGCATCAGCCCATAGCGGGCGCGGCCGACCGGCAGCTTCAGCACGGCATTGGAATAGAGGCGGTTGAGGAATTCGGCAGCATCCGCGCCGAACACCTCGATCTTGCCGAGCGTGGAAACGTCGCAGATACCGACGCCATTACGCACCGCCAGCACCTCGCGGTTGACGGTGTCGTTCAGCCCCTTCTCGCCCGGACGCGGAAAATGCGAGGAACGATACCACGGCCCCGCCTCGACAAAGCGCGCGCCCTCGGCCTCCGCCCAGCCATGCAGCGGCGAGCGGCGGATGGGGCTTGCATGCATGTCGCGTGCCGTCCCCGCCAGTGCGCCGAAGGAGACGGGCGTATAGAAGGGCCGGAAGGTCGTGGTGCCGACCTCGGCCGGGCTGACACCCTGCATGCCGGCCAGAATGCCGATGGCGTTGATGTTGGAGAGCTTGCCCTGGTCGGTCGCCATGCCATTGGTGGTGTAGCGTTTGGCATGCTCGACGTGACCGAAGCCTTCCCGCAGCGCGAGCCCCAGATCGTCCGACGTCACGTCGTTCTGGAAATCGACAAAGGCCTTCGAGCGCGCGCCCGGAACGAACCACAGGGTCGCGGGCTCGGATGCCTCGCGCGCTTCCGCCTGTGGCAGGGGCGCAGGCGCAGCGCGACGGCCGAGATCGGCAACGGCGCCAAGCGCCTTCGAGACACCGTCTGCGAGCGCCGCCGACAGCGAGCCGTGGCCCGCGGCCGCACCGGCAACGGTGAGCTGCGGCCCGGTGTCGGGCGCCAGAAACGCCGCATGCGCCTCAGACCACACCGGCTTCAGGCCGCGCTGGCAGGCGAGATGGATGACCGGGCTGTATCCGCCCGACATGGCGAGCGCATCACAGGCGATCGTCTCCCGGAAGCCGGATCGCTCGACGGTGATGCCATCGACCCTGAGACCGCCGCTGCTATCCACCACGGCACCGCCGGCAATGACGCGCACGCCTTTCGGCGCGGCATCCTGCGCGCCCGGACGCACGTCGATGATCGCAGGCACGGAGACGCCGACACGCACCAGATCCGCCGCCGTCTGGTAGCCCTGCGGCCCGGTGGTGAAGATGGCGACCGAGCGGCCGGGCGTCACCGCATAGCGGTTGACATAGGTGCTGATCGCACTCGCCGTCATGATGCCGGGGCGGTCATTGCCGCCGAACACCAGCGGCCGTTCCTCTGCGCCGGAAGCAAGGATCGCGCGCGCCGCCGCGATGCGCCAGACGCGCTCCACCGGCCGCGTGGAGACGGGCTCGACCACATGCTTCTGCACCCGCTCCACCGCGCCGAAGACATTGTCGTCGTACCAGCCGAACACGGTGGTGCGTGTGAGGATGCGTACATTCGACAGCGATTTCAGCTCGTCCACGATATGTGTGGCAAAGACGGGCGCCGCCTGGTTGTCGATGACATCGGTCTCGCCCAGCAGCCCGCCGCCGGGGCGGAACCCTTCGTCGGCGAGGATGACGTCGAGCCCGGCGCGCGCGGCTGTCACCGCGGCCATCAGGCCGGCGGCACCGGCACCGATGACGAGCAGGTCGCAATGCGCCCAGCTCTTCTCGTAGCCGTCAGGGTCGCGTTCCAACACGGCCCGGCCGAGACCGGCGGCGCGGCGGATGATCGGCTCGTAGACCTTCTCCCAGAAGGCAGCCGGCCACATGAAGGTCTTGTAGTAGAACCCAGCCGAGATCATCGGCGAGAGAAACCCGTTGACCGCGCCGACATCGAAGGAAAGCGACGGCCAGCGGTTCTGGCTCTTCGCCGTCAGCCCGTCATAGAGCTCGGCGACCGTGGCGCGCGTATTCGGCTCGCTGCGCGCACCGCTGCCGATCGTCACCAGCGCGTTCGGCTCGGAGGCACCCGCCGTCACGATCCCGCGCGGGCGATGATACTTGAAGGACCGGCCAACCAGCGTGATCCCGTTCGCCAGCAGCGCCGAGGCCAGCGTGTCGCCGGCAAGGCCGCGCATCCGCCGCCCGTCGAAGGAGAAGTCGAGGCTGGCGCCGCGATCGACGAGCCCGCCATTGTCGAGACGATGGGCGTTCATGCCGTTCTCCCCCGCGCGAAGACCGCGCCATCCGTCACCGAATAGACCTCGTGGCTCACCGTATCGCGTTCCACGACGAGGAAACGTCGGCAGCCGCCCACATGCTGCCAGTGCTCGAAGGTGCGCCCGCGCGGGTTGGCACGCACGAAGACGTAGTCCGTCCACGCCTCGTCGGAAGCGGCGGGATCGGGCCGCAGCGGCGCGGCATCACCGCGCACGACGAATTCTTCCTTGGGACGGATGCCGCAATGCGGGCAGGCGATCAGACTTGCCATGACGCGTTCTTCTCAATGCAGGTTCGGTTGCGGCCCGGCGCCGTGTTCGTCGATCTCGTAGCCGCGCTCGAAGCGGTCGAGACGCAGCGCACGCGCCACCGGATGCGGATCGTTCTTTGCGATCAGATGCGCGAAGCAGAAACCGGAGGCCGGCGTCGCCTTGAAGCCGCCATAGCACCAGCCGCAGTTGAGGTAGAGATTATCGATCGGCGTGCGGTCGATGATCGGCGAGCCGTCCATGCTCATGTCCATGACGCCGCCCCAGGCGCGCAGCACCCGAACCCGCGACAGGCCGGGGATCATCGTCACCCCCTCCTCCATCACATGCTCGGCAGTCGCCAGATTGCCGCGCTGCGCATAGGAGGTGAAGCCGTCGATCTCCGCACCGAAGACGAGGCCACCCTTGTCGGACTGCGAAATATAGAAGTGTCCGCCGCCATAGGTGATGACATGGTCAATGGCCGGCTTGATGCCCTCGGTCACGAAGGCCTGCAGCACATGGCTTTCGATCGGCAGCTTCAGCCCGGCCATGGCGCCGACCACGGTCGTGTTGCCTGCCGCCGCCAGCGCCAGCTTGCCGCAGCCGATGAAACCCTTCGAGGTCTCCACGCCGGTGACGACGCCGTCCTCGCGGCGAATGCCCGTCACCTCGCAATGCTGGATGATGTCGACGCCATTGCGGTCGGCGCCGCGCGCATAGCCCCAGGCCACCGCATCATGACGCGCCGTGCCGGCCCGCTTCTGCAGCAGGCCGCCGAGGATCGGATAGCGCGCATGGTCGAAATTGAGGTAAGGCAGCATGGATTTCAGCTGCGCCCGCGTCAGGTTCTCCGCCGGCACGCCCTCCATCCACATGGCATTGCCGCGCCTGAGATATTCGTCGCGCTGGCCGTCGGAATGGTAGAGATTGATGATGCCGCGCTGCGAGAGCATGACATTGTAGTTCAGGTCCTGCTCCAGCCCTTCCCAGAGCTTCATGGAAAACTCGTAGAAGGGCTCGTTGCCGGGCATCATGTAGTTGGAACGCACGATGGTCGTGTTGCGCCCGACATTGCCGGAGCCGAGATAGCCCTTTTCGAGCACCGCGACATTGCGCACACCAAACTCCTTGGCGAGGTAATAGGCCGTCGATAGACCATGCCCGCCGCCACCGACGATGATGACATCGTAATGCGGCTTCGGCTCCGGCTGGCGCCAGGCCGGCGTCCAGCCGAGATTTCCCTTGAGAGCGTTGCGAAGGATGGAAAGAGCCGAATAGCGCATGCAGCAACCCGTATGTTTCGCGCCTACACTGGCATAGGCCGAAGACGCTTCAAAGCATCGCAATCGCCGCACCGCGCTTTTGCCGGCGAGGTGTGGCAAGGCTGGCACGTCGCCGCCGGCCGAGGCCGAAATGCCGTCTTCGGCCTTGCTTGTAGCGAAAGATCGGGGAAGATGCTTCCCCGGATGCGTCGTCAGACGCCGAAAGGCAGACAGGACCAGCAATGCTCGACATTCTCCGGCAGACCGCCATCGAAGCCGGCCAGGCGATTCTCGCCATTTACCGCCGCGGCGCGTCTGTCGAGTGGAAGCCGGATTGCTCACCGGTCACCGATGCCGATTGCGAGGCCGAGCGCATCATCCTCGCGGCACTGCTGAAGGCTTTCCCGGACATTCCCGTGGTCGCCGAGGAATCGGTGGCGGCCGGCTGCGTACCGGATATTTCCGGCGGCACCTTCTTCCTCGTGGATCCCCTGGACGGCACGCGCGAATTCATCGCCCGCCACGACGATTTCACCGTCAATATCGCCCTCATCGAAGCGGGAAAGCCGGTTCTCGGCGTCATCTACGCCCCGGCGCTGGGCCTGCTCTATACCGGCGCCGGCGGCCGGGCCGAGAAGGTGGTGATCGGCGAGGATGCGGTGGAACAGCCGTCCGTCGTCATCGGCTGCCGCAACCGGGGCGACCGGATCGTGGCGGTCGCCAGCCGCTCCCACAACAGCGAGGAAACCCTGGCCTACCTGCACGAACACGGGCTTCAGGATTTCCAGGCGGTCGGCTCTTCGCTGAAATTCTGCCTGCTGGCGGAAGGCCTTGCCGATATCTATCCACGCTTCGGCCGCACCATGGAGTGGGATACGGCGGCCGGTGATGCCATCCTGCGGGCCGCAGGCGGTGAAACGCTGACCATGGATGGCGCACCGCTGGCCTATGGCAAGCGCGATATGGGCGGCAAGGAGGATTTCGCCAACCCCTTCTTCGTCTCGCGCGGTCGCCCGTAACCGTCAGACAACGGGGAAGAAAGCAGCGAAAAACCGTTTCGGGACAAATCGCCCCCTGCTCCGCCATCCCCCTCGCTCACCCCGCTCCTAGGCTCGTTGCATCGATTGCAGCCTGCCGAAGGACGAGACACCGATGAGCGACACCACCCCCAATCTCGCAATGCCCTACATCCTGCCCTCGCAGGCCATGAAGCACGTGACGCACAACGAGGCCCTGCAGATCCTGGATGGTGTCGCCCAGCTCGCCGTGTTCGGCACGCTGGCTGCCCCGCCCGCGACGGCAGACGACGGCACCTGCTTCGAGATTGCTGCCGGCGCTTCGGGGCTATGGGCCGGCCGCGCCGGCAAGCTCGCGCTCCGGCAGGATGGCGACTGGATCTATCTCACGCCGCGCGCCGGCTGGCGGGCCTGGTTCCTTGAAGACAATCGCATGATGGTCCATGACGGCGCGGGCTGGGAGATCTTCGATCCCATCGGCAACCCGCCCCGCTTCGGCATCAACACGAGCCCAGACGACACCAACAGGCTTGCGGTGGCGAGTGCGGCAAGCCTCTTCACCCATGTCGGCAACGGCCACCGCATGACCGTCAACAAGGCGGCGATCGCTGAAACCGCAAGCCTGCTCTTCCAGTCGAACTGGTCGGGCCGCGCCGAAATCGGCCTCACCGGCAGCGACCAGCTGACCATCAAGACCAGCGCCAACGGCGTAAGCTGGGCGACCGCGCTCTCCATCTCCTCCGCCGGCGCAGTGCTGATGCCGCAACGGCCGCTGGCCCGCGCCACGCTCGGCGGCGGCGTCCAGACCCCCGCGGACAACAGCCTCACCGGCTTCCAGACGCTGGCAGTCTCGCAGGGCAATGTCAGTCTCGGTGCAGCCGTACCCGGCGGCATCGGTAACCGACTGATCGTGCCCGTCACCGGTCCGTATCTGGTCGCGCTCAGCGTCGATGCCAATCCGAGCGGTGCCTTCACCGTGACGGTCGAGGCCAATGGCGCGACGGCGCTCGCCCGCATCGCCGACAACGACACGGCCACCGCAGCCTACCAGCGCAGTGCCGTCGGCCTTGCCATGCTTACCGCCGGCGACTGGCTGGCGCTGAGGCACACCGGCACGACGCCGCTGGATTTCGGCCTCAACAAGACCGAACTCGTGTTGGTGATGCTCTGAAAAGGCAGCTCAGCCGGCCGAGAAGAACAGGCTCGACAGGCTATCGGCCGTAAACGGCTTGAGCGTCCGGGGCGCGGTGCGGAATTCGGCCGGGAACACCTCGTCCTCCCCGTAGCCGCTGACGAAACCGAAGGCGATGCCGCGTGCTTTCAGCGTCGCGGCAAAGTCGAAGCTCGTCTGCTGGCCGAGATTGACGTCGAGCAGCGCGAAATCGAACAGCGTCGCCTCGATCGCCGCCTGCGCTTCTTCCAGCGTCGCAGCGATCACGATCGTGCGGCATCCGAGCGTGAGGAGAATATCCTCCGCTTCCATCGCAATGATGAAGTTGTCCTCGAGGACCAGAACCGTTTCGGGCAGGGCCATGGCCAGTGCATTCACCTCAGTCATGTCGAAGCCTCCTCAGTCTAGGCCCAAACGGCGCTAAGGCCGTTCGGCCTACCGCAACCGGTAGCCTCCGGATCGATTCTCGATGCCATCCATAGGGTTATCCGCCTTAATCGGCATTTAACTTTGACATAGCGCCCGCAGCAATCCCCTCCTCACCATCGCGGCGGAACAAGCGCGCGGCCAATGCGTTCCCTTGCGAGCATACCCAAACCGGATTTTCCCGCCAGAGCGAACCCGCCGAACCCGCAACAAGGAGACCGACCATGGCCGTTGCCGCCACCCTGAAGCCGAAGGCCCATTCCGAGACGATGAATATCGGCCTTGCCGACAAGTACCGCCGCGAAATCGCAGCCTCGCTCTCCGACATCCTCGCCGACAGCTACCGCCTGATGATCAAGAGCCACATCTACCACTGGAACGTGGTCGGCCCGCTGTTCAAGCCCCTGCATGAGCTGACGGAAGAGCACTACACGACCCTTTTCGGCGCCATCGACATCATCGCCGAACGCATCCGCGCGCTTGGCCACCTTGCGCCCGCCAAGATCGGCGACGCTACCCGTTTCGCACCCGAGAACGGTGACGTCGAAAACCTCTCCGCCGCCGGCATGATCGCGGACCTGATCGCCGAACACGAGGCCGCCGTGCAGGCCATGCGCAAGGCCGCCACCAAGGCCGACGAGAACGAAGACGTCGTCACGGCCGATATGCTGACCGACCGGCTGACCTTCCACGAAAAGGCCCTGTGGATGCTCCGCGCCATCGTCGCCGAGTAATCGATCGTCAGACCAGGCATGTCCAACGGCGCTCCTTCAGATGAAGGGGCGCCGTTTTTCCTTGTAGCCGTCCCAGTGACCGACCTCCATCAGCGCCTGTTCGTCCAGCACCTCGTAGCCCCGGTCTGCCCAGCGGACCAGGCCACGCTGCGCGAGCTTGCGCAGCGTCTTGTTGGTATGGACGATGGACAGGCCGAGCGTATCGGCCACATGCTGCTGCGTAATCGGAATGATGCCGCTCGGGCCTGCGAAAAGCTTCACCGCCCGCGCCCGCTGGAACAGGAAGACGAGCAGATAGGCCGCCCGCTCCAGCGCCGTGCGCCGCCCGATCGACAGAAGATTCTCGTCCAGCATCCGTTCTTCGCGCGACGCGATCCAGGTGAGGTCATAGGCGAGATCGGAATAGTTCGTGAAAATCTCGTGCAGGCGGGCGCGCTCGAAGACGCAGAGCGCCATGGGCGACAGCGCCTCCACCGAATGCTGCATCTCGCCCATCAGCGAGCCCTGCAGGCCGACGAGATCGCCGGGCATCATGAAGTTCAGGATCTGCCGGCGCCCGTCCTCCAGCATCTTGTAACGGAAGCCCCAACCATCCAGCACCGTGTAGAGATGCGCGCTGCGCGTGCCCTCGGCAAGGATCGTCGTACCGGCCTCCACTGCCAGTTCGCCCATCTTGAACGTGGAGACGAAATCCAGCTCCGGCTGCGTGAAGGGCCGGAAGTGGTCCAGCATGCGCAGCGGACACAGCTCGCACGGTGTGCGCCCCGCCGCCCGCCGGATCCGGCTTTCCGCATCCGCAGACGCACCGCGCCCGTTCTCCACCGCGCCGGTCCCGTTTCCGTTTCCCGTCCGCGCAGCCGTCTTCCCATTGCCTGATGCCATGCGGCACGTCCGTCCTGTCTTGTGACCCCGCAACGAACTTATCGCGCGCCTGCCGCAGTGCAAGAGAGCTTGCATCCACATCGCTAAGTTCAGGGAGAAAGACGCTTTTTTCACGAAAGGACTGTGCGTGGGCGCAGACCAGGGCTTTCGCCTTGCCGCCATTGGCCTGCAGCCCTCGCCGCCCTATGTTGCGCCTCACCCGACACTGCTTCGAAAGGTCCGCCCCATGTCCGCCAAAACCGTCATCGCCCCCGGCAAGACTGCCGTCGTCACCGGCGCCGCCTCCGGCATTGGCCTTGCCGCCGCCCGTCGCTTCGCCAGCGCCGGCATGAATGTCGTGGCGGTGGACCGGCCCGGCGAGCGGCTGGATGCCGCAACCCGCGAACTGGTGGAGATCGCCAAGGGCGGCACCATCCTCGATCTTGCCTGCGATGTGGCGAGCCTTGCGGCACTGGAAACGCTCTCCGGCGAGGTGCGCGGCCAGCTCGGGCCCGTCCACCTTCTCATGAACAATGCCGGCGTGCAGCCGGGCAGCAGCATCTTCGGCCCGCAGGACGAATGGGAGCAGGTGCTCGCCGTCAATCTCTTCGGCGTCGTCAACGGCACCCGCGTCTTCGGCCCTGGCATGATCGAGCACGGCGAGCCGGCCATGATCATCAACACCGGCTCGAAGCAGGGCATCACCACGCCGCCCGGCGACCCCGCCTACAATGTCTCGAAGGCCGGCCTGAAGGCTTTCACGGAGGCGCTTGAACACGAGCTGCGCAACCGGGATCCGCGCACCGTCACCGCCCACCTCCTCATTCCGGGCTTCGTCTTCACCCCGCTCGCCGCCGGTGGGCGCACGGAAAAGCCGGCCGCAGCCTGGACCGCAGACCAGACCGTCGATTTCATGCTGGAAAGCCTCGAGCGCGGCGATTTCTACATTCTCTGCCCGGACAACGACGTGCCCCGCGCGCTCGACGAAAAGCGCATCCTCTGGGCCGCCGGCGACATCGTCGAAAACCGTCCGCCCCTGTCGCGCTGGCATCCGGATTACGCCGACAGGTTCAAGGCGCATGTGGAGAAGACGGCCCGATAAGGTCGCGTTCTGTTGACAGTGCATCGACCATGCACGGTCTATCGTGAACAATCGCAATGATGTCTGGTGGCGGCAGAAAGGAGAGACCACCATGTCTTCCGCCATCGACACCGCCCCCGCCTTCAAAAGCGCCGGCCTGCACCACGTCACGCTGATCACCCGCAAGGTGCAGCCGAACGTTGATTTCTATGCCGGCTTCCTCGGCCTTCGGCTCGTCAAGCGCACCGCCGGCTTCGAGGATGCTGAACAGTTGCACGTGTTTTACGGCGACGCCGAAGGACGCCCCGGTTCGCTCGTCTCCTTCCTCGTCTGGCAGGATGGCGCGCCGGGCCGCGTCGGCCACGGCCAGCCCCTGGAAATCGCACTTTCCATCCGCCCCGAGGCGATCGGCTTCTGGCTGACCCGTGCGCTGCGTTTCCAGGTCTCCGTCAGCGGTCCCGCGCAGGAATTCGGCGAGCCCGTGCTACGGCTGAAGGATCCCGACGGCGTGATCGTCAAGCTGGTCGGCACGGCGGCGCTCGCCCGCACGCCGCTCGCCTCGCCCGTTCGCGACATCGCCGACGAAGACGCGATCCTCGGCCTTCGCGCCGCCACCGTGCTCTCCGAAAATCCGGAGGCGACGGCCGCCTTCCTGACCCGCCATTTCGGGCTTGCCGAAAGCGCGCGCGAGGGTACGACCACGCGGCTCACCGGCCGTGATGGCGACGCAGTCGACGTGCGCGATGCCGGCGGCTTCTGGACCTCGGCCCCCGGCACCGGCACCATCGACCACATTGCGCTGAGGGCCGCCACGACGGGTGAACTCGCCACCGTGGAGGCCAGCCTCAAGGCTGCGGATGCGGGCGCGACGAACGCCCATGACCGCAAATACTTCCACTCGCTCTATGTCCGCGAACCCCAGGGCACGCTCTTCGAGCTCGCCACCGATGCACCGGGCATGGCGATCGACGAGCCGGCCGATCGGCTCGGCGAAATCCTGTTCATTCCACCCCACTTCGAGGGCCAGGCAGAGACGGTTCGCGCCTCCCTGCCGCAATTCGCCCTCCCCGGAGAACCCCGCATGACCGAAAGAGAACTCCCCTTCATCCACCGCATCGTGGAACCCGAAAACGCCAATGGCCGCACGCTGGTGCTGCTGCACGGCACCGGCGGCAACGAGACCAGCCTGCTGCCGCTCGGCCGCGAGCTCGATCCGCAGGCGCTGATGGTGTCGCTGCGCGGACGCAGTCTGGACGAAGGCTTCCCCCGCTTCTTCCGCCGCCTGACCGCGACCACCTTCGACCAGAAGGACATTATCGGCGAAAGCGCGGCGCTGGCCGCCTTCATCGAGGGAGCGCGCGATGCCTACGGCCTCGATCTGGCCCGTACGGTCTTTCTCGGCTATTCGAACGGCGCCAACATTCTGGGCGCGGTCATGCTGGCGCATCCCGGCCTCATCCGGCACGCCGTGCTCATCCGCGCCATGAACGTGCTGGAGGCGATCCCCGCCGCCAACCTCGCCGGCACGAGCGTACTGATGACCACCGGCCAGCACGATCCCTACGGCCGCTACGCCGCATCGCTGGAAGCGGCTCTGGCGAAGGCCGGCGCAACGGTCGACAACCGTCTTCTCTCCGCCGGCCACGAGCTGACGATGGAAGACGTACGCCTCGCCCGCGACGTCATCACGGCTGTCTGACGGGATCTGGAGCGCTTGTTCTGACGCAGTCCGGACGCAAAACCGCTGACGCACTTTTGCTGGACGGGCTCTAGCGAAAGCTCTCCGGCAGCCACCGGCGGCGCTGATCCTCGGTGAGGTTGGCCCCGCACAGCATGGTGGCGACGCGGCGCCCGCGAAAATCGCCGCGCCGCGCCATCAGCCCGGCCAGCCCCGCTGCCCCCGCCGGCTCCACCAGCCGGTGGAAGGCCGCATGGGCAAAGCGCATCGCCTCGATGATCGCGTCGTCGTCGATCAGCATCACCTCGTCCACCGTATCGGCAAGCCACGCGACCGCCTCCGGCACCGGCTCGCGCACGGCGATCCCGTCGGCGATGGTCAGCGCCTCCGGCGTCGAGACCGGCGCTTTCGCGGCAAAGGACAGCGCCATGCAGGGCGCGCCTCGTGCCGCCACCGCAATCACCCGCGTCCGGGGCGAGGCATGCCGGAACCAGCAGCCGATGCCGGCCGCCAGTGCACCGTTGCCAAGCGGCACGAAGACAGCATCGAGATCGCCGGCAGCTTCCGTCAGCTCAGCCGCCATCGTCCCCGCCCCTTCGGCAATGGCCGCGCTCGCGCCATCCTCCACAAAGGTCAGCCCGTGGCCCGCGGCATAGGCCCGCGCCGCAGCCTTCGCGGCATCGAAATCCTCACCCTCCAGAACGACATCCGCCCCGAAGCCCCGCATGGCAGCAATCTTGACGGGGTTTGCGGAGACGCTGGCAAACACAGTCACCGCCCGGCCGGCACGCGTGGCGGCATAGGCCAGCCCCTGCCCGAAATTTCCCGCCGATGCCGTGACGAGCGGCCCCGGCCCGCCGGCACCCGAGGCGACATACCACCCGGTACCGCGGCCCTTGAAGCTGCGGATCGGATTGTCCGTCTCGTCCTTGACGAAGGCCGCAAGGCCGAGACTGTGGCTTTCGAGAAGCGGCGCGTTCAGGAACACCGGATCGATGGCGGCGCGGGCGTCGCGGATACGGGCGGGGGATGGGGGTGCTTGATGGGTCATGGCCGGGATGATACGCATTCGACCGGCGGCAAAACCGCGTCTGTACGACCATAGACGCTGGAATTCCGCGTGATGATACGGAGAGGCGCCGCATGGACGCAATCGATCACGCATTGCTGGAGCTCTTGCAGGAGAATGCCGACCGCCCCGCCAAGGCACTCGCCGAACAGGTCTGCCTCTCCCCCAGCGCCGTCGAGCGCCGCATCGCGCGCCTGAAACGCGACGGCATCATCGACCGCGTTGTCGCCATCGTCGATCCCAGGGCCGCCGGCCGGGCGCTGACCATTCTCGTTGAGCTCGAAATCCAGAACGAGCACCGGCACAGCATCGAGCAGTTCCAGCGCTGGATCGCGAAGGCGCCGGAGGTGCAATCCTGCTTCTACGTGACGGGCGACATGGACTTCGTACTCATCGTCACCGTCCGCGACCTCGACGAGTACAACGCCTTCATCAGCCGCATGATGGACGACCAGCAGGGGCTCGTGCGCAAATACAAAAGCCTCATCACCCTGAAGACCGTGAAGCATGGGCTGACGGTGTTTCTGGATGAGGGTGGGGATCAGCAGGCGTGAACGGCGCCGCAGGCCGCATGGGTCCTCGGGTCGAGCCAGAGGACGACGACGCAGAGGTCGGTGACGAGCCGATCAGAGAAGTTCTTCACGCTACCGCAAACCGTCTGCCGCCTCGCGTTTGGGCAAGACGGGCCACTCCACACTCCGTCATCCTCGGCCTCGAGCCGAGGATCCACAGCCAAGCACGCGGATGGCCGCGTGGGTCCTCGGGTCAAGCCCGAGGGGGGACGGCTGGAATAGAGCGTGGCGCCGTCACACCCTGGCGCTCACATACTCCCCGAATGCCTTCAGGAACTGCACCACCTTGTCGCGGTTTTCTCCATCCGCAATGTGCCCGTCCGCGTCGAACAGCTTGCCGGCATGGGCCAGCATCAGCCGCTTGCCGGAAAAGATGTCGGCGCCGAGCGTGTGAAGCACCGGCAGCCAGGCATTCTGCGAGAGGATGGTGCCGAAGCCGCCCGGCGTCGTGCCGGCGAGCGCCACGGGCTTCCCCGACAGCACCTTGCCGCCGTCGGACCCGCTCGAGGTGATCCAGTCGATGGCGTTCTTGAAGACGCCCGGCAGCGAATTGTTGTATTCGGGCGTGAAGAGGATGAGCCCGTCGGCCGAGGTGATGGCGGAGCGAAGTCGCGCCACGGCTTCCGGCACGCCCTCTTCCTTCTCCACATCGGCATTGTAGAGCGGCACGCCCTCGATGCCGTGCGGCTCGATCTCGACGCCGTCGGGCGCAAGGCGCACGGCTTCCTTCAGAAGCGACCGGTTGAACGAATTGCGGCGAAGGCTGCCGGAAAGGCCGACGAGGCGGGTCATCTATAGCTCCTGATGGATGTCGTTGGCCCATAAGATGACGCCCCCGGAGAACATCTCAAGGGGCGTCGTCGTCATTGGCTTACGTCAGCGGCTTCAGGCGGGCCTCGATCTGGGCGCGCTTGGGCTCGAGGAAGGGCGGCAGCGACAGGCTTTCGCCCAGCGTTTCCATCGGCTCGTCCACGTCGAAACCGGGCGTGTCGGTGGCGATCTCGAAGAGCACGCCGTTCGGCTCGCGGAAATAGAGCGAGCGGAAATAGTAGCGCTCGACCTCGCCGCTGGAGGGCACCCGCATGCCGTTCAGCCGGTTGGCCCACTGGGTGAGCGCGGCATTGTCGGGCACGCGGAAGGCGACATGGTGGACGGAGCCGGCACCCTGGCGCGCCGGCGCAAGGCTCGGCTGGACCGCCACATGCAATTCCGCAGCCGGCCCGCCCTCGCCCATGGAGAAGACATGGACCTCGCCCACGCCATCAGGCGAGGCATAGGCGCGCACCTTCTCCATGTTCATCAACTGGGTGAGCACGATCTCCGTGTTGGTGATATCGGGCACGCTCATGACGATCGGGCCGAGACCCTTGATCTGGAATTCGGCCGGCACCGGGCTCTTTTCCCAGGGATGGCCGGGCGTCTTGCCACCGTCATCCACGAGCCGCAGGCGCTGGCCCTCGCGATCCTCGAAATCGAGCGAGGCGCGGCCATCGATCTCGGCGATCTCGCCGGCCTTGATGCCGAGCTCGGCAAAGCGGGCCTTCCAGTAGGCGAGCGCCTCCGCCCCGGCAACGCGCAGGCCGGTGCGTACGATGGAATGCGTGCCACGCTTTTCCGGCGCAACCGGCCAGTCGAAGAAGGTGATGTCAGAGCCCGGCGATGCGAGACCGTCGGCATAGAACAGGTGATAGGCCGTCGTGTCGTCCTGGTTCACCGTCTTCTTGACGAGGCGCAGGCCGAGCACGTTGGTGTAGAAATCAAGATTGCCGGGCGCATTGCCGGTGACGGCGGTCAGGTGGTGAATGCCGGTCAGTTGCAGGGTCATGGACAGATCCTCCTCGGCCCGGATGCCGGGCTTTCCGGCATCCTCTCGGGCACTTGGTTCGTTCGATGGGTGGAATATCGGACGTTCCGAGCGTTTGATAAAGATGGCCGACAAGCACGTAGTGTTCACTATTCGTGAACGACAAATCCGTGATCAGCGACGGAAATGGACCGCGACGATCGCGACCGGGAAACCGTACTTCGTGACGGTCGCCGTGTTCTCCATCGTCTTGCCATCCTTGGACAGGGTCATCCGGTCGTGGAAACGGACGATGTTTTCGCCCGGGCCCGAATCGAGATCGACGAGATAGGTGAAGGTGGCGGTGTTGCCGGAAACCGTCAGCACGGTCTCGCCGATCACATCCTCCCGGGTACCGACATAGGTGGTGGGACCGGTCCGCTTGAAGCGCCAGGTCTTCGTGTCGCGCTCGCCGTCCTTGTAGACGAAGTCTTCGCGCAGCGTCAGCATATCGCCGCGCACGGTGCCGGTCAGCTTCACATCAAACTGGCGTCGAACGCCGTTGATGGCGGAAAACGATCCGGTCGCGGTCGTCTTGCCGCGGAAGAAGGTTTCCATCAGCGTATCGGCGGCCTGCGCCGGAGCACTGGCGGAAAGGATGCCGGCGGCAAGAAGGAGCGAGGCGGAAAGTGTGCGAAACATGGGCGGTCTCCCGTTTGGCTGTTTGAGCCTCATACGGAAAAACACCGCCGCCGGTTTCATGCGCCCCCTCAGGCAGGCAGGCGCACCAGATCCTTGAGATAGGTATTCTCCGCCCTGGACACGGCATAGTCGGCCGGATCATAGTCGAACACCATCAGGCACTCGCCCGACGCCGGCCCCTTGGCGAGGATCGTGCCATCGGGTGCCGCGATGCGCGACTGGCCGGCAAAGGTGAAGAGCGGGTCGGCCCCGCAATGGTTCACATAGGCGACCAGCACCTGGTTTTCGAAGGCGCGCGTCGCAATCATCACATCGGTGATCACATTCCCCGACCAGCCCGCCGGCAGCGCAGTCGGCACCAGCACGGCATCGACGCCGGCATCGGCCAGCCGCCGCACATTCTCCGGAAACTCTACGTCGTAGCAGATCAGCATGCCGCAGGAGAGGCCGCGGTGGGAGAAGACGGTCGCGGCCGGCTGGCCGGGCGTGAAATGGCCGCGCTCGTAGTCGCCGTAGAGATGCGACTTGCGATAGACCGTCGCCGGCCCGTCACCATCGAGATAAACCGCGCTGTTGTAGACGGTCCCGCCATCAAGCTCCACGAAACCGGCGATGATCGCGACGCCCGTCTCTCGCGAAATCGCCCGCAGCCGCATCACCTGCGGCCCGTCCACCGGCTCGGCCATGCCGGCAAGCGCGGCATCGGCGCCGTAGCCGGTCAGGGCCAGTTCCGGCAGGATGAGGAGGTCGGCGCCGGCGGCCTTCGCTTCCTCCGCCGCCGTCGCGATCCGCGCCAGATTGGCCGCGACATCGCCGCAGGCCACCTTCATCTGCAAGGCCGCAATGCGTGCCATGGTCTCACTCCTTACTTGTCATCGCCTGACATCGCGCCCAGCAGCTTCGGCAGGTCGCCGAAGCGGGCGATGAGCCCGAAGACGACTGCCGCCGTCGCCACGAAGAGAATCGTGACCGAGGCCATGGTCGGGGTGTACCCGTAGCGCAGCGCGTTGAAGATCTTGATCGGCAGCGTCTCCATGGTGAAGCCGACCGTCATGTAGGCAACGATATATTCGTTGAGCGACAGCACGAAGGCAAAGGCATAGCCCGACACGACATAGGGCAGGATGAGCGGCAGGATCACCGTGCGGAAGATCGTCCGGTCATCGGCCCCCATGGTCGCGGCCGCTTCCACCAGCGAACGGTCGATCGAGGAAAAGCCGAGCGACAGCGTCACGAGCGGCAGCGTCACGAAGAAGATGCCGTGGCTGACCGCCGCCGTCCACGGCTGGCCGTAGAAGCCGGCCGTCGCCCAGAAGGTCAGAAGCCCGAGCGCAGTGATGACGGGCGGCAGCGTGAAGGGTGCAACCCCCAGCAGTTGGAAGATGTTGGCCCACGGCGCGATGCGCCGCCACAGGAACCAGGCGAGCGGCAGCGCGATGGCAACCGCCACCGCCGCCGACGTGACGGCCAGCGTCAGCGAGGCGATCAGCGCATTGCGCCATTCCGGATCCGTGAAGATCTGGCCATACCAGCCGAGCGAAAAACCCTGCGGCGGGAAGGTCAGCGACTGCTTCTGGTTCACCGAAACGCCGGCGACCACGATGATCGGAAGCGCCAGGAAAAGCCCGATGGCGCCGAAAAAGAGTTTGCGGAAAACGCTGTCCATCACGCCTCTCCCTTCCGGCCCAGAAGCACCGTCACGGCCACCAGCCCCAGCGTGACAAGCACGAGGAAGACGGCCATGGCGGCGGCAAAGGGCATGTTGGATTGATAGATCGCCTGGTCGGTGATCAGCACCGACAGTGTCCAGTGCTGCGGACGCCCGAGCAGTTGTGGCAAAAGGTAGGAGCCGAGCGCGAAGATGAAGACCATGACGAGGGTTGCGACCAGCGTGTTGCGCAGCGCCGGCACGACGACCGTGAAGAAGGCCTTCAGCGGTGAGGCACCGAGCGTGCGCGCCGCCTCCGTCAGCGTCGGATCGAGCCGGACGATGGCGGGATAGAGCACCAGCACCGTATAGGGAAACGCCTGGTAGACCATGCCCGTCAGCACCGCCCCGAAGGAGGGCGTCAGCGCCTGCGCCTGTTCCATGATGCCGAGCCAGACGAAGAGATTGGTGATGCCGGCCGTGCGCGAGAAAAGCGTCGACCAGGCAAAGCCGATGATGACCTCCGACAGCGACAGGACCGACAGCAGCGCCACCAGCCAGACAACCTGCGCCCGACGCGGCAGGCGCGCCAGCATGTGCGTGAAGGGCAGCGCCAGCGCCACGCAGACGATGGCGACCGCAATCGCCAGGAACAGCGAAAAGCCCAGCACATTGGCGAAAAACAGGCTGAGGAAACGGGCGTAATTGTCGAAGACGAAATCCGGCGCATAGAAGCCGGCCGGATCGCGCCGGAAGAAGGAGACGGCAATCATCGTGCCGAAGGGAATGACGAAGAAGACGATCAGCATCAGGCCGGGAAAGGCGATGGGCAGATAGTCGAGCGGATGGCGGGGAGCTTCGCGTCTCATGACTTCAGCACCACGCAGTCTTCGGCCTTGAGCGCAATGCCGACCGCCTGCCCGACCGAAACCTCCGGCCGCTCGCGCGGGGTGGAGACGGCAACGACCTGCCGGCCGCCGGCATCGAGGAAGGTCTCGATCGTGCCGCCGAGATCGCGCACGAAGGTGACGGTGGCGGGGATAGCCGATCCGCCCGGCGCCGTCAGGTGCACATCCTCCGGCCGGACCGAGAGCAGCGCCTTGCCGGCCGCCGGCAGCGAAAGCCCGGGCACAGCGACGCCGAGAACTGTGGCGCTACCGGCCGTGGTCTCCGCCTCGATCAGGTTGGTCTGGCCGATGAAGTCGGCCACGAAACTGTCGGCCGGGCGGCGGTAGATCTCGATCGGCGAAGCCGCCTGCCGGATTTCCCCCGCCTGCATGACGACGACGGTATCGGCCATGGTCATGGCCTCGCGCTGGTCATGGGTGACGACGATGGTGGTGATGCCGAGGCTCTGCTGCAACTGGCGCAGTTCCACCTGCATGGCCTCGCGCAGCTTGGCATCGAGCGCCGAGAGCGGCTCGTCGAGCAGGAAGAGTTTCGGCGAGATGGCGAGCGCGCGCGCAATCGCCACGCGCTGCCGCTGGCCGCCGGAAAGCTTGGAGACCGGCCGGTCCGCATAGCCCTTGAGGTGGATCATCGCCAGGAGCTCCTCGACCCGGCGCGCCTGCGTCGCCTTGTCGATGCCGCGGATGCGCAAGGGATAGGCGATGTTTTCACCGACCGTCAGATGCGGGAACAGCGCCAGCGACTGGAACACCATGCCGAGCTTGCGCTTGTGGGTCGGCACCGCCGTGATGTCCTCCCCGCCCAGCCGGATCGCCCCGCGGGTCGGCAGGTCGAGCCCGGCGATCATCCGCAGCAGCGTGGTCTTGCCGCAACCGGATGGCCCGAGCAGGCAGACGAAGGTGCCGTTCGGCACCTCGAGGTCCACGCCCTTGACGGCCGTGAACGGTCCAAATTCCTTGACGACATTCTGGAGGACAAGACCTGACATGGAACGCTCTCGACAGGAGGAAAGACGGTCTCGCAACGAGCCCGGCAGAGACGCGGGCAGCAAGTCGCGCGACGTGGAATGCATGCTTTCAAGGACCGAACATGCTGACGCAGCAGGTCCCGATGATGTTATAGAGGCGCCTCGCACCGCACCCCGAGGGCTTTGAAGTCCCTGAGATTGAGCGTGACGACCGTGAGATCGAAGGCCTCCGCCGTCGCCCCGATCAACACGTCGGCCAGCGAAGGCGTATGCCCACGGGCGACGGCCGCGCCCTCGATCCGCCCCGCCACCAGCGCCACCGTCATATCCACCGGCAGCACCCGACCAGCGAAGCGGACGGAGAGTTCGCGCACCCAGCGCCCGATGTCGAGCGCCTTGGTCTGGCTGCCGCCCTTCGTCGCGCCGAGCTTGACGCCGCCCTTCTCGATTTCCTGCAGCGAGATGACGGAAACGAAGATCCGACCATCCGCATGCTGTCTCTCGACCCATTCATCGAAGGCGGCGCTGGCGCGGTTGTTGAAGAACAGCGACAGGCAGTTCGTATCGAGGAGATACCCCGTCAAAACGCAACGTCCCGGCCGGGCGACGCGTTGCGCTCGATCTCAAGATCATCCGCCGGAAAGCTGCGCAGAAAGCCGGTGAGGCTTGTCTGCGCCTTGCGCCCCGCCGTCAACACCTGCTCCACCGCTTCGATGGGCACGATGGCGGCGACCGGCTTTCCGTGACGGGTGATCGTGGTAATCTCGCCCTTGACGGCGGCATCGACGAGGCTCGAAAGCCCCGCCTTCGCATCCCGCAAGCTGACCTTGGACATGGCGACCTCTTATGGTTACGCGTGACTACATTGCCACCGAAGGACCGCCACGTCCAGCAGTCCGGTTCAACCGACGATCAGCTCCGTCCACTTCTGGTTCAGCCAGTCAGCCTTGGAGGTCTGCAGGTCGTAGCGCGGGATGATCGGCTCGATATCGGAGGAAACGGCAGCGAATTCCTCCGGCTTGAGGTCGAGCAGGTCGCGCTTGACCGTCGGCGAGGTGCCGACCTTGCGCGACAGGGTCGCCTGGATGGCCGGCTGCGACATGTAGTCGATGAAGACGTGTGCTTCTTCGCTCTTCTTCGACGCGCGCGAGACAGCCCAGCTGCCGCTGTCGAGAATGCCGCCCTCCTTCGGGAAGGTGGAACGCACCGGATTGCCGTCGGCCGCCGCAAGACCCGTCACGTCGTGGTAATACTGGCCCATCGGGATTTCGCCAGACTTCAGCGCCTGCTCGAACTGCGCTTCGTCGCGATACCATAGGCGCACGTTCGGCTTCACTTCCGCGAGCTTTTCGAAAGCCTTCAGCAGGCCCTCTTCCGTGTCGAGCGCATTGGTGCCGCCCATGAAGGTCTTGGCGGTGACTTCCAGCAGGAAGGAGTTGGAGACGAGCGACATCAGGCCGAGCTTGTCGGCGTTCGCCGGATCCCAGAGTGCCGCCCAGCTGGTCGGCGCTTCCTTGTACGTGTCGGTGTTGGTGACGAGCGTGATGTACCACGACACGGCACCGATGCCGGCGATGCGGCCATCGGCATATTTGTTGATGAAATTGTCCTTGAGGTTGCCCATGTTCTTGAGCTTTGCCGCATCGAGCGGCGCCCAGAGCTCCGTGGACTGTCCCTTGATCATGGCGACCTGCGAGATCATCGAGACGTCGGCCGGCGCCTGTCCGGCCTTTGCGGCCTGCTCCAGCTGCACCAGCCAGGCTTCACCCGTCGGCTCGGCGACGCTTTCAACGGCAATGCCGGTCGCCTTGGTGAAGTCGGGGAAAATATGCTTGTCGAAGCTGTTCTTGAAGTAGCCGCCGTAGACGCCGACCTTCAGCGACTTGTCCTGCGCCCGCAGCACGGAGGGCATCGCAAGCATGGAGGCGCCGGCAAGGCCCGCACCAAGCACGGCGCGGCGGCTGACGGATGTCTTGAGACTGTCTTTCATCGTCTTCTCCTGTTTTGGCCGGCCACCGCATTCGGCGTACCGGGTCCGTTCCCTTGTTTGGCATGCAAATGGCTGATGCCGGTGACGGTCACGCCTTGCCGGTCACGGCCGGGCTGAACGTCATCAGGCTCAGGATCTCGAACAGCACCTGCGCGCCGGCATGGGCTGTGTTGGTTGTCGAATCATACTGCGGCGCGACCTCCACGACGTCCCCGCCAACAAGGTTCAGCCCTTTCAGCCCGCGGACCAGCTCCAGCACTTCCCGCGTCGTCAGCCCGCCGATTTCAGGCGTGCCGGTGCCCGGCGCGAAGGAGGGGTCGAGGCTATCGATGTCGAAGGAGAGATAGGTCGGGCCGTCGCCGACGATTGCCTTGGCCTTCTCGATGATGGCCGGGATACCCATGCCGGTCACCTCTTCCGCGTGGATCACGGTCATGCCGGACTCGTAGGAGAATTCCCACAAATATTCCGAGGAGCCGCGGATGCCGATCTGGATGGTGCGGGTCGGGTCGAGCACGCCGTCCAGCACCGCATTGCGGAACGGCCCGCCATGGTGGAACTTGGTGAGATCGTAGGCCCCGCCCGTGTCGCAATGGGCATCGATGTGGATCATGCCGACCGGGCGATCCTTGCCGACCGCGCGCATGATCGGATGCGTGATGGAGTGGTCGCCGCCCACCGACAGCGGGATGACGCCGGCTGCAACGATCTTCGCCACATGCGCCTCGATGTCCTCGTGGCACATTTCCAGCCGATAGCGGCTGCGGAACGGCACGTCGCCGATATCGGCCACGCGCAGGTCATGGATGGGTGCGCAGCCGAGCACATGGTTATAGGGGCCGATGCGTTCGATGGAGCGCATGGCGCGCGGCCCGAAGCGCGCGCCCGGGCGGTTCGTCACGCCAAGGTCCATGGGCACGCCAAGCAGCGCGACCTGCAGGTTGCCGAAATCGGGATCGCCGGCATTGATCGGCATGTGCGGCGCCGCCAAAAGCGTGGGAACACCGGAATAGGGCGCAAGACGCGTACCGTTCTTCGAGAAGATCTTGTCGGCGACCTTGCGGAAGGTGGGATCGAACATCTCGCCCCCATGCGCCTCGCCGTATTTCTGGCGCAGCTCCTGCAATTTCGTCTCGTCGATGGCCATGGTCGTTCGCCCTTCTTCCGGAGCGAAGAGGTGGCACGCGCACATCGCAAAAGATGCGCACCGGGGAGCACGCGCAGGCACGGCCTCGGCCGGTCCCCCGCATCTCCCTTGTGTTCCCCTTCGGTCTTTTTTGATCGTTGATCAAAATAGAGCCGAAACGCCTTTGAAAATCAATTGACATTGTTATAGCGTCACAGTTGAGAAAAGCTCACATGATGAAACACCGGAGCATCCATCCGTGGCCGCCCGCCTTCCGCCCCTCAATCCGTTGCGTGCCTTCGAGGCGACGGCCCGGCGCGGCTCCGTTTCTGCGGCGGCGCGGGAGCTCAACGTCACTCACGGGGCGATCAGCCACCAGATCCGGGCGCTCGAACTGTCGGTCAACACGCCGCTCTTCGAGCGCGGCAGCAAGCGGCTGAAGCTGACGCCGCAGGGCGCGCTGCTGCTGCCGGCCGTTACCCGCGCCTTTGACGAGATCGCCGCCGCCACGGCCGCGATGACACGACCCGCGACCAGCGGCACGCTGTCGATCACCTGCGTGCCGGCACTGCTGTCTTTCTGGCTCATCCCGCGCCTGCATCTCTTCACAGAGCAGTATCCGGATGTCCGCCTGACCCTGACGGCCTCCAACGATCCGGCCAATGTCTTCAACCCGCTGGTGGACCTTTCATTGCTCTACGGGGATGGCACCTGGGGGGATGTCTGGACACGGCTCTGGAGCCGCCTGTCGCTCTTCCCCGTCGTCAGCCCGGCGCTCATTGCCAGCCGCCCGCTGCGCTCGGTGAAGGATCTCGGCGATCACACGCTGCTGCATGGCGATGACGGGCGCGAGTGGAACACCTGGCTGGCTGCGGCCGACGCTGCCGACGTGGTACGCGGCCGCCAGCATTTCATGAGCGACGCGCGCCTGTCGACCGAAGCGGCCCTGCACGGCCAGGGCGTGGCGCTCGGCGACACCATCACCGCCGGCAGCCTGATCGCTCAGGGCGAACTCATCGCCCCCTTCGATCTCTCGGTGCCCGCCAACGATGCCTTCTACGTCGCCTGCCGGCCGGAAAACCGCGCGGCACCCATCGTCAGGGTCTTCATCGACTGGGTGTTCGCAGCACTGGAAGCCGATCCTCTGCCGGAACCGCAATCCTCCGGCCGCGCCGTCCTGCGCACCCGTCACGGAAAAATGAGCAGCGGACATGGTGCAGCCCCCGCTGACGGCACGGACAAACGACAGAAACACCCCATATCCAGACGACGATCCGGGACGGAGCCCGCGCCGCTTCCGGCAAAGGCGAATACGCGCAAGACCCGATGATCAAGACACAATGACGATGACGATGACGTCCAACCACGGAACTCCGACAATGCCCCGCTTCAATCCCCGCGTCGCAGCGCTCGCCCCGCCGCCGATCCCCTCCGTTTTCGCCTGGGCGAAGGATTATGACGGCAGCCAGGGGCCGCTGATCGATTTTTCGCAGGCCGTGCCCGGCTATCCCGCCCACCCCGACATGCTGCGGTGGCTCGGCGAGGCCGCCGCCTCGACCGCGTCGTCCGGCTACGGGCCGATCGAAGGCGAAGCGGGGCTTCGTGCCGCCTATGCGACCCATGTCGCCGCCCTCTACGGCGCGGATGTCACGGCCGGCAACATCCACATCACCGCCGGCTGCAACCAGGCCTTCATCGTCACCATGATGGCGCTGGCCGGCGCCGGCGACACGGTGCTGGTGACCAATCCCTTCTATTTCAACCACGAGACGACGCTGACCATGCTCGGCATCGACGTGGATCTCGTGCCCTGCGACCAGACCACCGGCTTCCTGCCGGATCTCGGTGCGCTGAAGGAGGCGCTGACGCCGAAGGTGCGGGCGTTGGCGCTGGTGACGCCCAACAATCCGACCGGCGCTATCTATCCGCCGGACCTGCTCGAAGACATCTTCTCGCTCTGCAAGGCGAACGGCACCTGGCTGGTGCTGGACGAGACCTATCGCGACTTCCTGCCGGGCGGCGAAGCCCCGCACGCGCTGTTCTCGCGGGACGGCTGGCAGGACACGCTGATCGGGCTCTATTCCTTCTCCAAGTCCTTTTGCGTGCCCGGCCATCGCCTTGGCGCAATCACGGCAAGCCCGGCCGCCGTCGCCGAGATCGCCAAGGTCATGGACAATGTCCAGATCTGCGCGCCCCGCGCCGGCCAGATCGCGCTGGAAAAGGCCCTGCCGGCCCTCGATGACTGGCGCGCCGACAACCGCGCCGAGATCGTCCGGCGCGCCGATGCGCTGAAGGTAGTGATGGCTGATGTGCCGGACTGGTCGATCCAGGCGATCGGCGCCTATTTCGCCTATATCCGCCACCCCTACGCGGATATCGACAGCGCCTTCGTGGCTGAGAAGCTCGCCAAGCTCGCCGGCATCATCTGCCTGCCCGGCGATTTCTTTGGCGCCGGCCAGGACGCCTATCTCCGCTTCGCCTTCGCCAATGCCGGCGTCGAGGTCATCGACCAGTTGCGCGAGCGGCTGCGGACCTTCGTGCTGCCGGGCATCTGACGGCGGCACGAGAAAAAACCCCGCGCTACAGAGCAGCGCGGGGCGAAGCAGGCTCGAACGTCACGCCACATCCGGCAGGTGAACGGTCTTCACCTCGAGGAAATCCTCCAGCCCGAAGCGACCGCCCTCGCGGCCGTTGCCGGATTGCTTGTAGCCGCCGAAGGGGCTGCCGTAGCGGTGCGGACCGCCATTGATGTGAACCATGCCGGCACGCAGTCGGGCCGCGACGCGCTGGGCGCGCTCGAGATCGCCGCTCTGCACGTAAGCCGCCAAGCCATAGGGCGTGTCGTTGGCAACCGCGATCGCTTCCTCCTCCGTGTCGAAGGGAATGAGGACGAGCACCGGGCCGAACACTTCCTCGCGGGCGATCTTCATGTCGTTGGTGACATCGGCGAAGATCGTCGGCTTGACGAAATAGCCCTTCTCGAAACCTTCCGGCTTGCCCGCCCCGCCGACGAGCACGCGCGCACCCTCGGCAATGCCGGCCTCGATGAGCGCCTGCACGCGGCCGAACTGGATGTCGCTGACGAGCGGTCCGATATGGTCGCCTTCCTCCGTCGGATCGCCGACGCGAGCCGCCTTGCCGGCCTCTTCCGCCAGCGCAACGACCTTGTCGTAGACCGAGCGCTCGACCAGCATGCGGGTCGGCGCATCGCAGGACTGGCCGGAATTGTTGAAGATCTCGGCGACACTGGCCGGAATGCGGTCTTCGAGGTCGGCATCGGCGAACACGATGTTGGGCGACTTGCCGCCGAGTTCCAGCGTCACGCGCTTGATGTTTTCGGCCGCGTCCCGGGTCACTGCCTTGCCGGCGCGGGTGGAGCCGGTAAACGACATCATCTCGATATCGGGATGGCGCGACAGGGCCGCACCGCAGGCCGCCCCCTCCCCGTTGACGAGGTTGAACGTGCCGGCCGGGAAGCCCGCCTCATGCACCATCTCGGCATAGAGCATGGCGTTGAGCGGCGTGAACTCCGACGGCTTCAGCACGCAGGTGCAGCCGGTCGCCAGGGCCGGCACGACCTTGAGCGCGATCTGGTTGATCGGCCAGTTCCACGGCGTGATGAGGCCGCAGACGCCGATCGGCTCGCGCAGCAGCGTGTCGCCATTCGGCAGCTTTTCGCGCATGTGCAGGTTTTTCAGAGCGTCGATGAAGCCCTTGAGGTGGCCGACGCCGACATCGGCCTGCTGCTCGCGGCTCATCGTGGCGGGTGCGCCGAGTTCGAGCGTGATGGTCCGGGCCATTTCCTCGTAGCGACGCTCGTAGATCGCGAGCAGCTTTTCAAGCAGCGCCAGCCGCTCTTCGACCGAGGTCAGGCTGTAGCTCTGGAACGCCCGCTTGGCGGCCGCCACGGCACGCTCGATATCGGCCTCGGTGCCAAGCGAAATGACGGCGATCGCCTCTTCGGTGGCGGGGTTGATGACCTCGAGATCGTGCGGCGCGAGCGGGTCTACCCACTGGCCGTCAATGTAGAACTTGCGTTTGTCGAGCATGATTTCGTCTCCCGTCATGCGTTCTCATGTTTGTCGTCCAGCCAGGCGCGGATGAGTTGCTGGTATCGCGCGCCGTCGAAGCTCGGGAAATGCCCGCCATGCACCAGCCGCACCGGCAGGCTCAGCAGCCGCTCCATCGAACGCGAATAGTCTTCCGCATTGGCGTGATAGGTGTCCTCGATCAGCGGACCGTCATAGACGATATCGCCTGAAAACAGGATTTGCGTGGCCTTCTCGTAAAGCGCGATACCGCCCGGCGAATGTCCGGGCGTGTGGATCACCTCGAAGGTCCGGTCGCCGAGATCGATGATGTCGCCATCCTCCAGAATGCGCGTCGCGGGGGCTGCCTTGACGGCGTAACACCTGGAGCAATAGGGCTCCGGCGGCAGCGCATCGAAGATGTCGTCGGTGACATAGGGGTCGGCAAGCGTGTTTTCGCGCGTCGGATGCGCCAGAAGATCGGCCTCCGCCGCATGCACCGCCCGGCATTCGAACTCGTGGTGGCAGCCGATATGATCGAAATGCGTGTGGCTCGCCACCGCCGTCAGCGGCCGTTCCGTCACGAGCGGCACCCATTCGCGCAGGGAAACCACGCCCATGCCGCTGTCGACCAGCATGTCGCCGTCCCGCCCGCGCACGTGCCAGACATTGCAGCGGTAGAATTCCTGGATGTAAGGCTCGGCGATCAGCGAGACATCGTCGGAAAGACGCGTCACCCGGTACCAGTCTGCCGCTGCGATGCGCTTCTTCATGCCGTTTTGCCTGTTTCAGCCGTTCCCGGAGGATGACCGGGCAAGGCAACCACACCCGTGGCCTCCGTGGCAAGGGCCAGTCTGTCTCCGACCACAGGCCGGGACGATTGCGGCAGGTGCGCGACAAGGCTGAGACCGGGGCTTGCCGCCGGGCTCAGATGCACCCGGTGATGCGTGCCGAAGAAGGCCGCGTCGGTGATGACGCCGCTGCCGAGCGACAGGCGCACGCCCTCGCCCGGTTCCCCGCCCCGCATCTCACCGGCCCGGAACTGCTCTGGCCGGACACAGAGCGTGACGGGATGGCCGGGTAAAACCGGCCCGGCCGTGAACGCCGATTGCGGCAGGGACACGATCCCCAGCGCCGTCTCCGCGCGCGCGTGCCCCGCGGCACTTTCAAGCACGCGGCCGGGGATCATGTTCACCTCTCCCATGAAACCCGCCGAAAACAGTGAGCGGGGCCGCATGTAGACCGCCTCCGGCGCACCGACATCCTCGATCTTCCCGCGGTTCATGACGACGATCCGGTCGGCGATCGCCATCGCCTCTTCCTGGTCGTGGGTCACATGCACGAAGGTCGTGCCGATCCGCTTCTGGATCGCCTTCAGCTCATCCTGCATCTGCCGGCGCAGCTTGAGATCGAGCGCGCCGAGCGGCTCATCGAGCAGAAGCACCTCCGGATCGACGGCAAGCGCGCGGGCGAGCGCGACGCGCTGCCGCTGACCGCCGGAAAGCGCATGCGGCTTCTTGCCGGCCGAGGCGCGCAGACCGACGAGATCGAGGAAGGAGAGCGCCTTTTCCCGCCGCGCCGTCTTGCCCATGCCGCGCATGCGCAGGCCAAAGCCGACATTGTCGGCGAGCGTCATGTGCGGAAAGAGCGCGTAGTCCTGGAAGATGGTCGTCGTCGGGCGCCTGGCCGGCGCCACATGCGTCATGTCCTTGCCGTCGACCAGAACGCGTCCGCCGCTCGGCGCCAGAAAGCCGCCGAGAATGGAGAGCAGCGTGGTCTTGCCGCAGCCTGAGGGCCCCAAAAGCACAATGAACTCGCCGGCGGCGATATCGAGCGAGACACCGCCAAGTGCGGTGAAATCGGCAAACTGTCGGGATACGTTTTCGATGGAGACGGCGGAGGTCATGGGCGGGGCGACTTTCGAAGGAGCGTCAGTTCGAGCACGACGAGCACGGCGACGGAAACGAGGAAGACGAGCGAGCCGACCGCATTTGTCTTCGGGTTGAGCCCCGAGCGCAGCATGCTCCAGATTTCCACCGGCAGCGTCACATCGAAGCGCGACAGGAGGAAGGCGATGATGAATTCATCCCAGGAGAAGGTGACGGAAAGGAAGAAGGCGGCGGCAATCGACGGCAACAGCATCGGCGCGGTCACGAGCGCCATGACCTTGAGGTCGGAAGCCCCGAGGTCGCGTGCGGCCCGCTCGATGTTGATGTGGTGATCGCCCATCGAGGCATAGATGATGGAGAAGCAGAGCGGCAGGTTGATCACGACATGGCCGATGCCGACCGTCCAGAGCGACAGGCCGATTCCGAGCGTATTGACCAGCGCCAGAAGCCCGAGCGCAATGATGAGGTAGCTGACCGTCATCGGCGCGATCAGCAGGCCGCGCTGCAGCGCGGTCGCCGGCAGCTTTACCCTCGCCAGCGCATAGGCGGCAAAGAAACCGAGCAGGCAGGACACCGCCGACGACAGGAGGGCGACGACGAGCGAATTGAGAAGGGCCGTCGTCAGCTTGCGGTCGGCAAAGACCGCCTCGTACCATTGCAGCGAGAAGCCGTTGAACGGCGGCACCGGCAAGCGCCCGTCCTGGAAGGAAAACAGCACCAGCACCGCCACCGGCAGAAAGATGAAGCCGTAGGCAAGGATGAGATAGGCACCCGACAGAAGCGTGGAGAGGCGAAGCCGCATCATGACATCAAGCCCTCTCGATCTTCAGCCAGCGGGCGCAGGCAATGTAGGCGATCGTCACCGCCACCATCAGCACGATGGAGAGCGCCGCCGCCATCGGCAGGTCGGCCCGCCGCCCCAGTTGCAGCATGATGATCTGCGGCAGCACCAGCTCGTTGTTGCCGCCGAGGATCTGCGGCGTCACATAGTCGCCGATGCACAGCACGAAGGTAAGGAACGCACCCGTCATGATGCCCGGAAGCGTCAGCGGCAGGATGACATGGAGGAAGGTCTGGAACCCGTTCGCCCCGAGATCGGCCGCAGCCTTGCGGTAGTTGGGCGAAAGCTGGATGAGGTTCGAATAGATCGTCAGCGTCAGGAGCATGACGAAGAAGTGTACGAAGCCGATGACGGTGGCGCTGCGCGTCGCGGAGATCTCCAGCGGCTCGGAAATCAGCCCGATCCCCATCAGCGCCTGATTGATCACGCCACCCTTCGAGATCACCAGCAGCCAGGAGTAGGAGCGCACGACATAGGAGGTCCAGAACGGCAGGATGGCGAGCAACAGCGCCACCCGCTGGAACCGCTGCGGCACCTTTTCAGCGATGATCCAGGCCAGGGGATAGGCGAGCACGACGGAGATGACCGTCACGGTCAGCGTAATCTCCAGTGAATTGACGAGCCCCTGGAACATCGCGCTTTCGGAAAAGAAACGGATGTAGTTGTCGAGCGTCCAGGACCGCACGATCTCCCGCCCGTCCCGAGTCCACAGGCTCATGGCTGCCATGAAGAGAAAGGGCAGGACGAAAAAGGCGAGCGTGAAGAGAAGCGCGGGTGCGACGAGCGCGAGACCCTTGCGCTGCTCGGCCCGATCAACGGATTGCGGTGTCATCTGGGCGCGTGTCCTGTGGATGGGGTAAGTCGGAAAGCTGCGATCCTGGCGCGGAGCGCCCCCTGATCCGCCCTGCAGGCCCCTTCTCCCCGAGAGGAGAAAAGCCATGCCGAGAGGCTTCAGCGAACGGTTCCGATCATGAGGCGGCCAGCGGCCACAAAGGGTCTCTTCTCCCCACGGGGAGAAGGTGGCGGCAGCCGGATGAGGGATCTGCCGCCACGACCTGCCATGCTGGCCTTACTGCTGCAGCATCTCCGTCCACGCATCCTGGAACTTCTTGTCGAGTTCGGAGCTGGGGATCGGATAGAGCTGCGTCTTCTTGAGGTATTCCGGTTGCTGGTCCCAGCGCAGCGCCGCCTTCTGCGCATCCGTCAGGTGCTCTCCGGCCTTGCTGTTGGCCGGCATCGCCCAATAGCAGGAGGACGTCGCAAGCCGCGCCTGGCCTTCGGGGCTGAGGATGTACTGGACGAATTTCAGCGCCAGATCCTGCTTCTTGCTGTCCTTCATCACGCCGATCGACTGCGCCCAGCGAACGGCACCCTGCTCCGGGATCGTCCAGTCCAGATTGGGCTTTTCGCCCGAGAGCACGCCCGTGATCCACTCGCCGCCGCCGACGAGGATATCGACCTCGCCGGTCGCCAGCGCCGTCTGCGAGGAGACGACGTCGCTCACCTGCTTGGAAACCGCCTTCATCTGCTTCAGCTTTTCGGCAATCGCCGGCAAGTCGGCATCCGAAAGATCGGCCGTCTTCTTGCCGAGACCGAGGCCGACGAGGCCGATGATCGGCAGGTAGTAATCGTAGAGCGCGATGCGGCCCTTGTATTTGTCGGACCACAGAACGGACATGTCCTGCATGTCCTTCGGATCCACCTTGGTCTTGTCGTAGGAAATCGTGTTGTAGCCGAACTTCTCCGTGACGGCATAGGTCTTGCCGTCCTTCATGTTGTTGGCTTCCATGCGCACTTCCGGGAAGATATCCGCGGTCGGCAGCGCATCGGCCGGAAGCTCGGCAAGCAGGTTCATGTCGACGGCGCGATGCACATCGACGCCGTCGATGACAAGCACATCCCAGTCGCCCGGCTGCGATTGCTCGATGAGGGACAGCGCCGTGCCGGTGCCCTCATAGTCCTTCAGGTTGACCTTGACGTCATTGGCCTTTTCGAAGGGCTCGATCAGCGCGGGGTCGGTGTGGTCGCACCATACCAGTGCGTTCAGCTCTTCCGTCGCGAAGGCCGGGGCCGGCGCGATTGCGAGCGAGGACATGGTAATGGAAACGGCAGCAGCGGTGGAAAGAAGCGGACGCAGGATTGCGCCGGTGGTGGTCTTCGACATCTCTTGCCCTCTGGTTGGCCAAGGCGACACCGACCTCCCGTCAGGTCACGGCATCGCCTTCTCGATCATTCATGCGACGCTCGTTCCGGCGCCTTCGAAAAAAGATTGAATGAGTTCAATTTTTAAGTCAACATGAATTCTGAAGACATTCAATATTTGGAACGACACCCGTGACAGGCCCCTTACCGACCGGCCCGCAATCCGTAGGCCCCTACACACCAGCCCGCCGGCCAACCGGGCTGCGTGCCCGCCAGAAGGCCGATCGCAACCGGCGCATTCTCGAGGCGGCCACGGCGCTTTTTCGCGAGGTGGGCTATGATGCGGCCCGCATCGAGGACATCGCGCTGCGCGCCGAAGTCTCCGTCGGCACCTTCTACAATTACTACGCCAACAAGGGTGACATCCTCGTGGCGACCGTCTCCATGGAAGTGGAGGAGGTGCTGGATGCCGGCCGTTCCGTCGTGGACAATCCCCCGCCCTCGGTTGCCGAATCCATCCATGCGCTGGTCAGCTGCTACTACGACCACTCGCTCGTCTATCTCAGCAAGGCCATGTGGCGCACCGCCATGGCCATCTCGATCCAGCAGCCGGAAAGCCCCTTCTCCCGCCGCTATACCGAACTCGACGGACGCCTCTGTGATCAGGTCTCCTCTCTCATGGAGCATCTGCAGGGGCGCGGAACGATCCGCATGGGGCTCGACGCGGCCGCGCTCGGCCAGATGGTCTTCAACAATCTCAACATGATGTTCATCGAATTCGTGAAGGACGAGGAGATGACGATCGGCGCCCTGAAGGCTGCCGTCGCGCGGCAGAATGCGCCGCTTGCAGCGCTCGTCACCGCCGACCCGGGCAGCCCGGGTCCGTTTTCCACCGGAAGGACGAGTGCATGACGGATACGACGCAACAGCATGCCGATATGAACGGCCTCATGGCGGCAGCGGATGCCATCGTGACGGCCTTCGGGCGCCATGACCGCGACACCTATTTCGCAGGCTTCGCGCCGGAGGCGACATTCCTTTTCTACACGCTGGAAGAACCGCTTGCCTCGCGTGCTGCCTATCAGCAGCAGTGGCAGCGCTGGGAGGAAGACGACGGATTTCGCGTGCATGCCTGCCGCTCAACCGACCGGCTGGCCCGCATCGTCGGCGACACCGGCATCTTCGTCCACCGGGTGGAAACGGATCTGGAAATGGGGGGCGAGCGCCTGACCAGCCAGGAACGCGAGACGATCGTTTTCCGGCGCACCGATGCAGGCGGCTGGCTCGCCATCCACGAACATCTCTCCGCGGGTTGAGCCAACCCGAACCGCGGCGCATGAAAAAGGCCGCCCGGAAACCGGAGCGGCCTTTTCGTTTTAGCAAGAGCGAAGTCTCAGAGAACGCCGAACACGATGGCGGAGACAAAGGTGAAAGCGGCAAGGCAGACAACGACCGGAACGATCGCGATCTTCGGCGCCTTACGCCCGGTCAGGGCGGCGCAATTCGTATAGGAAACCGACAAAGCCTGACGATGAACCTGCATGGAACCTCCTGCCAATCTGACAGCCAAAAGACTGCCTTGGAATTGTCATAATCCTTATCGCCCAATCTCGACCCGATTGATAGAGATTATTTTGCGCGTGACGCGCTATCCGTAAAAAATCCGTGCTCGACCCTTTGTTCCTGGCCGCCGCCATCACGGTCTCGCGACAGGCGGGCGCAGACCCTGCCACTCGGCCTGAGAGGCACCTTTAACGAATAGGGCGGAAGGCAGCTTCGGACCGACGAAAATTTGAGGAGACAAGCCCTGACTTTATGCGGCGCTTGCCTATATCGTCATGCGAGCGTGTGTGTTTTGCTCCATGGGCCACGACCGGTGATCGGGACGGAAGGGATCTCAAGCGGGGCGTGCTGCCGTGATCCAGCCGCCGGGTCGTCGGCCAGACGACCTTTTCCCGGAAGCCTCGCCGAGGGAGCATGCCGCCAGCAAGCCCGCCAAGAGACCGTGCCAAGAGAGTGTGCATGAACGATCCGCTGTTTCCCGCCCTGACGACGCCAATCTCTGGAAACCTGGGCAATGGCGAGATGCGGCGCCTCATTGCAAATCATCCCTGGGAGACGACCGAGCTTGGACCCATCGCGTCCTGGCCGCCGACCCTTGCGGTGACGGTCCGCACCATCCTCGCCTCCTCCGTGCCGATGACGCTGCTTGTCGGCGCACGCGGCCTGCTGATCTACAATGAGGGCTATGCGACGATCTGCGGGCGCAAGCATCCGGCCTGCCTCGGCAAGTCCGTGTTCGACGTCTGGCCGGAAGTGCAGGATTTCAACCGTAGCATCATCGAGACCATCGCCCGTTTCGAGACCGTCAGCTTCGAAAACCAGAAGCTGGTGCTGCTGCGCAGCGGCGTGCCGGAGGATGTCTGGTTCGACCTCGACTACAGCCCCGTCGTCGATGAGCGTGGCCAGGTGATGGCCGTCCTCGCCATCGTCGGCGAAACGACCAAGCGCGTGCAGGCCGAACAGGCGCTCGCGGCCAGCCGCGAACAGATGGAGCTGGCGCTGAGCTCCTCTTCCATCGTCGGCACATGGGACTGGCTGATACCCGAAAACCGCGTCGAGACCGACAAGCGTTTCGCGGCCCTGTTCGGCATCGATGACGGCGACCCGAACCAGCCGATCGAGCGTTTCCTCAATGCCATCCACCCCGAAGATCTGGAACGGGTCAAGGCGGCGATGACCACGGCGATGGAAACCGGCGCCACCTATTCCCAGGAATACCGTGTGCGCGCAGCCGATGGCACCAATCGCTGGCTGCTGGCGGAAGGCCGACCGCTGCTGGACGATACCGGCGCCGCTATCCGCTTCCCGGGCGTTGCCGTCGACATCACCAAACAGCGCCAGGCCGTTGACGACCATGCCCGTGCGGAAACCGCCTTCCGCACGCTCGCCGATGCCATGCCGCAAATGGTCTGGTCCACCCGGCCCGATGGCTTCCACGATTACTACAATGCCCGCTGGTACGAATTCACCGGCGTGCCCGACGGTACGACGGACGGCGAAGGCTGGAACGGCATGTTCCACGAGGAAGACCAGGACCGCGCCTGGTCGCTCTGGCGCCACTCGCTGGAAACCGGCGAGCCCTACCAGATCGAATATCGCCTGCGCCATCGCTCCGGCGCCTACCGCTGGGTTCTCGGCCGGGCGCTGCCCGTTCGCGACAGCACGGGCCGGATTACGCGCTGGTATGGCACCTGCACCGACATTCACGACGCCAAGATGGCAGCCGCCGAACGCGAGATCGTGGCGCACGAACTGTCACACCGCATCAAGAACATCTTCTCCGTGATCAACGGCATCATCAGCCTTCAGGCCCGCCAGATGCCGGAGATCCGCCCCTTTGCCGAACAGCTGCGCCGGCGCCTCGACGCGATGGGCCGCGCCCACGATTTCGTGCGCCCGCACAGCCGCGATTCCCGGCCGGTCGATATCGACAAGACGCTGATGGGCCTGCTGGACGAATTGCTTGCGCCCTTCTCCGAGGCCCGCGAACGTATCCTCATCGAAGGCGACGACATCGAAATCGGCGACAGTGTCGCGACGCCGCTGGCGCTCCTCTTCCATGAACTCGCCACCAACTCCGCCAAATATGGCGCATTGTCGGTCTCGACCGGGCAGCTCAACATCCGCACCCGCACCGAAGGAAGCACCTATGTGGTCACCTGGCTGGAGGAAAACGGGCCGCCCATCACCGAAACGCCCTCTGCGCAGGGCTTCGGCTCCCGCCTGATGGCCATCAGCGTCGAGGGGCAACTGGGCGGGCGCATCGAGCGCGACTGGGGACCGGACGGACTGAAGGCAACCATCAGCCTGCCGGTCGAGTCGCTGGTGCGCAGCGGCACGTTGCGAACCTGACACTTCGGGCGGTGACAGCGCGCCGCTCTATCGCCCGGAAGACCGGGACCGCGACGCATCGCCTGCATCCGGCGCGGCATCGCCGGCCGGCCACCAGCCATGGAAATGATGCACCGGCCCGCGCCCGCCACCGACCCTCAGCGCTCGACCGGCATCGAGCGCTGCCTGGAGATAGGCCTTTGCCTGTCGCACCGCATCGGTGAGGCAGAGCCCGCGGGCGAGCCCGGCCGTGATTGCCGCCGCCAGCGTGCAGCCCGTACCGTGATCGTTGGCCGTATCGATGCGGGGCGCCGTCAGCGTCAGGATGCCATCCGCCTCCACGAGATAATCGACGCAAAGCGGCCCCTTTCCATGCCCGCCCTTCATCAGGGCGCTTCCGGCGCCGGCAGCGAGCAACTGGGCGGCCTGGGCGCGAATGGCCTCGGGCGTCTGCGCAATGCTTCCGCCCGTCAGCAGTGCGGCCTCCGGAAGGTTCGGCGTCACAATCGCCGCGCGCGGCAGAAGTCTTTCGATAAGCACAGCGATCGCGTCCGGCCGCAGCAGCCGGTCGCCAGATGTCGCGACCATCACGGGATCGACGACGACAGGGCCCGCAAAAGCCGAAAGGCCCTCGGCGATCGCCTCGATCGTCTCTGCCCGTGACACCATACCGATCTTCACCGCCGCCACAGGCAGATCGGAAAACACCGCCCGCAACTGCGCGGCCACGATCTCGGGGGCGATATCCGCAACGGCTGTGACACCGCGCGTATTCTGGGCCGTCACCGCCGTAATGACGCTTGCACCATAGACGCCGAGCGCCGAGAACGTCTTCAGATCCGCCTGGATACCGGCACCGCCGCCGGAATCGGATCCTGCAATGGTCAGTGCAATCGCCGTCATGCCATCACCCCTCCCCGGGCCGTATCCACCGCCAGCCGCAGCGCGCGGGCGGCACCCGCCACGTCCGCCGCCCCGAAAATCGCCGAGATCGCCGCCACGCCATCGGCCCCCGCCGCCACCAGCGGCGGCACACGCTCCGGCGTGATGCCGGCAATGGCTCCGACAGGCAGGCGCGGTCGGGCAGAGCGGATCAGGGCACGCATCCCGGCAAAGCCGTCGAGCCCCACCGGCGGATCGGGATTGCGCTTCGATAGCGTCTCGAACACGCCGCCGATGCAGGCGTAGTCGATCGGCGCGATCCCGGCCGCCTGCGCCTCTACCGGCCGCTTCACCGTCATGCCGATGATGGCTCCTGGACCGAGCAGACGCCGCGCGGTCTCGATCTCCATGTCATCAGCCCCGAGATGCACGCCGTCGGCACCGGCCGCGAGCGCCACATCCACCCGGTCGTTGATGACAAGCGGCACGCCGGAGCCAGCAATGGCCCGCAAGATGATGCAAGCATTGTCCACCATCCGGCGCGTCGAACCCGTCTTGTCGCGATATTGCAGGATGGTCGTGCCGCCGCGCACCGCGGCCACCGCAAGGGCGGCAAGCTTTTCGGCCCCGTCTTCGTCTGCGTCCTTGATCAGCGACGCATCCAGAATGGCGTTCAGCCGGTAGTCGATGGGTCGTCCGGAAAGGCCGGAGGCGCCGGTCTGCGCCCCGTCACGCTCTGTCATCATGGATCCTCGCATGGGTCAGGAGATCGTCCGGCGACAGCGTCGCCAGCACATCGAGAAAGGCGATGCCGAAGCTCGCCGGCCCGCGCGCGCCGGGCGCGGCACGTTCGGCCGCCACTCCGGTCGTCGCAAGCGCTGCCGCGGCGGCCAGTTGTGCGTCCGGCTCGACCGCGAGAAAGGCGGCGATCACCGCACCGGCGAGACACCCCGTGCCCGTCACACCCGCCATCAGCGGATGGCCGTTCTCGACCCTCAGCGAGCGCGTGGCCGAAAGGAGCCGGTCCACTGGCCCGGTGGTGATCACTACCGCCGGGCCACCCTCCAGCCCTGCCCTCAGCCCGAGCGCCATCATCTCGGCCGCATTGCCACGGACGGCAGCGGGCCCAAGCATCGAGAGCTCCCGCGCAAAGGCGAGGCGGGCCGGCGAATAGTCGCAATGGACGGGATCGACAATCCACGGCTTTCCCGCCGCGACCGCAACGGACGCCGCCACGCCGATGGCCGCGCGCCGGGCCGCATCCAGCGTGCCGAGATTGACCGTCAGACTATCGGCCCGACGCACGAAGACGGCGACCTCCTCTTCCGACGATGTCATGGACGGGATGCCGCCGACCGCCGTCACGCCATCGGCGACGAATTTCTGTACCACGGTGTTCATGAGGCAATGCACGCGCGGCCGGCGCGTGCGGACCCTCTCCAGAAGCCTTGCCGCGACATCGGCATCGACGGGGGCGAGCGCGACGGTCACTTCGTCACCTCCACGGCGATATCCGCGACCGGCGGCGCCACGTCGATCAACCCGCTCTCGGCCATGAAGGCGCCGAAGCGGGCGTAGCGCGCCGTATCGAGCGCGGCTGGCCGCTTGGCAAACCGCGGCAGCGTATCGGTGAAGGCTTGCCGGTTAAGCCGGTCATCGAGGTCGGGATAGGCCTTGATGAACGTGGAAAGAGCCTCATCCGGATGGTTGGTCAGCTCGATGGTTGCCTTTTCCACAGCTGCCAGAAAGCGCGGCAGGCGCGGATCGGCCAACTTTGCCTTGTCGACGACATAGATCAGTTCGTCATAGGCGGGAACGCCGTGCTCCTCGGGATAGAAGGCGCGGCCCTTGTGGCCCTCGATATCCATCTGTGTCAGCTCGAAATTGCGAAAGCCGCCGATCGTCGCATCCACATTGCCGGCAATCAGCGAGGGGCTGAGGGAGAAGTTGACGTTGACGAGCGTCACGTCGTTCGCCGTCAGCCCTTGCGAACCCAGCATGCGCGACAGGAGCGCCGTCTCGAAGCCTGCGACGGAATAGCCGACCGTCTTGCCCTTGAGATCGGCAAGCGTCTTGATCGGCCCTTGAGCCAGCACCGTCAGCGTGTTCAGCGGCGTTTCCACCAGCGTGCCGATCCTGACGAGCGGAAGGCCGGCGGCGTGGTCGAGATAGAGGTTCGGCTGGTAATGGATGCCGATATCCGCCTCGCCCGCCGCCACCAGACGCGGCACCGACGACGGATCGGCCGGCGGCACCAGCGTCACGTCGAGATTCTCATCGGCGAAATAGCCCTTCTCCCTGGCGATCACCAGCGGCGCATGGTCGGGATTGACGAACCATTCGAGCATCACCGTCAGCTTCTCGGCGGCATGCGTGTCCGGTGCGGCGGCCAGCGTGGCGAGGAGAGCAAGGATGGCCGCCGGGAAAGAAGTCGTGAAAAAGCGTGTCATGCAGGGTCCAGTCTCCGGATCGGATGAAGGTCGAGGGTGTTGTCGCGCGCCCAGGGCGTGAGCCCGGCCGTCAGCCGATCCACGACAAGGCGTAGACCGACGCTCATGGCGGCAACGAGAATGAGGGCGGCAAAGAGTGTTGCCGTCTGCATGCGGGCATTGGCCTGCACCATCAGGAAGCCGAGGCCGGAGGAGGCCCCGACCCATTCGCCGACGACGGCGGCAAGCGGCGCGAGCGGCGCAGCGATGCGCAGCCCCGAGATCAGGGCCGGCAGCGCCAGCGGCACGCGCAGGCTGAGAAGCACCTGCAGCCGCGAGGCGGGTGTGAGCGCCGCCGCATCGATCAGCACCGGATCGGTGCGGCGAAGCCCATCGGCGAACGTCGAGGCAACGGGAAAGAAGATGACGAGCGTCGCCATGGCGATCTTCGAGGCAAGGCCGAAGCCGAACCAGATGACCAGCAGCGGCGCCAGCGCAAAGACAGGCACGGCCTGCACCACCATCAGCACGGGCCAGGCAAAGCGCCCGACCGCCGGCAGCGCCGCAAAGAGAAAGGCCGTTCCCGCCCCAAGCAGGCTGCCGGCCGCAAATCCCGCAAGCGCTTCCAGCCCCGTCGCACCTGCATGCAACGCAAGAGAGCCGCCCAGGCGAAAGAAGACGCCGAGCACATCGACAGGCGCCGGCAGCAGATAGGCGGGAGGACTGGCGAGCGACACCACGGCCTGCCACAGGGCAAGCATCAGCGTCAGCCCGCCGAAAGCATCGGCGGGGCGCACGGCTCAGGCACCCGCGCGGGAATGCTCGAAATCATGAAGCCGCTCCGGCATGCGGCAAGCGCCCGGCGGTTCCGTCAGTCCAGACATATAAGCCATTGTCGATCTCCCTGTCGTGCCACGGAGATCCAGGTGAAGCGGGGAATGGGAGATGAGCAGCAGCAGCCGCTTTTTTCCGTTCCTACGCCGGTATGACCCGGATCAGGTTCAAGGGTCCGGCTCACCGCCATCTCAGCATCGTTCGATGCCCCCCTCGGAATGCGCCCACCATCATGAGATTTGTCGCGGCTGTCAACTCTTTGCGTCAACAGGGCTTGACCTTCCCATGATGGGAACCCTTATCCATGGGAACGAAACCGCACAGACACCGCTTTGACCCCGTGCGGTCGCAAGCATGCAGGACCCGTCACGGCGATGGCCGAAGACGGGCAAGGAGACGACGATGGATATGGCGACGAGACCTGGCGGCCACGCAACAGGACAGACGATCCACCCTGTCGTCGGTGGACGCCCCGGCCACGCGCTCGCGGCCGATATCCCCGTCGAGGGCATGCACTGCGCCTCCTGCGCCGGCCGCGTCGAAAAGGCGATCCGTGCCGTGCCGGGCGTCGCCCAGGCGAGCGTCAATATCGCCACCCACCGTGCCACGGTCGAGTTTGCCGATCGCGCCGCCCTGCCGCAGGCGATGCCGGCCGTGATCGCTGCGATCGACGGCACCGGTTTTCGCCCTGTTCTGGAGGAGCGACGCTTCGCCGTCACCGGCCTGCACTGCGCCTCCTGCGTCGGCCGCACGGAAGCGGCCCTGCTTGCCGTACCGGGCGTGGCCTCCGCAAGCGTCAACCTTGCCGCCGGCACTGCTGCCGTTTCCACCACACCGACCACATTGCAATCCGACCTTGATGCGGCCGTGGCCGCTGCCGGCTTCGGCACGCTGGCACTTCAGGCGGAGCCCGGCAGGCCTGCCCTCGATCTCGACGCCCTGCGCCGCGCGGAGACGGATGCGCTCGGCCGCAGCATGTGGCTTGCGGCCATCTTGACGCTGCCGCTCTTCATCGTGGAAATGGGCGGCCACCTCTTTCCCGCCTTCCACCATGTCATCGTCAGTGCGCTCGGCGTCGAGCCCTTGCGCATCGCCGAATTCCTGCTCGCTACACTGGTGCTTGCCATCCCCGGACGCGAGATCCTGCGCCAGGGCATCACGAGCCTGATGCGCCGCGCGCCGGAGATGAACGCGCTGGTCGTGCTGGGCGCCGGCTCCGCCTGGCTCTATTCAACGGTCGCGACCTTCCTGCCGGGCCTGTTGCCGGATGGGCGCGCCGACATCTATTTCGAAGCCGCCGCCGTCATCGTCACGCTCATTCTCGCCGGACGCTTCCTGGAAGGCCGCGCCCGCGGCCGGGCGGGAGATGCCATCCGCAAGCTGGCGGGCCTTGCCCCGAAGACCGCCCGCCTTCGGCGTGACGGTGCCGAGGTCGATGTCGCGGTGGAAACCGTCCGCCCCGGCGACATCGTCCTCATCCGTCCCGGCGAGCGGATACCGGTCGATGGCATCGTGCGTGAGGGCCGCTCGCACGTGGACGAAGCCATGGTGACCGGCGAGCCCATGCCGGCGGAAAAGACGCCCGGCAGCCCGGTCGTCGCCGGCACCATCAATGGCAATGGCGCCTTCGCTTTCGAGGCCACCAAGGTCGGCGCCGACACGCTGCTCGCCCAGATCGTCCGCATGGTGGAGACGGCCCAAGGGGCAAAGCTGCCGATCCAGGGCCTTGTCGATCGCATCACCGCCCGCTTCGTCCCGGCCGTCATGGCTGCCGCGGCGCTGACCTTCATCGCCTGGCTCGTCTTTGCGCCTGAGGCCGGCATGGGGGGCGCACTCGTCAATGCGGTCGCCGTCCTCATCATCGCCTGCCCCTGCGCCATGGGGCTGGCCACGCCGACCTCGATCATGGTGGCGACCGGCCGCGCCGCCGAGCTTGGCATCCTCTTCCGCAAGGGCGACGCGCTGCAGCGCCTCCGCGACGTCGATCTCATCGCCTTCGACAAGACCGGCACGCTGACCGAAGGTCGCCCGGAGCTCACCGATCTCTGGACCGCCCCCGGCTTTGAGCGTTTGGAAGTGCTGGCACGTGCCGCAAGTCTCGAAAGCCGCTCGGAACACCCTGTCGGTGCGGCGATCGTCGCGGCAGCCAGACGGGAGGGCCTTAGCCTGTCGTCCGCCACCGGCGTCGAGGCCGATCCCGGTCTCGGCATCCGTGGAACGGTGGGTGGGCAGAATATCGTCGTCGGCGCCGCCCGCGCGCTGGAGGCAGCCGGCATTGATCTCTCCACCTTCGCTCTACAGGCCGAAAGCCTCGCCAGCGCCGGCCGCGCGCCGCTCTTCGTTGCCATCGACGGCAGCGTGGCCGCCATCGGCGCGGTGGCTGACCGCATCAAGCCGACGACCGCCGCAGCCCTCGCCGATCTCCGGCGCGTCGGCGTGAAGCTCGCCATGATCACCGGCGACAACCAGCGCACGGCGCAGAGCATTGCCGCGGATCTCGGCATCGACCATGTCGTGGCCGACGTCCTTCCGGGCGGCAAGGTGGCGGCCCTGGAAGAGATCAGGGCAAGGCTCGGCAGGGCAGGCCATGTCGCCTTCGTCGGCGACGGCATCAACGATGCGCCGGCGCTCGCCTCCGCGGATGTCGGCATCGCGCTCGGCACCGGCACGGACATCGCCATCGAAAGCGCCGACGTGGTGCTGATGTCGGGCGATCTGACCGCCGTCGTCCGCGCCGTCAGGCTCAGCGCCGCCACCATGCGCAATATTCGCGAAAACCTGTTCTGGGCCTTCGCCTACAATGTCGGCCTCATCCCCGTGGCCGCCGGCGCGCTCTATCCGCTGACGGGAACGCTCATGTCGCCCATGCTGGCAGCGGGCGCCATGGCCCTTTCCAGCGCCTTCGTGGTCGGCAATGCACTCCGTCTGCGCGCCTTTGCCGGCCAACCCGGGAAGGTGCCGGCATGAATATCGGCGAGGCAGCACGCCTCAGCGGCATCTCGGCCAAGATGATCCGCTACTACGAGGAAATCGGCCTGATCGTGCCCGACCGCATGCCGGGTTCGCAATACCGCGTCTATGGCACGGACGACCTGCACCGCCTCGGCTTCATCCGCCGCGCCCGCGATCTCGGCTTTTCGGTCGAGCAGATGCGCGTGCTGCTCGCACTATGGCAGGATCGAAGCCGCGCCAGCGCCGACGTCAAGGCCATCGCGCTCGACCATATCGCCGAGCTGGAACGCAAGCAGGCGGCCATCGCGGCGATGACGAAAACCCTGAAACACCTCGTCTCCGCCTGCCATGGAGACGACAGACCCGACTGTCCGATCATCGAAGATTTCGCAACCGGCCCGTGAGGCGAAAAATCAAATCGTTTCGCATGTGCAAAACGTAAATTTTTCGTCTAAAAGGTAAGGTTAACAATTGGTTGATATTGAAACGCGCCAAGAATGTGACATGCTGCATCGCATCATAAATCCGCAACTCCCGGCCGGACCCGAAAGGCTGGATGGCGGCAATAACGCTGAGGAGAAGTCAAGATGCAGACGCAGTACGTCGTTCTCGATCCGCTTGGCCCGCTGGCCGCCGACCCGATTGCGCTCGAAGATCGCCTGATGGAAATCGGCATGGAGCGCGAAGCTTTCGCCATCTCGCGCCGCAATGACGGTCGCACGCGTCTGGAATTCTGGGAGCCGGATCGCATCGAGGCGCTGCGTCTCCTCTCCCGCCTCGGCGGCCTGCAGGCCTGAGGCCTTCGAACCTGATCGATGTCAATCGCGCGCGGACCGTCCACACGGTGCCGCGCGCCTTTGCGTCCGCGCTTACTCAAGCCGTGCGGGAAAACCGTCGGCGCGAAGATCGGTGCCGACAGCATCTTCCAGCAGCTTGACGATCTGCGTCGACTGCGCGCCGCCGCCATAAGCCTGCTTGCCCTTCAGGAAGATCTCGTGGGTACGGCCGGCAAGTTCCAGCGGCACGGCGAAATCGCGACCGAAGGTCATGGCAAAGCCGAGATCCTTCAGCGCCAGATCCATGTTGAAGCCCACGTCGTAGCTGCCGTTGAGGATCAACTGGCCCTCGGTCTCGTGGACGAAACTGTTGCCGGAACTCGCCTTGATCGCCTTCCAGGACTGCGCCAGATCGAGCCCGCCGCGCTTGGCGAGCATCAGCGCCTCGCCATCGGCGACGAGGTGGATGAAGGCAAGCATGTTGGTGATGACCTTGATGACGGCGGCGCTGCCGAGCGGGCCCATGTAGAAGATCTGCTCGCCCATCGCTTCCAGCGCCGGCATGTGGCGATCAACGAGCGCCTTGTCGCCGCCGGCCAGCATCGTGATGCGCCCCTGCGCGGCCAGATGCACGCCGCCGGTCACCGGCAGTTCCATGGTCGAAACGCCCTTGGCTGCGGCCATATCCGCCAGCCGCAGGATTTCGTCGCGCCCGAGCGTCGACATCTCGATCCAGGTCGTTCCCGGCTTCGCCGTTTCCAGGATCTGGCCGAGCACCGCTTCGGAGACGGTCGGCGACGGCAGGCAGGTCAGCACCGCATCGCAATCGGCAGCCAGCGCGCCGGCACTGTCGGCCCAGGTCGCGCCGAGCGCCAGCAGCCGGTCAGCCGTTGCCGGATCGCGGTCATGCACCACGACCTCGAAGCCGCTCTTGCGCAGGCTGGCCGCCAGATGACCGCCGAGATTGCCGAGCCCGATGAAACCATAGCGCATTGCAGGACCTTTCGATTGGAGGACGTCCGAACGGCTCAAGGGAGAAGCGGCTCGATGACGAGGTTCAGGTGAAGTTCGTTGCCGGTGTAGGGATTGGCGGCGATCGCCGCATCGTTGAGCGTGACACCGAGGCCGGGCGCCGTGGGCGGTATGACATAGCCGTCCTCCCAGCCGATCGGCTCGTTGAGGAACTGCATGAAGGGGCCGTCGAAGCGCCCGATCGATTCCAGCACCAGGAAATTCGGGCTGCAGGTGGCGAGCTGGATGTTCGCCGCCGCCACCACCGGCCCGCAATAGAGATGCGGCGCGATCTGGGCCGAGCGCGTCTCCGCCATGCCGGCAATCTTCTTCGCTTCCAGCAGGCCACCCACGCGGCCGAGATTCATCTGCAGGATCGAGGCGGCACCTGCCTCCAGCAGCCGGGCAAATTCATGCTTGGTGCAGAGCCGCTCGCCAGCCGCGATGGGAATGGCCGTGTAGCGCGCGACTTCTGCCATGTCGGCCGGGTTTTCCGGCGGGATCGGCTCCTCGAACCAGAGCGGATCATAGGCCTCCAGCCGCCGCGCCAGGCGCTTCGCGCCCGACACGGTAAACTGGCCATGGGTTCCGAACAGGAGATCCGCCCGCGTCCCGACAGCCTCGCGGATGCGTGCACAGAAGGCTTCCGAGCGTTCCAGATCCTCCAGCCGCGGCTGGTGGCCGTCATAGATCGTATAGGGACCGGCCGGATCGAACTTCACCGCCGTGAAGCCGAGCTCCACCGCCTTCAGCGCGGCCTCCGCGGCGAGGTCGGGATCGTTGTAGACATTCGGCAGCGACGGATCGGGATAGACGTCGCCTTCGGCCGGGTAAAGATAGGTGTAGCTGCGCAGCCGCGCATTCACGCGCCCGCCCAGCAGCTGATAGACCGGCTGGTCCGCCGCCTTGCCGATAATGTCCCAGCACGCCATTTCGAGGCCGCTCAGCACGCCCATGACCGTCACGTCGGGGCGCATCGTGTAACCGGCGCCATAGCTGCGCCGCCACATTTCCTCGATGGAATGCGGATCGCGGCCCTCGAACTGGCGGGTGAACATATCGACCGCCATGGCCGCGCACAGATCCGGGCCGAAGGTGGCGTTGTAGATCTCGCCGACGCCGCTGATGCCGCAAGCGGTCGTCAGGCGCACGAAGATGAAGTAGCGCCCGCCATGGCGCGGCGGCGGATTGGCGACGACGAAGGTTTCGATGCGGTCGAGCTTCATCCGGACATCCTTTCGGTTTCCGCGCCGGCCGCATCCGCCAGGATGAGATCGGCGGCGCGGTGGGCGAGCATGATGGTGGGGGCGTTCGTGTTGCCCGAGGTGACGTTCGGAAAGGCGGAGGCATCGGCCACGCGAAGCCCTGTCACGCCGAACACGCGCAGCCGGCTGTCGAGCACGCCCTCCCCCGCATCGCGCGCCATGCGGCAGGTGGAAACGGGGTGGAAGACGCTGCCGCACCGCCTGCGGAAATCCTCGAGAATGCCGGCGTCATCCAGCGCGAGAATGTCGGGCGCCATCGCCGCCTTGGTGAAGGCCCGCATGGCCGCCGTGCGCGCCATCCGCTGGATCAGCCGCCCGCCGGCGATCACGTCCGCCAGATCCTTTTCCGTCGAGAGATAATTCGGCACGATCTTCGGCGCGACATCGGGATCCGGCGCGGCAAGCGTGATCCAGCCCCGGCTGGTCGGCCGCGCCGGCTGGAAGGAGAGGATGAAGCCCGGAAAGCTGTCGACCCGGATCAGGGGCCGCTTCGCCGACGGCGTCGTCGTATAGGTCATCGGGTTGAGGTAGATCTGCTGGTCGGGCCGCGAAAGGTGGGCGTCGGAGCGCACGAACCCGCCGCACTGGTTGACGGAAAGGCTGAGCGGCCCCCGCCGCGTCAGGAGATAGCGCGCGCCCTGCATCGCCTTGCCCCACCAGGGCGACAGCACCGAGTTCAGCGTCGGCTCGCTCGCCTTGTAGTAATAGCTGATGCCGAGATGGTCCTGCAAATTGCCGCCCACATGGTCGTTCGCCATGACGACAGGGATGCCGAATTGCTGCAACAGCGCGCCCGGCCCGATGCCCGACGCCTGCAGCAGCTTCGGCGAATTGACCGCACCGGCGCTGACGATGATTTCGCGCGCCGCGTGAAACGTCTCCCGCCCCTGCCCGGTCCGCACCGTCACGCCGGTCGCCTGCCGGCCCGCCATCACGATGCGCTCCACAAGGCAGTTGGCGACCAGCGTCACGTTCGGCCGGGCAAGCGCCGGCCGCAGGAAAGCATCGGCCGCCGACCACCGCCGGCCGCGACGCGTCGTGATCCGGTAGCGCGTGATGCCTTCCGGCGACGGACCGTTGCAGTCCTCCGTCACCGGCAGGCCGAGTTCGCGCGCCATTGCGAAGTAGTGCCGGTTGCAGGCGTGCGTATCACGGCTGACATCGCTGACGAAAAGCGGCCCGCTGCCCTCGACCGTGCCATCGGCCAGAACCCGCCGCTCGATCGCCTCGTAATGGGGCCGGACCGCATTCCAGCCCCAGCCACCAGCGCCGGCAGCCTCCCAGTCGTCGAAATCGCCGGGAAGCCCGCGGCAGTAGACGAGCGCATTGATGGAACTGGACCCGCCCAGAACCTTGCCGCGCGGCCAGTAGCTCGTCCGGCCGTTGGTCTGGGGATCCGGCTCGGTGTTGTACATCCAGTTGACGCGCGGATCGAAGAAGGTGCGGCCGTAGCCGATCGGCGTGCGGATCCAGAAACTGTTGTCGGACCCGCCGGCCTCCAGCACCAGAACCGTATGGAGCCCGTCCCGCGAAAGCCGGTCCGCCAGCACGCAGCCGGCAGAGCCCGCTCCCACGACGATATAGTCGAACGTCTTCACGATGCCGCCCCTCTGGCGCTGGCGCAGCTTGGAAACACCTGATTCCCGCTGCGGTCTTGCGCGCAGGTTCGATCTGCCATTGGCCAAAGTCAAACAAACCTTTATTGGCGTTAGGCATCGTTTTGTTTGAAGCGGGATCGACCATGGCCTATGCCCTTCCGCCGCTGCAATGGCTGCGTGCCTTCGAGGCTTCGGCGCGGGCGCTGAGCTTTTCCGCCGCCGCCGCCGAGTTAAATCTGACACCCGCCGCCGTCAGCCATCAGGTGCGCGCGCTGGAGCAGCACTTCCGCGTCCAGCTCTTCAAGCGCCTGCCGCGCGGCCTGCAACTGACCACCGTCGGACGCGCCTATCTGCCGAGCGTCACGCGGGTCTTCGACGAACTCGCCGTCTCCACCGTCGGCATGTTCGGCCGCAGCCAGCAGACCCACATCTCCGTGCGCGCCTCCGTGCTTTTCGCCACCACCTGGATCGCGCCGCTGCTGCCGAAGTTCCAGGCGCTCTACCCGCATATCAAGATCCGGCTGCTCGCCGCCGTCTGGGCCGACAAATCCACCAGCGTCGATGTCGACATCCGCTTCGGCGACGGCCACTGGAGCGACTTCGAGGTCCGCCCGCTCTGGCAGGAACCGTCCGTCGTCGTCGCCAGGCGCGCTGACCGGCTCACCGGCAAGAGCGAGCGTGACAGGCTGATCGGCCTCATGAAGGGCGGCGTGGTGCACATCATGGGTTCGGAAGATCGCTGGACGACACTCCTGCGCCGCAACGGCATCGACGAGACCACGCTCGTCATCAACACGATGACCGACAATTCGCTGATCGCGCTCGAACTGACGGCCGTCGGCTTCGGACCCTGCATCGTGCAGAAAAGCTATACGACGAACTATCTGGAGGAACGCGACCTGCATCTGCCGCTTGCGGACGGCATCCCGATCGCGGACGCGCACTATATCCTGACCGCCCATGGCGCCGAACGCACCGCGCCCGAAGCGGCAATCTTCAGGGACTGGCTGATCGCCGAACTCAGGCAGATCAAGGAAGCACCGGGCGCCGGATAGGCCGGCACGGCCGGTGCCGGAAAACGACAAAGCGCCACCCGGTTCCGGATAGCGCTCCGCACATGGCGCGATTGTGTCTTATAGCGGGAAGCCGTTTCCCGCCTCTCAGAACTCGTCCCAGCCGCCGCTGCTGGCGCCGCCGCCGGCGACCCGCTTCTTCGGCGTGAAGGCCTCGGCCACGCGCGTGATCATCTGCCGTGCGCCGGAGCCGGACGACGCCGCGGGACGTGCGGCCGCCGGTGCCGGTGCGCCGCCATCGATGCGGAACTGGCCGATCAGGCTGCGAAGACGCTCGGCTTCGCTGGCGAGCGTCGCGCTGGCGGCCGTCGTTTCCTCCACCATCGCGGCGTTCTGCTGCGTCGACTGGTCCATCTGGTTGACGGCGGTGTTGACCTGAAGCAGGCCGATCGACTGTTCCTTGGCGGCGGTGGCGATGGCGCTAAGCTGCTCGTTGATATCGACGACATGACCCTCGATGATCTGCAGGGCAGAGCCCGTTTCCGTAACGAGACGCACCCCGTTGGCAACCTCGTCGGCGGATGTCTTGATGAGATCCTTGATCTCCTTGGCGGCCTTGGCAGAGCGCTGGGCAAGTTCACGCACTTCCTGGGCGACGACGGCAAAGCCCTTACCGGCCTCCCCGGCACGTGCCGCTTCCACACCGGCATTCAGCGCCAGAAGGTTGGTCTGGAATGCGATTTCGTCGATGACGGAAATGATGTTGCCGATCTCGGCGGACGACTTTTCGATCCGCTCCATCGCGCTGACGGCCTGCGTCATGATGGTGCCAGAACGGCGGGCGGACTCGTTGGCCTGCTCGGCCTTGGTGCGGGCCTCGTCGGTGCGCTTTGCGGAAGACGAGACGTTGGAGGTGATCTCGTCCAGGGCAGCGGCGGTCTCCTCGAGTGCTGCGGCCTGCTGCTCGGTGCGCTTCGAGAGATCGTTGGCCGAGGCCGACAATTCCTGCGTGCCGCTGTCGATCGAAGAGGCCGTCTGGCTCACGGTACGGAGCGTTTCGGCAAGCTGGGCGATGGCGGCATTGAAGTTGTTGCGAAGTCCTTCGAACTCCTCGGAGAAGGGGCGATCGAGACGGAACGTCATGTCGCCCTGCGCCAGATGCTGCAGCGCCTGGTCGATGCCCTGCGTGGCAACCGCCATCTTCTCGGCACGCTCGCGTTCCAGCTCGCGGTTGCGGGCACGCTCTTCCTCGGTCATTTCCCGCGCCTTGCGGGCTTCCGCATCGACAGCCTGGGCACGCTCGGCATTGTCCTTGAAGACCTGCACGGTACGGGCCATGTCGCCGATCTCGTCGCGGCGGTCGGTTTCGCCCACCACTGCGCTGAGGTCGCCGCCGGCCAGACGGGTCATGGTTTCACGCAGGGTGCTGATCGGTCCGGTCACGCCCTTGCGCACCAGCAGGATCGCGAGGGCCACGAAGGCAAGCGTCGCAAGCGTCATCGATCCCACCAGCCAGATCGTGGTGCTGCGGGCGGCATCGGTCAGAACGGCCGACTGTGCATCCGAGCCTTCCACCAGCCGCGTGGTGTTTTGGGCATAAAGCTTCGTCAGCTTGATGATTTCCGGCTGGCAGGTCTTGTAATATTCCGCTGCCAGCGCCTGCACTTCCGCCTGGGTTACGGTCGTGGCGCCGCGCTTTGCAAGCGGAAGACAGATATCGAAGGCGACCCGGTTCGCCTCGGTGCTGAGCGCCTGTATGTCCTTGTCTGCGGGCATGGCGGCCCGTGCCGTATCCAGGAACTTCACGAGATCGGCGCGCGACGTCTCGATCTGGGTCAAAAGATCCTTGATCAGCGCGTCATCCGTCGAGAAGACGATCTCCGCCGTCAGCGCGCGAAGCGTCTGCGTGGCGCGGTTGGCGCGCACCGTGTAGAGAACACCCCTCTGTTCATTTTCCAGCATGGCCGAATAGCTTGCATCGATCTTTTGCAATTGCATGCCGCCGACCACGGCGCCGCCGATGCCCACAGCTCCAAGACAAACCAGCATGCCGACGATCTTCGGCACAAGACGAATGTGGCGCAACATGGATCCCCTCCAATGAAGAATAAACTGATGAGAGGATTGAAGAAATCCGTTAATTAAGGATTTAGCGAAATAAAGGGTTTTGGGTTGTTTCGTTAGAGTTCGGGAAAAGATCACGGAAAGGTGACAATGGAAAAAACCCGACATGAATCTCAGGGTTATACTTCAAAGATCACAGGCCAATTGAGGATTGCAAAGTCGCGCTGAAAAGCATCGACAGCTCCACCGCACGCCTTCCGAGGCATCCTGATTCCGCCCATGGCAAAGCACCAATCCTGAATGCGCCGGCGCGCCACCCGATCCCGGATGGCGCGCCGTTGCGTGTCAGTCGCTTTCGTTGTCTGCAAACGTCGTGGCTTGGAGCACAATCCGACCGGAGTGAAACCAGGATCGACAAGATTATGCTTTAAAGAAGAACGCTGAGAGCGCCGATCTGATCCTGTCAGATCGGCGCTCTCAGGCACGTCCTTCACAAGTGCGTCAGCGGTTTTGCGTCCGGACTGCGTCAAGACAAGAGGACAGAGTATCCGGTGAACCGGTTTTCACCGGAAATACTCTAGAATTCGTCCCAGCCGCCGCTGGCGCCACCGCCTGCCACGCGCTTCTTCGGCGTGAAGGCCTCAGCCACGCGGTTGATCATCTGCCGCGCGCTGGACCCTGATGCTGCCGGGCGGGCGCCCATCGCTGCGGCCACGCCGCCGGCGACGCGGAACTGGCCGATCAGGCTGCGAAGCCGCTCCGCCTCGTTGGCGAGCGCCGCGCTGGCCGCCGTCGTTTCTTCCACCATCGCCGCATTTTGCTGGGTCGACTGGTCCATCTGGTTGACGGCCGTGTTGACCTGCTGGAGACCGACCGACTGCTCCTGGGCAGCCGTGGCGATGGCGTTCAACTGCTCGTTGATGTCGACGACATGGCTTTCGATCACCTGCAGCGCCGAACCCGTTTCCGTGACGAGACGCACGCCGTTTGCGACTTCGTCGGCCGAGGTCCGGATCAACTCCTTGATCTCCTTGGCGGCCTTGGCCGAGCGCTGGGCAAGTTCGCGCACCTCCTGGGCGACGACGGCAAAGCCCTTGCCGGCCTCGCCCGCACGGGCCGCTTCCACACCGGCATTGAGCGCCAGCAGGTTGGTCTGGAACGCGATCTCGTCGATGACGGAAATGATGTTGCCGATCTCGGCGGACGACTTCTCGATCCGCTGCATGGCGCTGACGGCATCCTTCATGATCGCGCCGGAGCGACGCGCGGATTCGTTTGCCTGCTCGGCCTTGGTCCGGGCTTCGGCCGTCCGCTTTGTCGAGGAACCGACATTCGAGGTGATTTCATCCAGCGCCGCTGCCGTCTCTTCCAGTGCGGCGGCCTGCTGCTCCGTCCGCTTCGACAGGTCATTGGCCGAGGTGGACAGTTCCTGCGTGCCCCCGTCGATCGAGCCCGCCGCATGGCTGACGGCCCGCATGGTTTCGGTCAGCTGTGCGATCGCTGCGTTGAAATTGGCGCGCAAGCCTTCGAAATCGCTGGCAAAAGGCGTATCGAGGCGGAAGGTGAGATCGCCTTCGGCAAGACGTTGCAACGCATTGCCGATGCCGGTCGTTGCCGCCGCCATCTCCGCAACGCGGGCTTCTTCAGCCACACGCTTCTGGCGACGATCCTCTTCGCTGGCTGCCTGCTCGGCATTCAAGCGCTGCTCCACGGCCTGCTTTTCGGCAATCGCGACGCGGAAGCTCTCAAGCGACGAGGCCATCTCGCCAATTTCGTCAGCCCGCCCGAGCGCGGGAACGGCAAACTGCGTATCGCCGGACGCCAGCCGCATCATGCCCTCGTTGACAGCGACCAGCGGGCGAACGAGCGTGCGCGACAGCGCAAACAGCGAGAAGCCGCCGATCAGCAGAAGCAGCGCACTGCCCGCAAGCGTGGTGCGCTTGGCGAATGTCGCGGCATCCGCGGCAGCCGCGGCGCGAACGGTCAGCAGTTCCTTCTCCGCACCAATGAGGGCGGCGACTTCGGCGCGGATCGCGTCCATCGACTGCTTGCCCGCACCGGATGCCTCGATCGCGCGGGCGGCATCAAGAGAATCCGGCTTGGCCATCGCGGTCTTGATGGCATCCACAACCTTGCCTTCCCACTGCGCCGCCAGGGCAGACAGCCCGTCAAGGCGCTTCTGCTGGGCAGGATTGTCGGACGTCAGCCCCTTCAGTGTCTGCCAGTGCTGCTTGAAGGCGGCGGAGCCCGCCTTCTGCGGCTCCAGGAACTTCTCGTCGCCGGACACGAGATAACCGCGAATGCCGGTCTCCTGGTCGATCATGGAAGCAAGCGCAAGATTGGCCTCGCCGATCACCTGGTAGGTGTGCGCTGTCATCGCCGACGTCGCTTCCTGCTCCGAAATCGAAGTGAAATTGAGACCCGCCACCGCAAAGCTGATGACAAGCAGAAGAAGAAGGGCAAGCCCGATCTTCTTGATGATACGAATATTGGTAAACACGCCCACAATAGCCCCCTAAAGCTCCCGGCCCCAACTCCCGGATTGAATTTTCTAAATCGATCAAAATCTTGAGTTGATCTTTTAGAATATGCTTTAAGTATCTGGACTATTGTTATTAATGCCACCTGAAGGGAGAGTGATTAATCATGACATATGACAGCCAACCACGCTCCTTTCGACGGAGCGCATCGACATAAGCCAGCCGTCACGACACGCGATCCGCCAGCCATGAGAGAGCGATACGCCGGCCGGGATCACTGTCACCCTCGAAACAGCGCGGGCTCCATCACGCCTTTACTGAGGAGCGATCAACGGACACGCAGAGGTGCTTTCATGGGACGGCTGGCAGGAACATCCCTGGCGCAACAGGCGCGCGAAACATGGCAGGCGCAGGTCGCAGCCGCCCGCCAAGCAGCAGCCGAAGGACGCGCGCCCCGCAAGAGGACAAAGACACCGTTCCGCCACCTTCCACGCAGCCGGCGGCTGGCTGCCCTTCTTGACCACATATCCTGGTGGCCTGACGGCATGGTCATCAACGGCGAAAACGTCCCACCGCTGACCGCCGACATGCGTCTCCTGATCGAAAAGGGCCTTGTCACCCTGAGCCGCCGAGACGCCTATTCCGTCTGGGCCTTCCTCAAGACGCGCAAGCCGCGCGAAACGGTGCTGCGCCTGACGGATGCGGGACGCCATGTCCTCGCAGCCGAGAAAGTGACGGATGCAGAACGCCACGCCTTCAACGAAACGCTGGCCTGGGGCGTCGTTCGCTAGATTGGGAAGGCGGCGTTTCTCCGCACATCAACGCGCTGTCACAGACGATGAAAACGATACTGCAGAAGAGCGGTGGTGCCCCATGCCGGGATCGAACCAGCACTCCTTTCGGAACTCGATTTTGAGTCGAGCGCGTCTACCAGTTCCGCCAATGGGGCACGCGGGGTAGTCCGGGAGGTTTATACGGGCGGCGAAAGGGCGGTCAACGGGTTTCTGGCGCCGGCGATGCGAAAAGACGGATCGGCCGGTGCGGAAGATCGGGGCGCCACCGATGTCGCATTGCAGCAACGCTATCGCACCCGCGTTAACGCAACACCGAAAATGCTGCTGACGCACCTTTCCGTTTCCCCCGCACTTACAGTAGAACCGGGCGATCTGCACCGCGCCCTCCCGGCGATGCACCCTTCGGAAAGCTTGCGTCATGCTGCGCCGCCTCTATGCCTGGACCCTGTCGCTGGCCGCCAAGAAATCGGCGGAAGTCTGGCTTGCGGTCATCGCCTTTGTCGAAAGCTCGATCTTCCTCGTACCGGCCGACGTGCTCTTCCTGCCCATGGCGCTGGCCCGGCCGGAGCGCGTCTGGCGCTATGCGCTGATCGCCACCGTCAGCTCCGTGCTCGGCGGCATTGCCGGCTGGTATCTCGGCCATTACGCCTATGAGGCGGTCGCCAAACCGGTGCTCGCCTTCTACGGCAAGCTCGACGCCTTCGAGCAGTTGAAGACCTCGGTCGATTACGAGACGATCGTGCTGCTGCTGATTACCTCGGGTCTCGCGCACCTGCCGCCGATCAAGGTGGTGACGATCCTTTCCGGCGCGGTCAACATCAATCTCGGCCTCTTCATCGCCACCGCCATCGTGGCCCGCGGCGCGCGCTTCTACCTCATCGCCTGGCTGCTGCGCCGCTACGGGGAGAACATCCGCGACTTCCTGGAAAAGCGCCTCGGCCTCATCGCCGGCCTCGTTTCCGCCGCACTCATCCTCCTCTTCGTCGGCTACCGCCTCGTCAAGTGATCGAACAGAGCCCCGCCATGACAGCCCTCAGCGCCCGCTCCCCCGCCTTCCTGCCCACCCTGGTGCTGACGCTCGGCATGGCCGCGACGGTCGGCGCCGCGCTCGGCTTCGAACATATCGGCGGCTATATCCCCTGCGCGCTCTGCCTGATGCAGCGAGAGCCCTATTATTACGGCATCGGTGTCGGCGTCGCGACGCTCGCCGCGATCGGCTTTGGCGCGCCGCGCTGGCTGGTCCGGCTTCTGCTCGCCATTCTCGTCATCATGATGCTCGTCGGCGCCGGCATGGGCGTCTATCACGCAGGCGTCGAATGGGGCTTCTGGGAAGGGCCGTCAAGCTGCGCCACCGGCGCCCAGGGCGTGTCCAGCAACGTCAACGACCTGCTGGGCGATCTCGACAGCAAGCATGGCCCTTCCTGCACGCAGGCAGCTTTGCGTGTGCTCGGCCTGTCCTTCGCCGGCTGGAACGTGATTGCAAGCCTGATCCTTGCCGCCATCGGCGTCCGCGCTTTGCGCAAGGCCTGATCGTCAGCCGGCAATCAACGGGCATGCTGGCCACAAGCCTTACGGCTGCAGTTCCACATCCCAGTAGAGATAGTCCATCCAGCTTTCGTGCAGGTGGTTCGGCGGGAAGAGCCGGCCATTGTTGTGCAGATCCTGCACCGTCGGCGGATAGGGCTTCTGGTTGGGGAACATGCCGGCCTGCTTGGGCAGCTTGCCGCCCTTGCGCAGATTGCAGGGCGAGCAGGCGGCAACCACGTTCTCCCACGTCGTCTCGCCGCCGCAGCAGCGCGGAATGACGTGGTCGAAGGTCAGGTCATCCGTCGCGCCGCAATACTGGCACTCGAACTTGTCACGCAGGAACACGTTGAAACGCGTGAAGGCCGGGTGACGCGAAGGCTGCACGTAGCTCTTGAGGCACACGACGCTCGGCAGGCGCATGGAAAAGCTTGGCGACGACACCGCCTGGTCGTATTCGGCGAGGATGGTCACGCGGTCAAGAAAGACCGCCTTGATCGCGTCCTGCCAGGACCACAGCGACAAGGGATAATAACTGAGCGGCCGGAAGTCAGCGTTCAGAACGAGCGCCGGCAAGGCCTGCGGTGAGACTGCAATCGTCAAGCATCTTCTCCTGATCGATTCGGCATCTGCCCTTCTATATTAGGCGCGTCACGACAGGATTGTGAAGCGGAAACAAAAAGCCCGCCCTCACGCCTTCACGCCGGCCCTCCCGCTCCCGCACCGCCCGCCTCGCCCGCAGCCAGTCCGCCGGTGGGACGAACGTGCCGGGCATAGTAAGCCCAGAAAAGCCGGGCCGCCACGCTGCGCCACGGCACCCATCCTTCAGACAACGCCCGCGTTGCGGCAATATCCGGGCGGGGATCGAGCCCGAAGGCGCGGCCAACCGCCGCACGCAGCGCGACATCACCGGCCGGAAAGATGTCCGGGTGGCCGGCATGGACCAGAAGGTAGACCTCCGCCGTCCACGCCCCCACGCCCGGCAACGCCGTCAGCGCCGCGATGGCGGCCTCGCCGGGAAGATCGCAGACGGCATGGAGATCGAGATCGCCCGAAAGGCAGGCCTGCGCCACGCCCTTCAGCGCCCGGGCCTTGGCCTGCGACAGGCCGGCGGCGCGGCAGCCGGCCTCGTCCATTCCCGCCATGGCGTCGGGCGTCAGCAAGCTTCCGGCCGGCGCGAGCCGGGCCCAGATCGCGGCGGCACTCGCCTTCGACACCATCTGCCCGACGATGACTTCCGCCAGCCCCGCGAAGCCCGGCGGCCCGCGCCTCAGCGGCACCGGCCCCGTCGCGGCGATGACCGCAACGAGCCGCGGATCGAGAGCCGCAAGCGCCATCAGCCCCTCGGCAATGTCGCCCTGCGTCTCGATCCGCCTGTGTCCGTTCCAGCTGTCCGCCATCCGGTCCCTCCGAAGCTGCCGCCGCGCGATGGCATGCCGCGCAATTTCATGGCAGAAGCGGGGCCTGATCGCCATGTCCCAACTCGCCATGACCACGCAACCCGTTTTCCGCTTCGCGCCCAGCCCGAATGGCCGGCTGCATCTCGGCCACGCCCTCTCCGCCCTCCTGAATGACCGGATGGCGCGAAAGGCCGGCGGCACCTTCCTGCTGCGCATCGAGGATATCGACCAGACCCGCGCGCGGCCGGAATTCGAGGCCGGCATCATAGAGGATCTGCACTGGCTGGGACTTGACTGGCCGGAACCGCCGCGCCGCCAGTCTGAGCGCCTGCCGGCCTACCGGGCCGCGCTGGATCGCCTCTCAAGGATGGGCCTGGTCTACCCCTCCATCCTCAGCCGTGGCGAGATCCGCGCTGCCGTGACGAAGGCCGAAGCCGAGACCGGCGAGCCCTGGCCGCGCGACCCGGATGGCGCGCCGCTCTATCCCGGCCGCGAAAGGGATCTCTCTTCCCCTGCCCGCGCCCGCCTGACCGAAGGCAGCAAACCCTTCGCCTGGCGGCTGGACATGGCACGGGCGGTCGAGGCGGCCGGCGGGCCGCTGATGTGGAACGAAACGGGCGAAGGCCATGAATGTGAAGCAGGCACGATCGAGGCTGACCCTGCCGCCTGGGGCGATGTCGTGTTGTCCCGGTCGGATGCCCCGTCGAGCTATCACCTCTCGGTGACGGTCGACGACGCCGAACAGGGCGTGACCCATGTGGTGCGCGGCCGCGACCTCTTTTACGCGACGAGCGTCCACTGCCTGCTCCAGCGGCTTCTGGAGCTTCCAGAGCCCGTCTACCATCACCATCGCCTCATTCTCGGCAGCGATGGCCGCAAGCTGTCGAAGAGCAACGGCGACACGGCCATCGCCGCCTATCGCGAAGCCGGCATGTCGGCAGACGCGCTACGTGCGCTGGTTCTGGGCGATCAGGGCTGAGGCCTCGGCGTCGCTGACGGCGCTTTCGTCCACAGGCGCGGCCTCGCGACGGTTGCGCCAGTGCTGGATCACCATGCGCTTGACCTTGTACTTCATGATCGCCGCATTGATCTCGCCGCCGATGATGAACATCGCGCCGATCATGTAGAGAAAGACCAGCGCGATCATGATCGAGGCGAGCCCCGCATAGGTGGAGGCGTAGGTCGCGAAGCTCGAGAGATAGGCGGCAAACCCGTAGGCGCCGACGGTCCAGAAGATCATCGTCAGCAGGATGCCCGGCAACACATCGGCAATCTTGCGCCTTCCGGCCGGCAGGTAGAGATGGCAGATGGCGAGCGCAACGAGCAGGATCGCCAGAACGCCGAGGAAGCCCCAATCGTCGATGATCGCCAGCACGCCGCTGAGGAAGGGCAGCCACTCGCCGGCAAAGCGCAAGCCAAGCGGCACGGCGACGAGCAGGATGCTGATGAGAGCCAGCGCCACCACGCCGGCCAGCACGAAACCGATGCTGACGACACGGGTACGATACCACGGCCGGGTCTCGGCAACGCGATAGGCGCGGTTGAGCGAGACGCGCAGCGCCTCCACCCCGTTGGAGGCAAAGTATGCCGCCGCCAGCACCGACACCGTCAGCAGCCCGCCGCGCGGCGTGGTCAGCACGGCAACGACCTCCTGCGAGATCGGCCGGGCGATCGATTCCGGCCAGGTGTCGAATATCACGTGCACGGCGGTCTGGGCGAACTGGTCGGCGCCAAGGAAGGAGCCGAGCGCGGTGCCGAAGATCAGGAAGGGAAAGAGCGCAAGAAGGCTCGACAGCGCAACATGGCTTGCCATGGCCCAGCCGTCATCCTCGGAGAAGTGCCAGACGGCATCGAAGACCACCTTCCATGCCACGCCAAGCGCATTGCGCATCCTCATCCGCCCCGTCTGCGCCCCGCCCGCGACAGCGCGGAGCAATTGTAACCTGTGCTCGAATATGGGAAACGGGACCGGAAATTCCACCGGCTGGGGCGAGATTCCCGCCCGGCCGGACACGCGATCAGACCGCAGGAAAGGCAGGCACCATGATGGAGACGCGTGCGCAGACGGCGCCACCGGCAGGCAGCCGCAGCATCCTCATCACCGGCTGCTCCACCGGCATCGGCGCCCATTGCGCCCGGGCGCTGAAGGCCGACGGCTGGCGGGTTTTTGCCACCGTCCGGCGCGAGGAAGACCGCGCCGGCCTTGAGGCCGACGGCATCGAAACCCATATCATGGATTATACGCAGGCCGACACGATTGCCGCACTGGTGGCGGCTGTACTCGCAAAGACCGGCGGTCGCCTAGACGCGCTCTTTAACAACGGCGCCTATGGCCAGGCCGGCGCGGTGGAGGACCTGCCGACCGAGGCGCTGCGCTTGCAGCTCGAAACCAACGTCATCGGCTGGCACGACCTGACGCGGCGCATCATCCCCGTCATGCGCCGCCAGGGTCAAGGCCGCATCGTGCAGTGCTCATCCATCCTCGGCATCGTGCCGTATAAGTGGCGAGGCGCCTACAACGCCTCGAAATTCGCACTCGAAGGACTGACATTGACCATGCGCATGGAGCTTGCCGGCAGCGGCATCGGGGTCTCGCTGATCGAGCCCGGACCGATCGAGTCCCGCTTCATGGCCAATGCGCTGACCCATATCGAGCGGCACATCGACATCAAGGGCTCGGTCCACGCCGCCGAATACGACCGCCAGCTTCGCCGGCTGAAGGGCGTGAGCGGCCCCGCCAAGGGCAAGCTCGGGCCGGACGCGGTCTACGCCGTTTTGAGCCACGCGCTGAACGCCCGGCGGCCGAAACCGCATTACATCGTCACGACGCCCGCGCGCCAGGGCGCCCTCCTGAAGAAGCTGCTGCCGGCAGACCTCTTCTATCGCTTCATCGGCCGTCTCGGCTGATCGTCTGAAAGGGAAAGTCCCATGTCCAGTTTTCTCACAGGCCTCACCCTGCTCGTCATGGGCCTTGTCGTCATCGTGCTCGTACGCGGCCTCCTCAACATGGCCAAGGGCGGCAGCGGCAACACCTCGAACAAGCTGATGCAGGCCCGCGTCGTGCTGCAGGCCGTCGCCATCGTTCTCATCATGCTGGTGCTGTGGATCACCGGCGGCGGACGCCCCGCATAATCCATCCGGCAGAGGACACAGACAGGCATGGTCAAGCTCAACAAGATCTACACCCGCACCGGCGACGACGGCACGACGGGCCTCGTCTCCGGCCCGCGCCGGCGCAAGGACGACCTGCGCATCGAGGCCTATGGCACGGTGGACGAGTTGAACAGCGTCATCGGCATGGCGCGGCTCTCGACGGCGCAGTACCCCGAGATCGAGGCCATGCTGTCAGCGATCCAGAACGACCTCTTCGACCTCGGCGCGGACCTCGCCACACCGGAAACGGACGAACCTCCGGCCTGGGAGCCACTGCGCATCGTGCAGGCCCAGGTCGACCGGCTGGAAGCCGAGATCGACGCACTGAACGCCGATCTGGAGCCTTTGACCTCCTTCGTGCTGCCGGCCGGCAATCCGCTGTCCACCGCGCTGCACCTGGCCCGCACGATTGCGCGCCGGGCGGAGCGGCACATGGTCGCCCTCGCCGCCCATGAAACGGTGGGCGCGCCCGCGATCGCCTACGTCAACCGCCTCTCCGACCTCCTCTTCGTCGCCGCCCGCACCGCCAATGACCGCGGCCGCACCGACGTGCTATGGGTGCCCGGCAAGAACCGATGAGCGACCGCAGGCCAGCGGCAACGAAACGGCCGGAGACCGGATGTTCATACCCCTGCACGACGCCAACGACCTGAAGCACATCGACCGGCAATATGTGACGATCGCGCTGATCGTCATCAACGTGCTGATCTGGCTGGTGACGGGGCCGATGGCGAGCGAGCAGACCGCCGAAGCCGCCATTCTCGGCTTCGGCTATATCCCGGCCGTCGCCTTCCAGTATGCCGATCTCGATCCTGCCTTCGTCGTCGTGCCGGAACAGGCGACCTACCTGACCTACGCCTTCCTGCACGGCGACTTCTGGCACCTGGCCGGTAACATGCTGTTCCTCTGGGTCTTCGGCGACAACGTCGAGGATGCGATGGGGCACCTGCGCTTCCTCGCCTTCTACCTCGCCTGCGCCGCCGCCGGAGCGCTCGCTCATGGGCTCGTCAACATGGGCTCCGAAGCGCCGCTCATCGGCGCATCCGGGGCGATCTCCGGCGTGGTGGCGGCCTATCTCATGCTGCATCCGAAGGTGCGCGTCTGGGTGCTCGTGCTGATGCGCATTCCGTTGCCGCTCCCCGCTGTCATCCCCCTCCTGCTCTGGGTCGGCCAGCAGTTTCTGATGCTCGCCATCGACCGGGAGGGCACCACCTCCTGGGGCGCCCATGTCGGCGGCATTGTCGCCGGCCTCGTTCTGGTTGTCTTTCTGCGACGCACCGGCGTGCCGCTTTTCGACCGCACCATCGTCACGCCCCGCGCCGTACGCCCGCGCTCCGTTCCGGCCATCCAGGCCACACGGCTCGATGCCGGTGGTGAGGGCCCAGGCCCCTGGGGCAAGGGCCAATGACCAAAGCTGACAACCGCACGAGGCCCAAACTCCCCTTTTTGCAGGCTTTTGCGCCTGCGCTCGGCCTGCGGCGCCGTGCCACATCCGCAGCCCTGATGCATCGGTCTTGATCCCGTCAATATTTACGTGTACGTAAACGTCGCTCAATTCTGTGGGAGGAAGCCGCAGGGCCACGGGCAAAGATTGAATTTGGACAAAAATCGCGTATCGATGTCGCCAACCGACAATCGGCCACACGGTCGAAGATGCATCTTGCGCGCAACGTGTTCTCAGGAAGGGTTCCCATGAAAATCCTCGTAACGGTCAAGCGAGTGGTGGACTACAACGTCAAGATCCGCGTCAAGCCCGATGGTTCCGGCGTTGAACTCGCCAACGTCAAGATGTCGATGAACCCCTTCGACGAAATCTCCGTCGAGGAGGCGCTGCGCCTCAAGGAAGCCGGCAAGGCAACCGAAGTCGTCGTCGTCTCAGTCGGCCCGGCCAAGGCCGAGGAAACGCTGCGCACTGCACTCGCCATGGGTGCGGACCGCGCCATCCTCGTCGAAACCGAAGATGCCGTCGAGCCGCTCGCCGTCGCCAAGATCGTCAAGGGCGTCGTCGAAGCCGAACAGCCCGGCCTCGTCATCGTCGGCAAGCAGGCGATCGATGACGACTCGAACCAGACCGGCCAGATGCTCGCCGCCCTGCTCGGCTGGGCCCAGGGCACCTTCGCCTCCAAGGTCGAGATCGTCGATGCCTCCAAGGCCAACGTCACGCGCGAAGTCGATGGCGGTCTCCAGACCATCGAAGTCAAGCTGCCGGCGATCGTGACGACCGACCTGCGCCTCAACGAGCCGCGCTACGCCTCGCTGCCGAACATCATGAAGGCGAAGAAGAAGCCGCTCGACAAGAAGAGCCCGGCCGACTTCGGCGTCGATACCGCGCCCCGCCTCAAGGTCCTCAAGACCGAGGAGCCCGCAGGCCGCAAGGCCGGCATCAAGGTGAAGACCGTCGCCGAGCTCGTCGACAAGCTCAAGACCGAAGCCGGCGTTCTCTGATCAGGCAGAAACAAGGAGATTAAGACCATGGCCATTCTTCTTCTGGCTGACCACGACAACAAGACGCTGTCCGACCAGACCGCCAAGGCACTGACGGCCGCCACCCAGATCGGTGGCGACGTGCATGTGCTGGTCGCCGGTGCCGGCGCATCCGCCGTCGCCGACGAGGCTGCCAAGCTTTCCGGCGTTTCCAAGGTGCTCGTCGCCGACGACGCAGCGCTTGGCCACAGCCTTGCCGAGCCGCTCGCCGCCCTCATCGTCTCGCTTGCCGGTTCCTACGACGTGATTCTGGCCGCCGCCACCTCGGTCGGCAAGAACGTCCTGCCGCGCGTTGCCGCCCTGCTCGATGTCGCGCAGGTCTCCGAGATTATCGAAGTCGTCTCGGCCGACACGTTCAAGCGCCCGATCTATGCCGGCAACGCGATCCAGACAGTGCAGTCGACCGACGCCAAGAAGGTCATCACCGTGCGCACGGCCTCCTTTGCCGCAGCACCGGCCGGCGGCTCGGCTGCCGTCGAGACCGTCTCGGCTGCCGCGAACCCGGGCGTCTCCGCCCATGTGGCCGACGCGCTCTCCTCCTCGGACCGTCCGGAACTGACCTCGGCGAAGATCATCGTTTCCGGTGGTCGCGCCCTTGGCTCTTCGGACAAGTTCAAGGAAGTCATCCTGCCCGTCGCCGACAAGCTCGGTGCAGCCGTCGGTGCGTCGCGTGCAGCGGTCGATGCCGGCTACGCGCCGAACGACTGGCAGGTCGGCCAGACCGGCAAGGTCGTGGCCCCGCAGCTCTACATCGCCTGCGGCATTTCCGGCGCCATCCAGCATCTGGCCGGCATGAAGGACAGCAAGGTCATCGTCGCCATCAACAAGGACGAGGAAGCCCCGATCTTCCAGGTCGCCGATTACGGCCTCGTCGGCGACATCTTCGAGATCCTGCCGGAACTGGAAAAGGCGCTCTGAGACCGATGGGCGCCCGGGCGAATCCACTGGAAAAACATCGCCTGTCGCTTTAACAATCAAACCGGGCCGCTTCCCAAGGGCGGCCCGGTTTTTCGTTTCGGACGCCGGTTCGTCCGGCCAGCTCACAATGGAAGCGGGATCGATGATCAAGAACGTCGGAATTATCGGTGCGGGGCAGATGGGGTGCGGCATTGCACACGTCTCGGCCGCAGCCGGCTACAACGTCCACATCTACGATGTCTCCGCCGAGCGGATCGAGACAGGCCTCGCAACGATCCATGGCAACCTCGCCCGTCAGGTCTCGTCCGGAAAGATGACCGACGAGGACCGCAAGCGCGCGCTCTCCCACATCAAGGGCTCGGCCGACGCCCATGATCTCTCCTCCATGGATCTCGTCATCGAGGCGGCGACGGAAGACGAGCAGGTCAAGCGCAAGATCTACGGCACCGTCTGCCCGGTGCTGAAGCCGGAGGCGATCCTCGCCACCAACACCTCGTCGCTCTCCATCACGCGCCTTGCATCGGCCACGGATAGGCCGGAGCGCTTCATGGGCATCCATTTCATGAACCCGGTGCCGGTGATGAAGCTCGTGGAACTCGTGCGCGGCATCGCCACGGAGGAAACGACCTTCGCGACCGCCCGCGCCTTCGTCTCCTCGCTCGACAAGACCATCACGGTGGCGGAAGACTTCCCGGCCTTCATCGTCAACCGCATCCTGCTGCCGATGATCAACGAGGCGATCTACACGCTCTATGAGGGCGTCGGCTCCGTCGAGGCGATCGACACCGCCATGAAGCTCGGCGCCAACCACCCGATGGGCCCGCTGCAACTCGCAGACTTCATCGGCCTCGACACCTGCCTCTCGATCATGCAGGTGCTGCATGACGGCCTGGCGGATTCGAAGTACCGCCCCTGCCCGCTGCTGGTGAAATATGTCGAGGCTGGCTGGCTTGGCCGCAAGTCGGGCCGCGGCTTCTACGACTACCGCGGCGACGTGCCGATCCCGACGCGCTGAGACCCCTACGGGACCGGTTGAGGCCGGTCCCGACCGAGGCTCCCAGGCAGTCTCTTAGCGGCCACCAAGGCGCAGTTGCGACAAGGTAAAGAGCGTATCGGCGCTGATGCCGACCGAGCTTCCGCCCGACATCAGCGTAACGGCGGGCGACACTGTCTGGTCGTTGGCGAGATCATACATGGCCGTGAAGCGCTTCACGAGCTTGTTGACCTTCTCGGGATCCTGAAGATCCTTGACGGTCAGCACCTTGTCGATCTGCGCCTTCTGGATTTCCACGCCGGCGCTCGACATCTCCTTCGGAATTTCGAACGTGGTCTGCACGAAGGACAGGAGTGCGGGATCGGCAAGGATATCGTAGGCCGACGAGAGGGAACTGGCCTTGCGCTCGAAATACAGCGCCAGCCGCACACCCTCGTTCTGCGCGCCGGCATCCTGTTCCAGCGTCTGGTTCAGGTAGAATTCCTGCGTTTCGGTCACGCCGCGGCGTGTCTGGATCTCGGTATCCGGCCGGCGCGTAATCTTGCCGTCCGTGCCGAAATTGAAGGACGAAACCAGCACCTTGAATTCGCGGTTCGTCGTCGTGTTCAACGCGCTCTTGGGATCGTTCGGATCGGCCTGGAACATCTTCTTCAGATCGGCCGTCGTCACCTTCTTCGGATCCATGTCATAGGCCGTCAGCACGAAATCCACGAGGCGCCGGTCTTTGAGAAAATCGTCCAGCTTTTCGACACCGGCAATCTTCGAACTGTAGTAGGAGGCCTCGTCCTGTGCCTTCTTCTTGTCCGCTTCGGTGCCGAAACGGCTCTTCTCGAGAACGTATTTCTTCGACACGTTCAGGATTTCGGATTCATCCTGCGCCAGCCGCGGCGCCGCCGTCGTACCGTCCGCCTTGAAGTTGAAGGCCTTGGCAAACTTGATCAGCCGGTCGTCGCCGAGCTTGTTGGCATAGCTTGCGGGATCGTTGAGATCGCTGGTCAGCACACGCTTGAGGGTGCGCACGCTGTATTCGCCGGGCTTGATGTCGAAGGCGACGGACGCAAGCTGCATCATGCGCTGGCTGGCGATCAGATCGTCAACCTTGGTGATCGTTCCGACTTCCAACTTGAACCTCTTGATCAGGTCCTCGTCTGCAGCATCATCCTTGTCGTCATAGAAGGAAAAATAACCGTTGGATGTCGTGGTGATCTGCGCATCGGTCTGCGCCTTTGCGCCGGCGGCCAGCGTTCCATCCGTCTGGAAATTGAAGGCGGCGGCCATCGCCTTGTAGGCCTTGTTGAACTCACCGCCCTGCGTATTCGCATAGCTCGTGGGATCGTTGAGGTCGCTTGTGACGATGTTTTCGAATGTCGAAGTCAGGGTGCTGGTCGGCAGACCGAAGGCTGTGACGATATAGGACAACAGCCGCGGATTGGACAGGATGTCGCCGACCTTCGTGACGGAACCGATCGTGTCACGATAATACTGGTCGTTCGCGAGCGCCGCCGCACGCGTGGCACGCGTGCTGCCGTTGAGAATGTAGCCCTCCTGGATCGACGCCTTCTGCGTATCGTTCTGGGGCTTCGTGCCGGAGGCCAGCGTTCCGTCCGTCTGGAAGTTGAAGGCGGCGTTGAGCGCCTTGAACTTGTCGAGCGTATCGGTGTTTGACCCGTAGTTCAGCGTATTCAGATAGCTGTTGGGATCGTTCCGGTCGCTGGTCAGAACCTTCTTCAGGTGATCGAAGGAAACATAGGTCGGATCGATCTTCAGCGCCTTCAGCGCGAAGTCCTTCAACCTCTCATTGGTGAGAAGCTGATCGACCGTGCTGACGCTGTCGATCACGGCGCCGTAGTAATTGCTTTCCGCCGTCAGCGTATCGGACAGCGATTGCACCTTGTTCGTATAGAGCCCGATGATGCTGTCGGTCTGCGCTCCCGTCTGCGCGACGGCGGTGGATTTGGCGAAGTTGAAGGCAGCGGCAAACTTGCGGTAACGGTCGTCCGTCAGCTTGTTGGCAAAGCTCTTGTCGTCGGTCAGGTCGCTTTCCATGACCTTCTTCATGAAGGCCTTGGCATAGGTCATGTCTTCTAGCCCGTGCGCCTTCATGGCGTAGGAGTAGAGCCTGTAGTCCTTCAGGAAGTCGTCGATCGATGTGACCTTGCCGATATTGTTCTTGTAATATTCGGCATCCCGCGCCACCAGCTTTTCCTTGGCAACGCGGTTCAGGCTCGCATTCATGTCGCGGGCGATCAGATTGTAATCCAGAAACGTCGATGTCACAGGAGTTCTCCGGGCATTGCGGACCCTGGCACGGCGCCTGCGCCCGACCGGATCGTTTCTCGTTTCGCCGCTGACCGCCTCATGCGGATCGCAGGCCTTCGGCGACAAGGACGGGCTGCTCCGGCACCGGCTCCGCCCGAAAGCTTGCCACTGAGGCATTGACAGCGCGTTAACCGACAGGCCGGCGCCCCAGGGGAGACCTGCGACGCGCCCGCCGGCGACGGTGGGCCGCCAGGCTTGCGCGAACCTGTCGCCCATTCTTCCCTTCACCGGAGGCAGTGCCGCCGACGCGGAAATTTTTGCGCAAAAGCTTCACACACTGGCAACCCTGACCCGTTGGCCTTTGCTAACCATCGAGAAATGCAAAGTTTTCTTAACCGCGAAAATTAAGCGCCCTCAAAGTGGCCGCCCGTACATTGAGCCCATCAGAGGACGGAAAACGTCCCGACGAGAAGACTGCGGAAAGCAGCTCTCAGGGTAAAACAAGGGCGAATACACGATGCGCAATACACTGACCCAGCCGGCATGGCTCGGAAATACGCTGAGACTCGATCCGCAGCGCTTCCCGCAACAGGCAAGCTTCGCAGTGCCTGGGTATCCCGGTAGTGTCACCATCCAGCTCGACGAGCGCGGCGCGGTGCTGCGCAAGATCCTACCCTCGAGCGGCCTGCCGCTCTCCATCGCCCTGCCGGCCCGCGCCTTCAAGGGTGTGGCTGCCCGCGCCATCGACCATGGCGACGGCCTGGTGACGGTGACGCTGGAACTACACCACGAGGATCCCGAACTCTGCGTACCGCTTCTGGTGGCGCACGACCTCTGCGACATCGCCGCCGACTGGCGCGCCTGGGCCGAATCCTACCGCATCCCCATGCTGATGGTGGAAGCCGATGGCGTCGCCCGTCCGCTGGAAGAGCATCTGGGCGAGGTTCGCACCGCCCGTCCTCGCCAGCGTCGCCGCTACTCCTACTTCGCCGACCGCCGCCCGCGCTTCCTCGTTCGCCGCTCCACCGGCAAGCTCGGCGTCACCCTCAGGATCGACGGCCGCGAGATCATCGCGCGCTCCTGATTTCGGCCACATTCTCTCCAGTGCAAAAAGCCGACCGACCCCCTGCGGTCGGTTTTTTGTTTTTGAAAGTCAATGTGTTGCCAAGGAAACAGGCCTCCCGCCACGTTCGTGCCATAGCCCACCCGTAGCTTTGGTCGCAACAGACAAGGAGGTTCCCGATGCGCCAGATGATCAACCGTTTCGCTCGCCTGACCCGCATTCTCGTCGCCGCCTATCTGCGCCGCGACCGCCGCAACAAGCGCTCGGAACCGAGCTGGGCGTGATCCCCGCCACCGCGCAGACCTTCGATGGCGCTGCCCCCAGCCTGCCCTTGGTCCGTCGATATCAGGATTTTCGGTGACATGCCGAGCCCCGCACCGTGCTGACCCCGGCGCGGGGTTTCCTTTGGCGTTCGGCAGCCGCCGATCAGACGATCAACCGCCAGACGAGCGCAGCGACAAGACCGGCAAACAGGATCAGCCCGACCGTGCCGTTGAGCCGGAAAAGCGCTAGGCAGTCGGCGGGATCGCGGATGTCGAGCACCAGGATCTGCCATGCGAGCATGACGGCCGCGACAAGAAGCGCCACCCAGGCCAACAAGCCGGCGTTGCCGGCAAGAAAGGCCAGCACCAGGAACAGCACCGCGCCGCCGTAAATGGCAGCAAGCCAGGGCCGTGGGCGGTCACCGAAACGCCGCGCCGTGGAGCGCACGCCGACCAGGGCATCATCCTCCCGGTCCTGATAGGCGTAGATCGTGTCATAACCGATGGTCCAGAGGATTGCGGCGACATAGAGCAGCACCGGTGCGGCATCGAGCCGACCGAAAGCCGCTGCCCACCCCATGAGCGCCCCCCAGGAGAAGGCAAGCCCGAGCACAAGCTGCGGCCAGTCGGTCACGCGTTTGGCGAAGGGATAGGCAGCCACCACCACCAGCGAAGCGATGCCGAGCGCAATGGAAAACCCGTTGAACTGCAGAAGCACGACGAGCCCGACCAGCGCCTGCAGCGCCATGAACACGAAAGCCGCCTTCCGCTCGATCCGTCCCGATGGCAGCGGCCGCGACCGCGTGCGTGCCACCGCCATGTCGATGCGGTGATCGACGAGATCATTATAGGTGCAACCCGCGCCCCGCATGGCGATCGCGCCGATAAGGAAGAGCACGAGATGCCAGGCATAGGTGCCGAGAGCCACCGGCCCCACCGCAGCCTGCGCCCCGGCCGCCAGCGTCGCCGACCAGAGGCAGGGCCAAAGCAGGAGCTGCCAGCCGATCGGTCGATCCCAGCGGGCAAGCTGCGCATGCGGCCAGAGGCTGCGCGGCAGCACCCGATAGACCCAGTTCTGCGAGGGGGCATCGGCCACGCGGCCGGTGTCGGGTGCGGCAGCGCTGCCGGTTGCAGTGTCTGAACGAGATGTCATCATGCCCCTTGATTGCCGCGCGGCGCGCGCAGGGTCAAGACGGGCGCGATCACCGCGTTGACGCAGTCTGGCGGCAATCGACGCGATTGCGCGGACGGGGTGTGAGCGGTCGGCGCCGCGTTTCCTCTGCCACCGGATTTTTCCTTGACCTCCAACGCCCCGGCCCTTAACCGCAGCCTGTCGACCGCAAGGGGCGGAAACGGCGATGACGATGGTCGAATGGGGGTGTACGATGAAGGTTCTCTTGATCGGTTCGGGTGGACGCGAACATGCGCTGGCCTGGAAGCTCCGGCAGTCGCCGCTCCTGACCGCGCTCTACGCCGCCCCCGGCAATCCGGGGATTGCTGAGGAAGCCACGCTCGTTTCCCTGGATATCGACAATCACGACGCCGTCATTGCCTTCTGCAAGGAGACCGCGATCGAGTTCGTCGTGGTCGGCCCCGAGGCCCCGCTGGTGGCCGGCATTGCCGACAGGCTGCGTGAGGCCGGCATCGCCGTCTTCGGCCCATCGAAGGCCGCCGCGCAGCTGGAAGGCTCCAAGGGGTTCACCAAGGACATCTGCGCCCGCTACAACATCCCGACCGGCGCCTATCGCCGCTTTTCCGACGCGGCTTCGGCCCGCGCCTATGTCGAGGCAGAAGGCGCACCCATCGTCATCAAGGCCGATGGTCTTGCGGCGGGCAAGGGCGTGACGGTCGCCATGACCGTTGATGAAGCGCTGGCCGCCATCGACGACTGCTTTGCCGGCGCCTTCGGCGCAGCCGGCGCCGAAGTGGTGATCGAAGCCTTTCTCGACGGCGAGGAAGCAAGCTTCTTCTGCATCACCGATGGAAAGGCGGCGCTGCCGCTGGCGTCTGCCCAGGACCACAAGCGGGTGGGCGACGGCGACACCGGTCCGAACACCGGTGGCATGGGCGCCTATTCCCCCGCCCCTGTCATGACCGACGAGATGATCGCCCGGACGATGGCCGAGATCATCGAGCCGACCATTGCCGGCATGGCCGACAGCGGCCACCCCTTCTCGGGCGTGCTTTTCGCCGGCGTGATGATCACCGCCAAGGGACCGGAGCTCATCGAATACAACGTCCGCTTCGGCGATCCGGAATGTCAGGTGCTGATGATGCGGCTGAAGAGCGATCTCCTGCCAATCCTGCACGCTGCCGCGACCGGTCGCCTCGCCGACATGGCAGCCGAATGGCGCGACGACGCCGCCCTGACTGTGGTCGTCGCCTCCAAGGGCTATCCTGCGGCCTACGACAAGGGCCAGCCGATTGCCGGCCTGCCTGCTGATACCGAACGCGCCAAGGTGTTCCACGCCGGCACCGCGCTGAAGGATGGGAAACTGGTGGCAACCGGCGGGCGCGTCCTCAATGTCACCGCGCTGGGAACCAGCGTCAAAGACGCCCGTGATGCGGCCTACGAGGCCGTCGCGGCCGTGCGCTTCGAAAACGGCTTCACGCGCTCCGACATCGGCTGGCGGGCCATCGACCGGCAATAGAAACGCGTGCAACAGCATGCTGCCTGACCCGGGATTCACGCGGCATGCTGTAGGATCCTGCTTTTGCAGCTCTTTTCCTGAAACAGCGATACGCTTCTAGGTGACATGCCCGAAGGTTCGAAACCCATCGAGCCCAGATTTCCCGCACTGACGCCACGACGAGCGGGATCGGGGATGCCTCCGCTCTCGCGCGAAACGGGAAGACGTTAACCATTTCTCCTGACCGGACCGTAAGATTTAGCGGGTACGCTCTCCCCCTGATATGGAGAGTTGTTTCATGCGTTCCGTGCTCATGTCCGCCCTGTTGCTTGGCGCCGGCCCTGCCGCTGCAAGCTCGATCGAGCTCATCACCACCGGCCCGTCATCGGACACGGCCGGAAGCGTTGAAACCATCACCTGCGCCCAGTGCGTTTCGCTTCCAAAGAAGGAAACGGCGAGCGCCTATCAGGTTCCGACGGTTCAGCCGGGCACGGAGCGTCGCGAAATCCGCACCGTCAACGGGCAGCTGAAAATGCTGCGCACCGAGGCCTGGCTCGGCGGCTCGCCGGTCACCTTCGTCAGCGCGCTGCCGCCGGACCTTTTCCGCGGCGTGGACAGCACCACCGGCGGCTCGCTCGCGGCGGCTGCCACGACCACCGCCGGCACGCTCGTTGCCGCCGGCGGCGTCGATACGACCGCGCAGACCGCATCCGTTGGCGCGACCGAGCCGGGCAAGCCCGTCGAGACAGCGACGGCCGGCCTGACCGATAGCGGGCCGACGACCACGCCCGAAGTCCAATCACAGGTTTTTGATCCGTCGACCCTCGAACTCAGGGTAAACTGACCTCTCGAAAGCATACCCGGACAAAAGGCTACCCTGCGGCCGACCGTCCGGGCTCTCGCCGGGAGCGAAAGAAGGCGTCTCCGAGAGAAGCGGAGGCGCCTTCGGTTTTTGGTGAACCGCATCGCTCCCGTTCCGCTGCGCGCCGGAAATCCGGTGCCCGCAAGCCCTTTCCTCCAAACGTGCCCAGGCCATCCTGCCCGTCCACCCGTATCAGAGCAAAGACAGCTGCACCCCGTGCCCGCGCGGCGGCACGAAGAGCTCGCAGTTCAGCTGCCGCTTCGCCAGATTGAGCGCCAGGCGCTTGGCGGCGAGTTCGAAGCGGCGGCCGATCTGCCAGGCATAGGGCCCTGCCCCCTTCATGCGCTTGCCGAATTCCGCATCGTAATCCTTGCCACCGCGCATGGAGCGCACCAGCGACATGACATGGCGATAGCGGTCGGGATATTCCCGCAGCAGCCAGTCGCGGAAGAGCGGACTGACTTCCAGCGGCAGGCGCAGCAGCACATAGCTGGCCTCGGTGGCGCCGGCCGCCTTCGCGGCCTCCAGCACGCGCTCGATCTCGTGATCGTTCAGCGCCGGAATGATCGGCGAAACGAGAACGCCGGCAGGAATGCCGGCCTCCGTCACCTGCCGGATCGCCTCCAGCCGCTTTGACGGCGTCGAGGCGCGCGGCTCCATGCTGCGGGCAAGCTTCCGGTCGAGCGTGGTGACGGACAGGCCGACACGGGCCAACCCCTTCTCCGCCATGGGAGCGAGAATGTCGATGTCGCGGGTCACCAGCGCCGATTTTGTCACGATCATCACCGGATGGTGGGCATCGCGCAAAACTTCGAGCACCTGCCGCATGATGCGCCATTCCCGCTCGATCGGCTGATAGGGATCCGTATTCGTGCCGATTGCGATCGGCCTGGGCTTGTAGCCGGGCTTGGCCAGTTCCCGCTCCAGCAGCTTGGCCGCATCCGGCTTGGCAAACAGCTTCGCCTCGAAATCGAGCCCGGCCGAAAGCCCCATATAGGCGTGGGTCGGCCGCGCGAAACAATAGATGCAGCCATGCTCGCAGCCCCGATAGGGATTGACCGAGCGGTCGAAGGGAATGTCGGGACTGTCGTTGCGCGCAATGATGCTGCGCGGCTTTTCCACCTGCACCTCGGTGCGGAATGGCGGAAGCTCTTCCAGCGTCTGCCAGCCATCGTCAAAGGCCTCGCGCGAGACCGGCTCGAAACGACCGCTGGGGTTGAGCCCGGCGCCACGCCCGCGCCGGCGGTCGACCTCGATGCGTGCACCCGAGCGCTCCACCAGCGCATCGGCCACATCTGCCCGGTGGCCGGGAGCAAGCGCGCCCTGCCTGAGTTCACTCAGCTCTGCCATGGATCCTCTCCGATCCGCCGGCCCCATGGCCGGCATCCGGTGACGCTTTATCTAGCGCGAGAATGAGAACATTGCAAGAACAAACTATCAGAGGGGATGTTGCGCTGCCCGGTCTGGCCGTGCCGTTAACGGCGTTAAAAGCGCTTTCATCAATGCAGCCGCTGCCATGTGGCGTTTTGGTGTGCGATGCGATACGAAACCTTATGCTGAGTGTGTTGATCGAGATTTTGGACGACGAGGCGGAGCTGGCAGCGACGCTGACAGTGCTCGTGGCCGGCGCCGTGGAAGGTCTGGTCAGCGATGTCGTGATCCTCGATCGCGGCTCGAAGGACGGCAGTTCGGCCGTGGCCGATGCGGCCGGCTGCCTGTTTCTCACAGATACGACGCTTGCAGACGCCGTTGGCCGCACGCGCGGCGAATGGCTGCTGATGCTGGAACCCGGCGCCCGCCCCATGGGCCGCTGGGTGGAAGAGATGGCCGAGCATATGGCGCTTGGTGGCGGCCCCGTCCGGCTGACACCGGCACGCCAGCTTCGCCGTTCGCTTATTGCCCGCCTCTTCAGCCGCCCGGCCGCCCTTGAGCATGGCTGCCTGCTGCGCAAGAGCGAGGCGCTGCGCCTTGCCACCCATGGCCGCACGCCCAGCGAACTTGCCGCCTTGAGCGGCGCGAAACGCATGCGAACCGAAATTGCCCCCGCCTGGGTAGCGCGGCGTCAGCACGGCCGGTGAATGCCGCGGGACAGGCCCGATCGGCAAACGCCCCCGTCCGGCCCTCAAGGCGCTCGGATCGCTCGTCGATCTGGCAGAATGAAACAACATCCCGTCGACCCCGGCTTCACGCCGGCCGGATGATGCGTCAGGGTCAAAACCTCTCAGGACAAGTATTCGGATCGGGTTTTGACCCTAACCGCCACGCTTCAGGTGTTCGTCCAGCCGCGGCATGATTTCCACGAAATTGCAGGGGCGGTGCCGATAGTCGAACTGCGGCTTCAGCACCCCTTCCCACGCATCGCGGCAGGCGCCGGGCGAGCCGGGCAGCACGAAGACGAAGGTCGCACCGATCAGGCCGGCGGTCGCGCGCGACTGCACGGTGGAGGTCCCGATCTTCTCATAGGAGAGGCGATGGAACACGACGGAAAAGCCTTCCATGCGCTTGTCGAACAGCGGCTCGATCGCGTCCGGCGTCACGTCGCGTCCGGTAAAGCCCGTACCGCCCGTCGTGACCACCACATCCACGATACCCGCCTCGATCCAGCCGGTGACAGTCCGGACGATGGCCGCCTTGTCGTCGGGCACGATCGCGCGTGCGGCCAGCTGGTGGCCTTCGCCTTCGATAAGCGAGGCAAGCGTATCTCCGGAGCGGTCGTCGGCCACCGTGCGCGTGTCGGACACGGTCAGAACGGCGAACCGGACCGGGACGAAGGGTCTGTCGGGGTCAAGCCGGGGCATGGCCTGTTCCTTTCGTGTGGCAGGGCTGGACATACCAGCTCGGGAAATCGGCGGCAAACCGCGCGGCCGCCCTGTCCCGGGCATGATCATCCTCGAAGATCCCGAAACAGGTGGCCCCCGAGCCCGACATCCTGACAAGCCGCGCTCCGGCTGCGGCAAGGGCCGCGAGCACGGTATCGATGACAGGTTCGAGCGCGCGCGCCGGCGGCTCCAGATCATTGCGCATGCCGGCAAGGGCGGCAAGCCAGTCCGACGCGCCTGCCGCCGCGGAAGGCATGACGAGTGGCGGATTGTTCTTGTCGCTGAGGCGGCGGAAGATTGCCGGCGTGGAAACGCCGACCAGCGGATTGACGAGAAGCACGGAAAGGCCGGGCAGATCAGGAAGCGGCGTGATGCCCTCGCCAATGCCGGTGATAAGAGCAGGCACGCCGGAGAGGCACATGGGCACGTCGGCACCGAGCGACAGGGCAAGCGCCGCCATGTCCGGATGAGACGCCGCAGACGGGATCGCGAAGTGACGACCGAGCCCCCAGAGATCCCACAACAGGGCGAGCGCAGCCGCCGCATCGGCCGAACCGCCGCCGATACCGGACTGTACCGGCAGGTTCTTCGCAAGATGAAGATGCACGGGCCCGGCAGGCAGCCCATGCCCGGCCGCAAGCGCCCTCAGCCCGTCGCGCGCCTTCAGCACCAGATTGCCTTCGACACCCGCCGCGCCAAGTGGCACGAGAGAGGCAAACGGCCCGCTGACGGTAAAACGGTCGGCCTCCGCCGGCGTCACGCCGACCCGGTCGCCGGCATCCGCGAAAGTCACGATGCTTTCCAGGAGGTGGTAGCCATCGGCCCGCTGGCCGACGACATGAAGCGCCAGATTGATCTTGGCCGGCGCCAGACGGGTCAGTGCCATGTCCGGCAGAGCACCCGCAGGGCCTTCAGCCATGGCCACCGGCAGGCCCGCCTGCCGGTCCACCCATGTGTCCGCCGTCACCGCTCCGCTCCGGGGCGGATCAGGACTTCTTGCCGGTCGCCACGTCGGCTTCCGGCTCCTTCTTCGGCTGCACGCCGTTGCCGGCATCGGCAGCCGGGATCGTGTTGTCGAGCGGCGGCAGGCCGTTGTCGATCTTGGCCTGGATCTTCGGGATCTCCGTCGGCTCCGGCTTCAGTTCCAGCGCCTGACGCCACTGGAACGTCGCTTCCAGCTTGCGGCCGACACGCCAGTAGGCGTCCCCCAGATGGTCGTTGATCGTCGGGTCGCCAGCCATCAGCTCGGCAGCACGCTCCAGTTCCACCACAGCCTCGTCGAACTTGCCGAGGCGGAAATAGGCCCAGCCGAGCGAATCGACGATGTAGCCGTCATCCGGCTTCAGCTCTACGGCTTTGCGGATCATGTTCATGGCCTCGTCGAGGTTCATGTTCATGTCCACCCAGGAATAACCGAGATAGTTCAATACCTGGGCCTGGTCGGGATTGAGCTCCAGCGCCTTCTTGAAGTTCGGCTCGGCCTTCGGCCATTCCTTCAGACGTTCATAGGCGATGCCGCGCTGGAAGAAGATCGTCCAGTCACTGCGCTGCGGCGTCGGACCGATGGCCTCGGCGGCGCGATCATAGAGCGCACCCATGGCCTTGTAGTCCTTGGCATCCGACAACACGCTGCCGAGCGCCAGATAGCTGCGCATGTTCTTCGGATCCTGGTCGATCAGGGCCTGCAAATGCGTCTTGGCTTCATCGACGCGGCCGACGGAGGCGAGGCTGAGGCCGAGCTGAAGCTCCGACAGGCGACGCATGGGCGAATCGTCCGGCACCTGCCGGTAAAGCGCCACGGCCTGCTCCGGCTTCTTCAGCGTCTCGGCAATGCCGCCGAGCATGATCAGGATGTCGGCGCTGTCGGGGTCGAGCGCCCGCGCCGTCTGGAGATAGAGCGTGACGATATCTTCGGCACCGCCACGGTTCAGCGCTGCGGCGACGGCAAACAGCACGGATGCCGCACCGTCGGCAGGCGTTGCCACCTGCTGCACCTGCTTCTCACCCTTTTCGATGCTGGCACGCAGCGCATCGAGAGGCGTGTAATTGTTGACGACGCCCTCGCCGACGGCAATCGTGTCGAGCGCCTTCTGCTTGTTGCCCGCATTCGCCTCGAGGCGAGCCAGCGCAAAGACGGCGCGCATGAAGGTATCCGGCGCGCCGCTCGCGCCATCGCGGTCGAGAATGGTGGTGTTCAGGCGGCTGCGCGCAGCATCCAGGTCACCCGCCTGCAGGGCGATGGTCCCGGAGACGTAATTCTTGAAGATGCCGAACCATTCCGGCCCCTCGAGCTTGTCGACGGCCGAAAGCGCCTGCTTGGTCTTGCCTTCGCCGGCAATGGCCCAGGCCTGCAGCAGGCCCGTCATCAGGCGGTCGAGGTCGTTCGGTCCCTCGTATTTCAGGATCTCGCCAGCCTTGCGGTAGTTCTTCGACTGGATGGCATCCACGCCGCGCACCATGGAGGTGATACGCTCGACGGAAGCATCCGACTTCAGCGTATCGGCCGACTCCACGGCCTTCTTGAAGTCACCGTTCATGAGATAGGTGATCATCAGTCGCTGGGCGATATCGGCATTGTCGGGCTGCAGCGCGAGCGCCTTGCGGTAGAGTTCCGTCGCCGTCACGAAGTCGCGGTCGATATCGGCCGTCCGGGCAGCGAGATACGCGCCCGAAAACGTGTTGACGTCGCGCGTCTCGAAGGTCACCTCGGCCTTCGGCTCGGCCGGCTTGTCTTCGGCTGAAACCACGGCGGCCCCAAGGCCCATGACCGCGATGATGGCCGCGCCGTTCAGGAGACGTAGAAAACGATCTTTCCGCATAAGAAGCCTTTCTGGCCGCAACCCGCGCGGCGCCCGCGACGCGACTCATTCCAAAGCAATGCGTCGGTATCGTGGTGAAGCATGACTTTTTTGCCGCATTGCCGCAAGGGTGTGAACCGTCGCACAGCAGTGCGCGGCCGCCCGACGCCGCCATATCACGCCTTCTGCCGCCCGGCTCAGTTCAGGCGTTCGATACAGAAGTCGATGACTTCGAGCAGGGCCGATTTCAGCGCCGAGGCCGGCATCGGCGCCAGCGCGTCCCGGGCGATGGTGCCGTAATGCTGGGCGCGCGCGATCGTATCGCCAAGGCCATTGTAGCGGGTGATGAGGGCGAGAGCCTTTTCCAGGTTTTCGTCGCCATTCTCCCCGCCCTCGATCGCCGTGCGCCAGAACTGACGCTCGTCCGGCGTGCCACGGCGATAGGAGAGGATGACCGGCAGGGTGATCTTGCCCTCGCGGAAGTCGTCGCCGACATTCTTGCCCAGCTCGGCGGCCGAACCGCCATAGTCGAGCACGTCATCGACGAGCTGGAAGGCGAGCCCGAGGTTCATGCCGTAGGATTTCAGCGCATTGCGCTCGGCGCGCGAGGCACCCGCAATGATCGGCCCGACTTCGGCGGCGGCGGCAAAGAGCGCGGCCGTCTTGGCACGGATCACCTGCAGGTAATCGTCCTCTGTCGTCTCCATGTTCTTGGCGACGGAGAGCTGCAGCACCTCGCCCTCGGCGATCACGGAAGCGGCGGTGGAGAGCACGTCGAGCGCATCCAGCGAGCCGACGTCCACCATCATGCGGAAGGCCTGGCCGAGCAGGAAATCGCCGACGAGCACGCTTGCCTGGTTGCCCCAGATGGTGCGGGCCGTGGATTTGCCGCGGCGCAGGTCGCTTTCGTCCACAACATCGTCATGCAGGAGCGTTGCCGTGTGCATGAACTCGACGCTGGTGGCGAGCTTGATGTGGCTGTCGCCGGCATAGCCGAACATGGCGGCGGAGGCGAGCGTCAGCATGGGGCGCAGCCGCTTGCCGCCGGACGAAATCAGGTGGTTGGCCACCTCAGGGATCATCTGCACGTCGGAGCCGGCCTTGGAGAGGATAAGCTGGTTCACCCGCTCCATGTCGCCCTTGGTGAGATCCACCAGCGGCTTCACCGATGCCTGCCTGTTCTTGCTGTCTTCCAGCGATACGACGACGCCCAAAACCCGGACTCCTGTTGCATTTCTGAAAAGAACAATAGAAACCGGGGCACCGGGCGGCAAGAGGCGAATTGTCTCGTCGTCCGAAAGACACAAGGGAAACCTGCCCCGGAAGGGTGCGGATGAAGACGGCAAGGCCGCAACAAGGGCCACGGGCGAGACCATGAAAGAACTGATCCGCACCAACGACGCCGTCGTGCTTTCCTTTTCGCAGAGCCTTTTGAAGGAGGCAGGGATCGCCTGCCTCGTGGCTGACCAGGGCATGAGCGTTCTGGAAGGCTCGCTCGGCCTGCTGCCGCGCCGCCTGCTGGTGCCGAGCGAGGATGCCGAAGAAGCGCGCAGCATCCTTGCCGATGCCGGCCTCGCCCACGAGCTTCGCCCGCCGGAGGAGGAAGGCGGATGGTAACGTCACCAGCCGCACCGGCATCGAGGGACGCGGCCGATCTCGGACGCACCGTGGATGCCTTCCATCGCGGACGTTTCCATGTCGTGCAGCCGGAAAAGCGCGGCCATCGCTCCGGCATGGATGCCATGCTGCTGGCAGCGCTGGTGACGGGCGACGGGCCGATGCGGGTCGCCGATCTCGGCGCCGGCGCGGGTGCCGCCGGTCTTGCGGTTGCCGCACGGCTGCCCCTTGCGGAGGTGCTTCTGGTCGAGCGCTCGCCGGTCATGGCCGCCTTTGCCCGGGAAACCGTCGCCCATCCCGCCAATGCCCTCTTCGCGCCCCGCCTTGCCGTGGTCGAGGCGGATGTGACCTTGACCGGCCGCGCCCGCGTCGCAGCCGGCCTTGCCGACGATGCCTTCGACCACGTCATCATGAACCCGCCCTTCAACGACGGCGCCGACCGCCGCACGCCGGATGCGCTGAAGGCCGAGGCGCATGCGATGACGGACGGGCTGATGGCGTCGTGGATCCGCACCGGCGCAGCCATGCTGAAACCCGGCGGGCAGCTTTCGCTGATCGCCCGGCCGGAATCGATTGCCGAGATCATCGACGCCTGCGGCCGCCGGCTCGGCGGTATCGAGATCACAGCACTCCACCCCCGCACCGGCGAAAACGCCGTGCGTATCCTCGTCACGGCGATCAAGCAGAGCCGGGCGCGCCTCACCATCCGCGCGCCACTCATCATGCATGTCGAGGACGGACACCGCTTCGCCGACGATGTGGATGACTTCAACAACGGCCGCGCCGCCTATGCCCGGAAGGGCCGGCCGGCGGGGTAGACGCCACGGCACCGCGCAGGCGATCACGCAGGCTTTTATCGGCCCTCCATTGCGTGGCGGCAGCCAATCCCTACATCCGGTCCATCCAGACCGACTGTTTCAGCAAGGCACGACATGAAAGCGTTTCTCAAAAAGCTGCTGCCCCGCAAGTTTCGCGGCGAGACCACCGTCATCCCGGTGGTGCGCCTGAACGGCGCGATCTTCGCCGGTGGCAGCCAGTTCCGCCCCGCCCTCAACCTCGCAAGCGTGGCGCCCCTGCTCGAACGCGCCTTCTCCGTAAAGGAAGCGCCGGCGGTGGCACTGTCGATCAATTCGCCTGGCGGGTCGCCGGTTCAGGCGCGGCTCATCTACCAGCGCATCCGCGATCTCGCCGAGGAGAAGAACAAGCGCGTCATCGTCTTCGTCGAGGATGCGGCCGCCTCCGGCGGTTACATGATCGCGGTGGCGGGCGACGAGATCTTCGCCGACCCCTCCTCTATCGTCGGCTCGATCGGCGTCGTCTCCGGCGGCTTCGGCTTTCCGGAACTGTTGAAGAAGATCGGCGTCGAGCGGCGCGTCTATACGGCGGGCGAAAACAAGGCGATCCTCGATCCCTTCCAGCCGGAGCGCGAGAGCGACATCGACTATCTGAAGAGCCTGCAGCTCGAGATCCACCAGACCTTCATCGACATGGTGAAGGCCCGCCGCGGCACGAAGCTTGCCGATGATCCGACGCTCTTCTCCGGCCTCTTCTGGACCGGCACGAAGGGCCGCGAACTCGGCCTCGTGGATGGCATCGGCGATCTCAGCGGCACGCTGAAGCGCCGCTTCGGCGCCAAGGCGGAACTGCGCCTCATCCAGCCGGCCCGCGGCCTCTTCGGCCGCCGGGTCCCCGGCGTTTCGGCCAGTCTCGGCGATGCCGCCCGGCCGCTCGCCGCCTCGCTTGCTTCAGGCCTTGCCGAAGCGGCGGAGGAAAGGGCATTGTGGAGCCGATACGGCCTTTAAGGCCGAAAGAACAAAAGACGGGACCGGCGGATAACACTCCGCCGCCCGGCCGCGTCCGCTCAGGACGCCGCCGACCCATGCACCGGAGGGGCCGATGCCGCAACTGATCCTCATCCTGCTGATCGCCGGCATCGCCTGGCTCGGCTACCGCAAGTTCATCGCCGACGCCGAACGCCTCGCCCGCCAGCGCGAACGCGTGCGCCGCGAGCAGCAGACCGGCACGCAGGGCACGCTGATCAAGGATCCCGTGACGGGCGAATATCGGGTGAAGAAGGATTGAGCCAAGGCGGTTGGCGCCGCGGCACCGACCTTCACTGTTGACCTTCCTCCCCCTCTCGTGGCACTCGTCCGGCCATCTCCACGGCATTCGGGCTATTTCACCATGACCACCGTTCCCGACCACATGAATCCGAAGCGTTCGTTCCAGGCGTTGATCCTGACGCTACACGCCTACTGGGCGGACAAGGGCTGCGCGGTACTCCAGCCCTACGACATGGAAGTCGGCGCCGGTACGTTCCACCCCGCAACGACGCTGCGCGCGCTCGGCCCGAAGCCCTGGCGCGCGGCCTATGTGCAGCCCTCGCGCCGGCCGACCGACGGACGCTATGGCGAAAACCCGAACCGTCTCCAGCATTACTACCAGTATCAGGTCATCCTGAAGCCGAACCCGTCGAACCTTCAGGAACTCTATCTCGGCTCGCTGGAGGCGATCGGGCTGGATCCGCTGCTGCACGACATCCGCTTCGTGGAAGACGACTGGGAAAGCCCGACGCTGGGGGCCTGGGGGCTGGGCTGGGAGTGCTGGTGCGACGGCATGGAAGTCTCGCAGTTCACCTATTTCCAGCAGGTCTGCGGCATCGAATGCGCACCCGTCTCGGGCGAACTGACCTACGGCCTCGAGCGTCTCGCCATGTATGTGCAGGGCGTGGACAATGTCTACGATCTCAACTTCAACGGCCGCGAGGGCGACGAGAAGATCACCTACGGCCAGGTTTTCCTTCAGGCCGAGCAGGAATATTCGCGCCACAATTTCGAATATGCCAACACGGCGATGCTGCACCAGCATTTCATCGACGCCGAAACGGAGTGCCAGGCGCTTTTGTCCGCCGGCCACCCTTCGGAGCCCGGCATGCTGCACAAATGCGTGCTGCCGGCCTATGACCAGTGCATCAAGGCCTCCCACGTCTTCAACCTGCTCGACGCCCGCGGTGTGATCTCCGTCACCGAGCGCCAGAGCTATATCCTGCGCGTGCGCACGCTGGCCAAGGCCTGCGGCGAAGCCTTCCTTCTGACGGATGCCGGCGGTGCAGTGCCGGGTGCGGTTGCTGCCTGACACGCGTGAATGACAAGAGTACGGAAATGCCGGACGCGCGCGTGTCCGGCATTGTCGTTTTCGTCAATGTTCGCTGTAGCCCGCCGTGAGGAGCGTGAGGGTCGCAGCCGGCGTGGCGGCTGCCGAGGGGTCGTCTGCAAAGAGCAGGAGGGGTCCCGACGCAAGACCATTCACGGCCAATAGCGCTGCCGGCGCGCGGGCAGCGATGGCGTTGATTGCCTGTTCGCGACGAAGAGCCTCGTCAGTCTGCTCGCCATAAAGGTCCGTACGCGTCGCCTGGAGCCCGGCCCAAGCAGCCGTCGCCTCACCGCCGGCCGCGGCGCGGATCGCACGGCCCTGCTCGATAACGGCCATGTCGGGCGCATTGGTGTCGAACAGCGGCTGGTCTACATACACCGCGGGCTCATCCTGCGGCCACGCCGCGACCTCAGCGGAGAAAGCCTGTGTCGCGGCACGGTAGGCCCGCCCCTCCTCCATCAACGCCTCGTCCGGCGCATTCGGGTCGAACATCGGTTCGTCCATATAGGTCGGCACCGATGGTTCCGGACGCGGCCGCGTGTTGGGCGCAGAAAAGGGCAAGGGCGCGGCAGCGCCCACGGAGGCAATCGCGATCATGATGTCCCTGTCGAATTTCTTGTTGTTCCTTTCTGATACAGGACAGATCTTCAGATCACGTGCAGTGTTGCGGGCAAGTTTTACTCGAATTTCAGTCGAATTTTAGCGATTTTTACTTGCACCAAGTCGTCAGATTGCGTCCGACTGGGCGCCGCCGAGCTGCCAGACCGGCTTCAGCGTCGGGTAGGCGCCGGTCGACAACTGTCCGGCATAGGTCTGTAGCGCGCGGCGGATGCCATGCGGCTTTTCGATCGGCTGCACGGAGGCCTGCATCAGGAAAAGCGTCGAGAAGGCGATGATGTTGATGAGCTTGGCGAGGGTGGACATGACGCTGGCTGCCGGCTTTGGGTTGATCCGATACCGTCACTTTCGTCCAAAGCGCCGCGCCGTGCCGTTCCGCCGGAAACAGGCCCCGCATTGCGGCTTTGCGCCCGCGGCGAAGTGCGGTAATCCTCCCGCCACTGTCAGGAGGAACTTCCCATGCTGATCGGCCTTGCGATCCTCGCCGTCGCCGCGCTCTACCTCATCATCGTCTATAACGGTCTGGTGAAGGCCCGGCAGATGAAGGAGGAGGCGTGGTCGGGCATCGACGTGCAGTTGAAGCGGCGTGCCGACCTCATTCCGAACCTCATCGAGACCGTGAAGGGCTATGCGGCCCACGAAAAGACGGTGCTGGAAGAGGTGGTCTCGCTGCGCAACCGCGCCCAGGCGGCGCCCTCTGGCGACGTGGCGGGCCGTGCGGCCATCGAAGGCGCGCTCTCGCAGGCGCTGGGGCGCATCGTGGCGCTGGCCGAGGCCTATCCCGATCTCAAGGCCAACCAGAATTTTGCCGAGCTGCAACGCAGCCTCGAAACGATCGAAGGCGAGATCCAGATGTCGCGGCGCTACTATAACGGCGCGGCGCGCGACCTGAATGTCCGCGTGGAAAGCTTCCCCTCCAATCTCGTCGCCGGCCCCTTCGGCTTCACCAAGGCGCCCTATTTCGAGATCACCGACACGGCCGACCGCGCCGTGCCTTCCGTGAAGTTCTGATCTTCCGGAAAGAGCCGATCCGTCGTAGAGGACGGGCCGGCCGCGACAGGTTCGGTCAAAGCCGGACCACGGCCATTCCAGCAGACGACCGATATCGAGACAGGCGCCATGACCCCTTCTTCCGGCAAGCTCACCATCACCCCCGCCAGCGGCCCGCTGAACGGCCATGTCGCCCCGCCCGGCTCGAAGTCGATCACCAACCGCGCCCTGCTGCTCGCCGGTCTTTCAGCCGGCACCAGCCGCCTGACGGGCGCGCTAAAAAGCGACGACACGCGCTACATGGCCGAGGCGTTGCGGGCCATGGGTGTCGCGATCGACGAGCCCGACGACACGACCTTCGTCGTCTCCGGCTCCGGCCGCCTGTCGGCGCCTGCAGCACCGCTCTTCCTCGGCAATGCCGGGACGGCAACACGCTTCCTAACGGCGGCAGCCGCCCTCGTCGACGGGACAGTCGTGGTCGACGGCGACGAACACATGCGCAAGCGGCCGATCCGCCCGCTGGTGGAGGCGCTGGTGCGCATGGGTGTGACGGCAGAAGCCCCGACCGGCTGCCCACCAGTAACGGTGAAGGGCACGGGACGCTTCGGCGAGACCCGCGTCGAGATCGATGGCGGGCTTTCCAGCCAGTATGTCTCCGCCCTGCTGATGGCGGCGGCCGGCAATGACCGGGCGATCGAAATCGCGCTGACGGGTGCCGATATCGGTGCGCGCGGCTATATCGACCTCACCACCGCAGCCATGGAAGCCTTCGGCGCAAAGGTGGAGCAGGCGAGCCCGACCAGCTGGCGCGTGGCGCCGACCGGCTACCGCGCCGCCGACTATCACATCGAGCCCGATGCCTCGGCCGCCACCTATCTCTGGGGTGCGGAAGTGCTGACGGGCGGGGCGATCGACATCGGTACGCCGGCGGCCGCCTTCTCGCAGCCCGATGCGCGCGCCTATGATTTCATCTCCAAGCTGCCGCACCTGCCCGCCGTGATCGACGGCTCACAGATGCAGGACGCCATCCCGACCATTGCCGTACTCGCCGCCTTCAACGAAACGCCGGTCCGCTTCGTCGGCATCGCCAATCTGCGCGTCAAGGAGTGCGACCGCATCCGCGCGGTTTCGACCGGCCTCAATGCCATCCGTCCCGGCCTTGCCGTGGAAGAGGGTGACGACCTGATCGTCCATGCCGATCCGGCGCTGGCCGGCCAGCGTCTGCCGGCCGAGATCGACACCTTCGCCGACCACCGCATCGCCATGAGCTTCGCGCTCGCCGGCCTGAAGATCGACGGCATCACCATTCTCGACCCGGCCTGCGTCGGCAAGACCTATCCCGGCTACTGGCGGGCGCTGGCATCGCTTGGCGTCGGGCTGACCGGCGACATTCCGAAGGGCTGATCCCGCCAACGAGACAGAAAGACGGAGGAACGGCAATGGCACGGTGGTTCGGACGTCTTCTCCTGATGCTGGCGCTCGCCGTGGCCGGCCCGGCCGGCGCTGCGGAGGTGATCAACGCCTTCCATGCCGTTATCGGCCTTTCAGCCAATGGCGAGGTCTCCGTCACCGAAACCATCACGGTCACGGCCGAGGGCCGCAACATCCGCCGCGGCATCTTCCGCGACTTCCCGACCGAAATGCGCGACGCCAACGGCCGGCGCCAGACGGTGGCCTTCGACGTACAGTCCGTGGAGCGGGACGGCGCGTCCGAACCCTATGCCCTGGAAACGATCGCAGGCGGTCAGCGCCTGCGGATCGGCAGCGCCGATACGCTGCTCGATCCGGGCGAGCATACCTACCAGATCACCTACCGCACCGACCGGCAAATTCGCTTTTTTCCCGATTACGACGAGTTCTACTGGAACGTGACGGGCAACAGCTGGGCATTCCCCATCGAGGAAGCCTCCGCCACCATCACCCTGCCGCAGGATGCGAGGCTCACCGGCACGACGTTTTTCACCGGACCGCAAGGCGCGACGGCCAGAAACGCACGGGTGCTGCAGGAGGGTAACGAGATCTTCTTCGCGACCACGCGACCGCTCGGAACCGGCGAAGGGCTGACGGTCGCCGTCAAGGTCGACAAGGGTGTTTTCGTACCACCAACCGGCACGCAGGAAACGCTGTGGCTGCTGCGCGATTTTCTAAGCGACATCATCGCCTATGTCGGACTTGCGGTGGTGCTGGCCTATTACACCCGCTTCTGGTGGCTGGTCGGCCGCGATCCGCCGGCCGGCACGGTGGTTCCACGATGGGATGCACCGGAGGGTCTGTCACCTGCGCTGGTCAACTACGTCGACAACAAGGGCTTTTCCGGCGGCGGCTGGACAGCGCTTTCGGCGGCCGCCATCAGCCTCGCCGTGGCTGGTTACCTCGTCCTGGAAGACCTCGACACATGCATCACGCTCAAGCGGACAGCAAAGCCCGCAGCCGCCGCCCTTCCGTCGGGTGAAGCCGCCTTGCTGAAAGCCGTCGAGCAGGCCGGCGGAACCCTCGTCATCGACCGCGCCAACGGAACGGTGGTGAAGAGCCTCGGCGAGGATTTCCGCTCGGCCATCGAGAAGGAACATCGCGGTCGCTACTACCAGAGCAATACCGGCTATGTGATCGGCGGCGCAGCGCTCAGCGTCCTCTTCATCGCCGCCATATTCCTGTTCGGCGCGCCCGGCGACGATATCGTCGGCATGCTGTTTGCCGTCTGCTTTGCCGCCATCTTCTTCGGCACCTTTGTTACCAGTGTCGGCAAGGGCCTGCGCCGCCACGCCTCGCTCGCCTCCCGCATCGGCTCGATCGTCACCCTCGGTTTCATCGGCTTCGTGGCCGTGAGCATCGGCGGCTCCGTCATTGCAAGCCAGATCGAACTCTTGGCCGATATCAGCGACCTGCCGCTGGTGATCGGCATCGGCGGCATCCTGTTGGTCAATGTGCTGTTCTTCTTCCTGATGGGCGCGCCGACACCACTCGGCCGCCGCCTGATGGACGGTATCGAGGGACTGCGCCTCTACCTGACCGTTGCCGAAAGGGACCGGATGAACATGCAGGGCGCGCCGCAGATGTCGCCGCAGCATTTCGAGACCCTGCTGCCCTACGCCGTCGCCCTGGGCGTCGAAAAGCCCTGGAGCCGCACCTTCGAAACCTGGCTCGCCACTGCCACTGCCGCCGGCGCAGCCGCCGCCCAGCAGCCCGGCTGGTATGTCGGCGACCTTTCCCGCGGCTTCAGCCGCATCGGCTCTTTTTCCTCGTCCATGGCAGGAACCATCGCCTCCACCCTGCCCCAGCCGCAATCCTCCTCGTCGTCAGGCTTTTCCGGCGGCTCATCCGGCGGCGGCGGTGGTGGCGGCGGTGGCGGGGGATGGTGAGGAAGACGATGCGTTGAGGCGTTGGCACCCTATAATTGCATAAAGTTGTATTGATAATTTATGGTTGTAAATCCATGAGGATCTTTCTAGAGATCTCTCATGAGCACTCAGCACCACGATTGGTTCGATCTGACGGAGGCCATGCGGTCTTTCCTGTCAGGTATCCATGAGCGCTCCGGCCATCCGGTTTCCGCCAGGTGGGGCCACTATAGCCTGCACACCACACTCATCGACCCGGCAACCGCCTCCCTTATTCAGGAGGGCATCCAACGTGGCCTTCTGGAAACAGCGGAGGCCTTTGACGGGCTGTCCGATCGCCTGGAGATTCGCCTGACCGAGAGTGGACGGCGCAGCATCGGCGTTCACCGGCATCTCGGAGTCCTCGATCGACTGGAAGCCATGTTCAAGGCAATCGCGCGTCGGCCCGGCTGACAGGTGATCCGACCGGCGTGACACGGCGATCGGCAAGACATGGCTGGCATGCCGCCTATCCCGGCGAGACAGCCGACCTCAAGCTTTCGCCGCAACCAACGGAGCCCTGCCGGGAACATGCCGGTCTGCCACGACACGTGCGGACGCCGTGCGGCCGCGTCGAAATCTCGCTTCCGACGCGCGCCGTCTCGCCCGTCCGCCACACCATTTTTGCGGTTGTGCAGCGGCGCAAAAGTTTGTTAGCAGAGCGCAGCGAAATCCATCCATGACGGCAGTCGATGCCGGCCCTTTCGCCGTGGCGCGGGGGTCAAGGAAATGCTCTGATGCCCGATCTCCTGCTTGAACTCCGCTCCGAGGAAATCCCGGCCCGCCTGCAGCGCAAGGCCGCCGGCGACCTGAAGAAGCTGGTGACCGACCAGTTGGTCGAGGCAGGTCTGACCTACGAGGGCGCGCGGGAATACTGGACGCCGCGCCGCCTGACGCTCGACATTCGCGGGCTGACGGCCCGTTCCGCCGACCAGCGCGAGGAACGCAAGGGCCCGCGCACCGACGCCAATGAAAAGGCGATCGAAGGCTTCCTGCGCGGCGCGGGGCTTGCCTCCATCGCGGAAGCGCATGTCCACAGCGATCCCAAGAAGGGCGATTTCTACGTCGCCCATATCGTCAAGCCCGGCCGGCCGACGGAAGAGATCGTCGCCGAGATCATGCCGAAGATCATCCGCGATTTTCCCTGGCCGAAGCCGATGCGCTCGGGTGCGGCCTCGGCAAGGCCCGGCGCGCTGCGCTGGGTGCGCCCGCTGCAATCCATCGTCTGCACCTTCGGGCCGGAGCATGACGAGACGCAGGTGATCCCCTTCGAGGTGGATGGCATCGTGGCCGGGAACGTCACCTACGGCCACCGCTTCCACGCGCCGGCCGAAATCACCGTGCGCCGCTTTGCCGATTATGTCGAAAAGCTGGAAAAGGCCTTTGTCGTGCTCGATGCCGAGCGCCGCAAGGAGATCATCGCGGCCGATGCCCGCAACCTCGCCTTCGCCAACGGGCTCGATCTGGTGGAGGACGAAGGTCTGCTGGAGGAAGTCGCAGGCCTCGTGGAATGGCCGCAGGTGCTGATGGGCGCATTCGAGGAGGAATATCTCGAAATCCCCGCCGAGATCATCCGCCTCACCATCAAGACCAACCAGAAATGCTTCGTGACGCGCCCGCAAGGCGCCGACGAGAGCGTGCTGTCCAACCGCTTCATTCTCGTCGCCAATATCGTGGCGAAGGATGGCGGCCATGAGATCGTGCATGGCAATGGCAAGGTCGTGCGCGCCCGCCTTTCCGACGCCCGCCACTTCTGGACCCGCGACCAGAACGACCTGCCGGACCTCGACACGCTGAAGGCCTCGGCCGCAAAATTCGACCTCGACCTCGCCAAGCCGCTCGACCAACGCATGGCCAAGCTCGATGCGCTGAACGTGACCTTCCACGCCAAGCTCGGCACGCAGGGCGAACGCGTCAGCCGCATCCGCGCGCTCGCCGCAACGCTTGCGGATTTTACCAGTGCCGACAAGGCGCTGGTGGACCGCGCGGTGGTTCTGGCGAAAGCCGACCTGCGCACCGAAGCCGTCGGCGAATTCCCGGAGCTTCAGGGCATCATGGGCCGCAAATATGCGGTGCTGCAGGGCGAGGACCCGGCCGTCGCAGCTGCCATCGAAGACCACTGGAAGCCGCAGGGCCCCTCCGACCGCCTGCCCGAAAACGCCGTCGGCCTGACGGTAGCGCTCGCCGACAAGCTGGATACGCTGACGGGTTTCTGGGCCATCGATGAAAAGCCGACGGGGTCCAAGGACCCGTACGCGCTACGGCGCGCGGCGCTGGGTGTCATCAGGATCATGCTGGAAAGAAAAGTGCGGCTCGCGCTCTCATCGGTAGCTTCAGACCCCGACCTCCTCTCCTTCTTCCACGACCGCCTGAAGGTCTATCTGCGTGATCTCGCCGCGCGTCACGACCTCATCGACGCCGTGCTCGCCGTCGGCAGCGGCAATGACGACCTCCTGATGGTCGCGCGCCGCGTCGAGGCGCTGACGGCCTTCATCACGTCGGAAGAAGGGCTGAACCTTCTGGCCGGCACCAAGCGGGCCACGCAGCTTCTGGCGGCAGAGGAGAAGAAGGGCACGACGATCGGCACCACGGTCGATGCGAGCCTTCTGGCGCTCCCGCCCGAACAGGCCCTCTACGTCGCCACCACGCAGGCCGCGGCTTCCGCCGCGGATGCCGTGTCGCGCGAGGATTTCCGCTCCGCCATGGAAGCGCTCGCAGCCCTTCGCGCACCTATCGACGCCTTTTTCGCCGACGTGCTCGTCAACGACGAAAACCCCGCCATCCGCGCCAATCGCCTCGCGCTGCTGGCCCGCATCCGCGAGGCGACGGGCACCGTGGCGGATTTCTCGAAGATCGCCGGGTGACCGAGCCGGCCGGGCGGGAGAGCGCAATGGACCGCATTCTCGTCAGCGCCTGCCTGATGGGTGAACAGGTCCGCTACGACGGAAAGGCGAAACCCCTCGCCCACCCGCTCCTCGACCGCTGGCGGCAGGAAGGTCGTCTCGTCTCTCTCTGCCCGGAAATGGCCGCCGGCCTGCCCGTGCCGCGTCCACCGGCCGAGATCGCGGGTTCCGGGGGCGGGGCCTCGGTTCTGGACGGCAGGGCAACCCTGGTCGAAAACACCGGCCGCGACGTCACCGCCGCCTTCCTGCTCGCTGCCGAACGGGCGCTGGCCGTGGCGCGGCAGAATGACTGCCGCTTCGCGCTGCTGATCGACGGCAGCCCCTCCTGCGGCTCAGGCGAGATTTATGACGGACGTTTCGCCGGGGTAAAGGTCGCCGGTCAGGGCGTCGTGGCAGCACGACTGATGCGTGCCGGCATCGCGGTCTTCAGCCACCGCGATATAGAGGCTCTGGCGGCGCGGCTCGACGCCCAGCCTTGAGGCCTGAGCGCCGGAGAGCAGATCAGCCCCCCACCGCCGCGCTCACCAGCGCCTTGGCATCCTCGCTGTCCCAGGCCGCCGGGCCGTTCATCGCGCCGATGAGGCAGCCCTTGCCGTCGATCAGCATCGTCGCCGGCAGGCCGAAGGCGAGGCCTTCCTTTTTCAGCACGTTGAAAACGCCCATGCTGGCATCGCGGTAAAGGCCGAGCGCATCGACGCCGGTCTCCGTCAGGAAGGTCTTCGGCTTCTCGTCGTCGCCGATGTCGATGTTGATGGCAAGCACCTGGAACCGGTCGGAGCCCTTGGCCTTTTCAAGCCCGTTCAGCGCCGGCATTTCTTCGCGGCAAGGCACGCACCAGGTGGCCCAGAGGTTGACGAGCAGCGTCTTGCCGGAGAAGTCGGCGAGCGTCATGTCCTTGCCGGTGGCATCCTTGAAGGTCATGGGCGGCAGGCTGCGCGGCGTATCGACGGCATTCATGGCCGCCACCTGCCCTTTCAGGAACGGCTTGATGGCCGCGATCGTGCCGCTCGCGGCCGCGCAATCGCCCTGAACGGCGGCCGTTTGCGTGGCGCCACCATTGCCAGCACCCGTTTCCCTGACGTATACGGCAGCCGCACCGGCCACGATGCCCGCAAGGGCGGCGAGCGCGAGATAGCGTCTGGGCGGCAGCGTCGATTTTCTGTCGTTCAAGTCCTGTGTCTCCAAGGCGGAACCGGGGTCGCGGACGGCACTTTTGAGGGCGGGTTTCCCATGGCTGACGGCACATCCGAGAATGTTTCCTCCAACCAGATGTGGGGCGGTCGCTTCGCTTCCGGTCCGGATGCGATCATGGAGGAGATAAACGCCTCGATCGGCTTCGACAAGAAGCTCTATGCCCAGGACATCCGCGGCTCCATCGCACATGCGACCATGCTCGCCCATCAAGGCATCATTTCGGCCGAGGACAAAGACAAGATCGTTCACGGCCTGAACACGATCCTGTCGGAGATCGAGGCCGGCGGCTTCGAATTCTCCCGCAAGCTTGAAGACATCCACATGAATGTCGAGGCCCGCCTTGCGACCCTCATCGGCCCCGCCGCCGGCCGCCTGCACACCGCCCGCTCGCGCAACGACCAGGTGGCGCTCGATTTCCGCCTCTGGGTGAAGGAAGAGCTGCAGAAGACGGAGAAGGCGCTGACCAGCCTCATCGCGGCCTTCCTCGACCGCGCCGAAGAGCACGCCGAAACCGTCATGCCCGGCTTCACCCATCTCCAGACCGCCCAGCCGGTGACCTTCGGACACCACTGCATGGCCTATGTCGAGATGTTCGGCCGCGACCGTTCGCGGGTGCGCGATGCGATCGTGCGGCTCGACGAATGCCCGATCGGCGCGGCGGCACTCGCCGGCACCGGCTATCCCATCGACCGCCACATGACGGCCGCCGCACTTGGCTTCCGCGAGCCCACCCGCAACTCCATCGATACGGTGTCGGATCGCGATTTCGCGCTGGAATTCCTGTCGATCGCTTCGATCGCGGCCACGCACCTGTCGCGGCTGGCCGAAGAGATCGTCATCTGGTCGACGCCGCAATTCGGCTTTATCCGCCTGTCGGATGCCTTCTCCACCGGCTCCTCCATCATGCCGCAGAAGAAGAACCCCGATGCGGCCGAGCTGGTGCGCGCCAAGACCGGCCGCATCAACGGCTCGCTGATCGCGCTCCTGACCGTCATGAAGGGCCTGCCGCTCGCCTATTCAAAGGACATGCAGGAAGACAAGGAACAGGTCTTCGACGCCGCCGAGAGCATTGAACTCGCCATCGCCGCCATGACCGGCATGGTGCGCGACATGACGATCCGCGCCGACCGCATGAAGGCCGCCGCCGGCTCCGGCTATTCGACCGCGACCGACCTGGCCGACTGGCTGGTGCGCGCCGTCGGCCTGCCCTTCCGCGATGCCCACCACGTCACGGGCCGCGCCGTCGCGCTCGCCGAACAGAAGGGCTGCGACCTCTCCGAACTCTCGCTGGAAGAGCTTCAGGCCATCAACCCCGCGATCACCGACGCCGTCTACGACGTGGTGACGGTGGAAGCCTCCGTCGCCAGCCGCAAGAGCTTCGGCGGCACCGCGCCGGTGGAAGTGCGCCGGCAGATCGCCTGGTGGCGCGAGCGCGTCTGAGCGCTCCGCCCAAAGCCGGAAACAGGCCCTCTACAAGCGGCGCCAAACCGGCTATGAGAAACGTCAACTGGCTTCCCGCGCGGGAGCATCCGGAAGGACGACGGACACATGAAAGCACTGAAGATCGGGCGTCTCGCGCTCCTCGCCGCGGCACTCGCCGTTGCCGTGAGCGGTTGCGGCCGCAAGGGCGACCTCGACCCGCCCGGCACACCGGCTGACCAGATCAACCGGAATGCATCCAAGGACGAGAAAAAGACGGCGCCAGAAGATCGCCCCTTCCTGCTCGATCCGCTCCTCTAGATTTTTGCGCCAGATCCGGGCCGCGCCACCGCGCCCCGCTCCGGCAAGGCCCTGAACGAGACCTGATCCCGTGAACCACTTCGACTATCGCGATGGCATCCTCCATGCCGAGAATGTGGCCGTTTCCGACATTGCCCGGGCCGTCGGCACGCCCTTCTACTGCTATTCGACGGCAACGCTCGAGCGCCACTACACGGTGTTCGCAAAAGCCTTCGCCGATGTCGATGCCCTCGTCTGCTATGCGATGAAGGCCAACTCCAACCAGGCCGTGCTGAAGACGCTGGCCGCCCTTGGCGCTGGCGTCGATGTCGTCTCCGAAGGCGAGCTGCGCCGCGCCGTTGCCGCCGGCGTACCCGCCAACCGCATCATGTTCTCCGGCGTCGGCAAGACGGTGCGCGAGCTGGACTACGCGCTGGAAGTCGGCATCTACTGCTTCAACGTCGAGAGCGAGCCGGAGCTGGAAGTGCTGAACGCGCGCGCCGTGCGCCTCGGCAAGCGCGCGCCGGTCTCCTTCCGCATCAATCCCGATGTCGATGCCCGCACCCATGCCAAGATCTCGACGGGCAAGAAGGAAAACAAGTTCGGTATTTCCTACGATCGCGCCCGCCACGTCTATGCCCATGCCGCCACCCTTCCGGGCATCGAGGTCACCGGCATCGACATGCATATCGGCAGCCAGATCACCGAGCTGCAGCCCTTCGACCATGCCTTCCGCCTGCTGCGCGAGCTGGTGGACCTGCTGCGCGCCGATGGCCACACGATCGAGCATGTCGATATCGGCGGGGGCCTCGGCATCCCCTACAGGGACGACAACAATCCGCCGCCGCTGCCCGACGCCTATGCCGACATCGTCAAGAACCAGCTGGCCGGCCTCAACTGCCGCATCGTCACAGAGCCCGGCCGCCTGATCGTCGGCAATGCCGGCATTCTCGTCACCGAAGTCATCTATGTGAAGGACGGCGGCGACAAGACCTTCATCATCGTCGATGCCGCCATGAACGACCTCATCCGCCCGACGCTCTACGAAGCCTGGCACGAGGTGCGTCCGGTGAAGATCTCCGCCGCCAATGCGCCGCGCATCCGCGCCGATGTCGTCGGCCCCGTCTGCGAGACCGGCGACTATCTGGCGCTCGACCGCGAAATGGCGACGCCGCGCCCTGGCGATCTGATGGCGATCAGCTCGGCCGGTGCCTATGGCGCCGTGCAGGCCGGCACCTATAACAGCCGCCTGCTGGTGCCCGAAGTGCTCGTCAAGGGCGATCGTTTCCACGTGATTCGCCCGCGCCTCACCTACGACGACCTGATCGGCCTCGACAGCGTGCCGGACTGGCTCGCCTGACCACGGCAGCCTCAGTGGCCTGGACGACATACCCACGGGCGCCCGCAAAAACGGTGGGCCGTGTGGTCTTCCCGTTCACGTTTGCGTTCGCGCCCTCGTCTTCGCCACAAAGACTGTTATCCTCGATGCAATGAAGGGCACGCGTCGCCGGACGATGGCGGCGCTGGCCCGGACCGACGAGGAACCGACGGATGACGACTGCCCCGCCGCCCGCGCCCGAAAAGGCCCCGCCGCTCACCCGCCTGCTGGCCGGCAAGCGTGTTGCGGCGCGCGCCGTGCTGCTGGCAGAAGCCGTGGCGCCGAAGCTGCTGCTGCCGGTCTCCGTCCTCCTGCTTTTCGTCGCCGCCGCCTGGTTCGGCCTGTTCCGCCTGGCGCCCTTCTGGCTGCATGCCGGCGCCCTTGCCGCCTTCGCGCTTGCTTTCGTCGCCTCCCTCCTGCCACTCGCACGGATCCGCCTGCCCGCCCCCGAGGCCGCCGACCGCATGCTGGAGGCCCGCAACGGCCTGCGCCATCAGGCCATCCGCATCCAGGACGAAACCGTGTCGACCGGCGGTCCGGCGGCCGAAGCCCTGTGGCGCGAGCATCAGGCCCGCATGGCGCGCACCATCGGCACGCTCTCGGCCGGCACGCCGCAGCCGGACCTGCCCCGCCACGACCCCTTCGCGCTGCGCGCCGCCCCCGTGCTGATCGCCGCCCTTGCCTTCGCCTATTCCTACTCCAACCGCGCCGGCTTCCTCTCCGATGCCTTCCACCTGCCGGAACCGGCCGTCGTCAAACCGGACCTGCGCATCGATGCCTGGGTGACCCCGCCGGCCTATACGGGCAAGGCGCCCGTCTTCCTGACTGGCGAACAGGCCGCAGCCGCGCCGGATGCAAAGCCGGTGCTCACCGTCCCGCAATTTTCCGAAGCCACCGTGCGCCTGTCCGGCGGCGGCAATGCGCCCGTGAGTTTCGAGCCGGAGAGCGGCGGCCCGGGGATCGCGATCGCCGCGGAGGAGCGCAAGCCGGAGAAAGTCGCAGAGGGCGCCAAGCCCGCCCCCGCCGCCCCGCCCGCGCAGCAGAGCGCGGCCGCGAAGCCCGGCGCGACCGGCGCCGAAACGCACCTCTACAAGATCGACCAGCCGGGCACGCTCGTCGTCGGCGCCGAGCGCTGGCGCTTCGCCATCACGCCCGACAAGGCCCCGGAAATCGCCTTCGACGGCCAGCCGAAGACGACGGTCGCGGCAGCGCTGGAGATCGGCTTCCTCGGCAAGGACGACTACGGCATCACCGAAGCCTGGGCGGAGATCGTGCCGCTCGACACACCCGCCGCCAATGCCCGCCCGCTCTACCCGGCGCCGGAATACCGGCTGGACCTGCCGCGCCGCAATACAAAGGATGTCAAGGGCCTGACGAGCCGGAACCTCAGCGAACATCCGCTCTCCGGCAAGCCCGTGCGCATCACCCTGGTGGCCAAGGACGCCGCCGGGCAGGAAGGCCGCAGCCAGCCGCAGGAGATGGTCCTGCCGGCCAAGACCTTCTACGAGCCGCTGGCCGGCGCGATCGCCGAACAGCGCCAGATCTTCGCGCTCGATGCAAACCAGGTGCCGCGCGCGCTGGAACTCAACGATGCGCTCGCCATCCGCGCCGACGAAACGATCCCCAACGTCACCCATTTCCTCGCCATGCGCTCGGCCCGCAACCGTCTGGCGCTCGCCTATAATGACGACATGCTGCGCGAGGCCGCCGACTATTTCTGGGAAGTCGCGCTCGGCATCGAGGACGGCAATCTGTCGCTTGCCGAACGCCGCCTGCGCGATGCCCAGCAGGCGCTTCAGGATGCCTTGAAGAACAATGCGTCCGACGAGGAAATCGCGCGCCTGATGAAGGAACTGCGCGAGGCCATGCAGGAATTCATGCAGGCTCTGGCCGAACAGGCCGCCAAGAACCCGCAGAGCGCCATAAACAATCCGCAGATGAACAACATGCTGCGCCAGCAGGATCTGGAGCGGATGATGGACCAGATCGAGAATCTGGCGAAATCCGGCGCCCGCGATCAGGCCCAGCAGATGCTCTCCGAACTGCAGCGCATGATGAACAATCTGCAGGCTGGTCGCCCCCAGCAGGGGCAGCAGGGCGAGCAGAACAACGCCATGCGCGAGCAGATGGACAAGCTCGGCCGCCTGATGCAGGAACAGCAGAAGCTGATGGACGAGACCTTCCGCATGGACCAGGCGCTGCGCGACCGCCAGCAGCGCGGCGATCCGCTGCAGGGCGAGGATGACGAACTCTTCGGCCAGGAACCGCCCGAGCAGCAGCCCGGTGACAATGGCCAGCAGCAACAGGGCGAAAACGGCCAGCAGCAGCAGAACCCGCTCGACAACATGACAGCCGAGCAACTGCGCGAGGCGCTGAAGCAGCTGCGCCAGCGCCAGGAAGGGCTCGGCAAGGAACTCGGCGAATTGCAGAAAGGCCTTGAAGGCATGGGCATGAAGCCCGGCGAAGGCTTCGGCAAGGCGCAGAGCGAAATGGGCAGCGCGGCCGAAGCGCTTGGTCGCAGCCGTGGCGAACAGGCACTCGGCAGCCAGGGCCGCGCCATGGAGGCGCTGCGCCAGGGCGCGCAGGACATGATGAACCAGATGCAGGCACAACAGGGTCAGGGTCAGGGTCAGGGTCCCGGCACACCGCAGATGGGCCGCAACGGCCGCGACCCCCTCGGCCGCCAGCAGCAGAACATGGGCCCCGATTTCGGCGAACAGGTGAAGGTGCCCGACGAGATCGACACCCAGCGCGCCCGCGAAATCCTCGAGGAAATCCGCCGCAAACTGGGCGAAAACGCCTCGCCGGAACTGGAACGGCAATATCTGGAGCGGTTGCTGGATATTCGGTGAGATGCGGGTGAGCGCAGCAGCGGCTCGCTGGCGCTACATCATCTCACGCTCCGGCCGCGCACTCGGCGGCAGGATTGGGAAAGCGCTCCCCCACCCGCTGTCATCCTCGGGCTTGCCCCGAGGATCCACATCCGCGGTCGCGATGCGCAGCATGGATGCTCGGGTCAAGCCCGAGCATGACGGAGATTGGGGCGTCCATTGGCGAAATCAAACCCGTGAGTTTCGACCGGAACCAGAAATCTCGCGGAAAACGCCGCCTCGCGGCAGACCGCGGCCCCTCGCCTGACGCGTTCAGGCGGCCAGCGCCACCGCGACGGCCTTGCGGATATCGGGCAGGCTGAACGGCTTGTCGACTACATCGATGATGCGTTGGGCGAGCTTTTCGCAGCGCTCGCGCTGGTCGGCATAGCCGGTCATCAGCAGGATCTTCATGCCGGGCCGCGTGTCGGAGGCCTTCCAGGCGAGTTCGATGCCGTCCATGGCGGGCATGCGGATATCGGACAGCAGGAGATCGAAGTCCTCGGCCGTCACGCGCTCCAGACCTTCGGCGCCATCGGCGGCTTCCACCACCTCGTGTCCGTCGAGCTTCAGGGCGCGGGCGACGAAGGAGCGCAGCGCATCCTCGTCTTCGGCGATCAGAATTCTGGCCATCATGGTCTCCATGTCTTGAAGGCTGACCTCGGATCATCCACCCCGGCATCATGCCGAAAGCCGGTCATCCGGGGCTGCTCTTGAGCGGCAGCAAAGCCCTGCGCACAGGATCGTGCCGCCCCAAAACACCACCGAAACCTTTTCGTTCGGTAAAGGAGAGACCGTGGTTTCCCGCTTGGCAAACAGGAGATGAAGAGGCGCGAAAGGCCGTTAATCCCTTCGCATCATGGCCCGGCCGGCGGCACCACGGCCGGATGCCGCCCGGCAGACGCCTCAGGCGTCGCCGGTGACCACGCCCACGAAGGGCAGTTCGCGGAAGGCATAGGCGACATCCATGCCGTAGCCGACGACGAAATGATCGGGGCATTCGAAGCCGACGTAATCGGCGACAAGATCCACCTGCCGCTTCTCCGTCTTGTCGAGCAGGACGGCGATGGTGACGTTGCGTGCGCCGCGCTCGTACATCAGTTCCTTGGCAAAGCGCAGCGTGCGGCCGGATTCGAGGATATCGTCGATCAGGAGCACGTCGCGGTCCTTCACGTCGCTGTCGATGTCCTTGATGATCTTCACGCCGCGCGACACCGTGCCCGTGCCGTAGCTGGAAAGCGTGATGAACTCGACCTCGGGCGCAAGGCCCGCATGGTGCAGGGCGCGGATCAGGTCTGCGGCGAAGATGAAGGAGCCCTTGAGAACCGAGATGACCAGAAGATCGTCGGTCGGGCCGCGCATGATCTCCTGGGCGAGCGACAGGTTGCGCTCGGCGATCACTTCAGCGGTGAACAGGGGTTCGATAGTCTTTCCGCGCACGACGGGCATCGGCTCACTCCGGTTTCAAAGCGGTGCAATTGGCATGTCCAGCAAAAGTGCGTCAGCGGCTTTGCATCCGGACTGCGTAAAGGAGATGCGCGTAGCACGGTTCACCGGGCCGCAACACCCTGCGGCGCAACGGAAAGGGCAAGGCCGGACACTTTTCCACCTGCATGTGGCAGCCGCGCCGAAAAGGCGCGCGCCTCGCCCGGCGCGATCAGGTCGCTGCCCGGCGGAACCTCGCCCAGAACGACGCGCCGGCCGCCGGAAAGCACCTCCACCTGCACGCCCGGCATGGCAAGCGGCACAGCCGTCGTGTTCTCGATCGAGCCATAGACGGTGAGCACCTTCAGCCCGCCGCGATCCTCCACCATGTGGCCCTGCGTGGTGATGGCAAGCGGAGCGCGCGCCGCGGGTGCGGCAGCCTTCGGCGCCGACGCGCTAGTCAGGGCAAGCGCAAAGGTCAGGGCCCCGCAGATACCTACGACAGCCGTGAACACCCAAGCCGACATCCCGCGCAGCCGACCTTCGGCCCGGCGCACCGCACCGCCGGCAAGAAATGCCGCGGCCATATCGCCCGGCCGCGCGCCGAAGGCATCCGGCACGCGGGCATTGTCATTGCCGACGGAAAAGGCTGGCCGGCGCGGCGCGGCGCTCTCCACGATCGTCTCGAAGGTGACATCGATCACGTCGGACGGGCGCGCCCGCAAGGCGCGGCCAGCCACGCGCACGGCCTGTTCCGGCGGAATGACGTCGGCGGCGCGGGGGTCATGGGAGGTCTGGCGGCGGTCGCGGAAGCTTTGCATGGCACTCTCCCCGCCCGCAATGCCGGCGCAAGGAAACGCAGCGCAAGATGCAGGCATTGAAACCAATCTTTCCAACACGTAAACGGAATTGGTTAATGCATTGCAAACCGCCTTCAAACCGGCCGGTTTAACAGGCAGGAAACGAGATCGGCCCCGAATCAGGGGACAATCGCGGCGCGCATCGCGGGGAAACGGGAGGACGGCCGGATCGCCGTCCAGTCCGGCATCCGTCGCTCTGGCGCCGCACAGGACATCTGGAACGAGGCGTTGATTCAATTCGAAAATGTCGGTCTGCGCTATGGAATGGGGCCGGAGATCCTCCGCGACCTCACCTTCACCATTCCCGGCCGCTCCTTCCAGTTCCTGACGGGCCCATCCGGCGCCGGCAAGACGACGCTGCTCAAGCTGCTCTTCCTGTCGCTGAAGCCCACGCGCGGCCTGATCCGCATGTTCGACCGCAACATTTCCTCGATCCCGACCGACGAACTGCCCATGCTGCGCCGGCGCGTCGGCATCGTCTTCCAGGATTTCCGCCTGCTCGATCATCTCACCACCTACGAGAATGTCGCCCTGCCGCTGCGCGTGCGCGGCAAGGAGGAGTCGAGCTATCGCTCCGATGTGATCGAACTCCTGAAATGGGTCGGCCTTGGCGAGCGCATCAATGTGCTGCCGCCCGTTCTATCGGGTGGCGAGAAGCAGCGTGCGGCCATTGCCCGTGCCTTGATCGACCAGCCGGAAATCCTGCTGGCGGACGAGCCAACCGGCAACGTCGATCCGCCCATGGCCCGGCGGCTGCTCAATCTCTTTCTGGAATTGAACCGCCTCGGCACCGCCGTCGTCATCGCCACCCACGATTTTTCCCTGATGGACCAGGTGGATGCCCGGCGCCTCATCCTCTCCGAAGGGCGGCTCGACATCTATGAGTGACAGCAAGGCCGCCGAGACCGCAAAGACCGCCGCGCCGGCCGCCCGCCGCATCGAGATGAAGGTGCGGCCAACCGGCCCGATCGTGCCGTCGACCAATGTCTCCGGCAAGGCGCTGATGGCCGTCATCGCCATCATGTCCTTCCTCGCCTGCCTCACCCTCGGTGCCGTCAGCATGGTGCGCTCGACGGCGCAAAGCTGGCAGAGCCAGATTTCCCGCGAGATCACCATCCAGATCAAGCCGGCCGAAGGCCTCGACATGGAAAAGGCGCTGGCCGACGCGCGCGATCTGGCGCTCACCTTCAACGGCGCGCTCACCGGCACCATCATGGACCGCGAATCGACCGCGCGGCTCCTCGAACCCTGGCTCGGCGAAGGCCTCGACATCGGCGAACTGCCCGTCCCGCGCCTCGTCATCGTCACCATCGACGAGAACAACCCGCCCGACTTCACCGCCATGCGCAAGGCGTTGAAGGAGATGATCCCGCAATCCTTCCTGGACGATCACCGCACCTGGGTGGACCGTCTGGTGGCGATGGCCAACACCACGGCGCTGATCGGCACCGGCGTGCTCGTGCTCGTCTGCTCCGCCATGGTGCTGACCGTCATCTTCGCCACACGCGGTGCCCTGTCGGGCAACCGCCATATCGTCGAGGTGCTGCACTTCGTCGGGGCGGAGGCAAGCTTCGTGGCCTCCGAGTTCCAGAAGCACTTCCTGAAAATCAGCCTGAAAGGCGCCGGCGCCGGCGGCATTGCCTCGGCGCTCGCCTTCATGGCGGCAAGCTACTGGCAGGCCGCACGGCTCGCCACGCCGGAAAGCGACCAGACCAACGCGCTCTTCGGCTCCTTCACCATCGGCTGGACGGGCTATGCCGGCATTTTCGCCATCATGCTGGTGATCGCCTTGCTGACGACGGTGACAGCCCGCGTGACGGTGATGCGCACCATCCGCGAAATCGACCAGATCCGCTCCGATCCGGCCCGCAGCGACGGACTGCCGCCGTCATGACGCGCTGTCACGCGCCTGTCATCAAACATCGGAATAGGTCAGGAATCACGGCTTGGCATCCATCCCGAGGCCGCCGCAATGTCGGGCTAGATGCGAATCGGCGACGATGCCGTGCGGGATCTCCCCGTCTTCGGCGGGCGGACTGAAGCGGATGGAGATGGATCAGCAAACGACGGAACGGACAGAAACGACACGGCGGCGGCGCGGCCCCGTCCGCCGTTTTGTGCGCTTCGCTTTCTATGCCCTTCTCGTCGTCGGCGCGATTTTCCTCGGTGGCTTCCTCTATTTCGCCGATGTCGTGGCCGCGCTGCAGCCGCCGGACAGACCGAAGGCCGATGCGATCGTCGTGCTGACGGGCGGCTTCCAGCGCATCGACCAGGCCGTGGAACTCCTGAAGTCCGGGGCCGGCGAGCGCCTCCTGATTTCTGGCGTCAACCCCTCCACCAGCGGCAGCCAGATCCGCCGCAACACGCAGACGCCGCGCGATCTCTTCGACTGCTGCGTCGATATCGGCCGGCAGGCGATCGACACGATCGGCAATGCCAACGAGACGGCGCGATGGGCGCGCGGGCGCGGCTACGGGCGCGTACTGGTCGTCACCAACAATTACCACATGCCGCGCAGCCTGCTAGAACTGCGCCGCGCCGCGCCCGACATCGAGTTCATCGCCTTCCCCGTCGTCAATTCCGACCTCAAGACCAGCAACTGGCTGAGCAACCCGATGGCGCTGAAGACGATCCTGCTCGAATATATCAAGACCGTCGCCGCCACCGTCCGCGACGCGCTGGGGGCCGGCCGCTCCAATGGCCTGCGCGCCGATCTCGGCGGCACGGGCACCTGAGACGCCAAATCCGGGTCAGCCGCCCGCGACCATCACACGCACGGTTTTCGCAGCGCCGATAATCGTGTAGGCAGCGGCAAGACGATGCCTCCCGGCCGGGCCCCTATTCCGGCCTCCGCACGAAAGCCTACCGATGATCCGCCTGCGCTCGATCGCCTTCAACACGCTCTTTTACATGAACCTCATCATCCAGATGATCGTGCTGACCCCGGTCTATTTTCTGCTGCCGCGCAAGATGGCGTGGTTCGTGCCGAAAAACTGGGCGCGCTCCAACAACTGGCTGTTCAAGACCATCGTCGGCACGACCTTCGAGATCGAGGGGCTGGAGAACATCCCGAAGGACGGCAACTACATCTTCTCACCCAAGCACCAGTCCTTCTGGGATGTCTATGCCCTGCTGCCCTGGTTGTCGGACCCGTTCTACATCCTCAAGCGCGAGCTGATGTGGATTCCGCTTTTCGGCCAGTACGTGATGAAGCAGCGCATGGTGCCGGTGAACCGCGCTGCCCGCGGCCGCGAAATGGCCGCTGTCATGGCGCGCGCCCGCGAGGAGATGGCGACCGGCCGGCAGCTGATCATTTATCCGGAGGGAACCCGCAAGCAGCCGGGTGCGGCTCCCGACTACAAATACGGCATCGCACGCCTTTACCGCGATCTGCAGGCGCCGGTATTGCCCGTCGTCATGCATCCCGGCCTCTTCTGGCCGCGCCGCTCGACACTGCGCTATCCCGGCCATTTCAAGGTGCGCATCCTGCCGCCGATCGCGCCGGGGCTCGACCCCGACACCTTCTTCGAGCAGTTGAAGGAGACGATGGAACGGGAAAGCGACAGGCTTCTCCTCGAAACCGTGGCGGCCAATCCACACGTGCCCCTGCCGCCGGTGACGGCCGAGCGGGTACGCACGCTGAAGGCAGCAGGCCGGCCGGAAGCGGCCTGATCCGGAGACGGGCGTTCAGGCCGGACGCCCGGCCATCTGCCGGGCGCGGGCCGCGACATCTTCCAGCCAGCGGTCACGAATGCCCATGTCGCGCATGTGGCTGACCGTGTTCAGCACGTAGTCGATATTGGCGCCGGACCGCCCGACCGCCTCGGCCACCACCCGCGCCGCCTCCTCGACAGCCAGCGCACCGGCATATTGCTGGTGGGCGCGATCGATGATGTAGCCAAGCGCGCTGACGCGCTCGCCACCCGCCAGCAGAACGGAAAGCTGGCGCTCCTTGTAGACATGCGTCACGAGCTCGCGCTCGCGCAGATAAGCGACGACGGACTCGCGGTGGCCGGGCGCGATGCGGAAGGCGGCGCCGAGGCAGGAGCCGCCATAGTCCAGGCCGAGCACCAGGCCAGGCGCCGCCTCCGTGCCGCGATGCACCCAGGAGCGCACGCAGAGTGCCCGGCGATATCCATGCACGCGGGCAAGCTGGCGCTCCTCATAGGGGAAACCCGGGTTCCACATCAGCGAGCCGTAGCCAAAGACCCAAAATTCGTCCATATCGGGTACCACTTGTCGATCCGGCACATCCCGTCGTCGTCGCGTTCCGAAGAGAATCGACGAAGGCAAGCTGGCCGGGACAGGAAGGGCGATCGCCCTCCATCTCTTTCATCAACCCCTTCTATCGCAAAAGCGCCGCGACAGGAACGACCGGACGCGCGAAATTGCGAGAAGATAGAACGCGTTACAGTGAGGCGCGCGGCCGTGGCGAAAAGCCTTGCGGCAGATGCGTCAAAGACCCCACGGGTCGTCACCCGATCGGAGCCTTGATGTCCCTTTCCACCGATCCCATGCCCGCCGATGGCGACAGCGGCGCCAGCCGCAAGATGCTTCGTCTCTTCATCGGTGTTGTCGTCTTCATCGCGCTTTATACCGGCCTGTGGTTCCTCGCCGCCCGGCAGGCTGAAAACTACGTGACGCGGCTTCTGGCCGTTGCCGGTGCCGATGGCCTGTCGGGCCAGTGCGCGGGCCTGAAGGTCTCCGGCTATCCGTTCCGCATCGGCCTGTTCTGCGACAACGTGAAGCTCGATGATGTCAGCATCGGCGCCTCCTTCACGTCAGGTGCCCTGCGCAGCGCCGCGCAAATCTACAATCCCGGCCATTCCGTCATCGAACTCGACGCGCCCGCCGAATTCCGCATGACGCCGGACCTCGCCGTGACCGCCAACTGGGATCGCCTGCGCGCCAGCCTGCGCGCCGGCCTTTCCAGCATCTCCCGCTTCTCCAGCGAAAGCGACAATCTCGCCGTCAATCTCAGTCTGCTGACGATCGGCGAAACCGGCCGCCTCACGGCAGCCCACGGCGAATTCCACGCCCGCCAGAACGGCACCGCGCTCGACGTGGCTGCAAGCCTCGACAAGCCGGTGCTGACCATCGGCGGACAGCCGCTCACCGCCAGTGCCGTCTCCGTCGATATGACGCTCGCCGACAAGGCCGGGCTGATGAACTACGATATGGCGCTGCCCGACGGCATCGATCAGGATGCCGGCACGCTAAACCGTGTCGCCGTCGATCTCGGCAACGGCATGACCGGTGATCTCTCCGGCCCCTTCACCGTGGATGGCGATGGGCTGGTCTCCGGCGAATTTACGCTGGCCATGACCAATCTCGAGGGCTGGCGCCAGGCGCTCGCCGCGCTGCTGCCGGATGACCGCGACACCATCGACAACGTCATGAACGCCATCAAGGCGCTCTCCGGCCAGAAGGACCGCGCCAGCGTGAAACTGACCGCGCGCAAGGGCACGGTATTCCTGACACTGATCCCGCTGTTTGTGATTCCGCCTTTGTGAAGCTTCGGGCCTGAGATGGTGAGGGTTGGAGCAATCCCCCTCATCCGCCCTTTCGGGCACCTTCTCCCCGAGGGGAGAAGGGTAACTTGGCAGCGGCAGCGCCCCACCGGCCTTCTCCCCTCGGGGAGAAGGTGGCGGCAGCCGGATGAGGGGGCCTCGCGCGTGCCGGCGTCGAACCTAAACCTTCTCCTCCGCCGCCATGCGGCCGAAGTCGGGCTTGGCGGTGTCCTGGCCGGCCTCGATGATTGAGCGGCGGATGGCGCGGGTGCGGGCGAAGAGATCGAAGAGCTTGTCGCCGTCGCCCCAGCGGATGGCCCGCTGGAGATAGGCGAGATCTTCGGAAAACCGCGCCAGCATTTCGAGGATCGCATCCTTGTTGTGCAGGCACACGTCCCGCCACATGGTGGGATCGGAGGCGGCCAGACGCGTGAAGTCGCGGAAACCCGAGGCGGAATATTTGATGACTTCCGATTCCGTCACCGTCTCCAGATCATCGGCCGTGCCGACGATGTTGTAGGCGATGATGTGCGGCAGGTGCGAGACGATGGCGAGCACCTTGTCATGGTGGGCGGCGTCCATCTCGTCCACCCGCGAGCCCATGGCTTCCCAGAGCGCCCGCAGCCGGGCAACCGCGCCCGCATCGCTGCCCTCCGGCGGCGTCAGGATGCACCAGCGCCCCTTGAACAGCCCGACGAAGCCGGCATCGGGGCCGGAATGCTCCGTGCCTGCGATCGGGTGGCCCGGAATGAAGTGAACGCCGGCCGGCATATGTGGCTGCATCTGCGCAATGACCGAGGCCTTGGTGGACCCGACATCGGTCACGATGGCGCCGGCTTTCAGATGCGGGGCGATCGCCTGCGCCACAGCGCCGGAGGCACCCACCGGCACGGAGACGATGACGAGATCGGCATCCCGCACGGCGTCGGCGGCCGACACCGTGTAGCTGTCGCCAAGCCCCAGTTCCTCCGCCCGCTTCAGCGTCTCGGCGCTGCGCGTGGAGATGGCGATGTGTCCGGCAAGCTTGAGGTGCTTGAGTTCGCGCGCAATGGACGAGCCGATGAGGCCGATACCGACAAGCGCGACGCGATCGAAGAAGACGCTCATCGTCCCTGCTCCACGAAGGTCTTCAGCGCCGCAAGCACGCCGAGATTGGCCTCCTCGTCACCGATCGTCAGGCGCAGCGCATTGGGGAAACCATAGCCGCGCACCGCACGCAGGATGAAGCCGCGAGCCGTGAGGAAATCATCGGCATCGGCCGCGCGACGTCCCTCCGTCTCCGGAAAATGGATAAGGACGAAATTCGTGACCGACGGCGTGACGCGCAGCCCGAGCGCCTCGATCTCCGCCGTCATGCGGGCAAGCCATGTATCGTTGTGCTGGACGGCGGCGGCCATGAAGGCCTGATCGCGGATCGCCTCGGCGCCGGCAGCGATTGCAGGACCATTGAGGTTGAACGGTCCACGCACCCGGTTCAGCGCATCGACGATTTCGGCCGGGCCGTACATCCAGCCGATACGCAGCGCCGCAAGTCCGTGGATCTTCGAGAAGGTGCGCGTCATCACCACGTTGCGGTTGGCGGAGACAAGCTCGATGCCCGCCTCGTAATCATTGCGGCGCACATATTCCGCATAGGCCGCATCGAGCACCAGAACCACAGACTTCGGCAGGGCCGCATGCAGGCGCCGGATCTCCTCGATCGGAACATAGGTGCCGGTCGGATTGGCCGGATTGGCGAGGAAGACCAGACGCGTACGCTCGGTGACAGCAGCAAGGATCGCGTCGACATCCACCCGGCAATCGCGCTCCTTCACGGTCACGGGCGTGCCGCCGGCAGCGAGGATCTCGATCTTGTAGACCAGGAAGCCGTGCTCGGTGATGATGCCTTCGTCACCCGGGCCGAGATACACGCGGGCAAGCAGTCCCAGCAACTCGTCCGAACCGTTGCCGCAGATGATGTTGGCCGGGTTCAGCCCGTGGGTGGCCCCGATCGCCTCGCGCAGCGCCATGGCCTGCCCGTCCGGATAACGCTCCAGCTTCTCGGCCGCCTTGCGGAACGCGTCCAGCGCCTTGGGGCTGGCGCCGAGCGGTGTCTCGTTGGAGGAGAGCTTGTAGACCTTGGCCACCCCCGGCGCATGCTCCTTGCCCGGCACGTAGGCGGCAATGTCGAGAATGCCGGAACGCGGGGTGGGACGGTCGGAGGCGGCGGTGGTCTGGGCGGTCATGGGAAGCGCTTTCGGGCTGTGTCCGGTGGGGCTGTTTCGGTCTGAGAGCCATTAGACCCAAGCTCCGGCAATGTCGAGACTTTCGACGGTCGCAGCCCCTGCGCGCCCTCAAGCGCCCGCATCGTCCCGCCGCTGTGTCGGCACCCGGGTCGTCGGCACGCCCTGCGGCGCCAGCACCGGTACGAAGACGCGCCGCGAGGCGCGCGAGGCGACCGGCAGGCCCTGATAGAGCCGCTTCTGGGCTTCCACGATGAGAACCCCGCCAAAGGCGGGCCAGAGCGTCCGGCCGATACGCTCGAAACCCATGCGCAGACGCAGCATGGTGCGCAGGGTGGAGGGCGGGAAGAACAGCGCCTCCCCGCTGACGCCGGGTGTGAAATTGGTCTCGCGCAGAAGCGATGTCAGCTGCCCGCGGGAATAGGGACGGCCCGAACCGAAGGGCGTGTGCTCCATGCGCGCCCAGACACCGCGCCGGTTGGGCACGACGATGACGAGCCGCCCGCCGGGCGCCAGCACGCGCCAGATCTCCTTCATCGTCTCGCGCGGATTTTCCGCAAATTCCAGCGAATGCACCATCAGCACCCGGTCGATCGAGGCATCCGGCAGTGGCAGTTCCTCGTCGAAGACAAGCGCGGTGGAGGAGCGCTCGGCAATCGGCCAGTTCACCGCCCCCTGCCCGGCCGGCATGAAGGCGAAGGTGCGCTCCGTATCGGCGCGGAACTTGTCAAGATAGGGCACGCAATAGCCGAGCCCCACCAGCCGCTCCTCCGGCAGCCGGGCCCAGAGCGAGGCGAGCGTCATGCCGATCGCATACTCGGCGGCACGGCCGAGGCGGGAATGGTAGAACTGGCGGAGATCGACGATATCGGCGTGCATGCGGCGATGTTAGCCATGCAAGGGTGGACTTCAAGGCTGCGGGGCGTAGATTCAGGCAAAAGAGAACCCGAGACCAGTCAGGGAGATGCCAGCGTGAGTGCCTTCGAGATCGAACTGTTCCTGTGCCGCAGCGACAATTTCGGCGTCATCCTGCACGACCAGAAGACGGGCCTGACCGTCTCCATCGATGCGCCGGAAGAAGCCGCCATCCTTGCGGCGCTGGAGCGGCGCGGCTGGACGCTCACCCACATCCTGACCACCCACCACCATGCAGACCACGTGGAAGCCAATCTTGCGCTGAAGCAGCGTTTCGGCGCCACCATCATCGGCCCGAAAAACGAGGCGGCGAAGATCCCCGGCATCGACCGGGCGGTTGGCGACGGTGACCGGTTCGACCTTTCGGGCCATACCGTCGCGGTTATCGAAACCCCCGGCCATACGGCCGGCCACATCTGCTACCACGTCCCGGACGAAAAACTGCTCTTTGCCGCCGACACGCTGTTTGCGCTTGGCTGCGGCCGCCTGTTCGAGCGCCCGGCACCGGTCATGTGGGCCTCGCTGCAGAAGCTTCTGGCGCTGCCGGACGATACCGTCATCTATTTCGGCCACGAATACACCATGTCCAATGCCCGCTTCGCGATCACCGTAGACCCGGAGAATATCGAACTGGCCGACCGGGTGAAGGAGATCACGGCGGTGCGCGAGGACGGCCGCTTTACGGCGCCGACCACCATGGCCGTCGAGCGGCGCACGAACCCCTTCCTTCGCCCGGACGCAACGGGCATCCGCGACACGCTCGGCATGGCCGATGCCACCGACGCCGAGGTCTTCGCCGAGATCCGGAAGCGGAAGGACAGCTTCTGATGACGCAGGGCGCAAACCACCTGACCGCCGGCGAGATCATCGCCACGCTCGGCATGGACCGTCATCCCGAAGGCGGCTGGTATGTGCAGACCTTCCGCGACGAGGAAGGCGGCCTTCGCGGCCATTCCACCGCCATCTACTATCTGCTGGAGGCCGGCGAGCGTTCCCACTGGCATCGGGTGCGGGATGCGGCGGAGGTGTGGCACCACTATGCAGGCGCCACACTGGCGCTGTCCATCGCGCCGCCGGACGAGGGGCCGGTGGTGCACAGGCTCGGCATGGACCTTCCCGCCGGAGAGCGCCCGCAGGTGATCGTGCCGGCCGGCTGGTGGCAATCGGCCTTTTCCATGGGCGCCTGGTCGCTGGTCGGCTGCACGGTGGCGCCTGGCTTTGATTTCTCCGCCTTCGAGATGGCCCCGCCCGGCTGGGAGCCGCCGCAGGGCTGACGCGAAAGACCGTCAGGAAGCCTTGGGCTTGACGATCACGTCCTTCGCCGCGAGCACCGCCCCGCCGGTGACGAGCAGGCAGGCAAGCGCAATGCGCCAGGACGGCTCTGCAAAGCCGAAGAGGATCAGCACCAGCGTGGAGAGAACCGGCGCGGCATAGCTGGCAACGCCGAGAAACTGGATGTCGCCGTTCTTCACCCCGTAATCCCAGGCATAGAAGGCCGCGCCGACCGGCAAAAGTCCGAGGCCCAGGATCGCCAGCCACTGGCTGGTCGCTTCCGGCCAGACCGTCGTTTCAAGCCCGAGATGGCACAAGAGCGAGAGCAGCGATGTTGCGAGGCAGAAGCCCGTCACCACATCCGTCGAGACGGCATCGAAACGGCGCGTCACCAGCGAATAGGTGGACCAGGTGAAGGCGCAGAGCAGCGCCGCGCCGTAGCCCATCGCATAGCCGCTCTCGAAGGCGATGCCGTTGCGCGCCACGATCAGCACCGTGCCGGCAAGGCCGAGTACGGCGCCCGCCACGTGATGCGCCTTCAGCCGCTCGCCCGGCAACAGCGCCGAGCCAACGACGATGAGCAGCGGCCAGAGATAGGCGATCAGCCCGGCCTCGACGGCCGGCGCATTCCTGAGCGCCGTGAAGTAGAGGAAGTGGTAGCCGAAGAGGCCGGCAATGCCGGTGATCCACACCTTGGCCGGCTGCTTCAGCAATGCCAGACGCTCAGGTTTCAGCACAAGCACCACAAGGCCCGGCAACGCGCCAATGAAGAAGCAGATGGCCGAGAGCTGGAACGGTGGCATAGTGCCCGACGCCGCCGTCATCAGCGCCAGCAGCGCCCACATGAGAATGGCGGTAAAGCCGATCACGGTTGCCCGAAGCTTCATGTCCGGCCCCTCTTTTTAAAGGAGCCGGCCGGGCGGAGGATCAGCCGCCGAAGCGTGTCGCCGACACCGTCACCGCCCCGAGGCTCGTTGGAATGCGTACATAGACGGGAGCGTATACATTGACCGCCTCCGCCTTGGCAAACCAGATCTCCATCGTCTTCAGCTTCGCCAGATATTCCACATCCTTGCGCCCCTTCTTGAAGCCGGACTTCGGCGTGAAGGCGAGACCGCAGACGATCGCCTCCCCCTCGAAGCCCTCGGTCTTGAACGGCCTGGTGCCCTTCGGCGATAGGCGGATATCGAGACGCGATTCGCCGTCGAAGATCGGCAGGGTCTTCGGGCAGACCCGGTTGCGGGCGGGGATGATGAGGCCGGAGAGCGGGTCGAAGACATTACGCATGTCGGCGGCCGAGACCGGTATCCAGTTGTCGGGCGATGTCGTGCGCTTCGGCGTCATGACGGAGGAGGTCACCGTGCCATTGCGCAAGGTCATCTCGATGGAGCGCTGCTTGGAGCCGCTGCGATAGGACATGGAGTAATGCGAGGCCCTGAGCCGGTCACGCATCAGCGTTCCCGTCACCTGCGTCTGCCCGCTGGTCCGGCTGAGGATATCCGCAAGCCCGGCCGAGTTCATCGTGCCGGAAATCGTGTAGCGGTCATTGACGAGTTCGGTATCGAAGGAGGCCCGCGCCACCGGCAGGCCAGCCAGCGCGATCGCATAGTCCGTGCGATGGCGGATCTCCTCCGCCCGGGCAAGGGAAGCGGCCACCAGGACCGAAAGACAGGCCGCCGCCGCCACACATGCACGCATCACCATCAACGCCGTCCTCACCGGAAATGCAGGAAAGATGCCGCCTTTATCACCCGGATTTTAGGTTTTTCTTGGGTGACGGCAAGATTTTGTTAACGCAACCAATCCGGGATATTGACGAAATTACTCTTTAAAATAGCATGCGCGGGGCACTGAAACCAAGACGTGAGGGGTACCATGCAGGTTGAAGCAGTTTTGGCCCGCGCCGAGTCGGCGACCGAACTCGGAATCCGCTACAGGCTGGGCAAGGGAGGCATGAACCCGGGTTCGCCCACGCCAGCCGCAGGCGGTTTCTGCGACTGCTCCGGTTTCGTCGCTTGGTGTTTCTCTATGAGTCGAAAATCGAACGAGAATTTCTACAAGCATTTTAATGGAGGCTGGATGGATACGACCGCGATCTGGACCGACGTGGGCAACAGCGTCGGCATCTTCTCCGAACTTACCGGTCCGAAGGCTGGGGCTATTGTCGTTTATCCGGACGCCAACGGAAAGCAGGGGCACATCGGGATCATGGTGAATGAAAACAAGGTCGTTCACTGCTCAGGCGGAAACGACAAGCGCCATGGCAATGCGATTCTCATCACCGGCCCCGATGTCTTTCTGGCACGCAAGGACGTGCGCTTTGGCTGGCTGAACGGCCTTAACTAGGATAGACCCACGCGGAAAGCCCCGGATCTGCGGGGTTTTCCACGCGTCAGGAGAGGTTTGGCTTGACGGGCGGGGTGAGTCTGACTATAGAACCGCCACTTCCAATAACGGCCAGTCGGAAATGCGGCCTGGGCTCAGGCCCTCACGATGCGTTCCGATGTGGCGGAAAAACAAAAATAGGTGCATCATGTCCCGTGTTTGTGAATTGACCGGCAAAGGGGTCCAGACGGGCCACAATGTAAGCCACGCCAACAACAAGACCAAGCGCCGGTTCCTGCCGAACCTGTGCCAGGTCACGCTGATCTCCGACGCGCTGGGCCAGCGCTACCGCCTGCGCGTTTCCGCGCACGCCCTGCGCTCCGTCGAGCATCGCGGTGGCCTCGATGCCTTCCTGCTGAAGGCCGACGAGACCGAACTGTCGATGCGCGCCCGCCTGCTGCGCCGCCAGATCGTCAAGAAGACCGCAGAAGCCGCCTGATCGGCGCCGCATCGCGGATGAATTGAGGGCTTGCCGGTCCACCGGCGAGCCCTTTTCGCGTGGGGACACCTGACGTAACGTCGCGTTCCACGCTTCATTCCACGCCCTGCCTGCCCTTTCGGTCCAAGGCAGAGGCATCCCGAAACGCCAGCTGGTGGCATACCCCAGGATAAAAAAATGCTCTCCTACCGCATGTTTGCCGTCTACACGGCCCTGATGGCCCTCGTCGTCATCGCCTCCAATATCCTCGTTCAGTACCCCCTGCCCGGCTCGATTGCCGGCATGGCACTGGGTGACCTGCTCACTTGGGGCGCCTTCAGCTACCCCGTCGCCTTCCTCGTCACCGATCTCACCAACCGCCAGTTCGGCCCGGCCGTTGCGCGCCGCGTCGTGATCGCCGGTTTCGTGGTGGCCGTTACGCTGTCGATCTGGCTCGCCACGCCGCGCATCGCCATTGCGTCGGGTTCTGCCTTCCTGATCGGCCAGATGCTCGACATCTCCGTCTTCAACCGCCTGCGCCGGCAGACCTGGTGGCGCGCGCCGCTCGCCGGCTCCCTGTTCGGCTCGGTGCTGGATACGGCGATCTTCTTCTCCTTCGCCTTCGCGCCGGCCTTCGCCGTCTTCGGCCCGAACGATGCCTTCGCGATCGAGAACGCGCCCTTCCTCGGCCTCTTCGCCACGGAAGTCCCGCGCTGGATCTCCTGGGCCGCCGGCGACCTCTCCGTGAAGATCCTCGTCGGCCTCGTGATGCTCCTGCCCTACGGCGCGCTGATGAGCATCATCCGCCCGATGCCGGGCGTCGAAGCCAAGGCCTGAGCGCAGACAGCGGATCAGTCGCGCAACCGGAATTCCAGCATCAGGTTGCGCTGCAGGATCGAGTGATTGTCGTCGGAGACGAGGATGATGTGGATCGCGCCATCCGGCATGGTTACCACATCCAGCCCCTCCATATTGTCGATCTGCGAGCGCATGTCGGCGGCGAGGATCACCTCGCCGTCCACAACCGCGCCGGGCTTGATCGTGTCGCCGGGAATGCGGCGAATTTCCATGCCGACACCCTCGGCAAAGGAGAAGCGCCGCTCCAGAAGCAGAAGGTCGCCATTCGGCAGGAAGGCGCCGTCGGTGATGGCGAAGGGCTTGCGCTCCTTGACGGCGAAGACGCCCTTCCGCGGCCCCTCCAGCACTTCGGCCATCAGGTTGCCCTTTCCGTCGCGGCCAAGCTCCGACACCGTGACCAGCGCGCCGGCAAGCGGGCTGTCGGCCGGCGCCAACGCAAGGGTTTCGAGACCGCGATTGTCCGGCAGTCGCGCCACGGGCATGGCAAGCTTCAATCGCTCGACAGGCTTTGATTGCTCGAAGCCCGGATCGGGATAGACATCGACACGCGCGCGCCCCTCATAGCTCGCGATGACCTCGCCCGGGCGCAGCGCCAGCCCCTCCACATCCATCGCCCATTTCGGCGCATTGTCGCGCCCCTTGTCGTCGATCATCGAGGCGGCCTGTAGATCGGCCACGCCGGACAGACGCCCCGCGGCATCCCGCGTCACCCGCCCCGTCAGCCAGTGGCCGGTATCCATGATCGCCACGAAATGCGCCCGGTCCGGCCGGAAGCGGATGGCGGAGACGGCGCCGAACAGCATCTGGCTGGAGGTCATCTCCAGGCCGCCGACGAATTCGAGCGACCCGAAGACCGTCTGGTCGCTGCCGATCCTGAAATTCTCGATCACCCGGCTTTTCACCGGCAGATCCACCACCTCGACCGCACGGGCCGGGAGCGCAGTGGCGATGCCGAGCGCCAGGGCGAGCGCAGGAACGAGACGGGATGATCGCAGCACGCAGGAGATCCTTCCGGAAGTGAGGCGCCGAGCCTTGGCCGGCGATTGTGTCGGAACGAGGGGTGGCGAGGTGGACAATCTGGAGGCTTTACCCCCCTCTGCCCTGCCGGGCATCTCCCCCGCAAGGGGGGAGATCGGCTGGGGGCACCGGCTTCCTCAAGCAAGAATCTCCCCAAACCAAACGGTTCCGTCTGGCAAGGCACATGCCGCCTTCGGATCTCCCCCCCTTGCGGGGGAGATGTCCGGCAGGACAGAGGGGGGTGCCCCCACCCGCCTCTCCGTGCGAAAAGCCTACCGCCCCCGCCTGCGTCCCCGGGCGCTGCCTTCGTCGTCGAACAACGCCGCCAGCTGCTCCGTCATGGCGCCGGCCAGTTCGTCCGCATCCACGATCGTCACGGCGCGGCGATAGTAGCGCGTCACGTCGTGGCCGATGCCGATGGCGAGCAGTTCGACCGGGGAGCGCGTCTCGATCTGCTCGATCACGGCGCGCAGGTGCCGTTCCAGATAGTTGCCGGGATTGACCGACAGCGTGGAATCATCGACCGGCGCGCCGTCCGAGATCATCATCAGGATTCGCCGCTGCTCGGGCCGGGCAAGCAAGCGGTCATGCGCCCAGATCAGCGCCTCGCCGTCGATGTTTTCTTTCAGCAGCCCCTCGCGCATCATCAGGCCGAGGTTGCGGCGCGCGCGGCGCCACGGCGCATCGGCCGACTTGTAGATGATGTGACGCAGGTCGTTGAGGCGGCCGGGGGTCGCGGGCTTGCCGGAAGCCAGCCACTTTTCGCGCGATTGCCCGCCCTTCCAAGCCTTGGTGGTGAAACCGAGAAGCTCGACCTTGACGCCGCAGCGTTCCAGCGTGCGGGCAAGGATGTCGGCGCAGGTCGCCGCCACCGTGATCGGCCGTCCCCGCATGGAGCCGGAATTGTCGATCAATAGCGTTACCACCGTATCGCGGAAATTCGTGTCCTTCTCCCGCTTGAAGGAAAGCGGCTGCATAGGATCGATGACGAGGCGCGTCAGGCGCGCCGTGTCGAGATAACCCTCCTCGAGGTCGAATTCCCAGGAGCGGTTCTGCTGCGCCATCAGGCGGCGTTGCAGCCGGTTGGCGAGACGCCCGACGGCGCCCTGCAGATGGGCCAGTTGCTTGTCGAGGAAAGCGCGCAGACGGTCGAGTTCCGCCTCGTCGCACAGTTCCTCGGCCGTGATCGTCTCGTCGAATTCCTCGCTGAAAACGTGGTAATCGACCTTCTCGTTGAAATCGGAGAAGGGCTGGGCCGGCCGCTTGACCTCGCCGGGCGTTTCGCTGTCGTCGTCGCCTTCGTCCTGGAGATCGTCGTCGGAGATCTCCGCCCCGTCCATCTCCCCTTCTTCCATCTGCTCTTCGGCAGACTGGTTTTCCTCAGAAGGTGCGGCATCCTGGCCGGCATCCTCTTCGGAGGAGCTCTGCTCCTCCTCCTGGCTGCGCGGCTGCTCTTCCTCGCTGTTGTCCTCGGCCTCCTCCGGCTCGTCCTCGTCGCCGTAGCGTTCGGCCACGTCCATGGCGGACAGCATGTTGCGCACGACGCGGGCAAAGGCCTGCTGGTCGTTGATGGCGGACGACAGCCCGTCCATGTCGCCGGCCGCCTTCTCCTCGATGAAGGACCGCCAGAGATCGACCACCTTGCCGGCGGAAGCAGGCGGCTTCTGCCCGGTCAACTTCTCGCGCACGACGAGCGCCACGGCCTCGGAGAGCGGCGCATCCGCCTGCCGTTCGATGGCGCCGAAATTCGCCTTGGCGTATTTCTCGTCCAGCATGCCGGTGATGTTGTCGGCCACACCCGCCATGCTGAGCGAGCCGATCGCCTCGACGCGGGCCTGCTCGACCGCGTCGAAGATGGCGCGGGCGTCAGCACCCTGCGGCGACATGGTCGCGTGGATGCGGGCATTGTGGCAGGCCTTGCGCAGTGCCATGCTGTCGCCGAGCCCGCGCGTGACGGTGAGTTCCCGCGCCGTCGGACGCTTGGAAAGCTCAGGCAGGCGGATGCGCTCGCCCGTCATGCCCGGACGTTCGTTGGCAAAGACGACCTCGACCTCGCCGTCGCCGGCAATCGAGCGCACGCAACCGCTGAGCGCCCGCCGGAACGGCTCCACGTCGATGACGCCCGCGGGCCTCGGTTTGGAATTGTCGCCGCGGCCTGCCATGGATTAAGCGGTCGCCTCCAGAACGATATTGGCCGCGCTCTCCTTCAGCTCGATGCCGAAGGCGCGCTGGTAATGTTCGGCCACCAGCGCCCGCTCCAGCTCGTCGCACTTGTTGAGGAAGGTGACGCGGAAGGCGAAGGCGACATCGCCGAAGATATGGGCGTTTTCAGCCCAGGTGATGACGGTACGCGGGCTCATCACGGTCGACAGATCACCATTGATAAAGGCGGCGCGGGTGAGATCGGCAACGCGCACCATCTTCGACACGGTGTCGCGGCCGCGCTGCTTGGTGAAATCCTTGACCTTGGAGGCGACGATATCGACTTCCTTGTCATGCGGCAGATAGTTCAGCGTCGTGACGATCGACCAGCGGTCCATCTGCGCCTGGTTGATCTGCTGCGTGCCGTGGTAGAGGCCGGTCGTATCGCCGAGGCCGACCGTGTTGGCGGTGGCGAACAGGCGGAAGGCGGGGTGCGGACGGATGACGCGGCTCTGGTCGAGGAGCGTCAGGCGTCCCGACGATTCCAGCACGCGCTGGATGACGAACATCACGTCCGGGCGGCCGGCATCGTATTCGTCGAAAACGAGCGCGACATTGTGCTGGTAGGCCCAGGGCAGGATGCCGTCCTTGAATTCGGTGACCTGCATGCCGTCCTTGACGACGATGGCGTCCTTGCCGACGAGATCGATACGGCTGACATGGCTGTCGAGGTTGACGCGCACGCAGGGCCAGTTGAGGCGGGCGGCGACCTGCTCGATATGGGTCGACTTGCCCGTGCCGTGGTAGCCCGAGACCATCACGCGGCGGTTATGGGCAAAGCCGGCGAGAATGGCGAGCGTCGTTTCGCGGTCGAAGAGATAGTCGGGGTCTGCGTCCGGCACGTATGGGTCGGCCTTCGAATAGGCCGGGACGCGCAGGTCCGAGTCGATGCCGAAGACCTCGCGAACGGAAATCGTCGTATCGGGAAGATTGGAAATGTCGAGGTCTACCTTGCTCATGATGTCTCCAGGCCGCCGACCGAAAAGCCTGCGGGCATTCCGCTTGAATCTGCATGCAGTCGAAAACGGTTCTAGAACAAGCCGAAGCCCTTGAAAACCGTCTTCCGGGATTGAAAGACGCCATGGTGACAAGCTTTTCGCCGCACCGCAACACCGGCTGACGGAGACCCTAGCTCGTGAAGCCGGCCTGTTTGAGCATCTGATAGGCCTGAATGACGGCGCGGAAACGCTCTTCCGAGCCGCGATCGCCGCCATTGGCATCCGGATGGTGCTTCTTCACGAGATCCTTGTAGGCCGCCTTGATGTCGGCCGCCGTCGCGTTCGCCGTCAGGCCCAGCGTGTCGAAAGCCTTGGCCTCCAGCGTCTTCAGCTTGCGCTGGCGCGGCTCCGGCCGGGCTCCGGCGCGCGCCTGGTCCACGAAGCCGAAGGGATCGCGCATGCGCGCCTGCGCACCCGCCGTGCCGGAGCGCGTGTTCGACATGGTCGGCGCATTCTTGGCGTTCTTGTTCACCCCCACCGTCCAGGTCGGACGATGGCCGGTCAGCGCCTCCTTCTGGTAGCGCGCGATCTCGGTGTCGGAGAGGCCGGAGAAGTAGTTGTAACCCTTGTTATATTCCTTCACGTGCTCGAAGCAGAACATGAAGTACTCGCCCTCGGCATTGCGCCCGACGGGGGCGCGGTGCGCGCCCTTCTCCTGGCAGCCGTCCCACTGGCACATGGGCACGACCGCCTCCTGCCGCGCCTCCTTGCGGCGGGGACGCGTGCGGATCCCGTCGAAATATTTTGAATCGAGTTTCATGCGCAAAGTATGGGGCGCGCGGCGACCCACAACAAGAATTGACAAAGCGGAATGTTGCTGGCTTTGTCGAACCATTTTCCTGCTTCTGGCGGGAGGCATGCGAAAGGCGAAGGCAATGTCCGTGCGGCAGACGATCGAAGACAGGCTCGCGGCGGCATTCGCACCGGAACGCCTCGTCGTGATCGATGAAAGCCACCACCATGCCGGCCACCAGCCGGGCTTTGACGGCAGCGGCGAATCCCATCTGCGCGTGCGCATCGTCGCAAAAGCCTTTGCCGGCCTCTCCCGCGTTGCACGCCACCGCGCCATCAACGAGCTCGTCAAACCCGAACTCGACGCCGGCCTGCACGCGCTCGCGGTCGAGGCTGCCGCCCCGGGCGAGCCGACGCGCTGGTAGTCGCTGCCGCATTGTCCAAACGCCCTCGTGGACAGAACAGAACGCCGCCACGATCTGCGCGACAACACATTCAATATACCTAATTTGATATTTACTGAATTTAAACTGACGGTATTTACCCTTTTACGTCAGGCGGGTGGAACACAGTTTCGACCGGGATGAGTCCGGGCCTCGCTGCAGGAATTCAAGCAAATTCTGGCCCGGCTGCACAACGGCGCGTCGAAACGACGCGCGAGGGAACTCCCATGTCTATTCGCAAGAAACTTCTGGCTTGCATCACTGGCCTCACTACCATTCTGGTGGTGATGGCCATGTTTTCGTTCTTCGCCATGGAGAGGCAATCCAGCCTCGCCAACTCCATCGTGACCGACCGCGTGCACCCGATGGAACTTCTGAAGATGATCTCCGACAGCTATGCTGTCCGGATCGTCGATACCGCGCACAAGGTGAATGCCGGCACGATGAGCGCGGCCGATGGTGCAGCCCATGTGCAAGACGCTCTGGCCGCCATCGACAAGAATTGGTCCGCCTTCATGCAGACCGACATGACGCCCAACGAACGGGCGATCGCCAAGAACTTCAACACCGAACGCTTGACGGCAGACGCGCGGGTGGCCGACCTCGTCCGCATCATGCAGGCCAACGACGCCCAGGCGCTCGACACCTTTGCGCGCAATACCCTCTATCCGACCATCGATCCGCTCGGCGGCGAGATCAACCAGCTGATCGAACTGCAATTGCGCGTCGCCAAGGAAAACATGGCCGAAGGCAACGCGTTCAAGAACCTTCTGACCGCTGCGATGCTGCTGCTGTCGGGGATTGCCCTTGCTGTCGCGATCGCCTCGATCCTCATCGTCAAGCGCGGCGTCATCGCACCGCTTCTGTCCATGGGCGACGCCATGCAGCGACTGGCAAAGGGCGAACTCGACCTGACCATCTACGGTCAGGACCGCACGGATGAAATCGGCGCCATGGCCGCCACCGTCGCCGTCTTCCGCGACAATGCCCGCGAACGGGTGCGCCTGGAGCAGGAAGCAGAGGCCGGCCGCGAGATGCGCGAGAAGGCCCGCGACCAGCGCGAGGCACAGGAAGCCGAGGAGGTCCGCCAGGCCATGGACACCATCGCAACGGCACTTGGCGAACTGGCCGCAGGCCGCCTCACCTATCGCATCCCCACGCCGTTTGCCGACCGGCTGGACTCCGTCCGCCGGGACTTCAACCGCGCCTCCGAGGCCCTGGAAGACACCGTGCGCGCCGTGGCAGGCAATGCCGAGGCGATCGCTGCCGGCTCCAACGAGATCCGCTCCGCATCCGATGATCTGTCGAAGCGCACCGAGCAGCAGGCTGCCTCCGTGGAAGAGACGGCGGCAGCCCTCGAGGAAATCACCAAGGCGGTTGGCGATTCCAGCCGCCGGGCAAGCGAGGCCGGCACGATGGTCGAACGCACCCGCGCCTCCGCCGAAACCTCCGGCCAGATCGTCGGCCGCGCCGTGGACGCCATGCAGGACATCGAAAACTCCTCCCGCGAGATTTCGAGCATCATCGGCGTCATCGACGAGATCGCCTTCCAGACGAACCTGCTGGCGCTCAACGCTGGTGTCGAGGCCGCGCGCGCCGGGGAAGCCGGCAAGGGTTTCGCCGTCGTCGCCCAGGAAGTGCGCGAACTCGCCCAGCGTTCCGCAAAGGCCGCCAAGGAGATCAAGGCGCTCATCGTGAAGTCCGGCGATCAGGTTCGCAACGGCGTCGATCTCGTCAGCCAGACGGGCGAAGCCCTTTGCGAGATCGTCGAGCAGGTCCGGGCAGTGTCCACCAATGTCCTGGCGATCGTCGAAAGCGCCCGCGAACAGGCAACGGGCCTCAAGGAAATCAACGCCGCCGTCAACACCATGGACCAGGGCACCCAGCAGAATGCCGCCATGGTGGAAGAGCAGACCGCCGCCAGCCACTCGCTCGCCCGCGAAGCCGACGCGCTCTTTGCGCTCATCGCCCGCTTCGAGGTCGGGGCGGGCGAACGCCGTGCCGCAGCGCCGTCGGCTCAGCCGCAGCCGGCCCGCAATGCAGCACCCGCCCGCGCCGCTGCATCGGCCCGCGCAACGGCAGCGCGCCCCGCCATCCGCGCCACGCAGGGAAATCTCGCCCTGAAGCAGGACAGCTGGGAAGAATTCTGATCGCGAGCGCGGCGGGCTTTACCGGCCCGCCGCCCTCCACCTCGCCTGAAAAGCGGAGCCGTCGATCAGGCAAAGCGCCGCGCACCCGCCACGCTGGCCACCACCAGCGCCGTCGCGGCGATCATGCTCCAGGCGACGGGCTCGCCGAGCAGGGCTGCACTGAGCGCCAGCCCCATGAACGGCTGGAGCAGTTGCAACTGTCCGACACCGGCAATGCCGCCTTGAGCCAATCCGCGATACCAGAAGAAAAACCCGATCAGCATGCTGAAGACGGAGACGTAGGCGAGGCCAAGCCACGCCCCCTCACTGACTGTCGCAAACCCGCCCGGCCAGGCCACGATCATCACGAGCGCCATCACCGGCAGTGCGGTGAGCAGCGCCCAGCAAATGACCTGCCAGCCGCCAAGCCGCCGCGACATCTGCGCCCCCTCCGCATAGCCAAGGCCGCAGACCAGGATCGCGGCCAGCATCAGCGCATCTCCCGTGAGCGACCCGCCGCCTTGGCTCAGTGCGAAGCTGACAACGATGAGGCTGCCCGCGCCTGAAAGCAGCCAGAACGGCAGCCGCGGGCGCTCGCCGGCGCGCAGCACGGCAAAGACCGCCGTCGACAGCGGCAGCAGGCCGATGAACACGACGGAATGGGCCGAGGTGATGTGCTGGAGGGCAACCGCCGTCAAAAGCGGAAAGCCGACCACCACGCCGCCTGCAACGATCAGCAGGGAGATCACGTCCCGCCGCGCCGGGCGAATCTGCCGGAACAGCGCCAGAAAGGCCGCACCGAGCAGGGCCGCGATCACCGCCCGCGCCGAGGTGAGGAAGAGCGGCGAGAAGCCACCCACGGCCAGCCGCGTCGCCGGCAGCGATCCGCTGAAGATCAGCACGCCCACAAACCCGTTGATCCAGCCCTTCGCCACCTGCGACATCGCGCGTCTCCTGTCCAAGAATGAGCGACCGGGATAGACGCGGGGGCCCAGGCACGGCTAGATACACATCCATACGATTTGATCAAACTGTATGGGAACGAATAGCCATACGGTTGGTCGAGACACCCGTAGCAAGCGAGGAGAAACCGGCATGGCCGAGGCACCGCGCATCGCTGTCCTGATGAGCGAAATCCGACGCCGGCTGGAAAGCCGCATGTTGGTGGCCGGCGACCGCCTGCCGTCCGTGCGCGGTTTTGCGCGGATGATGGGCGTTTCGCCCTCCACCGTCGTCGATGCCTATGAGCGGCTGGCGGCCGAAGGCCTGATCCGCGCCCGGCCGGGCTCCGGCTTCTACGTGATCGGGCAGCCCCCTGCCCTCGACATCAGCAACCCCGCACCGGGACGCGATCGGGCGATCGATCCGCTCTGGGTGTCGCGCCAGTCGCTCGACGCCGCCGACGATGTGTTGCGGCCGGGCTGCGGCTGGCTGCCGGCAGACTGGATGCCGCACCCGGCGCTCCGGCGCGCCATCCGTCGCCTGGCGACCGCACCGGATACGATCTTTGCCGATTATGGGCAGAGCCGCGGATCGCTTGGCCTGCGCCGTCTCCTGTCGCGCCATGCCTGCGAGGAGGGACTGGAAGCCTCGCCCGACATGGTGCTGATGACGGCGTCCGGCTCGCAATCTCTCGACCTCGTCTGCCGACACCTGCTGCAACCCTGCGATACGGTCGTGGTCGACGATCCCTGCTATTTCAACTTCCAGGCCATGCTGCGCGCCCATCGCGCCAAACTCGTCTCCGTTCCCTTCACACCGTCGGGGCCGGATCTCGCTGCCTTCGCGGCCGTGCTCGAAACGCACAAGCCGCGTCTCTACGTGACGAACGCCGCTCTTCACAACCCGACCGGCGCGACGCTTTCGCCCCAGACGGCCCACCGCCTGCTGACGCTCGCTGCGCTGCACGACCTGACCATTGTCGAGGACGACATCTTCGCCGCCCTGGAGCCAGAGCCTTCCGTCAGGCTCACGGTGCTCGACGGGTTGGAGCGGGTGATCCGCATCGGCAGCTTCTCCAAGACCCTCTCGGCCTCTGTGCGCTGCGGCTACGTCATTGCACGCAGAGACCGGATCGAGGCGCTCACCGATATCCAGGTCGCGACCAGCTTCGGCGGCATCAGCCCGCTGGCCGGCGAGATCGTCGAGGGCGTGCTGGGGGACGGGAGCTACCGCAAGCATCTGGAGGCCCTGCGGCAGCGCCTCGCGCACCACCGCCGCGATGTGGCCGCCCGCCTGTCGAAGAGCGGCATCGAACCCTGGCTGATGCCGCGCGGCGGCTTCTATCTCTGGTGCCGGCTGCCTGAAGGCTGCGATTCGGCCGAACTCGCCCGTCGCGCGCTGGATGAAAAGGTGGTGCTGGCACCTGGCAACGTCTTCAGCCCGGCTCTCACAGCCGGCGGCTTCATGCGCATCAATGTCACGCAAATGCCGCCCCGCGCCTTCGAGGTGATCGACCGCGCGCTGCGCTCGCCCATCACCTAGACGTCCGCGCCCTCGGCGGTGCGGATGCGCAGCTTGACGATCCGGTTCTTCACCCGCTTCATCACGGTGAAGCGCTTGCCGTAGAAGGTGAAGGCCTGACGCTCTTCCGGGATCATCTTGGATTCGTGGATCACGAGGCCGGCAATCGTCGTCGCCTCTTCGTCGGGCAGCGTCCAGTCGAGCGCGCGGTTGAGGTCGCGGATCGGCACGGACCCATCCACCACGATCGAGCCATCGGCCTCCGGGCGCACGCCCTGGATGTCGATGTCGTGCTCGTCGGTGATGTCGCCGACGATCTCTTCCAGAATGTCCTCCAGCGTCACCAGCCCCTGCACCTCGCCATATTCGTCCACGACGATGGCAAAGTGGGCGCGGCGGCGCAGGAAGGCGTTCAGCTGTTCCTTGAGGTTGGTCGTATCGGGCACGAACCACGGCTTCTGCGCGATCTTCGTGATATCCAGATCGGAGGGCTCGCGGTCGGGTTCGGCCAACGCGCGCAAGAGATCCTTGGCATGCACGACGCCGATGATGTTGTCGGCCGCACCGCGCCAGAGCGGCATGCGCGTATAGGGGCTTTCGAGCACGGTGCGCACCAGCACCTCCGGCGGCTCGTCGGCATTCAGCGCCCGCATCGAGGTCCGGTGCACCATGACGTCGGAGACTTCGAGCTCGTCGAGATCGAGCACGCCGCCGAGACGATCGCGGTCCGCCTTCACCACCGAGCCCTCGCGGTGCAGCAGATCCACCGCTCCGCGCAGTTCTTCGTGCGCCGTCAGCATCGACTGGTCGGAGGCAAGGCTGACGCCGAACCAAGACAGGATAACGCGCACCAGCCCGTTGATTCCGCTGGAGATCGGCCCCGCAACGGCCACGAACAGCCGCACGAAGGGCGCCACCGCCAGCGCAAACCGGTCGGGCGAGGCAATCGCCCAGCTCTTCGGCAGAACTTCGGAGAAGACGACGAGCAGCACGGTCATGCCGAGCGTTGCCACCGCCACGCCCGAATGGCCGAAGACCCCGATGAGCAGGCTCGTCGTCAGGGACGAGGCGAGAATGTTGACGAGGTTGTTGCCGATCAGAAGCGCGCCGATCAGCCGGTCGCGCCGCGCGATCAGCCGGTTGACGACACCGGCGCGCGGATCGCCATTGGCCTCCAGCGTGTGCATGCGCGAGCGCGATGTGGCCGTCAGCGCGGTCTCCGAGCCCGAAAAGAAAGCCAACAGCATCAGGAGCACGATGACCGAGGCCAGCGCCGGCCAGTATTCGGCAAGAAAGGTCCCGATGCTTTCCAGGCTCATGGCACCGCTTTCTCCGTCAGGAACCGCTCAACCTCCGACGCCGGCACGTCGTCGGCGATGAACGACTGGCCGATATCGCGGGTGAGGATGAAGGTCAGCTGGCCCGACTTCACCTTTTTGTCCTGCGCGATCGCCTCCATCAGCCGTGCGGTCGGCAGCGCCGGGCCCGGAATATCGGCAATCGTGGTCGGAAGGCCGACAGCCTTCAGATGCGCCTCGACGCGGGTCGCGGCATCCGGGCTGGCAAGGTTCATGCGCGCCGAAAACTGATGCGCCAGCACCATGCCGATTGCGACAGCCTCGCCATGCACGAGCCGGCTGCCGTCATAGTCGGTTGCCGCCTCCAGCGCATGGCCGAAGGTGTGGCCGAGGTTGAGCAGCGCGCGCCGCCCGTTTTCGCGCTCGTCGGCCGCCACCACGTCGGCCTTGGCCTGGCAGGAGACGGCGATTGCCTCGATGCGCGCCGCGCCGCCGGCAAAGACCGCCTGCCAGTTCTTCTCCAGCCAGGCAAAAAAGTCCGGCTTGTCGATCAGCCCGTATTTGGCAACTTCGGCATAGCCGGCACGGAATTCGCGCGGCGAGAGCGTGTCGAGCACGTCGGTGTCCGCGAGCACCAGATCCGGCTGGTGGAAGACGCCGATGAGGTTCTTGCCATGGCGGGAATTGATGCCGGTCTTGCCGCCGACGGAACTGTCGACCTGCGCGAGCAGCGAGGTCGGGATCTGGATGAAGCGCGAGCCGCGCCGCGCAATGCCGGCCGCAAAGCCGGTGAGGTCGCCGATCACACCGCCCCCGAGAGCGATCACGGCATCGTTGCGCTCGATGCGCGCGGCGAGAATCGTGTCGCAGGCGGTGATGAGATGCTCGAAGCTCTTGGTCTTCTCGCCGGCCGGCAGCGTCAGCGACGCCGTCTCGATGCCAGCGGCCTTCAGGCTGTCGACAAGGGGCGCCAGATAGCGCGCGCCGACATTCTCGTCCGTAATGACAGCCATGCGCCGACCCTTGAGGCGGCTGGCGATCTCCCGCGCCGCCTCGGCAATCAGCCCGGGGCCGATCAGGATGTCATAGGAGCGCTCGCCGAGATCGACGCGCACGGTGCGCCGGGCTGAAACGGCCTGTGGGGCAACGGTCATCGTCATGTCGATCTATTCTCCACTTGTCTGCGGGCTGGCCGCAATCGCCGCCAGCACCTCGTCCACCATCACATCCTTGGGGACATCGCGCGACGTCACGCACAGATCCGCCTCCGCATAGATGGGGTAGCGGACATCCATGAGGTCGGCCAGCGTCTTCTTCGGGTTCTCGGTCTTCAGGAGCGGGCGGTTGTCGCGCTTGCTGACGCGCTCCCACAGCACATCGATGTCGGCCTTCATCCACACCGTGATGCCGGCCTTCTTGATGTGCCGGCGGGTGCTTTCATTGATGAAGGCGCCGCCGCCGGTGGAAACGACACGCGGACCCGAGCGCAGCAGCCGCTTGATGACCCGCGTTTCGAGCTGGCGGAATTCGGCCTCGCCATAGGCGGCGAAGAGTTCGGCGATGCTCATGCGCGAGACGCGCTCGATCTCGTGGTCTGAATCGACAAACGGAATGTTCATCGCCTGCGCCGCCAGCCGGCCGATGGCAGACTTGCCCGCCCCCATGAGCCCGACAAAGACCAGGTTGCGCCGCTCGAGAGCCAGCTTGGCCTCAGCGGCAAGCGCCTGGCGGCTCTTCGTCCGCGGCTCCAGAATATCGGTCATGGCGTCTTCCCCCTTTGGTCCCCCGGTATCGACAAATCGTCCGCAAGCGTCAAGCAGTCACAGCGACGGCCTTGCATGGCGCGATCGACGTCCTCATATTGGCTGCGGCGGCAGCGGCACCAAAGCCGATGCCAGCGGAGCGCCGATGCCGACACTCTTCCGATTCCTGTTCGTCTGCGGCATGGTCGCCGGCAGCATCTATGCTGTAATGTTTGCGCTCGCCACCTTCGTGGAGCCGCGTCCGCGCGAGGTGACGATCCGCATCCCCTCCGAACGCCTGAACGCGCAAGCGGCGACGCAGCCCGCAACACAGGCCGCAGCCCCGGCAACGACCGTCGCCATTCCGGCAACCGCAAAGCCATGACGATCGAAGCCGAGGATGACGCACGCCCGGCCGGCGGCATGGATCTGTCCGCTGCGCAGGTGGAAGCCTTCCTGGAGATGATGAGCGCCGAACGCGGCGCCGCTCCCAACACGCTCGCCTCCTACGGCCGCGATCTCGATGACGTGCGCGCCTTTCTCAAGGGGCGGCGCGTGGCGCTGACGGCGGCAAAGAGCGATGACCTGCGCGCCTATCTCTCCCATCTTTCGGACGAGGGGTTCAAGGCCAGCTCGCAGGCCCGGCGCCTTTCCGCCCTCCGGCAGTTCTTCAAGTTCCTCTATGCCGAGGGCCTGCGCACCGACGACCCCACCAGCGTGCTCGATGCGCCGCGAAAGGGCCGGCCACTGCCGAAGACCATGGGGATTGATGCCGTGACCCGGCTTCTCGCACGCGCCGAGGCCGAGGCGAAGGAAGAGGGGGACGGCCGCCTGCAGCGTCTGCGCATGCATGCGCTCGTCGAACTGCTCTACGCCACCGGCATGCGCGTCAGCGAACTCGTCAGCCTGCCGGTCACGGTGCTGGCCCGCGACGGCCGGTTTCTCGTCATCCGCGGCAAGGGCGGCAAGGAGCGGCTGGTGCCGTTGTCGCGCACCGCCGAGACCGCTGTTGCCTCTTACGGGCGCGCCCTTGCCGAGGCGAAGGAGACAGGCCGGGAAGACCCCGACAGCGCCTTCCTCTTTCCCTCCGCCGGCAAGGAAGGCTTTCTGCCGCGTCAGGTCTTTGCCCGCGACCTCAAGGGGCTTGCTGCGCGCGCCGGCCTTTCCACGGCCTCGCTTTCGCCCCACGTGATGCGCCACGCCTTTGCCAGCCACCTTCTGGCCAATGGCGCCGACCTGCGCGCCGTGCAGGAACTGCTCGGCCATGCCGACATATCCACGACGCAAATCTATACGCATGTGCTCGAGGAAAGGCTGCACAGCCTGGTGCAAACCCACCACCCTCTTGCCAAACAGGCCAAAAACAAGGATTAGGACGCCCGAGCCCCCGCCCGAGTTTCTAACGAAGACTCCAAGGGACAAACCCGGGACAGCGTCTCGCAAACGACCGGAACCGTTTTGATGCACAATTATCTCGACTTCGAAAAACCGATCTCCGACCTTGAGGGCAAGATCCACGAACTCAAGAAACTCGCCGGAGAGGACGAGAGCATCGACACGAGCGAGGAAGTCTCGCGGCTGGAAACCCGCACCCGCGAGGCGATGGCCGACATCTATTCCAAGCTGACGCCCTGGCAGAAGACGCAGGTCGCCCGCCATCCGCAGCGCCCGCATTTCGTCGACTACGCCAAGGCGCTCTTCACCGAGTTCACGCCGCTTGCCGGCGACCGCAAGTTTGCCAATGACGATGCCATCCAGGCGGGCCTTGCCCGCTTCAACGGCCTGCCCGTCGCCGTGATCGGTCAGGAAAAGGGCAACGACACCAAGTCGCGCATCAAGCACAATTTCGGCAGCCCGCGGCCGGAAGGCTATCGCAAGGCGATCCGCATCATGGAACTGGCCGACCGCTTCGGCCTGCCGCTGATCACGCTGATCGATACGGCCGGCGCCTATCCCGGCGTCGGCGCCGAAGAGCGCGGCCAGGCGGAAGCCATCGCCCGCTCCACCGAAATGTGCCTTAACCTCAAGGTTCCGATCGTCTCCGTCGTGATCGGCGAAGGCGGCTCGGGCGGCGCGATCGCGATCGCCACCGGCAACCGTGTCTACATGCTGGAACATTCCATCTATTCGGTGATCTCGCCGGAAGGCGCGGCTTCCATCCTGTGGCGCGACAGCACCCGCGCCAAGGAAGCGGCCAGCAACATGAAGATCACCGCCGAGGATCTCAAATCCTTCGGCATCATCGACGGCATCATTCCCGAGCCCGTCGGCGGCGCGCACCGCGATCCCGACTTCGTGATCAGCCGCACCGGCACCGTGATTTCAGATGCGCTGAAGGATCTGACGGCGCTGAAGGGCGAGGATCTGCGCAAGGAGCGCCGCCAGAAATACCTGGCAATCGGTCGCACGCTGTAAAACCGATCCGCAAAGCTCTGGCACGCCGTAACTTGGCCACACTGTTCCGCTTTGGAAACGCGGGGGTCCGACGCCCGCGTGCCGGGGACGGAATTGCGGCGGCGGGGATTATCACAACGGCTGACGACAGGCCGAAACCAGTTTGGTCTGGTTAAGAATTTGTGAAGTTTCGCTTCGTAAAGATGACGGCGAACGCCTCCGCTGCTAAGACGGCTCCGGTTTCTTGACCGTTTTGGCATTCGAAACGACTTGCAGGACAGGCTGTGCCGATGCGCTTGACACTTCTCGCTGCCGTTTCCGTGACCGTGCTCGCCCTTTCCGGCTGCACGAACGAAACGCTTGATAGCGTCGACATTTCCAAGGTGTCCAACAAGACGGCCTACGAGCTGTCGCCGAAGCTTGTCTCGAAGATGACCGCCATGGGCATCCAGAAGAACGCGCCCGTCGCGCTGCGGATCTTCAAGGAGGAAGGCAAGCTGGAAGTCTGGAAGGCCAACACTGCCGGCCGGTTCCAGATGGTCAAGAGCTACGATATCTGCGCCTGGTCGGGCAAGCTGGGTCCGAAGACCAAGGAAGGCGATCGTCAGGCGCCGGAGGGCTTCTATCCGCTCTCGCCGGGCCAGATGAACCCGAATTCCAGCTACTACCTCGCGATCAACACCGGTTACCCGAACCCCTATGACCGGGCGAACGGCCGTGGCGGCACGCATCTGATGATCCACGGCGCCTGCTCGTCGTCGGGCTGCTACTCGATGACCGACGAGCAGATGATCGAGATCTTCGCCTTTGCCCGCGACGCCTTCAAGGGCGGGCAGAAGACCATCCAGCTGCAGGCTTTTCCCTTCCGCATGACCGCCGAAAACATGGCGCGTCACCGCGACAATCCGAACATGGATTTCTGGAAGATGCTGAAGGTGGGCTACGACCAGTTCGAAGTCACCAAGCGTCCGCCGGAGGTGGGTTTCTGCGAGAAGAAATACGTCTTCAACCAGGAGACCGGCGGCAAGGCGCTGAGCCCCGCCGGCCAGTGCCCGCCCGCCATGTCGACGCCGCCCGCCCTCATGGCCGCGATGTCCACCTATGAGAAGGACTACCAGCGCGACTACGACAAGGCGCTGAAGAAATATGACGGCCTCGTCTGGTACGAGCCGAGCGAGGCCGAGCGCAAGGCGATCGTCGCCGACAAGCGCAAGGGCCGCGAGCTCGCCTACGCCCCGACCGGCACCTCGCTCGACGCGGGCAAGCTGATGAAGGTCTCCGAACTGCAGGCCCGGATGGAGGCGCAGAAGGAAGCCGAGGAAGCCCGCGAGGCCGCAAAGGTGCAGCAGGCCGCCCTCGAAAAGGTCACCGCGACCGGCTCCGTTCCGGTGCCGCGCGAAAACCCGGTCGCCGAAGCCGCTCCGTCGGTGCAGCAGACCGCCGCAGTCGAAAAGAGCAGCCGCCGCGGCCTCTTCTCGCTCTTCTCCAGCGACGAACCGGCCGCCGAGCCGCAGCAGCAGCCGGCACAGGCCACGCCGACCGTTCCTGCAGCCCAGGCGGCTGCAGCGGGCAACCGCATCGCGACACCCGCCACCCCGCCGGCAACGGCAGGCCAGACCCGCACCGCGGGCGCGACCACCGCCACGGTCCCCGTCCCCGCCGCCAACCCGGCCGAGGCCGAGGCTCAGCCGACAACGGTTGCCGAACAGGCCAGCGAGCCGAAGAAGCGTCCCTTCTGGAAACTCTGGGGCAATTGATGCCCCGGACCGAAGAGCCAGACGCCGGCGCGGGCGTCGCGATCCTGACCTATGACCTGCGCGGCCTGAAATGTCCGCTGCCCGTGCTGCGCACCCGCAAGCGCATGGCAACGCTTTCCCCCGGCACCCGCATCGCCGTCGAGACCACCGACCCCATGTCCGTGATCGACATCCCTCACTTCTGCCGGGAAGACGGGCATGTGCTGGAAGAAGCGGTGAAGACGCAAACCGGCCACCGCTTCGTGATCCGGCGGGGGTGATCTGCATCACGCGCTGTCAGTGCTCGAAGCCTTCCGACCATCAACGGGAGCGAGTTCGCGTCAGTGAAGAGTTACAAAAAACGCATTTGAAATGGTGCTTCTGACCGTGCAGTCTTGTGGTAGACACAGGAAGCGATGCCCATGGTGCATCGGCTCGAACGTTCTATGACATATTTGCGGATTATGGCTCGATCATCGCTCTGATAGAGCGCAAACACCTCTCCCCCGTCATCCTCGGGCTTGACCCGAGGATCCATCTTTTGAACCACTGACGGCTTGGTCCGTGGATGGTCGGGTCAAGCCCGACCATGACGACCGGGAGGTGGTCGCCCTTGATGACAGGATTGTCCAAACCATCATTCCAGGACGCCAGCGCGGCGCTGCGAGGCCAGAAAATCAGATGCGCCGTATCATGTGTGCGGTAAAATCAGGTTGAACGGTACGTGTTGAGAAGTCTCATCATTTCCCCGGCCGACGCAAAGGCCCCACGCTCGGCATCGGCGAGACCGGCATTGACCTTGTCAATGAACGCTTCCTGCCAGTCGAGGGAATGGCCCCTCTCCAGAGCATCCGCGATGACATCCGCTTCCGGACGCCGCGCCTTGGCCGCGATCCGCTGAACGCGTTCTTTGAGTTCCGGCGAGATGGCGAGGGTCATATCCATACGGAAGACGATGCCAGAGTTTGACGCCCGTGGCGAATCGTTTGGTGAGTGGAGACATGAGAGCTGAACAAGCGGTCAAGCAGAGTTCGCTCGTCAGCCCCTGCGGTTGCGTGCAATCACCTCATCGGCACTGATAGCGACGAAATCGCTTTCCGGCGCAGCAAGCCCGGCCTCCAGCTGACGAGCGAGCCAATTGCCGGCATCGGCAGCAACGCCCTGCCCCTCGAGATCGCCATCGATCAGGTCGAGCAGATAGGAGGTCATATCGCCATTGCCGCGAGCCTGCATACGCTCGACGATCCGCCTATGCAGTCGTTCGTCAATACTGATCCGAATGTCGTGTGCGCTCGCCATCGTCAGGCCCTCACATCCCGCCACGGATTAAAATGGCGCCCCTCCTGAAGGAACGCAACCCGTCCTCAAAACCGCACCCCCGGCACCGCCAGCGGATTGTCCGCGACCGCCGCCCGATCCGGCCGGTCGAGCCGCGGCTTGCCGGTGAAGGCATCGAAGAGGTCGCGAACGAAAGCCTCCTCAAGGCCCTTGGTGATCAGCACCATGCGGGTTTTCTGCTCCGATCCTTCCGGCCAGGCCGCCAGACGGCGCGGCGGGTGGAAGATCGACTGGACGCCATGCAGGATCAGCGGCCGCTCGGGATTGTCGGAAAGCTTCACGATCGCCTTCATGCGCAGCAGCTTTTCGCCATGGGCGGAGCGCAGGAGATCGATGAACATATCGACCGCCATCGGGCTGATCGCCTGATCCTCGATGATCGCGAAGGAGCGGATATCCCGCCCGTGGCGGCTGTGATCATGGTGATGATGGTGGGCGTGGGCGTGATCATGCGCGTCACCATGGTTGTGATGGCCATGGTGGTGCCCGTGGTCGTGATGCCCATGGTCGTCGTGGGCGCAGCCGGGACTGCATACATGGTCGGTATCGTGATGATGCGCATGCCCCACCGCATCGGCCAGCGCTTCAGCCTGAAGCCAGCGGGCGACATCCGGAGTCTTGCTGCCGGGATCGTAAAGGCCGCAGGCGAAGAGATCCGCGCGGGCAGCGTCCGGCTGGTCGGCGAAGATCACCGCCGCACCCGGATTGAGCGCCTTCAATTCCGCCAGCAACCGATCGACAACGCCGGCGCCGGCCAGATCCGCCTTGGTGATGACGATCCGGTCCGCGACGGCAGCCTGCTTCACGGCTTCCTCATGCGCCGCCAGCGTCGCGACGCCGTTGACGGCGTCCACGGCGGTCACGACGCCGTCCAGCCGGTAGCTCTGCGCCAGCGCCGGATGTCCGATGACGGACTGCATCACGGGTGCGGGATCGGCAAGGCCGGTGGTTTCCACAACCACGCGCCTCAACGGCCGGATGCGGCCCGTCTGCATGCGGTCCATGAGATCGGCCAGCGTATCGATGAGCTCGCCGCGCACCGTGCAGCACAGGCACCCGTCCGAAAGCTCGATCACCCCGTCATTGGAGGTCTCGACCAGGAGATGGTCGATCGCCACTTCGCCGAACTCGTTGATGATCACGGCCGTGTCGGTGAGATCCGGATCCTTCAGCAGCCGATTGAGCAGGGTCGTCTTCCCCGCCCCCAGAAAGCCGGTGAGGATGGTGACGGGCACGGGGTCGAAGGCGGCAATCATCATGAAGTCCGATCAGTTGACGGGGCGCGGCAGCGGCACGGGAATATTGCCCGCATCGCCCTGGCTCATGGCCTGCTTGCCATCGGCCTTGCCGGCCACCTTTTCGGTGCCGGGAATGAGGCCGGCGAAGACGACGTTCGGCTCGCGCGTCATTTCGTGGATATAGGGCGACAGAAGCTTCTGGCGGCCCACCTCGTCGCGGCCTTCGCTGCGCACCTTGGCGGCTTCCTTCGAGCAGATCTGCTTGCTGATATCGGCGACATCGGCAAATTCCGCGCCTTCCGGCGGAAGCTGCATCAGCTGCGGCGCGTTGGTGCCGGGATCGGTGAGCCCCTCCTGCAGGAGCCGCGCCGACTCGTCCGCCCGCCCGCCAAGACTGTCGGCGCCGAGCACGACGGAGACCACCGAGCGGCCGTTGCGGGTCGCCGAGGAGACCTGGTTGAAGCCCGACGCGCAGATGAAGCCCGTCTTCATGCCATCCGCGCCATCGAAACGGCCGATCAGCAGATTGTAGTTGGGATAGATCTTCTTGCCGGTGGTAAAACCTTCCAGCGCGAAGTAGCCGGCATATTCCGGAAACTCGCGCTTCAGCGTCACCGCCAGAATGGCGAGATCGCGCGCCGTCGTATACTGGCCGAGCTTCGGCAGGCCGTGCGGATTGACGAAACGCGAATTGCGCATGCCGAGGCGCTGCGCCTCCGCATTCATGCGCGCGACGAAGCCCTCCTCGCTGCCGCCCACCGTTTCGGAGATCGCCACGGCTATGTCGTTGGCGGATTTGACGAGCAGGATCTTCAGCGCGCTATCAAGGGTCAGCGCCTGTCCCGGCTTGTAGAACATCTTGCTCGGCGGCTCGGCGGCGGCGTTCTTGGTCATCACCACCGGGGTGGTGAGGGAGACCTGCCCGGCACGCAACGCGCGAAACACCGTATAGGCCGTCATCAGCTTGGTCAGCGAGGCCGGATACCACTTGCGATCGACATCCTGATGCTCGACAACCTTCAGCGTCTTCACGTCGACGACAAGCCGCGGATTGGCCAGCACATCGGCGCTCATGGCCTGCAGCGCGATCGCGCTTGCGGCGATCAGCGCGGGAAGCCGGAACGCATGCGCGCGAAGCGAACGGCCAAGGGGTCGGTTGGTTACCACGTCTGAAACCTCGATTTTCCGGTTTTGCCTCGTCACGAGGCCGTATTTAGCCTATATGGCAGGGGGATGGCAAAGCCATTCCCGCCCCGACACGCGGCAATCCCTGCCGCTTTCACGACCAGACGCCGCAAGCCCGGACCAGGACAAAGACGATGCCGATCTTGAACAGAGCCGCCGAACTTCAGGAAGAAGTCACGCAGTGGCGCCGCCATATTCACGAGCGGCCCGAACTCCTGTTCGACGTGGAAAATACCGCCGCCTTCGTGGAAACGAAACTGAAAGCGTTCGGTGTTGACGAGATCGTGACCGGCATCGGCCGCACCGGCGTCGTGGGCCTGATCCGTGGCACCAAGGGCGATGGCCCGACCGTCGGGCTTCGCGCCGACATGGACGCACTGCCCATCACCGAGGTCACCGGCAAGCCATGGGCCTCCACGACACCAGGCAAGATGCACGCCTGCGGCCATGACGGCCACACCGCCATGCTTCTGGGTGCGGCGCGCTATCTCGCCGAGACCCGCAATTTCAAGGGCGCGGTCGCCGTCATCTTCCAGCCGGCCGAAGAAGGCGGCGGCGGCGGCAATCTGATGGTCAAGGATGGCATGATGGAGCGCTTCGGCATCACCGAAGTCTACGGCATGCACAACATGCCGGGCATGCCGGTCGGCCATTTCGCCATCCGCAAGGGGCCGATCATGGCCTCGACCGACGAATTCACCATCACCGTCACCGGTCGCGGCGGCCATGCGGCCCAGCCGCACCGCACCATCGATCCGATCGTCGTCGGCGCGCAGATCGTCACCGCCCTCCAGACGATCGCCTCGCGCACCGCCGACCCGCTGGAATCGGTCGTCGTCTCCGTTACCAAATTCAATGCGGGCTTTGCCCACAACGTCATTCCCGATGTCGCCAAGATCGCCGGCACCGTGCGCACGCTGAAGGCCGCGATGCGCGATCTCGCCGAAAAACGCCTTGGCGAGGTCGCCACCGGCATCGCTTCCGCCTGGGGCGCCACCGCGACGCTGAACTATGTGCGCAACTATCCCGTGACCGTGAACCACGCCCGCGAAACGGAGTACGCCGCCGAGATCGCGGCGACGATCGCCGGGGCGGAAAACGTCAATGCCGAGGTGGAGCCGATGATGGGCGGGGAGGATTTCTCCTACATGCTCAACGCCCGCCCCGGCGCCTTCATCTTCATCGGCAATGGCGAGACGGCGGGGCTGCACAATCCCAACTACGACTTCAACGACGAGGTCATCCCGCACGGCATTTCCTACTGGGTGAAGCTCGCCGAATCGCGGCTGGCGGCGGCCTGAGACAGCGATGGCACGCAAACCGGCAGGCGGGCCCCGCGACGGACAGCGCGCATCGACAGCCAAGGATGCGGTGGAGGCCACAGCCGACCTCGACCGCACCGACCGGCGCATCCTCGACATCCTCCAAGCCGACGGGCGCATCACCAATCTGGACCTCGCCGACCGCATCGGCCTCTCCCCGACCGCGACCAGCGACCGGCTGCGGCGGCTGTTGAAGGATGGCTACGTCTCCGGCTTCGGCGCGCGGCTCGATCCGCACAAGCTCGGCTTCGGCCTGCTGGTCTTCATCGAGGTCATGCTGGACAAGACGACGCCGGAGGTCTTCGACCAGTTCGCCGAGGGCATCCGCCGCGCGCCCGCCGTGCTCGAATGCCACATGGTCGCCGGCGGCTTCGACTATCTCGTCAAGACCCGCTTCCGCGACATGAACGCCTACCGCAATTTCCTGGGACAGGTGCTGTGGACGCTGCCGGGCGTGAAGGAGACGCGCACCTATGCGGTGATGGAAGAGATCAAGAACGACGGGCCGTTGCCGCTGACGTGATGCGGCTCAGGCGGACGCGCCGCCGCCGATCATCGCCAGAAGATCGGCCCGATCCCGTGGCGCCGCATCGGCGGGTATCACACCCGCCGCCTTCAGCCGCTCCACAATCTCGTAGACGATCGGCGGTCGAAGCCCGGCCTCCGCCAGAAGCGCCGCATCGGCAAACACCGCCTCCGGCCTTCCCTCCCGCGCCACCCGGCGGCCCGACACGACGGCCACGCGATCGGCAAAGCCATAGGCGGCCTCCATGTCGTGCGTGGCGACGACGAGGGCCGTGCCGGCTGCGGCCAGCGCCGACAGCACCGCCATCAATTCCTCCACCCCGGAGGGATCGAGGCCCGCGGTCGGCTCGTCCAAGAGCAGCACGTCGGGCCGCATGGCGATGAGCCCGGCAATCGCCACGCGCTTCTTCTGGCCGAAGCTCAGCATGTGGGTCGGCCGTGCCGCCAGCGCCGTGATGCCGAGCGACGCCAGCGCCTCATCGACACGGGTGCGGACCTCGCCGGTGGAAAGGCCGAGATTCATCGGCCCGAAGGACACATCCTCCACCACCGTGGCGGCGAAGAGCTGGTCGTCTGGATCCTGCAGAACGAGGCCGACGCGGGCGCGCAGGCGCTTGAGATCGGCCCTGCCGGTGCCGACCGGTGCCCCATCCAGCAGGATCGTGCCGCGATCGGGTTTCAGCGTGCCGTTCAGGGTCAGGAACAGCGTGGATTTTCCCGCCCCGTTCGGACCGAGAAGAGCGAGCTTCTCCCCGCGCCCGACCGAAAGCGAGGCGCCGTCAAGTGCGACGCCGCCGCCCGGATACGCATAGCCGATGTTGATGGCCTGGAGGATCACGGCAGCACCCCGCAGACAGCCGCCACCAGCGCCAGCCCCGCCGCAATGGCGCCGAGCCGGACGCGCGAGGCCGCCGTTTCGGCCGAGAGGAAGGCAAGCCGCCCGTCATAGCCCCGCGCCGAAAGCCCGCGCTCCAGCCGTCCGGCCCGATCCAGCACGCGCGGCAGAAGCGCCGCCAGCAGCATGCCGCCGCTGCGGATGCGCCGGCGCCAGCCCACATCGCCGAGCCGGCCGGCAAGCGAGCGCTGGCCGCTTTCCAGACAGTCGAGCGCCAGCCAGATGATGCGGAACATGACCATCGCGATATCGCTGATGTCACGGTTGAGGCCGAGCCGCTGCAGAAACTGCAGGATCGCCGTCAAGGGCGTGGTCAGCGCCAGAAAGAGCAGCGCCGAAACGCACGTCGCGCTCCGCAGCGCCACGAAGGCGGCAGCGGCGATCGTTTCTTCCGGCGCGAGCGTGACGAAGGGCGCGGCGGCGGAAACGGACAGCGCCTGCGCCAGCGTTCCCGCCAGAATGAAGAGCCCTGGCACCCTTGCTGCCCGCAGAAGATCGCAAGCGCCGACACGCGCGCCGAGAAGCGTCACGGACAGAACCGTTGCAAAGAGCAGCACCTGCGACGCAGGCGAGTGGAAGGCGAGCGACAGGCCCATGCAGCCGAGCGAGAACAGGAGCTTCTCTCCGGCCGCCTTCTGTCGCCAGCGGCCGGTCTGGGCAATCCGATCAATGTCACGCATGGCTTGCGATCAGGGCTTGTCGGCGGTGCGGGCAGGCGCCGAGCGCCGCCCGAAATAGAAGCCGACGAGGCCGGCGCCAATCGCCGCCTGCAAGGCAAAGAGCAGGCTTTCGATCTCCCCGCTTGGCGGCTCCCAGAGCGGGCTGGCCCAGGGCTTGTAGTCCGGCCGGATCTCGCCGATCAGCGCCTCGGCCTCACCGTCGGAGCCGGAAAACGCTGCGTCCCCGCCGTGGTGGATGACGAGCGGCAGGATGGCGAGGCCGACGACGGCGGCCAGCATCAGAAGATTGCGCTTCAGCATGGGCGTCAGGCCTTTCCGGAGAGGATGTTGAGGGCAAAGAGTTCGCCGCGGCTGTAGCGCTGCAACAGGTTGAAGACGACGACGGTCAAGAGTCCCTCGCTGATGGCGAGCGGCACCTGCGTCGGCGCAAAGACCGCGAGGAACTTCACGGCAGCGCCCGCAACACCCGAAACCGGATCGGGGAAGGCGGCGGCAAGCTGCAGCGCCGTCACGCAATAGGTGGCGAGATCGTCGAGCGCGGCGGCAAAGAAGATCGCGAGCGCGGCGGAAGCCCCCACCCGTTGCAGCCCGTGGAACAGGCCATAGGCGACGAAGGGGCCGACGATCGCCATGGAAAACACGTTAGCGCCGAGCGTCGTCAGCCCGCCATGGGCGAGCAGCAGGGCCTGGAACAGCAACACGATCGTGCCGAGCACCGTGGTCACAGTCGGGCCGAAGAGGCTGGCCGCAAGACCGGTGCCGGTCGGATGCGAGCAACTGCCGGTCACCGACGGGATCTTCAGCGCCGAGAGCACGAAGACATAGGCGCCGGACGCCGCCATCAGCATCTTCGTCTCGGGCTTTTCCCGCATGAGCCGCGTGATTCGCCGGGCGCCATAGACGACGAAGGGCGCCGATGCCGCGCCCCAGAACAGCGCGTGCGAGGCCGGCAGAAAGCCTTCCATGATATGCATGTCGATCTCCCTCTCCGCGCCCACCGCGCGGGACAAGTTGAAGCCGCGCTTGCGGCGATCCTCGAGGGCAGGTCTCCTGGCTTGCGGGTCTTTGCCGGTCATCCGCCTTATCAGCCCGGATGCGTGTGCTCGCGCGGGGCCAATGGCATGTCGGATGGGGCTCGCCGCTCACAGTTGCGGGGGCAGCTGCGGTTTCGGTCCCTGATGGGTAGTCCTCACCGCATTCCCTTTTCATCCGCCCTCCCGTTCGGGTCAGGCGGAACCTTCGAAGGCATGATGCGCCGGTCAGCACCGGCGCGTCCGGAGTCGTAGGACGAAGCGGGGCCGAAAGCAATCGCGATCTGCGCTTCGCCCCGTCGCAAAACGATGGGTGGCTCAGCCGTCGCGGCACACCCGGCGCAGCGCCGCGATGATGGCATGGTCGAGGGCAAGATCGCTCGGCATCTCCTGGCTGGAAAGCTTCACGGCCACCGAACCGGAACGCCGGTCCACCCAGATCCACTGGCCGTGAATGCCGATCGCCGCAAGCTCGCCCTCGCCCGTCTCGTACCAGTAATTGCGATAGCTGCCGCCGGGGAAAAGCTGGGCCTGATCGCCATTCGCCCAGGCGGCCCGGCTGCCTCCCGTCAGGAGATCATCGATGAAGACGGACGGGACGAGCCCGCGACCGCCTTCCAGCACGAGTTGGCCGACGCGCGCGAGATCGCGTGCCGTTGCCGACATGCCGCCCGCAGCCCGGGCCGCGCCCAGCGGGTCCACCGTCACCGTCGCATCGCCCAGCGCCCCGAGCGGCTTCCAGAGCGCCTCGGACAGGAAGGTCGCCCAGCGCTGCCTTGCAGCCCGCTCAATGGCGATCCCGGCAAGATCGGTGTTGGGAGAGCGGTAGGAATGGCGTTGCCCGTGCGGTTCGGCTAACCGCGGCAGGGTGATGAGGAAGGATAGCATGTCCTCAACCGGCGCCCCCTCCAGCCGCGGCGCCCAGCCCATCGAGCGGCGATAGCGGATGAAGGCGCCCTTGGTGTCCAGATAGTCCTCGGTAAAATCGAGGCTGATCTCCATGTCGAGGAGCTGCTGAAGCGTTGCATCCGCATAGGCCGAGCCGGCCGCCTCCGGGATCAGCGAGAGGATCGGTTGGCCAAGATCAAGCCGCCCCTGCCCCACCAGCACGCCGGCCATCAGCGCCGTCACCGATTTCGTCACGGAAAACATCAGATGTGGCAGGCCGGGATCGGCATGGGGCGCCGTCCATTCCGACACGATCCGCCCGCCGCGCATCAGCACGAAAAGATCCGTGTTGCTCTGCGTCAGGAAGGTCTCGAACGTCGCCGGCCGGCCATCGGTGCCGGTCACCGCGACATCGGCGACAGGTCCGAGCGGCACGGCCGGCGGTTCCGCCTGCCGGTTGCCGCGGATCAGCGCCACGGGCACGAATTCGCTGACATGCTGATAGGTCCAGCGCGTGGCGGGAAAGGTGCGCCAGTTGGCGAGCGTAACGGTACGCCGGTCGAAGGTGTCGGTCATGGTGTGGGTCTCCTCAAGACAGTGTGTGATAGCCGCTGCCTGAAGGCGCAGATACGCGACGGTGCGCGGTTTCCTGGGCTTGAAAGCGCGTCAAGGGCAGCCTTCTCCTCCGTCATGCTCGGGCTTGACCCGAGCATCCAGGCGGCGAGCGCCGTGGTCGAGGCGTGGATCCTCGGGTCAAGCCCGAGGATGACGGAACCGGGTGGGGCCTGCGCCGTCGCCGGAACCGCGCATCACGCGACACGGTGGCCGTGCATTCCACCCGCCAAACCGCCCTCACGCCCCCTCGAAGCCCGTGAGCACGCCGACCGCGTTGACCCCGATCTCCGCCACCGCATAACCGCCTTCCATGATGAAGAGCGTCGGCAGGCCGAGCTTGCGGATGCGGGCGCCGATCTTCGGGAAGTCCTCCGTCTTCAGCTTGAACTTGGAGATCGGATCCTTCTCGAAGGTATCGACGCCGAGCGAGACCAGCACCACCTCCGGCCGGTAGGCGAGCAGCTTGCCGCAGGCATCGTCGAGCGCCGCCGACCAGGTGTCGAAACTCGTGCCGAAGGGCATGGGATAGTTGAGATTGAAGCCCTCACCTTCCCCCGTGCCGCGCTCGTCGGCATGGCCGAGAAAGTAGGGATATTCCTGCATCGGGTCGGCATGCAGGTTGATGACCTGCACGTCGGCGCGGCCATAGAAGATTTCCTGCGTGCCGTTGCCGTGGTGATAGTCGACGTCCAGGATCGACACGCGCTTCGCGCCCTTGTCGATGAAGGACTGGGCGGCGACGGCGGCGTTGTTGATGTAGCAGTAGCCGCCCATGAAGCCGGCGCCGGCATGGTGGCCCGGCGGGCGGCAGAGCGCGAAGGCGGCACTTTCGCCCGCCTGGATGAGGCCCGCCCCCGTCAGCGCCACATCATGCGACGCCTTGATCGCATCCCAGGTGCCGGCTACCATGCCGCAGCCGCCATCGAAGGAATAGTAGCCGAGCTTGCCGTCGATGAAGTCAGGGCAGACATCACCGCGCAGTCCGCGCGTCGGCCAGGTGAAGGGCAGCGCCGTGCCGGTCCGCCCCGCCGCCGTCCACAGATCCCAGACGGTCGGCAGGAAATCGAGATAATCCTGCCGGTGCACCCGCGCGGCGGTCGAGAGGTCGAAGTCTTGCGGCTCCAACACCGGGCCCAGCCCTTCGGATGTCAGGCGCTCCAGGACGTATTCAGCCCGCGACGGCATCTCGAAGGCAGGCACGATGGCGCCGGCGACGAGTTCCAGATTGTTGGCATGGCCGGCATGGCGCGGCGAAAAGACGGTCTTCATGATAGGTCTCCTCCGGGACGGGAAAACGGCGCGTGCCTGGCGCGGGGGCCGGTGCGATTGGCAGGGACTGCCCCCTCGCTCCGTCATCCTCGGGCCTGTGCCTCCATCCTCCGCACGCCCCTCACCCCGTCACCCTCGCGGCTATTTCGCCGTCATCCTCGGGCTTGACCCGAGGATCCACAGACGGGGACGCAAAGGCCGCATGGATCCTCGGGTCAAGCCCGAGGATGACGTCTGCGGGTGGAGATGCCGTCGAAGCACAAGCTGGCTTGACGACGGGCCTAGGGATGACTGAGCAGGGTGCGGTTCGCCAACAGCACGGGCCCCGCGCTTGCCGCACGGGGCCGTTCTCTCATCCGGTTGTCACTTCTGCAGTTCGGTCCAGATCTTCGTGTAGAGCGCCTGCACGTCCGGCGGGCAGGTCTGCGAGGGCACGCCGACCGACTTGAACTCGTCGGGGATCTTGATCTCCGGCGCATCCTTCATGTCGGCGGGCATGAAGGCCTCCGAGCCGGCGATGCCGTTGGCATAGCGGTGGAAGGCGGAGTTCATGCCGGCGTTTTCCGGGTCCATCATGAAGTTCTGGAAGAGCTTGGCGTTTTCGACATTCTTGGCATCCTTGAGGACGACGAGATTGTCGGACCAGTTGACATAGCCTTCCTTGGGATAGCCGAACTTGACCTTGGGGTTGGCCAGACGCTGGCGGAAGGCCGAGCCGTTCCAGTCGCTGGAGGCCATGATGTCGCCCGAGCCCATCTTCTCGATCGTGCCGTACTCCATCGCCACCCAGTCGGGCTTGGCCTTCAGCAGCGTGTCGCGCACCTTTTTCAGGATCTCGCGGTCGCCGGTGCACTTCTTGCCGCCATTGTAGAGCACGGCCGCGTCGATCACGTCGGTCATCTCAGGCACGACGTTGACCTTGCCCTTCAGCTCCGGCGGCGTGTTGAAGATGATGCCCCAGGTGTTGATGTCGCCCTGGTAAGCAGAGGTGTTCACGACCACGCCGACAATGCCCATGGCCCACGGCACGGAATATTTGCGGCCGGGATCGAAATCGGGATTGGCCCATTCCGGCGCGATGTTCTTGGCGTTCTCCATCTTGCCCGGATCGGTTTCGAGCAGCAGGCCCTCGGAAATCCAGATCGGCAGGTAGTTCTGCGACGGCACGACCATGTCGAAGCCGGAGCCGCCCTGGCGGACCTTGGCGAGCGCCGTGTCGTTGGAATCGTAGTCGGTGATGGTGACCTTGACCTTGTACTTGTCCTCGAACTTCTTGATCATCTCGGGGCTCGTATAGTTGCCCCAGTTGTAGATGTTGAGTTCGCCCTCGGCATGCGCGATGCCGGTGCTTGCCATCAGGGCGACGGTCAGCGCCAGCAGGCCGGCCCTCAGTCCTCCAGTTTTCGCGGTCATGGTCGTTCCCTTTCTTGCGATGCGCGTTCAGGCGCGCTTGCGGTTGACGAAGAAGAAGACGGTGACGATGGCGATCGAGATCAGCAGGAAGACGGCCGAGATCGCGTTCATCTCCGGGGTAATGGCGCGGCGCATCTGGCCGAGCATGTAGGTGGGCAGCGTGTCCTGCCCGCCCGACTTCACGAAATTGGTGATGACGACATCGTCGAGCGAGATCACGAAGGCCAGCATGAAGCCGGCGAGAATGCCGGGCCAGAGCAGCGGCAGCGTCACGTAGCGGAAGGCGTTCCAGGGCGTCGCATAGAGATCGGCCGCCGCGCGTTCGAGAGTCAGATCCATGCTCTCGAGACGCGCCCGGATCGGCAGGTAGGCGAAGGGCACGCAGAACGCCGTATGCGCGACGATCAGATAGGCAAGCCCGTCATAGCCGGTCCAGATCTTGACGCGGGAGAAGAAGATCAGGAGCGCCACGGCGGTGACGATCTCGGGGATCATCAGCGGCTGATTGATGAAGGCATATTTGAAGGTCAGGCCCGGATAGGGCTCGGTGCGCGTCGTCGCCAGCGCCGCCATGGTCGCCGCAATCGTCGCCACCACGGCGGCAACGCCCGCGATCTGCAGGGACCGCAGCGAGGCGTCGATCACCGCGCTGTTGTCCAGCGCCTTTTCGAACCAGTGCAGCGAGAAGCCTTCCCAGACGCTGAGGCTGTCGCCGGCATTGAAGGCGAAGACCACGAGCACGGCGATGGGCAGGTAGAGCGCGAAGAACACGATCATCGCGATCGTCGTGAAGCCGGTCTGCCGGCGGATGTCGAAGCGCCTAGCCATGCTTGACCCCCGAGGAGCCGGCATTGCGGACATAGGCGAGCAGCGCCACCATGACGATCAGCATCAGCGCGATCGACAGCGCCGAGCCGAGCGGCCAGTTGCGGCCTGCGCCGAACTGCAGCTCGATCAGGTTGCCGATCATCAGGTTCTTGCCGCCACCGAGGATGGAGGGCGTCACATAGGCGCCGAGCGAAGGGATGAAGACGAGGATGGAGCCGGCGATCATACCGGGCTTCACGAGCGGAATGATGATCTTGGTGAGCACCCGGAACGGCGTCGCATAGAGATCGTAGCCCGCCTCGATCAGTCGGAAATCGAGCTTTTCCATGCTGGCATAGAGCGGCAGCACCATCAGCGGCAGATAGACATAGACCATGCCGGCAAGGATCGCGCCATCAGTGAAGAGCATCTGCAAGGGCTGGTCGATCAGGCCGAACTTCAAAAGCAGCGTGTTGATCAGTCCCTCGTTGCGGATCACGACGAGCATGGCGAGCGTGCGGATGAGCAGGTTCGTCCAGAACGGGATGGTGATGAGGAACAGCCAGAGCTCGCGCGTCCGCTCCGAGCGCGTCGCGATGAAATAGGCGGTGGGGAAGCCGACGATCAGGGTCACCACCGTCGTCATCAGCGAGAGTTTGATCGAGCGCCAGAAGATCGTCAGATGCGCATCCGCGATCGTCAGCGTGTCGTCGAAGATGTCGCGCTGGAGGACGACGCCGACCCAGCCCTCGGTGGAAAACCCCCATTTCACGTCGCCGTAATCGCCGGGCGTCAGGAAGGAATAGACCAGCACGATGAAGAGCGGGCCGATGGCCGCAAAGAGGATGATCAGGAGGGCAGGTGTCGAGAGCAGCCAGCGTGAGCGGATGTCCCGCCGGCGCTCGGCCTCGATCAGGGAAAGGGCGTCGCGCTCGGCCATGTCAGTTCCTCAGGACCCGGGCCGCACCCGGCTCGAAGACGACGTTGACCGGCTCGCCCGTCTCGAACCGGCCATGCTGGTGCACCCTGTTCTGGCTGCGCACGATGAAGGTCTCCCCGCCATCGAGACGCACATGGTAATGCGTGTCCGTGCCGAAATAGACGACGTTTGACACCGTGCCCTGAAGCGAGGGAGCGATGATCACCCGGTCCGGCCGCGACAGGCTGGCATGTTCCGGCCGAACCACGACGGTCGCGGCCTCGCCGGCCGACAGGCCCGGCGCAGCGGATGCCTTGAGCCGCAGCCCGCCGGCAAGCTCCACCTCGGCACCGCCCTCGCCCGGCTGGATGACCCTGGCGGCGAGGAAATTCGTCTCGCCGATGAAGTCGGCGACGAAGCGGTCGGCCGGCCGGTCGTAGATGTCGTGCGGCGAGCCGACCTGCAGGATCTTGCCCGACGACATGACCGCGATGCGGTCCGACATGGTCAGCGCTTCTTCCTGGTCGTGCGTCACGAAGATGAAGGTGATGCCGGTCTCGGCCTGCAGGCGCTTCAGCTCGATCTGCATTTCCTTGCGCAGCTTGTAGTCCAGCGCCGAGAGCGGCTCGTCGAGCAGCAGAACCTTCGGCTGCGGGGCAAGCGCACGGGCAAGCGCCACGCGCTGCTGCTGGCCACCGGAAATCTGGCTGGTGCGCCGCCCGGCCAGATGCTCCATGCGCACCAGCTTCAGCATCTCGGACACCCGCGCGGTCATCTCGGCCTTGGGCCGGCCGAGCATCTGCAGGCCGAAGCCGATATTCTCGGCCACCGTCATATGCGGGAAAAGCGCGTAGTTCTGGAAAACCGTGTTGATCGGCCGCTTGTAAGGCGGCATGGCGGCGATGTTTTCGCCAGCCAGAACGATCTCTCCGCTGGAGGGAAATTCAAAACCGGCGATCAGCCGGAGAAGGGTGGTCTTGCCGCAGCCCGAAGGCCCGAGCAGCGTGAAGAACTCGTTTTCACGGATCGCCACACTGACATGATCGACGGCGGCGACGGCATATTCTCCAAAGCCGAAGACCTTGGAAACACTTTTGATTTCGACTGCGTTGCGTTCCGGCATGATGCCCGTCTGCTCTTGTTCCCCGCCCGGCTCACGACCGGATCTTGAGGGCTAGGGGAGCACAGCCCCTTGTCATTGACAATGGGGCTGCGAGAAAAACGAGCAAGAATCTTCACTGCTGCGAAAATGTCACGCGGCCGCCGCAGATCGTCATGGCGGGCTTGACGGTGCCGAGCCGGGAGGGATCGACAGCCTCGACGTCCTGGTCGAGAATGACGATGTCGGCGAAGAAGCCCGGCTTCAGCCGGCCGTTGCGATCCTCGGTAAAGCCGGCATAGGCGCCTTCGGCCGTATAGGCCTCGATCGCCTCCGAAAGCGTAAAACTCTGATCGGGATTGCCGGCCGCCCAGGGCGTGCGGGTGACCGCCGTCTGGATGCCGAGCAGCGGGTCTATGGGGGAGACGGGCCAGTCGGATGCAAAGCAGATGCGCGCGCCGGCATTCTTCAGCGTTCGCCAGGCGTAGCTCACCGGCCAGCGGGCCTCGCCAATGATATCGACCGTCGGCGCCAACGGCACGCCCGTGAAGCCCGGAACATGCGGAGGTTGCATGGATGCGATGACGCCGAGCGCGGCGAAACGCTTGATGTCGTCGGGGTGGACGACCTCGATATGCTCGACACGATGGCGGCTGTCGCGCGCGCCGTTGGCCTGCCGCGCCGCCTCGTAACCGTCGAGAACCGCCCGCACCGCCCCGTCGCCAATGGCGTGAACGGCGATTTGCAGGCCGCGCCTGTCCGCCTCGATGGCGAGTTCCTTGAAGCGCTCAGGCTGGAAAAGCGGCTCGACGGTCGCGTCGGGATTGTCGGCATAGGGCTCGACCATCACCGCCGTCCAGCTGTCGAGAACGCCATCGTAGAAGAACTTGACGGTACCGGACTTCAACCATTCGCTGTTGTAGCGCTCGCGCATCGTCACCGCCTTGTCGAGCATGGCGGTGTCCATGAAATTCTTGAAGTGGAAGGGCACCATCACCCGGCAGGGCAGCCCGCCATCGGCCTTTTCCACGGCCGAAAGAAGTTCCAGCTGGTAGAGATTGCCGTCCATGCACTGGATGGTCGTAATGCCGTGCCGGGCGCAATAGTTCAGCCCACGGCGCATGACATCCATGTCGATGGCGAATTCCGCCTCGGTCGGATAGGGGTTCGGCTCGCCGCCGGTGGCAAGACCCAGCCGGTAGCGGCTGAAGCCGCCGGCGATCTGCACGGGATCGAAGGCCTGCATCTCCCGCAGCTCCCCGGTCGCCAGCCCGTCCTCGCCCATGACGATCTCGTTGCCGGGGCCGACATCGCGGCCGTGCAGGATGCCCGAAAGTTCCAGCGCCTTGGTATTGGCCCAGCCCGTGTGATGGTCGGGGGCAAACAGCGCGATCGGCCGGTCGGCCAGGATGGCATCCAGGTGATGGCGGGTCAGCCGCTCCTTTTCGCCAAGGATCGGATAATCGGTGCCCTGGCCGAAGATCATGCTGTCGCCCGGTCGCGCCGCGGCATAGTCGAGCACCGCCGCCTTCAGCGCATCGAAGCCGCGCAGGCCGGAGAGCTGCAGATGATCGAGCTCGGCGGCACCGGAAAACAGGTGCATGTGATTTTCGGAAAAGCCCGGCAGAACGGACCCGCCAGCCGCATCGATACGGCGCGTGTCCGGCCCGGCCAGCGCCTCGATCTCGGCGGTCGTGCCGACAGCGAGAATGCGCCCGCCGGCAAGCGCGATCGCGTCGGCGCGCGGCTTGTCAGGGTCCATGGTCAGAAGCTTGCCGTTCAGGATGATCGTATCGGCCTGGGTGCTCATCATCGCTCCAGATGTCTGTGGGAAAAAAGAAAGTGCGGGCGGGCGCCTACCAGCCTTCGGCCAGCACGCGCTCGAGCATATCGACGAAGAAGTCCGCGCTCTCCTTGGCAAGGCAGAGCGGCGGCTTGATCTTCAGCACGTTGAGATGATCGCCGGTCGGCTGCATGATGACGCCGAGGTCGAGCAGGCGGTCGCAAATCGCCGCCGTCTCCTCCGTTGCCGGCTCCAGCGTCTCGCGGTCGCGCACGAATTCGAGGCCGAGATAAAGCCCCATGCCATGCACCGTGCCGACCAGCGGGAAACGCTGGCCGAGCGCTTCGAGCCGGGCCTTCAGATAATCGCCGACCTCGCGCGCATTCTCGACCAGCCGCTCGTCGCGCAGCACGTCCAGCACCGTCATGCCGATCACCGCCGAAACCGGGCTGCCACCGGACGAGGAGAAGAAATAGCCTTCCCGCTCCAGCGCATCGGCAATCTTGCGGCTGGTGATGACGGCGCCAAGCGGATGGCCGTTGCCCATGCCCTTGGCGACCGTGATGATATCGGGCACCACGCCCTGCTGCTCGAAGCCCCAGAAGGAATGGCCAAGACGGCCGTAGCCCACCTGTACCTCGTCGGCGATGCAGACGCCGCCCTTGCTCCGCACGGCCTCGTAGATCGCCGGCAGGTAACCCTCCGGCAGCGAAATGCCGCCGGCATTGCCGTAGACGGGCTCGCAGATGAAGCCCGCCAGCCGGTCGCCCAGTTCTTCGATCTTCGCCAGCGCATCTTCCGTGTAGCGCCGGCCGGCATCGGCCCCGCGATACTTGCCGCGATAAAGGTTGGGCGAGGTCACGGGATGCACCCAGTCCGGCCGCGTCGTCAGCGCCTGCGGATTGTCGGCAATGGAAGTGGAGACGGCATCGCTCGCCACCGTCCAGCCGTGATAGGCCTCCAGCAGCGAGACGATGTTGCGCCGGCCTGACGCCGCCCACGCAAGACGAACCGCGAGATCGACGGCCTCCGACCCGCTGTTGACGAGGAAGACAGTATCGAGCCCCTCGGGCGCAAGACCCGCGAGCCGCTCGGAAAACTCCGCAACCGCGGCATAGTGGAAGCGGGAATTGGTGTTGAGCATCGACCACTGCCGGCCCACGGCGGCCGCGAGACGCGGATGGCCGTGGCCGATCGTCGTGACATTGTTGACCATGTCGAGGAAGCTGCGGCCCTCGACATCGAACATGTGCTCGCGCAGGCCGCGCTCGATCTGCGGCGGCTTGCGGTAATAGTTCTTCTGCGGCCGGGCGAAGTGGCGCTGGCGCCGCTCCAGCAGGTTTTCGTTGCCGGGGGCCGGCGCATCGCAATCGAAACCGAGCACAAGCGCGGGCGACGGCGCAATCCGTTTCCAGGCCGCCGCCCGCGACGGGCGCGTCAGAAGCGGCGGCACCAGATCGGCCTCGCGCGATAGCGCAAGGCGCACCATGCCCTGCCCCCCGCCGTCATCCTCCGTCGCCGCGATGGCGGAGCCCGCCGTCACCGGGCCCTCAGCCGCCGTGCGCATGCGTCCCGACAGGTGGAGCGCGAGATCCGGCCCCGTCAGAACGATGCCATCGTCGCGAAACGCAATTGTCCCGTCGAAGGGCGCCACAAACAGCGTATCGACCGGCAGCGAGAGCATGATGTGCAGCGCAAAGGTCTCCGGCGCATGCGGCAGGATAGGCGCGGTGCGCGTCAGACGATATTCGCCGTAGCGCGTCGCGGCATGGCCGGTGCGGCGCGCGGCAGCATCCAGCAGTTCCTCCTCGATGCGCGGGGCAAGAAAATCGGCAGCCTCGAAGGCGGTGGAGGTCGTGGAAAGGTCGATGGTCTGCACGGCGGCCGGATCAAGGCTCGGGATCAGCGAGGCGACCGACGGCAGCGGCGCGGCAGCGACACCCGCGACCTGCAGGATCGCCGCTTCCATCAGCGCCATCGGGACGGAATTGGCGACATCGAAGATCAGCCGCTCATGGTCGATATTGCCGGCGACATAGTCATTGTCGGGATCAACGGCGAGTTGCCGCTCGCTGGAGGCGACCAGCACGGTGGCGCGTGCCACGATGAGCGGCCAGAGCGCCTTCAGTTCCTCCACCGTCAATGGCAGGCGGGCGTGATAGGCCGCAATCGCCGGCAGGATGGCGAAAGGATCGCCATCGGCGTGGTGCAGCAGCGCCGCGCAGGTGACGGCGAGATCGGCGACCAGCCAGCCGTTCAGGATATCGCCAAAATCGATGACGCCCTCCGGCACGAGCCGGCCGGATTTTTCTCGCCGGGCCACGACATTGTCATCCGTCACGTCGTGGTGAACCGCCTGCACCCGCAAGGCAGCACTGAGGGGCTGCAATCGCCGCATGGCCGCGACCAGAGGATCGGCCAGCCGCCGCTTGCGCTGCGGGTCCGGCAGCGACGACAGGAGATGCAGCGCCACCGGCCCGGCCCGGCGCAGGTCCCATTGGAGCGCGCGATCAAGGCCGGGATGCGTGAAGTCGGCAAGCGCCAGCGACAGCTCCGCCGCCAGGGCGCCGAGTGCGGCGATCGTCTCCTCGCCCAGATGCATACGCCGCGTCAGCGGCTCGCCGTCAAGATAGGTCAGCAGCCGCAACAGGCAGAGTTCGCCACGGATGTCGAGTTCGACGATATCGCGTCCATCGACCGAAAGAAGCGGCGTCGGCACGGCAGGCGCGCCGCTGCGCGCGCCGATATGGCGCATGGCCGCATTCTGCGCGTCGAGCGCCTGAAAGCCGTAATCGGCATGGCAGACCTTGAGGACGAAACGCCGCCCATCCTCGGTTTCCACACGGAAATTGCGATCCTGCTGGCTGCCAAGCTCGACAATCCGGCCCCGCACACCAAACACACCGTCGAGAATGACAGCCGCGTCTTCCATCGTCACTGCCGGGCGCGCGCGCTCCGCCTGATCGAGAAAGCCCTGCTCCGTCATGATGGTGTCCCCGAGAATCGCCGTCCTGACTGGTATAAAGCATGTCGTGCAAAAGTTTGCAGCGGCCTCGACGCGGGTTTTTCGCCAAAACAAGCGCTTGACCGGCAAGGCCATTTTCGGGCGTTCCGCCGGCCTGCAGCGGTGCCGGGGGTGACATCGGTGCGCCCATCGCCTCGCCGGTATCGAAATCTGAAGAAAGGCTTCACGGTGTCATCAATTCGTTGTGATCAGGCGCAATAAGGGTCTGATACCCAGCAAACCGGCCGGCCCATGCTTCAGAACCTGATCTTTCCCGAACGCGCCGCGCCGCGCCTTTCGGTCGTCATCCCTGCTCGCAACGAGGCGGAGAACATCGTCGCTCTCGTTGAAGCGATCGATGCGGCCCTGGTGCTGGAAAGCCCGTTCGAGATCATCGTCGTGGACGACGCGTCCACCGACGACAGCCTTGCGCGACTGAGCGCCCTTGCCGCGCGCCTGCCGCATCTCGTTGTCTTGTCGCACGACATGCGCGGCGGCCAGAGTGCGGCGGTCCATACCGGCGTGCAGGCCGCGCGCGGCCCGATCGTTCTCACGCTCGACGGCGACGGCCAGAACCCGCCGGGCGAACTGCCGAAGCTCGCAGCCCCCCTGCTGGCCGACCGCGACGGCACGATCGGCCTTGTGGCCGGGCAGCGCGTTGGCCGCAAGGACACGCTGTCGAAACGCCTCGCATCGCGCTTTGCCAACGGCATCCGCGCCCGCGTGCTTGCCGATGGCACCCGCGACACCGGCTGCGGCCTCAAGGGTTTTCGCCGCGACGCCTTCCTCGCGCTTCCCTATTTCGACCATATGCACCGCTATCTCCCCGCGCTCTTTTCCCGGGATGGCTGGCGGGTCGTGCATGTCGATGTCACCCACCGGCCGCGCGTCGCCGGCCGCTCCAACTATTCGAACCTCCAGCGCGGCCTTGTCGGCATCGTCGATCTCGCGGCCGTCGCCTGGCTCATCCGTCGCCGCAAGAAGGCGCGCGGCGCGGTGATCGCCAGCACCGGCACCGCATCCCAGGTGCAGCCCAGGGCGATCAACAGCCCGGAGCCCGCGCTGTGATGCAGACGCTGATGTCGTGGCTGCACGTCACATCCCGCAGCGAGCTCCTGTGGGTCGCCTTCGGCTTCGTGGCACAGCTCATGTTCACCGGCCGCTTCCTCGTGCAATGGCTGGCATCGGAAAAGGCGCGCAAATCCGTCATGCCCGTCGCCTTCTGGTATTTCTCGATTGCCGGCGGCTCCATGCTGCTGGCCTACGCCATCAAGCGCGGCGACCCCGTCTTCATCTTCGGTCAGGCGCTGGGTGTTTTCATCTATGCCCGCAATCTCTGGCTCATCCACCGCGAGCGCCCCCGCAAGCCGGCCACGCTCTCGGCCATGGCGGCGCCCGCGACATTTGCAAAGCTGCACAGCGAGGCCGGCTGGCTGCCCGCAGCACTCGGCATTGTCGGCGCGATCACGCTGCTGCGCATCCTGGTGCTTGGCTTCGACAACCGCGATCTCTTCGTGGACGAAGCGCAATACTGGCTTTGGGGCCAGCACCTGGAACTCGGCTATTATTCGAAGCCACCGCTGATTGCCTGGGCGATTGCCGCCTTCACCACCCTCGGCGGCAGCGATGCGCCCTTCTGGGTCCGCCTGCCCGGTCCGCTTTGCCACGCCGCGACGGCGCTCATCCTCGCAGCCCTGGCCGCCCGCCATGCCGGCCGCAGGGCCGCGCTGTGGACGGCGCTTGCCTACATCACCCTGCCGATGGTCGGCCTCGGCAGCCTTGTGATCTCTACCGACACGATCATGGCGCCCTTCTTCGCCGCCGCCCTGCTTTTCCACGATCGTCTGCTGGCTGAGGGCCGGGCACGCGATGCGATCTTGACCGGACTGATGATCGGGCTTGCCTGTCTTGCCAAATATGCCGGCCTTTACGTGCTGGTCGGCATCGGTCTTTCAGCCCTTCTCGACCGGCGCCTGCGCCCGACCGCCGTCAATGGCGCGCTGATCCTCGTCTGCCTGCTGGCCGTCCTGTCGCCGAACCTCGTCTGGAACGCCCTGAACCACGGCGAGACGCTGTCGCATACCGCCGACAATATCGGCTGGGTCCGCCAATCCTCGCCCTTCGCGGGCTTCGGCCTTGATGGCCTGCTCGAATTCCTCGGCAGCCAGTTCGGCGTCTTCGGTCCGGGCCTGATGATCGCGCTGATCCTCGCCCTCATCCACGGCCTCCGCCGCAGCGGCAAGACGGGCGCTGCAACGCCGGCACCGGCACAGCTTGCCTATTTCGTCTGGCCGATCCTCCTCATCGTCTCCCTGCAGGCACTGATGGACAAGGCCTATGCCAACTGGGCAGCCGGCGCCTATCTGGCGGGAACGCTGATCGCCCTTTCCGTGCTTGCCGCCGCTCCCCGCCTGCGCACCATCGCGATCGGCATCAATGCCGGCGCCTGTCTCGTCCTGCTCGCCATGACCGTCATGCCGGGGGCTGGCCTTGCCGGCAACGCGTTTACCGCGCGCTATCTCGGCCGCGCCGCCATGAGCGAGACACTGATCAACCTCGCGCGCCGCGAGGGGGCCGTCGCGATCGTGTCCGACAACCGGGATATCCTCGCAGACCTCTTCTACACCGGCCGGCAGACGACAGACATCGCCTTCTATGCCCGACTGTCCGAAGCGGGCGTCCGAAATCACTACGAACTCAGCTATCCCCTGCCCGCCGGCATCGCAGGCCCCGTTCTTCTCGTCACCGAGAACCCGCCGGCCTGCGCAGGACGACCCCTGGCCATCGACACGGCAGGCGGCGCCTACGCGCGCCGCAACATGGCCGCCTATCGCACCGATGCAGCCTGCGCCGGACGCCCCTGAGAGCGTGGACGGGCCGGGCACGGCGATGCGCGGAGTGCTCCGCAGAGCCGTTCAGCTTCGTGTCAGCCGCAACCGCCATGACGGAACCGTCGGGGGCACGACAGGGCGGATCGGCGGCTAAGCCGTGATCAATCCCAAAAGCAGGCCGGGATGATGCAAAGCGTCACTCGTATTTCATCAAGATGTCATGAACTGACATCATTCGTCATATGATCGATTTCTGAGACACGGCGCCCATGACATTCCAGTCACAGACCTATGCCCCGCAGCACGAACCGCGCGACACATCTTCGACCCCCACGTCGATCAAGACCTGCGTTGCCGTGACCATCTGCCTGTCGCTGCTCTTCATCGCGCTTCCCGCGCTGGATCGAACGGTCACCGGCCTCTTCTACGTGCCCGGCATCGGCTTCCCGGCCCGCGGTGTGCACGCGCTCCAGCAGTTGCGCGCCATCGGCCAATATGTGCCCATGGCCTTTGCGATGGCCATGATACTCGCCGTCATCCTGAAGATCGCCTACCCCTCACGGCCAATCCTCTTTCCGCCGCGCTTTACGGTGTTCTTCGCAAGCCTCTACCTCATCGGCCCGGGCCTTATCATCAACTGTATCCTGAAACCCTTCTGGGACCGCCCCCGTCCGGTAGACACGATCAATTTCGGCGGTCGGTTCAATTTCGTGGATGCTTGGAGCATGGGCGAGACGTTCTTCTCAAACCGCTCCTTCGCCTCTGGCGAAGCCGCAGCCATCGTCTGCCTCATTCCGCTCGCCTTCTTTGTACATCCGGCGTGGCGCCGCAGCGTTTCAACACTGCTCATCGCCTTCGCCGTCGCCATCTGCGCCAACCGCGTCGCCTTCGGCGCCCACTTCCTCTCCGACGTCCTGATCGCCAGCGCCCTCATGGCCACCCTGACCGCCATCCTCTGGCAGGCCCTGTTCGGCCGCAACGCCCCGAGCGACGAGGACGTCGATCAGGCGCTGAGCACGGTCGGGTATCGGATGCGGGCAAGCGTAAAGGCGGTGGGTGAGGCGGCGTGGCAGCTGACATGGGCAATTTGGCGCATGGCAGCGAATAAACGCGAGCTTCGCTGAGCCGCATCCCTCGCTCAGCGAGCGACTTGGAACACAGCCTCTCGGCCGCCCCATGCCACAAGCGACAATCCGTAAACGGCGTTCCAGCTCGAAACGCCGCGGAGCTTCCGTCTGCTACAAGGTCTCAGCACGCGTATGGGATAATGGATGGTAGCGGAGGAGGGATTCGAACCCCCGACACAAGGATTATGATTCCTCTGCTCTAACCTACTGAGCTACTCCGCCGGGCGGTCACGGGAAAAAACCGTGCCAGCGGGGCGGCTTATAGGTCGGCGGCTCGGGTGGTGTCAACATCGCGCCGCCACTTTTTTGAGGATCGGCGCAAGCTTCCCGCGCGAAAGGAAAGATGGCCGTCGCCTGGTCCGTCGCAGGCATCTGCCCATGGGTTCCAGGCCGCCCTGGCAGGCCGCTGGAGCGCTTCGGACGCACAGTGCTCAGGCGGCCGCCGGCTGGGCGAGGATCGCCTTCAGCGCGTCCTCTGCGCCCTTCTCACGCTCGGAGCGACGGATGAAGCCGCCGCCATAGACGCGGGCGTCTTCGCCGGTGCCGGAATAGAGCACGCAGGCCTGGCCCGCCGCGATGCCGGCTTCGCCTTCGGCCAGTTCCACATAAAGGCCTTCACCGTCGCTGGCGAGAATGGCAGGCGCCGGCTGGCGGGTGGAACGCACCTTTGCGAAACAGTCGAAGCCGCCCTCAGCCGCAGCCTCGATCGGGCCATCGCCCAGCCAGTTGAGGTCGCGCAGATACACGCGGCGTGTTTCCAGCGCCTCCTTCGGCCCGACAATCACCCGGCGCGAACGCGCATCGAGATAGACGACGTAGAGCGGTTCGCCGGTCGCGATACCGATCCCGCGGCGCTGGCCGATCGTATAGTGCAGGATGCCCTCGTGGCGACCGAGCACGCGGCCGTCGAGATGCACGATCTCGCCGGCGAGCGAGGCGTCCGGCTTCAGCTTTGCGACGATGTCGCTGTACTTGCCCTGCGGCACGAAGCAGATGTCCTGGCTGTCGGCCTTCGCCGCAACCACGAGGCCCATCTCTTCGGCAAGCGCCCGGGTCTCGGCTTTCGTCAGGTGTCCAAGGGGAAAGCGCAGGTAATCGACCTGGTCCTGCGTGGTCGCAAAGAGGAAATAGCTCTGGTCACGCTCGGCATCGGCCGGCCGGTAGAGCGCGCGCCGGCCGGGCATGCCGCTGCCCGGCACCGGGCGCGAGCGGATATAGTGGCCGGTCGCCAGCGCATCCGCGCCGAGATCGCGCGCGGTCGCCAGAAGATCGGCGAACTTGACCGTCTGGTTGCACGCGATGCAGGGCACAGGCGTTTCACCCGCCACATAGCTCTCGGCGAAGGGATTGATCACCTGCTCGCGGAACCGCTGTTCGTAGTCGAGGACGTAGTGCGGAATGCCGAGCGTTTCGCAGACCCGGCGGGCATCGTCGATGTCCTGGCCCGCGCAGCACGAACCGGCCCGGTGCACCGCCGCGCCATGATCGTAGAGCTGCAGCGTAATGCCGAGCACGTCGTAGCCTTCCCGCTTCAGCAGGCCCGCAACCACGGAGGAATCGACGCCGCCGGACATGGCGACGACGACGCGCGTGTCCTCTGGCTTTCTGTCGAAATCGAGACTGTTCACGACGAACTTCCGCTTCCTGTGCCGTGCCCCGGCCAAGCGATCGGCGGCGACAGCCTTGGCCTTCATCATGGGCGAGAGGCGTTCTTTCCACACCGTCGCTGGGCAGCCGGTCGGCACCGAAGGCCTTGAGGCACCGCGCCAGCGTCGGGGTCCGCCTGCGGCCGGCCCCTCGCCCATATAGAAAGTTGCGCGGCAAGGAACAAGCCCGCGACCGCGCGACACTCCGCGCCGCGGATCAGAGAAGCTTGAGCCGGATTGCCCGGGCAATGGCCTGCATGCGGTTGACGGCGCCAAGCTTGCGCATCGCCGTCTTGAAGTAGCTGGAAACCGTGTAGGCGGAAATGCCGAGGATGATGGCGATCTCGTCGCTGCTCTTGCCGGCCGCCGCCCAGCGCAGACATTCGATTTCGCGCATGGAAAGCTTCTCGCTGGAAACGGCCCGGCTCGCAATGGCCCGCTCGTAGCGATCCATGATCTGCAACAGCGAGAAATAGATCCCCGGCACCTCCTCGGGCTCGGGATAGGCGCGGCTGCCGGCCAGGGTGATGATGAAACCCTGGTCGTCGGCAGACGGCATCATCACGGCAAACACCGTCTCGATCTTCAGGCCCCTCAAAACGCCATGGAGACCGCAATCCTGGCTCCGCTCGGCCGGCAGCAGCAGTGCAGCGTCCCCATAAACGGGCAGGCGGGTCTGGCGCACGCGCGCAAGAACCTGGCTCGCAACGAAGGCATTGGCCTGGTCGTACTGGCGCACGAGCTCCGTTGGCCAGTTCGAGAGCACAAGGCGATCCTGAAATCTCTGAACATCGGTGGAGGGCGGCCGAGCAACCATGAAATGCGAAAAACCGGCCTCTCCCGTCACCTGACGCAGAAGCCTGAGAATTTCATAGTCGGTCTGTATCGCACCCTTGGAGTCCCCGGCTGCGTTCGAATTGCCCCCCGGCAAGGGGGGCAGCATGTCATTGATCATGGCGAAGTTCCAATCGCCGGTCCGTAGACCGCCCCTAGCCCCGTTATATCTGCACTGGAACACCGCACGGATGCCTGATCGCGCAAATATTGTGCACGCACACCCCCAGTTGAAAATGGAAGAACGGCCGCAGCCCTTTCCGTTTCATCTGCCTTGGTACAGCAACGTTTGCCGACGACACCGGGATGCAAGTCCCGAATGACCTTTGTTTAGCTTTTCACCTTAGCACCATCACGGAAGGATCCCCATTCGCAGAATTCGCGATGGGATTGATCAGCAAAGCAACAAAACGGGTCACCTCCCTCGATAAGCAGCAACGCAAGTGCCGCCTTCGCTTAGGCAAATGTTAAAAGGTGGGGCTCTAGAGTGGGGGCAATGGTCTTGTGTGTATGTAGAGAGTCCAATGACCGAAATGATTCGACCCCGCGTGAAATATGTCATCGGCCCGGATGGCAGCCCCCTGACGATTGCCGATCTGCCGCCGGCCAACACGCGGCGCTGGGTAATCCGTCGCAAGGCTGAAGTCGTGGCTGCTGTCCGCGGCGGCCTGCTGAGCCTGGAAGAAGCCTGCGAACGCTACACGCTGACCGTAGAAGAATTCCTCTCCTGGCAGTCCTCCATCAACGATCACGGTCTCGCCGGCCTGCGCACCACCCGCATCCAGCAGTATCGTCACTAGACGCCCCGATCTGAAAGACACCGTGCCGGGACGGCCATCGGCCAGACCCGGTCTTGTGCGCGTGCGGGGCGCAGGCGTCGACCATTCGCCTGCCCCGCCGCCAGATGCCGGCCCCTCGCCTGCCAGCACGTGTGCGCCACAGGTGCCGCACCGGATGCCAGGTCATCCGGCCGCCCATGCGCCGCTCGGCATTCGCCCCTTGAGACCGCCTCCCCTCATCTTACATTGTGCATCGGCGCCGCACGGCGTTCAGGGCACGGGAGCGAGGAGCGAAGCGTCAATGGATATCCACACGAACGAAGACGGCGCCCATGGGCGCTACAGCGTGACGGTCGATGGCCATGAGGCCGAAATGACCTATTCGCGCACATCGCCGCATCTCATCATCATCGACCACACGGGCGTGCCCGATGCCTTGCGCGGCAAGGGCGTCGGCCAGGCACTTGCCCAGCACGCGGTCGAGGCCGCACGCGCCGGCGGCTGGAAGATCATGCCGCTCTGCCCCTTCATGCGCGCGCAGATGCAGCGTCATCCCGAATGGCAGGACGTCGCCAACAGCTGAACCTGCCCTAACCCGCCGACAGGGCAAGCGCACGCAGGCACCCTCCGCACGGACCCGGCCGGGTCCGTGCGGAGGGTGCCTCGTCAAAGGCAGGGTCAGAGCGCTCTGCCCGTCACGCGCCTCAGGCGCGCAACCGAACCGAGCTGTCGCGCTCTTCCAGTGCCGCCGCCTTCTGGAATTCGGCCTTCACCTCTTCCAGTGCGATTTCGGCCGCGTCCTGCTGGACCTTCAATTCGCGGATCGACACCTGCAAATTGTCGGCACGCTGGCGCGCCGCCTTTGCAAAGGTCGGATAGGCGAAATGGGACGGGTCGGTAATGCCGGACTTTTTCTCTTCGATAGCGATCTGGCTCTCCAGATCTTTCGCCATCCGTTCGAATTCGGCCATCATCATCTGAAGCTGGTTCAGCTGACGCTGCTTTTCCTTCACCTGAAATTCCTTCAGGCGGGTTAGGCTCTCACGTGACTTCATACGCAATACTCCGTGGATAGCGAGACCCCGGTTTCTGTAACCCGAGCGCGGGTTTCATCCCGCCGCGGACCCGAATGCGATTTTTTTCCACCGGCCTTAATCAAATCCTACCGGCGGTAACCTTTCGTTTACGGGCATCGTTAATCATAGGGGTGATGATTTAAGGCTCAGTAAATCACCGACCGAAATTTATCGGGGGTATCGATTTGATGAGTCGGTTGAATCACTTAATCGCATTTGCTCACGTCGAACATGAAGGTCGGCAATTCGGATTCCTGTTTGTTTTCAGAGGACTGCGAAAAAAAATTAACAAGCTCGATACACCTTGCCAGAGGGAATCAGAATTTGTTAACCATTTCGTGGCAGCCTCCAAATCAGGACATAACTGGATCCGTATCGCGTTGTGGGCGAGCTCGACCTTGCGGCGGCGGAATAGGGGATAATTATGCGGGTTCTACTGATCGAAGATGATAGCGCGACGGCACAGAGCATCGAACTGATGCTGAAGTCGGAGAGCTTCAATGTCTACACCACCGATCTGGGTGAGGAAGGCGTCGATCTCGGGAAGCTCTATGATTACGACATCATCCTTCTCGATCTCAATCTTCCGGATATGTCAGGCTACGAGGTGCTGCGCACGCTGCGTCTTTCCAAGGTGAAGACGCCGATCCTCATCCTCTCCGGCATGGCCGGCATCGAGGACAAGGTGCGCGGTCTTGGCTTCGGTGCCGACGACTACATGACGAAGCCCTTCCACAAGGACGAGCTGGTGGCCCGCATCCACGCGATCGTCCGCCGTTCCAAGGGCCATGCCCAGTCCGTCATCGCCACCGGCGATCTGGTGGTCAACCTGGATGCCAAGACTGTCGAAGTCGGCGGCCAGCGCGTGCACCTGACGGGCAAGGAATACCAGATGCTCGAGCTGCTTTCGCTGCGCAAGGGCACCACGCTCACCAAGGAAATGTTCCTCAACCACCTCTATGGCGGCATGGATGAGCCGGAACTGAAGATCATCGACGTCTTCATCTGCAAGCTGCGCAAGAAGCTCGCCAACGCCGCCGGCGGCGCCAACTACATCGAAACGGTCTGGGGCCGCGGCTATGTTCTGCGCGAGCCCGACAGCAGCGAGTATCAGGAAACCGCCTGATGCTGCGCATCGGCCTGACATCGGGCCATTGATCCGAATGAGACTGCTCGACCCGCCGGAGACGGCGGGTTTTGCGTTTGGATCCGCTACGCAGGCGCATCCTCCCCGCCCCTCACCATAGCGGCGTGCGGAAAACGAAAAAGGCGCCGCGCGGGAGCGCAACGCCTTCGATCTGAAATCAGGAAAACCGTGTCAGGCGGCGATTGCCTGGCTGGCAAAGACGCTGGTCAGGATCTTGCGGTCGAAGGGCTTCAGGAGGAAGTCGTCGGCCCCGGCGCGCTTGCCGGCCATCATCTTCTTCAGGTCGGCCTCGATCACGCAATAATAGATCTTCACCGCCTTCCCGCCTTCCATGAGGCGAACATTGGAAATCAGGTCCAGAGCGCCATCGAGCGCCGCGTCCACGATCAGGATATCCGGCATTTCGGCTTCGCAGCGGGCAAGTGCTTCGAGCCCGCTCTGCGATTCCGCGACCAGAAAGCCGATGCCGGTCAGAATACGCCGGCCCACCTTGCGAACCACATCCGATTCATCTGCAATCATCAAACGCCGCATACGCACTCCTTCTCCCTTCGCCACTCCGGGAAGGGAACCCGACAGGAGGTTAGTTTAGCGGTGGTTTGACAAACAAAGGGTTACCGGCGCAAAAATTCAGTCGCTCATTTTCGCGGTAAAGACGATCGCCTCACCCGTTGATACAACGTCAACGCTCATACCGGCCTCGTCGGCGAGCAGGACGGCGTAGTAGGGCTGGATCGAATGGGCATCGATCGCTTCTTCGACGGTGCCGTTCAGAAGCTCGACCAGCTTCGGCGGCACGCGCATCAGCCGGCCCGTTGCCGTCAGCGTGAAATGCGCCGCATTTTCCGGATCTTCCAGCTTCACCTCGATGGAGCCGCCACGCGGGATGGCACCATAGGCGATGAGGAAGAGATTGAGCAGCAGCTTGACCCGGTTCTTGGCGATGATGGCACGCGGACCGACCCAGGTGACCTCGGTCTTCTTCTCGGCAGCGGCAAAATCCTTCGCAGCCTTCTCCGCCTCGCCCGTATCGATGGAAGCGCCGACCGAGCCGGACGCACCGAAGGCGAGACGGGCAAACTTCAGACGGGCGGAGGCATTGATGGCGCTGGCGCGGATCAGATCCATCGCCTCGGCATCTGCACCGCCCTCGTCGAGCAGTTCCAGGCCGTTGTTGATGGCGCCGACCGGAGAGATGATGTCGTGGCAGACGCGGCTGCACAGCAGCGAGGCGAGATCGGGACCGGTAAGGGTCAGGTTCGGATTCTTGGTCATCATGTCGTCCTCGATGGGGTCAGCGCGATCAACGCGTCCCGTAAAGCGCCGCTTCGACGGGCGCGATAGCCCGGACCCGGCGCGCGGAGCGTACCGTTTCACCCGTCATAATGACACCACATTTGGTAAACCGATTGTTAAGACGATGGGTTCAAAGTGCGGGAAATGACGCGAACCGACCCATGGAGGAAACGATGCGCGCCCTTTCGAAAGCCCTGAGGACGGCCGCCCTTGTCACCGCTCTTGCCTTCGGCGCCACGCTGGCCGCGCCGGGCCTGACGCTCGCCCCGGCATCAGCCCAGAGCCGCACTGGCGGCGCGCAATATTCCATGCAGGAGATCATCGACGCCGGCCACGGCTTCTTCGGCTCCACCTCCGGCGGCCTTGCCAAGGTCGTGGAACGCGCCTTCCAGCAATATGGCCTGCCGAACGGCTACATTCTCGGCCAGGAAGGCTCGGGCGCCTTCGTCGCCGGCCTGACCTATGGCGAAGGCCAGCTCTACACCAAGAATGCCGGCCAGCATGACGTCTACTGGCAGGGCCCCTCCCTCGGCCTTGATGTCGGCGGACAGGGCAGCCGCGCGATGATGCTGGTCTACAACCTTCCGAGCGTGCCGGCCCTCTACAAGCGCTTCGGCGGCGTCAACGGCTCGGCCTATGTGGTCGCCGGCGTCGGCATGACGGTGCTGACGGATGACAATATTGTGGTCGTACCGATCCGGACCGGCATCGGCGCCCGCCTCGGTGTCAGCGTCGGCTATTTGAAGCTGACCCAGCAGCCCACCTGGAACCCCTTCTGACACCCGTAGGCCTCCCGCCGCAAAGCGGATATCGGGGAACCAAGTCTCGTCATCCCGGTTGGAACCCCGACGGGGATGAACAGTTACCGCACCGGGCGCGTGATGCCGGCCGTGGCGGATCGCAAGGTGTCCCGGAACGGGAATGCGGATACGTGACGGGCGAATAATTCGGCCCTATAGTGCGTTTGACCCATGATGGGACCAGAAAGACGGATCGGCCGACCCCGTGATCGAATTTGTTCTGTTGTATTCGCTGGGTTTCCTGTCGGCAGGCCTTCTGGCCCTGCTGGTGGCGCCGGTTATCCAGCGCCGCGTCGTGCGCTTTGCCGAAGACCGCCTCAAGGCGACCATGCCGATTTCACCCGCCGAAGTCCGCGCCCAGAAGGACGCCGTGCGCGCGGCCGCCGCCGCCGAGCAGGCCAAGACCCTCATCGACCTGCGCAAGGAACGCGACCGTGGCGTCGCATTGATGGTGAAAAGCGAGACGCTCGCCGGCGAACTGAAGCGTACCACGGACGAAAATCGCGACCTGCAGGCCCAGATCGCCCGCATGAGCGACGAAGCGGCCGACATGCGCGTAGCGCTGAAGGATCAGGAAAAACGCGTCGAGCGCCTCAAGGAAGCCCTCGACAAGGCGGAGGAGGATGGCGCGGCCAAGGCCGAGGAAGTCCGCACCCTGCTGCGCCAGATCGACCTCATCTCAGCCGACATCGACAGGCTGCGCGAGGAAATCGGCGCGCGCGACAGCGAGATCGACAGCCTGAAAAGCCGCAATGCCGGCCTGCGCGACGAGCGCGAGGTGGCCCGCGAGGAGCTGAAGACCGAGACCGCCAAGGCCCGCGCCATCGAACTGCAACTCACCCGCGACGAGACCCGGCTGCGTCAGCTGGAAAGCCGTCTGGAATATGAAAGCTCTTCGCAAACCGACAAGGACGTCTTGCTCGAACGGCGCGCGAAGGAAATCGACCGGCTGAAATCCAAGCTCAAGGACGCCAATGGCGAAGTCCGCGAGGCCATGCGTGCGCTGCGCCTTGCCGGGATCAAGATGGATCGCCCCGCGCCGCCGACCGAGGACGAAACAGGAAACGGAGAAAAGCGGCCATCCCGCCTCGCCGCGAGGCGGGCAGCCGACGTCGCGTCCTTGACGCCGCAGGCGGAGCAGGCCGAAGAGCAGAACTTCGACATCGCCGGCCTGACGGAAGAGACCCGCAATCGCGCCACCGCACTGTCCGAGCGCCTGGCCAACACCCGCAAGGCGAATGGCCACGACGAGGCGCTGCGGTCGGAACTGGCCGATGTCGCCGCCGCCATGGTGGCGATCACGGCCCGGCGCGAAGGTCCGACCTCGCCGATCCATGGCCTCATCGCCGCCGGGCGCCAGGAAAAGCCCTCGGCCCGCCGCAGCCTGGCCCGCCGCGTCGCCGATATCCTGCCGCCGGAAAAATGAGCCTCAGATGAGCCCGTTCAGCGCCGCCGCGTGATGCAGTGCGATTCCCGCCGCCGTCGCGACATTCAGGCTGTCGAGGCCGGGCTTCTGGCGGATGCGAAGCGTAGGCAGAGCCGCCATCAGATCCGGCGGCAGCCCCTCCCCCTCCGTGCCCATGACGAGCGCCGTCCGCGCCGAGGGCTTCAGATCCTGCAGCGCCAGTTCCCCACGCGGCGACAGGCCGAACAGGCTGAAGCCGGCCGCCGTCAGGGCCGACAGCATGCCGGTTGCCGAGCCTCCACGCACCTGCGGCACCGTCAGCACCGAGCCGACCGAGACACGCAGCGCCTTACGGTAGAAGGGATCGCAGCACGTCTCGTCGAGCAGAACGGCCGCGGCGCCGAAGGCAGCGGCATTGCGAAAAAGCGAACCCATATTGTCGTGATTGGAAATGCCGACGGCTGCCAGCACCAGTGCGCGCTCCGGCAGGCGCGCGAGCACCGTTTCGAGCGAGGGCAGACCGCCGCGCCGGCCGATCGCCATCACGCCGCGATGCATGTCGAACCCGGCGATGGCGTTGAAGACGGCACGGTCGGCCACGTAGACCGGCACCTCCGGCCCGAAACGGTCGAGGAGCGGCATCACGCCGCTCAACCGGTTTTCGAGCAGCAGCACCGCCTCCGCCACGATGCCATCGCCGCGCGCATGCTGGGCGGCCAGCAGCGAGAGTACCACCGTACCCTCCGCAATGAAGCGGCCCTCGCGGCCTGCCAGATCCCGTTCCTTCACCGACACGAAGGCCGCGATGCGCGGATCGACGGGATCGGTGATGCGCAGCACCGGGGCCGGCATGGCGGGCGCGCCCGTCAGTTGGTGGTGACGCGCACGTCGGCCACGACGCGACCGGCGGCGATGTCGTAGACGATCGCCTTGCGCTCGCCATCCGTGGTGCGGCCCCAGAACAGAAGCTGCCCGTTGGCAAGGCTGACGTTTTCAATGGTGAAGCCGACCGGCAATGCCGCCACGGCCGAAACCGGCGCATCGCTCGGCACCAGCCCCTGCCCGGCCACGGCCGGGGCGGCGGGCTTGCCCTGCGTGACCTTGTAGACAATCGTCGCCAGCACGGCCATAAGCATCAGCAGCATGACGCCGCCCGAGGCGAGTTGAAGCTTCACCATCTTGCGGCGCACATTTTCCATGGCCGGATCAAGCGGCTTATCTTCCTGGTCTTCGGGTTCGACGGCGGACATCAAGAGACCTTCCAAGCGTGAATGAGTGCGGTAAATGAGCGACCCGTTTAACCAAGAGCCGACAGATAGGAAAGTCCTTATCGCCGGAGAGGACGCCGAAGGTCGCCTCGATGCCTGGCTCGCCGCCCATCTGGAGGGTGCCTATTCGCGCAGCCGCATCAAGGCGCTGATCGAGGAAGGCGCCGTCACCGTGGCAGGCCAGCCCACCAAGGAGCCGAAACGCAAGGTAAAACCGGGCGACGAGATCGCCATCATCGTGCCGCCGGCCGAAGATCCCGAGCCGAAGGGCGAGGACATTCCGCTCGACGTGCTCTACGAGGACGATGACCTGATCGTGATCGCCAAGCCGCCGGGCCTCGTCGTGCATCCGGCCGCCGGCAACTGGACCGGCACCCTCGTCAACGCCCTCATCCACCATTGCGGCGACAGCCTGTCGGGCATTGGCGGCGTCAAGCGCCCCGGCATCGTCCACCGCCTCGACAAGGATACCAGCGGCGTCATGGTGGTGGCCAAGAACGACCACGCCCACCGCCATCTCTCAGACCAGTTCGCCGACCACGGCCGCACCGGCCCGCTGGAACGCGCCTACATGGCGCTGGTCTGGGGCCGTCCCCGCACGCTGCGCGGCACCATCGACGCCCCGCTCGGCCGGGCAACCAGCGACCGCACCAAGCGTGCCGTGGTGCGCGAGACCAATGACGACGCGCGCGAGGCGATCACGCACTACGAGGTGATCGAGCGCTTCCTCGAGCAGCCGGATGCCACCGCGATGGCATCGCTCGTCGAATGCCGGCTGGAAACCGGCCGCACCCACCAGATCCGCGTCCACATGGCCCATCTCGGCCATCCCCTGATTGGCGATCCCGATTACGGCGCCGCCTTCAAGACCAAGGCGAACCGCCTGCCCGATACCGCGCGCCACGCCGTGGAGCGCTTCCGCCGCCAGGCGCTGCACGCCTATCTGCTCGCCTTCGAGCACCCGGCAAGCGGCGAGACCCTGCACTTCGAGGCCCCGATCCCGGAGGATTTCGAGAGGCTTCTGGATACCTTCCGCGAGGTGGAATGAGAGGCAGTCTCGTCAGTCCTGGCGAGACGACCGCCGCTATCCCTTGAAACGGCCGTCACCGCGCCCGATCTGAGATCCATCAGAAGATGAACAATTTGTAAGGTCGTTTCGCCCTGCCGGGCAAACTGGCCATCTTGAATCATGTTTGCCGCATTCTTATCTCTGCTGTCGGGCGGAGTCTGTGAACCGCCCGAACCCGCGTCTGCCGCATGGAGACCGGGACAGGAGAAAGGGGTGCTTCATGGCCCGCAATACATTGCCCAGCATTACCGCCGGTGAAGGCGGTCTCAACCGGTATCTCGACGAGATCCGCAAGTTTCCCATGCTCGAACCGCAGGAAGAGTACATGCTCGCCAAGCGGTACCAGGAGCATGACGACCGAAAGGCAGCCCACAAGCTGGTGACGAGCCACCTGCGTCTCGTGGCGAAGATCGCCATGGGCTACCGCGGCTACGGCCTGCCGATCGGCGAAGTCGTCTCCGAAGGCAATGTCGGCCTGATGCAGGCGGTCAAGAAGTTCGAGCCCGATCGCGGCTTCCGCCTCGCCACCTACGCTATGTGGTGGATCAAGGCGGCCATCCAGGAATATATCCTGCGCTCCTGGTCGCTGGTGAAGATGGGCACGACCGCCAACCAGAAACGCCTGTTCTTCAACCTGCGTCGCCTCAAGGGCAAGATCCAGGCGCTGGATGAAGGCGACCTGAAGCCCGAGCACGTCAAGGAAATCGCCACCACCCTCAAGGTCTCCGAGGAGGAAGTGATTTCCATGAACCGCCGCCTGTCCGGCGACGCCTCGCTCAACGCGCCGATCAAGGCCAGCGAAGGTGACAGCGGGCAGTGGCAGGACTGGCTGGTCGACGACCACGACAACCAGGAAGACATGCTCATCGAGCAGGACGAGCTGGAAAACCGCCGCGGCATGCTCGGCAACGCGCTGAAGGTGCTGAACGATCGCGAACGCCGCATCTTCGAGGCCCGCCGCCTTCGCGAGGACCCGGTGACGCTGGAAGACCTCTCGGCCGAATTCGACATCAGCCGCGAGCGCGTCCGCCAGATCGAGGTCCGCGCCTTCGAAAAGGTTCAGGACGCCGTGCAGAAGGCCGCACTTGCCCAGGCGCAGGCCCTGCGCGTCGTGGCAGAGGACGCGTAAAGCCGCTCTCCCTCACGAAAGATAAAAGAAGGCCCTCCGGCAGGTCCGCTGCCGGAGGGCTTTTTGTTGCGGTCGATCGCGCGCTTACTGGCCGTTCGCCGGCGCAGCCGTCGGCAGCTTTGCCCAGGCCTGCAGGGCCGTGTTGAAGGCCTGCGTGCCGGTTTGGCCCTTTTCCAGCGTCAAGAGCGCCCGGCGGCCGTTGCGGTAGGTGATCGGGATGTCGATCCAAGAACGGCTTTCGAGCAGTTGCAGGTTGGTCGTCACCGCCTCCGGGAAGTCGTTGAGGGCGATCATGTAGAAATCATCGGTGATCTTGGCGGGAACCGCGATCAGCGCATCGCCGCGATCCTGTTCCGTGCGTTTCATGGCAACACGCTGCACGGCATCGATCGAGCCACCCTCGAAATTATCCGGCACCGAGAAGACGAACTCGATGACATGGCTTGCCGGCAGCGAGCTGTCGGCATTGCGCTTGATGGTCATCAACGCCGTCAGGCCGCGATCCGGCACGGTGATCTGCGCCTGAATGACCGGCTCCGGCTTGGCATCGCCACCCGGAGACTCTTCCTTCACGGACCAGGCGGCTGTCCCCGGAATGGCCGTCGGCGTGGTCTGGCCGAGGCGTTCTTCGTAGAGGAACATCTTTTCACCGGGCAGTGCGGCGACGGCTTGGCCTGCGGCCGGCGTGGTCTGAGCCGGGGTCGTGCCATTCTGGGCTGGCTGAGCCGGGTCAACCGGAGTTTGACCCGTCTGGGCCTGCGCCGTCTGGGTGGCGGCATCACCGGCAGCCGGAGCGGCATCGGTCTTCTCTGCGACCGACTTGCCTTCGCTCACGGAGGGATCGGCGCCAGCCAGCGCCGCCGGACCCGGATCGATCTCGCTGCCATCGGCCTGCAGCCGCTGGGTGAACTTTTGCGGACCCGGATCGACGGACGCGACCTCGGTCTGGCCTGCCGCCGTCTCCGGAACAGGGCCAGCACCCGGCTGACCGGAGCCCGTCGCCGACAGTTCACGCGAACCGGTCGTCGTGCCGTTTCCGGTGCTGTCGGATGGTGGGGCCGTCTGCGCCGTACCGCCATTCGCGGTGATGGATGCGATAAGGCCCGAGGCCCAGGCATTCACGGCCTGCTGGTGGGTGTAATAGGCATAGCCCCCGCCCCCGACAGCCGCGACGCCGACGAGCAGGAGGGCAACGAACGGGCCGACACGCCGCTTCGGCTTCACCCGGTAGGAAATCGGCCGGCCGGCGGGAATGACGGGATCGCGATCCGGCAGTGGCTCAGGTTCCGGTTCCCGCGCCTGCCCCTGCGCCGCACCGGCAACAGCGGCCGAAGCCACGCCCCCGGCGACGAGACCATCCACGCCGCGCGTATCCCAGTCGAAGGCCGGTTCGACAAGCTCGGGCGCGGCAGGCGCGACCTTCTCGCTCGGCCAGTTCCAGTCGGCCAGTGAATCAGCCGGCATCGGATCGGTCAGTCCGGGATCCGTCAGGACGGGATCGGCGGGCATCGGATCGGCCGGCACGGAACTGACCGGAATGGGTTCGACCGATACCGGCTGTCCGGCGGGCGCGGCATAGGCACGCGGCGTCAGATCGAGCAGATCGTCCGGGTCGCCGGAAAGATCATGGCGATAGATGCTGGCTGTCCGCACTTCTTCGTAGGTATTTTGCGGCGAAGCGGGCGTTTCGACCGGCTCCTGTACCGGCGTCACGGTCCAGGCGGGAACGGCATCCCAGTTGGCCCTCGCTTCGGCAGGCACGCTCTCGGCCTCGGGCGCCACGGCCGGAACGGCCACAGGCTCGATCTCGGCGGGATCCGGCCAGAAACCCAGCGGCGCCGCTTCGGCGACATCGCCCGCATGCTCGGCCTCGCGGGGCCAGTCCTCGACTTCTTCATCCGCCGATCGCGTCTCAAGGGCAGTCGGCACCGCCGGCGTCACGGATGCGACGTGGGACAGCGCGGCATCTTCAAAAAGCGCAGAATCGTGCGGCAAAGGCTCGACGTCGCGGGACGCGGCATCGATCGGCTCGTCGGCGGCAAACGGCTGTGTGGCAGCGCTGAAGAAGGCGTCGAGATCGTCACGCACGGCAGGCGCATCCGCCACGACAGGTTCATCCGCCACAGAAGGCGCAGCTTCGATCTCTGCCGTCTCGGCGTGACCATGCTGCGGCTCCAGGAAGCTGGCCTCAGCCTTGCCCTCTTCCTCCCAGGACGCCACGTCAGAGGCGACAGGAGCAACAGCCTCGCTGCCTGCCTCTTCGGCAGTCGTCTCGTGCTCGGCATCGACATCATCGGCCGTGGTGGCAGTTGCCTGCACATCAGCATCCGCGCCGGCATAACCGGCCGGCTCGGTGTCTTCGACGAGATCCGACCGCGCAAAGCCGGACGCCGCGCCGCGGACCGTCTCGGGCGCGCTCGTCAGGACATCCGGAACATCGACGGGTTGAGGCTCGGGCGCGACGGCGACCGCGTCTTCGGCACCGTCATCATCCGACTGGACCGCCGCCGGAACAGGCTGGGCGGGTTGGGAAGACCACGGCGTGGCCGCCTCTGCCGCCCAGGCGTCGGGAGAGGCAGCAGGCTCATCTTCGGGCTCGGCAGGCGTCTCCGCGACAGGTGCCGGCACGGCAACAGGAGCCGGCTCGGCCGCGACGGAAGCAGGCTGCGCATCGGCAGAAACGGGTTCGGCAACGTCAGCGACAGGCGTCGGCGCAATGGCAGCTGGCTCGGGCTGCGGTACGACGGCAGCCGGCACGGCCCTCTCGACAGGTGCAGCAACAGGCGCTTCGACCGGGGCATCGGCTTCAGGGGCGCTGGTAGCGGCGACCGCGCTGTCGTCGAGCGCCGGCAAGGCCTCGGCGTGTTCGGCCTCCACGAGGACGATGGCCTGCTCCAGTTTGGCCATCTGGCGTCCGATCATGTCGTCGGACGGGCGCGGGTTCATGTTCTCCAGCTGACGCCGCACGGCGCCGCGCGCCTTGTCGTAGACCTTCGCGCGCATTTCCGGGACATTCTCAGAGAGGCCGTCCACGGTCCTGCGGATCACTGCGACGAAATCAGCCATAAGAACTTTCTCGAACTCGTATCTACACGGACAGCGCCGTACATCGACAATGACGTGCGGCGCTGAACAATGTCTTCAGATCTGGACCAGAAATTTGACGAGAGAACGGGCGTTTCTCGCAAATTCCGGCCCCAATAGGTCGTGCCCCATGCTGCAGGCAGGCCCTGCAGCACGATCAAGCTTAGTCCTCAAACGGATCGGTCACAAGTATCGTGTCGTCGCGCTCCGGGCTGGTGGAAAGCAACGCCACCGGCGCGCCGATCAGCTCCTCGACCTGGCGCACATATTTGATGGCCTGCGCCGGCAGATCCGCCCAGCTGCGCGCACCGACCGTCGATTCCTTCCAGCCTTCGAGCGTGATGTAGATCGGCTCGACACGGGCCTGCTGCGACTGGCTGGCCGGCAGATAGTCGATCTCGACACCATCGAGCTTGTAGCCGACGCAGATCTTCAGCTCGTCGAGACCGTCGAGAACATCGAGCTTGGTCAGCGCAATCCCGGTAATGCCATTGGTGGCAACCGACTGGCGCACCAGCGCGGCATCGAACCAGCCGCAGCGGCGCGGACGGCCGGTGTTGACGCCCACTTCCCGGCCGACGGTGGAAAGATGCTTGCCGATCTCGTCGTCGAGCTCGCAGGGGAACGGGCCTTCGCCCACGCGGGTCGTGTAGGCCTTGGTGATCCCCAGCACATAGTCGATCGCCGTCGGGCCGAGGCCGGAGCCGGCTGCGGCCTGGCCGGCCACCGTGTTGGACGAGGTGACGAAAGGATAGGTGCCATGGTCGTTGTCGAGCAGCGAGCCCTGCGCGCCTTCGAAAAGGATGCGCGCACCGGCGCGACGCTTCTTGTCCAGGAGATCCCAGACCCGGTCGATATAGGGCAGGATGTGCCCGGCAACCGAGGTCAGCTCTTCCTCAATCGACTCCACGGTGATTTCCGCAAGACCCATGCCGCGGCGCAGCGCATTGTGGTGCGTCAGCAGGCGCTCGATCTTGGGCCGCAGCGTTGCAGGCTCGGCAAGATCGACAACACGGATGGCGCGACGGCCGACCTTGTCCTCATAGGCCGGGCCGATGCCGCGGCGCGTGGTGCCGATCTTCGTGCCGTTCGCCGAAGCGGCATCCTCGCGCAGCGCATCGAGATCGCGGTGCAGCGACAGGATGAGCGGTGCATTGTCGGCGATGCGCAGCACCTCGGGCGTGACATCCACGCCCTGGGCGCGCAGCTTCTCGACTTCGCCGACGAAATGGTGCGGATCGACCACGACGCCATTGCCGATGACGCTCAGCTTGCCGCGCACCAGGCCGGACGGCAGCAGCGCCAGCTTGTAGCTGACCCCGTTGATGACGAGCGTATGGCCGGCATTGTGACCGCCCTGATAGCGGACGATGACCTCAGCCCGCTCCGAAAGCCAGTCGACAATCTTACCCTTGCCCTCGTCTCCCCACTGGGAGCCGACCACCACGACATTCGCCATAACAATCCGATCCTGAACGATGCACCAGCACACCTCGGCTGGCTCAAACCCGCGCATCTATACTGTGTTGTCCGCGCGAATGCGACCCCGATCTGAGCAGCGAAAAGGCTTTTTGCATGGCGTTCCGCACCCCGAGCGCCTATCACGGGAGCCTGCGAAGCCTGCTTCGCACCCTGTCATTGCATGAAAGCCGATTGCCGTGAACATCAAGGCCTATCTCTTCCTCACCATCGCAACGCTGTTCTGGGGCGGCAATGCCGTGGCGGGCAAGATGGCCGTCGGCCACGTGAGCCCGTTGCTCCTCACCTCCCTGCGCTGGGCGGTCGCGCTGGCCATTATTCTCGCCGTCATGCTGCCGCAGATCCGGCGCGACTGGCCGCAGGTGCGCGCTCACTGGAAGCTGCTGATGGGCCTCGGCGTCGTCGGCTTCACGCTCTTCAACGTGCTGCTCTACACCGCGCTGAATTTCACGACCGCCATCAACGTCTCGATCGAGCAGGCCGGCATTCCTGTCGTCATCTTCCTCTTCAATTTCTTGCTGTTTCGCATCAAGGCGAGCCCGGCCCAGATCCTCGGCTTCACCGTGACCCTGGTCGGGATCATCACCACCGCCACCCACGGGAACATCACCGCCATCGGCAGCCTCAGCCTGAATTTCGGCGACCTTCTGATGCTGGGAGCGGTGCTCTCCTACGCCGTCTATACGATCATGCTGCGCTGGAAGCCGCCGGTGCACTGGCAGACGCTGATCGCCGCCTCCGCCTTCGGTGCGCTGGTCAGCGCGCTGCCCATGCTGGCCTGGGAAATCGCCAGCGGCCGGACGCTTGCGCCCGATGCCACGGGCTGGGCTGTCATCCTCTACACCGCCATCTTCCCCTCGCTCGCCTCGCAGGTGCTCTATGTGCGCGGCGTGGAACTGATCGGCGCCAACCGCGCCGGCCTCTTCATCAACGCCATCCCGATTTTCGGCACGCTTCTGTCGCTGCTCTTCCTCGGCGAGGCCCTGCAGACCTTCCACATCGTTGCCCTCCTGCTCGTGCTGGCCGGCATCGCCATTGCCGAGCGCGGCGCAACGAAGAAGCTCGCCTGAGGCGGAAACGAAAAAGGCCGCCCGCGGCATGCCGGGGCGGCCTCATGCATTCTCTCTTGCTGTGATCAGTCGACGTTGAAGACCAGCGGCTTGACCTGGCGGATCGCCGGGTTCGCGGTGAGCTTGCTCACCACGTCGGCATTCAGCGGACCATCGACATAAAGCAGCGCGATGGCATCGCCACCCTGCTTGTCTCGGCCGAGCTGGAAGTTGGCGATGTTGACGCCGGCAGCGCCGAGTGTCGTGCCGATAAAGCCGATCATGCCGGGAACGTCGGTGTTGGAGATGTAGACCATGTGGTTGCCCACGTCGGCATCGAGATTGATGCCCTTGATCTGGATGAAGCGCGGCTTGCCATCGGAGAACACCGTGCCAGCGATGGCGCGGGTCTGCGTGTCCGTCTTCACCGTCAGGCGGATATAGCCATCGAAGACGCCCGACTTGTCGCGCTTGACCTCGGAGAGGATGATCCCCTTCTCCTTGATCATCACGGGTGCCGAAACCATGTTGACATCGGCCACCTGCGAGCGGATCAGGCCGGCGAGCACGGCGCTCGTCAGCGCCTTCGTGTTCATAGAGGCCGTCGAGCCATCATAAAGAATCTCGATTTCCTTGATGGCGTTTTCCGTGACCTGACCGACGAAGGCGCCGAGAACATCGGCAAGCCGGATGAAGGGCTTCAGGATCGGGGCTTCCTCGGCCGTGATCGAGGGCATGTTGATGGCGTTGGAAACGGCACCCTTGACCAGATAGTCCGACATCTGCTCGGCCACCTGAAGGGCGACGTTTTCCTGCGCTTCCGTGGTGGAGGCGCCGAGATGCGGCGTGCAGACGACGTTCGGCAGGCCGAAGAGCGGGCTTTCGGTGGCGGGCTCGACCTCGAACACGTCGAAGCCGGCGCCGGCGACATGGCCGGACTTGATGAACTCGGCAAGTGCCGCCTCATCCACCAGACCGCCACGGGCGCAGTTGATGATGCGCACGCCGGGCTTTGTCTTGGCGAGCGCCTCGCGGTTGAGGATGCCGCGCGTCTTGTCGGTCATCGGAACATGAAGCGTGATGAAATCGGCCTGGGCCAGCAGTTCGTCCAACTCGACCTTGGTGACGCCCATTTCTTGGGCACGCTCGGCCGAAAGGAAGGGATCATAGGCAATCACATGCATGCCGAGGCCGATCGCCTTCTTGCAGACGATGCCGCCGATATTGCCGGCACCGATGACGCCGAGCGTCTTGCCGGTGATTTCGACACCCATGAACTTCGACTTTTCCCACTTGCCGGCCTGCGTGGAGGCATCGGCAGCGGGCAGCTGGCGGGCAACGGCAAACATCAGCGCGATAGCGTGTTCGGCGGTCGTGATGGAGTTGCCGAAGGGCGTGTTCATGACGATGATGCCGCGGCGCGAGGCGGCCGGAATATCGACATTATCGACGCCGATGCCGGCGCGGCCGATGACCTTGAGATTGGTCGCAGCCGCGATCAGCTTTTCGGTCGCCTTGGTGGCGGAGCGGATGGCAAGACCATCGTAATTGCCGATGATCTCGGCCAGCTTTTCCTTGTCCTTGCCGAGCTTCGGCTGGAAATCGACCTCGACGCCACGGTCGCGGAAGATCTGGACGGCGGTTTCGGAAAGTTCGTCGGAAACGAGGACGCGCGGTGCCATGGAGGCCTCCTGGGTTAGAAGCGTTCTTCGGTAAAACGGAAAATGAGCGGAAGGGCTGCGCCGCTCAGGGCGCAGCCGGAAAGATCAGGCAGCCGCCTGGGACAGCGTCGCCTTCTGCGTGGCGAAGGCCCAGTCGAGCCAGGGGAGCAGGGCTTCGATGTCGGCCGTGTCGATCGTCGCACCCGTCCAGATGCGAAGACCGGACGGCGCATCGCGATAGGCGCCGATGTCATGGGCGACGCCGGCCTTTTCGAGCGCCGAGACGATACCCTTGGCAAAAGCGGCCTGTGCGTCGGCATCGAGCGCCTTGACGGCGGGATCGACGATCGTCAGGCATACAGACGTGTTGGAGCGCGTGGCCGGATCGACGGCGAGATTGGCAAGCCAGGTGGACTTGTCCGTGAAGCCGTTCAGCACCGCCGCATTGGCATCGGCCCGCGCCATCAGCGCCTTCAGGCCACCCAGCGACTTCGCCCACTTCAGCGCGTCAATGTAATCTTCCACGCAGAGCATGGAGGGCGTGTTGATGGTCTCGCCGACGAAGATGCCCTCGATCAGCTTGCCGCCCTTGGTCATGCGGAAGATCTTCGGCAGCGGCCAGGCAGGCGTATAGCTTTCAAGACGCTGAACGGCGCGCGGCGACAGGATGATGACGCCATGACCGCCCTCGCCGCCCAGCACCTTCTGCCAAGAGAAGGTAACGACATCGAGCTTGGCGAAGTCGAGGTTCTGCGCGAAGGCCGCAGAGGTCGCGTCGCAGATCGTCAGCCCCTCGCGGTCGGCGGGGATGAAATCGGCGTTCGGAACGCGAACACCTGAGGTCGTGCCGTTCCAGGTGAAGACCACGTCGCGATTGAAATCGATCGCGGAAAGGTCGGGCAGCTTGCCGTAATCGGCCGTCAGCTTGCGCACGTCAGGAAGCTTGAGTTCCTTGACGACATCGGAAACCCAGCCCGAACCGAAGCTTTCCCAGGCGACCATATCGACGCCGCGGGCGCCAAGCAGCGACCAGAGGGCCATTTCGACGGCGCCGGTGTCGGAGGCCGGAACGATGCCGATGCGGTAATCCGCCGGCACTTCCAGAACATCGCGGGTGAGATCGATGGCTTCCTTGAGCTTCGCCTTGCCGACCTTGGCGCGGTGCGAACGACCAAGCGGGGCATCACCGAGCGCATCGAGCGACCAACCGGGACGCTTCGAGCAAGGGCCAGAAGAAAAATGGGTGTTGTTCGGACGTACGTCCGGCTTTGCGAGATCCGCCATATGGCTATCCTTCCAGATAGAAAGCCTCTCGTTGGGGAGAGGTGTCCCGCCGCCGCTTGTAAGGGAGTGCGCATGAAAGCGCAAGAGGAAAAGCGAGAGAGTTCTGTGAAGTTTGCGTGTCGATACGCGACATGGAGAACGCGGAATGCGACGCATGCGTCGTATTTCACTTCCCTTTGATCAAAGCGTCACGCCGCGCGCGGCTGGATACGCGAAAGCGCCGGCGCGATCTGCCGGCGTCGTTCCATCAGGTCGAAATCCGCCTGCAACCCCAGAAACATGCCCTCGGAGACGCCGAAATAGCGTGCAAGTCTCAAGTCCATGTCGGCGGTGATGGCGCGCTTGCCAAGAACGATTTCGTTGATTCGTCGGGGCGGTACGTCGATCGCCCGCGCCAGCGCGTTCTGGCTGACGCCCATCGGCTTCAGGAAGTCTTCGAGGAGAATCTCACCGGGATGCGGGTTGGGAAGAAGCTCAGCCGTGGTAGTCGACGATTCCAACATGGGTCGGCCCTCCCTCGCGATACCCTATAACACTACACGTTATGCAGCGGCTCTACCACAAGCTCACCCGCACCCCTGCCCGGAACTCGTGCCGGCCGAAACCGTTGTCGCTGCCTTTTGCACCGCTGCCGCCGGCCGGTTCGCTGGCGCCGAAGCGGAAGGTGTCGCCGGAGGTGATCTGCTGGAAGCGGTAACCGAGGTCGAGCTTGATTCGATCCGTGATATCGTAGGAAAGGCCGGCCATGAGGGCATAGCTGAAGCGCCAGCTGTCGATGCTCGACAGGGTCTCACCGGAGGACAGGGGCACCGCGCAGGCGCCTGTCCCGGCAAGGCAGGTCGAGGATGCGGAGAACCCGCCGAAGTCGAGGCGCGTCACGCCGAGGCCTGCGCCCAGATAAGGCGTGAAGCCGGCAAGCGTTGCGAGATCGACATAGGCATTCGCCATGAGGCTCGTGCCTGTCACGTCACCCTTGAAGCTCTGGGCGCAGGCCGTGCCGGCCGCCTGGCCCGCGCAGGAGCTCGCCACCGTGGCGCTGCCGGAAAAATCGCTCGCGAATCGCTCGGCGGTCAGATCGACGCGAAACGTGTCGGTGATCTGCGCGCCGAGGCCGACGCCGCCGGAGCGGGCATGGCCGAATCGCTCGCTGTCGAAAGGCGTGGTGGAAAGAGCGCCGCCGGACGCGGTGCGCAGCGTCGGATCGCCCTCCCCCGTCCAGCCGGTGTAACCGAGATCACCGCGCAGATAGAGACCGGATGAGGGCGTGGAGCCGGTGATCGTCACCTCGGGCGCGTCTATCGTCACCTCGGGTGCATCGATCTGCACTTCCGGCGGATCCTGCTCCTGCGCCAGCGCAGCAGCGTCCCCAAGGGCTGCTCCAAGGACAAGGCTGCCAAGGCCAAGCGCGGTCGTCGCCGCCAGCGTCGCGATCAGGCGCATGGCCCGCTCTCCCATGTTGAAAATGCCCCCGCAGCATGCGCGTCGCGGCGCGGGGACCATGGGCGGACTATGCCAGCGGCCGGTTAAGCGGGCGTTAACCACGTCCGTTAAGATCGGCGAAAGATTTCGCAGGCGCAGACACGAAAAAGGGCGGCCCGCGAGGACCGCCCTTTCGTCAACCGGCCGGAAGGCTCGTCGATTACATGCCGGCGCCACCGAGAACGGTGACGGCGCGGCGGTTCTGCGACCAGCAGGAAATGTCGTCGCAGACGGCGACCGGCTTTTCCTTGCCGTAGGAGATGGTGCGCAGGCGGTTGCCGGGGATACCGCGCGAAACGAGGTAGTCCTTCGTGGCAGCCGCACGGCGGGCGCCGAGCGCGAGGTTGTATTCGCGCGTGCCGCGTTCGTCGGCATGGCCTTCGATGGTGATCGAATAGTTGCCGTAGCGCTGCAGCCACTGGGCCTGACGGTCGAGCGTCGCCTGTGCGTCAGCGCGGATCGACGAGCTGTCGGTGTCGAAGAAGATACGGTCGCCGACATTGACCGTGAAGTCCTGCTGCGAGCCCGGCGTGGCATTGGCGCCGTTGGCACCGTTCAGGCCGAGTTCCGAAGCATTGTTCGGCAGGTTGTTCTTCTTGGATGCGCAGCCGGCAAGGGCGATGCCCAGGACGAGTGCGATCACGGCGGGGTTGCGGGCGAGGGACTGCATGCGGCCAGCGGCCGGGGCTGCGATACGGCTCATGGCCGAACTCCTATGGACTGTCTTCATTCAGGGTTGCCAGACTGTAACCGGGACCGGTTAATCCGGTTTCAACGGTCATGGTTAATGTCTGGTTAAAAGAACATCAAAACGCGCTAGATCAGCACTTTGCGGCGAGAAAGCGGCGTGCTGCCACAATTAGGGAGACGCCGCAAACACGAACGGCGCCCGGAAGGCGCCGTTTGCATGTGGATTTTCGGCCACAGATGGGGCAAGCGCCCGCCCTATTCAAGCAGCGGCGACCAGGCCGGGTCAGAGGCGAAGCTCTTCGTGGGAATCATCTGTTCGTTATAGCCCGTCAGGTCGATCGAGTAGAGCTGCGGACCGCCGGCACCGGCAGCCTGGCGGAAGAACATCAGCACGCGGCCATTCGGCGCCCAGGTCGGACCTTCATTGTGGAAGCCCGTCGTCAGGATGCGCTCGCCCGAACCGTCCGGCTTCATCACGCCGATCGAGAACTTGCCGCCCGACTGCTTGGTGAAGGCGATGAGATCGCCGCGCGGCGACCAGACCGGCGTCGAATAGGCGCCGTCGCCGAACGAGATGCGCGTCTGGCCCGAGCCATCAGCCCCCATCACATAGAGCTGCTGGCGCCCGCCGCGGTCGCTTTCGAAGACGACGCGGTTGCCGTCCGGCGAATAGGAGGGCGAGGTGTCGATGGCCGCCGTGTTGGTCAGGCGCGTCGTGGTGCGCGAGCGCAGGTCCATCGTGTAGATGTTGGAGTTGCCGTCCTGCTGCAGGCTCATGATGACCTTCTGGCCGTCGGGCGAAAAGCGCGGCGAGAACGTCATGCCGGGGAAATTGCCGACCACTTCACGCTGCCCGGTTTCCAGCTGCAGCAGGTAGACGCGCGGCTGGTTGCCCTCAAACGACATGTAGGTGATTTCCTGCCGGTTCGGCGAGAAGCGCGGCGTCAGAACGATGTCGTTGGAATTGGTAAGCGCTCGCGCATTGAACCCGTCCTGGTCCATGATGGCGAGCTGGCGCTTGCGGGCCGTCTTCGGGCCGCTTTCGGCGACATAGACGACGCGGGTGTCGAAGTAGCCCTTTTCGCCGGTGATGCGCTCATAGATCGCGTCGGCGATGATGTGGGCCACGCGGCGCCAGTTTTCCGGCTGGGTGAAGAACTGCTGGCCGGTCATCTGCTGGCCGGCAAACGTATCCCACAGGCGGAACTCGGCGCGCAGGCGGCCGTCGCCTTCCTGCGTCACGCGGCCGGTCACCAGGGCCTGCGCGTTGATCACGCGCCAGTCCTCGAAGCGCGGCGCGGCATCGGGGTTCGACACCTTCTCGATGAAGGCGCCCTTGTTGATCGGCGCGAAGAGGCCGGACCGCTTCAGGTCCGCGGCGACCACTTCGGAAATCTTCTGGCCCAGTTCGCCCTGGAGGAAATCCGTGACGGCGATCGGCAGGGGCTCGACATTGCCCTTGTTGATGTTGATCTCCACGACCGCGTGCGCAGGCGAAGCGGCCAGCGGCACGATCGCCGCGAGCGCGATCAGGATGCGTGTGAACGTGCGTCTCAGCATGGTTTCAAGCCTTTCAGCCGGTTTCGGCATTGTCCTTCGAGCGCTGGGCAATCCGCCAAAGCCGGATCGGCACTCGAAAACTCTCTCTGTCTCGGACGCATTTCCGCACGCAGAACCGCTGCGCCCATTTGCTGGAAATGCTTTAAAGCATGGAGCTCGGGTCGAAATTCACGACAACCTCACTCCAGGAATCATATTTGTCGGCGGGCAGCCCCTTGAAGGGCGAGGATTTGAGCACCGCACGGCGCGCGCCGCCGGAAAGCGCCCGTCGCGCCGCATCGGTACCGCCCGTTGCCTCGACCTCGGGCTCGCCAATGATCGCGCCGGTCTCGTCGAGCCGCATCGTCACCTTGATGCGCACGTCGGTGGCATCCGCCATGCCGGGAATGATCGACCAGTTGTTCTGGATCTGGCCGCGCAGCGCGTCCATCTCGCTCATCGTCAGCGTATTGCCGCTCGTCGTCTTCTTGCCGCCAAGCGAGGCCTGTTCGGTGGCGCGCTTGGCGCCCCCGCCGGAGGGGTCCTGCTTATTGAGCAGCGCCGCGATCTCGTCGGCATTGAAGTCGCTTTCCTTGGCGGAGGCGGCCTTCTTCTGCTCTTTCTTTTTCTGCTCGCTCGTCTTCGTGTCCGCCTTGGCGGTCTCGGTCTCCGGCTTCTTCTCCACCGGCTTCTCGACGGGCTTTTCAGCCGTCTTTTCCGGCTTCGGCTCGACCTTCGGTTTCACCTGCGGCGTCGGCACGTTGTCGGGCAGCGCCTCGGCCTCCGGCGTCTCGGCAGGCTTTTCCTCAGCCGGCACGGGTTCCGGCTTGGTCTCGGGCTTCACCTCGGGCTTGCTTTCCGGCAGTGCCGCCACTTCCTGCGGCTTCGGCTCGGGGGCCGGCGCCTGCTCTTCGGTGGCCTTGATCTCTTCCTGAACCGGGTCAGGCGTCGGCGGTGCCTTTTCGGTCTTTTCCGGTGCTGCCGCGCTTTCCGTTTCCTTGGGCTTCACATTCGGCGTCGGCGTGTTCTTGAGATCGACGCTGTTCTCGCCGATGTTTTCGGCATTGTCGACCTTATCGGGACGCTTGGTGGGAACGGGAGACGACTTCTCCGCCTTCGGCGCCTTCTTGTCGCCCTGCTGGATCTGGGTGATCGATTCGACCGGCACGATGTCCACCGGCAGCGACTCGACATCCATCACCTCGAAAGGCTTCGGACTGCCGAGCGACACCAGCGCCCAGGTGAGAACCAGGGCGTGAAGCGCGGTGGATGTGATGAGGCTCGCCTTCATCGCCGGTCGATCACTTGTCCGTTTCCTGCAGCGTCACCAGGCCGAGGTTCTTGAAGCCGGCCGCCGAAATGCGCGCCATGACCTTCATCACGGTGCCGTAGTCGGCATTGGTGTCGCCGCGCACATAAATGCGCTCGTTGTAGCCGGTGGTGGCGATCGCCTCGAGCTTCGGGACGACCTCGTCGATGCCGATCGGCGTTTCCTGCAGGAAGATCTCGCCGTTCGGATTGACCGATACGGTGATCGGCTGCGTGTCGGAATTCAGCGCCTTTGCCTGGGTCTCCGGCAGGTCGATCGGCACGCCGACCGTCATCATCGGTGCGGCCACCATGAAGATGATGAGCAGCACCAGCATGACGTCCACGAAGGGCGTCACGTTGATTTCGCTCATCACGGCCTTGCCGCCGCGTCCGCCGCGCCGACGCCGGCCACCCGAACCCTTGGACCCGCCTACTGCCATACCCATCGCACGTCTCCTTCGTCGCCCGTTTCAAGCCGCGCGATCACTGCGCGGCCTGGCGGCTCTGCAGCTTCTCGTCGATCTGGCGGGACAGGATGGCGGAAAACTCGTCGGCAAAGCCCTCCATGCGAGCCGAAAGCTTGGCCGCATCGGCGGAGAACTTGTTGTAGGCGATAACGGCCGGAATAGCGGCCAGAAGGCCGATGGCGGTGGCGAGCAGCGCTTCGGCGATACCGGGGGCCACGACCGCGAGATTGGTGGACTTCGAACCGGCGATCGCCTGAAACGAGGTCATGATACCGACGACCGTGCCGAAGAGGCCGACGAAGGGGCCGGCCGACCCGATCGTGGCGAGCGAGCCGAGCCGCGCCTCGAAGCTTTCGGATTCCCGCGCCAGCGTCACGTCCATGGCGCGGTCAATACGCATCTGCAGGCCGATCGGCGAGCGGGCACCGCGTTCGAAGCTCTTCTTCCATTCGCGCATGGCGGACACGAAGATGGCGCCGAGACCCGAGGTCTGGCGGTCCGACAGCGTGCGATAAAGCTCTTCCAGCGACTGGCCCGACCAGAAGACCTGTTCGAAATTGTCGAACTGCCGGCGGGCCTTGTTGTAGGCGATGGTCTTGTCGACCACGATCGCCCATGTCCAGACCGAGGCTGCCAGCAGGCCGATCATCACCAGCTTGACCACGAAGCCCGCCTGCATGAACAGCGACCAGAGGGTCACGTCTGCCGTTGCGGCCAATCCTACCTGTTCCATCCTGTCAGTCCCCGAAATCGGAATGCCCGGCAAGAGCATCAGCCGCTCACCGCCGGGTGGCAAAAACTTGGGTTCGTACAAGAGGGTCCCGGCCGGTGCCGCTGATCGTCGAGGCAGGCGATCGTGAAGCGTCGTTAAGGGCCTTCTTGCCGTCAAATTTGGTCAAAGGATGACGTGCACTGCACAAAATCCTAACGATCGCAGTAAGACATCATTATCGTTAATAGAGGGTTACCGAAAAGACTTCACGCGCCTTGAAGAGCTTGCGCAAAGCCTGTTCCCCCGGAGACAGCGCGTGCCGGGCGAAAGCGCGATTGTCGGTCGCAACGGATGAGACGGTCTCATCCAGCATCCACCAAAGGAACAGACACCATGCGCAAGCTTCTTCTCTCCGCAACGATCGCTACCCTCGCTGCCCTCTCCTTTGCAGCGCCCTCCATGGCCGGCGGCTGGGACGATGGCTGTGACGACGACTACGTCAGCCACTATCGTCCGACCCACCATGCGAATTACGCGTGGAGCGCACCGCGCCACGACTACCAGAATGACTACCAGGACGAGCCGACCTGCTATGTGAAGGTGGTCAAGGACTGGGACAGCTACGGCGAAGTCATCGTCCGGAAGGTCCGCGTCTGCGAGTAAGGTCCGCGTGAAGCCAGTGTAAGGATGGCGACCCGGCGCGGATGCCGGGCCGCCATTCCCGTCTGCAGACAGGCTTGGTAACGGGATGTAATGAATTCTGATGGCAGCATGGATGCCGGCGTGACCCGTTTTGTGGCAGAACGGGTCCAGAATCACCGCTTGCAGCGCCAATGCGCGCCCTGCAGGCCGGCCCGGCTGGCATCGAGCATCCGCTCCATGAACGCTGCCGCCCCGGCCGGACAGCATGATGGAGACACTATGAAGCGCAAGTATTTCGGCACCGACGGCATTCGCGGCCAGTCCAACATGTTCCCGATGACGCCTGATCTCGCCATGCGGGTCGGCATTGCCGTCGGCACCATCTTCCGCCGCGGCGCCCACCGCCACCGCGTCGTCATCGGCAAGGACACGCGCCTGTCCGGCTACATGCTGGAAAACGCCATGGTCGCCGGCTTCACCGCCGCCGGTGTGGACGCCTTCGTTCTCGGCCCGATCCCCACGCCTGCCGTCGCCATGCTGACGCGTTCGCTGCGCGCCGATATCGGCGTGATGATATCGGCCTCGCACAATCCCTACCAGGACAACGGCATCAAGCTCTTCGGCCCCGACGGCTACAAGCTCTCCGACGAGATCGAGAGCCAGATCGAGGAACTGCTCGACCAGGACCTGTCGAACCAGCTGGCGCGCGCCGGCGACATCGGCCGCGCCAAGCGCATCGACGGCGTGCATGACCGCTATATCGAACATGCCAAGCGCACCCTGCCGCGCGACGTGACGCTGAAGGGCCTGCGCGTCGCCATCGATTGCGCCAACGGCGCCGCCTACAAGGTGGCCCCTGCGGCGCTGTGGGAACTCGGCGCGGATGTCGTCACCATCGGCGCGGAGCCGAACGGCAAGAACATCAACCTCGATTGCGGTTCGACCCATCCCGAGACGCTGTCGCGCAAGGTGCATGAAGTGCGCGCCGACATCGGCATCGCGCTCGATGGCGACGCCGACCGCGTGCAGCTCGTCGACGAGCGCGGCACCATCATCGACGGCGACCAGCTGATGGCCGTGATCGCCGATACCTGGGCCGCCGACGGCCTGCTGCGCGGCAAGGGCATCGTCGCCACCGTCATGTCGAACCTCGGCCTCGAACGCTACCTGAAGGGCCGCAAGCTCTCCCTGCAGCGTACAAAGGTCGGCGACCGCTACGTCGTCGAGCACATGCGCGAACACGACTTCAATGTCGGCGGCGAGCAATCCGGCCATATCGTGCTCTCCGACTTCGGCACGACCGGCGACGGCCTCGTGGCCGCCCTCCAGGTTCTGGCCGCCGTCAAGCGCTCCGGCAAGACGGTCAGCGAGGTCTGCCACCGTTTCGAGCCCGTGCCGCAGATCCTGAAGAACGTGCGCGTCATGACCGGCAAGCCGCTGGAAGACCCGCAGGTTCGCCAGGCCATCGCCGACGCGGAAGCGGCACTCGCCAAATCCGGCCGCCTCCTGATCCGTCCCTCGGGCACCGAACCGCTGATCCGCGTCATGGCGGAAGGCGACGACCGCGGCCAGATCGAACGGATCGTCGACGAACTCGTGAACGTCATCGGCAGCGCCCGCAGCGCGGCATAAGCCGGTTTCCATCAGATGAAATCAATCGGCCAGCATTCCGAAGGAACGCTGGAGCGCGATGGCGCGCGCTCCTTTGCAAGCAAAACATAAGCAAGAAATAGGTAATTGAATTAGCCCTTATATTGGCGCTAAATGAAAAACAAAACGCATCTTTCCAAAGAGAGTAAATCGCAATACCTTCCCTGCGGGAGAAATTTAATTTCAGTAACAATAATGGCGGAGGAAGCAATGAACACGTTTCTCAGGGCAGCGTTCGGCGTCTTGATTTTTTCGGCAGCGACAGCAACAGCCGCCGAAAAAGACATGACTAAAGTAGATTTTGAGAACCTTTTGAAGGACGGAAAGACACTTCAACTCGGAGGCAAAGGCATGGGCTACACAGGAAGCTTGGTGCTGACCTCCGACGGCAAAGCCTCCGGATCAGCGCTCCCCGATGGTGGGCAGAAGATCGATATCGTTGGTACATGGCGTATCAAGGACAATAAATTCTGCCGGACATGGGAAAAGCTCGACGGCGGAAAGGAGATTTGTGAGCGCTGGAGGCTTGTCGCTCCGAACAAGGTAGAAGTCTACCAGGGCAAAAAGAAGATGGGCGTCAATAGCTGGAATTAAACAGCAGACGAGGATTTTAATACACTGAAATTCAGAAGGTGCGTTTCGTTGCTGTTTAAGTCGTCCACCGCGGTCGGGGTAAACAAACTATGAAGTTTTACCGGCACTTGGGGGAGAAGGCGTAACGATTTGAAGGCTCGGTATTAACGTTAAGCGACGCTTAACCATTCTTCTTCATCATGTTCTCCAATTCCAGCGACAAGGCTTTCGCTCGTGGCCGCGTCGAGAGAGATATTGGAGTGAGACCATGAAGTACGGATTGATGGGTGTTGCTGTCCTTCTCGCCAGCAGCACCGTGGCCTTTGGCGCCGACCTTTATCAGCCCCCCGTTGAGCAGCCGATCGTCGATCAGCCGGTCGTTGCCCAGCCCGTCGCATCCGCGGGCGGCTGGTATCTGCGTGGTGACGTGGGCTATTCCTACACGAAGATGCGCGGCGCGCACTTCTTCCAGGGCTCGAACGGCAGCGTTGCAAACTTCGCCTCGGCCAAGGTCGACAACACCTGGACCGGCGGCATCGGCGTCGGCTACCAGGCCACCAGCTATCTGCGCGGCGACCTGACGCTCGACTACTTCGGCAAGTCCGACTTCCGCGGCTCGACCATCGGCAGCTGCGGCGTCTCGCTGAACTGCACCTCGCGTGACATCACCTCCTTCTCGGCGCTGAGCCTGATGGCCAACGCCTATGTCGATCTCGGCACCTACTATTCGATCACGCCCTATGTCGGTGGCGGTATCGGTGGCACGCGCGTGAAGTGGGACAAGCTGCGCAACACCAGCTGCGACAGCAGCAATCCGGCCAATTGCGACACGACCGTGGAGCATGGCGGCGGCGAGAACTGGCGCTTCACCTACGCCCTCATGGCCGGTGCTTCCGTCGACATCACCTGCGATCTCAAGGCCGACGTCGGCTATCGCTACCGCCGCGTTCTAGGCGGCAACATGTTCGGCTACGCCCAGAATGGCGGCCCGGGCTACGACAAGGGCTTCAACATGCATGAAGTCCGCGCCGGCCTGCGCTACTCCCTCGGTGGCTGCGCCGAGCAGGTCGCCTATGAGCCGCCGCCGGTTTCCTACGAACCGCCCCCGGTCTTCAAGTAAGCCGGGACGCGACGATGATGCTCTCGAAAGGCCGTCCCGTCATGGGGCGGCCTTTTGCGTCGGGATGTCCGTCGTGCAACGGATCGGCGAAAGGACTGTGCGATGCCTTAAGAATTCCCTATTTTTCCCTAAGCCTCCTGCCAATCCGATCGCATCCGTGCTTGGTTTGGCAACCGTTCCAACGACCGCCCGACCGGGCGGGAACCCACTCAGACAGGAAAACGAGATGAAGCAATTCGTCGTGGCAACGATGATCGCGCTTTCTGCCTGCTGCGCCTCGGCCGCATCCTCCATGGCCGGTCCGCTCAGCGCCTTCCAGGTTCCGGCCGTTTCCGGCCAGACCGAAGCCTACGGGCTGCCCGTCATCCGCGTGCAGACCGAAGCCGGCCGCGTCAGCCAGCTTGAGGAACAGATCCGTCAGCTGAACGGCCGCATCGAGGAAATGAGCTTCCAGCTCCTGCAGATGCAGGAACAGATCCGCAAGTTCCAGGAAGACAACGAGTTCCGCTTCCAGGATCTGGAAAAGGGCGCCGCCGGCCACAAGAAGCAGGGTGCCATCGAAACGCCGCCCTCCACAGAGCAGCAGGCCACCGTCACGCCCGGCGTGACGGATGGAGCCGCCTCCGCCGTCGATCCCTCGACGGCGGGCGCCGGCCAGCAGGCCACGACCGGCGCACCGCCGGAAACGCTCGGACAGATCATCTTCGACGAGAACGGCAATCCGGTCGCCGCCAATCAGGACCAGCAGGCCTCGAGCCTCCCGGGCGTCGCGACCGCCACGCCGCCGGCGACACAGGGCACGGCCACCCAGAGCAAGCCGCAGCAGAGCGCTTCCCTCGACAACCCCTCCGACCTCTACCAGGTCGCCTACGGCCATGTCCTGTCCGGCGATTACGCCCAGGCCGAGCAGGAATTCAGAGACTATCTCGACATCTTCCCGAAGGGCGAGAAGGCAGCTGACGCCAATTTCTGGATGGGCGAGGCGCAGTATTCGCAGGGCAAGTTCTCCGAATCCGCCAAGACCTTCCTCAACGCCCACCAGGCGTTCTCCGCCTCGCCGAAGGCACCCGAAATGCTTCTCAAGCTCGGCATGTCGCTCGCCCAGCTCGATAACAAGGAAACCGCCTGCGCAACGCTGCGCGAAGTCGGCAAGCGCTATCCGAATGCCTCCTCCGCCGTGAAGGCCAAGGTCAAGAGCGAGCAGGGCCGTCTTGCCTGCTGAGGCGGCACCGGCACAGTCCGCCACCGACCATGCCGAAGGCGCCGATCCGGCCGCCACGCAGACCGTCGCCGACCGAACAGGCGAGCCGGTCCATGACATTGCGGGGAAGGACACGCCAGCCAGGGCCAAGCCGGCCGCTGCCGGAGCCACCGTCGCGCTAAAGACGTGCTCGCCCGTCGAAACGGCGTACCGCTTCCTTGCCACCCTGACCCGGCCCGGTCCCCTTCTCGTCGCCGTTTCCGGCGGCAGCGATTCTCTCGCCCTTCTCCTCGCGCTTGATGCCGCCCGCCGCACCCTGCCGCCGGCAGAGGCGAACCACCCTCTCCTTGCCGTCACCATCGATCACGGTCTGCGCGCCGAAGCAGCCATCGAGGCCGCGGCCGTCGCGCAGCTCTGCGCCGCGCGCTCCATTCCCCACGAAACCCTTCGCTGGACCGGCGCCAAACCGCAGACAGGCCTGATGGCCGCCGCTCGCGAGGCGCGCTATCGCCTTCTGGCCGGTGCCGCCCGCCGCCACGGCGCCATCGCGATCCTCACGGCCCACACCTTGACGGATCAGGCCGAAACCCGCGCCATGCGGCAGAGCCGCTCCGGCGATATGGCCGATGACGGCATGGCTGACGCTGTGCTGCACACGCAAAGTGGCATCTGGATCATCCGGCCCTTCCTCGGCCTTGCCCGCGCAACGCTGCAAGCCTTCCTGCGGACCGAGGGCGAAGGATGGATCGACGATCCCTCCAACGCCGATCCGCGCTACGAACGCGCCCGTCTGCGCCTCTCCGGCGCTGTATCCGAAGAGAGCCCGACGACCGCCACGCGCGAGCGGGAAAGCAGGGAGGCCGCAGCGCTGCTTGCCGATCACCTGCATCTGCCCGTACCGCGAATCGCATGCCTGGCGCCCGCCTTCCTCGACGCGCTGGAACGGCCCGCCGCTCGCCGCGCGCTCTTCACCCTTACCCGCGTCATCGGTGGCCGCGTCCATGGTCCAGGCCGGGCCGCCGAAGACCGCATTCTCGCCTTTCTCGCCAACGGCAGCCTCGATCGCCGCAGCGCCGGTCGCGTGGTCTTCGATCGCCGCCGCGACGGCCTCTGGCTCTACCGCGAGGCACGCGGCCTGCCCGACCTTGCGCTGGCACCCCGCGACTGCGCCGTCTGGGACGGTCGCCTGCGCGTCGAAAACCGGCGCGAAACGCCCGTCCGCGTCACGGCCACCACGGATCTTTATGCCACCGAGGCGGGCCTCATCGGCGCGGGCATCCCCCGCGCCATCGCCAGACGCGCCGCGCCGGCAGAACCCGTTGACCTCTCCGACGCCAATGTCGGGCACGTTCCGGTGCTGGCTCCATGGGACACCTTTTTGCCGCGTTTCGACCTGACACTCGCAGACCTGCTGGCCAGGCGCGCCGGGCTTCCCGCCTTCCCGCCCTTGCCCGCCGCGACAAATTAACGGATTTGCTGGCATGGCGGGCGGTTTGCCTTGGCAAGCTGGCGACACGACCCTATGTTAGGGACAAGCGGAACGCGCCCTCTGCGCGTGTCCAGACATGAGGTTCCGGGGAGTTCGATGAACCCTAATTTCCGTAATTTCGCCCTTTGGGCGATCATAGCGCTCCTGCTGATCGCGCTGTTCAGCATGTTCCAGCAGCCGTCCGAGCGCAGCGCCTCGCGCGAGATCCCCTTCTCGCAGTTCCTGAAGGACGCCGATGCCAGCCGCATCAAGGATGTGGTCATCACCGGCAACCGGATCGTGGGCAGCTACGCGGAAAACGGCACGACCTTCCAGACCTACGCGCCGAGCGTCGATACCGCGCTCACCGAACGGCTCGAGGGCAAGGACGTGACGGTCACCGTCCGTCCGGAGACCGATGGCTCGTCGGGCTTCCTCTCCTACATCGGCACGCTGCTGCCCATGCTGCTCATCCTCGGCGTCTGGCTCTTTTTCATGCGCCAGATGCAGGGCGGCTCGCGCGGCGCCATGGGCTTCGGCAAGTCCAAGGCCAAGCTGCTCACGGAAGCCCATGGCCGCGTGACCTTTGACGATGTCGCCGGCGTGGACGAAGCCAAGCAGGATCTTGAGGAAATCGTCGAGTTCCTGCGCGACCCGCAGAAGTTCCAGCGCCTCGGCGGCCGCATCCCGCGCGGCGTGCTGCTCGTCGGCCCGCCCGGTACGGGTAAGACGCTGCTCGCCCGCTCCGTCGCCGGTGAAGCCAACGTGCCCTTCTTCACCATTTCCGGTTCCGACTTCGTGGAAATGTTCGTCGGCGTCGGCGCAAGCCGCGTCCGCGACATGTTCGAGCAGGCCAAGAAGAACGCGCCCTGCATCATCTTCATCGACGAAATCGACGCCGTCGGCCGCCATCGTGGCGCCGGTCTCGGCGGCGGCAATGACGAACGCGAACAGACACTCAACCAGTTGCTGGTCGAGATGGACGGCTTCGAGGCGAACGAGGGCATCATCCTCATCGCCGCCACCAACCGTCCCGACGTTCTCGACCCTGCCCTGCTGCGTCCCGGCCGCTTCGACCGCCAGGTCGTCGTGCCGAACCCGGATATCAACGGCCGCGAACGCATCCTCAAGGTTCACGTCCGTAACGTGCCGCTCGCCCCGAACGTCGATCTGAAGACGCTCGCCCGTGGTACGCCCGGCTTCTCCGGTGCCGACCTGATGAACCTCGTCAACGAATCCGCCCTGATGGCCGCGCGCCGCAACAAGCGCCTCGTGACCATGCAGGAATTCGAGGACGCCAAGGACAAGATCATGATGGGCGCGGAACGCCGCTCGTCGGGCATGACCGAGGCCGAGAAGAAGCTGACCGCCTACCACGAGGCCGGCCACGCCATCACCGCGCTTTACGTGCCCGCTGCCGACCCGCTGCACAAGGCAACGATCATTCCGCGCGGCCGTGCACTCGGCATGGTCATGCAGTTGCCGGAAGGCGACCGCTATTCCATGAGCTACAAGTGGATGGTCTCGCGCCTCGTCATCATGATGGGTGGCCGCGTTGCCGAAGAACTGACCTTCGGCAAGGAGAACATCACCTCCGGCGCCTCCTCCGACATCGAGCAGGCCACCAAGCTTGCCCGCGCCATGGTCACGCAGTGGGGCTTCTCCGACCAGCTCGGACAGGTCGCCTATGGCGAGAACCAGCAGGAAGTCTTCCTCGGCCATTCCGTCTCGCAGCAGAAGAACGTGTCTGAAGCGACGGCCCAGAAGATCGACAACGAGGTGCGCCGTCTGATCGATGAGGCCTATGCGGAGGCCCGCCGCATCCTCACCGAGAAGAACCACGAATTCGTGGCACTCGCCGAAGGCCTGCTCGAATACGAGACGCTGACCGGCGAGGAGATCAAGGCCCTGATCCGCGGCGACAAGCCGGCCCGCGACCTCGGCGACGACACGCCCCCGTCGCGCGGTTCCGCCGTGCCCTCTGCTGGCCAGAAGAAGGACAGCAAGGGCGAGGAGCCCGAAGGCGGCCTGGAGCCCCAGCCGCGCTGAGGCGTGAGCATACTGGACATGAAAAACGCGGCTCCCGGGCCGCGTTTTTCGTTTGTGCCGTGTGTTGTGCCCGCCTCACGCAGCGCCGGTAAACCGCGCGGCCAGCGGCTCCGGCAGCCGTCGCGGCCGGCCCTTGCCGTTGATGACGGCGATGATGACACGGGCGGCGATCAGCAGCGTCTCGTCCCGGCGAATGGTCTGGACGAGGATCATCTTTGCGCCGCCAGCCTTTTCCGTCCGCGTCTCGATTGTCAGGATATCGTCCATGCGTGCAGGCGCCTTGAAGTCGATCTCCATGCGGTGCACGACGAAGACGAGACCTTCCGTATCGCCCTCCACCGCCATCGCCGCCTGCTCGACGCCGAGAAGCCTCAGATAATCGGTCCGCGCCCGCTCCATGAAATGCAGGTAGCGGGCGTGGTAGACGACGCCGGAAAAATCCGTGTCCTCGTAATAGACCCGCTGCACCAGCCGGTGCCCCTCGCCCGTCAGCTCGCCGGAAAGCGCAATCTGCATGTCCGCCTCCCCTATGCCCGGCGCGCGGCGGCCAGTTCGGCCCGGTCGAGGTCGCCATCGTCAAAGACGAGATGTTCGGTCGCCTCCGGCAGGCTTTCGATCCGGTCCTTGAAGAAATAGGGCGGAATGTCGAGCGCCGTCAGGGCAGCGCGCGTCGCCGGCACCCATTTGAACTCCAGCTCGTTTCCGCCATCCTCCAGCCGATGGACGATCCCGCCCGCCGGATCGAAGGGAAACATCTGCGGAATGGTCATGCGATAATAAAAACCGAGCTCATGCCAGCGGCGCTTCTCGTAGTGGAAAAAGTTCTCAACCACGAACAGCAGCGTGCCGACCTCGACCTCCACGCCAAGCTCCTCGATCATTTCCCGCCGCAACGTGTCTGCGGAAGTCTCGCCGATTTCGGCGCGGCCGCCCGGAAAGGTCCAGAACGGCTCGTGCACGGCGCGATGCACCAGCACATGGCCCTCGCGAAACCCGAGTCCGGCAATACGATAGTTGAAACGCGACGGCTTGGCGTCGATGCGGATCATGCGGCGCTTGGCCATCAGCGGGCTCCTCTTCGAATGTCAGCCGAGTTCAACGATCACGATTTCCGGCGGCACGCCGAAGCGGATCGGCAAACCCGTGCACCCGAGCCCGCCCGAAACGACGAGATTGCGCCCTTCCTCCACGATGTGACCGTAGCGGTAGCGCCCGCCGAACTCGGAAGGCACCATCGGTGCCCGGCCGAACATCTGCACCTGCCCGCCATGCGTATGGCCGCTGAGCGTGATCGAAACACGGTCCGGCATGGTGGCGAATATATCGGGCTCATGCGCCATCATGATGATCGGCGCGTCATCGGTAATGCCAGCCATCGTCTTCGGAAGATCGGCGAGGCTGCGGGTCTCGTACGAGAAGTCGGCCTGCTGGCGGCGCAGAGCTCTCTGGTCCTCAAGCCCGGCGATCCAGAACGGGCGTCCGTCCTTCTCAAGTCGCCTGGCCTCGTTGGAATAGACCAGAAGGCCGCGTCGTCTGAGCATTCGATGCAGGAAGGTCTCCGGCAGTTGCTCGGCCTGCGCCGTGCCATCCTCCCACCAGTCATGGTTCCCCAACACGGCATGGACGCCGAGCGGGGCCGAAAGGCGCGACAGCGGCAGCAGCCATTCATCATGCGGGATCGCCCGACCGCCAAGGCTGATGCCTTTGACATAGTCCCCCAGGAGCACGATGATGTCACCGCCGAGCCCGTTGGCCTTCTCCACCAAAGCGCTGACCCTCTTTCCGTCCATCCAGGGCCAGCAGGCATGGATATCGGCCAGCGCCACGATCTTGAGCTTCAGGTCCGCTGGCCAGTTGGGCGGCGTGATCCGGTAGCTTGTGGTCAGAAGTCGCATCGGCTCGATGCCGACCGCATAGCTCGCCGTTGCAAAGCCGACGGCGCCGACGCCCGAGAGCAGGCCGAGGAAATGGCGGCGCGTGAGCATTACTCGTCCTCGGTGAACAGGCGGAACTGCGCAGCTTCCATGTCCTTTGGCGGCTGCAGGCCGAGATGCTTCCAGGCATTGGCCGTCAGCACGCGCCCGCGCGGCGTGCGCTGGATGAAGCCCTGCTGGATGAGATAGGGCTCGATAATGTCCTCGATTGCGTCGCGCGGCTCGGAAAGACCCGCCGCGATCGTCTCGATGCCAACGGGCCCGCCGCCGAAGTTGACCGCGATCATGTTGAGATAGCGCCGGTCGAGCTGGTCGAGGCCGAGACTGTCCACGTGCAGCCGCGTCAGCGCCTCGTCGGCGATCTCCTTCGTCACGGCTTCGGCCCGCGCCACTTCCGCAAAGTCGCGCACGCGCCGCAGCAGGCGGCCGGCGATGCGTGGTGTGCCGCGCGCACGCCGCGCGATCTCGCGCGCGCCGGCATCGGTCATGCCAAGCCCCATCAGCCGCGCACCGCGCCGGACGATCAGTTCCAGTTCCTCGACCGTGTAGAAATTCAGCCGCACCGGAATGCCGAAGCGGTCGCGCAGCGGCGTGGTCAGGAGCCCGAGGCGCGTGGTGGCGGCAACGAGGGTAAATTTCGACAGGTCGATCTTCACCGAGCGCGCCGCCGGCCCCTCGCCGATGATGAGGTCGAGCTGGAAATCCTCCATGGCCGGATAAAGGATTTCCTCCACCGCCGGATTGAGCCGGTGGATTTCGTCGATGAAGAGCACGTCGCGCTCCTCGAGATTGGTGAGAAGCGCCGCAAGGTCGCCGGCTTTCGCGATAACCGGACCGGAGGTGGAGCGGAAATTGACGCCGAGTTCCTTCGCCATGATCTGCGCCAGCGTGGTCTTCCCAAGGCCCGGCGGCCCGACGAAGAGCACGTGGTCCAGCGCCTCGCCGCGATTTTTCGCCGCCTCGATGAAGATCTTGAGGTTGGCGCGCGCCTCGGCCTGCCCGGTGAACTCGTCGAGCGTCTGCGGCCGCAACGCCGTATCCACATCCTCGCCGCGTTTGTCGGGCGCCACCAGCCGGGAAGCTTCACTCATGCAAACAGGTCCAGTCCATTACGAGCGAGGGTGCCGTGGCAGACACGGCGTTTCCAACCGCTGGTCGCCGATGGCGCCGAAAACAAGGCACCGGCGCTGCGGACGATCGATCGACCGCTTATGCGCGATGGTAGCCGATTTGGAAACCACCCGCCGGCATTTCCATCAAAGCACTTATCGTGCCAGTTCCTTGAGGCCGAGGCGGATCAGCTTGGCGCTGTCGGCGCCCTCGCCGCCATTCTTGAGCGCCGCCGCCACCGCATTGGCAGCCTGGTCGCGCGAATAGCCGAGATTGGTCAGCGCTGACACGGCATCGGCAACCGGCGCGCTCGCGACGCCCTCCCCGATCTCCTGCTTGAGACCGATGGACGCCGCTGCCTCGCCCGCAAAGGCCGGCGCCTTGTTCTTCAATTCCGTGATGAGGCGGATCGCGACCTTGGGCCCGACACCGGGCGCACGCGAAACCGCCGTCTTGTCCTGCAACGCGATGGCATTGGCAAGCTCGCCCGGCGTCAGCGTGGACAGAACCGCCAGCGCCACCTTCGAGCCCACGCCCTGCACGCTCTGCAACAGACGGAACCATTCGCGCTCCAGCGCACTCAGAAAACCGAAGAGCCGCAACTGGTCCTCGCGCACATAGGTCTCGATGAACAGCACCGCCGCCTCGCCGGCCGAGCCGAGCTTGCCGAGCGTGCGCGACGAGCAATAGGCCACGTAGCCCACGCCGTGCACGTCGATCACCACATGATCCTCGCCGATCTCGTCGATGGTGCCTTTGAGTTTGCCGATCATGGGTGGGTCTCCGGTGTGATGAGATCGACCGTCGGGAAGTAGCGGCGATAGCCGGACGGGTCGCGCGTGAGCAGTCTGTAGCCCATGATGGCCGCGTGGGCGCCGATCAGGAAATCCGGCAGAACGCGTGTCCGCTGCCCGCCGCCGCTGCGGTAGATCCGAAAGGCCCGCGCAGCGAGAAAGGCGGCATGCCAGGGAATATCCTCGCGCCGGAACGTATCCTCGGGGAGCAGCCGGTCGACATCGTCGATCGTCTCGTAGCGAAAGGAAAATTCGGAATACACGATCGGATTGACAACCATGCCACCAGCCGCCGCCACCCGCGCGAGCCAGCGGCGCGACCAGTCGCTCCAGGCAGGATCGCGCACGGCGATGTCGACGAGCACATTCGTATCAATGAGCGTCGTCATCGCCGTGATCTCCGCCAAGCCGGTCCCGCGTCATCCGCGCCAGCGCGTCCGCATCCACATTCGGATCACCGGTTCCCGCCAGCGCATCGAGAGCAGCCATGACGCGCGCCATGTGCAACCGCTCCGCCGCGTCGCCGCCGCCGCCGCCGCCGCCGACCTTCGGCGCGATCACGACCCGGCCGTTCTCAAGCGAAAACACCACCTCGCTGTTCGGCTGGATGCCGGCCAGATCCCTGAGATCACGGGGAATGGTGACCTGCCCCTTGGATGTAACACGCATGACGCTCTCCTTTGCCGTAAGAATTATTCTTACAAAGAGAACAAGTCAAGAACGAACTATCCTGCCAGAGCCGCCAGCCGGCCCGCCATACCCTGCCGATTGTGCGCATGGCAGATCGCGATGGCGAGCGCATCCGCAGCGTCGTTGCCAGTAAACGTCGCCTTGGGCATCAGCACCTTCAGCATCATGTGGATCTGCTGCTTCTCGCCGTGGCCGACGCCGATCACCGCCTTCTTGACCGCGTTGGGCGCGTATTCGGCGACCTTGAGGCCCGCGCGGGCCGGCACCAGCATGGCGATGCCGCGCGCCTGCCCGAGCTTCAGCGTCGCGGTGGCGTCCTTGTTGACGAAGGTCTGCTCCACCGCCGCCTCGTCAGGCTGATAGCTGTGGACGATCTCGGCGAGACCGTCATGAAGCTGGCAGAGACGCGAGGCAAGATCCATGTCGCCATCGGAGGTCACCGTGCCCGAGGCCACGAAGCGCAGCGAATTGCCGAGCGTGTCGATGACGCCCCAGCCGGTGCGGCGAAGGCCGGGGTCGATGCCGATGATACGAATCGTGTCTTTCATGCGCGAAATCCTAGGCCTGATGCCGCGACGCTGCCAGCGAAATGTGAACAAAACAAAAACATATGGCCATATTTCGCCCGTCGGGTAGGATTGGAGCCCGACCGTTCCTACATGCCCGGGACCACCGAACGGAAAGGCACCGACATGACCGATCTCTCCATTCTCGATCTTTCGCCGATCAATCAGGGATCGACGGTCGCGCAGTCGCTGGAAAACTCGCGCCGGTTGGCGATCAAGGCAGAAAGCCTCGGCTACCGGCGCTTCTGGCTGGCGGAACATCACGGCATGCCCGGTATTGCAAGCGCTGCGACCGCGCTCGTCATCCAGCATGTGGCCGCCGCGACGACATCGATCCGCGTCGGGTCCGGCGGGATCATGTTGCCCAATCATTCGCCGCTGGTCATCGCCGAGCAATTTGGCACGCTGGAGGCCCTGTTTCCCGGCCGCATCGATCTCGGCCTCGGCCGCGCGCCGGGCACCGACATGAAGACGGCGCGCGCGCTCAGGCGTAATCTGGACGCCGCAGCCGAAAGCTTTCCGCAGGATGTCGTGGAACTGATGCGCCTTCTGGGGCCGGCCGACGCCGCCGGTGGCGCGGGCGTTCTAGCCGTGCCCGGCGCTGGCGCCAAAGTGCCCGTCTGGCTGCTCGGTTCCAGCCATTACTCCGCGCATCTGGCCGGCATCCTCGGCCTTCCCTTCGCCTTCGCCTCGCATTTCGCGCCGGATATGCTGCTGTCGGCGCTGGAGATCTACCGCGAACGCTTCGAACCCTCCGCCGTGCTGGACAAGCCCCATGTGATGGTCGGGGCCATGGCGGTCGCCGCCGACAGTGCGGACGATGCCGCGCACCACTTCACCTCCATGCAGCAATCCTTCCTGCGCCTGCGGCGCGGCACGCCGGGCGCCTTTCCGCCGCCGGTTGAGAGCATGGACGGGCACTGGAACGCGCAGGAGCGCATTATGGTCGAGCATACGCTGCAATATGCCATCGTCGGCGATCCTGGGACGGTGCGCCGCAGACTGGCCGAGTTCCAGTCCCTCACGGGCGCCGACGAGATCATCCTCTCCATGCCGGTCTACGACATGGACGCGAAACTGCGCTCGCTGGAGATTTTTGCCGAGGCGCGCGGCACGCTCCGGGCGGCAGCCTGATCGGCCCGACCTGAAACGGCAAAGGGGCCGGCGCGAGCCGACCCCCTTCCGTCTTCACGTGAGGACGATGGGTCTCAGGCCGAAAGCTTGGCCATGACTTCGTCGGAGACTTCGAAGTTGGAATAGACGTTCTGCACGTCGTCATCGTCTTCCAGCGTGTCGATGAGCTTCATCAGCGACTGCGCCTTCTCCTCGTCCACGGGAACGGTGTTCTGCGCCTTCCAGATGATCTTCACCGTCTCGGCTTCGCCAAGCGTGGCCTCGAGCGCCTTGGAGACGTCGCCCAGCGCTTCGAAACCGCAGATGATCGTGTGGCCGTCCTCGTCGGTGGTGACATCGTCGGCGCCGGCCTCGATGGCGGCTTCCATCACGGTGTCGGCATCGCCGACCGAGAGCTTGTAGACGATTTCGCCGACGTGATCGAAGGAGAAGGACACCGAACCGGTTTCACCGAGCGCGCCGCCAGCCTTGGAGAAGGTGGAGCGGACGGAGGATGCGGTGCGGTTGCGGTTGTCGGTCAGCGCTTCCACGATGACGGCAACGCCGCCCGGGCCGTAGCCCTCGTAGCGGACTTCGTCGTAGCTCTCGCTGTCGGCGCCCGAGGCCTTCTTGATGGCGCGGTCGATATTGTCCTTCGGCATGGACTGGGCCTTGGCGTTCTGGATCGCCAGGCGCAGGCGCGCATTCATGGCGGGGTCGGGAAGGCCGGCCTTGGCCGCAACGGTGATTTCGCGCGCGAGCTTGGAAAACATTTTCGATCGCACCGCGTCCTGACGGCCCTTGCGGTGCATGATGTTCTTGAACTGTGAATGACCGGCCATGACGCCCTCTGCTATGCCTGCCCTGTGTGGAGTGTGGCGCGCCTTATAGGACCCTTGCCGCCATTCGTCCAGCCGATGCCCGCTTTTTCAGCGCTTTGCGGCTGCAAGACCCATGCGCAGACCGGATCAATGCGCCTCGGTGCGCTTGCGCGAGAGAAAGATGCCGTGGCCGTCGCGCCGCTCGCAGGAAAGGCCGGTGCGCTCGGAGGTGCAGCGGAAGGGACCGGCCGTCCACACCTCCCCGTAATTCAGCACGAAGCCGCCACAGCACCCCTGATCGGCCACGTCGCGCGACAGAACCCCCGGTCCGCGCGCGGAAAGCGTCGCGCGGATATAGCGCGGCTCGACGATGTCGCAGGAAAGCTCCGGCCCGCCATCGGCGGGAACATAGACGCGGCTGCCGCCGGCCGGCGTGTAGACGCAGCCAATATTGCCCGTCGGCGTTTCGAAGGCCTCGGGATCCGGCAGCGGCGCGGTGTTGCGGGTCACGGTGCCCGCGCCGTTCACCGTACCGGCATCGCCGGTTCCGGTCTGCGGCACCGGTGTCTGCACCTCGCCGGCCGGTGCCGTGCCCATGCCATCGGCGGTCGGCTGTCGCGGCGCCGGTGTGCTGGTGGCCTCCGCGGCCCCGGCCACAAGGGCAAGCGCCATCACGCCCGCCGCCACACGCCGCATCACCGTCATCTTCATCTGCAATCCCCCGGCGCTACCGGGCGATATGCCCGTCAGACGCCCTTCAGGATATAAATCAGCGGCTTCTCTGGCAAGTTGCGCAGGGAGACGGTGATCCGGTCGCTGTCGCCAAAACGGTGGTCGAACCCGGCGCCGAACATCGAAAGAAACCTGTCGATCGGCGGTCCGCGCCGATGCATGGGCAGGATGAGGGCCGAGCGCAGCCGTGTCACCACCCGGCTCATGCTCTCGGCGCCCATGGTGAGGCCGCCATCGACGGGCACCATCACAACGTCGAGCCGCCCGATCGCCGCATAATGACTGTCGGTGAGTTCATGGTGCAGGTGGCCGAGATGGCCAATGCACAGGCCTGCGACCTCGAAAATGAAGATCGAATTGCCGTTCGCCTCCATCGCACCGCCGCGGGAGCGGATGTCGGTCGGAACATTGCGCACATAGGCATCCCCCACCATCAGATGATGGTCTGCCGCCTTGCCGGCATCGCCCCAGCCGTGCAGCACATGCCGGATCGCCGGATCCGGCGTCAGCGTGTAGTGGCTGGAATGCGCCTTGTTCATCGTCGCCACCGTCGGCGCCGCCGCCGGACGATTATAGCCGTTGAAGTCGGTCGCGATGGAGACGCCGCCCGGCGTTTCGATAAGGAAGGTCGAGTGTCCAAGGTAGGTGATCGACACCTCCTCGTTTCGCCGCGCCTGGGCAAAGACCAGCGGCAAAGTGGCCGGCGCGGCGCTGGCGAAACTCACGCCCGGTACCGCTTCGGCAATAGCCTGGCACTGGCTCACGGGCCTGTCGACCGCAGGGCTTGGCGGCGACAGCGCCTGCGCGAAGACCCGGTCGGTGGCGATAAGATGCAGAAGCACGATCGCGACGAAGGCATAGCCGAAATAGCGAAACATCACCGTCTCCCTTGTTCGGCCGGGCAGAAGCACCGGCACCCCAGTCGTCGATCACCCCTTGGGCGAGGATCAGCGAGAACGCGGCCCGCGTAAAGCCGCCGGTCAACGGCCACCGCTCATAAATGCGTGAAGACGCCGCCGGCCTGGCAAGCGGAAGCGGGCCCAAGGGAACAAGCAGGCCGCGCACGCGTTCGCTCCTCACACAATCGACAACCCCTCAGCCAACCCCAAGGGAGATCATCCATGAGCAACATGAGCAAGGCCCGCGAAAACCCGCGCCAGCAGCTTTTCGACCAGATCCACAGCGTCCACGCCGGCATGCTCGGCGTCGAGGGCTCGGGCCTGCACATGCAGCCGATGGCGCCCTTCCTCGACGAGCAGACGGCCACAATCTGGTTTTACACCAAGACCAGCGCAGAGATCGTCAGCGCCATCGGCTCCGGCGGCCACGCCCATTTCTGCGTGATCGGCAATGATCACGATTACCACGCCTGCGTTGCCGGCCGCATCACCGTGACGAAGGATGCCGCCCGCATCGACCAGTTCTGGAATTCGGTTGTCGAAGCCTGGTTCGAAGGCGGCAAGAACGATCCGGAACTGACCATGTTGGCGCTGCGCATGGAGGACGCGGAAATCTGGGCTTCGACCGGCTCGACGCTGAAGTTCGGCTGGGAAATTGCCAAGGCCAAGCTGACCGACAGCGAGCCGGACGTGGGTGTGAAGACGCACGTCGTCTTCAACGAGGCCCAGCGCGGCGCGGCGGCTCTCGATCCCCTTCGCCCGCAGATGATCTGACGACGGGCGCGACGCGCGCAAGACAAGACAGGCGGGGCGGCCGTTACATGCTGGCCGCCTTTCTCTGTCAGGACCAAAAGTCGGGCAGCGTTTCGGCGAGACGCGGCCCGATGCGCAACGGCGCGATCTTCTCGGCCAGACCCGTGCGATCAGAGATCTCGACGCCAACGCCGCAGATCGTCGCCGGACCGCTTGCCGCCTCGAAGCGGCCCTTCGGCATCTTCGAAATGAAGCGGTTCAGCGGCTCTTCCTTGTCCATGCCGAGCGAGGAATCATAATCGCCGCACATGCCGGCATCCGACATATAGGCCGTGCCGCCGGCAAGGATCTGGTGATCGGCGGTCGGCACGTGGGTGTGGGTGCCGACGACGAAGCTCGCCCGACCATCGACGAAATGGCCGAAGCACTGCTTTTCGCTCGTCGCTTCGGCATGGAAGTCGAAGACGATCGCATCGGCCTGTTCGCCGAGCGGGCATGCGGCAAGGATCGCCTCGCCCGCCTTGAAGGGATCGTCGAGTTCCGGATGCATGAAGACCCGGCCCATGATGTTGGCAACGAGCACGCGCGCGCCGTTGCGGGCGATATAGAGATTGGAACCGCGCCCCGGCGTGCCGGCGGGATAGTTGGCGGGACGGAGAAACTGGTCGTGCCGGCCGGCAAAGGTGACGGTGTCCTTCTGGTCCCAGACATGGTTGCCGGTCGTCACCACATCGGCGCCCGCATTGATGGTCTCCAGGAAGATGTCCTCGGTGATGCCGAAGCCGCCGGCGGCGTTCTCGCCGTTGACGATGACGAAGTCGAGCTTCAGATCGGCGATCAGACCCGGCAGGCGGTTCCAGACGGCCACCCGCCCGGTCTTGCCCACCATGTCACCCAGAAACAGAAGCCGCATGCCCTCGCCTCACCTATGCTCTCTTGAAAACGCGCAATCCGCTTTCGGTCAGCACTGCATCGAGCGCGACATCATGCGGTTCCGCGGGCACTGATGCCACTTCCTGGCAGTCGAATGCAATCCCGATCAGCCGCGGGCGGCGTCCCATGCCCCGCAAACGGTCGATCGCGCGGTCATAATGGCCGGCGCCGTAGCCGATCCGGTTGCCGGCCGCATCGAAGGCCGAGAGCGGCACCAGCAGCAGATCGGGATCGAGCACGGCCGCCTCCGGCCCCGGCCCGGTCGTGCCGAAGCCCGTGGAGACGACAGGCGCGCCCTCGGCGAACTCCCGGAAGACGATCGTCTCGCGGTCGAGCACCACCGGCAGGCAGAGCCGCGCACCGCGCGCGCCGAGCCGTGCCATCAGCGGCCGGATGTCGGCCTCAGAACGGATCGGCCAGAAACCGGCAACCACCTGGCCCGGTGGAAACGCGATCGCCTCGCCGCCCTGCGCGAGCATCGCCGCGCTTGCATTCGCCCGCGCCTCGGCGCCCATGGCGTCGCGCAGCGCCAGCCGTTCGGCGCGGATTGCCTTTTTCCGCTCGCGTGGCGTGATGACCGTCTCGTCCATCGGTTCCTCCGTCATGTCAGGGAAACAATGCCAGCCGCAGCCAGGCAGCGCCACGCCGGATACGACGCGGCGTGCCGCCGAAAGTGTCGGCCGGTGCAAAACGGGAATAAGGTGGGAAGTGCGATCCACGACGACCGATGGATATTTTACGATCCCGGGTGCCTACAAAGTAGGTGGGCGCCATATGTCCGGACCCACGAGTCCGGCCAGGGACAGCTCCCTTGAGATCGAGTATGGCCCCGGGGATTGTGGATCCTGTCGGGAAGCGCAGACCGCTATAGAGATATAGAGCGGATCGCGTCCGGTTGCCAGTGGCGAACCATGCCGGAACCAACAATTCGGCGCTGCCTACTCTGCCGCCGTCGGTGCCCGGCCGCTGAGCTTGGCGGTGATGCCGAGAATCTGGGCGGTGACATCCGCCAGCGCGCTGGCGATGAGGTCGTCGCCCTTGGCCTGTTCGGCCAGCGCCGCATCCCTGACACCACGGATGTTTTCCACCTCGGTCTCCAGCGTCTTCAGACGGCGGCTGACTTCGGAGAGTTCATCCATGACCATGATGCCGGCCATGACGGTGATGCGCAGATCGCCGATCTCGCCGAATTGCTGCTTGAGATGGCCCACATAGCGGTCGAAACGCGCGGCAAGCTCGGTCAGGTGGTCTTCCTGCCCCTCTTCGCAGGCCATGCGATAGGCCTTGCCGTCGATGTTCACCGTGACCTGTGCCATGTCAGTCCCTTATCTTGCGCGGATTAGCGGTCGAGCACCGCGCGGATCGTCTCCATCGCCGTCACCAGGCGGCGCGAGACCTCGCGGTTGACCTCTTCCAGCCGATTGGCCCTAAATTGCGACTGGTCGAGTTCCTGGGCCAGACGGGCGCGATCGACATTGACGCGCCGGACCTCGTTTTCCGCCTCGCCCATGTCGCGCTCGCGCTCAACGCGACTGTCGATCACCTTTTCAAGGGTCGACAATGCAGACTTCAACTCGTCGATCGCTGCCTTGACCGATTTCGATGGCATGCTGCCCCGCGTCCCTCGTGAAGACCCGCCCGAATCCGTGCGGACATGGCTTGAAAAGCAATGGCACCGTCATAAACCCATTCATATCGGGACAACAACCGTTTCAAAGACACAGTTTGCCGCGAAGCTGTGGATCAAAACGATTTAAACCCAGCGCAAGCGGGCTTCTTTTGAAGTTTTCCAAGGTTTTGTCTTTGTTGACTTGCCCGTACCACCTGCTATGTGTCGGGCGCTTCTAGCGCGGTCTTTGGAGGATAGAGACCGTTCCCTGACCACCGATTTTTGAGCGGAACAGTCATGAACTCTCGCGAAAAACACGACCGGATGGCGAATGCGATCCGTTTCCTTTCCATGGATGCCGTCGAGAAAGCAAACTCGGGCCACCCTGGACTGCCGATGGGAGCGGCCGATGTTGCCACCGTCCTCTTCACCAAATACCTGAACTTCGATCCCAAGGCCCCGCACTGGCCGAACCGTGACCGGTTCGTGCTCTCCGCCGGCCACGGCTCGATGCTGATCTACTCGCTGCTCTATTTGACGGGCTACGAGGACATCACCATCGACGAGATCAAGAACTTCCGTCAGCTGGGCTCCAAGACCGCCGGCCACCCGGAATACGGCCATGCCGCCGGCATCGAGACGACCACCGGTCCGCTCGGCCAGGGCATTGCCACCGCCGTCGGCATGGCGATTGCCGAAAAGAAGCTGAACGACGAGTTCGGCGGCGATCTCATCGACCACTATACCTATGTGCTGGCCGGTGACGGCTGCCTCATGGAAGGCATCAGCCAGGAAGCGATCTCGCTGGCCGGCCACCTGAAGCTCAACAAGCTGATCGTCTTCTGGGACGACAACAACATCTCCATCGACGGCCCGATCTCGATCGCCGACTCGACCGACCAGCACGCCCGCTTCAAGGCATCGGGCTGGAACACGATCGCCGTCGACGGCCATGATCCGGACGCCATCTCGGCCGCCATCGAAACGGCCCAGAAGTCCGACAAGCCGACCATGATCGCCTGCAAGACCGTGATCGGCTTTGGCGCGCCCAACAAGGCCGGCACCCACAAGGTGCACGGCTCGCCGCTCGGCGCAGAAGAAATCGCCGCCACCCGCAAGGCGCTGAACTGGGAATCGGAAGCCTTCGTGGTTCCCGCCGACGTTCTTGACGCATGGCGTCTGTCGGGTCTGCGTGCCACCAAGGTGCACAAGGAATGGCAGGCCCGCCTCGAAAAGACCGAGGCCGAGAAGAAGGCGCAGTTCACCCGCCGCTTTGCCGGCGAGCTGGAAAGCGGCCTGGCGCCCGCGATCTCTGCCTACAAGAAGAAGCTGGCCGAAACCAAGCCCAACCCGGCGACCCGCAAGGCGTCCGAGGATGCGCTCGAGGTCATCAACGGCGTGCTGACCGAGACGATCGGCGGCTCGGCCGACCTCACCGGCTCCAACAACACCAAGACCAGCCAGACCAAGTCGATCACCCCGACCGACTTCACCGGCCGCTACCTGCATTACGGCATCCGCGAGCACGGCATGGCGGCTGCGATGAACGGGATCGCGCTGCATGGGGGTCTCATCCCCTATTCCGGCGGCTTCCTGATCTTCTCGGACTATTGCCGTCCGTCGATCCGCCTCGCCGCTCTCATGGGCATCCGCGTCATCCACGTGCTGACGCATGATTCCATCGGTCTTGGCGAAGACGGCCCGACGCACCAGCCGGTCGAGCAGATGGCAGCACTGCGCGCCATCCCCAACCTCCTGATGTTCCGCCCGGCCGATGCCACGGAAACGGTGGAGTGCTGGCAGCTTGCGCTTGAGAACAAGCACCGTCCGTCCGGCCTGGCGCTGACCCGCCAGAACCTGATGCCGATCCGCACCGAGTTCGAGGAAGACAATCTCTGCGCCAAGGGCGCCTACGAGGTCGTCTCCAATAGCGATGCCAAGGTGACGATCTTCGCTTCGGGCTCCGAAGTCGAGATCGCCGTCAAGGCCGCCGGCACGCTGAATGGAAAGGGTGTCTCCACCCGCGTCGTCTCCGTGCCCTGCTTCGAGCTCTTCGAAGACCAGCCGGAAGACTACAAGCGCGCCGTCATTGGCGATGCGCCAGTCAAGATCGCGGTGGAAGCCGCCATCCGCCAGGGCTGGGACGCCTTCATCGGCTCCGACGGCATCTTCATCGGCATGCATGGCTTCGGCGCTTCGGGCCCCTACAAGGAGCTCTACAAGCATTTCGGCATCACGCCGGAAGCCGTGGTCTCCGCTGCCGAGGCCAAGCTTTCCTGATACCGCTTCTGGGCGGCCGGCATCCCCGGCCGCCTTTTTCTTAAGTCGCTTAAATCCCAAGCGCATTTCACAGGGAGAAATCTGACATGACAGTGAAAGTCGCCATCAACGGCTTCGGCCGCATCGGACGCAACGTTCTGCGCGCCATCGTGGAGTCCGGCCGCACCGACATCGAAGTGGTCGCCATCAACGACCTCGGCCCGGTCGAGACCAACGCCCACCTGCTGCGTTACGACTCCATCCATGGAAAGTTCCCGGCAAGCGTCGAAGTCCAGGGCGACACGATCGTCGTGGCCGGCGGCAAGCCGATCAAGGTCACCGCGATCAAGGATCCGGCCACCCTGCCGCACGGCGAAATGGGCGTTGATATCGCGCTTGAATGCACCGGCATCTTCACCTCGCGCGACAAGGCTGCTGCCCACCTGACGGCTGGCGCCAAGCGCGTCATCGTCTCGGCCCCGGCCGATGGCGCAGACCTCACCGTCGTCTTCGGCGTCAACCACACGGCGCTGACCAAGGACCACCTCGTAATCTCCAACGCCTCCTGCACGACGAACTGCCTGGTTCCCGTCGTCAAGGCGCTCGACGACGTCGTCGGCATCGATCATGGCTTCATGACCACGATCCACTCCTACACGGGTGACCAGCCGACGCTCGACACGATGCACAAGGACCTGTATCGCGCCCGCGCCGCCGCTCTCTCGATGATCCCGACCTCGACGGGCGCTGCCAAGGCCGTTGGCCTCGTGCTGCCGCACCTCAAGGGCAAGCTCGACGGCACCTCGATCCGCGTTCCCACCCCGAACGTCTCGGTCGTCGACTTCAAGTTCGTTGCCAAGCGCGACACGACGGTCGCCGAGATCAACGGCGCCATCAAGGCTGCCGCCGATGGCCCGCTGAAGGGCATCCTCGGCTACACCGACGAACCGCTCGTTTCGCGTGACTTCAACCACGACAGCCACTCCTCGATCTTCGCCAACGACCAGACCAAGGTCCTGGAAGGCAAGTTCGTCCGCGTCCTGTCCTGGTACGACAACGAATGGGGCTTCTCGAACCGCATGGCCGACACCTCTGTCGCCTTCGCCAAGCTGATCTGACGACAGCACCGGCCCGGACAGCAATGTCCGGGCCTCTTCTTCTGCGGGCCGAGATGCGCGGGTCGAAGAACCCTGCGCCCGGCCGCTTCCGATAGTTCCGCGCGCCCTCCCGCCCGCGCTGCCAGAGGCGTCTCCCACGCCGCAGCCCGCCCGCCGGACGGCCACCTCACAGGGAGTGTTTCATGAGCTTCAAGACCCTCGACGACCTCACCGATATCGCCGGCAAGCGCGTCCTGGTGCGCGTCGATCTCAACGTGCCGGTCAAGGACGGCAAGGTGACGGACGCGACCCGCATCGAGCGCGTCGTTCCCACCATCCGCGAACTCTCCGAAAAGGGCGCAAAGGTCATCCTGCTCGCCCATTTCGGCCGTCCGAAGGGTGAGCCGGTCGCCGACATGTCGCTGGAGCCGATCGCGGCCGCCGTCGAGGAAATCCTCGACCAGCGCGTCCATTTCGCCGCCGACTGCATCGGCGACAAGGCCGCCAGCGCCATTGCCGGTCTGAAGGATGGCGACGTGCTGCTGCTCGAAAACACCCGCTTCCACAAGGGTGAAGAGAAGAACGACGCGGACTTCACCGCAAAGCTCGCCGCCAATGGCGACATCTACGTCAACGACGCCTTCTCCGCCGCCCACCGCGCCCATGCCTCGACCGAAGGTCTTGCCCGTCACCTGCCGGCCTATGCCGGCCGCACCATGCAGGCCGAACTGGAAGCTCTGGAAAAGGGCCTCGGCAAGCCGAACCGCCCCGTCGTCGCCATCGTCGGCGGCGCCAAGGTTTCCACCAAGATCGACCTCCTGCAGAACCTCGTGAAGAAGGTGGACGCCCTCGTCATCGGTGGCGGCATGGCCAACACCTTCATTGCCGCGAACGGCACCGATGTCGGCAAGTCGCTCTGCGAGCATGACCTGGCCGAAACCGCCCGCGCCATCACGGCCGAAGCGGCAAAGTCCGGCTGCACCATCGTCCTGCCCGTCGATGGCGTCATCGCCCGCGAATTCAAGGCCGGCGCCGACAACGAAGTCGTCGACATCACCGCCATCCCCGCCGATGCCATGGTGCTCGATGTCGGGCCGAAGTCGATTGCCGCCGTCAACGAATGGATCTCCAAGGCCTCGACGCTCGTCTGGAACGGCCCGCTCGGCGCCTTCGAAATCGCCCCCTTCGACAAGGCAACCGTCTCCGTCGCCCGCCATGCGGCGGCTGAAACCAAGGCCGGCAAGCTGGTCTCCGTCGCCGGCGGCGGCGATACGGTGGCAGCCCTCAACCATGCCGAAGTCGCCGACGACTTCACCTACGTCTCCACCGCCGGCGGCGCTTTCCTGGAATGGATGGAAGGCAAACCGCTCCCGGGCGTCGACATTCTCGGCTGACAGGGCACGGGCGCTCGCCAAGCGTGATCGCCCGCCGTGTTCGCACGCCCCAAACCTCGGGAATTGCCTTCGGGGAAACCGGGCCCTCTGCCGCCCTCATCCTCGGGCTTGACCCGAGGATCCACACCTCACCCACGACGGCTGGCGCATGGATGCTCGGGTCAAGCCCGAGCATCACGGGCGTGACGTGAGGGCGGCGTGCGGGCAACCCGGCTCCTCATTCTTGTCCCGCTGACAAGTTTCCCGTTCCAGCCCGCCGCCGCACGGCGCTAGAAGGGGCCCTCGACCACAAGAGGAGCCCGCCCGTGCCAAAGGTGCCCTTCGTCACTCTCGACGTCTTCACCACCACCCGCTTCGGCGGCAACCCGCTGGCCGTCATCACCGATGCCACGGGTCTTGATACGGCCGCCATGCACGCGATCGCGGCGGAGTTCGGCTATTCCGAAACGACCTTCATCCTGCCACCGAAGGACCCCGCCAATACGGCCGAGGTGCGCATCTTCACGCCCACCATGGAGATCGACTTTGCCGGCCACCCAAATGTCGGCACTGCGCAGGTGGTTGCCGAGCGGATCGCAGCCGAGACCGGCACTCTGCCGGAGACGCTGCGCTTCGAGGAACGGGCCGGCCTCGTCACTGTCGAGATCCTGAAGGCGGCCGACGGCACGCTTTCCGGCACGCGGATCACCGCCCCGCAGCCGCTTTCGCTTGGAAGCCCGGTCGCCGTCGAAACCCTGGCAGCGGCCGCCGGCCTCGACCCGGCCACCATCCGCACCGCAAGCCACCGGCCCGTCTTCGCCTCCGTCGGCCTGAAATTCGCGATCGCCGAACTGGAAAGCCTCGAAGCGCTGGCCGCAGCCGTGCCGGATACAGCCGCTTCGCGCAAGGCGCAGGCGGCCTACGCCGCGGACACCGATCACTTCCCGGTCTTCCTCTATGTGCGGGAGCAAACAGAGGCGGGCGCACCCATGGCCATCCGCGCCCGCATGTTCGCCCCGCTCGACAATATCCCAGAAGATCCGGCAACCGGCAGTGCGTCCGGTGCGCTCAGCGCCTTGCTGGCCACGCTCGATCCGCGTGCGGATGCAAAGCTTCAGATCACCATCCGCCAGGGCGTGGAAATGGGCCGCGAGAGCACCATCCACGTCACCGCTGAAAAGCGAAACGGCAAGGTCGGCGCCGTGACCATCGCCGGCCGCAGCGTGCCCGTGATGGACGGCTTCATCACGCTGTAAGCCACCTGTATCGCGCGAAACAGCGCGGAGCGGCGCAATCGGCGACAGTCCGGTTCAGGGACGAGATGGTCTCGCCCTGCAACCCGGAGAACCCGCCATGCTTCGTACGATCCTTGCCCTGATTGCCGAAACCATTGCCGCGCTGACCTTTACCCGTCCGGGCAACGGCCGCTGACCCACTCTACGGACGGATCAGCACCGTCACCATCATGGCGGCGATGGCCGCCACGGCGATCTTCCACACATCGCCCCGACGCCTCAGACCGGGCAGGCCGATCGGCCGCACGAGATGGAGCGCCATCATTACAAGGAGCAGGAGCGGCAGAACTTTGCCCATGGTCGAATCGCGTTCCGCAAAGGTTGACCCTGCTCTGATAGACCCGCCGGGGGCACGGAAGATAGGGGCGATCATGTGTCATCCCGCTAGGCCGTGTCAGGCGTGCCACCTGTCGCGTGAGTTCGTGCCGGAGCACGCAAAGTGGATTCCGCTCGGAGCGAAGATACGGTAGGAAATCCTGCCTGATCCGGAAACGAAGCGGACCCGAAATGAGAAACAACCTGTTGCCCGTGGCCGCGCTCCTGCTCGGCACCCTGTTCCTCTTTCTCGGCAATGGCCTGCACGGCCTGCTGCTGCCCGTCCGCGGCACGACGGAAGGCTACTCGACAACCCTGCTCGGTCTTCTCGGCACGTCCTGGGCCACGGGTTTCGTGGCCGGCTGCCTGCTGGCGCCAGCGCTCGTCAAACGCATCGGCCATGTCCGCGCCTTCTCCGGCTTTACCTCGCTGATCGCAATCATCGCACTGCTGACCGGCCTGCTCGTCGATCCCGTCTGGTGGGTCGTCCTGCGCGCCGTCACCGGTTTTTCCACCGCCGGCACCTCCATGATCATCGAAAGCTGGCTGAACGAGCGCGCCACCAACGAGAGCCGCGGCGCGATCTTCTCGCTCTACATCGCCATCACCCTCTTCGGCGTCGTCGGTGGGCAGATGATGATCCCGTTCGGCGATACGAGCGCCTCCACCTTCTTCATGATCTGCGGCATTCTCTACTGCCTCGCCATGATGCCGACGCTGCTCTCGAACGCCCAGTCGCCACAGCCGCTGAAACAGGTGAAACTCGACCTCCGGGCGCTCTATCGCAACTCGCCGGTTTCCTTCCTCGGCATCCTCATGGTCGGCATCGCCAACGGCGCCTTCGGCACGCTCGGCGCCGTTTTCGGCCGTCAGGCAGGCCTTTCGGACAGTACCGTCGCCCTCATGATGAGCGTGACGATCTTCGCCGGCGCGGCCATGCAATTTCCGGCCGGCCGCTTCTCCGACATGACGGACCGCCGCTACGTGCTCGCAGCCCTCGCTGCCATCGGCGCCATCGCCGGCTTGCTGATCTTCCTGGTGGAACCGTCGAACGTCACGCTGCTGCTCACCCTCATCGCCATCTACGGCGCCATGGCGAACGCGCTCTACCCGATTGCCGTCTCGCACGCCAACGACTTCGCCCAGCCCGAGGACTTCGTGAAGGTTTCCGGCGGCCTGTTGCTGCTCTACGGCATCGGCACGATCATCGGCCCGACCATCGGCGGCCCGGTGATGACCGCTGCCGGGCCCTACGGCCTCTTCATGATCACGGCAGCCGCCCATCTCGTCGTTGCCGCCTACGCCATCTTCCGCAGCCGCCGCCGCGCACCGAGGCCGGCCGCCGAGCGCGACGCCTACTCCGCCGTCAATCCCGGCATGTTGACGACGCCGGAGAGCCTGCAGCTCTCGCCCAAGGCAGCCCCTTTCACGCCCAAGCACGATCAGGCGGCCATGGGCGAAACGTCGCAACCCGCGCCCGACGCACCGCGCGAGGCGATGCCAGACGAACTGCCCGTCCATGTCAGCACCGATGCACCGGACGCCCCTGCCACCGGCCCATCAGGAGAAAAGCCATGAGCCTCTTCGAGGATGACGCCCGCAAGCCAAAGCCGGCCGGCCACGAGATCGGCAGCGATCTTTCGCTGCTCTCGGCCGACGAACTGGAAAACCGCATCAACCTGCTGACGGCAGAAATCGCCCGCCTCCAAGCCGAACGCGATCGCAAGCGCGCCTCACGCTCGGCAGCCGAAAGCCTGTTTCGATAAGGGCGACACAAGTTTTCTTGCCGAACGCAAGACCGATGGGCGCACAAAGCGAATCACCTTGCGATCAGAGTTAAGCCAACATCTCGAAACGGCACGTGCGACGACTGTTGTTTACCGAATATTAAGCTTCATGAGTGATTACTGTGAACATCCGGTCTCTACCGGGTTCAGACAATTTCACCTTCTGGCGAGTGGTCTGATTTTTCTCCCTGTTTTACCTTGAGAGCCGCTTTTCGCGGCTCTTTTTTTGTTCACGACAACGTGTGGCGCGTGCCGTAATTTCGCCCACAGGTAAGAGAAGTGTGGAGATTAACCTTCTATTAAGAATGTCCTTGCGTGAAATCCGTTAAGTGATCATTCTCCAACCACAAGTGCGGCGGAAACCTTTATGGGTGTCGCCCGTTAGGTTTGTTGAGTGATGCGTGATAACCGAGGAAACGAGATCATGTCGGAACGTGGATTGAACACCGTGAGCTTTGCCGGGCACGTGGCATCGTCTGCGCAGTTCCGTGCACTCTATGCCGAGGGCATGGGTCTCGTCGAGGAAACCGCAAGCTACCTGGATGGGCCCGGCCGCGCCGCCTCCAAGGTTCTGCCGCGCATGGCTTCTGTCCTCTATGCAGCCGAATCCATGCGCCTCACCACCCGTCTGATGCAGATGGCCTCCTGGCTGCTCCTGCAGCGCGCCGTGAACAATGGCGAGATGAGCCGTGACCAGGTTCTCTCGGAAAAGAACAAGGTTCGCCTCGACAGCTTCAACGTCGATCGCAACGCGCCCGGCTGGACCGACCTGCCCGAAGCCTTCCGCGACCTCATCGAACGCTCGCTCCGCCTCCAGAACCGCGTCGCCATCCTCGACCGCGAGATCTACCGCCCCAACGAAGAGGCCGAGATCGTCGCCGACAACGAGAACGCTGTGCAGGCACAGCTGAACCTGCTGCAGACCGCCTTCAGCCGCAGCTAAGCGCTCGCGCAGCACTGCGTTTGAAAAGCCGTCGAGACCGAAAGGGCTCGGCGGCTTTTTCGTGCCTGATGTCATGCGGCCAGGAAAGCGAGTCTCGGATCGGTGCGTCCCGGCACCACCTCCAGAACCTCCGCCGCGACGACATTTTCGGCCACGAAGGGATCGGACTGCACGAAGGCGTTGAGCGCCTCCCGGCTCACGCCATTGGCGAGGATGACGCCGCCGGCGCGGGGTTGCAGGCTGCCGGCCAGAAGGAGAATGCCCTCCTCGAAGCCGCGACGGAGCCAGGCATTATGCTCATCCATCAGCGCGCCGGCCTTGTCGCGGTTCGCTGCGAAGCGGAGGGTGACGATAAACATTGGGTTTCTTCCTTTCCGAATGCCCGCGCGCGATCATTCCGGCGGCAGGCGGTGCCGGTTTCCCTGGGGAACGGGAATGCAGATGTGAGCCCGGATCAGGCCGGCGGACCGAGCGCGGACAGCCAACCATCGAAGTCGGCCACCTCGCGGCGAACAAAGGCCTCGTCGCGGAACGTGGCAGCGAGCGTCGCCACGCCCTGGCTGCGCATCAGCACGTGAAGGGCGAGTGCATCGGCCTCGGCCTCTCGCCCGAGGGCCACGAACTGCCGCGCGAGCCAATCGCGGAACAGGGCCAGCACCGCTGCCGCCTCCCCCTGGGCGGGATGCTTGAGCTTGGCAAGCTCGACGCAGAGCGTGCCGACGTGACAGCCATGCGCCATGATCTTCGCCTGATTGTCGATGAGAATGCGAAAGAAGCGGGCGATGCGCGCGGCCGGCGTCGGCTCCTCGGCCTCCCAGGCCGCGAGCATCGTTTCCCGCGCCCGATGCCGCTCCGCGATCACGGCAACCAGGATCTCGTCCTTGGCACGGAAGTGATAATAGAAATTGCCACGCGACAGCCCGACGGCACCGGCAATATCGGCAAAGGACGTGGCTTCATATCCCCGCTCGTAGAACAGCCGGTCCGCTGCCGCCACGATGTGCTGACGCGTGTCCTGCCCCGCCTTCGCCATGCCGTCCTCCGCTAGGTCGATTGTCCTAGACCGACAATTAGGACGATCGACCTAATTCTGTCAAGCCTGCCGCGCGCAACAAAAAAGCCCGGCACGATGGCCGGGCTTTCTGGAAAGTCTTGCAGTCCGCAGGCGGATCAGAGGCCGAGGCCGCCGAAGCGCTTGTTGAACTTCGAAACGCGGCCGCCGCGGTCCAGCATCTGCTGGTTGCCGCCGGTCCAGGCCGGGTGCGAGGTCGGGTCGATTTCGAGGTTCATGGTGGCGCCTTCAGAACCCCAGGTCGAGCGGGTCTGGTATTCGGTGCCGTCGGTCATGACGACCTTGATCATGTGGTAGTCGGGGTGGATATTCGCCTTCATCGCACTCTTCCTGCAGCTTTGGGGGCCAATTGTCGCAAGCCATTGCGACGGACGGGCCAAACACGTAATGAAGCCGCAGACCGCCATCGGCGACGGCTTCCCAATTTGATGCCGTGCCTATACATGATGGTCCATGGGATAACAAGTGCCGCGTATCAAGAGTTTCAGGGCTCTTCGCGGCGATGACGCCGAGGATTGCCGTGGCCGAAACAGACGCAAGACCGAGCGGCCGGCGCTCCATCCGACCGCTTGCCAACCTGCTGCCCTATATCGGCCGCTACCGCCTTCTCGCCATCGGTGCGCTCGTCTCGCTCGTGGTCGCCGCCGTCACCACGCTCACCCTGCCGATGGCCGTGCGCCGGATGATCGACCACGGTTTCTCGCGCGCCGATTCCGGCTTCATCAACACCTATTTCGCCATGCTGATGGTGCTCGCCATCGTGCTGGCGCTGGCCAGTGCGGCCCGCTATTTCTTCGTCATCACGCTCGGCGAGCGGATCGTGGCCGATCTGCGCCGGGATGTCTTCGACCATGTCACGCGGCTGTCGCCCTCCTTCTTCGACATGAACCAGTCCGGCGAGATCGTCTCGCGGCTGACGGCGGATACAACCCAGCTGAAATCGGCCGTCGGCGCCACCGCGTCGCTGGCGCTGCGCAACCTCATCCTCTGTCTCGGGGCCATCGCCATGATGGTCTATACGAGCCCGAAACTCTCAAGCCTCGTGCTCGTCGCCATCCCTCTGATCGTCTTCCCGCTGGTCGGCTTCGGCCGGTCCGTGCGCCGGCGCTCGCGTGCGGCGCAGGATACGCTGGCAAACGCCGCCGCCTATGCCGGCGAGGCGATTGCCGCCGCCCGGACCGTGCAGGCCTTCAACGCCGAGGCGGCAGCCCGCGCCCGCTATGGCGCGGCCGTGGAAGATGCCTTCGGCGCGGCCCGCGAGGCGATTCGCGCCCGCTCCGTCCTGACGGCCTTTGCCATCACCATGATCTTCGGCAGCGTCGTCGCTGTGCTGTGGTTCGGCGCGCGCGATGTTCTCGCCGGCAGCATGACGGCCGGCAATCTCGGCCAGTTCCTGCTCTATTCCGTCTTTGCCGCGGGCGGCCTCGGCGCGCTGTCGGAAGTCTGGGGCGAACTCGCCCAGGCCGCCGGCGCCTCCGAGCGCCTCGGCGAACTGCTGCGCGAGGAACCGGCGATCGCCGCACCTGCCGCACCCCGTTCCCTGCCCGAGCCGGCGACAGGCGCGCTCGCCTTCGATGCCGTCACCTTCCACTATCCGAGCCGGCCGGACGCCCCGAGCCTCAGAGGCCTGAGCCTTTCCGTGACACCGGGCGAAACGGTGGCCATCGTCGGCCCCTCCGGCGCCGGCAAGAGCACGATCTTTGCACTGCTGATGCGCTTTTACGATCCTGCCAGCGGTTCGATCAGCCTCGACGGCATCGACATCCGCGAGACGGACCCCGAAACGCTGCGCCGCCGCATCGCCATCGTGCCGCAGGACGTGACGATCTTCGTCGCCAGCATCCGCGACAACATCGCCTTCGGCCGGCCCGGCGCCAGCAATGCCGAGGTAGAGGCCGCCGCCCGCGCCGCCCAGGCGGAAGAATTCATCACCCGACTGCCGGAGGGATACGACACCTTCGTCGGCGAACGCGGCGTGACCCTTTCGGGCGGCCAGCGCCAGCGCATCGCCATTGCCCGCGCGATTCTCAAGGATGCGCCGGTGCTGCTGCTCGACGAGGCAACCTCGGCGCTCGATGCCGAAAGCGAGGTGCTGGTGCAGCGCGCGCTCGACGGCCTGATCCGGCAGCGCACGACGCTCGTCATCGCCCACCGTCTTGCAACCGTGCTGAAGGCAGACCGCATTCTCGTCATGGACAATGGCCGCATCGTCGAGGAAGGCACGCATGCGGCGCTATCGCGCCAGGGCGGGCTCTACGCCAAGCTGGCACGCCTCCAGTTCGACCATGATGACCGGATGGCCGAGACCCGCGCCGCCCTCTGACGGCGTTCAGACCGAGCGGCCGACCACCCGGCCGGAAAACAGGCAGCCGCCCAGGAAGGTGCCCTCCAGCGCGCCGTAGCCATGCATGCCGCCGCCGCCGAAGCCGGCGGCTTCCCCGACCGCATAAAGGCCGGGCACGGGCTCGCCGGACAGTTCCAGCACCCGGCCGGTCAGGTCCGTCTGCAGACCGCCCAGCGTCTTGCGGGTCAGCACGTTCAGCCGCACGGCGATCAGCGGCCCGGCCTTGGGGTCGAGCAGGCGGTGCGGACGTGCGGTCCGCATCAGCCGGTCACCGACAAAGGCGCGCGCGCCGCGGATGGCCGTCACCTGCGCATCCTTGGAAAATCTGTTGGCAATCTCCCGGTCGCGGGCCTCGATCTGCTCGCGCAGGCGGCGAAGGTCGATCCGGCTCTCACCGGTGAGCGCATTCATCCCGGCGACAAGGTCTTCCAGCCGGTCGCGCACGACGAAGTCCTCGCCACGATCCATAAAGGCCTGCACCGGCTCCGGCAGCCCCTTGCCGAGCCGCTTCAGCATCAGGCCGATATCCTTGCCCGTCAGGTCCGGGTTCTGCTCCGAACCCGACAGCGCGAATTCCTTCTTGATGATGTCGCGCGTCAGGATGAACCAGCTGTGATCATGCCCGCGCTGGCAGATTTCTTTCAGCGTCGAGAGCGTATCGAAGCCCGGCATGGCCGGCGCGGCAAATCGGTTGCCATCCGCATCGCACCAGAAGGATGACGGGCCGGGCAGGATGCGGATACCGTGGTTGGGCCAGATCGGTTCGTGGTTCCGCAAGCCCTCGGTGTAGTGCCACATGCGGTCGGCATTGATCACCGAGCCGCGCGCCCGCGTCGCGATCTCCACCATGCGGCCATCCACGTGGTGCGGCACGCCGCTGACCATGTGGCGCGGCGCAGGCCCGAGCCGCGCCGTCGGCCAGTGGCGGCGCACCGCCTCGTGATTTCCGCCGATGCCGCCGGAGGCGACAACGATGGCGCCCGCCGTGATCTCGAAATCTCCCTCGATGTCACGATTGCTGCGCACGCCCCGCGGTGCCGGATCCTGCCGCAGTACGGCGCCCCGCACACCCAGCACGGTGCGGTCGAAGGTGATGAGTTCGTCCACGCGGTGGCGGAAACGGAAGCGGATCTGCCCGCGGCTTTCAGCCTCCCGCGCCCGGCGGATGAACGGCTCAACCACTGCCGGCCCCGCGCCCCAGGTGAGATGGAAGCGCGGCACGGAATTGCCGTGCCCATGCGCCATGCCCCCGCCCCGCTCGGCCCAGCCGACCAGAGGAAAGAACCCCACCCCCATGCCGCGCAGCCAGGAGCGCTTCTCGCCGGCGGCGAAATCGAGATAGGCTTCGGCCCAAAGCCGTGGCCAATAGTCCTCTTCACGGTCGAAAGCCGCCGTGCCCATCCAGTCCTGATAGGCAAGCTCGTGGCTGTCGCGGATACCGAGACGGCGCTGTTCGGGCGAATTGACGAGAAAGAGGCCGCCGAGCGACCAATGCGCCTGCCCGCCGAGCGACTGCTCGCCCTCCTGCTCGACGACGATGACCTTGCGTCCGCGCTCGGCGGCAATCGTGGCGGTCACGAGCCCGGCGAGCCCTGCCCCGATGACCAGAACGTCACACATCATGGCGCCGGACCTCCCGCTTGCCCGCCTGTGAGTACGGGCCTGTTACTTTTCCGTCAGCTTCAGCTCGATGCGCCGGTTCTGCGCCCGCGCCTCCGGCGTGTCGCCGGGCGCGATCGGCTGGAACTCGCCAAAACCGGCCGCCACGAGACGATCGGCCGGAACGCCTTTCGAAATCAGGAACTTCACGACCGATGTGGCGCGCGCGGAGGAAAGCTCCCAGTTGTCGGCATACTTGCCAGTGCCTGACAGCGGAACATTGTCCGTATGGCCATCGACACGCAGCACCCAGTTGATCTCAGGCGGAATCTCCTTGGCGAGATCGAGCAGCGCGGTGGCGAGCTTGCCCATCTCCACCTGGCCGGCAGGGTTCAGCTCGTTGCCGCCGGAGGGAAAAAGCACCTCCGACTGAAAGACGAACCGGTCGCCGACGATGCGGATATTCTCCCGGTCGGACAGGATCTCGCGCAGCCGCCCGAAGAAGTCTGAGCGATAGCGGTTCAGTTCCTGCACGCGTTGCGCCAGCGCCACGTTCAGTCGACGGCCGAGATCGGCAATCTTTGCCTGCGAACTCTCGTCCTTCGCCTCGGAGACCTGCAATGCGCTTTCGACCGCAGCAATCTGGCTGCGCAACGCGGCGATCTGCTGGTTCAGAAGCTCGATCTGGCTCATGGCACGGGCCGAGACCTGCTTTTCATTGTCAAGCTGTCCGGTCAGGTCGCCGATGCGCTTTTCCGCCGCCGAGTTGCTTCCTGCCCCCTGATCGAGCAGCGCCTGAAGACGCGAGCGCTCGCCTTCGGACGTGGCAAGCGAGGCCTGCAGATTGGCAAGCGAATCCTCGAGATCCTGCCGACCGCTCTTTTCAAGCGCCAGAAGCTGCGTCAGCTCGTTGATCTGGCTGTTGAGGCGCGTCAGGACCTCGTCCTTGGTGTTGATCTCGCGGCCCAGCAGGAACTGCGCCATGACAAAGACCGACAGAAGAAACATGATCGACAGCAGCAACGTCGACAGCGCGTCGACGAAGCCCGGCCAGTAATCGATCCCGCGTTCGCGGCGGCCCCGGCGAGAGAGCGCCATCCGCTCAATCCTTCTTCGGGTCGTCGCCGCGGCGACGGGCGGCATCCGGATCGCCGATGCGGGCGGCAAGCTTGTCGAGCGTCTTGCGCATGGCGCGGGATTCCTCCTGCTGCGCCTCGATCCAGTCGCGCAGCATCTGCTGCTCGCCACGCATGTTCTTCACCAGCCCCTGAATACCTTCCGCAAGGCTTGCCATGGCGGCCGTGGTGCGCATGTTGGTCGCGCCGTCCTGGTTCATGCGCGCCAGCTGGTCGGTCAATCGCTCCAGGGATTCCTGCGGCGGCAGACGCTTGGTATCGACAGCCGGCTGGTTGTCGGAGCCGACATCCGTGACGGAAGACAGCCAGTTTTCCAGTTCCGTATAGAAACGGCTTTGCGCGCGGCCGGCCTGCAGGTCGAGAAAACCCAGAACCAGCGAGCTGGAAAGGCCGAAGAGCGAGGTGGAAAACGCCGTCCCCATGCCGGTCAGCGGAGCCGAGAGCCCCGTCTTCAGGGCCGAGAGAACATCTTCCGTGCTCCCGCTCCCGATATCGAGCGACTGGATCACCGTATTGATTGAGCCGATGGTGCCGAGCAGGCCCCAGAAGGTGCCGAGCAGGCCGAGAAAGACGAGGAGGCCGATGAGATAGCGCGAGGTGTCGCGCGATTCGTCGAGCCGCGTGGCAATCGAATCAAGGATGGAGCGCAGCGCCGTGGTGGAGATCGCCATCGCATGGCGCCTTCCGATCAGCGCGCGCATCGGCGCCAGCAGCACGGGGTCGCGACCCACCTTGTCGGCACTGCCGGCCGCGCGGAACGAGTTGAACCAGCGCACTTCGGGGCGAAGGTTCAGAACGTGGCTGAACACCAGCAGCACACCGATCAGCAGGACACCGAGAATGAGGCCGTTCAGGCCGGGATTGCTGAGAAAGGCCGTCTGCGCCTGCCGGAACAGGATCGCCGCCACGAAGCCGACGATGATCAGGAAGATCACCATCGTCCAGAAAAAGGGCATCGGACTGGACAGCTTGTGGATATCTGCCGGAACCGCTTCCGCGCTTTCCGTTGCCGCACCCCGCACTCTTGCCATAGGCCCATCGTCTCCACTGCGCACCGGCATTCCGCCTGCATCCCGAGAGAGAACGCAGGAGAGAGGCAAACCCCTCATCCGTTCCGCGATCCGCCGGAAAGCCGCCAAAGCGCCTCGTGCCCCCGGCCACGCAACTGCGGGGGACACTAGATCAAGTTTGAGCCGAATTGAAGGGAAAAGCGTGGCCGCAAACGGGCTTGCACCGAAAGCTGACGGCAGTGCCGGCGACGGGACGAGCGCCACAAGCGCCCATCCCGGATGCGAGGATTAACGCGTCGGCAGCGGCCGATGCAGCACGTCGCGCAGCGCCTTCACGATCTGCTCGTTGCCGGCGATGATGGAGCCGGTTTCGATCGGACGGGCGCCGCCGTCCACGTCCATCGAGAAGCCACCGGCTTCACGCACCAGAAGCAGCCCCGCGGCCATATCGCCGGCCGCGATCTGGCGTTCCCAGAAGCCGTCGAAACGGCCGGCGGCGACGCTGGCAAGGTCGAGCGACGCGGCACCGAACGAGCGCACCCCTGCCACTTCGCCCATGACGTGGCGAAGCTCGATCAGGAAATTGCCATGGTGGCCGCGGCCGAGATGCGGGGTCTGCGCGGCAATGACGCAATCCGAGAGAGCCTTGCGGGCGGCAACGCGGATGCGGCGATCGTTGAGGAAGGCGCCGCCGCCACGCTCGGCGGTGTAGAGATCGTCGGTGGCGGGATTGAAGATCACCGCGCCAACGATCTCGCCCTGGCGCTCGAGCGCGATCGAGGTGGCAATGTAGGGAATGCCGTGCAGAAAATTGGTGGTGCCGTCGAGCGGGTTGACGAGCCAGCGGTGCGAGCCGTCGGTCCCCTCGACCGTCTCACCCTTGCCGCCTTCCAGACCATAGGTCGGGCGGGCCTTCAAAAGCTCCTCGCGGATGATCTTTTCCGCCTTGCGTTCGGCGGTGGCGACGTAGTCGCCGGGTCCCTTCATCGAGACCTGCAGCGCCTGCACCTCGCCGAAATCGCGCGCCAGCGACTTGCCGGCCTTGAAGGCGGCCTGGACCATGACATTGAGAAGGGCTGAGCGTGCCATTTCCGTATCCTTGTACGAGCATCCGGCCGTTGCGCCGGGATTGAAGGTGTCATCACCGCCGCACACAGGAATGCAGGGGGTCCGGCATCGGACCCGCGCACAACACAGACGGCAGCATCAAAAAGCGATGGCGGCACGCAAGCGCCCGTCCATCCGAGCCGACCATCATGGAAACCGGCCCGCGCCGGCATCCATGCGCGCAGGCCCACCGACCATGATTTTCGGAAGTGGCGTCTCAAGACCACAAAACGCCGTCAAATTCAAGTCTGGAGCCACAAGGCAAAACGCCGGACAGCCCCGCGCGAAACGCATGTCGCAAAACAGCGTGAATGTCCGGGAGCCGCGCCTGCGAGCTCAGCTGCGTCGAAAGCGGTTGGCCGCACTCAGCGCCTTCTTCTGCACCTCGTCGCTGATGCCGAGGTAAAAGTCTTCGAGCTGCGCATCCTTCAGCCCCGCGCGACGGGAGAGAATGTACCACTTCGCGGCCTCGACGGGGTCCTGCCGCGTGCCGATGGCGTTGATGTAGAGATGGGCGAGCTTGTTCTGCGCCACCACATTGCCGCCTTCGGCCGCCCGGCGCATCCAGCGGAACCCGGCGTCCAGATTGCGCTCGCCGGCAATGCCATCGATCATCCACAGGGCCAGATCGAGTTCGGCCGTGTCGTAGCCGGCCATGGCGGCGCGCGCCAACCAGTCGCGCGCCGTGGCGCGCTCGTCTTCCGCAATGCCGTCCACATTGATGAGGATCTGCGAGAGCGCATATTGCGCATCCGCGATGCCCTGCTCGGCAGACTTGCGATAATAGGGCAGCGCAGCCTTCAGCCCCTTCTCGCCCGGCATGTCGGCCGTCAGCGTCTGGGCGTGGTTGAACTGGGCCGACGCATTGCCGAGATCGGCCGCCTTCTTCATCAGCTCGTCGGCGCGCTTGGGATCACGCGCCACGACGCCGCCCTCCATCAGCATCACCGCAAACTTGAACATGGCGGCCGGGTCGCCGGCATTGGCGGCCTGCTCGTACCAGAAGGCGGCCGCCTTGCGGTCCCGCTTCACGCCGAGCCCGGAATCGAGAAGTTCCGCCACGAGTGTCTGGGCGGCGCGGTCTCCGAGCTGCGCACGCGGCAGAGCAAGGCCCATGGCCGTCAGATAGTAACCGCGCTGGAAGGCCCCGTAGGCCTCGTCCACCTTGCCCGTGAACGGCTTTTCGGCAGGCAGGGGTGGTAGATCGGCACCCATGCGCTCGAACACCGAAACGCCCTCCGAGGGCGCGACGCCATCAGCGCCCTGCCCTTCTTCCTTCTGCCCCTGGACCGTTCCCGGCGGCTGCAATTGACCTGCCGGAAGCGGCCCGGTCTGCGTTCCGGATACCGTACCGGACTGCAGCGGTGCCGCGCCATTATAAGGCGTGATGCGGCCGCGCTTTTCGACGGCAGGCGCATCCAGGGCAGTGTCCGGAGACGATTCCTGGGCGAAGGCCGGATACGGCCAGCCATTTCCGGCCGCGCCCGCGGCAAGAAGGAGGCAGAACAGCAGTCCATGCAGGCGCGGGCGAGGGTTCGACATGCCCCGATTAATCTTCAAACCGTGGCGCTTTTTCGTCAAGCAGCGCGTTGACCTCTGCCACCACGCTCGCCGCACGGCCGGGCTCGCCGAAGACGGCGTCGCGCAAGGCCACGAATTCCGCACCCGTCTCGGCCACGGCCAGCGCGCTTTCGATCGCGGTACCGCCCATGACGATGCAGGGGATCTCGATCATCGCAGCCCACCACTCGGCCAGCGCCAGGTTCTTCGAGTGCGCTTCCGGCTTGATATCGCCGTCGAGCTTGCCGAAGAACACGTAGTCAGGCTGCGCGTCGCCGATCTCCAGCGCATCATGCCGGGTCTGGGCGTTGCCGCCGCCGACGATCAGCTTCGGCGCATGCTTTTCGACGGCCTCTGCGAGGACGTCGGCGCGCTCGGCCAGATGCAGGCCGTCGGCCCGGGCGCGGCCGGCAATCCGGCTGTCGCCTTCCACCAGCGCTGCGGCACCCGCCGCCTGTACCACGGGCACGATGGCCTCGGCATGGGCCTGGAAATCGGCATCGTTGAGGCCGAGCCGGGGAATGATCACCGATGCCACGTCACCGCCGCGCAGCGCATCCGCCACCAGCTGTGCGCGCTCTTGCGCGGTTTGCCCGCCAGGGGCGACCAGCACCAGCCGGCACCGTGTGTCTGAAGCCATGTCTTTATATCCTGCTCTGCCATGCCGCGCGGCTTGCCGTCTCGGCGCTCGCCATCGGGCGAGAAAACCGATAGACCGAGCGCAGCCAAGGATCAACTGCGCGATGCCGAACGACTTCACCTTCTATTTCGTGGCGGCGATCGCCGTTCTTTTCGTCGGCCTCGCAAAGGGCGGCATGGGCGAGGCCCTTTCCCTGCTCGGGGTGCCGATCCTCTCGCTGGTAACCTCGCCCGTGCAGGCGGCGGCGCTGCTCCTGCCGATCCTGATCGTCATGGATGGCGTGTCGCTCTGGGCCTGGCGCCACGACAATGACCGCAAGACGCTGCTGATGATGCTGCCCGGCGCGCTCGCCGGCATCGCGATAGGCTGGTTCACCGCCGCGCAGGTGCCGCGCGACGCGCTGCGCCTCATCATCGGCGCGATCACCGTCGGCTTCGTTCTGCGCTACGCCTATACGGCCTGGCAGGCGCGGCGAGGCCAGCACGTCGAGCCACGCGGCCATAGCTGGCCACTGGCTGCCGTGCTCGGCCTCGGCGCGGGCTACGGCAGCTTCGTGGCCCATTCAGGCGGACCGTTCTTCCAGATCTATGGCCTGCCGCTTCGCCTGCCGCCGCGGGCCTATACCGGCGCCATCGTGCGCTTCTTCGCCATCCTGAATGTCGTGAAGATCGTCCCTTACGTTGCGCTCGGCCAACTGGGCAGCGCAAACCTCGCCACATCGGCCACGCTCTTCCCCCTGGCGGCGGTTGCAACCTTTGCTGGATCGCTGGTTGTCAAGCGCATGCGCCCGACGATCTTCTATCCCTTCATGTACAGCATGGCATTTCTGGCCGGATTGAAGCTCCTGAGTGACGGAATAGGCACACTTATCCCCCTGCAGAGCCCTTGACGACAGGCCCGCAACACGTTCTTTTAGTATCAACGAAAGTTATGGTAATGCACGCCATTGCCCGGAAGAACGTAATCGCAAGGAGATGACCTAGCGTCCCCCCATGACTGCCCCAACCCAATTCGACGCCATTGCGGATCCCAACCGCCGATATCTCCTGGAAGAACTCCGCCGCTCCCCGCGCACGGTCAACGAACTGGCCGACGGCCTGCCGATCAGCAGGCCTGCCGTGTCCCAGCATCTGAAGACCCTGCTGGATTGCAACCTCGTTTCCGTGACCGCCGAGGGCACGCGACGCATCTATGCAATCAACAAGGAAGGGTTCAAGCCGCTGACGCTCTGGCTGGACCAGTTCTGGTAAGAGCAGCTCGACCGATCGTCGCCAGACCCACCTTCACCTGACGGCGCGGTGATGACGGGCAGTGCCGTGTGACACGGCGGGAATGCGACGGACTTCGGCCCGGGACAGGCGTGCCTCGCCGGCCCAGAACCTGCAACGCCGAATGCGGTATCATCCTCCCGCGCGCGCTTTACCCGGCATCGGCGGAAACCTCGGATGCGCGATGTCCATCAATCGCGCCGGGCAACGGCATGATCCACATGCAAACGCCGGCACCTTCGGGGTACCGGCGTTGAGGGACAAGGCCCGAAATTCTACGCAATCCCGGTTACGGGTTAGGCTGTGGTCAATCCTCCGGTGATACGTGCTCCGCCTCGACCTCCTCGTCGCGCGGCACTGTCGCAGGGTTCCTTAAGCCTCCTCATCCCTTTCAGGTCATGCTTCGATCAGTGGACCGAGCTACGGATCTTCTCGATCTCGTCCTTGATGCGCAGCTTCCTCCGCTTGAGGGTCGCGATTTCCCGGTCGTCGGAGGACGGGTGGGCCAGAGCTTCGTTCAGTTCCCGCTCCAGGGCGCCGTGCTTCCGTTCAAGCGTTGCAAGATGAGCCTCAATGGTCATGAGCAATCCCTTCCTTTGTTCTGCATCCGGCAATTTGCAAAGGCCGGATGTCCCGGTTTATGGCACTGAAAGAGTGCCACGCTATTTTTCATTTGTCGAAGGCGATTTCGTGGCGACGGATAACTTCCCGTTACCACGCCTTCATGTTAGAGCGGCACAGGAATGGACGTCGGATGGCGGGTCAACCGCCACGGGTTGTATGACGGGGAATGCGCATGCCGGATCAGGATCAGGCCGAACTCAGATTGCAAGCGGCACGTCTGCGCCAGGAGCATGAAGACTACGATGCAGCCATCAACGCGATGATCACCGTCGGCTGCGACGCGCTCCGCATCCAGCGCATGAAGAAGAAGAAGCTGATTCTGAAGGACAAGATCATCAAGATCGAGGATCAGATCATCCCTGACATCATCGCCTGACGAGGAGCCATCGATCGTGCCAGACGCCATCACGCCGCCGGTTGCCATCATCATGGGAAGCCAGTCCGACTGGGAGACCATGAAGAACGCCGCCGACACGCTGGAAGCCCTCGAGATCGAATACGAGGCCCGCATCGTTTCGGCACATCGCACGCCCGACCGTCTTGTGGCATTCGCCAAGGGCGCCAGGGCCGAAGGCTTCAAGGTGGTGATCGCCGGCGCCGGCGGTGCCGCCCACCTGCCCGGCATGTGCGCCTCCATGACACCGCTGCCGGTCTTCGGCGTTCCCGTCCAGTCCAAGGCCTTGTCGGGACAGGACAGCCTCCTCTCCATCGTCCAGATGCCGGCCGGCATTCCCGTCGGCACGCTCGCCATCGGCAAGGCAGGCGCGGTCAATGCCGCCCTTTTGGCCGCCGCCGTGCTGGCGCTGACCGACGAGGATCTGGCCGAGCGCCTCGACGACTGGCGCGCCGCCCAGACCGAAAGCGTCGCCGAATTTCCGGTCGACGGTTGAGACATCAGGATTGACGACATGAAGACCATCGGGATCATCGGCGGCGGCCAGCTGGGCCGCATGCTCGCGATTGCGGCCGCCCGGCTGAATTTCAGGACGGTCATTCTTGAGCCGCAGGCCGATTGCCCGGCCGCCCAGGTCGCCAACGCCCAGATCACCGCCGCCTATGACGACCCGGCCGCCCTCGACCGGCTGGCTGCGCAATGCGACATCGTCACCTACGAATTCGAGAACGTGCCGGTCAGCGCCGCCGAACGGCTGGCCGCGACCCGTCCGGTCTATCCGCCGGCCAGGGCGCTCGCCGTGGCGCAGGACCGCGTCACCGAAAAGCGCTTCATCAACGACTGCGGCATCGCCACCGCCGACTTCCGCGAAGTGGATGACCAGGCCGGCCTCGAAGCCGCCCTTATCGCTTTCGGCGGACAGGGCGTGCTGAAGACGCGCCGGCTCGGCTATGACGGCAAGGGCCAGAAAGTCTTCCGCTCGGCCGCCGACAGTCCCGAAGGCGCCTTCGCCGCCCTCGGCGTTGTGCCGCTCATCCTCGAAAGCTTCGTGCCCTTCGAGCGCGAGATCTCCATCATCGCGGCCCGTGCTATTGATGGCGCGATCGTCGCCTATGATCCGGCCGAGAACGAACACCGCAACGGCATCCTTTACCGCTCCACCCTGCCCGCCACGCTTGGGCCCGACACCGTGGAGAAGGCAAAGGCGGCGGCGGCGGCCATCCTCTCGGCCCTCGACTATGTCGGCGTCATCGGCGTGGAATTCTTCGTGCTCGCCGACGGCACGCCGATCGTCAACGAGATCGCGCCCCGCGTCCACAATTCCGGCCACTGGACGGAGGCGGCCTGCGTGGTCTCACAGTTCGAGCAGCATATCCGCGCCGTCGCCGGCCTGCCGCTCGGCAATGGCGCGCGCCATTCCGATTGCGTGATGCAGAACCTCATCGGCGACGAGATCGACGACGTGCCGGCCTGGCTCGCCCGTCCCGATGCGCTCGTCCATCTCTATGGCAAGGCCGAAGCCCGCCCGGGTCGCAAGATGGGCCATGTCACCTGGCTCACGGGATCGAAGAGCTGATCGGCTGAACCTGTTGCTGCACCGGGGGTTTTCCCCGAAAAGCCGGTTCACATGGTTGACACAAGAAGACCGCCGGGTTATCAGCCTGCCCAACTTGGAAGCGCGCGTGAGGCGCGCTTTTGATTGTCAGACACGAAGGCCCCGCGTCGCAGACGACGTTAGGCCCCATGAATACGCGGACCAGACCAATGAAGATCAAGAATTCGCTGAAGTCGCTGAAGACCCGCCACCGCGCGAACCGCCTGGTCCGCCGCAAGGGTCGCATCTACATCATCAACAAGGAAAACCCGCGCTTCAAGGCCCGTCAGGGCTGAGGCTGCGGCCGGCGATTTCCTCGAAATCGCTTTCCGATAAGATTTTGTGAATTGCCTTCGGCGCATGGCGCGGTACCCTACCGCTCATGCGCCGAAGCTTTTTGACGATTCTCAGCTTTCTTTTCGCCCTCACGGCAACCCCTCTGCTCGCCCAGACGGCAGGCGAGACGCCGGCGACGGCCTCCGTCATCGCGCACAAGAAGAAGCTGGACGATCTCTTCACCGAACTGAAGCGCGCGCGTGACGACAGCAAGGCGACCGACATCGCGAATCGCATCCGCATGGAATGGGCCGATTCGGGCAGCGCCTCGATCAATCTCCTCATGCAGTGGGCCGAAAAGGCCGTTTCCGAGAAGCGCAACGGCGCAGCGCTCGACCTCTTCGACCAGGTCGTCGCCCTCGACCCCACCTATGTGGAAGGCTGGAACCGCCGCGCCACGCTGCACTACCAGATGGGAAACTATCGCAAGTCCATGTCCGACATCAACCGCGTGCTGGCGCTGGAGCCGCGCCACTTCGGTGCACTGGCAGGCATGGCCGCCATCCTGTCATCCGCCGGCAAGGACGAGCTGGCGCTGAAGGCGTGGGAACAGTTCCTCGACGTCTACCCGTCCGAGCGCAACGCCCAGAAACAGGTGGGCGACCTTGAGGAGAAGCTGGCCGGAAGCCGGACCTGACACAAACGGCGCTTCGCAGCCGCATGGCGACCGGAAAAGCCGACGTCTCTCGCCACCCTCCCCGCAAAGGCCGAACCGTCATCGCTTGACGGTGACATGCGCCGCGCGATGCTCAGGATGCTTGACCGTTTCCGCTAAAGCGCCATATCAGCTCTCGCTGTCATGCGGGGCGGATCACGCGCGCCCGCAACACCGCCTCGCCGGGCCGACGTCCAGACATCCTCCACATTCGTATAGGCCGCATGCTCAAGCTCCTCGCCATTGTCCTTCTCGTCATCGTCGCCGCCTTTGGGGCCGCCATCCTGTTCAGCCAGTGGGAAGCACGCCGCCTGACGGCGTCGGCCCCCGATCCCGGCGAGCGGATCGATGTGGGCGGTTTCCGGATGAACAGCGTGCTCGTGCCCGCCGGCCCCGCCGCCGACCTGCCGCCCATCGTCTTCATCCACGGCGCCAGCGGCAACATGCTGGACCAGATGGTGCCCTTCCGGCCACTGCTGGAGGGCCGCGCCGAGATGCTCTTCGTCGATCGCCCCGGACACGGCTTTTCGGAGCGCGGCGGGCCGGAAAACGCCTGGCCGGACGGACAGGCCGACGCCATCGCCCGGCTGATGGAAAAGCGCGGCATCCGCAAGGCGATCATCGTCGGCCATTCCTTCGCGGGCGCCGTGGTCGCGAGTTTCGCGCTCCGCCATCCCGACATGGTCCAAGGCCTGGTCTTCCTGTCGCCGGCCACACACCCCTGGCCGGGCGGCATCACCTGGTATTACACGGTCGCCAGCACCCCGGTCGCCGGCTGGCTCTTCGCCAACGCGATCGCCACGCCCGTCGGCCTGATGCTGCTGGACAAGATTTCCGCCGCCGTCTTTGCGCCCAACCACCCGCCGGCCGACTATGTGGCGAAGACCGCGCCGCAGCTGGTGTTGCGCCCGGACACGTTCCGCAACAACGCGACCGACATTGCCAACCTGCTCGACTATGTGACGCGGGTTTCCCCGCGCTACCCGGAGATCAAGGCCCCGACCGTCATCATCACCGGCGACAGCGACGACGTTGTGCTCGCCGACATCCACTCGCGTAGCCTTGCGCGTGACATCAAGGGATCGGAACTGGTCTGGATTGCTCATCTCGGCCACAAGCCGGATTACATGGCGACCGACGTGGCGGTCGCGGCCATCGAGAAGGTCGCCGGGCGGGATCGCGACCTCCAGATGCTCGCAAGGCGGGCCGGAGCCCGCCTTGCCGATGAGACCGCAACGGCCTCGATTGTAAAATGATGCCGGGGCGTCTCAGACGCCGCTGATACCGTCCGAGCCGATATAGGCGATGCGCAGCATGTTGGTGGCGCCCGGCGTGCGCAGCGGCACACCGGCGGAGATGATGATGCGGTCGCCCGGCTGGCCGAAGCCTTCCGTGGCCACGATACGGCAGGCGCGGTTGACCATGTCGTCGAGGTCGGAGGCATCCTCCGTCACCACGCAGTGCATGCCCCACACCACAGCCAGACGACGCGCGGTCTGGATGACCGGCGAGAGCGCGATGATCGGCACCTGCGGACGCTCGCGCGCGGTGCGCAGGCCCGTATTTCCCGAAGCCGTGTAGCAGACGATGGCCGACAGCTTGAGCGTCTCGGCAATCTGGTGGGCGGCTAGCGAGATGGCGTCCGCACCGGTCGCTTCCGGCGGCGTGCGCTGGGCATAGATGATGCCCGGATAGTGGGGATCGCGTTCCACCTTCTCGGCGATCGACGCCATGGTGGAGACGGCCTCGACCGGATATTCGCCCGAAGCCGATTCGGCCGAAAGCATGACGGCGTCCGCACCTTCGAACACGGCGGTCGCCACGTCGGAGACTTCGGCGCGGGTCGGAACCGGCGCGGAGATCATCGATTCGAGCATCTGGGTGGCCACGACCACCGGCTTGCCGGCGCGGCGGCAGGCGCGGATCAGCTGCTTCTGCAGGCCCGGCACGGATTCAAGCGGCATTTCCACGCCGAGATCGCCACGCGCTACCATCAGCGCGTCCGAGAGCTCGATGATTTCGTCGATCCGCTCGATGGCCTGCGGCTTTTCGATCTTCGACATCAGGCCGACGCGGCCGCGCGCCACCTTGCGCACTTCCGACAGGTCTTCCGGACGCTGGATGAAGGAGAGCGCGACCCAGTCGACTTCGTCCGTCTCGAGAACGGCGTCGAGGTCGGCGCGGTCCTTTTCCGTCAGCGCGCCGACGGGCAGCAGCGTATCGGGCAGGCTCACGCCCTTGCGGTCGGAGATCTTGGTGCCGGAGACGACCGTGCAGACGATGCTCTTGCCATCGGCCTTCTCGGCCTTCAGGTGCAGCTTGCCGTCATCGATCAGCAGGCGGTGGCCGGCCTTCACGGCTTCGAGGATTTCCGGGTGCGGCAGGAAGACGCGCGTGTTGTCGCCCAGCGCCTCGTTGCTGTCGAGCGTGAAGGTCTGGCCGGGCTTCAGCTCCACCTTGCCCTCGGCAAACTTGCCGACACGCAGCTTGGGACCCTGCAGGTCGGCGAGGATGCCGATGGGACGGCCACAGCGCGCCTCGACGTTGCGAATGCGCTGGATCAGCGTACGCATGAGGTCATGGCTGGCATGGCTCATATTGATGCGGAAGAGATCCGCGCCCGCCTCGTGCAGCTTCTGGATCATCTCCTCCTCGCTGGAGGCCGGCCCGAGCGTGGCGAGGATCTTCGCTTTCCTGTTGCGTCTCATCAGTTGCTTTCCTGAGTGCTGCCGGGGGTATCGGAAAGCTGAACCATCCAGCTGCCCTGCCGCCCCGTGTCATATTCCTTGAAGCCCATGCGCTGGAAGCCGCGCGCGAAGCAATCCTGCACGCCGGTGATCTTGAACAGGTTTTCCGCCACGCACATCTGCACGTCGCCCGTCCAGCGCCCGCCACGCGCGGCGTCCTCGGCATAGAGATAATAGTAGCGCGATTTCAGCTCGCCCTCGATCAGCGTGGCGCAGGTCGTGGCGGGCACCTGCCACCACCCTTCGGTCACCCAACCCTCTTTCGCGCGATAGCCGATCGCAACGCCGACCAGATTCTGCGTGCCGTTACACACCCGGAAATCGGCCCGCGCCGCATCGGCGGCAAACAGCGGGACGGCGAGTGCGGCAGCAGCAAGACTCATGCAGCCGAATGACAGGCCGCCGAGGCGCGTTTTGAAGGACGTCTTGATAGTCACGGCTTCCAAAGGGCTCCGCTCCGATTTGCCCAGGACGTTCTTGCGACGCGCCGCCCCGAATGTCAACGACAATTCTAATCGATTTATATGACAGGAAACCAGTCGCGCCGCCCTCGTTTCCCGCCCAGCCTTGCGGTCTGACCTGACGCATGCGATCAGACCGCGTCAGCATCATGGCATAGATGGCAGCAGGATCGAAGGGAATGGTTAAAGACATCACGGCATTCGAGACGATCGAGGGAGATGCGACGCGCGGCCTGGTGATTCTGGCCGACCACGCCACCAATCTTGTACCCGCCGAGTATGACAATCTCGGCCTGCCGCCCGAGGCCTTCGCCCGCCACATCGCCTACGACATCGGCATCGAGCCGCTGACGCGCCGCCTCGCCGCCCGACTTGGCGTTCCCGCCGTGCTGTCGCGCTTCTCGCGCCTCGTCATCGATCCCAATCGCGGCGAGGACGATCCGACCCTCATCATGCGCCTCTCCGACGGTGCGATCATCCCTGGCAATCATCCGCTGCCGGATGGCGAGCGCGAGCGCCGTCTCAACCGTTTTCACCGCCCCTACCACAAGGCCGTGGCCGAAACGATCGCCCGTGTGGCGGAGGCCTCCGGCAAGGCGCCACTCGTCATCTCCCTGCACTCCTTCACGCCGCACTGGAAAGGTGTCGCCCGCCCCTGGCATGTCGGCGTGCTCTGGGACAGCGATCCCCGCGCCGTGACCCCGCTTCTCGACGCGCTGGCAGCACCCGGCGATATCGTCGTCGGCGACAACGAGCCCTATGACGGCGCGCTGCGCGGCGACACGCTCTACCGCCACTGCATGGTCGCGGGCCTGGCGCACGCGTTGATCGAGGTACGGCAGGACCTGATCGCCGACGCGGCCGGCGTCGAAAGCTGGGAAGCCCGCCTCGCCCCGGTGCTGGAGGCGCTTAACGCGCGTGCCGACTGCCACCGCGCCGAGCGCCACGCCTCGCGCACCGGCCCCTACGACACGGATCCTTGAAGGAGAACGACATGAGCGACCAGACGCCTGCGACCGGGCCTGCAAACGAGATGAGCGCCGGGGAGATCCGCGATGCCGAGGCGGCCGCCTTCCGCCGCCTGCTCTCCCATTTGTCCAACCGGTCGGACGTGCAGAACATCGACCTGATGAATCTGGCCGGCTTCTGCCGCAACTGCCTGGCCAACTGGTATCGCGACGCCGCGACTGAGGCGGGGCATCCGATCGACAAGGATGCCGCGCGCGAACACGTCTACGGCATGCCCTACGAGGAATGGCGCGAGAAGCACCAGCGCGAGGCGAGCGACACCCAGAAGCAGGCCTTCGAGCGCAATCGGCCGCAGGAATAGCGCAGTCCTCGTTTTCAACAGCCCGCCCACAGGCAGGCGCAAACGAAATTCGGCCATTCTTTCAAGCCACCTCCCGCGCCACCCATCGTCCGTTGTGCCAAACCAGGCCAATCTCCCTTGACCGGCGGGCGGCAAAGCGGCAGATGACGGGCCCGAACAAAAAGACGCGGACAGGAGCGATCAATGGAAGAAACCGCAGCAGTCGAGAATGTGGCCGCCGCCGAACTGCGCCAGTTCATCGAGCGCATCGAACGGCTGGAAGAAGAGAAGGCCTCGATCGCGGATGACATCAAGGACGTCTTCGGCGAAGCCAAGGGCCGTGGCTACGACACCAAGGCCATGAAGACCATCATCCGCCTGCGCAAGAAGGACGCCAACGAGCGCATCGAGGAGGAAACGATCCTCCAGACCTATATGGCCGCACTCGGCATGGAATAAGAAAGGGGCGCTGCGGGCGCCCTTTTTGTTGCGGAAAAGCCAACCGGCTGACGTGAGAAACCCGTCAGATCAAAAAGCCGCCAAAGCGGCGGCATTGAGCCTCGTATCACAAGAATTTCAGCGCTGACGAAAACGGGCCGCCCGCGGGGCAGCCCGTAAAGTTCAACTGTCGCACGCAAAGTCTCAGTTGGTGCCGAAACGCTTCACTTCCATGAAGTTCACGGCCGTCCCGCTGAACCGGCCCGTATCGATGCGCACCGGCTGGTCGCTCGTAAAGCCGGCTGCATAGACCGTGGTCGGCGCGGCGCGCAGCGAGCGGCTGACGAAACGCGGCGCCTTGACCGGCTTGGAAAGCGTCGCCATGCGGCCTGTCGACAGCGCCCATTCGGCGATGATCTTGTCCGTCAGCTTCGGCTCGGTGCGCTTGGCCGTGCGCGTCGCGGCGTCGGCATCGGTCTTCTTCGGGCGACCGCCCTTCTGCGGCTGCAGGATTTCATCCTTCGGCTGGGCCTGGAAGACGCCCTGGCCGGCCGGCGTCTCGCCGATCGGCGTGAAGGCGGAAAGATCGGCCGGCTGCTGGTCCATGACAGACTTCGGCTCGGGCGTCGGGTCGGCAAGCGCCACCTTGGTCTGGGCTTCGGTCGGCAGTTCACGCGGTCCCGCGGCAGCGGCGGACGCCTGCTGGGCGAGAATGGCCTGCTGGGCCGGGCTGGTCTCCTCGCCGGCCGGAACCGGGGCGAGCGCAGCGACGGTGGCAGACGCAACGGTCGAACGGTCGGCCGTCGCCGGCACGGCGACGTTGGCTTCGGCCACGCTCTGCAGCAGCGTCTCGTCGGCCGGGCGCAGGCTCGGCACCGGCACGGACGCCAGCTCGATGCCGTCCTCGGTCTCGGCGTCCTCTGCGGCCGCCATCTGGCTCGCCAGCATGGCGCGAGCCTGCGGCACAGGCACCTTGTACTGGGCAAGATCGGCAAATTCGCCGGTTGCAGCGTCGGCTGCCGGCGGCACGGCCTCGGCCGTCACGGCGGCGATGGCTGCCTGGCTGGCCGTCTGCTGCTGGTTCACGAGCGCCACGGCCATGCCCGGATCCTCGGCCTGCTGGCGGAAGGCCGGACGGTTGAGCGGCACCGGCGCATTGAGCGCTTCGGCCGTTTCCGTCTGCGGCTGCACGGCCGGCTGGGCGGCTTCGATGCCCGGCAGGGCTTCGTTCTGGGCGACGGCCGTCACAGGCGCCGGCTTGGCACGCGCGGCGGGCGCCTCTTCGTCATCACCGCCGGCACCGGCGCCGGCTGCGATGGCATCGGGTTCTTCATCCTCGTCGCCCCCGCCAAAGAGCATGGCGAAGAGATTGCCGGGACGCTTCTTCTCCACGTCGCCCGCGCCCGTCGCGCCACCGCCCGCCACCTGGATGGCATTGGCGCCAACGCGCTTCTTGTAGTCGGCAACGGCCTGGGCATAGCCCGGCAAAGGCTTTCCGTCCGAGGGGATGTGCATGGTCTTGCCATCGGGGAAGACGCGCACGAGTTCCTGGCGCGTCATGCGCGGCCAGGCGCGCACGCCGCCGACATCCATGTGCACGAAGGGCGAACCGGAGGTCGGGTAATAGCCGACGCCGCCCACCTGGAAGCGCATGCCGATCTCGCGGAGCTTCGCGAGCTTCACGCCGGGAATGTAGAAGTCCATGGCCTTGCCGAGCATGTGCTGGCTTTTCTTGGCCACGCCGCGCGTGCGGGTGCGCAGCATGTTGTTCGTCGCCGGAGAGCGATAGGCCGAGACGACGTGGATGTAATCCTTGGCGCCGGCCGCCTGATAGACCTCCCAGACGAGATCGAAGAGGCGCGGATCCATGTTGGTCGGCTCGTTGCGGCGCCAGTCGCGCAGGAACCTGTTGATCTGCTGCAGGCCCTTCTGGTCGTAGCGGCCATTGCGCTTGAACGTGATGGCCGCCTTTTCGCCCGTATGGATGAAATAGAGCTTCAGGGTGCGCGTCTGTCCCGCGGCCTCGACCGGCGGGGCAAAGCCCGGGGAGACCATCGACGCCGCAAGGACAACCGCCAGGGCAAAACGCGACGCACGCTTCAGCGACGCACCGCACAAGCTCTTCAGCGCCTTGCCCGCAGGCGTCATCAATCCGACTAGATTTGGCAAACTCAATCCCCGTCCGCAGGACAAATGCGCCGCTCTGTCCCCTTTGACCGTGAAATAAGGTGACACAATGGCACTTTTGCAACAGTCGTCACCCATCCTATAATATAGTGAATGGATCCCTAACAAGGTCTAAACGACTGGAAGATCGGGGAAAGCAGCCGCCACCCCCTGCAAAGTCCGTGGGTTGGGGCAAATGTGGCGCGATTGGCGCAGGCGGAAAGCCGGGCGCAAGGCCCGGCCCGCGTCTCAGGCGGCGTTCTGCAACGGATTGTCCGGGTCGATTCCGTAATCCTTGAGCTTGCGGTAGAGCGTGGAGCGGCCAATGCCGAGCTTGCGCGCCACCTGGCTCATCTGCCCGCGGTAGAATTTCAGCGCAAAGCGGATCAGCTCCTCCTCCACATCGGCAAGCTTGCGCACGTCGCCGCCGTCATCAAGCGTGAGGATGGAATTGGCCGAGCGCATTTCGGCGGCCGCCGTGCGCAGGGCGGCCGTGTCTGGCTGGCCGAAATCCGGATAGACGGGCGGCAGCGGATTGGGTGTGGCCGACCCCACCACCGGCAATGCCGCCTCCCCGACATTCAGGCTGCCCGCCTCGGTAACCACGAAGCCCGGGATCTGAGTCGCGATCTGTGGGAAGTCGCGAACCGTCAGATCCGGCCCCTCCGCCAGCACCACGGCCCGGAAGATGACGTTCTCGAGCTGGCGAATATTGCCCGGCCAGTCATAGGCCGTCAGCAGCGCCATGGCACCGCGGGAAATGCCGAGCGTTGCCGGCAGGCGTTGCTCGATGCTGAAGCGCTCGACAAAGGCGCGCACGAGAACGGGAATGTCCTCCTTGCGCTTGCGCAGCGCCGGAATGGAAATCGGGAACACGTTGAGGCGGTAGTAGAGATCCTCGCGGAACCGTCCCTCGTGCACTTCCTCGATCAGATCCTTGTTGGTCGCGGAGATGAGGCGGACATTGACCTTGCGCGGCTGGCTGGCGCCCACCGTCTCGATTTCGCCCTGCTGCACGGCACGCAGGAGCTTGACCTGCACGTCGAGCGGCAAATCGCCGATCTCGTCCAGGAACAGCGTGCCGCCATCGGCCTCCACGAACTTGCCGGCATGCCGTTCGCTGGCGCCGGTAAACGCGCCCTTCTCGTGGCCGAAGAGAATGCTCTCGACCAGATTTTGCGGAATGGCGCCGCAATTGACGGTGATGAAGGGCTTGCCACTCCGCTCGCTGGCCGCCTGGATGGCGCGGGCCACCATTTCCTTGCCGACGCCAGACTCGCCTTCGAGCACGACGGGAATGTTCGACTGCGCCGCGCGGCGGCCGAGATCGATGACGCGCAGCATGGCGGGGCTGGCCGAAACGATGTCATCGAAAGACACCGCCTGCCCGCGCGGACGCCGGCCGGGAGTGCGGCGGCCATGGCCTTCCGCGGCCAGCTTCAGCGCATTGGTAATGGCCACAGAGACGCGCTCCGGGGTGAGCGGCTTGACGACGAAATCGAAGGCACCGGCCTGCATGGCCTTCACCACAGTATCGATACCGCCCTGGCCGGTCTGGACGATGATCGGCATCGTGTAGCCATAATGCCTGATCGTCTCGAGGAAGGTCTGGCCATCCATCTCCGGCATCATGAGATCGAGCAGCACGGCGCGTATCGAGGTCGTATTGCGCGCGATGATATCAAGCGCAGTCAGGCCGTTTTCCGCCTGCAAGGGCACGTAACCGAGTTTCTCGACGATATTGACCAGCAGACGCCGCTGGATCGGATCGTCTTCCACAATGAGAATCTTGGTCATCAAAGCTCTCCTCAGGCGAAGTGGTGCAAAACGGGACGTCATGTGCCGTTCCATGACGACAGTCGTGCCAGAAAGGACTGAAGATCGGCTTTGGAGAAACACTCGCATTTTACCGGTTGCGCAGGTCGCACACCCGGCCCATATCCTTGTCCACATGGCAGCCGTCCCGCCTGCGAACGGCCTGTTCGATCCCTGACCATAACCGCGAGATTTTCCATGCGCTTCCAGCCCGCCCTTCTCCCGAGCCTCGACCGTGCCGCAGCCCCGGCAGACGCCACCGCCGCGGCGTCGGGCGCAGGGCTTGGCGATCTCCCGGTCTGGAAGCTCTCCGACCTCTATCCTTCTCCGACCTCGTCGGAATTCACCGGCGACATGAAACAGGTGCGCGAGGAAACCCTGGCGTTCGAATCCCGATGGAAGGGCACGCTTGAAGCCGCAGCCGGCAAGAGCGGCGACGAGGGCATCGGCGCCGCGATCCGCGCCTTCGAGGCGATCGAGGAGCGCATGGGCCGCCTCGCCTCCTATGCCGGCCTCACCTATTTCTCAGACACCAGCGACCCGAAGAACGGCAAGCTCTATGGCGACGTGCAGGCAACGCTGACCGAACTCGGCTCGCACCTCGTCTTCTTTGCGCTGGAGCTGAACCGCATCGATGACGCCGTGATCGACGCCGCTTTCGGCACCGATCCTCTGCTTGCCCACTACAAGCCGTGGGTGCTGGACCTGCGCAAGGACAAGCCCTTCCAGCTGGACGACAGGATCGAACAGCTCTTCCTCGAAAAATCGATGACCGGGGCTGGCGCCTTCAACCGCCTCTTCGACGAGACGATGGCGGCGCTGCGCTACACGATCGACGGCGAGGATCTGCCCCTTGAGGTCGCGCTGAACCAGTTGCAGGACCCGGATCCCGCTGCCCGCCGCAAGGCCGCCGAAGCACTGGCCAAGACCTTCCGCGACAATATCCGCACCTTCACGCTGATCACCAACACGCTCGCGAAAGACAAGGAAATTTCCGACCGCTGGCGCGGCTTCGAGGACATCGCCGACAGCCGGCATCTGGCCAACCGCGTCGAGCGCGACGTGGTCGATGCGCTGGCAGCCGCCGTGCGCGAGGCCTATCCGCGCCTGTCGCACCGCTACTACGCCATGAAGGCCCGCTGGCTTGGCATGGAGAGAATGGACTACTGGGACCGCAACGCGCCGCTGCCGGAAACCCCGAACGCGCTGATCGGCTGGCCGGAAGCGAAGAAGACCGTGCTCGACGCCTACGGCGATTTCGCGCCCGAGATGGCCGCCATCGCCGGCCGCTTCTTCGAGGAAGGCTGGATCGACGCGCCGGTGCGCCCCGGCAAGGCGCCGGGCGCCTTCGCCCATCCGACCGTACCCTCCGCGCACCCCTACGTGCTGCTGAATTACATGGGCAAGCCGCGCGACGTGATGACGCTCGCCCACGAACTCGGCCATGGCGTGCATCAGGTTCTCGCCGGCGCGCAAGGGGCGCTGATGGCCTCCACGCCGCTGACGCTCGCCGAAACCGCCTCCGTCTTCGGCGAGATGCTGACCTTCCGTGCCCTGCTCGAGCGCACCACCGACAAGCGCGAGCGCAAGGCGATGCTGGCCCAGAAGGTGGAGGACATGATCAACACGGTCGTGCGCCAGATCGCCTTCTACGAATTCGAGCGCAAGGTGCATACCGCACGCCGCGAGGGCGAACTGACGGCCGACGACATTGGCAAGCTCTGGCTGTCGGTGCAGGAAGAGAGCCTCGGCCCGGCAATCCGCATTTCCGAGGGCTACGAAACCTACTGGGCCTATATCCCCCACTTCATCCACTCGCCCTTCTACGTCTATGCCTATGCCTTCGGCGACTGCCTCGTGAACTCGCTCTACGCCGTCTACCAGAAGGCCGAGAGCGGCTTCCAGGAGAAGTATTTCGCCCTCCTGAAGGCCGGCGGCACCAAGCATCACTCGGAGCTTCTCGCCCCCTTCGGCCTCGATGCCACCGATCCGTCGTTCTGGGCCAAGGGACTGTCGATGATCGAAGGGCTCATCGACGAGCTGGAAGCTTTAGATAAGGCCGCCTGAACAGAGTGCCATTTCCATGGGTGACAATGCCCCTCACGCGCTTTTCCGCGACGACCGCGCGGGAAAGAGCCTCGTCTTTGCCGAGCCGGACGATCTGATCATCGCCCGGACGGGAAATGACGTGCGCCCGGCATTGGCGCGGCTCGAATCCGCCCGCAGGTCCGGCAAGTGGCTGGCGGGTTACCTCGCCTACGAGGCCGGCTTCGTCTTCGAGGAGAAGCTTTCGCCGTTCATCGAGGAAGGTCGCGAGACGCCGCTGATCGCCATGGGCATTTTCGACGCGCCTGCTGCCGACGACCACCCGCTGGCCTCAGCACCGTCCAACATCCCGAACGCACCATTCCTGACGAACCCTCGCGCCGCCTGGGACCTCGAAGCCTACAGCGACCGCTTCGGGCGCCTGCACCACCATTTGCGCAAGGGCGACTGCTATCAGGCCAACCTGACGATGCCGGTCGAGGCCACATGGAGCGGCGATCCGCGCGCCGCCTTCTGGTCGCTGGTCGGACGCCAGCCGGTGCACTATGGCGCGCTTGTCGATCTCGGCGGCCCCGTCATCCTGTCGCGCTCGCCGGAACTCTTCTTCTCCGTCGACGCCGAGGGCTGGCTGGAGACGCGGCCGATGAAGGGCACGGCCCCGCGCGGCGCTTCGCCTGAGGAGGACGAGGCGATCATCGCGGCCATGCTCCTGGACGAAAAGACCCAGGCCGAGAACCGGATGATCGTCGATCTCCTGCGCAACGACGTCTCCGTCATCTCCGAGGTCGGCACGCTGTCCGTGCCCAAGCTCTTCGCCATCGAGACCTATCCGACCGTGCACCAGATGGTGAGCTATGTGCGCGCGAAGCTCAGGCCCGAAACCGGGCTGCCGGAGATCCTGGCCGCGCTCTTCCCCTGCGGCTCCGTCACCGGCGCACCGAAAATGTGGGCGATGCGCATCCTGCATGCACTGGAGGCCGGACCGCGCGATGTCTATTGCGGCGCCATCGGCTGGTGCGATCCGGCAGGCCCCATGCGTTTTTCGGTTGCGATCCGCACCATCTCCCTTTTCAATGGCGGCCGGGCGGTCTTCAATGTCGGGGGCGGCATTGTCTTCGATTCGAAGGCGGAGGCCGAGTATGAGGAATGCCTGCTGAAGGCACGGTTTGCCGTGGGTGACCAATGGATTTCTCGCTGATCGAGACGATGCGGTGGCAGCCGGGCGACGGGTTCCTGCGCCTCGACCAGCATCTGCGCCGCCTGACGCGCTCGGCGGATGCGCTGGGCTTTCGCCAGCCGAAGGATGCCAAGAAGCAGCTTGCCGAGGCCGTCTCCGGTGAGACGCCATTACGCGTGCGCTTGGTCTCCAGCTTCCGCGGCAAGATCGAGATCACGGCCACGCCCTTCGAGCCGCTGCCGGAGGATGCCGTCTGGCGCATCAAGGTCGCAAAGACCCGCATGCCATCCGAAGACGCGCTTTATCGCCACAAGACCTCGCGCCGCGATCTCTACGAGGCCGCCCGCGCCGAGTTCACCAGGGAGGAGGCCGACGAGGTCATCCTGCTGAACGAGCGCGACGAGGTCTGCGAAGGCACGATCACCAACATCTTCATCGAGGATACCGACGGCATGCTGGTGACACCGCCGCTGACGAGCGGGCTTCTCGCCGGCGTGCTGCGTGCCGATCTCATCCGCGAGCGCAAGGCCCGCAGCGGTGTTCTTTCGCTTGCCAAGCTGAAAAGCCGGCCGGTCTTCGTCGGCAATTCGCTGCGCGGGCTGATCCGCGCCGAACTGGTGGAATAAGCCGTGGCCGACATGGCGACAGGAACGCCGGTTACGGCCCGCGACCGACCGGCCCACACGCCCTATGACGGCCGCTCGCAGGCCTTTACGATCGGGCTCCGGCAGATCGAACCCGAGGCCTGGCTGACACCTGACGACGAATTGGCTGCCTACCTCGCCGAAAAGCGGCGCCTGCTGGCGACCACCCGCGACACGGTCCTCATGGTCGAGGAGGACAGCACCCCGGCCCAAGAGGAGCTTCTGGACTGGCTGACCGGCCACCTCGAAACTGAGCACGCCGCCACCCACCGCCGCGACGGCAACCGCATGCATGTGGCCGGTGAGGCCGTGGATCTGGCGGCCGGGCCGCCCATCCTTGCCGCAGGCCTTCTGGTGCAGGAGGATTTCGTGCTGATGAGCCCGTCGCCCAAGGGGTGGCGGCTGACGGCGGCCTTCGTTGCCTTCCCCTCCTCTTGGTCGCTCCCGGAGAAGTTCGGCCGCACCATGGACGAGATCCATGAACCCGTGCCCGGCTTTTCCGCCGGCACGCGCAATGCCGAACTCGTCAACCGCATGTTCGACCGCCTGCCGGCCGACCGGATCGTCGAGCGCTTCAACTGGAGCATCAACGAGACGGGCGCGCTGCACACGCCGAAAACCAAGGCCGAAAGCGAGCAGGCTCAACCGAAGCCGTTTGACCGCGACCGCACCTTCATCCGCATCGAGCGCCAGACGCTGCGCCGCCTGCCGCAATCGGGCGCGCTGGTCTTCACCATCCGCATCCACACCGACCCCTTCGACATCCTCGCCCGCGCACCCGACGCACCCGCATTGGCCGCAAGCTTCATCCGCGAACTCGAGGGGCTGAGCCTGCCGGAAGCCGCCTACAAGGGCCTCGCAAGCCGCCGCGCCGGGCTGGTCAGGGCGCTGAAACAGATAGCCGGCGAATAAAATCGTCACTTCCGGAGGCCGCGTTTCGGCGGGGCCTTGACCCCCGGCCTCTTTCTTGTGACATAAAACTGTGCTCTAGGGCCTGCAATTTCGCGGGCGGCATGCTGGAGCAGCGCCACCGGCTGGCGGAAAATTTTCAGGAGATAAGGCAAAATGTCAGACAGCAATTATCCGGTTTACGGCCAAATTACCGGGCCGATCGTCATGATCGGTTTCGGGTCGATCGGTCGCGGCACCCTGCCGCTGATCGACCGCCATTTCTCGTATGACCGGAACCGGCTGATCGTCATCGAACCGCGCGACGACGCGGCAAATGCCGAGATCTTCGCAAAGTACGGCGTGCGCCACATCAAGTCGCACGTCACCAAGGAAAACTACAAGGAACTGCTGAAGCCGCTCCTCAAGGAAGGCGGCGGTCAGGCCTTCTGCGTCAACCTGTCGGTCGATACCGGCTCCGTCGACCTGATGAAGCTGTGCCGCAAGCACGACGCCCTCTACATCGATACCGTCGTCGAGCCCTGGCTCGGCTTCTATTTCGACAAGAACATGAAGAACTCCGAGCGCACCAACTATGCGCTGCGCGAAACCCTGCGCAAGGAGAAGGAAAAGAACCCGGGCGGCGCCACGGCCGTTTCCACCTGCGGCGCCAACCCGGGCATGGTCTCGTGGTTCGTCAAGCAGGCGCTCGTCAACCTCGCCAAGGACACCGGCCTCGACGTCGAGACGCCGGACCAGAACGATCGCGAGGGCTGGGCCAAGCTTATGAAGAAGCTCGGCGTCAAGGGCGTGCACATTGCCGAGCGCGACACGCAGCGCACCAAGAACCCGAAGCCTTTCAACGTCTTCTGGAACACCTGGTCCGTCGAAGGCTTCATCTCCGAAGGTCTGCAGCCGGCCGAACTCGGCTGGGGCACCCATGAAAAGTGGATGCCGAAGAACGGCAAGAAGCACAAGAAGGGCTGCCAGGCCGCCATCTATCTCGAGCAGCCCGGCGCCAACACGCGCGTTCGCACCTGGTGCCCGACGCCCGGCCCGCAGTACGGCTTCCTCGTCACGCACAACGAGTCGATCTCGATCGCCGACTACTTCACGGTCCGCGACAAGGACGGCGACGTGACCTTCCGCCCGACCTGCCACTATGCCTACCATCCCGCCAACGACGCCGTGCTCTCGCTGCACGAAATGTTCGGCAATGGCGGCACGCCGCAGCCGGTCCTGCACGTTCTCGACGAGAACGAACTGGTCGACGGCGTCGATGAACTCGGCGTACTGCTCTACGGCCACGAAAAGAACGCTTACTGGTACGGTTCGCGCCTGTCGCTGGAAGAAACCCGCCGCATCGCGCCCTACCAGAACGCAACCGGCCTGCAGGTGACCTCGGCCGTTCTCGCCGGCATGGTCTGGGCCTTCGAAAACCCGACGGCCGGCATCGTGGAAGCCGACGAGATGGACTTCCAGCGCTGCCTCGAAGTGCAGCTGCCCTATCTCGGCCCGGTGGAGGGACACTACACCGACTGGACGCCGCTCGACGGTCGCCCGGGCCTCTTCCCGGAAGACCTGGACGAAAGCGATCCCTGGCAGTTCCGCAACATTCTCGTTCGCTGATCAGCGAAGGCGCAGTCGAAAAGGCCCGGTCGCAAGCCGGGCCTTTTTCATGCCGTGACATTCACGCCGCAGACGGGCCGAAAGCCTCGCCATCTGGGTAGCGAACAGGGGCCAAGCGCTTGCCTTGGCTGGTGAATCCGGGCATGCTTTGCACAGAAGTTGAAGCGCATGCCTGCGGGAGACACTCATGCACATCCGGACCCCCCTCATCCTTGCAGCGATCGCCGCGACGCTTTCGGCCTGCCAGTCCGAGCCGCGCGAGATGAGCACCAGCCTGCCGGTCGCCCCCCAGCGTGTCACGGTGGATGGCTCCTGGAGCGACCCGAACGGCATCGTCTCGACCTTCACCGGCGGCACCTTCTCCACCCGCACGACCGATACGAACCAGCTCTTGGCCTCCGGCACCTATGTGAACATCAATGACAAGCTGGTCGAGATCAGCATGACCTCGCTCGTGCGCAACACGCAGCAGAAGGTGAATTGTGCCCTGGTGACGCCGAACCAGCTGAACTGCACGACCGACAAGGGCGCCCAGTTCTCGCTGCAGCGGCGCGCCTGAAGCAGGCCCCGCAAGTCTGACATCCAAGCCGTCGCCGGCATGCGCCGCCGCGCTGCTTTTTGCCGTAAAAGCTGAATCGTTTCAGCATCTTTTTCCTTGAAGTTGCCGTCGCGGAATGGAAACATCCGCTCTGTATGACGGCTTTCACGGTGTCTGCTCCCAGGACGTCGGGACCCCTTCACAGGAGAACATGGATGAACGGAATTTTTCGCGCAGGCCTGGTAACGGCTTCCCTGCTGGTTCTGTCCGCAGGGACGGCGCTTGCCAATTACGAGCTGAACATCCTGCACATCAATGACGTGCATTCACGCGTTGAACCGATCAATAAGTTCGATTCCACCTGCTCGGCGTCAGAAGCAAGCAAGAATGAATGCTTCGGCGGCCTGGCCCGCGTGAAGGCCGCCATCGATGCGGCCCGCAAGGCGATCATCGATGCCAACGGAAACGTGCTGGTGCTGGATGCCGGCGACGAATTTCAGGGATCGCTCTTCTACACCACCTACAAGAGCGAAGCGGTCGCCGAGTTCGTCAACGGCATCGGCTACGACGCCATGGCCGTCGGCAACCACGAATTCGATGACGGTCAGCCGGAACTGGTGAAGTTTCTCGACAAGCTGAAGGTGCCGCTGATCTCCGGCAACACGATCGCCGCCGCCAACACGCCGATCGCCGGCCGCATCCCCGGCTACATCATCAAGGAGATCGGCGGCCAGAAGGTCGCGGTCGTCTCGGTTCTCGCCACCGACACCGGCGAAACCTCCTCGCCCGGAGAAGGCGTGACCTTCGAGGACGAGATCAAGTATCTCAAGGAGACCGTGCCGAAGATCGAGGCCGAGGGCGTCAACAAGATCGTTCTGCTTTCCCACGTCGGCTACCCGCGCGACAAGGAAATTGCCGCCGCAGTTGACGGCATCGACGTGATCGTCGGCGGCCACAGCCACACGCTGCTCTCCTCCACGGACGAGAAGGCGGCCGGTCCCTATCCGACGCTCGTCAAGAACCCGGCAGGCACGGATGTCCCGATCGTCCAGGCCTATGCCTATTCGAAGTATCTCGGCGAACTGAAGGTTACCTTCGACGACGCCGGCAAGGTCATTTCGGCCACGGGCGCGCCGAAGCTGCTGGACAGCACCGTTCCCGAGGATGAAGGCTTCAAGGCCCGCATCGCCGAACTCGGAAAGCCGATCGAGGCCCTGAAGCAGAAGGAAATCTCCGAGACGGTCGAGGAAATCGACGGCAACCGCGAGACCTGCCGCGTCAAGGAATGCTCCATGGGCAATCTGGTGGCCGATGCGTTGCTCGACCGCGTCAAGGACCAGGGCATCGTGATCGCCATTCAGAACGGCGGCGGCCTGCGCGCCTCCATCGACAAGGGCGTGGTCACCATGGGCGAAGTGCTGACGGTTCTGCCCTTCCAGAATTCGATCGCCACGTTCCAGCTGAAGGGCTCGGATGTCGTCGCCGCGCTCGAAAACGGACTGAGCAAGATCGAGGAAGGCGCCGGCCGCTTCCCGCAGGTCGCGGGCCTCAAATACAGCTTCGACAAGTCGAAGCCCGCCGGCAGCCGCATCGTCTCGGTCGAGGTGAAGGAAGGCGATGCCTTCGTGCCGCTCGACCCGGCCAAGACCTACGGTGTCGTCTCCAACAACTACATGCGCTCGGGCGGTGACGGCTACAAGGTCTTCGCCACCGATGGCCAGAACGCCTATGACTTCGGCCCGAGCCTCGAGGATACGGTCGCCGCCTTTCTCGAAAAGAACCGTCCCTACAAGCCCTACACCGACGGCCGGATAACGGAAGTCGCAGGCACGGCAAGCACGGCGCCGGCAGCAACCACGACAGAGACCGCTCCCGCCACGACGACGGAGGGCGCCGCCAAGACGGTCGAAACGGCACCGGCTGCATCGGATGCAACCGCAAAGCCTGCTGAAACCGCACCGGCCACAACGACGACGGCTCCGGCAACGGCAGACAGCACCGCCAAGCCGGCAGAAACGGCGCCGGCCACCACCACCACCGCGGCTCCGGCAACCACAACGACGCCGGCCGAAACCGCGGCGGCCCCGAAGGACGAGACGCACCGGATCGTCGCCGGCGACACGCTCTGGGATCTTGCCGTAAAGACCTACGGCAACGGCCTCGGATGGAAGCGAATTTCCGAAGCGAACGGCAATCCGCACCCGCGCGCGCTGCATATCGGCAAGGAAATCGTCATCCCCGCGAAATAAGCCGGGGCAAACGCAGCGCGACCAATTGGACGCAGCATAGGTTCGGCGGTCCGGACTTTCTCCGGGCCGCCGTTTATTTTATGCAAGATCCGTGAACCGTGCCTTCTGAGTGCCGTATAGGCCCGCACAACCCCATGACAAGACGAGGCCCGCAGGTGGCCGAGACAGGAATGACCATGAACCCGACGGATGCCGAGACCGCGGCGCAGATTGCCGCCATGACCGCCGTGAACCACCCGCCCGTGAAATTCGGCAAGGTCGGCGTGCTCATCGTCAATCTCGGGACGCCTGACGGCACCGACTACACGTCCATGCGCCGTTACCTGAAGGAATTCCTGATGGATCGGCGTGTCATCGAATGGTCGCCGCTCTACTGGTATCCGATCCTCTTCGGCATCGTGCTGAACAAGCGCCCGCAGAAGGTCGGCAAGGCCTATGAGGAGATCTGGAACCACGATCTCGACGAAAGCTACCTGCGCACCTACACGCGCAGCCAGTCCGACAAGCTCGCCGCCGCCTTCGCCGATCACCCGAAGGTGCGCGTCGACTGGGCGATGCGCTACGGACAGCCCTCGATCCGCTCCAAGATGGACGAATTGCAGAAGGACGGCTGCGAGAAGATCCTGCTCTTCCCGCTCTATCCGCAATATGCCGCCGCCACGACTGCGACCGTCAACGACGAGGCCTTCAAGGCGCTCCTCAAGATGCGCTGGCAGCCGGCCCTGCGCACCGTGCCGCGCTACCATGACGACCCCGTCTATATCGATGCACTGGCCGTCTCGATCGAGAAGCATCTGGCAACGCTCGACTGGGAGCCGGAGGTGGTGCTGACCTCCTATCACGGCATTCCCAAATCCTATTTCATGAAGGGCGATCCCTATCACTGCCAGTGCTACAAGACGACGCGTCTGCTCCGCGATCGCCTCGGCTGGTCGAAGGAGAAGCTGATGGTCACCTTCCAGTCCCGCTTCGGGCCGGAGGAGTGGCTGCAGCCCTATACCGACAAGACGGTGGAAGAACTCGCCCAGCGCGGCATCAAGCGCATCGCCATCCTCAATCCGGGCTTCGTCTCCGACTGCCTGGAAACGCTGGAGGAAATAGCGGGCGAAGCCGGCGAGAGCTTCCTGCACAATGGCGGCGAGAAATTCGCGCATATCCCCTGCCTCAACGACAGCCCCGAGGGCATGAGCGTGCTGGAGCATATCGTGCGCCGCGAACTTCAGGGCTGGATCTGAGGCTCGCGCTTTTCTGGCGTCCCTTGCAAATAAGCGCCCTACCTGCCACGTCTTGAGAAAGGGCCGCGCCGATCCGCGGCCGGCCCGCCCTGCGGCTGCTGACGCCGCATGATTTCGCGCGCCAGAACCCGTCCGCGCGCCTCAGGCAGGAGAGAAACCCATGGACATCCTGGATCTCGGCATCCTTTCCGGCTCCGACATCGTCGTCATCGCCTTCGTCGTCCTCGTCATCCTCGTGCTCTTTGCGGGGATCAAGACGGTGCCGCAGGGCTTCCGCTACACGGTCGAGCGCTTCGGCCGCTATACCCGCACGCTGGAGCCCGGCCTCAACCTGATCGTGCCCTTCATCGACAAGATCGGCGCCCGCATGAACGTGATGGAGCAGGTTCTGGATGTTCCGACCCAGGAAGTCATCACCCGCGACAATGCCAGCGTCTCGGCCGATGCCGTCGCCTTCTATCAGGTGCTGAACGCGGCCCAGGCCGCCTATCAGGTGGCCGACCTCGAAAACGCCATCCTGAACCTGACGATGACCAATATCCGCTCCGTCATGGGCTCGATGGACCTGGACGAGCTTCTCTCGAATCGTGACACGATCAACGACAAGCTGCTGAAGGTGGTGGACGAAGCCGCCAATCCCTGGGGCATCAAGATCACCCGCGTCGAGATCAAGGACATCCAGCCGCCGAAGGACCTGGTGGACGCCATGGCAAGGCAGATGAAGGCCGAGCGCGAGAAGCGCGCGCTGGTGCTGGAAGCCGAGGGTGCGCGAAACGCGCAGATCCTGCGCGCGGAAGGCGCCAAGCAATCGGCCATCCTGCAGGCCGAAGGCCAGCGCGAGGCGGCCTTCCGCGACGCCGAGGCCCGCGAACGACTGGCGGAGGCGGAAGCCAAGGCGACCCGCGTCGTCTCCGAAGCCATCGCTTCGGGCGACGTGCAGGCCATCAACTATTTCGTGGCGCAGAAATACACCGAAGCGCTGGGCGACATCGGCTCGGCGCCAAACTCCAAGGTCGTGCTGATGCCGATCGAGGCCTCCGCCCTGATCGGCTCGCTGGGCGGCATCGGCGCCATCGCCCGCGAGGTCTTTGGCGACGCCGCCGCGCAACCCGCCCGCCCCGCGCCGCGCACGCGCACGTCCACCCCGCAGGCCGGCACGACGCCGCAGCCGGCAAGCGTGATCTTCCCCGCCCCGCCGCGCAATGAGGATCCGGCATGATCGCCCGCATCATCCTGGAACTTGGCCCCTGGATCTGGTGGGTGGCCGGCTTCGTGTTGCTGGCGGCCGAAGTCGTGGTGCCGGGCGTCTTCCTCGTCTGGATCGGCATTGCCGCCCTGCTGACAGGGCTGGCTTCGCTGGCGCTTTGGGAAACGAGCTGGTGGACCTGGCATGTGCAGGTCATCGTCTTCGCCCTCTTGTCGATTGCCGCCACGCTTGCCGGCCGGCGACTGCTCGGCGGCGCGGATGGCCGCTCGGACGAGCCGCACCTCAACCAGCGCACCGCCAGCCTCATCGGCCGCACGGCGGTGCTGGAACAGCCCATTGCCGAGGGGCGCGGCCGCATCCGGCTCGATGACACCGTCTGGTCCGTGGAAGGTCCGGACGTGGCTGCCGGAACCCGCGTGCGCGTCACCGGCGGCACCAACGGCACGCTGCGCGTGGAGCCCGCCTGACAACTTCAAAATGCGCATGCCGTCCAGCCGGTTAACGCCGCATTAACCACGTCGATTTACGTTTGTGCAAGATTTGGTCCCTCCCGGTGCGCGCACCGCGCGGGACCGTTTTCATGGATGCAACCGGGTTCGACGGCATGGCCTCTCTCAGGATGGACAGGGATCGCAAAGGCAGGCTTCTTGCAGCCTCGCTGCTCGCTTGCGCGTCAGCCTGTGGCGCATCCACCGGCGCGCTCGCCCAGCAGGCCCCCTCGACCAGCGCCCTGGCACTAGCCGCCAACGCAGATGTCGACACGACCGCGGCCACGACGGCGACGACGACGAACGCCGCAACAACTGCCACCGCGCCGGCCGGCAACGCCGCGACCATCGATCCGCAGGCGACGGCGTCGCTCGGCCGCGAACCGCGTCTTGTCACCGACCCGGATTTCGCCGGCGATGCGGGCCGCCTCAACCTGCGCGAATCGACCGTCGATGGTCTGGCGAAGCGCACACGGCTCGACGACGGCTCCGCACCCGGCATCCGCGTCGGCAGCTTCATCCTGAAGCCGGCACTATCCACCAGCTACAACAGCGAAACGACCCGCAGCGGCGGCACCCGGCGCACGCGCGGCTACATCGAGACCGGCCTCAAGGGGACGCTCACCTCCGACTGGTCGCGCCATGAGCTGTCGATCACCGGCGACGGCATCTTCCAGAAAAACATCAGTGGCACAGGCGACGAGAAGCCGCGCCGCAATATCGACGCGCGCCTGCGCCTCGACCTCAGCGATGATACGACGGCGACGCTTTCGGCCGGCTACGGCTTCGAGCGCGAAAGCGCCACCGATCCGAATGCGGTGGCCAACGCGCTTGAACAGGCTGGTATCGACACCTACCGTCTCGGCGCCGGTATCACCCGCGATTTCGGCCTGATCCGCGGGTCGCTGAACGCCAGCTTCGACCGCAAGACCTATGGCAGCGTCGCGCTTGACAACGGCACGACCCTGTCGTTGACCGACCGCGACCGCAACGCCGCAACAGTGACCGGCCGGATCGGCTACGAGCTCTCGCCCGCCTTGATCCCCTTCCTGGAAGCCTCGGTCGGCCGCACGCTCTATGATCTCAGAACCGACAGCCTCGGCTACGAACGTTCCGCCACAAGCTATGCCGGCCGGGCCGGCGTGCAGGTGGATCTGGGCGAAAAGCTGCGCGGCGAGATCGGGGCCGGCTACGAGACCGTGCGCTTCGACGATGCGCGCCTTGCCGCCATCGACGCCATCACCTTCGACGGGTTGATGAACTGGTCGCCGCAGCGCGGAACGGATGTTGCGCTCCGGCTGGCAACCACGGTGGAGCCGTCCACCACCGCAGGCCAGAGCGGCTACGTCGCCTATGCGCTGTCGAGCGAAATAACCCACCAGCTGCGCGACAGCGTCGTCGCCCGCCTGGCAGGGGGCGTGATCTTCCGCAACTATCCCTCGGGAAGCACGGCGTCCGACGAGCGCGTGCTTTCCGCCGGCGCTGGCCTCACCTGGAACCTTTCGCGCTACCTTGCGCTCACCGGCGACGTCTCGCTCGAACGCACCACGCCCGCCGTCGGCACCTCCACCGATGTCGCCCGCATTGGCGTCGGCCTGACGCTGCGCCGCTGATCCGCCCGCAAATGCAAAAAGGCGCCCCTTGCGGAGCGCCCTTCGCATCTACATCACGCCTTGCTGTCGCTCAGCGCGCCAGAAGCGCCTTCAGCTGCTCTTCGACCGACGGGCGGATATCCGCACGGGCGAGCGCAAAAGCGACATTGGCGAGGATGAAGCCATCCTTTGCGCCACAGTCGTAGGTCTCGCCACGGAAATGGTAGGCCGAGAAGCCCTGCTTTTCGAGCAGCTTCAGCATGCCGTCCGTCAGCTGGATCTCGTTGCCGGCGCCGCGCTCCTGGGTTTCCAGGATGTTGAAGATTTCCGGCTGCAGGATGTAGCGGCCATTGATGAAGAAGTTCGACGGCGCCGTGCCCTTGGCCGGCTTCTCGACCATCTTCGTGATCTCGAAACCGCCGCCCACTTCCTTGCCGACGCCGACGATGCCGTATTTGTGGGCCTGGTCGGGATGGCATTCCTCGACGGCGAGAACGTTGCCGCCCGTCTGCTCGTAGACTTCCATCATGCCCTTCAGGCAGCCTTTGTCGCCGCGCATGATCATGTCGGGGAGAAGCACCGCAAAGGGCTCGTTGCCGACGATGTCACGGGCGCACCAGACCGCGTGTCCGAGGCCGAGCGGGGCCTGCTGGCGCGTGAAGCTCGTCATGCCGGCAGCCGGCAGAATGCCTTCGAGAAGCTCGATCTCGACCTTCTTGTTGCGTTCGCGCAGCGTCTGCTCAAGCTCGACCTGAATATCGAAATAGTCCTCGATGACCGCCTTGCCGCGGCCGGTTACGAAGACGAGATGCTCGATGCCGGCCTCGATGGCCTCATCGACGACATACTGGATCACAGGCTTGTCCACGACCGTCAGCATTTCCTTCGGCACCGCCTTGGTGGCGGGAAGGAAACGGGTGCCGAGCCCCGCTACGGGGAAAACGGCTTTGCGAACTTTATTCCTGGCACTCATTGACATCTCCGGTTCATGAGATTTGATCGTTTGGCCTAAGCTTTCCGGACGGCATAAGTTCCATTTGCTATTTTTTTAAGAATGGACCGTGCCGTTTGGGAGCATGGTAAAGAGTTTGTTGACTTCGTTTTCGTAATCTTATGCGACCCGGCGCCGAGCGGCCCCCGGGGTAGTCAGGACGGCACGTTGCTCCAGGGTAGAGCAGTGCCGCAAACGTTAAAAACACATGATTGCGCACGCAATATCACGTGTATGAGTACGGGAGCGACAAGCGATGTTCAAGCCGGCCAAGACCCTCCTTGCAAGGATCTCCGTAGCCACCTTCCTCCTCGTCGGCGCACCTTTTTCCTCCGGCGTTGCACACGCCGATGCCGGCTTCCAGCAATGGATCCAGGATTTCTACAAGACGGCCGCAAAAAGCGGCATCACGGCCCAGACCTATCGCCAGGCCTTCTCAGGCGTGAAGACGCCTGACCCGACGGTGCTGGAGAAAGCACGCTATCAGCCGGAGTTCAAGCACAAGATCTGGGAATATGTTGACTCACGCGTAAACCCCTACACGCGCGGCGTCGGACAGGAGATGGCAGCAAAGCACCAGCGCACGCTGAATGCGCTGGAGAAGCACTTTGGTGTGGATCGCAACATTCTTCTCGCCATCTGGTCGATGGAGTCCAACTACGGCGCCGTGCTCGAGAAGGAAGACCGCCTGCACTACGTGCCGCGCGCCCTGGCCACGCTTGCCTACGCCGACCAGCGCCGTGCCAAATATGCCCGCACTCAGTTGATCGCCGCCCTGAAGATCCTGCAGTCGGGCGACGTGACACCCCGCGAGCTGACCGGCTCCTGGGCCGGTGCCATGGGCCACACGCAGTTCATCCCCACGAGCTACCTGCTCTACGCCATCGATGCCGACGGCAACGGCCACCGCGACATCTGGAACTCCGTACCCGACGCACTGGCGACCGCCGCCAACCTGCTGAAGAAGAATGGCTGGCGCAGCGGCGAGACCTGGGGCTACGAAGTCGTTGTTCCCGCTTCCGCCGCGCGCTATTCCGGCCAGTCGAAGACGCTGGCCGAGTGGCAGGCGCTGGGCCTCGCCCGGCCCAACGGCAAGGGCTTCCGCGATCCCGGCCAGAAGGCCGAGTTGAAGATGCCGGCCGGCGGCAATGGGCCGGGATTCCTGATGACGCGCAACTTCTTCGTCATCAAGCGCTACAATGCGTCTGACTCCTACGCCCTCGGCGTCGGCCTTCTTGCCGACCAGATCGCTGGATACAGCGGCATGCAGCAGCGCTGGCCGCGCCCGGACGGTTCGCTCGACGTCAGCGAAAAGTTCGAGCTGCAGAACCGGCTGAAGCAGCTCGGCTATTACGATGGCGAAGTGGACGGCAATTTCGGCTCAGGCTCGACAGCCGCGATCCAGGCCTTCCAGCAGCGCAACGGGATGACACCGGACGGCAAGCCGACGCAGCGACTGCTCGACCTGCTGCGCAAGTAAAGACACAAGGCAGGCGCCGCCAATCAGCGGCCCCGACTGTTGACAATGCTCACCGGCGACCACGAGCCAGCGGCTCCGGCCCGGCGGGCCGGGCATCACGACCGGATCGACAATGACGAAGTGGCAGGCATCGGCATGGAAGCGGGCAGGCGTATGGCTGCTGCTTCTGCTTGCCCTTCTGGTCAGCCTGCCCGACAGCGTCATCAGCCGGGCGGAAGCGCAAGAGCGGCGCCGCACCCTCTTCGATATGCTCTTCGGGCGCGAGCGCGAACGTGTCGATGATCGCCAGCCGTTCTCGGAGCCTTCCATCCGTGACAGGGGACAGCCGCGTTCAGCGCCCCAGCGGAAACGGCAACCCGCCGCCGCGGCTGCCAATCCCGATACGACACAGAAAACAGCCGGCACGGCCGAAAAGGCCCCGGACGCCAAGACGGTACTGGTCATCGGCGACTTCATCGCCATGGGTCTCGGCGACGGCCTGAAGGAGGCTTTCGCAGAGGCACCTGACATCGCCGTCGAAACCCGCGCAAACAGCGCCTCCGGCCTGGTGCGCGACGACTATTACAACTGGCCGGAAAAGCTCGCCGTCGCGCTAGACGAGGTCAAACCGAACGCCATCGTGATCGCCATCGGCGCCAATGACCGCCAACAGATGCGCCTTGCTGACGGCAACCGCGAAAAATTCCGCACCGATGCCTGGCTTGCCGAATACAAGCGCCGCGTCGGCGACTTCGCCGCGGCCGCACGACGCGCCGGCGCGCCGCTGATCTGGGTCGGCATGCCCCCCTTTCAGTCGCCGGGCATGATGGCCGATATGGCGAGCTTCAACACGCTCTACCGCGAGGCAACCGAGAAGGCGAAGGGCCAGTTCATCGACATCTGGGACGGCTTCGTGGATGCAGACGGCAAGTTCATGGTGACGGGCCCCGACGTCAACGGCCAGCAGGTGCGCCTGCGCGGCGGCGACGGCATCAACATGACCCGCGCCGGCAAGCGCAAGATGGCCTTCTACGTCGAGAAGGATATCCGCCGCCTGCTGGGCGGCGCCGTCGAGGCCGGTCTTCCGCAGACCACGGTCAGCGCGCCGTTGGACCTGAAGCCGACGCTCGCCGTCCCCTCCGAGATCGTGCGCACCCCGCCGATCGCGCTGACCGACCCCGCACTCGACGGCGGCGACACGCTGCTGGGCGCAGGGCAGACGCCCGCCGTGGCCGAAAAGAGCCCGCTGGCGAAGCTTCTGGACGGCGGCGAGACCGGCGACGCCCCGAGCGGCCGCGTCGACGATTTCCGCCTTGCCAAGCCCGCCAACGTGATCGGCAATCCCGTCATTCGGAACTGAAGCAGCCTTGCCGCAACGAAATGGAAAAGCCCGCGACGGCATCACCGTCGCGGGCTCTTGACGTGTTGCAGAGGCCGGCCGATCAGCGCGGCAGGACGCTCTCGCCCATCAGCGCCTCATCGATGGCGCGCGCCGCCTGGCGTCCTTCGCGGATCGCCCAGACGACCAGCGACTGGCCACGGCGCACGTCGCCGGCGGCCCAGACCTTGTCGACCGAGGTGCGATAGTCCCGGTCGTTCGCAACGACGTTGGACGAGCCGCGCTTGTCGGTATGGATCGTCAGCTGCTCGCCGAGATCCTTCAGCACGCTGGAGGTGAAGGGACCGCGGAAGCCGATGGCGATGAAGGCCAGATCGGCCTTGATGATGAACTCCGTGCCGGGAACCGGCTTGCGGCGGTCATCGACCTGACAGCACTTCACACCCGTCAGCACGCCGTCTTCGCCGACGAACTCCAGCGTCGCGACCTGGAACTCGCGCACGGCACCTTCGGCCTGCGAGGAGGAGGTGCGCATCTTCGTCGCCCAGAAGGGCCAGACGGAAAGCTTGTCTTCCTTCTCCGGCGGCTGCGGACGGATGTCGAGCTGGGTCACCTTCACCGCGCCCTGGCGGAAGGCGGTGCCCACGCAGTCCGACGCCGTATCGCCGCCACCGACGACGACGACATGCTTGCCGCCGGCAAGGATCGGATCGGACGGCCAGCCGACGCTGTCGATGTTTTCGCGGCCGACGCGGCGGTTCTGCTGCACGAGATAGGGCATCGCATCGTGCACGCCGGTGAAATCGACGCCGGGAATGCCGGCATCGCGCGGGGTTTCCGAACCGCCGCAATAGAGCACGGCGTCATGCTCGGCGATGAGCTCGGCCACCGGCTTGTCCACGCCGACATTGACGCCGTAGTGGAAGGTGACACCCTCGCCCTTCATCTGCTCGACGCGACGGTCGATGAAATTCTTTTCCATCTTGAAGTCCGGAATGCCGTAGCGCAGCAGGCCGCCGGCCTTGGACTCGCGCTCGAAGACATGCACTTCATGGCCGGCGCGCGCCAGCTGCTGCGCAGCCGCCATGCCGGCGGGGCCCGAACCGATGATCGCGACCTTCTTGCCCGTCTTCACAACAGCCGGCTGCGGCACGATATAGCCCATCTCGTAGGCCTTGTCGGCAATCGCCTGTTCGACCGTCTTGATGGTGACGGGCGCATCCTCGAGGTTCAGCGTGCAGGCCTCCTCGCAAGGCGCGGGGCAGACGCGGCCGGTGAATTCCGGGAAGTTGTTGGTCGAGTGCAGATTGCGGATCGCCTCGTCCCAGTTGCCGTTATAGACCAGATCGTTCCAGTCCGGGATCTGGTTGTGCACCGGGCATCCCGTTGGGCCATGGCAATAGGGCACGCCACAGTCCATGCAGCGCGCCGCCTGCTTCTGCACCTCGGCATCCGACATCGGAATGATGAACTCGCGGAAGTGGCGGATACGATCCGACGCCGGCTGATACTTGGCGACCTGCCGGTCGATTTCCAGAAAACCTGTTACCTTGCCCATATCATTCCCACCTGTTTACCGGACCACGACAGCAGTGCCGGAAGCCGAAACCATCAGCATCGACCCGCTGGAACCGGTCGAAATCGTCTCATAATCAATGTCGATGCCCACGATCGCGTTGGCACCGAGCGCGCGCGCTTCCGCCTGAAGCTCGGCGATCGCCGTCTCGCGCGCGTCGCGCAGCACGCGCTCGTAGGATCCCGAACGTCCGCCGACGATGTCGCGGATGCTGGCGAAGAAATCGCGAAACACGTTGGTGCCGAGAATGGCTTCGCCCGTGACGATACCCTTGTACTCGGCGATCTCGCGCCCCTCGATCGTGTTCGTCGTCGTGACGATCATGTCCATCCCTCCAGCGCGACGGCCTCACGCCATCCAGTTCTCGACCTTCAGCCCCGGAACCCGGGAAAATTCGCGTTCGTTGGCGGTGACCACGGTGGCGCCGAGCGCAAGGGCGTGGGCCGCAATCAGCATATCCATTCGCCCGATCGGCGTTCCCGCCCTTTCGAGCGCCACCCGCAAATCCGCGTAAGCAAGATCCGCGGGTGGCCCGAATTCCTCGACCACAATCGTAGCCAGAACCCGTTCGAGGTTCGAAGAGAGCTTTTCCGAGCGCTTCTTCGCAGCCCCGAACTTCAGCTCGCAGACGACGAGGATACTCGTAAAGACAGCCTCCGCTCCAACCCGTTCGATGACCGCTGCAATCCTGTTGCCCGGACCGCGAACCATTTCGGACATCGCATTGGTATCAAGGAGATACCTCATGTCTCGTCCGACCACTCGAAGAGATCAACAGGCTCCGGCGGCGGATCATCGATCTCCGGCATCTGTTCATCCTCGCCAAGCTCCTCCAGTTCGTCGAGGATCTCGAGGAGGGTCTTTTTGCGAACAGGGTGGATGATCAGGTCGCCGTTCTCGGCCTTGCGGATTTCTACGCTTTCTTCTTCGAACTCGAACTCCTTCGGGATCCGTATGGCCCGGCTTCGTCCATTGCTGAACACCCGGGCGATCTTCACGACATCAGACTGATCGTTCATCGCAGCCTCCGCCTTCGCCCTGACCTTCGTCATATGCCAATGTCATATCACGAAGGCGGCGCTGCAACAAATCACTCGGCCGCGTCGGCCATCTTCATGCGTTCCATGTCTTCCAGCGCGCGACGATACTCGACCGGCATCACCTTGCGGAACTTCGGGCGGAATTCCGTCCAGTTGTCCAGGATCTGCTTGGCGCGCGGCGAGCCGGTGTAGTGCAGGTGGTTGGAGATCAGCTGGTAGAGCCGCTCCTCGTCGTGACGCGTCATGTCGCCGGTCACGTCCACCATGCCCTTGTGCATGAGATCGCCGCCGTGATGGTGCAGCTTCTCCAGCATGTCGTCTTCTTCCGGCAGCGGCTGCAGCTCGACCATGGCCATGTTGCAGCGCTTGGCGAAATCGCCGCTCTCGTCCAGCACATAGGCGACACCGCCCGACATGCCGGCCGCGAAGTTGCGACCCGTCTCGCCGATGACGACGACGACGCCGCCCGTCATATATTCGCAGCCATGGTCGCCCACGCCCTCGACGACAGCGATGGCGCCGGAGTTGCGCACCGCGAAGCGTTCGCCGGCCACGCCGTTGAAGTAGCACTCTCCGGCGATGGCGCCGTAGAGCACCGTGTTGCCGACGATGATCGACTGTTCCGGCACGATCTTGGAGTCGGCCGGCGGACGCACGATGATGCGGCCACCCGAAAGCCCCTTGCCGACATAGTCGTTGCCGTCGCCAACGAGGTCGAAGGTCACGCCGCGGGCGAGGAAAGCGGCAAAGGACTGGCCGGCCGTGCCCTTCAGCGTCACATGGATCGTGTCGTCCTTCAGCCCCTTGTGGCCGTAGCGCTTGGCGACTTCGCCCGACAGCATGGCGCCGGCGGAGCGATCGACGTTCTTGATCTCGACCTCGAAGGCGGTCGGGGTCTTGCTTTCCAGCGCCGGCTTCGCATGGGCGATCAGCGTGCGGTCGAGCACGTCATCGATGGGATGCTTCTGCCGCTCAGTCCAGTAGGTGGCCTCCTTCGGCGCATCCACCTTGTGGAAGAGCCGCGTGAAGTCGAGGCCGTTGGCCTTCCAGTGGCTGACGAGGCGGTCCTTGTCGAGCAGGTCCGTCGCGCCGATGATCTCGTCGAGCCGGGTCACGCCAAGCGAGGCCAGGATCTCGCGCACTTCCTCTGCCACGAAGAAGAAGTAGTTGATGACGTGCTCGGGCGTGCCCTTGAAGCGCTTGCGCAGGACCGGATCCTGCGTTGCGACCCCCACCGGACAGGTGTTGAGGTGGCACTTGCGCATCATGATGCAGCCGGCCGCGATCAGCGGCGCGGTGGCAAAGCCAAACTCGTCCGCACCGAGCAGAGCGCCGATGATGACGTCACGGCCGGTCTTGAGACCGCCATCGACCTGCAGGGCGATGCGCGAGCGAAGGCCGTTCAGCACCAGCGTCTGCTGGGTCTCGGCCAGGCCGATTTCCCAGGGGCTGCCGGCATGCTTCAGCGAGGTGAGCGGCGAGGCCCCCGTGCCACCATCGAAGCCGGCGACGATGATATGGTCGGCGCGCGCCTTGGCGACGCCCGCCGCAACCGTGCCGACACCCACTTCCGACACCAGCTTGACCGAGATATCGGCCGCCGGGTTGACGTTCTTCAGGTCGTAGATCAGCTGCGCCAGATCTTCGATCGAATAGATGTCATGGTGCGGCGGCGGCGAGATGAGGCCAACGCCGGGGGTGGAGTGACGGGTCTTGGCAATCGTCGCATCGACCTTGTGGCCGGGCAGCTGGCCGCCCTCGCCGGGCTTGGCCCCCTGCGCCACCTTGATCTGCAAAACGTCGGCATTGACGAGATATTCCGTCGTCACGCCGAAGCGGCCGGACGCGACCTGCTTGATGGCGGAACGCTCGGGGTTCGGCGCCCCGTTGAGGAGCGGCAGATAACGGTCGCTCTCCTCGCCGCCCTCGCCCGTGTTCGACTTGCCGCCGATCCGGTTCATGGCGACCGCAAGCGTCGCATGCGCCTCGCGGCTGATCGAGCCGAAGGACATGGCGCCGGTGGAGAAACGCTTGACGATCTCGCTTGCCGGCTCGACCTCGTCGATCGAGACGGGCTTGCGGCCCCACTCCTCGGCCGACTTGATGCGGAACAGGCCGCGGATCGTGTTCATACGCAGCGCCGACTCGTTCACCAGCTCGGCGAATTCCTTGTAGCGGTCGGCGGCATTGCCGCGCACGGCATGCTGCAGCGAGGCAACAACGTCAGGCGTCCAGGCATGGCCTTCGCCGCGCATGCGGTAGGCATATTCGCCGCCGATGTCGAGCGTGTTGGTCAGCACCGGATCCGGACCGAAGGCGGCCTGGTGGCGGGCAAAGGTTTCTTCTGCGATCTGGTCGAGGTCGATGCCCTCGATGGTGGTCGCCGTGCCGAAGAAATACTTGTCGACGAGCGACGACGACAGGCCGATCGCGTCGAAGATCTGCGCGCCGCAATAGGACTGGTAGGTCGAGATGCCCATCTTGGACATGACCTTCAGGATGCCCTTACCGACCGCCTTGATGTAGCGATAGACCACTTCCTCGCCATCGACTTCCTTCGGGAACTCGCCGCGCTTGTGCATGTCGGTGAGCGTGTCGAAGGCCAGATAGGGGTTGATGGCTTCCGCGCCGTAGCCGGCGAGGCAGCAGAAGTGGTGGATTTCGCGCGCCTCGCCGGTTTCGACCACGAGGCCGACCGAGGTGCGCAGACCCTTGCGGATCAGGTGATGGTGCACGGCCGCCGTTGCGAGCAGCGCCGGCAGCGCGACGCGGTCCGGGCCGATCTGGCGGTCGGAGAGCACGATGATGTTGTAGCCGCCCTTGACGGCCGCTTCCGCCCGCTCGCACAGGCGGTCGAGGATTTCCGGCAAGCCCTGAGCGCCACGCTCCACGTCATAGGTGAAGTCGAGCGTCTTGGTGTCGAAACGATCTTCCGTGTGGCCGATGGAACGGATCTTCTCGAGATCGCCATTGGTCAGGATCGGCTGACGAACTTCGAGCCGCTTGGCATGCGCCGCCCCCTCATGGTCGAGGATGTTCGGGCGCGGACCGATGAAGGAGACGAGGCTCATCACCAGCTCTTCGCGGATCGGGTCGATCGGCGGGTTGGTGACCTGCGCGAAGTTCTGCTTGAAATAGGTGTAGAGCAGCTTCGGCTTGTCCGACATGGCCGAGATCGGCGTGTCGGTGCCCATGGAGCCGATCGCTTCCTGGCCGGTCGTCGCCATCGGCGACATCAGGAGCTTCGTGTCTTCCTGCGTGTAGCCAAAGGCCTGCTGACGGTCGAGCAGCGACACGTCGCGGCGCAGCGCGCGCGGCTCCACAGGCTTCAGGTCTTCGAGGATGAGCTGGGTATCTTCCAGCCACTTGCGATAGGGATGCTGGGTCGCAAGCTGCGTCTTCACGTCCTCGTCGGAGATGATCGCGCCCTTTTCCATGTCGATCAGCAGCATCTTGCCCGGCTGCAGGCGCCACTTCTTGACGATGCGGCTTTCCTCGACCGGCAGCGTGCCAGCCTCGGAGGCGAGGATGATGCGGTCGTCATCGGTGACGAGGTAGCGGGCCGGACGCAGGCCGTTGCGGTCGAGCGTTGCGCCGATCTGCTTGCCGTCGGTGAAGCAGACGGCGGCCGGGCCATCCCACGGCTCCATCAGGGCGGCGTGATATTCGTAGAAGGCCTTTCGCTCGGCACCCATCAGCTGGTTGCCGGCCCAGGCTTCGGGGATCAGCATCATCACGGCATGCGCCAGCGAGTAGCCACCCTGCACGAGGAATTCGAGCGCGTTGTCGAAGCAGGCCGTGTCGGACTGCCCCTCATAGGAGATCGGCCAGAGCTTGGAGATGTCATCGCCGAAGAGCGGCGAGGAGACCGACGCCTGACGCGCCGCCATCCAGTTGACGTTGCCGCGCAGCGTGTTGATCTCGCCGTTGTGGGCGACCATGCGGTAGGGGTGCGCGAGCTTCCAGGAGGGGAAGGTGTTGGTCGAGAAGCGCTGGTGCACGAGCGCCACCGCGCTTTCGAAGCGCGGATCGGCGAGATCCTTGTAATAGGCGCCAACCTGATAGGCGAGGAACATGCCCTTGTAGACGATCGTCGCCGACGACAGCGACACCGGGTAGAAGTTGCTCTCCTTGCCCTCGTATTCCGCATAGATGCGGTTGGAGATCACCTTGCGCAGCGTGAAGAGGCGACGCTCGAACTCTGCGTTCGTCGCAGCGTTACGGCCGGCGCCGATGAAGATCTGCACGTGGCGCGGCTCGGTGGCGACGATTTCCGGCGCCTTCGACAGCGAGGAATTGTCGACCGGCACGTCGCGGAAGCCGAGCAGCACTTGGCCTTCCTCGGTCACGACATCGCGGATGACGGACTTGAAGTGCTCGATCAGCGCCTCGTCCTGCGGCATGAAGACGTGGCCGACGGCATATTCGCCGGCCTTCGGCAGCACGACGCCCTGGGCCGCCATTTCCTCGCGGAAGAAACGGTCCGGGATCTGCACGAGAATGCCGGCCCCGTCGCCCATCAGCGGATCGGCGCCGACGGCACCACGATGCGTCAGGTTTTCGAGGATGAACAGGCCGTCCTTGACGATCTGGTGCGACTTCTGGCCCTTCATGTGGGCGACAAAGCCGACGCCGCAGGCATCGTGCTCGTTGCGGGGATCGTAAAGCCCCTGCCGATCCGGCAGTCCGGAGGAACGGGCGGCCGTTTTGACCACCGTCGCCTCATTGGCAAGAATTGCCTGAGACTCGTGAGATGGCGCAAATTCCGTCATCGTCTTTCCTCCTTGGTGCCCGGATTGCCGGGGGGTTATCCTTCCACGTCGCTTCCGTCCGCGGCGATGAGTGTGCACCGCAAGGAAGCGAATTCCAAATAAATCGTAAACCTGATCGGGTCGTGACAAAGTGTCCCGCGGCAGGCGCCTTCGAGACCGCAACGGCAGGATCGGCGCCACGAAGGACCACCAGACCAGCCTTCAGGGCCGGCCCAGATGATGCTTTGGCCAGCCCGATCGGTCAGAAGACCGAAATAGGACAGTCATGCTGTCCTATTTCATAGGCTCTATGCCAGAAACGTGACGGCATCGCAAGGGAGCGGGTCAAAAATAAATCCAACAAGTGTTTTGAACATTTCACGAAATTTCAATTCAACGAACGAAAATTTCGCCGCAAGCGCATAAGCCGTTCTTTGGTTTCAAAGTGGTCTGGTTTTGGCCCATGTGTGTGAAGCCGCGATTGCATCGCGCCAACGCGCCGTTAATCTCCCGCGCCGTCACCTCCCGGCAGCGCCTTTTCGTTTCAGGATCGTTTCATGATTTTCACTTCCGACAATTGGGCGGGCGCCCACCCCGCGGTGTCCGCCGCGCTTTCAGCCGCCGCGGATGGTTTTGCACCGGCCTATGGCGCAAGCGACATCGACCGGCGGGTCGCTGCCCGTTTCTCGGAAATCTTCGAGCGTGAGGTCTCTGTCTTCTATGTCTCCACCGGCACCGCCGCCAATTCGCTGGCCATGGCTGCCGTGAACCGGCCGGGCGGCCATGTCTTCTGCCACCGCGAAGCGCATGCAGCCGTGGATGAATGCAGCGCGCCGCAGTTCTTCGCCCATGGCAGCCGGCTGACCGACATTCCCGGCACGCTGGGCCGCATCGATCCCGCAGCCCTCGAAGCGACGATCGGCAGCGTTGCCAGCGGCCGTGCCGCCGGCGGCCAGCCCATGGCGGTGACGATCACGCAGGCAACCGAATCGGGCACGGTTTACGGGCTCGACGACATCGCCACCATGGGAGACATTTGCAGCCGTTTCGACCTGCCGCTGCATATGGATGGCGCGCGCTTTGCCAATGCGCTGGTCTCGCTCGGCACGACGCCAGCCGAAATGACCTGGAAACGCGGCGTCACGCACCTCTCCTTCGGCGGCACGAAAAATGGCTGCTGGATGGCGGAAGCCCTGATCATCTTCGATCCGGACAAGACGCGCGACCTTCCCTTTATCCACAAGCAGTCGGCCCAGGTGATTTCCAAATCCCGCTTCGTCTCCGCCCAGTTCGAAGCCTACCTCACCGATGATCTCTGGTTGACGCTGGCCGGGCGCGCCAATGGCACAGCCGCGCGCCTCGCAGAGGGCATGCGCCGGTCGCGCACCGCGCGCTTGGCTTGGGAGCCGCAAGCCAACGAGGTTTTCGCCATCCTGCCGACGGAAACCGCAGCCGCGCTGCGCGCCAATGGTGCGGCTTTCTACGAATGGCCGATCCCGGCCGACATCGCTGTCAGCGAAGGCGCCGACCTCTACCGCTTCGTGACCTCGTTTGCGACGACCGAGGCGGATGTCGATCACTTGCTCGCCTTGCTCTGACCGCGCCGATGACGCCACAACGAAAAGGGCGGCGCCCGGAAGGACGCCGCCCGATATCATGAGAATGCAAAGGCTTGGCTTAGCTGGAGGCTCGGCTTAGCTGGCGCTGGTCCCGACCGTTGTCTGGGCCTCAATCTGCTTCGGCTGCTGGGCGGCAGAGGCGATCTCGATCCTGCGCGGCTTGGCGGCTTCCGGGATTTCGCGGACGAGGTCGATGTGCAGGAGGCCGTTCTTCAGCGATGCGGCGCGGATCTCGACATGATCGGCGAGCTGGAAGCGGCGCTCGAAGGCGCGCTTGGCAATGCCGCGGTAGAGGAACTGGCCTTCGTCGGCCTTGTCCTCGGCCTTTTCGCCCTTCACCGTCAGCGTGTGTTCGCGCGCTTCGATCGAAAGCTCGGTTTCGTCGAAGCCGGCCACGGCCATGGTAATGCGGTAGGCGTTCTCACCGGTCCGCTCGATGTTGTAGGGCGGGTAGCTCTGGGCCTGGTCCGGCTGGCCGAGACTGTCCAGCATGGTGAACAGGCGGTCAAAGCCAACGGTGGAGCGATAGAGCGGGGAAAAGTCAACGTGACGCATGGTGTCCTCCTTGGAGCAACGATTGCGGTTTGGATCCTCGACCTCCCGGTCATTGGCGAGGCGGATCGTTTTGGTGCAGGCCCGTCTGGCGCCTGCAGAGATCATTTGGGAATGGTGACGCCGCCGTTCAAGAGGTACCCGGCCGCGCAGGTCAGGCAACGATGCCCACGCCCCAAGACCCGCCTGAACGACAGGTGAATGCAGCGTTCCGGCCGCATTCAGGTGAAGGGCGGTAATCCTGTCTGCATCGGAAGACAGTTCCGGCGCTGAAGTGCAATGTCCCTTCTCCTTCAGCCGGGCGACCAGCCCTTCGGCCTTGCATGCCGCCACCGCGTCCCCCGTTGCGGTCGCTGATATCAAGGCCGGGCTGGTCGCCCTTTTTTCTTCCGCAATCCTTGACGTTTATGCTGCAAGGTCGAAGACAGAATCCCATCCACACGCAAGGCGCACGAACCAGATTACGGGCGAGGATCGATGAGCGACATCCTGTTCGAGACGGCGGACAATCCGGTACCCGACAACCACACCGCAGGTTTCTTCGACGGCGTCGGCGGCGTGCCGGTCCGCTATGCGATCTTCCGCACGGAAGTTCCGGCGCGCGGCACGGTGGTACTGCTGCAGGGCCGCAACGAAAGCATGGAGAAATACTTCGAGACGGTGCGTGATCTGACCGCCGCCGGGCTCTGGGTCGCGACCTTCGACTGGCGCGGCCAGGGCGGCTCCGGCCGCCTGATCCGCAACGCGCCGCGCCGGGGACATGTACGCCGCTTTGCCGATTACGAGCAGGACCTGCAAATCTTCCTGGAGCGTATCGTCCTGCCGGATACGCGCATGCCCTTCTTTTTGGTGGCCCACTCGACGGGCGGGCTGGTGGCGCTCTCCATGGGCCCTGCCCTGTCTGGCCGCATCGACCGCATGGTCTTGTCAGCCCCTTTTCTCGGGCTCGGCGCGCAAGCCATCGGCGAGGGAACGATCGCTCGTCTTGCCGCACTCGCCTGCATGACGGGGCTCGGAAGCCGCGCGCTCAACCGCGACAAGGGCAACCGCCCCTTCGAAACGAACCTTCTGAGCTCCGATCCCGTGCGCTTTGCGCGAAACGCCGCAATCCTGGCGGCGCATCCCGGACTCGGCATGGGCCCGCCGAGCGCGCGCTGGCTGAGCGAATCCTTCGCGGCCATCCGTCGCGTCACCCGCCACGAGCACCTGACGCGGATCACCATTCCGACGCTGGTTCTTGCGCCGACCGCAGACCGGCTGGTGCCGCATATCTCGGTTGAGAACCTCTGCCGCATCTTCCGCGCCGGCCACATGGTGCCGGTCGACGGCGCGCGCCACGAACTCTTCCAGGAGGCCGACCGCTACCGCAGCCAGGCCATCGCCGCCATTCTCGCCTTCATTCCCGGAAGCGTCGAGGAAGGCCCGGCCTCCGTGGTCGGCAAGACCTCCATCGCGGCCGGCTGAGCGGCGGCCGGCGCCGCCGCGAAAAGCGCGCTCAGCCCTGGAGCACGGCAAGGGCTGCCGCGTGCAGCTCCGGGCTGCCGGCGGCAATGATCTCGCCGCCCATTTCCGCCGGACCGCCATCCCAGGTCGTGATGACACCGCCCGCGGCCTCGATGAGCGGGATCAGCCCGCCGACATCGTAAGGCTTCAGGCCGCCCTCGACGACGATATCGACATGGCCGGCGGCAAGAAGCGCGAAAGCGTAGCAATCGCAGCCATAGCGGAACAACCGAACCTTGCCCTGCAACGTTTCGAAGGGCTGGCGCGTCTCGCCCGGAAAGAGATGTGGCGAGGTGGTGAAGAGGATCGCATCCGACAGGCCGACGCCCCTGCGGCTTTCGAGCCGGCTCTCGCCGCCCGGCCCGCGATAGGTCGCCACGCCATCGCCGGCAAAGAAGCGCTCGCCGGTAAACGGCTGGTCCATCAGCCCCATCACCGCTTCGCCCTTGTGATAGAGGCCGATCAGCGTGCCCCAGACCGGCAGGCCGGAGATGAAGGCGCGGGTTCCGTCAATGGGATCGACGACCCAGACATGATCGCGATCCAGCCCGACATTGCCGTGCTCCTCTCCCAGAATGCCGTGATCGGGGAAATGCGCCTCGATCAGCGCCCGGATCGCCGTTTCGGCGGCGCGGTCCCCTTCGGTGACGGGATCGAAACCGCCATCCAGCTTGTTGACGACCCCGGTGCCGGTGCGAAACCGTGGCAAGGTCTCGGCACGGGCGGCGTCGGCGAGGCGATCGAAGAAGGCGCGGTCGGGAAGCATGGCAGCACTCTGCGGAAAAGACAAAAAAGGGTTCGGGCGCGACCCTATCCGCTCCCGGCACCCACGGAAAGAGCCCAGCATTGCACGAATAGAAGGCAGGCGCCTGCCGGCTTCTTCATCATCCGCAATCGTACAGCGGATTCCCGCAACGAGTCCAACGGGTGACGGAGAACCCGCCGCTCAAATTTTAGGCGCATGAAGTGCCTGATTAGTTTTTACACATTTTCCTTGACAATTGTGCGATGCAATATTAACTTGTTGGTACAGTCACTTGTGGCTGTAAATACCCTCCTTGGGTGTTTCCTCCCTAGACTTGCCGCGCCCATAGGCGCGGTTTTTTTTGTCCTGCGAAGGCGCGGCGTTTGCACAACGGCGGGTCCGCTGCCACGCCAAGTGGCAGCCTGACGTGACAGGAAAAGAGGAGAAGGGAGACCGTGGCCTATTCGGCCGCCAGCGGCATATAGGCCGCCGCATCATCCACATGGGCGGCAAGCGCAGTCACGAAGGCCCGCATATCGGCGGCAAGATGCGCGAACGCCGGCTTTTTCAAGAGCGTTCCCTCGTCGATGTAAAGGCCACGATTGATTTCGATCTGCAGGGCATGCAGCCCCCGCGCCGGACGACCATAATGCTCGGTGATGAACCCGCCGGCATAGGGCTTGTTGCGCGAAACGGTGTAGCCCATTGCCTCAAGAAGCTCGACCGCAACCCGTGACAATTCCGCCGCGGCGCTCGTGCCGTACCGGTCACCGATGATGAAATCCGGCCTCTGCGTGGATCCCGTCACCCGGATATTGGCTGGCATGGAGTGGCAGTCGATCAGGATCGCCATGCCGAAGGCGACGTGCGTATGCGCGATCAGCCGGCGCAGGCAGGCGTGATAGGGCTTGTAGATACCCTCGATCCGCGCCAGCGCATCGTCCACCGGCAGGCGATGGCGATAGATCTCCATGTTTTCCGCCACCAGTCGCGGAACCGTGCCGAGGCCACCGGCAACACGGACCGACCCCGTATTCGCATGCGGCGGCAGCGGACCGTCGAACATGCGCGGGTCAAGCTCGTAGGGCTCGCGATTCACATCGAGATAGGCGCGCGGGAAGTGGGCGAGCAGCAAAGGCGCCCCGAAATCGGAGACGAAGTCGAAGATCTCGTCCACGTAATGATCTTCCGACCGGCGGATGGCATGGCCGTCCAGCCGCGACTGACGAAGGAAAGACTGTGGATAGATCCGCCCGCTATGGGGTGAGTTGAACACGAATGGAACACGCTGAACGCCGGGGTCGATCACCTCGAAAGGCTTTCCCCCGAAGGACTTATCGTCGAAGAGCTCAGTCTGGTCGTCTCCGCCCGCCATCGCTCCCCTTTACCATGTCCTCAATCGGCTGCGTCGGTCATGTTGCCAGCCACATGGAGCTGTGTCCATAGTGTTTCAACGGTGGAAACGGGCTTGATCAGGCGGATTCACCGCATATTTACACTTGGGGTGGCTTAGTGATGCACACACCTCAGCAAAATTGTGACGGACCATGGCAGACCAGATGAGCCAGAAGATTCTTCTCGCAGAAGACGACAACGACATGCGGCGCTTCCTCGTGAAGGCGCTGGAAAAGGCCGGCTACGAGGTCACCTCCTACGACAATGGCGCCAGCGCCTATGATCGTCTGCGCGAGGAGCCCTTCTCGCTGCTCCTGACCGATATTGTCATGCCCGAGATGGACGGTATCGAACTGGCGCGCCGCGCCACCGAGCTCGATCCGGATCTCAAGGTCATGTTCATCACCGGCTTTGCCGCCGTCGCGCTCAATCCGGACTCCAAGGCTCCGAAGGACGCAAAGGTTCTCTCCAAGCCCTTCCACCTGCGCGACCTCGTCGACGAGGTGAACAAGATGCTGGCCGCCGCCTGAAAAAGGCGCGGCTGCGGCTTCTCCACAGCTCCGCAAAAAATCCGTCACAAACCTATTGACGCGATTACGGGTTCTGTGGTGTAAGCCGCCCATCGAATGGGCGTGTAGCTCAGCGGGAGAGCACTACGTTGACATCGTAGGGGTCACAGGTTCAATCCCTGTCACGCCCACCATTCGATCTCCCAAGCTTGAAAACGTCCTGAAAAATCGTCAGGAGCATGTTTTCAGGCATGAGGCAAACGGATCCGTCTGACAATTACCACGGATCCACCCCCCCCTTCTCCTGCCTGCATGCTGCGACCGACCGTCCGGTGATGTCCGGCCTCCTCATCTGCCGGTTGACACCCGTGCGCTTCCGGCGCACCTGAACAGCGAAGAAGAGCAAGGGAATTGCATCGCTACAGAGCAAGTGCCCTTGGCGGGGAGGAAGCATGATGGACAAGAAGGTGCTGGTCGCCGGCGGCGCGGGCTACATCGGATCGCACACCTGCATGAAGCTTTCCGAAAGCGGCTACACCCCCATTGTCTTCGACAATCTCACCAACGGCCATGAGGAATTCGTGCGATGGGGCCTGCTGGAGCGCGGCGATATCCGCGATCCCCAGCGCCTGGCCGAGGTGATTGCAGCGCACAAGCCCCTTGCCATCCTGCACTTTGCGGCGCTGATCGAGGTGGGTGATTCCGTCACCAATCCCCTCGCCTTCTACGAAAACAATGTCATCGGCTCGCTGAATCTGCTGCAGGCGGCGATCAAGGGTGGCGTGAACCACGTCGTCTTCTCCTCGACCTGTGCCACCTACGGCCTGCCGGAAACCGAAACGCTGGACGAGACCCACAGCCAGAAGCCGATCAACCCCTATGGCCGCACCAAATGGATCGTGGAGCAGGCCATCCGCGACTACAGCGATCTGCTCGGCCTGCGCGCTGTCATGCTGCGGTACTTCAACGCCGCCGGTGCCGATTTCGAAGGCCGGATCGGCGAATGGCACCAGCCGGAAACCCACGCGATTCCGATCGCCATCGAAGCCGCCCTCGGCCGTCGTCGTGATTTCAAGATCTTCGGCACGGATTACCCCACACGCGATGGCACCTGCGTGCGCGACTATATTCATGTGCTCGATCTCGCCGATGCCCATGTGCGGGCAGTCGACTACCTGCTGGCCGGCGGCAAGACGGAGGCGATCAACCTCGGCACCGGGGTCGGCACCACCGTCAAGGAACTGCTCGACACGATCCGCACCGTGTCGGGCCGCGCCTTTCCGGTGGAGGAATCAGCCCGCCGGCCGGGCGATTCCACCCTGCTGGTCGCCGACAACAAGAAGGCCGCAGCCCTGCTCGGCTGGGCGCCGCGCTACGGCATCGAGGATATCGTCCGCTCCGCCTGGAACTGGCACACGAAGCACAATGCATCGCACTGACGCGCGCCCCTGACCGCCCCGACGACCGGTCTTGACGAAAACGACCGGCCAGGCGCGTTAACAATAGTCACATCCAACGGGTAGAGAGATCCCGCATGGCGTGCCCGGCATCTGTACAGGTGCCGGACGAGACAGTAGTGTCGCGCCATTGCAGACAATGTTTACCCGCAACGCGGGACATGTTCATTTTTAAACTACCGTTGAAGAAGGCTTGTTTTTCCCATGAAGATTGCCGTGATCGGTCTGGGCTATGTTGGCATTTCCAACGCCGTCCTGCTTGCACAGAACCACGATGTGGTCGCCCACGATATTTCCGAGGCGCGTGTCGATATGGTCAACCGGGGCATATCCCCCGTCGAGGATGCGGACGTCAGTACCTTCCTGGCCACGAAGCCGTTGAAGCTGACGGCGACGAGCGACAAGGCATCTGCCTACACAGGCGCCGACTACACGATCATCGCGACACCCACCAATTACGACCCGAATGCCAATTTCTTCGACACATCCTCGGTCGAGACCGCCATCCGGGATGCGCTGACCTTCAATCCACAGGGTACGATCGTGGTAAAATCGACGATCCCCGTCGGCTTCACCGATCGCGTGCGCGCCGAATTCGGCACAGACACCATCATCTTCTCGCCGGAATTCCTGCGCGAGGGCCGCGCACTCCACGACAACCTGCACCCCTCCCGCATCATCGTCGGTGACCGCAGCGATCGCGGTCGCATCTTCGCGGAATTGCTGCATGAGGGCGCCGTCACGAAGTCCGTGGAGATCCTGCTCACCGGCTCAAGCGAAGCCGAGGCGATCAAGCTCTTTTCCAACACCTATCTTGCCATGCGCGTCGCCTTCTTCAACGAACTCGACACCTATGCCGCCACGCGCGGCATGGACAGCCGCGAGATCATCACGGGCGTCTCGCTCGACCCGCGCATCGGCAATTATTACAACAATCCCTCCTTCGGCTATGGCGGCTACTGCCTTCCGAAGGACACAAAGCAGCTTCTGGCCAATTACGACAACGTGCCCCAGAACCTGATCCGCGCGATCGTCGATTCCAACTCGACGCGCAAGGACTTCATCGCCACAGACATCATCCGCCGCAACCCCAAGACCGTGGGTATCTATCGCCTGACGATGAAGGCGGGCTCGGACAATTTCCGCGACTCCTCCATTCAGGGCGTCATGAAGCGGCTGCGCGCCAAGGGCATCGAAGTCGTGCTGTACGAGCCGATGCTGAAAGAGGACACCTTCTTCCGCGCCCGCGTCCTGCGCGACGTCAACGCCTTCAAGGCGGAATCGGATGTCATCATCGCCAATCGCATGAGCGACGACATCCGCGACGTCAGCGAGAAGGTCTACACCCGCGATCTCTTCAGCAAGGACTGATTGATCGTCGCGAGGCCATGGAGCCTCTGCAGCGAAAGTGCGCCGCCGGTTTCGCGTCCGGACCGCGTCAAACAAGCATAGACAGCACTGAAGGTGACCGCAGGATCACCTTCAGTGCGCCATAATCTGTATTGCCGCATCGGCTCTATTTCGAAGCGATGACGCTCCCGCTGGACATGCGCCGGCCCCACCAAAAGCCCGACCGTCGGCAGGGATGACCGGACTTCCGGATCAGCGCGACAGGACGACCGACAACTCACCGTCCTTGATGCGCACACCGGCCAGCCGGCCCGTCTGGTAGGCGCACAGATCCACATTGATGCGCTTTCCGGAAAGCTCGATCCGCTCTACCGGCGTGTGCCCGTGCACGATCGTATGGGTGCCCCTGTAGAGGCTCCAGTCGAAATTGCGTGGGCGGCTGGTCATCAGCACCGCATCGTCCTGGTCATCGAGCGGCAGAGCCGGGTCGATGCCGGCATGCATGAAGCAGAACGTGCCCACCGTCGCCATGACCGGCAGGTTGCTGAGGAAATCGATGTGCTCGTCGGGAATATAGGCCTTCAACTTGGTTGCCAGGCCACGCGCGGCCGTATCGGGATAGATCCCGTACGAAGCCAGCGTCTCCCAGCCGCCAAGTTCAAGCCAGGGCGACTCCTTGCTCGGGGACGCGAGGAAATCCACGAACATCTGATCGTGATTGCCCTTCAGGCACAACCGGCGAAACCCTGCCGGAAGCGGCGTCAAGAGCCTGTCGATCACACCGGCCGAAGCCGGGCCGCGATCGATATAATCCCCCAGAAAGATCACCAGCTTCTCGCCCGCCAGATCGGACCCGTCAGCCAGGATCACGTCCTCCATCCGCTCCAACTCCTCCTCGCAACCATGGATATCGCCAACGGCGTAGATGGCGCTGTAGAGGGGGGAGAGCGTGATGCGGGCACTGCGCGGCTTGGCAACGATGGCGTCAGGCGCAACAGGCTTGCGGAAGAATGACGATAGAAACGAGCTCATGCTGGATATCTCAAACGAATGCGAACATCGTGACGAACGTCAAACGCCTCTTCCGACATCGTCATGAAAGGCGTCGTTGAGCAGCGACGGGGCGAACGGGTTGCGCGCCCCCTTCCCTCTGCTTCAACGTCACGATGCCTCCCGTTCCCAGAAGAACAAGGAACCAGATGGACGGCGTCGCGCCGGACGTGCCTTCGAAAAACGAGTGAAGGATCAGGCCCATCGCAATCGCAGCACGTGTGGCCTGAAGCAGGTTACGATCTCGCAACGCGATACGCGCCGACCCGACCAACACACTCAGGAGCCATGTTGCGAAAACAATCAGACCGGGATAGCCGAGCTCAACCAGCAGTGCCACGTAGCCGCTATGGGGCGTCTGGATGTTCGGGAGCTTCAGCGTTTGACGAATATATCCGAGCATGCCTTCATTCTGCGCGATGGTTGCCCAGCCCCAGCCGGTCCAAGGTTTCTGTTCGGCAAAGAACAAGAAGGCCTGCCATATGCCCGTTCTCCCGGTAAAGGTCAGGTCACGCCCAAGGGATTCGGTGACCAGCGGCAGGATGACATTCGCAAAAGCGATGACTGTGGTCATGCCGATCAGGAAAATCGAGATGCGCAGCGCAGCCGATACCCCCATGCGCGCGATGAGCTCAATCTGCAGGATAACCGCAACCATGACGAAGCAGACGGCAAGCGAGGTCGCCGAACCTGCGAAAGCCAGGCACGCAAGCGCAGAAAACGCATAGAGAAGGTGGCGCCAACTCAGGCTCCAGCGAAACCGATAGAGACCGAACAGCAGGACGAAAAGAACGGCACTCATTTCGCCGAGGCTGTTCTTGTGACCAAAAAGCCCGCGCCAACGCCCGGAGTCGAAACCCGACATGACCCCGATACTGGTGAAGGATGCCAGCATCGAGAGGAAGATGATGACGCCGAGCACTTCGGCAATCAACGCAACAAATCGTGCCTGCCCAACCTTGCCGCGATAATAGATCGCAGCAACCAACATGAGGAACTCGGCTCTGACAAATCCGAACGTGTTGATCGGTGAATAGGAGAAGTAAATATTTACAAAGCCAATCAGAAAAAACAGCAGGACCAGCTTTTCTTCCAAAAGCGCCGCGAGGCGGCCAACAAAGAAGAGACGCGTCAAAAAATAGACGCCGGCGCCAAAATTCAAAAAGTTGAGAACTTCAATGCCCGGAGCACGATCAAGAGTGCTCAGGGATGGATAGTACCAGGCATGGGAGAGCCATATGATGGCGATCAGAATGCAGACAAAGTCCAGGACGTTCAATATCAGTGAAGAACTCGATGAGAAAACCTCGCCCCTTTGGCGGACGGCAATCCGCTCGGCATCTCTCTTCTGAAAATTCGCAGCGATACTCATCCAGATTGACCTATCAATTGCCGCGCCAAGCCGCGTTTTCGAGCCGAAATGACGTGCACGCTTTGGAGAGTCGGCTCGTACAGTTCCGCAGACATGTGAGTTCCCGGCACCAAAGCGGCGCCTTTGCTTGCCAACATCAATGCTTCAGGTTTGGCGCATCTGTATAAACAAACTGTTGAAACGCCTTCTAATCGCATCCGTATGACGTTCTGTGAAGTGCGCGAAGACGAATGCTACGACAATGCATAAAACAAATGGCCAGAGAACATACATCCATTCAGACGGCGTTGTGAGATTCACCAGCACAGCGCTACCTGGACTTTGATGAACACGCATCGCCGTGATCAGATTCAGGATCGGGACATGGGTACAGTAAAGGGAAAACGAGAACGACGCGAGAAAGACATTCACACTCGCCAGGGGAGGACGCTTCAAGGATGAGAACCGCATCGCTGCGAGGAGATTGCAGAAGATAATCCCGAGAAGGAGATCGATGCCGAACGACCCCAGGGGATTTGCGTCCCACCATGCCCGTCGAATGCCCAGGCGAACTGCCAAAAGGAAAACGACAAGCACGGCCGCCCAAAAGAGGGATGACCGCACGAAAGGCTTCGGCGTCGATGCCGACCAGACGCCAAGCAACCAGATCAGGAAGTAAGGTCCAAGTTTCGAACCATCAAACTGGTAGACAGACAAGAGAGCAAAAAAACTGCAGACGGCGAGTGCAATTGCAATACGCCCCACCGTGTTTGCATAGACGGCGGCGGCGGCCAGCGCCAGAAACCCGATATAATACCAGAACTCGTTGAAGAGCGACCACAAGGGACCGTTTCCGGCGAACTGTTGGCACGCGAATGTCTGCATGAAGAAGACATTGCACAGCAACGTACCCGGCGATCCGCTTTGCGAAAGCTGCGCAGAAAATACGCCGGTCTTGTCGGCCTCGTAGACACTGATGCTGATCCAGAAGCAGATGAAGCTGAGCAGAAAGGCGGGCAACAAGACTGTCCAGAGGCGAATGAAGCGCTTGGTCAGATAGGAAGGAACATTGATAGCGTTGGTCTTCTTCACTTCGCGAACGAGTGCGCCCCCAACCAGGTAACCGCTCAGCACAAAGAACACCATGACGGCCTGGTGCGAGAAGCCGGATAGGAAACCCGCCGCGAGACTGGCGATGTTTCGCTCACCCGCCGGAACGTCTGCCAAGGGTGTCACAAAGCGATTTGTAAGGTGAGCGTAAAGCACCAGCAACGCTGCAACCCATCGGAACAAATCGAGCCACTGGGAGAACGCTTCATCCTTCACATCGCTCAACGCATGTGACGCAATGGCTCTCTTGTTCGCAGGATCATGTTGTACCGACATGATTCAGACGTTCCCTCTTGTGCACATCGCAAATCGACTTTTTTCAACGGCCATGAATAAAATTGTCTTGGGCATGGATCGGCACATTGCTACCAACCCTTTTTCTTCAAGAATTCTGAAACGGTCTTTGCAATCACGGTATCGCCTGCATCATTCAGATGCAGTTGGTCGCTTCTCAGGGATCGCGGCGGAACATCGTCGGCAATATCCGCCATGTCACCCGGGTCATTTGGATTGGCAGCCGCCAGCAACTGGCTACGGACGTCGATGTACTTGTCACCATACCGTTTCGACAGCGTATCGTTCAATCCCATGATGATCTTGTAACCGTCGAGATCCTTATGCTCCGGCGGATAATCCCCGTTCAGAATGGACAGAACCGCGAAGCGTCCGCCCACAACGCGATTGGCGACACTCTCGATGTCGGCCAGAACTCTATCAGTGTCCTTGTAGTTGTTGCGGCCCATCCAGATGATGTTCACGGCAGCATTCATGAAGTTGTCGGGTTCGGCGCGTTCACGGATCTGAATGCTGGTCTGCCCTCCAATACCGCCATTGAACACGACACGGTTCTGCAGGGCCTCCAGCTGTGACGGGTAGCTGGTCGTTGTCGCAAGTGGACTGCGACCGCGATTTCGCACGCCTTGTGTAAGGCTGTCGCCGAAGCACACAATGGGGGTCATGCTCGCGATGAGGTAATCGCGCACGACAGCATTGAAGGCACGCATCTCGCCTTCATCGAGACCACCGCCGACGAAGGCAAACGCGTACGTCTCTTCGCTAAAGCGAGAGCCCGCGCGACCGATAAGGATCTCGTCATCCATGAGCTGCGTGGCGGGACGGGTTTCCGAGACAAGGCGCATCCCATTCTTTACGACGGAAACCGAATACGATGCCTCGCGGTTGAGAATGACCAGGCCAGGAAGCAGGCCGGACATGGGCGGGCCATTGAGAGGAGCCCCCTCGTCATTCAAGAAGCCGCTTGGCGCCTCTGCAGGCACCTGCCGTGTCTTGAGACGCAAGTTTCCGTCGATCGCACCGAGGGCATAGGAATTGCCTCCATTGGTGTTGATCGCGCAGAACACCCCAATCATTGCCGATTGAAGTGTGAAAACCAGGTCTCCGGCGTTGGGGCGAATTCCCGTCCGCAGAAAGCCCGTCGATCCGTCACCGCGAAGGCCGAATCCGGGCCGGTGGGTCGTGTTGCCCTCGAGCGTCAGGTTGAACTTTTGATCTTTAATGTTCAGGAGAGCGCGCTGAGGTGTTTCGGCCTGCAGATCCCACAAGGCGTCCAACTTGTCCCAGAGGCCGTAGCCTTTGAGACTGACAATCAGGGCATTCAATGCGGCCGCCTGAAGAGATGATGGCTGGCTCTCGCAACGCGCAAGGTACGCCTGTGTCGAAGGGTCAAACTGGTCGTCCCCGACAAATCGGTTGGCGAGAAAGGCGGCAGCCCCCGCGCCGACGAGCGCAGATCCAATCAGAAATCCGCGGCGCGATGAGATAAAAGCCATTATCTACTCCAAGCTGGCATGGGCCAGCAGTTTAAGCAATCAATGAAAGACTTAGAGCATGTCCCCCCGAAGCGTGACCGCTTCGGCATCGGACAATGCGGCAAAAACAAAAGCATAGATCATTGGGCGTCATCGTTCGATCACCCGACGTATTCCAGGCTGCGAAGTTGGCGCCATTCGCGCTGCGGGAACCGTATCACGCATGCGCCGTCACGCCCCACATCATTTTCCGAAGATGGCAAACAACGGCCACGCCGAAGTCGATATCTGACGACAGCGCTCCCGGGATCGCCTGGTCGTCACGGCTGGCGGCATCCCTGCTGTCAGGCATCATCCCCACGGCATGACGGCCACCATCAATCCTGGAGAGAGGCTGCGGGCCGCGGAAAACGGAACTGCCTTGCTGCGACCGGGCTCTCTCAACTTGGATTTCTGGTTGCATCTGAAGATCCTGACAATCCGACGACCGACCCACTCTCGATGATCTGCACGACACCCCGGCGTCATTGCCGTTGCGATACGCACGCTTCCAACGCCCCACGCACGCCATCGGCAAAGATCTGGCGCCGCATCTCGACCCAGGAGGTCGCCGCTGCGACATCCGCTTGCGGGCGCGACGCAACGACCGATGCGAGGGTCTCGGCAAACGCCGACGGCTCGTCAGCGACGTGTACATATGCGGGCAGGTGAGCAAGCCCACGCACACCGAGCGTGGTACTGACAACCGGCACGCCCGTCGCGATTGCCTCGATGGTCTTCAACTGAATGCCTGCGCCAGTGATGGTTGGAACAGCAAGAACGCGGGCCTCGCGCATGAAGATGACGGGATCATCGACGAAGCCGACCCCGGTGAGGTTCGGGAAGCATCCGTTCGCCACCTCTGATCCGCGCCCGCCAACCCGCACGGTGATGGAGGCAGGAATATGCGGCATGACCTCGTCGATGAACCACCGCAGGCCGCGCCCGTTGACCTCCCAGGCCCAGGTACCGAGCATGCCGACATCGGCCACCGTGGCGATCGGCTCACGGCTCGCCTCGATGCGGCGGCCCGGCAGTTCCATAGTCCGGGCTTTTTGCGTGCCTGCAAAGCCGTCGAAAACCTTCCGCTCGGCCTCGGTCAGCGTCCAGACCTGGGCGCAGGTACGGGCGAGTTCCTGCTCTATGCGGCCGATCAGCGCCGCATCGCGCTTGAGTAAAAACCGCTTGAGCGAACCATGGGCTGACACTTTGGCCGCCTGAGCCGCGTAGAGCTCGCTCTCGACGTTGTGCGCGATAAACACGAGAGGAACGCCGTAGCGCTTGAGGACCGGCAGCAGCCAGCCCATCTGCGCGTGATCGATAACGATCAGATCCGGTCGGGCCTGCTGCGACGTCTGCGCAAATATCTTGGCGAAGCGTGGCGAATGGAATTTCTCGCACACATAGGGCCGCCCGCTGGCGAGTGCCCCCGCCATCCAGCCATAGGCTTTCAGTCCCGACGCCGCAGTCTCGATCGGCCGCCGTTCGACCGTAAGACTGCCTGTCGGCACCGGCGACACGTCGCCTTCACGCGCAAAGCCGAAAACCGTCACACGGTTGCCGCTTGCCCGCAGGGCATCAATAAAGGCCTGTGAAGCGATCTCGCCGCCACTGGTCTCAAGCTGCGGCAGCACCGTGGTCACGAACCATATATTCATGCCTCTCTCCTGCCGGACTGACGCGCAAGAACACGGTCGTAAATGGCCTCGAGCTTCTGCGTCTGCCGACGTATATCGAAGTCACGCCGTACGAATTCGTAAGCCGCCTGCCCGGCCTGTGCAGCACGCGCGGCATCGGCCAAATAGGAGAGATAGGCATCGGCAAGGTTCTTGGCCGAATGCGGGTCCACCGCCAGGCCGGTCTCGCCGGGCACGAGAGACTCCGCCGTTCCGGTTTCGATAGACGTCACGACCGGCACACCCATCGCCTGTGCTTCTATCAACACAAGCCCGAAGCCCTCGGAATCGCCGTCGCTCGCTTCCCGGCTCGGCATGGTGAAGACACGCGCGGTCGACATCAACTGCATGACCTGCGCATGCGGCAACGCGCCGTGGTAAGTGATGTTCACGCGCTCGCGAAGCGCCGCCTCCACGAGAGATCGGAGCGGACCATCGCCTGCAATATGAAGCTCCGCTTCCGGAAGCTCACGCTGCACCAGCGCGAAGGCCTCCAGCACCTTGTCGAGCCCCTTCTTCTCGACGAGGCGGCCGGCATAAACGATGCGGGGCGGCGAGCCGGCTATGTTTGCGGGGGCAACGGGCGGAATTGCGATACCGAGGTAATGGGTAGACACGGCCTTGGCGGCAAAACCCTGCTGCAGCAGCTTGCCTCGCAGATAATCGGAGACGGGCAGGACAAGTTCACCGGATTTGACGAGACCGCGCCGGGCCAAGGCATAAAGCGCGCCGTAACCGGATGTCATCTTCTGGCGCCGCGTCACGTCATAGCCGTGTCCCGTGGTGATGACGGGAATCCCGGCACGCTTGGCGTAGGGGAGGATGAAGGCGCCGCCCATCATGTAATGCGCGTGGATGAGGTCGGGCTTCAGCTCGGCAATCAGCCTGTCCATCTTGCGGCTGAACCCGAGGCGAAACAGCAGCCGTTCGAGGCGCGCCGGTTTTCCCGGCGCGATCAGGTGGCGGCGCGGCACATCGGGATGGCTGTCACCGGTTTTTTCGACGGCCACCAGCGTATAGCGGTACCGCTCCAGAGACCGGCAATGGGCCGCGATGAAGGTTTCGGAAAGTGCCAATGCCCCTTCCGCAAACACCATGACGTGCTGTGTCATATCGCCCTGTTACCCGTCTGGTGAGCGTCGGTCGGAAAAGGGCAAGGGCGCGCACGCCCCTGCCCCGGACCCTGCGATCAGGCAGCCGACTTGTTGCCGGCGCTGTTCGAACGGATCTGCGCTTCGATCCAGGCATAGGTCTTTTCGAGACCGGCGCGCAGCGTGGCGCCGGGCGCCCAGCCGAGCTTTTCCTCGATCAGACGGTTGTCCGAGTTGCGGCCGCGCACGCCCGTCGGGCCGGGAATGTGGTTCTTGTGGATCTTCTTGCCGGCGATGTCGGCAACGATGTCCACGAGCTGGTTGATCGTGACCATCTCTTCCGAACCGATATTGACCGGGCCCTCGAAATTCGACCGCGTCAGGCGGATCGTGCCTTCGATGCATTCGTCGATGAAGAGGAAGGAGCGCGTCTGGGCGCCGTCACCCCAGATCTCGATCTCGCCATTGTTGGCAGCCAGCGCCACCTTGCGGCAAATCGCGGCCGGAGCCTTTTCCTTGCCACCCTGC